>CAWHLF010000022.1:0-12325 GCA_963830085.1 uncultured Actinomycetes bacterium | reverse complement strand
TGGGGGACCCGTCGGCGGTCATGCGCCGTGGCAGCGCTTGTACTTCTTGCCGCTGCCGCAGGGGCAGGGGTCGTTGCGCGCCGGGGCTTCACCCACGATCCGCGGCGGCTGGGGCGCGAAGGTCGGCTCGGGCAGCTTGTTGATGCGCATCGCGGCCTTGTCGATCGCCCGCCAGCCGGCGCGGTTGGACTCGTGCGCGTGCCCGATGCGCTCGGTGCGGATCGCGAGCGCCTGCGCGTCGTGCGCCTCGCACATGCCCTTGCGCGCGTCCTCGAGGTCGGTGGGGAAGCCGAACGTCAGGCCCTTGCAGGCGGGGCAGTCGCCGGCCGGCGGATCGACCGGGTCGAGCTTGACGACCGTGCGGTCGAGCTCGACCGGGCCGAAGGCCTCCTGGACGAGGTCGAGGAGCGCGCCGAAGCCGACCGGCGCCCAGCTGCGGCGGCACTGGATCGACGGGACGCCGAAGCGGCCGTGGTCGTCGTCGAGGCCGTCGAGCAGGCGCGGCGCCTCGCCGGTGACCGCGAGCCGGTGGTAGTCGCCGGTGATGAGCAGCTCCTCGTGCTCGAGCGCCGCCCGCATCGCGGTCGTCGCGTACGGGGCGATCGCCGCCTCGACGCTTCCGTCGTGCTCCTCCATCCGCCGCAGGACGGCGGGCAGCAGCACGTAGACGTCGACCTCGAGCACCTCGTCGTCGACGGTCACGGCCGCCCACGCCTCGCCGCGGTCGGCGATCCACGCGAGCGGGTCGCCGGTGAGGACGAAGAAGCGCTGCCAGAGCTGGCGGTGCTCGGGATAGATCTCGAGGTCGTGCGGCCAGTCCAGGCGCAGCTCGACGAGCGCGAACTCGTCGTCCGGCGCGCCCGCCATGACCTCCGCGGGGTCGAGGTTCTCCGCCTGCTGGGCCTCCATCGTGCAGGAGGCTAGTAGACCCGACGGAGCGGCGAAGGAGTCGAACCTTCCAGCGCGGTCTGCCGCGCTCCCCCCGGTTTTGAAGACCGGTCGGGCCACCGGGCCCGGGCCGCTCCAGGCCCTACCGCACGGCGATCGCTCCCGCGGCGCCCGCGACGATCTCGCCGACGACGGCGCCCGGCAGCGCGCCCGCGGCGGCCGCCGGCAGCGCGACGAGCAGGCCGCCCGACGTCGTCGCGTCGCAGACGAGGCGGCGCAGCGCCTCGGGCACACCCTCGCCGAACGACGTGAACGTCGCTGCGTACTCGCGGTTGCGCGCGCTCCCGCCCGACACCGCGTCCTCGCCGGCGAGCAGGTCCAGGACGCCGTCGAGGGCCGGCACGGCCGCCGCGTCCACGCGCGCCGCGACGCCGCTCTCGCGCGCCATCGAGTGCAGGTGGCCGAGCAGCCCGAAGCCGGTGACGTCGGTCATCGCGTGCGCGCCCGCCGCGACCGCGGCGGCCGAGGCCGCGTCGCTGAGCTCCGCCATCGTCGCGACCGCCCGAGCCAGCAGCTCGTCGTCGCGCACCCCGCGCTTGCGCGCCGTCACGACGGCGCCGGCGCCGAGCGGCTTCGTCAGCACGAGCACGTCGCCCGCGACCGCGCCCGCGTTCGTCACGAGCTCGTCGGGATGGACGGTGCCGGTGACCGCGAGCCCGTACTTCGGCTCCGGGTCGTCGATCGAGTGACCGCCGACGATCGAGGCGCCCGCGGCGGCGACGACGTCGGCGCCGCCGCGCAGGATCTCGCGCAGGACGTCGCCGCCGAGGCGCTCGAGCGGGAAGGCGACGACGTTCATCGCCGCCAGCGGCGTGCCGCCCATCGCGTAGACGTCCGACAGGGCGTTGGCGGCGGCGATCCGGCCGAAGTCGTAGGGGTCGTCGACGACCGGCGTGAAGAAGTCGATCGTCAGGACGAGCGCGAGCTCGTCGCTGAGCTTGAAGACGGCCGCGTCGTCGGCGCTCGCGGCGGACACGAGCAGGCGCGGGTCGTCGCCGGCCGGCAGCCCGCGCACGATCGGCAGCAGCGCGGCGGCGGGCAGCTTGCAGCCACAGCCCGCGCCGTGCGCGAGCGACGTGAGCTCGACGCTCACCACGGCGCCGGCTCGTAGTCCTTCAAGAAGCAGCCGTAGAGATCCTCGCCCGCCTCGCCGCGGACGATCGGGTCGTAGACGCGGGCGGCCCCGTCGACGAGGTCGAGCGGCGCGTGGAAGCCCTCGCTCGCCAGGCGCATCCGCGTCGGGTGCGGCCGCTCGTCGGTGATCCAGCCGGTGTCGACGCTCGTCATGAGGATCCCGTCGGAGAGCAGCTCGTGGGCGCTCGTGCGCGTGAGCATGTTCAGCGCCGCCTTGGCCATGTTCGTGTGCGGGTGACCCGGGCCCTTGTAGCCGCGGTGGAACTGGCCCTCGATCGCCGAGACGTTGACGACGTAGGTCCGCCGCGCGGGCGATGCCGCGAGCGCCGCGCGCAGCCGCGCGACGAGGATGAACGGCGCCGTCTGGTTGCAGAGCTGGACCTCGAGCAGCTCGACGGGGTCGACCTCCTCGACGTGGCGGCTCCAGCTGTTGACGGGATCGAGGTCGGGCACGAGCCCGCCGGCGTCGATCGCCTGCGGCGCGAGGGCGCGCAGCGACTCCGGCGTCGCCTCCGCCCGGCCCGGGCCCGAGGAGCCTGATCGGCGGCAGCGGCCCGGGCGGCAGCGGCGCCGCCTCGGCCTCGGCGAGCAGCGCGTAGGACGCCGCCGACCGCCGCACGGTCTGGGCGGCGTTGTTGACGAGGATGTCGAGGTGGCCCTCGGCGGCGATCTCGTCGGCGAGCTCGACGACGCGCGCCGGGTTGCGCAGGTCGATGCCGACGATCCGCAGCCGGTCCAGCCACCGCGCGCTGTCCTCCATCCCGGCGAAGCGGCGCGCGGCGTCGCGGGGGAAGCGCGTCGTGATCGTCGTCTGCGCTCCGTCGCGCAGCAGCCGCAGCGCGATGTACATGCCGATCTTCGCCCGCCCGCCGGTGAGCAGCGCGCGGCGGCCGCGCAGGTCGGTGCGCGCCTCGCGGCGGTCGCGGTTGCGCGCCGCGCAGGCCGGACAGAGCTGGTGGTAGAAGGCGTCGACCTCGACGTAGCGCTCCTTGCAGACGTAGCACCCGCGCGCCTGCGCGAGCGTCCCGGCGCTCGTCCCGTTCGCGCTCGAGCGCAGCGCCAGGCCGGCCGTCTCGTCGTCGATGCGCCCGTCGGCGCCGGTCGCCGTCGCGGCCGTCACAGCGGCGTCGTTGGCGAGGATCGCCGCCCGCCGCTCGGCCCGCCGCCGCTCCTTGACGCGCTTGAAGATGTGCGCCGTCGCGTGGCGGACGGCGACCGCGTCGGGATGCTCGACCGGCAGGTCGTCGAGCTCGCGCAGGACGCGCAGGCAGACGTCGAGATCGGCCGGATCGATGCCGTCGCCCACCGTCACGCGGGGCGCGCGAACGCGTGGGAGGCGCGGACGAGACGCTCGACGACGTCGAGCTCGGCCTCGTCGCGGGGCGCGTAGAGCATGACGGCGGTGTGCGGGATGAGGCCCATCCGCGCCACCGGGTGCGGCTCGGCCCAGCCGGCCTCGATCGCCGTCTCGGCGAGCTCGAGCGGCAGCATCGCGTGGAGGCTGTGGTCGGGCTCGGGGTGCACGTGGGCGAACTCGCCGGGGATCATGAAGGCCTCCGGCGGCCCCGCCGGCTCGCCCGGCGCCAGCGTCAGGGCGCGCGCACCCGGGACGGAGATGCCGCTCGGCTGCTCGACGACGCCGGGCAGCGCGAAGATCCGCCGCGCGAGCTCCGCGACGAGCGCCGGATCGCTCGGCTGCTGGTCGAGCTGGGTGTGCGGGTTGGACGGCGTCGTGCGCGGGCGCGGCCCGCTGCGGCGCGGGAGTTCCGGCGTGGACATGCCGCGAAGTCTAAGTTGCGGGCGGCGCATCGCGCTCCCAGGCGATTCCCAGGAGACTCCCGGGCGGCGATCAGGCTCGCGCGCCAGCCTGGGCGGGTAGCGTTCCGACACTCGACCCGGGAGCAGACGTGACACGACGATATGACCGCCGCCAGGCGCTCGGCGCCTTCGGGACGATCAGCCTCGGCAGCCTGCTCGCCGCGTGCGGCGACGACTCGCCGACGTCGTCGGCCACGACGCCGGTCGCGACGACCGACGGCGCGACGACGACCGTCGAGCCGCGCACGACGACGAGCTCGGACACGGCCGCCCTCTTCGAGGAGTCCGCGAGCTGCACGGTCACCCCCGAGCAGACCGAGGGCCCCTACTACTTCGACGCCGACGCGGTCCGCAGCGACATCCGCGAGGACCGCAAGGGGACCCGCCTGCGCCTCGCGCTGCGCGTGCGCGACGCGCAGTCCTGCCAGCCGCTGCCCGACGCCGTCGTCGACATCTGGCACTGCGACGCCGAGGGCAGCTACTCGGGCTTCGACGGCGCATCGACGCAGACGCGCTACCTGCGCGGCGCCCAGGTCACGAACAAGGACGGCATCGCCGAGCTCGTGACGATCTACCCCGGCTGGTACCAGGGCCGGACGGTCCACATCCACGCGAAGGTCCACCTCGACAGCACGACCGTCCTCACGACGCAGCTGTTCTTCGACGACAAGGTCTCCGACGCCGTCTTCGCGAGGTCGCCCTACAACGGCCGCGGCCGGCGCGACGAGCTGAACTCGACCGACGGGATCTTCGACGACGCGCTCGTGCTGACGCTCGCCGAGGAGGACGGCGGCTACCGCGGCGTCATGAACTTCGACGTCCGGCAGGCCTGAGGCAGAAGAGAGGAGCCCGGTCGCGAGCGCCGCGTTGGCTCGGCGCCCGCGACCGGAAGAAGCGCGGTGTGGAAGGGAGGAGAGGACCCCGCGCCTCTGGCCTCTGCATCGGCAACGGGCGCGCCAGGACTTGAGCGCGAATTACTCGGCTTGGCGACCGAGGATCATGACGAAGCGCTCGATCCGCCGGCGCTCCTCGGCCGACAGCGCGCCATCGGTCTCGACGAGCAGCGTCATCGGGCCGCGCTTGTGTGCCCAGCCCGTCGCCGCGTCGCCGAACCCGGGCCCGATCCAGACGAGCGGCTTGGATGCCGCGTAGGACATGACCGTGCTGTCCTGGCGCTCGCGCGGAGTCCTCCGTGCGCAGGAGCGGGATCGTCACGAGGTCGAGCGCATGGGCCAGCGCGGTGATCGCGTCGAGGCCGCCGTCGTCGACGAGCAGCGCGAGCTCGCCCTCCTGAAGCATCGTGGGGACCCAGCCCTCGGGGGCGTCCGCGAGGACGCCGGCGGTGCAGACGAGTCGGAAGAGCGGGTCGGCCATGCGCGGCACGCTACAGCGTCAGGCCGCGCCCGAGCCCGCGCCGAAGCACTGAAAGCCCGCGCCGGCGACGACGTCGGCGTCGCTGTCGCCGAGCGCCGCCGCGCGGGCGGCCGCCAGGGCGGCGGCCGGCTGCGACCCCGCGGCGAGGCCGTCGTGGAGCGCGAGCATGAGCCGGCGCGTCGGCTCGTCGGGCACCGGCACGACGCTTGCGACGAGCGAGCTGGTCCCGAGCGCGAGCAGCGCGGCGGAGAAGCCCATGAGCTCGTCGCCGGGCCGCACCGCGCCGACGCCGCCCTCGCACGCGCTGAGCACGAAGTCGCGCGGGGCGGCCGCGAGCCGCTCGAGGTCGTAGACCGTCAGCGGGCCGTCGGCAAGCAGCAGCGACGAGAAGAGCGGGTTGTCGGCGCGGAACGTCCCGTGGCTCGCGATATGGGCGCAGCCGGCGTGCTCGAGCGCGGCGGCGACCGCGCCGACCCGCGCCCGCTCGGGCCCCAGGACCGTCGCCGCGGGATGGCGCGCGGCGAGCTCGCGGACCTCGGCGGCGGCGTGCGCCAGCCCCGGCCCGGCGGCGAGCAGCAGGCCGTCCGACGGCGGCCGCGAGCGCGAGCGCGACCGCGCGGCCCGCAGCCACAGCGCGGCCGACGGCGCGATGCTCACCGCCCGTCTCGCGCACGACGGCAGCGCCGCCCACGGCACCGCGTGCAGCTCGCCGGTCGGGACGAGCACGAGCTCGCGCTCGCCGAGCGACGGCCGCAGCGGCGCGAGCAGCAGCTCGTCGAGGCGGCCGGCCGCGTGCTCGGCGTTGGCCCGCGCGACCGCCCGCGCGGCGGCCGACCCCGTGCCGCGTGCGAGCCGCCGCAGCGCGAAGCGCAGGGCCGCGAGCTCGCGCTCGGCGTCGGCGACGGCGGCGAGCCGCACGAGCCGCGGCCGCGCGGCGGCGATGACGACGGCCCACAGCGCGCCGTCCTGCGCGACGAGCTCGACGAGCGCGCGCTCCCCGAGCGCGGCGGTGAGCTCGCCCGTGCCCGGCGGCGCGAGCGGCGCGACGTCGCCGTCAGCACCCGCCGCGTGGCGCGCGCGCCGGCGGATCGCCTGCTCGAGCTCGGCCTGACGGCGCAGCAGCCGGCGCGTGTCGCCCGCCTGCTTGCCGGCCTCGCCGATGTCGGCGAGCACGCTTCGCAGCTCGGCGAGGTCGGCGGCGAGCGCGTCGTCGCCGGGCGGCCGCGCCGGGCGCTGCCAGAGCGCCCCCGCGCGCCCCCGCTCCGCCCACTCCAGGACGGCCGCGGCGCTCCCGGACTCGCGCGCGAGGCGCAGGCCGAGCGCCGCCAGCGCGTTGCCGTGGACCGCGGCGCCGGCGCGCAGCTCGGTGGCGCCGAGGCTCAGCCGGTGCTCGTCGAGGATCGCGAGCCCGGCCCGCAGCGCCCGCGGCGCGGTCGCCCGCCGGCCGGTCGCCAGCCGCCGCAGCGCCTCCGCGTGCCAGGCGCCGAGCCGCAGCGCGACGGGCCCGCGGCGGCGGGCGAGCGCGACGGCCTCGAGCGTCCGCGCCGCGAGGTCCGCGCGCCCGAGCCCGAGCGCGACGCGCGCCGCGAGCACCTCGGCGTCGAGCGCCGCCGCCGGCCAGCCCGCCGCCGCGAGCGCCGCGGCCGTCCGCCGCGCCCGCCGGTGCAGGCGCGCGTCGCAGGCGCCGCCCGCGAACGCGGCGCGGATCGCGGTGTGCTCGGCGAGCGCCGCCCAGCCGCTGCGCCGCTGGCGCGCGAAGTCGGCGGCCGCGCGCGCGGCGACGGCCGTCGCGGTCGCGGTGTCGCCGCCGGCGAGCGCGGCCTCGGCCAGCGCGACGCGCGCCTCCGCGAGGTCCGCCGCCATCGCGCTCTCCTCGAAGCGCTCGACGGCCAGCAGGGCGCTCGCGCGCGCCTCGCGGTGCAGCCCGGCGGCGAGCAGCGCGTGCGAGCGGTCGAGCTCGAAGACCGCCTGGCGCGTGCCGCCGGCGGCGGCGAGCTGCGGCTCCGCCGCGTCGAAGCTCGCCAGCGCTCCCGGGAGGTCGCCCCGCCGCTCCGCGAGCCACGCGAGGTTCTGGCGGATCGTCGCCGCCATGAAGGCGAGGCCGAGGCGCTCGCTCAGGCGCTCGGCCGCGAGCAGGTCGCTCTCGGCCGCCCGCAGGCCGCCGCGGTAGGCGTGCAGGACGCCGCGGTTGCAGAGGAGCTTGGCCTCGGCGTGCTCGTCGCCCGAGCGCCGCAGGAGCACGAGCGCCCGCCGGTAGCCGTCGAGCGCGTCGTCGAAGCGGCCGAGCCGCTCGAGGATCAGCGCGTGCTGCTGGACGAGCAGCCCGTCGGGGTCGGGATCCTCGCCGGCCGCGATCGTCGCGTTGCGCAGCGCCGCCGCCGACGAGCCCTCGTTCAGCAGCGCGTGGGCGAGGCTCATCCGCGCCTGCGCCGTGCGCCGCGGCGAGCCCGAGCGCCGCGCGGCGGCGAGCGCCGCGCGGAGGTGCACGACGGCCGTCGGCGCGTCGTCGAGGTCGAGCGCGACGAGCCCGAGCACCCGCAGCGCGACCGAGGCCGTCTCGTGATCGCGCGCGGCGCGGGCCCGGCGCAGCGCGCCGGCGGCGAGCCGGCCGGCCCGCTTCGGGTCGTCGCCGAGCATCCGCATCGCCTCGTCGGCGAGCGCGGCCAGGCCTGAAGCTGTCTCGGAGTCGCTCAGATGTCGTGCCAGGGCGTCTCGACGAGCCGGCCGCCGCCGGGCGCGCGGTCCAGCCAGCAGCGCAGGCGCAGCGGGCCCGGCGCGATGCCCGCGGCGTCGAAGCGCCCGCGCTCGTCGGCGCGCGTCAGGACGAGCCCCTCGCCGGTGCCGATCGCGATCTGGGCGGTCTGCGCCGGCACGAGCTGGCCCGTGATCCGCAGCGTCGCGCCGTCACCCTCGGGGACGGCCTCGAGCTCGATCTCGAGGTCGGGCGCCTCGAACGTCAGCGCCCGCGCCGTGTCGTCGCCGCGGACCGCGACGGCCGGCTCGTCGACCGCCGAGTCGTGGACGAGCGCGGCGAGCTCGGCGTCGATCGTGAGCCAGTCGATGGCGGCGCGCGCGGCGATCCGCACGTGCTCGGGGACCGGGTCGACCGCGGCGACGGCGCTCGCGAGCTCGGCCAGGAGCGCGTCGTCCTCGTCGTGGTGGTCGGGCGCCATCACGTGGAAGAGCGCGGTGCCGGCGTCGTGATACGTGTTCCCGTCAGCGCGCCCCGCAGCCGCGCGAGGCAGCGCGCGCGGGTCGGGCCGATGCTGCCGATCGGCATCGCGAGCGCGGTCCCGACGTCGTCGTAGGTCGGCGCCGGGTCGGTGGCGAGCAGCCGCAGCAGCGCCTGGCAGCGCGTGGAGAGCGTCGCGAACGCGCGCCACAGCTCGGCGTCGCGCTCGCGGGCGAGCAGCCGGGCGTCGTCGACGGGCGGCACCGAGTCCTGCGGGATGCGGTCGTCCTCCGTCGGGATCTGCCGGCCCTGGTGGCGCAGGACGCGCAGGCACTCGTGGCGCGTGGTCGTCGCGAGCCAGCCGCCGAGCGCGTCCGGGTTGCGCAGGTCGCCGAGGTGCTCGAGCAGCCGCAGCCAGGTCGTCTGCACGACGTCGGCGGCGCTCGCCTCGTCGAGGCGGTGGCTGCGCGCGATGCCCCACAGCAGCCCCTCGTAGCGCTCGACGAGCGACTCCCAGGACGCGCGCTCGCCCGCCGCGGCGCAACGCACGAGCTCCCCGACCTCCATCGCGCGAAGCCTACTGCGAGTAGATTCGGCGGCCGCATGGGCGAGATGAAAGACCGGATGCTGCGCGGCGAGCTCTACATCGCCGACGATCCCGACCTCATCGCCGACAACGCCCGCGCCCAGGAGCTGCTGGATCGCTACAACCTCACGCGCGACGGCGAGCAGGACGAGCGCGACCGGCTGCTGCGCGAGCTGCTCGCAAGCGTCGGCGACGGCGTCGTCGTCAAGCCCGCGTTTCGCTGTGACTACGGGACGCACATCAGCATCGGCGCCGGGACGTTCGTGAACTACGACGCGGTCATGCTCGATGTCGCGCCGATCGCGATCGGCGCCGCGTGCCAGCTCGCGCCGCGCATCCAGCTGCTCACCGCGACGCACCCGGTCGACCCGGGACCGCGCCGCGCGGGCTGGGAGTACGGCGAGCCGATCACGATCGGCGACAACGTCTGGCTCGGCGGCGGCGTCATCGTCGGGCCGGGCGTGACGATCGGCGAGGACACCGTCGTCGGCGCCGGATCGGTCGTGACCCGGGACCTGCCCGCGGGCGTCGTCGCATTCGGCGTTCCGGCGAAGGTCCGCCGCGCGATCTCAGCGCAGGACCGGGTCCGCGTGCCGGAGGACTGAGTCCAGCAGCCCGATCTCCGAGAGCTCGCGGACGGTCGCGGCGGCATGCTGCTCGCCGAGCAGCGGGAAGTCGGCCACGACGGCCGCGACGAGCTCGTCGGTGGTGCGCGAGCCGTCGGCGAGCATCGCGATGCGATACACGAGGCCGCCGGGATCCGGGATCGACAGCACGTCGTCGAGGCCGACGACGTGCAGCACTCCGCGGCCTCGCAGCATCGGCCCTGTCATCGCGAGCCGGGGTGTCCGTGGTGCCTGCATCTCGTCGCTCCTCGGTCGTTCGTCTGCCGATTCGGGGTCTCTGCTCCCCGCATCGACAACGAGCGCCGACGGCGCGCCGTGATACATCGCGACGCCGCGCTCAGCCCGTCGGCGTGCGCGGCCGCTGCATCGAGCGGTACAGCAGCAGCAGCGCGATCGCGCCGCCGGCGAGCCCGGCGACGTAGCCCCACGCCAGCAGCCGGCCGTCGATGAAGGCGTCCGAGGCGCGCAGCGCGCCGACGAGCAGCAGCGCCACGGCGATGAGGAACGTCTCGACGAGCACCTTCCAGCTGCTCCAGCGCGGGTCGCGCGACAGCAGGAGAAAGCCGGTCCCGACCTGCGCGGTGAAGCACGCGATGACGCGGGCGGTGAGCGGCGTGAGGTCCCAGCCCCAGGCGTCGATCGCGACGTCGGGAGCCACGAGGACGACGGCGGCGACGGTCAGCGCGCCGATCGCCGCGATCCGCGCAGCGAGGCGCACGGCCGGCGGCACGAGCGGCTCGCCGGGCTCGGGCGTGCGCGGATCGCGGCGCTCGTTGCGGTACCACAGCCAGCCGACGATCCAGGGCGAGAGGACGTAGACGATCGTCCAGCCCCAGAAGGCGATCGCGGCGAGCGTCGGCGCGTCGCCCTTGTTGAACTTGTCGAAGTGCAGGAGCGTCGCGACGAGCATGAGCAGCGCGAACACCGCGGCGCTCAGCACCCCGACCGACACCTCGTGCCAGCGCTTCGTCGTGTAGACCCGGAAGAAGAAGTAGGCGCCCGCTCCGTACCCCGCGCCCATGAAGATCGGCGTGAGATCGGGCTTGATCGTCCACGCCCAGAGGTCGGCGGTGTCGCCCGGCAGGCCCCAGAGGATCACGAGCGCCGGCAGCAGGACCGCCACGACGACGAGCGCGGTGACGCGCATCGCGGGTTCGACGACGTCGTCGCGAGTCGGCTCGTCCATGGCCGACTGGCATTCTCACCCGCGCGGTGGACGTTGTCCACCGCGCGAGGGAGGAAATACCGGCTAGGCCTTGGACTTCGTGCGAGACCGGCTCGCCGTCGAGCGGCTCGCGGTCGAGCGGCTCGCCGTCGAGCGGGTGCTCTTCGCGCGCGAGCCGCTGCCGGCGCTGCTGCGCGACCGGCTCGCCGTGCTGCGACCGCCGTTGGAGCGTGCCCGCGACGCGGATGCCCGGCCGTTGGACGACGCTGCCGCGGGCTTGCGCTCGGAGGCCGGGATCTCCTCCTGCACGACGGCCTTCGTCAGCGTCGGGATGAGCTTCTGGAGGTACGTCGCCATCCGCTCCTCGTCACGGCGGATCGTGCGCGCGAGCTTCGCCGTCTCGGTGTCGCCGAGCGCCTCGGCGAGCGCCTCGATCGCGGTGTAGGTCGCGATCTCCTCGGCCTCGCTCGCGTACTCGGTCTTGGCGTTCTTGAGCTGCTTCTCCTGCTCGCTCGTCCCGCGCAGCGCGTGCAGCGGGCCCTGGGCGAGGGCCACGGCCTTGCCGGCGACGGCGGTCGCGCCGGAGGCGACCTCCTTGACGATCTCGGGAGCGGGCACCGGGACCGGGTTCTCCTCGGCCTTGCCGCCGAGCTTGCGAATCCGCGCCTTGACATCCCGCGCGTGACCCTTGGTCTCCTTGAGATGCGCCTGCAGGCGCTTCTTGTAGGCGTCGCGCGTCGTCATCTTGATGTGGGCCTGCAGCGCCGTCTCGAGCTCACGCTCCGTGCCGTAGGCCTCGTTGAGGTACTGGATGAGCTTTGCCTCGCGGATCGTCGGGTCTGCCATGAAGTCGTGCTCCTTTGCGGGGTTTCAAGGTCGTCGCCTCGGGCTACCCGGCTCCGCGCATCCGACACGCGGCCCTACCGCAGCGCGCACTCGGCCGCCGTCGCGATGTCGGCGTGCATGTTGCGCTCCATCATCCGCAGCGACGCCTCGGCGAGGTGCTCGCAGATGTGCGCGACGGCGTCGCTCGGGACCCCGACGCGGATGTGACGCACGTAGGCGTCGAGCGCCGAGTAGAGGACGCACTGCTCCGTGACCTGGCCGACGAGGACGATCCGGTCGATCTCCTCCTGGCGCAGGAGGTACTCCAGCTGCGTCTGGTAGAAGATCGAGTGGCGCGCCTTGACGACGAAGGCTGCGTCCGGCGGTGGCGCGATCGGCTCGACGAGCTCCGGCGCGCGGCCGTTCATCGCGTGCTCGACGAGCTCCGGCCGGCACGCGCTCCAGTCGCCGTGGTTGTCGTTGACGTAGATCGTCGGCACGTCCTCCTCGCGGGCGCGTGCGACGAGCTCCTGCATCGCGGGCAGCGCCTGGCGCACGGACTCCATGAGGCGCTCCGCATCCTCGTGCTCGTAGGCGTTGAGCATGTCCACGACGACGACCGCGCTCCTCATGACGGGCGCGACTACCCGCTGATGGCGCCCGGGACGCGCCTGGTC
>CAWHLF010000021.1:0-5823 GCA_963830085.1 uncultured Actinomycetes bacterium | reverse complement strand
ACCTCGAGATCACGGTGGAGGCGACGCTGGAAGGCTGACGATCTGCAGGAAGCCCTCCCGCACGAGCCGCCTGACAAGCACGAGGCGCCCGGGCGCGTCGAGCGTCCCCGGCAGCTCGCCGGCGGTGAACGGACCGTCGGCGGCGTGCACGAAGGCGACCGCCTCGGCGGCCTGCGACGGGAACCGGACCTGCTTGCCCTCGAAGCGCAGCGCGACCGCATCGTCGGCCGGTTCGAGGTCGGCGATGACGGTCGCACGGCGCTGCAGTGGCGTGACGGCGTCGAGCTGCTCGAGGGCGCGCAGCTGCGCGAGCTGGTCGCCCAGGATCGGGCGGCGCGAGTCGACGAGCTTGCGCCGCGCGCGGCGCGCGACGTCCGCCGGTCGCAGGCGCGCGGCGAGGCGCTCGAGCAGCTCCGCCGGAAGCTCGCCGTCCTCGTCGAGGTTGCGGCGGAACTCGATGTCCTCGGCGCACTCGCTCAGCGCGGCGCGGAGGGCGTCCATCCGCGTCGCGGGGTGCAGCCCGACGGTGATGTGCAGCGAGGCGGCGTCGGCGGCCGCGGCCTCGTGCGGCCAGCCGCGCGGCAGGTAGAGCGTGTCGCCGGCCTCGAGCGTGACGTCGTCGACCGGCGGCCCGGGGTCGCCGAGCTCCTCGGACCAGCGCTGGGCCTTCAGCGGGAGCTCGAGGCGCGGGTCGTAGATGCGCCAGCGCTTGCGGCCTGCGACCTGTAGGACGAGGACGTCGTGCGTGTCGTGGTGGACGCCGAAGCCCTGCGCCGACGCGGGCGTGCTGTAGGCGTTGGCCTGCACCGGGCAGTTCAGCGCGGTCTCGAGCTCGCGGCAGTAGAGCGCCGCCGGGTGCCAGTGCAGGTGCAGTCCCTGCAGGACGATCGTCGCGCCGGCGGCGTGCTCGGCGGCGACCTTGTCGACGCGTGCGCTGCCCGAGAAGCTGCCGGGCCGCCAGGGGATGTCGGTCGTGTAGCCGCTGGGCGGCAGCTGCGCGCCGTCCTTGACGAGGCGGAAGGCCGGGAGCGCGGACACCGGTCGCGCAGACGAGGTGCTCGGCGTCGGCCGCCGACAGGACCCCGTCGAAGCGGCCCGGCTCGTCGCGGGCGACGACGAGCGGCCGCCGCTGCCAGTGCTCGGCGAGGAAGACGTCCGGCGCGACGGGCTCGAGCGTCAGCTCGAGCGCGCCGGCCGGCGTGCGTGCTGCGTGGAGGGTCGCGGACGTGGCCGGGACCTAGGAGTCGTCGCCGGTGTCGGTCGTATCGGTGACGTCACCCGAGTCGTCGCCCGTATCGGTGGTGTCGCCGGAGTCGTCTCCGGTGTCGCTCGTGTCCGTCGTGTCGCCCGTGTCGTCGCCGGTGTCCTCGGCGCTCTCCGACGCTGTGGAGAAATAGTCCGTCCTGACGTCGTCGTCGCTCAGCGTCGTCGACTCGTCGTGCGGGTCGCTCATCGGGGCTCCTTTTGAGAGGAAACGTGGCGCGCCGCCGCGCGGCGCGCCGCCCCTTGTACCCCGTTCGCCTGAGCTACTCCCACTCGATCGTGCCGGGGGGCTTGGACGTGATGTCGAGGACGACGCGGTTGACGTCGCGCAGCTCGTTGATCATCCGCGAGGCGATCTGCTCGAGCAGGTCGTAGGGCAGCCGCGCCCAGTCGGCGGTCATCGCGTCGTCGGAGGTCACCGCGCGGATGACGACGACGCTGCCGTACGTGCGCTCGTCGCCCTGGACGCCGACCGTGCGGATGTCGGGCAGCACGCAGAACGACTGCCAGAGATCGCGGTACAGGCCGGCCTTGCGAATCTCGTCCTGGAGGACGAAGTCGCACTCGCGCAGGAGGTCGAGGCGCTCCCTCGTGGCCTCTCCCCCGACGATCCTGATCGCGAGCCCGGGCCCGGGGAACGGCTGGCGCCAGACGAGCCGCTCGGGCAGCCCGAGCTCGGCGCCGACGGCGCGAACCTCGTCCTTGAAGAGCGCGCGCAGCGGCTCGACGAGCTCGAACTGGAGGTCGTCGGGCAGCCCGCCGACGTTGTGGTGGGACTTGATCGTCGCCGCGCCGGTCCCGCCGCCGGACTCGATGACGTCGGAGTACAGCGTGCCCTGGACGAGGAAGTTCGCGTCGCCGATCTTGGCGGCCTCCTCCTCGAAGACGCGGATGAACTCGGCGCCGATCGCCTTGCGCTTCGTCTCCGGATCGGTGACGCCGGCCAGGCGCCGCAGGAAGCGCTCCTCGGCGTCGACGGCGACGAGCGGCACCTTGAAGTGGTCGCGAAACGCGGCGACGACCTGCTCGCCCTCGTTCTTTCGCATGAGCCCGTGGTCGACGAAGACGCAGGTGAGCTGGTCGCCGACCGCGCGGTGCACGAGCAGCGCGGCGACGCTCGAGTCCACGCCGCCCGACAATCCGCAGACGACCTTGCCGGTCCCGACCTGGGCGCGGATCTTCGCGATCTGCTCGGCGACGATGCTCTCCGGGCTCCACGTGCGGTCGGCCTCGCAGATCTCGCCGAGGAAGCGCTCGAGGATCGTCTGCCCGTACGGCGTGTGGACGACCTCCGGGTGAAACTGGATGCCGTAGATGCCGCGCTCGCACGGACTCCAGCGCGGCGACCGGCGAGGCCGTCGAGGAGGCGAGCGCCGTGAAGCCGGGCGGGGCGCCGAGAAGACGGTGTCGCGATGGGACATCCAGCAGGTCTGCCTGGCGGGCAGGCCGGCGAAGAGCCGGCCGGGCTCGCGCACCGTGAGGTCCGAGCGCCCGAACTCCCCGATCTCGGCGCCCTCGACCGTGCCGCCGAGCTCCGTGGCGATGAGCTGCATGCCGTAGCAGATGCCGAGCACCGGGATGCCGAGCTCGAGCAGCTCGCGATCCAGGCGCGGCGCGCCCGGCGCGTAGACCGACGCCGGACCGCCGGAGAGGATGAGCCCCTTCGGCTTGCGGCGGCGAACCTCCTCGGCCCCGACGTGGTGGGGCAGCAGCTCGCTGAAGACGCCGAGCTCCCGCACCCGGCGGGCGATGAGCTGCGAGTACTGACCGCCGTAGTCGAGGACGACGACCTCGTCGACGGCGCGCGGCGCCGTGACCTCGCGCACGTCCTCGACGACGAGCTCCGTCGCCGCGGTGGCGGAGGTCACGATGCCGTCCGTCATGTCTCGCTGAGGATGGGCTCCTGGTGGATGCCGTTGCCGTTGGAGGGCTCCGCCGGCGGCGGGGCGGCCGCGGCCGATCCGCGGGCGCCCATGCCCACGCCCTGCGCGACCTGCAGTTGCTTGCCCTCGGTCTGGAGCGCCGGCGCGATCATGAGCTCGGCGCGGTTGAACTCGGCGATGTCCTGGTAGCCGCAGGTCGCCATCGACGTCCGCAGGCCGCCCATGAGGTTGAACGTGCCGTCGTTCTCGTGGGCGGGGCCGATGAGGATCTCCTCGAGCGAGCCGTTCTGGACCGTCTTGACGCGCGCGCCGCGCGGGAGCGTCGGGTGGAACGTCGCCATGCCCCAGTGATAGCCGCGGCCGGGAGCCTCGAAGGCACGCGCGAGCGGGGAGCCGATCATGACCGCGTCGGCGCCGCAGGCGATCGCCTTGGAGACGTCGCCGCCGTTGCGCATGCCGCCGTCGGCGATGACCTGGCAGTACTCGCCGGTCTCGAGCATGTTCTGCGAGCGGGCGCCCGCGACGTCGGCGATCGCCGTCGCCTGCGGGACGCCGATTCCCAGGACGCCGCGCGTCGTGCACGCCGCTCCGGGGCCGACGCCGACGAGCACCCCGGCCGCGCCGGTGCGCATGAGGTGCAGCGCCGTGTGGTAGCTCGCGCAGCCGCCGACGACGACCGGCAGCGGCACCTCGCGGATGAACTCCTTGAGGTTCAGCGGCGGGCGCGACTCGTCGCTGGAGACATGCTCGGCGGAGACGACGGTGCCCTGGATGACGAGGATGTCGAGGCCGGCCTCGAGCGCGAGCTCGTAGTGGGTACGGATGCGCTGCGGCGTCAGCGATGCCGCGACGACGACGCCCTGGTCCTTGATCTCCTTGATCCGCCTGGCGATGAGCTCGGGCTGGACCGGCTGGCGATAGATCTCCTGCATCTCGCGCGTCGCCTGGTCCTTCGGCAGCCGCGCGATCCGCTCGAGCTGCTCGTCGGCGTCCTCGTAGCGCGTGAAGATCCCCTCGAGGTTCAGGACCGCGAGGCCACCGAGCTTGCCGATGAGGCCTGCGGTCGTCGGCGAGACGACGCCGTCCATCGCGGACGCCAGCAGCGGCAGCTCGAAGCGGTAGTCGCCGAGCTTCCACGAGATGTCCACGTCGTCGGGGTCGCGCGTGCGCCGGGAGGGCACGATCGCGATGTCGTCGAATCCGTATGCGCGGCGGGCCTTCTTACCGCGGCCGATCTCAATCTCCATTGATGAATCCTAGGCGTGGGGGCGGACAAGAAGACCCCGCCCGCTCTCGGCGGGGTCCGGAGCAGCGAAAAGACGCACGTTGCGGGGACGGCAACCACGTATGTCCACCTTAGCAGCGGGTTTTCATAACGACCCGTCGCCGAGCTGGCGCGAGTCAGCCCACGAACTCGATCTCGACGGGCTCCCCCGCCTCGATCCCGTCGCGGTCCTCGGGGACGAGCGCGAGCGCGTCGACGCCGAGCATCGACGTGAGGATGTGGGAGTCCTGGGACTTCGTCGAGCGCACGTGCCAGCCGTCGTCCTGGAGCGTCGTGCGGCAGCGGATGACGGTCGTGCGGCCGACGGCGCCGGGCAGCGCCTCGTCGGCGGTCGCCTTGACGGGGTGGTGCTCACCGTGGCGGCCGAGCATCGCGTCGAGCGCCGGCACGACGAACAGGCGGAAGGCCATGAGCGCCGAGACCGGGTTGCCCGGCAGGGCGAAGACCAGCGTGCCGTTCTCCCCGACCGCGAAGGTCGTCGGGCGGCCGGGCTTGAGCTTCACGCCGGCGAAGATCTCGCGGTAGCCGAGGCGCGCGAGCGCCGGGCGCACGTGGTCGTGCGGGCCGACCGAGACGCCGCCGGTCGTGATGAGCATGTCGACGTCGCGCAGCGCGGCGCCGAGGACGGCGACCGTCGCGTCGAGGTCGTCGCCGACGCGCACGCGGGTGACGAGCTCGCCGCCGGCGCGGTGGACGGCGCCGCCGAGCGCGGGGCCGTTGGAGTCGCGGATCGCGCCGGGCTTGAGCTCGACGCCGGGATCGGTGAGCTCGTCGCCGGTGCCCGCGATCGCCACGCGCGGGCGGCGCACGACGCTCGGGCGCGGGATGTTCATCGACGCCAGGACGCCGAGCTCCGCCGGGCCCAGCACCGAGCCGGCGCGGACGACGAGCTCGCCGGCGCGGATGTCCTCGCCGGCCGGCCGCACGTGGTAGCCGATCGCGATCTGGCCCTCGATCGAGACGTGCGTCGCGTCGCTCGTCGTGAGCTCCTGGGGGACGATCGCGTCCGCGCCCTCGGGCACCGGGGCGCCGGTCGAGATCCGGACCGCCGTGCCGCGCTCCACGCGGACGCCGGCCTCGGAGCCGGCCTTCGCCTCGCCGACGAGCTCCAGCCGCGCGGAGCCGTCGATCGTGTCCGCGGCGCGGATCGCGAAGCCGTCCATGGCCGACGCGGCGAACGGCGGCACGTCGTTGGGCGCGCTGGCGTCGAGGGCGAGCGCGCGGCCGAGGGCCTCGTCGAGGTAGACCTCCTCGGAGTCGAGGATGTGGGCGTGCTCGAACACGGCCGCACGCGCCTCCTGGATCGAAACGGCCATGCGGCGGGACGCTAGTGGATCTGGACGCTCAGGCGGCCAGCAGCGCGGCGAGCGTCGCCGTCGCGCGGCCATCGGC
>CAWHLF010000020.1:0-8168 GCA_963830085.1 uncultured Actinomycetes bacterium | reverse complement strand
CCTGCGTCTTTCGCCGTTTGACGATCACCTGCGGGCATCCCCCGCACCGCAGGCGGACGCAGCCCATGCGCTCGAGCGGCCGGCAACGGCCGTCCGGACGGTGCCGCCGGGCCTGCTGTCCAAGCGGGCTCCGGCGGCGACCGTCCCGGTCGCAGTCCGGCCGACCGGCGCCGCTCGCGGCCCGGCCTGTACGGCACGCGGCGCCCGCTCGGGCCCATCTCGCTGTCCCAGGTCACGTGGGCGCTGCTCGTCGTCGCCTTCGTGGTGTTCGCGCTGAGCAGGATGTCCGAGGGCGAGCAGCCGGCCAAGCCCGTCTCGCCCGCCCACTCGCCGACGCGCGAACCGACCGGGCGCGTGTCGCTCCCGCCCGCCAAGCGCGTCGCCCGCCGGCCCGCGGCGACGCCGGTCCGGCGCGTCGTCAAGCCGGCGCCCGCCCGCAAGGCCCGGCGGCGCCCCGCCGCCTCCCGGCCGAGCGCCGCCACACGCAAGACGGTGCCGATTCCCGTCGTGCGCACCCCGGCGCCGCAGCCGGCCGGCAACTTCTCGCAGGAGTTCACCCCATGAGCCGCAGGACCACGCAGGACGTCAGCACGTCACGTCAACCAGAAGGAGTCACAGATGTCCACGATTCATGTTGATCAAGGTCAGATCGCCGGTGCCGTCAGCACGTTCAAGGGTGGGTCCACCCAGATGCAGACGCTCTCCAGCGACATGGACAAGGCCGCCTCGACGCTCGCCGACAGCGGCATGAAGGGCGCGACGGGCGAGGCGCTGCGCAACTGCGCGCAGGACTGGAAGAACATCTCCGGCAAGGTCGCCGAGGTGCTGCGGGAGATCTCGGAGGCCACGAACATGGCCGGCCAGGACTTCCAGACGACCGACCAGGCCGGCGCCAAGAGGTTCGGACGCTCCTGATGATCCCGGGCGCTCGCACACCGGACTCGACGCCGGCGGGGTTGGCCTCGCCGGCGTTGCACCGGCCGCCGCGCGACTTCCCGCCTCCGGTCCCCTCCGAGCGCATCCTGCTCGCGACGCCGCCGACGGTCGGCAGCGGGCACGCCGAGGGCTGGATGCACGTGCTCTTCCCGGTCGTCGGGAGCCTGAGCATGGTCGCCTTCGCCCTCGCGTACGGCAACAAGATCTTCCTCTACATCGCGAGCGGCATGGTCGTCCTGGCGCTCGTCTACGCGATCGCGATGCGCTCGGGCCAGAAGCGCTCGGGCAAGAAGAGCGCTCGCCGCCAGCGCCGCCGCTACCGCGAGTACCTCGTCGCCCAGGAGCGCGCGATCGCGGACGTCGCCGACGTCCAGGTCGCCGCCGCGACGCGCCGCCACCCCGACCCGCCCGAGCTCCGCGACCTCGCGACCACCCGCGAGCACCTCTGGGAGCGCCGGCCGTCGGACGCCGACTTCCTCGCGGTGCGCATCGGCCGCGGCCCGGTGGCCCACGCCGGCCGGCCGAAGCTCGACGTCGGCGGCAACCCGCTCGCCGAGTACGAGCAGGCGCTCGTCGACGAGGCACAGCGCCTCGTCGACCGCTGGCGCACGATCGGCGATGTGCCGGTCGCCATCGGCCTCACCGCCGCGCCGGTGGTCTCCGTCGTCGGACCCCGCGACCGTGCGCGCTCCTGCGTCCGCGCCATGGTCGCGCAGCTCGCGGTCGCGCACGCGCCGACCGACGTCCGCTTCGCCGTCTCCCACGACGATGCCGCGCAGGACTGGGAGTGGCTGAAGTGGCTCCCCCATGCCCGCAGCGACGGCGGCGGCGAGGGCGCGCTCCCGCGGCTCGCGCTCGCCTCGAGCACGGAGGAGCTCTCGGCACTCCTCGACGAGCAGGTGTCGCCTCGCGTCGAGCAGCTGCGGATGCTCTCCGAGACGAAGATCTTCGGTGAGCCCGAGACGCTCACGGCCCCGTTTCTCGTGCTCGTCGTCGACGGCATCCGGCCGGGCGACGCCCGCGCCCGCCTGCCGCTGCTGCGCGAGGCGCTCGGGCGCGCGAAGGCGCTGCGCGTCGTCGTCGTATGCATCGTGGACGACGCGGCGTACGAGCCCGCCGAGGTCGTCGCCCGCCTGCGCCTCGCCGAGCGCGGCCCGGCGACGATCGAGGAGACCGGCCCGACCGGCTACGTCCAGGGCGGCGTCCGCGTCGACGACGCCGACGCCGCCGATGCCGAGGAGCTCGCCCGGACGCTCGCGCCGCTGCGCCTCGCCGAGGACGCCCGGTCCGGTGCCCTGGACCCGCGCGACGGGCTGCTGTCGCTGCTCGGAGTGCCCTCGATCGACGCCCTGGATCCCGCCGCCGAATGGCGCGGGCGCCCCCGATCGCTCGCGCTGCGCGCGACGATCGGCGTCAACGCGGCCGGCGAGCGGCTGGAGCTCGACCTCAAGCAGGCCGCCGAGGGCGGCATGGGCCCGCACGGGCTCATCATCGGCGCGACCGGATCGGGCAAGAGCGAGCTGCTGCGGACGCTCGTCATGAGCCTCGCGCTCGCGCACTCGCCCGAGGAGCTCGCGTTCGTCTTCGTGGACTTCAAGGGCGGCGCGGCGTTCGCCGAGCTCGAGACGCTGCCGCACACCGCGGGCATGATCACGAACCTCCAGAGCGACCTGCGCATGGTCGACCGCATGCACGACGCGCTCTTCGGCGAGCAGGAGCGCCGCCAGCAGCTGCTGCGCGACGCCGGCAACATCGACGACGTCATCGCCTACCGGCGCCTGCGCGAGCGTGAGCCGTCGCGCCCGCCGCTGCCGGATCTGCTCGTCGTCATCGACGAGTTCGGCGAGCTGCTCGCGGCCCGCCCGGAGTACATCGACCTCTTCGTGGCGATCGGTCGCGTCGGGCGCAGCCTCGGCATCCACCTGCTGTTCTCCAGCCAGCGCTTCGACGAGGGGCGCCTGCGCGGCCTCGAGAGCCACCTGCGCTACCGCGTCTGCCTGCGGACCTTCAGCGCCGCGGAGAGCAAGGGCGTCATCGACACGGCGGACGCGTACCTGCTGCCATCCGAGCCCGGGCTCGGCTACCTCAAGGTCGATACGACCGTCTACGAGCGCTTCCGCGCGACGATGGTGACCGAGCCGCGCGCGACCGGCGCCGGGCACGAGGCCCACCGGACGCTCGTCGTCCCGTTCGCGCCCGGCGCGGCGCGGGCCGGCGCCGGCGCCGGCGCCCGCGCACCGGGCGCGTCCGGCGACCGCGCCGCCGACGACCTGCGCCGGATCGCCCGCTGCCTGCGCGACGCCCACACGGGGCCCGTCCACCAGGTGTGGTGCCCGCCGCTGCCCGCCGCGCTGGCGCTCGACGAGCTGCCCGCGGACGCGTTCTGGGCGCGGACGGCGCCGGCGAGCAGCCTCCACGCGACGATCGGCGTCGTCGACCTGCCCAAGGAGCAGCGCACGCGCCCGCTCGAGCTCGACTTCGCCGGCACCGCCGGGCACGCGGCCGTCGTCGGCGCGCCGCAGAGCGGCAAGAGCACGCTGCTGCGCACGCTCGTCCTCGGGCTCGCCCGCGAGCACACGCCGGAGGAGGTCCAGATCTACGCGATCGACCTCGGCGGCGGGCTGCTGCGCGCGCTCGGCGACCTGCCGCACGTCGCGGCCGTCGCCGGCAAGGCCGACCGCGAGCTGGTGCTGCGGATCGTCGCCCGCGCGAAGGGCGCGATCGCGGAGCGCCAGGAGGCCTTCAGCCGGCTCGGCCTGGACAGCATGGCCGACGTCCACGCCCGCCGCGCGGCCGGGCTCGAGGCGCCATGCGGCGACCTCTTCCTCGTCATCGACGGCTGGGCGAACCTGCGCCGCGACTTCGAGGATCTCGACCTCGAGATCGAGGAGCTGCTGACGAGCGGCCTGACGTACGGCGTGCATGTCGTCATCGCCGCCGGCCGCTGGGGCGAGATGCGCCCGAGCGTCAGCGATGCCCTCGGCACGCGGCTGGAGCTGCGCATCAGCGACTCGCTGGACTCCGAGATCGACCGCAAGGCGGCCGCCCGGCTGCCGGCTGACGCTCCGGGTCGCGGGCTCGTCGAGGGCGGCCTCGAGTTCCAGGCCGCGCTGCCGCGCCTCGACGGCCGCCGCGACACCGACGACCTCGGCACCGCGATCGCCGCTGCCGCGCGAGGTATCGCGGCGCGCTGGGAAGGGCCGCCCGCCGCCCCGGTGCGCGTGTTGCCGCGGCGCCTCGAGCGCGAGGAGCTGCCGCCGTTCGCCGACCTCGGGGTCGCGCTCGGCGTCGAGGAGGAGCGGCTCGAGGCGGTCGGCGTCGACTTCCGCGGCCCCGACCCGCACATGGTCGTCCTCGGCGACGGCGAGAGCGGGCGCACGAACGCGCTGCGAGCGATCGTCGAGGCGCTCGCCGAGGCCCACGTCCCGGCCGGCCTCGCCGTGACCGTGCTCGACCCGCGGCGGACGCTCGGCGACCTCGCGCGCCTGCCGCACGTCACCGGCTACGCGGCGACCCAGACGCTCATGCTCGAGGCGGTTGACGGGCTCGTCGACGCGCTCCAGAAGCGATCGGACGCCATCGACGGCGGGCTGCCGGCCGACGGGCCGTCCTACTTCCTCGTCGTCGACGACTACGACCTGCTCGCCGGCCCCGAGAACCCGCTCAAGGGGCTGACGTCCGCGATCGCTCACGGCCGCGACCTCGACTTCCACGTCGTGATCGCCCGGCGCGTCGCGGGCCTGTCGCGGGCCTCGTTCGAGCCGTTCTTCCAGGCGCTGCAGGAGCTTCGCACGCAGGGCCTGCTGCTCAGCGGCGACCGCAGCGAGGGACCCGTGCTCGACGGCTACCGGGCGTCCGAGCAGCCGCCCGGGCGCGGCCTGCTCGTCCGCCGCGGCAAGGCGGTGTCCGTCCAGACCGTGCTCGCCCCTGCGCGCAGCGAGCAGCCGGCAGCCGCGCGCATCCAGACCGACGCACTTCAGAGAGCAGGGGATCCGCTGTGAACACGATGCTCCTCACCATCGTCGGCCCGCACGGCCGGGCCGACGTCGCCGCGCCGGCCGATACGCCGATCGCCGAGCTGCTGCCGTTCCTCGCGCAGCTCACGGCCGGCGGCACGACCGCCCTCGCGGGCTGGGAGCTCGTGGCGACCGGGAGCGGGCTGCTGGCCGCCGACCGCTCGTTGACGCAGGCCGGCGTCGTGGACGGCGCGATCGTGCACCTGCGGCCGGCGGGCGAGTCACGGACCGCGGTGCACGCGGGCCGCCCGCGCCTGCCCGACGAGGGCGACGATCCCGGCCCGCTTCAGCGCACGCGCGACACGCTGCCCGAGTGGCTGCCGCGCTTCACCCGGATCCTCCCGGCGCTGAAGGCCACGCGGCGACGGGGCCGTGATGCGGACATGGGCCGCGTCGAGCGCGCCTGCGCCCGCTGGTCGGCGGCCGACTACGAGCCGCGCCTCGACGAGCTCATTCGCGGTCCGCGCCTGCGGCGGACCGCGACGATCGCGGTCGTCGCCGCCGCGCCCGGCTCCGGCACCTCGACCGTCACGGCGCTGCTCGGCACGCTGCTGACGCACACGAGCCGCGACCGGCCGGTCCTCGTCGATGACGTCGCGGGCGGCCGGCCGCCCCAGCACCCGCCGGGCCGCGGCGGGATCCACCTCCTCGACTGCGGCGCCGAGCTGCGCCACGACGCGATCGCCCGAGCCGATCAGCTCGTCCTCGTCTGCGACGCCCGCGCCACGACGGCGACGATGATGGCGCAGGTCGCGGCGACGCTCGGCCCGGCGGCGCCGCCGGTCGCGGTCGTCGTCAACGGGCGCTCGCGCTGGTCCAGCCCGCTGGACCCGGCCGACCTCGAGCGCGCGCTCCCGCATGCCCGCGGCATCCTCGGCGTGAGCTGGCAGCCGCGCCTGGCCCGCCGCCTGGCCGACGGGTCGTTCGGCTGGAGCGAGAAGGCCCGCGGCTGGGACGTCGAGGTGCGCGAGCTGGCCGCGCTGCTGGCGGCCGACTGGGAGCGCGTCGGCGTCGCGGCGCCCGCGGTCAGGTCGGCTGACTCACCGGTCGGATCAGGATCTCGTTGACATCGACGTGCGGCGGCTGCTGCACGGCGAACATCACGGCGCGGGCGATGTCGTCGGGCTCCAGCGCGTTGGAGACCGGGTTGTCGAAGAACGGCGTGTCGACCATGCCGGGCTCGATCGACGTGACCCGGACGCCGGTCTCGTTGAGGTCCTGGCGCGCCGACTCGGCCATCGCCGTCACGGCGTGCTTCGTCGCGCTGTAGAGCGAGCCGGGCAGCGCGCGGCGTCCCGCGACCGAGCTCGTCAGCAGCAGGTGGCCGACGGAGTCCTTCAGCGCGGGGATCGTCGCGCGGATCGTGTAGGCGCAGCCGAGGACGTTCGTGAGGACCATGTCGCGCCAGTGCTCGGGCGTCTCCTTCAGAAAGCCGCGGGTGGCGCCGAAGCCGGCGTTCGCGAAGACGACGTCGATGCGGCCGAAGGCGTCGAGCGCGGCCCTGCACCATCGCCTCCTGCTGACCGAAGTCCGTGACGTCGCAGGTCACGGCGATCGCGCGATCGGCGCCGCCGAGCTCCTCGGCGAGCGACTCGAGCTTGTCCGTCGAGCGCGCGGCGAGCACGAGCCGGTAGCCCTCCTGCGAGGCCCGGCGGGCGGTCGCCGCGCCGATGCCGCTCGAGGCGCCGGTGATGAGGAAGACGGGGTCGGGCATGCGGTCTCCTGGTCGTTGCGGGGGTGTCCTCGGAGGATGACGGAATCGAAAATGTGAGGGTCCTCGCGCGAGCCCACGCCTACCAGTCATGAGCTTGCACGTCACACCACACGAGCTGAAGGTCGCGGCGAAGGCGATGATGGCCGTTCACAAGCGAGACGGGCATCGACGGTGTCAAGACCGCGGGATCGCTCAGCCCTCGACAACGCCGGCCACGATGGCGTCTCGAAAGCGCTGCGAGGCGTCTGCGACCGCATCGAGCACGGCGAATCCGCCTTCATGGGCGTGATCTCGAGGATGACCATTGCGCTGGCCCAGTGCGCAGACGAGTGCACGCTCGCCGATGTGAAGTCGGGCAAGGTCATCAACGACATGACGCACCAGTTCCGCAAGTCGGGCTCGCCTGAGCGCCGAGCCCCGTCAAGACGATCATGTCGAGCACCGGAATCGAGCTTCCCACCGGCCAGGCGCATCTCGTCGACGACGCCGCCGACGGGCTGCGGCGCTGCGCCCACGCGTTCGCTGACAACATCGGCACGATCGTCCGCGCAGAGAAGATCCTCGGCAGCTGGACGGGCGAGGCGAAGATGAGCTGCGAGGCCCAGTGCAAGACGCAGCGCGACAAGGTCAACCTCTTCCGCCACGGTTCGACGCACGCCGCCACGGCACTGCGTCGCTACGCCGACGAGCTGCGCACGAACAAGCTCGCGATCAAGCGCCTCGACGAGCAGGCGAAGGATGCGATGGACACTGCCCGGCGGGCGCAGGAGCTCGCCGAGGACGCGCGCGCAGACGCGACGAAGGCGGGCGAGAAGGCACTCGAGGCCGTCGCCAGCACGCGTCCTGACGCCCCCAAAGAGGTGCAGACGATGGGGCGACAAGGCAGCCGACAAGACGGCCGAGGCCGGCCGCCACGCGAAGACGGCCAGCGGCGCGCTCGGAGACCTCGAACGCCTGCGCAAGAAGGCCAAGCGTATCTGCTCGAGATCGAGCAGGCGGCCGACGCGGCTGCCGGCAAGCTCACGGCGGTCATGAACACGCTGCCGGTGACGAGCTACCAGGACATCACCGGCGTCGGCGAGATCGTGGTGCTGTCCAAGACCGTCGAGACGAAGGCGGGCATCACGGTCTTCACGATCCACATCGGCGCCGGGCACACCGTCATCACCGAGGAGCTGGCCAACAAGGAGGTGAAGGTCACGCGTCATGGACACCGTCGAGGTGGGGCTCGACCTCACCGCCGGCGGCAAGCTCAAGGCGGGCAAGGTCGACGGCGCGAAGGGTGGCCTGAGCCCGAACGTCGCGCTGACGCTCATGGCCGCGCTCTCCAACGGCAAGACGTTCAAGTTCGACAACAAGAAGGCGGCGCAGGCGTTCGTCAACGACGCGACGAGCAAGAACACGGAGGAGCTCCTCGGCGACATCTTCGCGCTCGACGACTACGACGCCGATCCGATCGAGACGTTCACGAAGGGCGGCGTCGACATGACGGTGTCCGCCGA
>CAWHLF010000019.1:0-6062 GCA_963830085.1 uncultured Actinomycetes bacterium | reverse complement strand
GTGACATCGGTCACGGTTCGGGCCCGAAGCGAACAACCGTTCGCTTCGGGCTGCTAGGGTCCTCGACCGCGGGTGAGTTCCGGGTGCCGATCGGCGCCGCCGCCCGCTGCAAACGACCGGCCGCCTGCGCCGCGCAACCGCGTGTCGCCATCGGGCCGTGGAAGGACCAAGAACGGATGCGTCTCAGAACCCTGGGCGCCGTCTGCGCCACGAGCGCGGCCGCGGTGCCCATCTCCGCCGTCGTCACATCCGCCTCCGCCCAGGAGGCCCCGGCCGTCCAGCCGGCCGTCGCACCCCCGACCGCTGTCGCGGCAGCCGCCCCGATCAGCGACCTGCACTCGACCGCGACGCAGGTGCTCGCCAACCGCCACCTCTACTTCGTGCGTCGCCACCGGCAGCTGCTGGGCGACCCGCTGTCGCTCTCCGAGCGCCGCAGGCTGCGCGCCGAGCTCCTGAAGCTCAGCCCCGCGCGGTTGCGCGCCAAGACCGACGACGTGCGCGGCGACATCCGCAGCCTGCGCCGCAAGCTCGAGCGCGAGCGCCAGGCGCGCTCCGTGCCGCCGCACCTGAAGTCGATCGCCCAGTGCGAGTCCGGCGGCGATCCGCGCGCCATCTCGCCCGGCGGGACGTACCGCGGCAAGTACCAGTTCTCGTTCAGCACCTGGGCCTCGGTCGGCGGCTCGGGCGACCCGGCGCGGGCGTCCGGAGCGCGAGCAGGACCGCCGCGCGGCGAAGCTCTACCGCACGGGCGGCCCCGGCCACTGGCCGTCTGCGGTCGCTGACCGCTCCCGTCGACTGCGGCGCTTCGGCCAGGCAAGGGCGCCAGGAGCCGTCGAAAGCCCGTGAGAGCGACCGATAGCCTCCGCGGCCATGGATCCCGTCGCGTTTCGCGCGCAGTTCCCCGTCTACGAGCGGTCCGCGTACCTCAACGCCGGCACGTGCGGCCCGCTGCCCGCCGTCGCCGTGCCGCGCGGCACGAGCGCGATCGAGCAGGCGACGAACGAGGGCCGCTTCGGCTCGTACTTCCAGGCGCTCCTCGACGGGCGCAGCCGGCTGCGCGAGGCCTATGCGGCGCTGCTCGGCGCCGCGCGTGACGACGTCGCGCTGACGACCTCCACGAGCGACGGCGTCGTCCGCGTCCTGACGGCGCTCGACCTCGGGCCGGGCGACGAGGTGCTGATCTCCGACGAGGAGCATCCGGGCATCACGGGGCCGCTCTCCGCGGTGCGCGCCCAGCGCGAGGTGTCGGTCCGCATCGTTCCCCTCGCCGAGCTCGCCGAGTCCGTCGCGCCGCAGACGCGCCTCGTCGCGACCTCGCACGTCAGCTGGGTGAGCGGCTCCGTCGCGCCCGATCTCTCGGGCCTCGGCGACGTCCCGGTGCTGCTCGACGGCGCCCAGGGCATCGGCGCGGTCCCGGTCGACGTCGAGCAGCTCGGCTGCGCGTTCTACGCCGGCTCGGGCCAGAAGTGGCTCTGCGGGCCGATCGGCACCGGGATGCTCTGGGTCAGCCCGGAGTGGAGCGACCGCCTGCCCGCGACCGGCCCGACGTACTTCAACCTCGAGAACCCCGGCGCCGGCCTCGACGCCGTGCCCCGCGCCGACGCGGCGCGCCACGACGCCGGCCTGCACAGCCTCGAGATCTTCGCGGGCGCCCTGGCGGCGCTCGACGTCCTCTCCGACGCCGGCTGGGACGCCGTCCACGAGCGCGCCGCGACGCTCGCCGAGACGTTCGCCGCCGCCCTCGCCGACCGCGGCCTCGAGGTCGCGCCGCGCGGGCGCACGACGCTCGTCTCCTGGCACGACGCCGATCCGGCCGCGACCCGTGACCGGCTCGCCGAGGCGGGCGTCATCGTGCGCGACCTCCCCGGCACGGGCCTGCTGCGCGCCTCCGTCGGCGCGTGGAACGACGAGTCCGACCTCGAGCGCCTGCTCGACGCCCTCTGACTACCGCTTGTCCCAGGCCCCCGGGTCGGCCGTCAGCTCGGTGACCCGCGCGGGGATCGCGCCGGCCGCGACGTCGGCGAGCGTGACCTCCTCGAGCACCCGCCGCACGCTCGCCCGCACGGCGATCCACACCTCGCGCAGCGGCTCGGCCGTGCCGGTGAACTCGATCTCGTCCGGCCGGCGCCCGTTGACGCCCGCCAGCGGGCCGTCGATCGCGCGGATGACGTCGGCGAGCGTCACCTCGCTCGCCGGACCGGCCAGCAGGTGCCCGCCCTCGGGCCCGCGCCGGCTCTCGACGATCCCCGCCTGGCGCAGCCCCTGGAGGATGTTCTCCAAGAACGGCGCCGGGATGTCCTGGGCGCGCGCGAGGGCCTCGGCCTTCACCGGCCGCGACGGCTCAGGACCGGCCTGGGCGGCCGCGAGCTCGACGCAGGCGCGGACGGCGTAGTCGACCTTGGCGGAGACGCGCACGGCTGCATCATGCCGCGAACTCCCGGGTGCGGCGCACCCGCAGCCAGACGAGCTGGCCCGCCCGCAGCTCGTGATGGTCGGCCTCGTCGCGCGTCACGAGCAGCGGCACCGAGGACCCGTCGCCCAGCACCGTCTCGACGCGGACCTCGAAGCCGACGCGCGCGACGCGCTCGATCATCGCCTGCGATCGCGCCGTCCTCGGGGTCCTCGAGGACCTCGATGTCGTGCGGCCGGATCCAGGAGTCGCCGAGCCGGCTCACGGGCCCGACGAAGCCCATGACGAACGGGTTGGCGGGGCGCTCGTAGAGGTCGTCCGGCGTCCCGGTCTGCTCGATGCGGCCGGCGTTGATGACCGCCACCTGCTGGGCGACCTCGAGCGCCTCCTCCTGGTCGTGCGTCACGAAGATCGTCGTGACGTGGACCTCGTCGTGCAGCCGCCGCAGCCAGTCGCGCAGCTCCTTGCGCACCGTCGCGTCCAGCGCGCCGAACGGCTCGTCGAGCAGGAGCACGCGCGGCTGCACGGCGAGCGCGCGCGCGAGCGCCATGCGCTGGCGCTGGCCGCCGGAGAGCTGCGCCGGGTAGCGATCGGCCCAGCCGCCGAGGTGGACGAGCGCGAGCAGCTCGTCGACGCGCTCGCGGATCTCGGCCTTCGGGCGCTTGCGGATCTTCAGGCCGAACGCGATGTTGTCGCGCACGGTCATGTGCTTGAAGGCCGCGTAGTGCTGGAAGACGAAGCCGACGCCGCGGTCCTCGGCGGGCACCGCCGTCACGGCCTCGCCGGAGAACAGCACCTCGCCGCTGTCGGGGGCCTCGAGCCCGGCGAGCACCCGCAGGAGCGTCGACTTGCCGCCCCCGGACGGGCCGAGGAGGGCGGTCAGCGATCCGTCGGGAACGCTCAGCGAGACGTCGTCGAGGGCGAGGAAGCCGTTGAAGCTCTTGCTGACGTTGCGGACGTCGATGGCCATGGCGGTTTCAGCCTTCCTTGCGGCGGTCGAGCAGGGTCATGGTTGCGATCACGAGCGAGCGCGAGCAGCGCGAGCACGACGGAGGCGGCGTAGGCGCCGGTGAGGTCGAACGCCTGGAAGCGCTGCTCGACGAAGAGCGTCATCGTCTCCGTCTGGCCTTCGATCTTGCCCGACACGACGGCGACGGCGCCGAACTCGCCGAGCGCCCGGGCGGTCGTGAGGATCACGCCGTAGGCGACGCCCCAGCGGATCGCCGGCAGCGTGATGCGCCAGAACGCCTGGGCCGGCGAGGCGCCGAGCGTCCGCGCCGCGTCCTCCTGCTCGACGCCGATCTCGCGCAGCACCGGGACGACCTCGCGCACGACGAACGGCAGCGAGACGAAGATCGTCGCGAGCACCATGCCGGGCGTCGAGAAGATCACGCGGACGCCGTTCTCCGCGAGCCACGTCCCGATCCAGCCGCTGTTGCCGTAGACGAGGATGAGCGCGAGCCCGACGACGACCGGCGAGACGGCGAACGGGAGGTCGACGATCGCCGAGACGAGCGTCTTGCCGCGCCAGCGCCCCCGCACGAGGGCGAGCGCCGTGACGACGCCGAAGATCGTGTTCAGCGGGACGGCGATCGCGACCATCGTGCACGTGAGCCAGAACGCGTGCTGGGCGCCCGGCGTCGTCACGGCCTCCCAGGCCGGCCCGAGGCCGTGCTCGAACGTCCGGTAGAAGACCATCGCGACGGGGATCGCGAGCAGCGCGGCGAGATAGCCGAGCGCGGCGAAGCGCAGCGTCAGCCGCGAGGCGCGGGTGCTATCGCTCACGGCGCACCCCCCGCGTCGAGACCCAGCTCACGAACAGCAGCAACACGAACGACAGCACGAGCAGGACGACGCTCACCGCCGCCGCGCCGGACGTGTTGTCGGACTCGATCTGGCCGAAGAGGAAGACCGACGCGACCTCGGTCTGAAACGGGATGTTGCCGGAGATCAGGACGACCGAGCCGAACTCGCCGAGCGCGCGCGCGAACGCGAGGCCGGCCCCGGCCGCGATCGCCGGGACGAGGTTCGGCAGCACGATCCGCGCGAAGACCGTCCGCGGCCGCGCGCCGAGCGACTTCGCCGCGTCCTCCATCTCGCGGTCGAGCTCCATGAGCACCGGCTGCACCGAGCGCACGACGAACGGCAGCGTCACGAACAGCAGCGCGAGCGCGACGGCGATCCGCGTGAACCCGATGTCGAACGGCGCCGGGCCCCTGGGCCCGTAGAGCGCCAGCAGCACGAGCCCGGCGACGATCGTCGGCAGCGCGAACGGCAGGTCGATGAGCCCGTTGATGAACCGCTTGCCCGGGAACTCGTCGCGGACGAGCACCCAGGCGATGAGCGTGCCGGTGACGATGTTCACGGCCACGACGGCGAGCGAGACGAGCACCGTGAAGCGCATCGCCGCGAGCGCCTGCCTGCCGGTGATCGCGTCCCAGAACGCCCCCGCCCCGCCGGTCGTCGACTCCGCGACGACGGCGGCGAGCGGGATGAGGACGACGAGGCTGAGGTACGCGGTCGCGAGCGCGCCCCCGATCGCCGGGGCGGCGCGGCGGCGGCGACCCGACCCCGCCCGGCGCGGCAGCGCGACGGCGTCAGCCGGTGCTGACACCGAGGCCCTCCTCGATCTTCTGCATGACGGACTCCTTCGGATCGAAGAACGTCGTCATGACCGTGTCCCAGCCGCCGAACCTCGTGATGTCGAAGAGCCCCTTCGGGTCGGGGTACGTCTGCTTGTCGACGAGCTCGGAGATCACCGACCGGTAGCCCTTGGCGGCGAAGATCCTCTGGGCCGGCTCCGACGTCGCGAAGTCGATGAAGGCCTTCGCCTTCGCGCCGGCCTTCGCGGTCGCGGCGATCGGGTTCTCGATGAGGATCGTCTCGTCGGGGATGACGTAGTCGAGCTTCTCGCCCTTCTGCTGGGCGGTGATCGCCTCGTTCTCGTAGGAGATCAGCACGTCGCCCTTGCCGCTCGTGAAGTTCTGCAGCGACTCGCGCGCGGACTTGTCCTGGACGACGACGTTGCGGAAGAGCCTCTGGAGGTAGTCGGTCGCCTGCGCCTCCGTCCTGCCCTGCTCGATCTGCGCGCCGTAGGCCGCCATGACGTTCCAGCGCGCGCCGCCGGAGGTGAACGGGTTCGGCGTCAGGACCTCGACGCCGGGCTTGACGAGGTCGTCCCAGCCGCGGATGTTCTTCGGGTTGCCGGGCCGCACGGCGAGCGCGACGACCGAGCGCGTGACGATGCCCTTCGTCGGCGTCGACTTCCAGCCCGCCGCGACGAGGTTCTCCTTGACGAGCTTGGAGATGTCGGGCTCGAGCGAGAGCGCCGCGATGTCGGTCGGCAGGCCGGCGATGACGGCCCGCGCCTGGTCGCCGGAGTTCCCGTAGGACTGCGTGAAGCTCGTCCCCGCGCCCGCCGGCGTGGCGGAGAAGGCCGGGAGGATCTCCTCGTAGGCCTCCTTCGGGGTCGAGTAGGCGACGAGCGAGAGCTTGGAGGAGCCGCTGCCGGCGGCACCCGAGTCGCCGCAGGCGGTGAGCGCGAGCGCGAGGACGACGGCGGCGAGGGCGGCGGGAAGGGTTCGGATCCAGGAGGTCATGCCGCGTAAAATACACAAACTGGATCAGCTTTATGGGGTTTATGGCCGGATGC
>CAWHLF010000018.1:0-567929 GCA_963830085.1 uncultured Actinomycetes bacterium | reverse complement strand
CGGGTCACCACGCCGGCACACGGCAACCGCGCCACGAACAGCACGCCCCGCTCGAAGCCGCGCCGCGCCCACGAACACGCGCCGCAGCGACGCGCGCGCGAGCAGCACCTCGACCCGCGCGGCGTCGCCGAGGTCGGGCACCCCGAACCAGCGCGCGAACGCGAGCCCGTCGGCGAGCGCGATCGCCGGCCGCCGCTCCACCTCCCGCGCGAACGCGTCGAAGCGCGCGCCGCACTCGAGGAAGAGCGCCGGCCACGCCGCCCGCACGAGGCCCGCCCGCTTGCGCCGCAGCGAGCGCCCCGCGGCGCCGGCCTGCGCGGCGGCGAACCCCTCGGGGTAGTCGCCGCCGCGCAGCAGCGCGCCGAGCAGCGCCTCCTGCCGCGCCGCGTAGTCGCCGCGGTCAGGCGCGGACACGGTGCTCGCTTCCGTGCCGTGCGGCATCGGCGATCGCCCGCAGCTCCGCGCGCAGCTCCTCCTCCGACGGGAAGTCGTCGTCGCGCTCGAGCAGGACGCCCGGCACGTCGGCGACCGCGTACAGCTCCTCGACGAGCGCCAGCACGCCCGGGACGACCGGGTGCGCGTGCGTGTCGTGGTAGACGCCGTCGCGGAACGTCCCGCCGCCGACGTGCACGTAGGCGAGCCGGTCCAGCGGGAAGCGCTCGAGCGCCTCGAGCGCGTCCCAGCCGTGGTTGTGCGCGTTGGCGTAGAGGTTCGACAGGTCGAGCAGCAGCAGCGCGCCCGTGCGGCGGACGAGCTCGCCGACGAACGCCGCCTCGTCCATCTCGGCGCCCGGCCACTCGACGAGCGTCGCGACGTGCTCGAGCGCCAGCGCCACCGGCAGCGCGTCCTGCGCGATCGCGACGTTCTCGCTGAGGATGTCCAGCGCCTCGTGCGTGCGCGGGACCGGCAGCAGGTGCCCGGACTCGCGGCCGCCGGCGCGCACGAACGCGATGTGCTCGCTGACGAGCGGGGCATCGACGCGCTCGGCGACCGACGCCAGGTGCGCGAGCCGCGCGCGGTCGGGCCGCTCGGCGCCGCCGAGCGACAGGCTCACGCCGTGCGGCACGACCTGCAGGCCGCGCTCGCGGGCCGCCGCGACACCGCGCGGCAGCCCGTGCGCGCCGACCGCCTCCGCGACGACCTCGACGAAGCCGAGGCCGTCCGCGCGGGCGATCGCGCCGTCGATCTGCGGGCGCCAGCCGACGCCGCGCCCGAGCCGTGCGACGGTTGCGGCGGGCATCACCCACCACCTCCGCCGCACCCGCCGCCACCGCCACCGCCACACCCGCCGCCGCCGTCGTGGCCGCCGCCGAAGTGGCCGCCGCCGTCACCGAGGTACGACGCGCCCCAGCCACAGCCGCCGCCGCTGCCGCAGCCGCCGCCGTGGCGCCGCCACAGCGGCCCCGCCTCGCGCGGGACGTCGAGCGTCGACGCGAGCGCCGGGTCGGCGAGCCACAGCGCGCCGCCGCCGAACAGCGCGGTGGCCGTCGCGCTCTCGGCGGCCTGCGGCGAGCGCGCGAGGTCCTCGCGCTCCGCGCGCCGCGCCCGCACGATCTGCACGCCGCGCGCCGTCGCGACCGGCGAGCCGCGGCGGGCGACGTGCACGGTGGCGAGGACGACCGCGGCGACCGCGGCCGTGAGATAGCCGGCCACCGCGCCCGCGTCCAGCGCGGCGACGACGAGCAGCGCACCGGCCAGCGCCAGCCCGGCTCCCCACAGCCACAGCCACCGCAGGCGGCGGGCGGCGTCCGGCGCGATGAGCAGCCCGACGTCCTGAAGCTCGGACGACAGCCAGCGGATCGGATCGCTGTCGAGCAGCGCCGCGCGCAGGCCGAACGTCGAGATGCCGGGCTCGGCGCGGACGGTGTCGTAGACCGCGCGCTCGAGGCGGTCGGCGCCCGGGTCCAGCGGCGCCAGCGACGACGTGCGTGCGCGGCTCGTCGCCCTCGGCGAGCACGCCCTCGCGATGCAGCTGCGTCGCGGCGGTCGTGATCGCCAGCTGCGGCCCGCCGCTGAGCATCGCCGTCTTGTAGAGCCCGATGTCGGGCGTCGGGTCGGACTTCGCGCCCCGCGGTCCCGAACGCCGCGCGGCGCACGTGCCAGATCCACAGCGAGACGATCGCGCACAACCCTCCGTACAGCGCCAGGAGCTCGGCGCCGCTCATTCCCCATGTCGTGGCCATCTGTGTCATGTCCTCACCTCCGGCAATCGTTGTGGTGAACATCGAGCTCGGAGGATCCGCGCCGGCGCGCGCTCCGGCTACGCCGCCGCGACGGCCGCGTTGCGACCGCGGACGGCGGGCGGGGGCGCCCGGGCCGACACGACCCGACGTTGACCCGACGCAAAACCGACGTTACGCTGGCGCGGGATGCGCTCGCGGACCGAAGTCCTCGCCGGGGAGCTCCGGACGCTCATCCGCCTCGCGAGCCGGGACCCGGAGGCGCTCGAGGGACGACTACCGGTCCTGTCGTCGCTGCATCGCGTCGCAGCCGCCGGCGAGCTCGACGAGCCCGCCCGGATCCACCTCGTCCTGCATCGCGTCATCCCCGAGGTCCTCGACCGGTTGCCGTCCAGCCGCGACTGCCGCGCGATCCGCGAGCTGCTGACGTGGGAGGACGCCGAGGGCGAGGCGCAGTCGCTCACGACGCGCTACCACCGGGCGTCCGCGCACCTCGTCAACGCCGCGACCGACTTCGGCCGCCGCCAGGAGCCGCGGCTGCTGCTCGAATGCGCGCGCCGGATCCTCGCGATGGACCAGGAGGACCGCCTCGGCGCCGGCTCGGCCGCCGCAGCGGCGCCGGGCGCGCCACCCGGCGAGCTGCTCGCCGACCCGGGCCTCAGCCCGCTCGCGCCGCAGCTGTGGACGCGCGCGGAGGAGACCCACCAGCGGCGCCTCGCGGCGATCCGGGGCGGCATCTTCAGCATCCAGAGCCAGGAGGAGATGCTCGAGCTGCTGCTGACGATGACCCAGGCCGCGCAGGAGAGCCTGCACGCCGTCGACCGCACCGACCTCGAGCGCTGGTTCGGCAACGCGCGCATGCAGCACTACCTCGATGCCCAGCTCGAGCGCGCGAGCGCCGGCACGATCCACGTCGAGCGGCTGCGCTTCATCCGCCGCGAGCGCCTCGGCGAGGCGCGCGAGCGCAACCTCCTGCGCGAGTTCATCCGCCTCCACGACGAGGCCGGCGCGACGCTGCTGCTGTGCCCGGAGGACGCCGCCGCCGGCGTCCAGCCCGGCTTCGACTCGCGGATGTTCATGGTCCTCGTCGACGCCGGCAGCGCCCCCGCCTGCCTCACCGGCTGGCTCGGCGAGTCGGGCTACATCGAGCGCTCGCTCGTCTACCTGCGCGAGCTCGACCCCGTCCGGACCCACTACGCGGACATGCAGCGCTTCAAGGAGCACGTGACGCTCAATCGCTTCAACGAGAGCATCCGCGCGTTCCTCGACTCCCACGACGACCCGCCGCTGACCGACGAGGACATCGTCGCGCGGCCGACCTGGGGGCCGATGGCCCCGCCGGCCGACCTCACCCTAGCGCCTGATGTCCTCGCAGTTCGGCGCGACGACGTCGGCGACGTCCGCGAACACGACGTCGTTGCCGTCGCCGCAGTCCACCTGGTCGACCGACCCGTCGACGAGGCTGATGCGGTCGTCGCCCTCGTCGCCGGAGACGATGTCGCCGTCCAGGCCGCCGAAGATCCGGTCGTTGCCCGGGCCGCCGCCGATCGTGTCGAGGCCGCGGTCGCCGTTGAGGAAGTCGTCGCCCTCGTTGCCGAAGACCGCGTCGTTGTCGCGGCGCCCGTACATCTCGTCGTTGCCGGCCCCGCCGTGGATGATGTCGTTGCCGTTCTCGCCGTCGACGTAGTCGTCGGCCTCGAGGCCGAACAGCTGGTCGTTGCCGTCGGCGCCGAAGATCGAGTCGACGGCGGGCGTGCCGGTCAGGACGTCGTCGCCCGGGGTGCCCGGGATGATGTTCGAGGTCGGCGGGGCGTCGGTCGACGGCTCGGGCGGGACCGGGATGACCGTCTCGCAGCTCGTCAGCGTGTCGCGCGCCGGCGCCGTGATCTCGACGTACACCGTGTCGCGGCCGGTCGAGCAGTTCACGGTGTCGGCGTCCTCGTCGGCGACGCGGATGACGTCGTTGCCCGAGCCCGCGTTGATCGAGTCCGCGCCCGGCCCGGCGACGATCTCGTCGTTGCCGCGGAACGACTCGATGCGGTCGTCGCCGGAGCCGCCGTCGACGGTGTCGTTGCCGTCGGAGGTGAGGATCCGGTCGCGGCCGCTGTCGCCGCGGACGTTGTCGTCGCCCTCGCGGGAGAAGATCTGGTCGCCGCCGGTGCCGCCGTCGATCGTGTCGTCGCCGATCCCGCCGTCGATGCTCTCGCCGCCCGCGCCGCCGCGCAGCGTGTCGTTGCCGGCGCCGCCCTCGATCGTGTCCGTCCCGCGGAAGCCGTCGATGAAGTCGTCGCCGTCGCCGCCGTCGAGCATGAAGTCGTTGCCGAGGCCGGCCTCGACGATCCGGTCGTTGCCGGGGCCGCCGTGGACGATGTCGTCGCCGTCGCCGCCGTCGAGGGCGTCGTCCTCGCTGCCGCCGTCGAGCGTGTCGTTGCCGGTGCCGCCGAACATCCCGTCGGTGCCGGGGCCGCCGAGGAGGCTGTCGTTGCCGGCCTGCCCGGTGAGCCGGTCGTTGCCGTCGCCGCCGTCGAGGCTGTCGTTCGCGGCGCCGCCGTCGAGGATGTCGTTGCCGAGGCCGCCGAGCAGCGTGTCGTTGGAGCGCCCGCCGCGCAGGATGTCGTCGCCGCCGAGGCCGTCGAGCAGGTCGCTGCCGCGCGTCCCGGTGATCTGGTCGGGCCCCTCCGTGCCGCGCTTGACCGCGAGGCCGGGTTGCACGGCGAGCGAGCGCGGGCGCACGGTACGCCCGAGGCGGATGACCCCGATGCGCCGGTAGGTGATCGTCGAGAGGATCGACACCGTGCCGTCGGAGCCGTCGCCGACGTAGAGGCGCGGGCCGTCGAGCGCGTAGGCGGGGGCGCCGGGGCCCTCGCCGGTGCGAACGCGCTGCAGCAGGCGCCGGCGCGGCAGGTCGACGACCGCGGTCGCGCGGCTGCCGCGGGTCGCCCCGACCGCTGCCCGCGTGCCGTCGGGCGAGATCGCGAGGCCGGCGCCGGCGCCGGGCTTCAGGCGGACCTTGGCGGTCTCGCGGCCGCTGAAGCGGGTGAGCCCGCGCAGGAAGCCGTCGGTCGTGCTGACCCAGACGCGCTGGCCGGTCGGCGGGAAGGCGACTCCGCCGACCTCGCCGACGGACTTGCGCTGGTCCAGCCGCAGCCCGGTGAGCGAGATGAGGCCGACCCGCCGGCCGAGGCCGACCGCCGCCCACGTCGCGTCGGCCGACACGGCCAGCGGCCCGGGCTTGGCGCCGCGCAGGTCGACCGCGCCGGTGACGGCGAGCGTCGCGGTGTCGATGACGTCGATCGCGCCGCGGCGCGCCGCCAGCAGGCGGGTGCCGTCGGGCGTGAGCGCGAGCGACGAGATCGCGCCCGCGAGGTCGAGGCCGCCGGTGACCGTCCGCTCGTTGAGGTCGATCGTCACGACGCGCCGGCCGCTGGCGACGTACGCGCGCGAGCCGTCGGGCGCCGCGGCGATCGCGCGCGTCGGCCCGCCGAGCTGCAGGCGTGCGACGACGGTGTTCGAGGGGACGTCGGTGAGGATCGCCTGGGAGGTGCCGGTCGCGACGGCGATGACGCGTGCCTGGGCGGCCGCGGCGGTCGCGAGCGCGACGGCCACGGCGGCCAGGAGCGCGAGGGGGAGGTGACGGCGCATGTCCCTACGAACTCTCGCGCACCTGAGAGGTTGCGCGCGCCCGCGCTGCGGCGGGCTGCGCAGGTAGCCTGCCGCTCGCATGCCAGCCAGGATCGGCGCAACCGTCTTCGTGCTCGGCGTGCTCGCCGTGTGGCTCGTCGTGCCGGTCGGCAACCCGTGCCCGGATGCCGGGCCGCTGCCGCCCGGCAGCACGAGCTCGTCCTCGCCCTCTTTCAGCCCGCCGCTGACCCGCCGGTGCACGTACACGACGCCCGACGGGACGAAGGCGCGGTCGCGCTACTGGCCGGTGCTCGACCTCGCTCGTCGTCGCCGTCGTCGCGGGCATCGCCGCGGGCGGCGCGAGCCTGCTCGGCGGGGCTCGGGGCCGCCACGCGAGCCACGCGCGCCGCGCGCACGTGCGCCACGCGAGCCCCGCCCGCCACGCGAGCCGCGCCCGCCGACGCGAGCCGCGCCGTCGCGAACCGCAGCCCCGTCAGCCGGCCGAGCGCGGCGACGAGGAGCGCGAGCGCGCCCGGCGCGAACGCGCCGAGCGAGCCCGGCGCGATCGCTGAGGCGCCGCTACCGCGCCCAGGGGACTTCGACGGAGTCCTCGCGCGGCGCGTTGCGCGACACGACGTACTCCGCGGGCACGGACTCCGAGGGGTTCTCGAGCAGATGCGTCTCGCGCGGGGGGACGTACACGAGATCGCCGGGCTCGAGGCTCAGAGAGTTCTGCAGATCGTCGCCCCATCGCACGTCGAGACGGCCGGACAGCATGTAGACGGCCGACTCGCAACCCGCGTGATAGTGCGGCCGCGACTGGGCCTGCGGCGGTACGCGGAAGACGCCCATGTAGATGTTCTCCGCGCCCGTCGTCGCCTGCGAGACCTCCGCGCCGCCCACGACTCCACGCGGGACGCGACGCTCGGATCCGGGCTTCACGACATGCACGTCCGCAACACTACTCCCAGACCCGATTGTCGGAAACCCTCAGATCGGAAATTCGACGGTCGGCGCACGCTGTCCAGTGGCCCGCGCTCACCCCTCGGGCGAGATGTTCTGATTGAACCGGAAGAGGTTGCCGGGGTCGTGGCGGCGCTTGACCTCGACGAGCCGGTCGTAGTTGCCGCGGTAGTTGTCGCGGATGCGCCCCTGGTCGTCGGCGGCCATGAAGTTCACGTAGCCTCCGAGCTCGGAATGGGGATGGATCGCGTCCCAGTAGGACCGCACCCACGCGGTGTTGCGCTCGTTGTGCGCGGGGTCCGGCCACATCCCGGCGATGACGCAGGCAAAGCGCGCGTCGCGGTAGGGGAACGCCGTCTCGTCGTTGCCGACCCGCTGCGGGGCGCCGTCGATCGGATAGAGGTGCATCGTCGACTCGACGGCCGGAACGCGCGGACCGTGCTCGACGTGTGCCGCGATCGCCTCGTCGGTGAGCTCGCGGACGAAGTCCGCCTTCCAGTAGTGCTGCAGCCCCGGGGGAAGCAGCGCGTCGAAGGCGCCGTTGAGCGCCGGGTACGGCATCGGGCCGACGTGGTGCGCCACGACCGGAGCCACGTCGAACAGGGGAGCCAGGGCCCGCTCGCCCTCCTCCACCGGCCCCGTCCAGCAGGCGACGATGAGGCACATCGTCTCGCCGTGGCGGTCCTCCGGGATGAACGGCAGCGGCGGCGCGATCTGGAACGCGAAGAACGCGCCGAGCTCCTCGGGGGCCTGCGCGATGAACTCGCGGTAGAAGCGCATGACGTCGCCGGCGCGGTCGACCGGATAGAAGATCGGCCCGCCGTAGATCTCCCCGACCGGGTGCAGGCGGAACTCCAGCGACGTGACGACGCCGAAGTTGCCGCCGCCGCCGCGCAGCGCCCAGAAGAGGTCGGCGTTCTCGTCCTCGGCTGGCGATCACGAGCTGTCCGTCGGCGGTCACGACGTCGGCGGAGATGAGGTTGTCGCAGGAGAGGCCGTGCCCCCGCGCCAGATGCCCGATGCCGCCGCCGAGGGTGAGGCCGGCGACGCCGGTGGTCGAGATGATGCCGCCGGTCGTCGCGAGGCCGAAGGCGTGGGTCGCATGGTCCAGGTCCGCCCATGTGGCGCCGCCCTCGGCGCGCGCGGTGCGGCGCTCGGGATCCACGCGCGACGCCGCGCATCCCGGAGAGGTCGCAGACGATCCCGCCGTCGTTCGTGCCGAAGCCGGGCACGCTGTGGGCGCCTCCGCGCACGGAGAGGTCGAGCCCCTGCTCGCGGGCGAGGCCGACGGCGGCGATGACGTCGGCGACGTCGGCGCAGCGGATGATCGCGGCGGGCCGGCGGTCGATCATCGCCGTTGTAGACCTTCCGGGCCTCGTCGTACGCCGGGTCCTCGGGACCGACGAGCTCGCCGCGCAGGCTCGCGCGCAGCTCGTCCGCGATCTCGCTCGAGATCGCGATGCCGTCCGTGGTCGGCTCGTTCGTTGCCATCGTGGGCTCCCTCGCAGATCGTTCGTTCGCGTGGATGCCGGTATAGCCGCGGGGGCGTTCTCGGACCGTTCCGTCAGCCGGCGGCGGCACGAAGCCGCTCGAGGTGGTCGGCCGCGCGCTGCTCGAGCGGTCTGGCCCCCTGTCGCCGGGCGACGTCGAGGGCCGTCGAGAAGTGCGCCTCGGCGTCGGCCCGGGCGCCGCCGGCCGCGAGGATGAGCTCGCCCATGAGCACGTGGAGCTCCGCGTCGAGCTGGCGCTGGGCGGTCGGCTCGGTGAGCTCGAGCGCCTCGGCGATCGCGTCGCGCGCCCGCGTCCAAGCGCCCCGCGTCGAGGCAGACGCGTGCGAGCAGCGCGAGGCTGTAGGGCTGATAGAGGCTCCAGCCGCTGCGGCTGTAGGCGTCCAGGCCTGTCGCGGATGCTGCCGATCGCCTCGTCGGTGCGCCCGTCGCCGGCGAGCATCCAGCCGCGCAGGATCGTCGCCCATCGGCTGGAGGAAGCCGAGGCGCTGCTCGTCGGCGAGCGTCGTGAGTCCGCTCGCGCCCGCTCCCGGGCGCGGACGTCGTCGTCGCAGGTCGATCGCCAGCCACGTCGTGAACGTCAGCGCGTAGCCGAGGCTGAACGGGTGCTCGAGCTCGTCCGCGAGGCGCAGCGCCTCGCGCGCACGCGTCCTGCGCCTGCTCGGCCTCGCCCGAGGCAGCGCAGCGTGTAGGCGAGGCGGCTCAGTGCAGACGATCCGCGGGTCCTGGGAGTACAGCGCGAGGTGCGAGCGCGTCCGGTCGGGGTCGTATTCGGCCAGTGCCCGCTCGAGGTGCTCGGCGGGACGCGGCGAGCTCGCCGAGCCAGAACGAGGCCACGCCGAGGACGTAGTTGCCCTCGACACGCACCATCGGGTCGTCCTGGCGCTCGCCGAGCTCGAGCAGCTGCTCGCCGAACTCGGCCGTGCGCGACAGCTCGCTGCGCGTGATGCTGGACGAGCGCCAGCGCGCGCAGCACCGGCGGATCGGGCGGCGCGCCGAGCCTCCTGCATGAGCTCCCAGGCGCGCAGATAGACGTCGTGGACCGCCGGCGCGCCGTAGCCCTCGATCGCCGACGAGCGGCGCTCCCAGCGCCGTTCGCAGCGCCAGCTCGCGCTCGTCGCGCTGGGGCGTCGGAGGCTCGGCCTCCAGCAGCTCGAGCGCCCGTGAGAACAGCTCGATCGCGCGTCTCGTTCGCATACACGCGATGCGCGACCGTCGGCCGCGCGGGCGTAGAACGCGATCGCCCGCTCGGCCCACCCGGCGCGCTCGTAGTGGGCTGCGAGCTCGCTGCTGACGCCGTCGAGCTCGACGGCGTGGAGGCGCTCGAGGGCCTGCGCCACGCGGCGGTGCAGCATGCGCCGGCGGGCCGAGCCCGTTCGCTGGTAGGCGGCCTCGCGCAGCTTGTCGTGGCTGAAGTCGTAGGCGTCGACGCCGCGCGTCACGGACGATCCGCCGCTCCCACAGCTCGTCGAGCGCCTCGACCAGCTCCTCCTCGCTGCGCGAGCTCGCGCGCGTCGAGCACGTCGAAGGTGAACGCGCGTCCGACGGTCGCGGCAAGGCTCGCGAGCTCCTGCGCGGCGCGGGGAGAGCTGGGCGAGCCGCGTCTCGAGCACGGACTGGGTGCGCGGCGGCAGCTCGCCGGCGCCCCGTCTGACGAGCCCGGCCCGCACCCACTCGACCGACGAACAGCGGGTTGCCCTCGGTCTCGCGGTAGACGAGCTCACGGCGCGCGGCGTCGAGCTCGCGGCCCGCGACGCCGCGGGCCAGTGCTGTCGGTCTCGTCGCGGTCCAGCGGACCCAGCTCGAGCTCGACCGCCTGGCCGCGCGCTCGCGGCCGCGCGCAGCAGCGCATGCGCCGGGTGCTCGGAGCCGAGCTCCTCGGAGCGCGCCGTCGCGACGACGAGCAGCGGCGCCCGCGGCTCCGAGCGCAGCAGGTAGTGCAGCCAGCCGAGCGTCTCGCCGTCGCACCACTGCACGTCGTCGATCGCGAGCAGCAGCGGCCGGCGCTCGGCGAGCGACGCGCGCGCGACAGCGCGTCCAGCAGCCGCGCGCGTTGCCCAGTCCGTCGGTCAGCGGCGGCGGGGCCGGGCAGCTCGGGCCGCTCGTCGAGCAGCTCGGGCAGGAGCCGCGCGAGCTCGACGAGCCACGGCTCGCCCAGCCGCCGCAGCCCGGCGCCGATCGACTCGGAGCGCAGCAGCTCGACGATCGGCGCGTAGGCCAGGCGCGCCGGCGGCCGAGTAGCAGCGGCTGTCGGCCGCGACGATGCCCTGCCGTGCCGACCCAGTCGACGAGCTCCTCGCAGAGCCGCGCTTGCCGATCCCGGCCTCGCCCGCGATCACGGCGAGCAGCGCCTCCCCCTCGGCCGCTCGCTGCCACGTCCGCCGCAGCGTCTCCCACTCCTGTGCGCCGGCCGACGAGCTGCGACGCGCCGCTGGCCGGGCGCGCCGTGTCCGCGGGCGGGCGAGCCGCCTCGGCCTCCAGCAGCCGCTCGTAGCGCCTCGCGGGTCACGGCGCTCGGCTCGACGCCCGGCCTCGCGCGCGAGCGCCGTGGCGCAGCCGTGGTAGACGCGCAGCGCCGCCGCGCGGTCGCCGCCCAGCGCGTGGAGACGCATCAGCCGCCGGCAGGCCGCCTCGTTGAGCGGGTCGTCGTCGAGCAGCCGCCGCGCCCAGGGGATCGCCGCGCGGTACTCGCGCTCGAGCTCGAGCAGCTCGGCCAGCCGCTCGGCCGCGCGCGAGGAACGCCTCGCGCAGGCGCTCGCGCTCCGGCACGATCCAGTCGTCGTAGCACTCGGGCAGGAGGTCGCCGCGCGTAGAGCGCCACCGCGCTCTGGAGCGCTCGCCGCTCGTCGCCGGCCTCGCGAGCCCGCTCGGCGCCGGGCGACGAGCTGCTCGAACTCGGCGACGTCGAGCCACGAGGGGCGCATCCGCCCGCCAGCCGACGGCTCGCGCCTCGCTCTCCAGGAAGCGCTCGGAGTCGGGCAGGCGCGGCGCAGGTGATGCAGCGCCTGCCGCAGGTTCGTGCGCGCCTGCGACTCCTCGGAGTCGGGCCAGAACAGGACGGCCAGTCGCTCGCGGGGGTGGCGGCGCGTCGCGGTGCAGGACGAGGTGCGCGAGCAGCGACTGCAGGCGCGGCGCGTCGACGGCGGTGATCGGACGACCCTCGAAGGAGAGGTCGAAACCGCCGAGCAGCCGCAAGTGCAGAGCGGGCCTCTCCATGCCGGCCATCTTGGCACGGGGTCGCGCCGTCCGAGCTAGGTCGTCATGCCGGTGAACTGCCCGCCCGTGACGTTCAGCGTCTGGCCGTGGACGTAGTTCGACCACGGCGAGCAGAGGAAGAACACGCCGCCGGCCGCCTCCTCGGGCGTGCCCGGCCGGCCGAGCGGGATGACGAACGAGGCCATGCCGCGCATCTGCTCGGGGATCCCGAGCTGGACCTTCTCGCCGCCGATCTCCATCGTGTTGTCGTCGACCTTCGGCGCCGTCAGGCGCGTGTCGATGAACCCGAACGCGACGGCGTTGACGTTGATCTTGAACTGGCCCCACTCCTTGGCCAGCGTCTTCGTCAGGCCGACGACCGCGGCCTTGCCCGCCGCGTAGTTCGCCTGACCGGCGTTGCCCATCGTGCCCGAGATCGAGGAGACGTTGACGATCTTGCGGAAGACCTCGACGCCCTCTTCGCGCTCCTTCTTCGCGGGCTCGCGCAGGTGCGGGGCGGCGGCGCGGATGACGCGGAACGGGACGACGGTGTGGATGTCGAGCATCCGCTGGAACGCGTCGTCGGACATCTTGTGGACGGCGCCGTCGATCGTGTAGCCGGCGTTGTTGACGATGATGTCGATCTTGCCCCACTCGTCGATCGCCGTCTGGACGAGGGCGTCGCAGGCACCGGGCGCGGTGAGGTCGCCGCCGTAGACGACGGTGTCGCCGGGGATCTCGGATGCCGTCTGCTCGGCGACGTCGGCGTCGAGATCGTTGATGACGACGCTCGCGCCGTGCTCGGAGAGCAGCTCGGCCGTCGCGCGGCCGATGCCCCGGGCCGAGCCGGTGACGATCGCGACCTTTCCGTCCAGAACTCCCATGCGCTGCGCTCCTTGTCCGAAGTTTCGGCGCAGGACGATAGCTGGCTGACTGACCAGTCGATCGGGCACGGGTAGCCTCCGCCCGGTGATCGCCCTCGTCACCGGCGCGTCGAGCGGGATCGGGGAGGCGACCGCTCGCCGCCTCGCGCGCGAGCCCGGCTCCGTGCTCGTCCTCGTCGCGCGCCGCGCCGACCGGCTGCAGGCGCTCGCCGACGAGCTCGGCGGGGCGACGGTCCTCGCCGAGGACCTCACCGACGAGGGCGCGCCGGGGCGGATCGCGCGCCGGGTGCAGGACGAGCACGGGCGCCTCGACCTCCTCGTCAACAACGCCGGCGCCGCCTGGCGCGGGACCTTCGCCGACGGCGGCTGGGAGAACGTCCGCCGCCACATGGAGCTGAACTTCGACGCCCAGGTCCGGCTCACCGAGGCGCTGCTGCCGCTGCTGCGCCGGTCGGCGCCGAGCGCGATCGTCAACGTCGCGAGCACGGCCGGCCGCGTCTCGCGCGCGAGCTCCGGCGCCTACTCGGCGAGCAAGTTCGCGCTCGCCGGCTGGTCGGACGCGCTGCACCTCGAGGAGGCGCCGCACGGCGTCCACGTCGGCCTCGTCCTGCCCGGCTACGTCGCGACCGAGGGCTTCCCGCAGGCCGAGCTCGTCGCCAACCCGCTCACGCGCCGGCTCGTCTCGACGCCCGAGCGGGTCGCCGACGCGATCGTCGACGCCGGCCCGGGCGGCCGCGCCGAGCGCTACGTGCCGCGGCCGTACTGGCTGGCCGCGGCGGCGCGCGTCCTGGCGCCCGCGCTCGTGCGGCGGGCGACGAGCAGCGGGCCGCTCGGGCTCGCGCCGAAGACCCGCCCCGACGAGCTGCGCTGACGCTCAGTCCGTCCACCAGCCCCGCTGGATGTCCGAGTCGTTCTCGGCGTGGCCGCCGAAGACCAGCAGCTCCATGCCGTCCGGCCCGGCCTCCCACTCGCGCATCGCCCCGGGCTGGAGGTAGACGACGTCCTTCGCGGACACGGCGACGATCTCGTCCTCGATCTTGAACCGGCCCGAGCCCTCGAGGACGACGTAGATCTCCTCGGACTCCTCGTGGCGGTGGCCGAAGCCGATCCGGCGGCCGGGGTTCATCTTGTAGTGCGCCATGCCGATCCGCTCGGCGCCGAGGTCCTTGCGGAGGAAGCGGGACTCGCAGATCTCGCCCATGCCGTACTTCGGGGCCATGTTCTCGACGGTCTCGAGGTTCACCGTCGTGTGCTGAGGTGTCATGCCTCGGAGGCTAGCCGCGCCAGGTCGTCGCGCGTCCGCGAGAGCCATGTCACCGCGCCGGCGCGCTCGTGTATCGCCATCGCGCGCTCGAGATGCAGCCGCGCGTCGTCGTGGCGCCCGCACGTGGCGGCGAGCAGCCCGAGATAGCGCGCGACCGCGCCGATGGAGACCTCCGAGTAGCTCACCGCGATCCGGTCCGCGTAGGGCAGCAGCTGCTCGTAGATGATCCCCGCGGACTCGGCGTCGGAGAGCGTGCTCGCCGCCTCGGCGAGCAGCCCGACGCTGACGAGCCATTCCTCGTCGAAGGGCAGGCCGACGGCGCCGTCCGCGACGAGCGCCCGCAGCGCGCCCGCGGCCTCGTCGCGCTGTCCGAGCTCCGACGCGAGGTGGACGAGCACGCAACGCCAGATCGGATACGTCGGGTGCTCCCGCGCCGCGCGCCGGACGAGCTCCTCGACCTCGGCGAGCCGGCCCTGCTCGCGGCGCAGCACATAGAGCTGCAGGCCGTAGGTGACCTCCGCGGACCAGCCCTGCGCCCGCTCGCCGAGCCGGAGCGCCCGCGCGACGAGCCCGTCCGCGCGCTCGATCTCGCCCTCGAAGAGCGCGATGAGGGCGCTGTCCACGGCGACGAACCAGTCCTGTGACGGCTGGCGCAGCCGCTCGGCCATCCTCGCCATCGCGGCCAGGTCCTCCTTGGCGCGCCGCGGGTCGCCGAGCTCGAGACGCGCCAGGAGCCGGTGCTCGTGGCCCTCCGCCGCGCGCTCGAGGTCGCCGGCCTCGTTCGCGACGTCCACGAGCTCGGTCGCGAGGATCTCCTGCTCCGGCGTGAACGCGGGCGAGTGGTTGGCGGCGATCGTCCCGGCCAGCGCGTAGGCGAGCGTCGCCGGGTCGGCGACCCGGCGCGCCATCTCCAGCGCCTGCGCGGCGAGTCCCTGGCGCCGCGCCGCCGGGAAGCTCGAATCGCGCAGCGGCCCGGCGGCCAGCCGCGTCAGCAGACGGACCCGCAGCTCGCTGTCCTGCGGCCCGATCGCGGCGATCGCGCGCTCGAGCAGCGGGACGTGCTCGGTGTCGCCGCGCCACACCTCCCAGATGATCCGGCCGCCGTATCCGAGCGCCGCGCGCGCGAGATGCTCGGTGAGGCCGAGGGCCTCGGCGAGATCGGCCGCGGCGACGAACGAGCGCTGCGCCGCCCTCGTCTCGCCGGCGCGCGCCTGGGTGTCGCCGAGGGCGAGGAGCAGCTCGCAGCGGACGGCGTCCCGGTCGGCGAGCGTGAGTGCCATCTCATACAGCCGCACCGCCTCCTCGTGGGCGAGCTGCGCCGCCGCCCGGTCGCCCGCGCGGCGGGCGATACTCGATCGCGCGGTCGGCGACCCCGATCGGCGCCGCGGCGACGTAGTGGTGGGCCAGCTCGGCGAGATGGGGCGCGAGGTCGGCCGCGTAGACCTCCTCGAGCGCCTCGCCGACCCTGCCGGTGCAGCTGCATGCGACGGGCAGCGGCCAGCTCGTCGTAGAGCGTGTCCCTGATGAGCGCGTGGGCGAAGCGCAGCCTGCCCGGCGACCCCGGCACGTCGCCGGCGACCCGCTCCCCGATGGCCTCGTCGAGGACGTCCAGCAGGTCGTCGCCGTCGAGCTCGCTGAGCGCGGCCAGCGCCGTCGAGGCCGAACTCCCGGCCCATGACGCAGGCGAGCACGAGCAGGCTCGCGGCAGCGCTCCGACAGCCGCCCGATGCGCTGGCCGATGACCGCACGGACGCCCGGCGGGATTCGCACGTGCGCACTCGGCGTCCGCGAGCCGGCCCTCGTCGTCCAGGAGCTGCACGACCTCGGAGACGAAGAGCGGATTGCCCTCGGTCTCGGCGTGGATCGCGGCGGCCAGCGCGGGCGGCGGGGCGCTGCCGGTCGCCCGCTCGATGTAGTCGCCGACATCGCGCTGCCCCGAGTCCGCCGAGGTCGATGCGGCGCGTCCGCGGCTCGCGAACGAGCTGTTCGATCGCCGCGGTCAGCGGCTCGCTCATCGTCGGGTCGACGTCGCGCAGCGCGCACAGGACGAGGACGCGGCTGTCCGCCAGCCCGCGGGCGACGAAGCGCAGGAGCAGGAGCGAGGATTCGTCGGCGGCGTGCAGGTCGTCGAGCATGAGCACGAGCGGCCGGTCGGTCGCGGCGTTGCGCAGAAACGCGCCGACCGCGTCGAAGAGATGGAAGCGCGAGCCTTCGGACTCCAGCGCGGGCGGATCGGGGAGCTCGGGGAAGAGCTCGCGAAGCTCCGGCAGCAGGCCCGCGAGATCGGCCGCGCCGGCGCCGAGCTGGGCGCGGAGCGAGGACGGCTCGCTCTGCGGGATGTGGGCCCGCAGCGACTGGACCCACGGCCAGTAGGCGGGCGCTCCGCCGGCCTCCCAGCAGCGCCCGACGAGCACATTCGCCCCGCGTGCGCGCGCCCGTTCGAGCAGCTCGTCGGCGAGCCGGCTCTTGCCGATCCCGGGCTCGCCCATGAGGAGCACGAGGCCGCCGTGGCCGGCCAGCGCGTCGTCGAGCGCGGCGACGAGCTCGGTGAGCTCGCGCTCGCGTCCGACGAACGTCCCGCGGCCGGCCGCTGCGCGACGGCTCGCGGGCGGGCGCGGGATCGAGCGCCGGGTCTTGGCGCAGCACCGCCTGCTGGAGCTCTCGCAGCTCGCGCCCGGGCTCGATCCCGAGCTCGTCGGTCAGCGCGCGCCGGGTCTCGCTGTACGCCTCGAGCGCATCCGCCTGGCGCCCGCAGCGGTAGAGCGCGAGCATGAGCTGCTCGCGCAGGCGCTCGCGCAGCGGGTGGCGGCGCACGAGCTGCTGCAGCTCGGCGACGAGCGCGCCGTGGCGGCCGAGCTCGAGGTCGGCCGCGATGCGGTCCTCGAGCGCGGCGATGCGAAGCTCCTCGAGCCGGCCGATCTCGTCGCGCGCGAACGACTCGTACGTCAGGTCGGCGAGCGGGTCGCCGCGCCACAGCCCCAGCGCGCTCGCGAGCAGGCTCGGCCGCGCTCGCCGCGTCGCCGGCCGACAGCGCCCGGCGGCCATCGGCGACGAGGTCCTCGAAGCGATGGAGGTCGAGCTGCCCGCGCTCGAGGCGCAGCTCGTAGCCCGGCGCCCGCGTGACGAGCAGGCCGGCGGCGGCCGCCGCCTCGAGGGCGCGACGCAGGCGCGACACGGCGACCTGCAGCGCCTTGGAATCGTCCCCGCGGCGCGCGCCGTCCCAGAGCTCGGCGATCAGCCGGTCGCTCGAGACCACCTCGTTGGCGTGCAGGAGCAGCAGCGCGAGCAGCGCCCGCTGCCTGCCTCCGCCGAGAGCGAGCGGCCGATCACCGTCGTGCACCTCGAGCGGGCCAAGGATCCGGAAGTCCATCGATCACAGTCCTCGGGCGACCGTAACAGGCTGTTACCGGTTCGTAGGCGTCCTGAAAGCGCGCTGCGCGCAGGCTGCCCCCAATCAGTCAAACGCCCGGGAGGCAGTCATGTCACAGGTCGCACAGCCACAGATCTCCGCTCCGCAGCTCGCCGCGATCTCGCCGAGCCGTCTTCATCGCCGCGCTGCTCGCGCTCGCGGCCGCCGTCACGATCGCGCTCGTCCTCGCCTTCTCGGGCGGGTCCTCGGACACTGCGGCGCCCGCCGCGGTCAGGCCCAGCCGAGCCTGCGCTCCGACGGCGGGCCCGAGGAGACCGGCATCGCCGGGTCCGTCGGGTCGCGCTCGGCTGCCGGTCCCGACGAGAGCGGCGTCGCCGCGGCGATCTCGGGAGCCCGCTGAACGCCCGGACCGCGCTGTCGCCCGCGACGCCGCTCAGCCGGCCGCGGCGACGGCAGGGGCTCCTGGACCCAGCGCTCCATCGGCAGCACGTGCGCCGGCGGCACGTTGACGCGGACCTCGGCGAGCTGCTCGCCGACGCGGACCTCGATCACCGCCGTCCCGTGGCGGCCGACGATGCGCGCCGGCCGACGCAGCGCGCCGGCGAGATGCGGCTCCTCGACGCCGCACGCGCGCAGGAACTGCGCGGGGGCGCCGCGGGTCAGGGAGGTGGCGTCGACCTCGAGCTCCTCGATGCGCACCGACCAGACCCGCGCGCCGCCCGGCAGCGCGGTCAGGATGCAGGCCGCCATGTCGTCGGGCTGGCTGTCGCTGCGCCGCACGATCCCCGCCAGCAGGTCGGCGGCCGTCCCGTCGGCGCCGATGCGGCGCAGCTCGTCGGCCACGGCATCGGCGCCGAGGCGGTCGTCACCGTTGCGGGCTTCGAGCAGTCCGTCGGTGTAGAAGCACGCCGTCGCGCCCGGCGCCAGCGCGATCGTCGTCTGGCGCCGCCCGGTCGCCGCCCCGGCCCCGATCGGCGGCGACGAGGCCGCCGTGACGTGCGCGGACGCCACCCCGAGCAGCAGCGGCGGCCAGTGGCCCGCGCAGGCATACGTCAGCCGGCCCGAGCCCGGATCGAAGATCGCGACGACGATCGTGACCTGCCGGCCGCCGAGCTGCGTGGCGAGGACGTTGCCGGCGACGTGCAGCGCCGCTCGCGGCGACAGGCCGGCCTCGAGGTAGGCGCGCAGGTTGAAGCGCACGAGGGCGGTGAGCGGGACGGCGTCGCGACCGTGTCCGGCGATGTCGCCGACGACGACCGCGGTCCGCCCGCCGGGCAGGTCGAACGCGTCGTAGAAGTCGCCGCCGGCCGCGAGGCCGTCGGCCGGGCTGTAGGCCGCGGTCACGCGCGCGCCGGCGATCCGCTCGGGCAGGACCGGCAGGAGCGCGGACTGCAGCACGCCGACGTCCGCGAGCAGCAGCTCGCGCTGGCGCTCGGCGCTGCGTCGCCGCCGCGTCTGCACGAGGGTCGTCGCAGCGAGCAGCAACCCGAGCGCTCGCGAGGACGCCGAGCGCGATCCGCAGCTCGAGCGGGATGACGTGGAGCACGCGGACGACGGTCCGCGTGATCGGGGCGACGGGCGACGCGAGTCCGAACTGTCCTTGGGCGCCGCGCGCTTCGTGGCGGAGGGGGTGGGCGAGGTCGCCGGCGCCGATGCCTGCGCCTGCGGCGTCGGCGTCGCGCGGGCGGACTGCCGAGACGCGCGTCGCGGGGGTCGTGCCGCGGCGGGCGCGGCCTGCCTGCGCCGGCTCGACGCGGCGCTTGCCGGGCGCGCGGCCGCGGGCGTGGGCGTCGCGGCCGGCACGGCGGGCACGGCCGGCGCCGGGGTGACCTCGGCCGCCGGAGCGGCCGCAGCGACCGCGACGAGTTGCTCGTCGGAGGTCCCGGCGCCGTCCTGGCCCGTCTGGGCCGGCTGCGCCGGCGCGGCGGGCGTCGGTCGCGCGGCGTCCGCCTCCCGGGGCCGCGCCCGGACCCGCCTGACGAGTTCGACGAGGAGTTGGCGGCGTTCGCGGCGTTCGAGGAGCCTGAGCCCCTCGACTTCGCGGCGAGCGATCCCCGTCCGCGAGACGAGCTTCGCGCCGACCGCGCCGGCGCGGCCGGCAGCGCAGGCGCGGCAGCGGCCTCGGGTGCCACGGGCGCGGCGGGGACGGCGGCGGCGTCGGCGACGCACGACGCGCTGCTCGAGCCCGTGGCCGCGGTGCTCGGACTGGCCGCGGTCGTTGCCCTTCCCGCTGCCGTCGGACGCGAGCGCGGGCGCGACACCGAACGCGCTGACTGCGAGGACGAGAGCAATCGCCAACCGGCCGCGGCGCGGGCCGCTCGCTGCCGAGGTGCTGCTGCCATCCGTGGGCCGGTGCGAGTTCACAGCTTCCTGACTGCTCGAGTCGCGAACGCGGGGTCGTCGGGTCAACGACGAGCCCGTACATCATATGTTCGGCTCAAACGCGCCGGAACGCGAGGCCCCGGCGGACGAACGTACGAGCGCGTCAGCGCGCGCGGGCCGACGCGCACGACGCGGCTGATCGCCAGCCGGGTCGCGCCGTCGGGCAGCGTCAGGACGACGCGCGCCCGCAGGCGGCGCTTCGTGCGGACGTCGAAGTGCGCGGTCGAGCGGGCATCGAGGCGCGCCTTGCGCACCGGCCACCAGCCGAAGCGCTCGGGCAGGAAGAGCTGCAGGACGACGTGCCCGCGCGGCGCGGCGGGCGTGACCGTCGTGCGCAGGCGAACGCCGCCGCCCTTCGCCCGCGTCGCCGTCAGCGTCATCCGGCGGTCGAGGACGAGCAGCTCGACGGGCGCGCTCTGCACGCCGCCCGCGACGGCGCGGTAGCTCGCCGTCGCCGTCGGCACGAAGCTCGCCGTGAACGACCCGTGATCGCCGAGCGGCACCGAGGCGACCTCGGCGAAGCCGCTGCCCGCGTCGGCCTGCAGCGAGATCGGCGTCCCGGGCGCGATGGCGCCGCTGGCGCGACCCGACAGGACGAACGAGCGCTTCGGCGAGGCCGCGGCCGGCGGTGGCTCCAGCAGCAGGTCGTGCACGCCGACGACACCGCGGATCGACGGGTGCAGCCTGCAGTGGTACGGCAGCTCCCCGGTCGCGGGGTAGCGGCGGACGAAGGTCGACGACTGCGTGAGGGGGCCGGAGTCGAAGCTCGCGTCGTCGGCGGTCACCGTGTGCACCCGTGCGCTCCCGTTCGTCCATGTGACGCTCTCGCCGGCGACGACGTCGACGCGCAACGGGCTGACGCGAGGCGAAGCCGATCTGCACCGACGCCGCGGACGGGCCCGACTCGTGCTCGGCGGCGTGCTGCGCGATGGCGGGGCGCACGAGGACTGCCGCGACCAGGATCGCGAGCAGCGCCGCGCGCCTCATCGCGACACCCGGTAGGTGCCGATCATCCCGCGCTCCATGTGCTGCTCGACGTGGCAGTGGTACAGCCAGGTCGCCGGGGTCGCGCTCGCGCCAGCGGAAGCGGAACGACTCCGCCGGGCCGACGGTGTGCGTGTCGCGCGAGACGCCGCCGGCCTCGAGCCAGCGATGGCCGTGGACGTGGAAGGTGTGGTGCTCGGAGCCCATCCCCATGACGTCCCACTGGACGAGGTCGCCGATGCGGGCCTGGAAGACCGGCGTGTTGCCGACGAACGCGCGGCCGTCGATCGTCTGGAAGTCGCCCATCGCCGCGAAGACGACGACGAACTCGCGGTCGGGCAGCTCCTCGTTGCGCCCGCGGATCGAGAGCATCCCGTACATGCCGCCGTCGATCGACTCGTGCATCGAGGTCGAGTGGTCGTGGTAGGGCCACGCGCCGGCGGACTGCGCGCCGGCGGTGAGGCGGTACGTCCACGTCCCGCCGGGCAGGACGTTGCCGTCGGGTCCCGAGACGCCGGGCACGTAGGCGCCGTCGGAGCTCGGCTTGTACTCGACGCCGTGGAAGTGCATCGAGTGGCCGTTCATCCGCGTGAAGTCCATGTTCTTGAAGTGCACGACGATCTTGTCGCCGACCTGCGCGCGCAGGAGCGGTCCCGGGATGAGGTTCTGGTTCCCGGACATCGGCGAGTTCGTCAGCGGCCGGCGCCAGTTGCGCGAGTAGCGGCGGTAGACCGTCGTGGGCATGACCGACTGCGCCGGCGCGATCTGCGCGCCGGTGATGTTGTCGCGCTGGTTGGGCGCGATGTTCCAGACGACCGGCGTGGCCGCCACCCAGAACTCCCTCGTCGTCGCGCCTGCGGCCGGTGCGGCGGCAAGCGCCGCCGCACCGGTCAGCAGGAGGGCTGCGAACGCCCGCGGGACCCCGATCACGTGACGGTGATCGTCCCCGTCATGAACGGGTGCACGAGGCACACGTACTTGTGGACGCCGGGCGTGCCGAACGTCACCCGGCCCGAGGCGGGCGGCGGCGACGCGGGGAAGCCGTCCAGGACGCCCGAGTTCCAGAACCCGTTGCCGTGCAGCGCCGGTGACAGGACGACCGGCGCCGTCCCCGGCTGCTCGCTCGGGAAGTCCACCCGCGGGTCGCCGGCCGGGCCGGCGAAGGCGGTCGCGAGCACGCCGAGGTAGCTGTTCGCATCCGGATCGGTCGGGAGACCGAACGTCTCCGCGCCCGGCCCGAACGTCGCCGTGTGGATCTCGCTGGAGCGGTTGGGCATCGCGAACGAGACGGTCGTGCCGGCGGGGACCGTGAGGTTGCCGGGCACGAAGCCGAACAGCGATGACGCCGCTCTTGCCCTGCGGCCCCACGACGACGGAGTTCGCCGCCGGCTTCTGCGCCGCGGCCAGGCCCTTGGCGATCGTCAGCGCGCCGTCGACCTGCTTCTTGACGCGCGCGGCGTCGGACGCCTTCGATGGGATGGCCCCGCGCCGCGACACGACGCGGACCGAGCCGACCATGCCCGGGTGCAGATCGCAGATGTAGCGGTAGAGGCCGGGCTTCGTGAACTTCGCGCGGAACGGCTTGGGGGCCTGACCCTCAGGCGTCTCGGAGGCGGGCCGCTGATGAGCTCCTTCGTCTTGCTGACGGTCGACGTCTTACCGAACAGGTTGGCGCCGAAGATCGCCGGGTTGAAGCCCGCCGGGGTCTGGCCGTTGAACCAGAAGGGGACGCCCGCGGCGTCGACGATGCCGCTGACCGGGGCCGTGCCCGGGATGAACAGCGGGGCGTACTTGCCGCTCTTCGGGAAGTGCACGGTATGGAATCCGCTCGGCGTGAAGGCGACGGTGTCGCCCACGCGGATGGCGACGTTCGTCGGGAAGAACGCGTTGACGTCCGCCGGGGGGCTCAGCGCGAAGAACCCTCCGGCGCTCTTCGCGGGCGGTCCGGCCGACACGGTCTTGGTGGCGCCCTGCGCCGCGCCGGGGGCCACCAGCAGAGCCAGGCCTGCGATGCAGCAGATCGCCCATCTCTTCCTGGAAATCATCCTTTTCTCCTCCCGAATCCCGCGCCCAGCCCACCCAGGCGCCGCGCAACGCTCTCAGAAGCGGGGGACGACTGCAAACCCGTGTGCACGACCTCACAGTCTGTGAGGGCGTCAGCTAGAGCCCGTAGCTGCGCCCGATGACGTCCAGCATGATCTCGTCGGTGCCCGCGCCGATGCGGTTCAGGCGCAGGTCGCGCCAGACGCGCTCGATCCCGTACTCCTTCATGTAGCCCGCGCCGCCGTGGATCTGGATGCACTCGTCGGCGACCTCGACGGCGATCCGCGACGCGTGGAGCTTGGCCATCGAGATCTCGCGGACGGGGTACTCGCCGTTGGCGTGGCGCCAGGCGGTCGTGTAGACCATCTGCCGCGCCGACTCGAGCTTCGTCGCCATCTCGGCGAACTTGTGGCGGATGACCTGGAAGTGGCCGATCTCGCGACCGAACGCCTTGCGCTCGAGCGCGTACGCGCAGCGTCCGGTCGAAGCAGCCCTGGGCGGCCGCGACGGCGCCGGCGGCGCCGATGAGCCGCTCGCCCTGGAGCTCCCACATGATGTGGTAGAAGCCCTTGCCGACCTCTCCGAGCACGGCGGTCGCCGGCACGTGGACGTCCTGGAAGGCCAGCAGCGCGGTGTCGCTGGCGTGCATGCCGAGCTTCTCCAGGCGCTGCTCGCGCACGACGCCGGGGAGGTCCATCGGCACGAGGAAGAGCGTGAACCCGTCGTAGCCTGCCGTCGGCGTCGGTCTTCGTGACGAGGATGATCGCGTCGGCGCGGTGGCCGTTGGTGATGTACGTCTTGGAGCCGTTGATGACGTACTCCTCGCCGTCGTCGCTGCGCACGGCGCGGGTCTTGATCGCCGCGACGTCGGAGCCGGCGTCGGGCTCGGTGATCCCGAGGCAGAGGATCTTCTCACCCGCGATCGCGGGGACGACCCACTCCTGCTTCTGCTCCTCGGTGCCGAACGCGAGGATCGGCGGCATCGCCATGTCGGTGTGCACCGCGACCCCCATCGCCAGGCCGCCGGAGCGCGAGTGGACGATCTCCTCGGCGAGCACGATGCTCGTGAAGTAGTCGCCGCCCTGGCCGCCGTAGCGCTCGGGCTTGTCGAGGCCGAGGAGGCCGAGCTCGCCCATGCGCCGGAAGACCCAGTCGGGGAACGTCGTCTCCTCCCACTCGTCGGCGTGCGGCGCGAGCTCCTTCGTCGCGAACGCGCGGATCGTCTCGCGCAGCGCGTCGTGCTCGTCGCCGAAGATGAAATGCCCGCGGCGGGCGGCGTGATCGGGCTTGAGGACCTCGTCTGCGGTGGCCATCGCCCAACGCTACCGCGCGTGCCTCAAAGTGAACAGTGGTACGTCCTACTTTCTACGGCGGCGGCAGGTGCCGGGGGCGGGTAGATTGCCGTGCATGCCCTATTCGAAGCTCAGCTACGAGGTCTCCGGCGGCGTGGCGACGATCGCGCTCGACGACCCCGGGACGCGCAACGCGCTGTCGGACGCGCTGCTCGACGAGCTGCTGGCGGCGCTCGCCGCGGCGCGCGACGACGCCGCCGTGCGCTGCGTCGTGCTCGCCTCGGCGCACGAGCGCGTGTTCTCCAGCGGCGGCGACCTCGCCGGCTTCACCGCCGAGGTCGCGCTCACCGAGCGCCACATCGGCAACGACCGCTTCCCGCGCGTCTTCGCGCTCATCGGCGAGCTCGGCAAGCCGGTGCTCTGCGCCGTGGGCGGGCATGCCCTCGGCGGGGCGGTCGGCCTCGCGCTCGCCTGCGACCTCGTCGTCGCAAGCGAGAACGCGCTGTTCGGCACGCCGGAGATCAACGTCGGCCTCTTCCCGTTCATGATCGCCGTGCTCATCGCGCGCAACGTCCCGCGCAAGAAGATGACCGAGCTGCTGCTGCTCGGCGAGCGCATCGACGCCGAGGAGGCGCGGCGGATCGGGATCGTCAACCGGGTCGTCGCGGCCGGCGAGCTCGACGCGGCGGTGGACGAGTGGGCGCAGGCGCTCGCGGCGAAGTCGCCGCTGCTCATGAAGCTCGGCAAGGACGCGCTGTACGCCCAGCAGGACATGCCCTTCGAGCCGGCGCTGGCCTTCCAGCGCGGCCAGCTGTCGATCGCGCTCTCCAGCCACGACGCCCACGAGGGCGTCGCGGCCTTCATGGAGCGCCGCGAGCCGCAGTGGACCGGCAGGTAGTCGCGCTGCTGTGCCGGACGTCGGACCGCGGCCCGCAGGCCGCGGCGGGAACGCGCGAGCTCGCCGAGCTGCTCGACGCGCGGATCGTCGGCTCGCCCGGGACGCCGCGCAACGGGACCTGGGAGGAGGATCTCGCCGACTCGCGCGGCTGCCTGCTGGAGGCCGGCGGGCAGGTCGACGACGCGCTCGACGCCGGCCTCGTGCCGATCCTCCTCGCCGGCGAGTGCTCGGTGTCGGTCTCGACGCTGCCGGTCGTCGTCCGTCAGCGGCCCGAGGCCCGCGTGCTGTGGCTCGACGCCCACGGCGACTTCAACACGCCCGCGACGTCGGGCTCGGGCTACCTCGGCGGCATGTGCCTCGCCGGTGCCTGCGGGCTCTGGGACACGGGCTTCGGCGCCGGCCTCGAGCCGGCGCGGGTCATCATGCACGGCGTGCGCGAGCTCGACGGCGGCGAGCGCGTGTCGCTGGACCGCTGCGGCGTGCACCGCGTGACCGACCCGGCCCAGCTCGAGGGCCTCGAGCTCTTCGTCCACGTCGACCTCGACGTCCTCGACCCGCTCGTCTACCCGGCGAGCTTCCCGGCGCCCGGCGGGCTGTCGCCCGACGCGCTGGCGGACTTCCTCGGGCGGGCGCGGGAGGTCTCGACGTTCGTCGGCGCCGAGATCACGTCCGCGGCGCCCGGCCACGGCGGGCTCGTCGTCCGCGGCGATCGCGCCGCTGCTGGCATGACCGGCGAGCCGCCACCCACGTCGATCCTGCGCCCGCTCGCCGACGACCTGCGCGAGCGCCGGGCGGCCGCGCGCCTCGGCGGCGGGCAGGAGCGCATCGACCGCCAGCACGCCGCCGACAAGCTCACCGCGCGCGAGCGGATCGACCTGCTCGTCGACGACGGGACGTTCACCGAGCTCGGCATCCACGCCGGGATCCACCACGCGGTGCGCGGCCTCGAGGACAAGCGGGCGCCGGCCGACGGCGTCATCACCGGCTACGGGCGCGTCGACGGGCGCATGGTCGCGGTCGCGGCGTACGACTTCACCGTCATGGCCGGCTCGATGGGGACGACCGGCGAGATCAAGGTCGCGCGGCTGCGCGAGCTCGCGCTGACGAAGCGGATGCCGTTCGTCTGGCTGCTCGACAGCGCGGGCGCGCGGATCCAGGAGGCCGTCGGCTCGCTCTTCGCGGGCTCGGGCGACCTCTTCCGCGAGGAGGTCGTCGCCAGCGGCGTCATCCCGCAGGTCGCCGCGCTCATGGGCCCGTGCGCGGCCGGCACCGCGTACATCCCGGGCCTGGCGGACTTCGTGCCGATGGTGCGCGGGCGCGGCTCGATGGCGCTCGCGGGGCCGCATCTCGTCCGCGCCGCCGTCGGCGAGGACGTCACGCAGGAGCAGCTCGGCGGCTCGCGCGTGCACTGCCGGACGTCGGGCGTCGGCGACCTCGAGGTCGCCGACGACGAGGAGTGCATCGCGCGCATCAAGCAGTACCTGAGCTTCTTTCCGTCGCACTGCGAGCAGGCGCCGCCGGTGCGCGCGCTGCGCCGACCCGGTCGACCGCATGGACGAGGAGCTGCTCGACGTGCTGCCGTCCTCCAACCGCCGGCCCTACGACATGTACGACGTCATCCGCCGCATCGTCGACGACGGCGAGTGGCTGGACCTCAAGCCGCAGTTCGCGCGCTCGGTCATCACGTGCCTGGCGCGGATGGGCGGCCGGCCGGTCGGGATCGTCGCCAGCCAGCCGCGCCGGCTCGGCGGCATCCTCGACAACGACTCGGCCGACAAGGCGGCGCGCTTCGTGACGCTCTGCGACGCGTTCGCGATCCCGCTCGTCTTCCTCGTCGACGTGCCCGGCTTCATGGTCGGCACGAAGGTCGAGGCGGCGGGGATCATCCGCCACGGCGCGAAGATGCTCCACGCGGTCGCGGCGGCGACGGTGCCGAAGATCACGGTCGTGCTGCGCAAGGCCTACGGCGCCGGCTACTACGTCATGAACGGCCGCGCCTACGAGCCCGACCTCATCGTCGCCTGGCCGACGGCCGAGATCTCGGTCATGGGCGCCGAGGGCGCGGTCGAGATCGTCTTTCGCAAGCAGGTCGAGGAGGCCGACGACCCGGCGGCGAAGAAGGCCGAGCTCATCGCCGCCTACCGCGAGCCTCATCGACGTCTACATCGCCGCCCGCAACGCGATGATCGACGACGTCATCGACCCGCGCGAGACGCGGCCGACGATCATCCGCGGCCTCGAGATGGCCGAGGGCAAGCGCGTGCAGCGGCCGTGGAAGCGCCACGGCGTCATGCCGGTCTGAGATTCCCGGCGACGCGCGCGACGCGCCGCGATACTTGCCCCGTGGTACGCGCCGCCGGCGAGCTCGAACGAGGCCGCGAGGCCTACGGAAGGTCCGCGTGGTCCGGGGCGTACGAGGCGCTGACCGCCGCCGACGCCGCGGGGCTCGCCGCCGAGGACCTCGAGCTCCTCGCGCGCGCCGCCTACATGCTGGGTCGCGACGACGACTACATCAGGTGCCTCGAGCGGGCACATGACGCGCACATCGCGGCCGGTGACGGACCGCGCGCCGTGCGCTGCGCGTTCTGGATCGGGCACAACCTGCTCTTCCGCGGCGAGAGCGTCCGCGGGGGTGGCTGGTTCGCCCGCGCGCAGCGGCGGCTCGAGCAGGAGCGGCGGGAGTGCGTCGAGCGGGGCTGGATGCTGATCCCGGCCTGGTTGAAGCAGATGGGCGGCGGCGACTGGGAGACCGGCTGCGCCACGGCGGCCGAGGCCGAGGCGATCGGCGAGCGCTTCGGCGACGCCGACCTCGCCTGGCTGGCTCGCGACGACCAGGGCCGCGCGCTGCTGAAGATGGGACGCGCGGATGACGGGCTGCGGCTCGTCGACGAGGCGCTCGTCGTCGCGACGGCGGGCGAGCTCTCGCCGGTCGTCACCGGCATCGTCTACTGCAACACGATCGCCTTCTGCCGCGACGCGTTCGAGCTGCGCCATGCCCGCGAGTGGACCGCCGCGCTGACGCGGTGGTGCGACAGCCAGCCCGAGATGGTCGCCCACAACGGGCTCTGCCTCGTCCACCGAGCCGAGATGCTGCAACTTGGCGGGACGTGGGGAGCTGCGCTGGAGGCCGCGCGCCAGGCCGCCGACCGCTTCACGGAGGGAGCCCTGAACCAGCTCGCAACCGGCAAGGCGCACTACCGCCAGGGGGAGGTCCATCGTCTCCGCGGCGACCTCGGCGCGGCCGAGGCGGCCTACCGGGAGGCGAGCCGGTGCGGCTGCGAGCCGCAGCCCGGGCTCGCGCTCGTGCGGCTGGCCCAGGGCAGCCACGGGGCCGCGGCCGCGACGATCCGGCGCGCAGCCGGCGAGACCGCCGAGCCGCTGAAGCGCGCCGCGCTGCTGCCCGCCTACGTCGAGATCATGCTCGCCGGCGGCGACGTCGAGACCGCCCGCAGCGCGTGGCGCCAGCTCGACGAGATCGCGCGGCGACACGGCGGCGACGCCCTGCACGCGATGGCCGACTTCGCGTCTGCCGCCGTCGCGCTGGCCGGCGACGATCCACAGGCCGGCCTCGCGGCGGCGCGCCGGGCCGCGGACGTCTGGCTACAGCTCGGCGCGCCGTATGACTGCGCGCGCGCCCGCGAGCTCGTCGGCCTGGCCTGCCGCTCGCTGGGCGACGAGGACACGGCTGCGCTCGAGCTCGAGGCGGCGCGCGAGGTCTTCGCCCGGCTCGGCGCGGTGCGCGACGTCGCGAGGGTCGACCCGCTGCTCCCGGGTGCCCGGCCGCCCGACGCGCACGGGCTGACGGCGCGCGAGCTCGAGGTCCTGCGGCTCGTCGCCGCCGGCAGGACGAACCGGGAGATCGCGGCGGCGCTCGTCATCAGCGAGCGCACGGTCGCGCGACACCTGCAGAACATCTTCGCGAAGCTCCGCGTCTCGTCGCGGACGGCGGCCGGCGCCTTCGCCTTCGAGCACGGCCTCGTCTGACGCCCGTGGCCGAAAATGACCACTGCCGGCCCGCCGGAAGTTGGTCATTGCAGCCGATGCGGCCCCCTCATGCGCCGCCGTAGCGTCGTCCTCGTTCGCAAACGTCACAACGAGAGGACGGTCGCTCATGTACGTCGTCGTGCTGCACGATTTCCAGGATCCGCCGACGGCCTTCGCCCGCGGCGAGAAGCTCGTCATGAACGAGGGCGCGCCGGCCGGCGCGCGCGGGCTGCAGTTCTACCCGAGCACCGCGGGAACCGCGGCCTCCTGCCTGTGGGAGGCCGAGTCGGTCGAGTCGATCCAGGAGTACGTCGACGCGACGCTCGGGGACTCGAGCGTCAACACGTGCTTCGAGGTCGACGCCGAGCACGCGTTCGCCGAGCAGCCGCTCGGGCTCCGGACGCCGGCCGCGATCCGCGGGTAGTCAGCCGCCGAGCAGGATCACGACGAGGAGCACGACGACGATCGCCATGAGCAGGCCTGCGCCGATCGCGTAGGTCTGCCACTGCGAGCGCCAGAAGGCCGGGTCGGCCTTGTCGCGCGAGTGATGGCCCTCCGGCGGGGTGCCGACCCAGTCGTCGTCGTCCATCGACCAACTCATAGCAGGGCCGCGACCCGTCTCCCGAAGAAGGTGCTTTTCCGCACTTGACATTGTGCGAAAGCGGGCGTACCTTCCGCGAACCACGTTCGACATTGTCGAATGGTGATCGAAAAGCTAAGGAGAGAGAGCCGTGGAGCATTCGCTGTCACAGCGCGCCCTGGCGGAAACGCTCGGCACCGCGCTGCTCGTCCTCGTCGGTCCCGGGTCGGTCGTCGCGGCCCTCACGCTTGCGGGCGACTCGTCACCCGCCATCACTGGAGCCGACCTGCTCGGCATCTCGTTCGCGTTCGGTCTCGTCATCGCGCTGCTCGTCTACTCGATCGGCAAGGTGTCGGGCTGCCACATCAACCCGGCGGTGACGTTCGCGCTCGCCGCCACGAAGCGCTTCCCCTGGCGCGAGGTCCCGGCCTACTGGGGCGCGCAGGTCCTCGGCGCCGTCGTCGGCGCATTCGGCATCTGGGCGGTCTTCGCCGGCTCGGCGATCGATCTCGGCATGGGCCAGACGTCGTTCAACCCCGACACCGCGACGTGGGCGCAGGCGATCTTCGCCGAGGCCATCGGGACGTTCATCCTCATGTTCGCGATCATCGGGATCGTCGACTCGCGCTCGCCGAGCGACCTCGCCGGTCTCGTCATCGGCGGCGCCGTCATCGCGATCATCATGATCATCGGCCCGATCACCGGCGCCTCGCTGAACCCGGCGCGCGCGTTCGGCCCCGAGCTCGTCTCGGCGCTCGGCAGCGGTGCGACGCACTGGAACCAGCTCATCCCGGTCTACGTCCTTCCGGGCCTCGCCGGCGCGGGCCTTGCCGTGTTCGCGTACGACGCGCTCGCGACGCCGCGCAAGGTCTCACGCCCGATCCGCGAGGCCGTCAGCACGCCCGACGCCGTTCCCAACGGCGACGCCCCCGCCCGCGACCTCGTCTCGGCGAGCTGAAAGGAACGAAGATGGCCACGATCACATCACCGATGAAGAAGCTGCTCAACGATCCCGCCGCGCTCGTGCACGAGTCGCTCGCCGGCCTCGCCGCCGCGCACGGCGACCTGCTGCGCTACGACGCGGAGGCGAGGATCGTCGTGCGGGCCGGACGCCCCGGTCGCGGGCAAGGTCGCCCTGGTCTCGGGCGGCGGCTCCGGCCACGAGCCGCTGCACGGCGGCTTCGTCGGGCGCGGAATGCTCGACGCGGCGTGCCCCGGCGAGGTCTTCACCTCGCCGGTGCCCGACCAGATGCTCGCCGCGACGAAGGCGGTCGACGCCGGTGCGGGCGTCATCCACATCGTCAAGAACTACACGGGCGACGTCATGAACTTCAAGCTCGCGGCGGAGGATGCCGCGGACGAGGGGATCGCCGTCGAGTCCGTGCTCGTCGACGACGACGTCGCGGTCGAGGACTCGCTCTACACCGCGGGGCGCCGCGGTGTGGGTGCGACGGTGCTGCTGGAGAAGATCGCCGGTGCGTCCGCCGAGCGCGGCGACGACCTCGCGGCGGTGACCGCGGTCGCGCGGCGTGTCAACGACCGGGCGCGGTCCTTCGGCGTGGCGCTCTCGTCGTGCACGCCGCCCGCGTCGGGGCAGCCGATGTTCGACCTGCCCGACGGCCAGATGGAGGCCGGCATCGGCATCCACGGCGAGCCGGGCCGCAGGCGCACGCCGATCGGGTCCGCGCACGAGATCGCCGAGCTCATGGTCGAGGCGGTGCTCAGCGACCTGCAGCCCGCGGCCGGGGCCGACGTGCTGCCGTTCGTCAACGGCATGGGCGGCACGCCGCAGATCGAGCTCTACCTCCTCTACGGGGAGATCGAGACGGCGCTGCGCGCGGCGGGCCTGCACCCGGTACGGCGCCTCGTGGGCAGCTACATCACGTCGCTGGAGATGGCGGGGGCGTCGCTGACGCTGCTCGAACTCGACGCCGAGCTCACCGCCCTGTGGGATGCTCCGGTGCACACGCCGGCGCTCCGCTGGGGAGCGTAGAGCAGGCGATGGCAACTCGGACACAGACCGCCGTGGACTCCACCACCGTCACCGCATGGATGGGCGAGATCGCCGCGGCGGTCCGCGCCGAGCGAGACCATCTGACCCAGCTCGACGCCGCGATCGGCGACGGCGATCACGGGATCAACATGAACCGCGGCTTCGAGGCCGTGACGAAGGCGCTGGCCGTCCAGAACCGCGGCCTGCCGCCCGGGAAGCTCCTGACGATCGCCGGCAAGACGCTCGTCTCCTCCGTCGGCGGGGCCAGCGGCCCGCTCTGGGGCACGGCGTTTCGGCGTGCCGGGCGGGCGCTGGGCGACGCGCCGACGATCGGCGCCGACGAGCTCGTCGCGGCGCTCGATGCTGCGATCGCGGGCGTCGTCGAGCTCGGCGCGGCCCAGCCCGAGGACAAGACGATGGTCGACGCCCTCCTGCCCGCCGTCGCGGCACTGCGCGGCGGCCTGGCGGCGGGGCAGGCGCTCGACGCCGCGCTCGCCGCGGCCGCCGTCGCGGCCGAGGATGGTGCGCGGGCGACGATCCCGCTGCAGGCGCGCAAGGGCCGGGCCTCCTACCTCGGCGAGCGCTCGATCGGACACCAGGATCCCGGCGCGACGTCGGCCGCGCTGGTCATGCGCGCGCTGGAGCGCGCCGTCTGCCAGGCCGGCTGATGGCCGAGCGCATGCTCGCCGGCACGGCGGCGTCGCCCGGTGTGGCGGTCGGCGTCGCCCGGCCGGCGGTCGCGCCGCCCGCCGATCTCCCGACGGTGGCCGAGCATGCGCGCGAGCCCGAGGGCCGGCGGGCGATCGAGGCGCTCGCGGCCGCCGCCGCCGAGCTCGAGGCGCTCGCCGCGCGGCTCGGCGCCGAGGGCCGGGCCGAGGAGGCCGAGCTCGTCCGCACGGCCGTGCTGCTCGCCGGCGACCCCGGCCTGCGCGACGACGTCCTGCGGCGTACCTCCGCAGGATCCCCCTCAGTCGTCGCGCTGGCCGAGGCCGCTGAGATGCACGCCGCGCTCATCGCCGCGATCGACGACCCGCTGCTGGCCGCGCGCGCCGACGACGTGCGCAGCGTCGGGCGCCGGGCCGCGCGGCTCGCCGCGCCGGTCACGCCCGCCGCCGACGACGACGCCGGCGAGCACGTCCTCGTCGCCGAAGACCTCGGTCCGGCGGACGTCGCCGAGCTCGGCGCCGAGGTCCGCGGCATCGCGCTCGCCCGCGGGTCGGTGAGCGCGCACGCGGCGATCGTCGCGCGGTCGCTCGGGCTGCCGATGGTCGTCGGCCTCGGGCCGGCGATCCTCGCGGCCGGCGGCCTCGTCGTCCTCGACGGCGACGCCGGGACGGCGATGCTGGAACCCGGCTCCGAGCGCGCGGCGCGGGCTCGCACCGCGGCGGAGCGCCGCGCCCGCGACCATCGCCGCTGGATCGCCGACCGCGAGCTGCCGGCGCGGACGCGCGACGGCCACCTCGTCGCCGTGCTCGCGAACGTCGCCGGCGAGGCGGAGATCGCCGTGGCGCTCGGCTACGGCGCGGACGGCGCGGGGCTCGTGCGGACGGAGCTCGCCTTCCTCGACGCCCGCGCCTGGCCGACCGAGGACGAGCACCGCCGCGCGCTGGCGCCGCTGCTCGGCGCGCTGCGCGGGGAGGTCGCGACGGTTCGCGTGCTCGACTTCGGCGCCGACAAGACGCCCCCGTTTCTGTCCGGCGCGCGCGGGCGCGGGCTCGCGCTGCTGCTGCGCTCGCCCGAAGCGCTCGCCGCCCAGCTGCGCGCCGTGCTCAGCGCGGGCCGCGACTGCCGGCTGCGCGTGCTGCTGCCGATGGTCGAGGGCTCGCGGGATCTCGAGGCTGCCGGCGCGCTCCTGCAGGCCGCCGCGGCGCAAACCGGCCTGCCGGTGCCGCCGCTCGGCGCGATGATCGAGACGCCCGCGGCCGCGGCGGCGGCGTTCGACCTCGCCGGTCGCGCGGACTTCCTCTCGATCGGGACCAACGACCTGACGTGCGCGACGCTCGGCGTCGATCGCTTCGCTACCGGCACCGCGTGCGCGCACGATCCGCGCGTGCTGGCGCTCGATCGCGCGCACCGTTCGGCGCCGCGCACGCCGCTGGGCGCACCGTCGAGGTCTGCGGCGAGGCGGCCTCCGACCCGCGCACCGTCGCGCTGCTCGTCGGCGTCGGCGTCGACGAGCTCAGCGTCGGCGCCGCACGCGTGGGCGAGGTCCGCGCGCGGGTGCGCGGCATCGGATCGAGCGCGCGCCGCCGAACTCGCGGCGCGTGCGCTGGCGGCGGCTGACGCGGCCGCCGTCGAGGACCTAGTGCAGGCCGGCGACGCAGCCGCGGAGGGCTTCGACGGCGGGGACCGCGTCTCCGCCGTCAGCGCGTAGCGACAGCGCGGAGCCGGCCTTGGCGCCGAGGCCGAGGACCGATAGCAGGCTCTTCGCGTCGGCCTCGCGCTCCTCGAGCGCGATGACGATGCGCGCGTCGAAGCGCATCGCGGTGCGCACGAACTCGGCCGCCGGCCGGGCGTGCAGGTCGACGCCGGGGGGCAGGACGACGGCGGCCTCAGAGCTTGCGGACATCACGGGCCTCCTCCGCGGAGCGGGCGACCTCGTCGAGCGAGCAGCCGGCCGACGCCATGACCGCCGCTGCGACGGCGCCCTCGACGAGCGGCGCGTCGACGAGGCGGGCATGGTTGTTGGCGCGGCTCTCCAGGACGTGCTTGATCGTGAGGATCGCGCTGCCGAGATCGCCGAGCAGGATCACGCCGTCGCCGCTGTCGACATCGCGAATCGCTTGGCGGACGCGCTCGCCGTCGGTGCCGAGACGGCCGTCCGGCCCGCCTCCGACGCCCTGCATCCTGACCTCCGGCCCCGCCAGCTCGCCCGCCAGCGTGACGACGCCGGCGGCGAGGTCCGGGCTGTGCGACACGACGACGATTCCGACCACGCCTGCTCCTGACATAGGTTGTGCAGAACGTGGGGTAGTCTAAACCATCGAAGCCGATTCGACAATGCCGAATCACAGCGAATGGAAGAGCAGGCGTGAGCGAGCCGAGGGCGACGGGCAAGACGATCCAGTCGGTCGATCGCGCGGCGCGCATCCTCAAGATCCTCGCGAGCGGCCCGCGGCGGCTCGGCGTCAGCGAGCTCGCCGACCGCCTCGACATGACGCGCCCGACCGTCCACGGGCTCCTGCAGACGCTCCAGGCGCACGGCCTCGTCGAGCAGGATCGCGATTCCGACAAATACCAGCTCGGCGCGGGGCTGCTCCAGCTCGGCGTCTCGTACCTCGACCTCAACGAGCTGCGCGGGCGCTCGATCGTGCATGCCGAGCGGCTCGCGACGCGGGCGGACGCCGCCGTCCGCGTGGGCGTCCTGCACGGCGCCTCGGCCGTCGTCGTCCATCACGTCTTCCGGCCCGACTCGAGCCTGCAGATCCTCGAGGTCGGCGCGCAGCTGCCGGCGCACGCCAGCGCGCTCGGCAAGGCGATCCTCGCCTACCGGCCGGCCGACGCGCTCGAGGACCTGCTCGCCTCAGAGCTGCCGCGGCTCACCGCGCGGACGCTCTCGGCCGCGGCGCTGCGCGCCGACCTGCAGGCCACGCGGGAGCGCGAGTACGCCCGCGAACGCGACGAGGCGGTGCTCGGCGAGTCGAGCATCGCGGCGCCGATCTTCGATCACGCCGGCCACGTCGTCGGCGCGATCGGCGTCGTCGGCGACACGGATCGCATCCTCCCGCGGTCGCCTGCGAAGGCGACCGTCGCGGCGGTGGGCGAGGCCGCGCGCGGCGTCTCGCGCGAGCTCGGCGCGCGGACCTGGCCGGTCAGCGCGCCGGCCTGAGCGCCAGTCAGTGGCGCTCCTCCAGGCAGACGGCGTCGCGTAGCTTCTGCGCCGCCTTGCCGAGCTCCGGGTCGTTGGCCGCCTGGGACTCCATGAGGTCGCTCAGCGCCTCGGCGATGACGTTGAGCTTCTCCTGCGCGGCCTCCTCGCTGCGGCGCCCGGCGTTCTCGAGCAGCGCGAGCAGGAGGAGCGTGATGACGCTCGCGATCGTGTGGATGACGTACTGCCAGGCCTTGAGGTCCGCCCACAGCGGCGCGCTGAAGAACCAGACGACGACGATCCCGACGCAGAAGATGAAGAACCCCGGCCGGCTGACGCGCAGGTAGATCGCCTCGACGAACTGATCGAACGACGTCCGGTCGTCGCCCTCCTCGCGCGCGTCGGCCGCGGGCCGGTGCTCCTGCTCGTCCTTGACGTCCATGCCCGGAGCCTAGTGGGAGCCGCCGATGACCATCGGCGCTCGTTTGACCCGCGCCGCGGGGAACGGCAGAGTGGGAAGTAGCGCGTTCTACTCTCCGCGCTCACCGCATGAGCCTCGACGACCCGGTCATCATCACGTGCGCGATCTCCGGCGTGCTCGCCAACCGCGAGCAGTGCCCGGCGATCCCGTACACGCCGCAGGAGTACGCCGCCGAGGCGCGCCGGATCGTCGACGAGGGCGGCGCGATGATCCACATCCACGCGCGCCGGCCGGATGGCACGCCGTCCTACGAGGTCGAGGACTTCCGCGCGATCACCGACGCGATCCGCGCCGAGCTCGACGGCGACGACGTCATCGTCAACTACTCGACCGGCGCGGTCGGGGTGCCGCTGGCCAAGCGGATCGCCTACCTGCGCGAGCTGCGCCCCGACGTCGCCGCGCTGAACATGGGCTCGATGAACTACGCGAAGTACTCCGCGTCGCGCAAGGCGTTCGTCTTCCAGACGGTCTTCGCCAACCCGTTCGACGAGATCGTCGAGCTGCTCGAGGCGATGAACGAGCTCGGCATCCGCCCCGAGCACGAGTGCTTCGACGTCGGCCACGTCGGGTCGCTGGAGCCGCTCATCGACATGGGCGTCCTGCGCGCGCCGCTGCACGTCGACTGCGTCATGGGGATCACCGGCGGGATCCCGCCGAGCGCCCGCAACCTCGCCGCGATGGTCGACAACATCCCGGCCGGGCGCGCACTGGGGCGTCATCGGGATCTCGCGGCCGCAGTGGATGCTCGTCGCCGCGGCGCTGACGCTCGGCGGGTCGGTGCGCGTCGGCCTCGAGGACAACCTCTACCTGCCCGACGGGACGATGGCGCGCTCCAACGGCGAGCTCGTCGCGCGGGCGCGGCGGATGACCGAGGACGCGGGCCGGCGGCCGGCGACCGTCGCCGAGGCGCGGGCGATGCTCGGGGCGCCGCGGCGATGACGCGCCGCGTGCCGCTGCGCCGGGCGTGCGCGTGCTCGACCTCAGCCGCCTGCTGCCCGGCGGCTTCTGCTCGCTGCTGCTCGCCGACTACGGCGCCGACGTGCTGAAGGTCGAGGACATGGGCCTCGGCGACTACATCCGCTGGGCGCCGCCGGACGTCGAGGGCGCGGCGCCGAGCGCGGCGTCGGCGCTGTTTCTCGCCCTGAACCGCAACAAGCGCTCGATCCGGATCGACCTCAAGCAGGCGGAGGGGCGCGAGGTGCTGCTCGCGCTCGTCCGCGACCACGACGTCGTGCTCGAGTCCTTCCGGCCCGGCGTGCTCGACCGCCTCGGCGTCGGCTACGACGCGATGCGCGCCGTCAACCCGAAGATCGTCTACTGCGCGATCACCGGCTACGGCCAGGACGGGCCGCTGCGCGACCGCGCCGGGCACGACATGAACTACCTCGGCCTCGTCGGGCTGCTCGGCCTCACCGGCGAGCGCGGCGGCCCGCCGGTCCAGGCGGCGGGCCAGATCGCCGACATCGGCGGCGGCGCGCTCATGGCCGCGTTCGGGATCCTCGCCGCGCTGCGCGAGGCCGAGCGGACGGGGGAGGGGCAGCTCGTCGACGTCTCGATGGCCGACGGCGCGCTGTCGTGGCTGGCGATGGTCGCGGCGCGCTGCTTCGCCGAGGGCGAGGCGCCGTCGCGCGGCGACCTGGAGCTCGCGGGCGGCGATCGCCTGCTACCGGCCCTACGCGTGTGCCGGACGGCTGGGTGACGCTCGGCGCCCTGGAGCCGAAGTTCTGGCAGGCGTGGTGTCGCGGCGTCGGCCGCGAGGACCTCGTCGAGGCGCAGTACGCCGCGCCCGGCAGCGAGGCGCACGCCGCGGTCGAGGCGATCTTCGCCGCGCGAACGCGCGCCGAATGGGAGGCCTTCGCCGCCGAGCACGAGTGCTGCCTGGAGCCGGTGCTCGACCTCGGCGAGGCGCTGTCGTCGCGAGCTCGTCCGCGAGCGCGGGATGGTCGCCGGCCTCGACCAGCCGGGCGTCGCCGAGCCGGTGCGGCTGCTCGGCGCGCCGGTGAAGCTCTCGCGCACGCCGGCGGACTGCAACCGCCTGCCCGGCCCGGAGCTCGGCGAGCACACCGAGGCCGTCCTGCGCGCGGCCGGCTTCGACGAGGCGCGGATCGCGGCGCTCGTCGCGGCGGGCGCCGTCGGCGGGCGCTTGCGAGCAGGACATGGAGCCCTTTCGCGCATGAGCCGCGACGGCATGCTGAAGATCAGCGAGCTCGCCGAGCGCTCCGGGGTCAGCGCGGGCACGATCAAGCACTACCTGCGCGAGGGGCTGCTCGCCGGCGACGGCCTCATCCTGCGCACGTCGCGCAACATGGCCTGGTACGCGCCCGCGCTCGTCGAGCGCGTGAAGCTCATCAAGCGCCTGCAGGAGGAGCGCTTCATGCCGCTGAAGCTCATCCGCGGCGTCATCGAGTCCGATCCCGATCGCATGCGCCGGCTCATCGAGCTCGAGGACCGCATCCTCGAGCGGGCGGCCGCCGCCCGCGAGACCGCGCGGATGAGCGCGGCGCAGGCGCGGCGGCAGTTCGATCTGCCGGCGAACGTCCTGGACCGCCTCGCCGAGCTCGAGGTCCTGTCGCCGACGAGCCGCGGCTACGACGCCGACGACGTCGCGATCATGAAGGCGATCAGCCGCTTCCGCGCGGGCGGCTACGACGAGGCGCTCGGGTTCACGGTCTACGACACGCTGCGCTACCGCGACGCGCTGCAGCCGCTCGTGGAGGAGGAGGTGCGAATCCTGCTGGACCGCCTCGCGGGCGAGGTCGAGCCCGACCGCGCCGTCGAGATCATCGCCTCCGGCGCCGAGCCGCTGCGCGAGCTCGTCGGCGCGATGCACTCCAAGCAGCTGCTCGCGGAGCTGCGCCGCCAGCGGCGGCGGTGACGCGGCGACGGTTCCGGCGCGCGCTCGGACGCTACGCCGCCGTCGTAGGCTCTCGCGCTCGAGGACGAAGTACAGCTGCTCGGCGCCCCAGACGTGGCGGCAGCCCTCCATCCGGAAGCCGAGCTTGCGCAGGACGTTGCGCGAGCCCAAGTTCGCCTCGCGCGTGATCGCGACGAGCCGCGTCATGCCCAGCGGGCCGAAGGCCTCGTCGAGCACCGCGCGCGCGATCTCCGTCGCGTAGCCCTGGCCCCAGTAGGCCGAGCCGAAGGCGTAGCCGAGCGAGATGTCCGGGCCGCCCGGGCTCAGCGGGAAGAGCCCGGCCTCCCCGATGAGCCGGCCGCTGGAGCGCTCGATGACCGGCCAGAACGAGTAGCCGTCGACGCTGTGCTGGCGGATCGAGCGCTCGAGCGCGGCGCGCGTCGCGACGAGCTCGCGCGCGCCGCCGAGCAGCGCCATCGCCTCGTCGTCGCTGTAGAGCACCGTGTGCAGCGCCGTGAGATCGGTCGCCTCGTACGGTCGCAGGAGGAGTCGCTCGGTGACGATCGGCAACGCCATCTGCACGATGGTGACGGGTTGTGCGCGTCGCCGGTCGTGCGCGAGGCCGCGGGCGGGCGCGCGCACCTGCGCTACGGTGCCCGCCGAGCATGAGCGCGACCAGCCGCCGCAGCGACATCCTCTGGCAGGCCGCGCTCGTCGCGCTGCTCGCCGGCACCGCCGTGCTCATGTTCTATCTCGCGCGCGGGCTGACGTTCAACCTCGACGAGTGGATCGTCGTCACCGAACGGCGCGGACCCGGGGCGCCGTCGCTGCTGGAGCCGCACAACGAGCACCTGTCGGTCCTGCTGCTCGGCGTCTTCCTCGGCCTCCTGAAGCTCGGCGGCCTCGACAACCAGGCGCTCATGATGGTGCCGCTCGTCGCGCTGCAGGTCGCCCTCGGGGCGCTGCTGTTCGTCGTCGCCCGGCCGCGCGTCGGCGCCGGCGTCGCGCTCGGCGTCGCGGCGCTCGCGATGGTCTCCGGGCTCGCCTACGAGAACTTCCTCATCCCCGGGCAGGCGGGCCAGATGGCGTCGATCGTCGCCGGGGTCGCGGCGTTCGCCGTGCTCGACCGGCCGCCGAGCGAGCGCGACGACCGCATCCTCGCCGCGCTCATGCTCGTCGCGCTCGCGTCGTCGGGGATGGGGATCCCGGTGCTCGTCGGGGTCGGCGTCGAGCTGCTGCTGACCGAGCAGGGGCGCCGCCGGCTGTGGGTCGTCGCGGCGCCGTTCGCGCTCTACCTGCTCTGGTACCTCTTCTACGGGACCAACCGGGCGGGCCTCGACGAGCTGACGCTGAGCCTCCTCTGGGCCTGGACGGCGGCCAACCACGCGGCCGGCGCGCTCATCGGCGAGCGGCAGATCGAGCCGGGCCGCGACCTGCTCATCGTCCTGCTCGTCGTGCTGGCCTACCGCGCGTGGCGCGTCGAGCCGGCCGCGCGGATCAGGATGGCCGCGATCGCGACGATCCTCCTGACGTTCTACGGCCTGACCGCGATCTCGCGCCACGACATCGCGCCCCCGTCGTCGTCGCGCTACCTCACCGTCGGGATCGTCTTCCTGCTCCTGCTGCTCGTCGAGTCCGCCCGCGGCCTGCGGATCCGCGCGTGGGCGCCGTGGCTCGTGCTCGTCCTGGCGTTCGTCTCGCTCTCCAAGGACCACAAGCTCGCCTTCCGCGAGGGCCGCGGCGTCTTCCTCGAGCGCTCGCAGGAGATGCGCGGGTCGCTCGCCGCGATCGAGCTGCTCGGTCGCGACAACGTCGATCCGCAGCTCGAGATCGCCCCGCTGGCGGCGCCGTTCGTCGAGGCGGGGCCGTGGTTCGACGCGATCGACGGGCTGCGCGGGGACCCGGCCTACACGGCGGGCGAGCTGCCCGCGGCGCCCGCGCCCGCGCGGAAGTTCGCCGACGACACGCTCATCCGCGCGGACGGCCTCGCGCTCGGCCCCGCCACGCCGGGCGCCGCGGGCGGCTGCCGGCCCGCGTGGACCGGCGACGGCGGGATGGTGCCCGCCTCAGGGGTGCGGATCGAGGCCGGCCCGGACGAGCGCGTGACGCTCGGGGCGCGGCGCTTCGGCGAGGACTGGATCATGGTCGGCGTCCTGCCCGTCCCGCCGGGACGCGCGGTGGCGCTGCGTCCGCTGCCCGACGCGTCGCCGGTCGCGTACGAGGTGCGTGCGCGGGGGGCCGCGCGGGCCTGCAGGCTGGACGGCTGAGCAGGGTCCGGCGGCCGCGACCGAAGCACGGTCGGCGGCCGCCGGTGGGCACTCCTGTCAGATCGTCAGCCGGTGACCTCGGTGACCGTGAGGCCGTCGACCTTCGTCGCGATGATCGACGTCTCGCTCAGACGCCACGGGATCGTGGCCGAGCACTGCAGCTTGATGTCCGACGGCGCACCGACGGTGCGCGTCACCTGCATGCCCAGCGTCGCGGGCGTCTGACGGTCGTTGACGACGATCGTCTGCAACGACGTCTGCGTCACCCCGGCCGCGTCGAGCGTGCACGTGCCGGTCAGCGAGCCGTTCGTGCCGAACAGCGCCTCGAGCGGGTTGGTCGTCCCCGTGAACGCCGTCATGACGGTGTTCGCCGTGGCGACGTAGGCGCCGGCGGGCACCGTCAGCGTGGCGACGGTCACGATCGTGTTGGCGGGCACGTTCTCCGGCCCGGCCTTGCGGATCGCCTCGTAGCCGAGGCGGCCGGTGCTGGCCGCGGTGCTGCCGGTCTTCTTCTTCAGGATGTTCTGCACTCCGGTCGAGAGCTTCGACGACTGGATCGTGCCCTTCTTGATGTCGATGTTCTGGATCGTCCCGTTGCGGATGTCCGAGCTCGTGATGACGGTCGCGGCATAGGCCGACCCGCCAAGCGCGACAGCCAGCGCGATGAACGAGATGACGAGCGCCGGGCTCGGCGTTCGAAGCTTCATGTGGTTCTCCCCTGCGGTCGAGTGCCCCTGCACTTTTCACCAGCGTGCGACGTGGTGCTCCATCACTCCCAGACCACCATGCAGTGGTCCTACCCCTGGCAGCGAACCTGAGTACCTGCCGAACGGCTGACGATAGTCGCTCCGGACGACGATTACCGCATCCGATCGCACACGCACCGCCTCGGCGTCGAATGCCAGGGCGCCCCCCTCGGCGAAGGACACGGCGCTGAGGTCGGCCGCGAATCGCACCGGCCCGACCTCGGCGGCGCCTTCGCCCTGCCACACGCTGCGCTCGCTGGCCCGCGGCCCGTCGTTGACGCCGGCGACGAGATTCCAGCCGACCGGCCGGCCCGCCGCGTCGTGGCCCACGCCCGCCGACCACCACCACTCGGTCTCGCGCGCGTGGTAGCCGGCGGTGTCGTCGACGACGGCCAGGCCGTCGAGCTCGAGCGTCTCGCCCTCGAGCACGACGCGGCCGCGCGCGGGGCGCGCCCGCCTGCTTGCGCGTCCAGACGTACTGCGCGCCGTGCGCGTTGAGGGAGTCGACCGCGCCGCCCTCGTCGACGGCGATGTCGATCGTCACCCCGCGGTCGTCGACCCGCACGCGGCCGCCGTCGCCGAAGCGCACGAGGCCGCGGCGGACGAGGCTCGTGTGCTCGGCGAGGATCCCGCGCTCGCGATCCCAGACCGCCCACCACGAGCTGCGCCCCGGGCCGACGGCGGCGACCGCCGCGCAGAGCATGAGCCGCTCGTCGAAGGCCGCGACGTAGCGCCAGCGCTTCAGCGGGCGGCCGCCGCGAAACGGCGCGAGGCGCGCCGGCGGGATCGGGACCGGCAGCCGCTCGGGCGCCGACCCGGCGCGCCAGCGCAGCGCAAGCGGCGGTGGGTTCGTGCCGTCCATGCGGGTAGCATCCAGCGCGTTGACTGACCAGTCAATCCGTCAAGGGAGCGCATGCGCGCCGCAGCCGTCCAGCTGAACTCCACGCCCGACTTCGAGCGCAACCTCGAGCGCGCCGATCGCTTCACGCGCGCGGCCGCGGCCGACGGCGCGCAGCTCGTCGTGCTGCCGGAGAAGTGGAGCGCGCTCGGGCCCGGCGAGGCGCAGCAGGCGGGGGCGCAGCCGCTCGACGGCCCGGCGATCGGCTGGGCGCGCGCGGTCGCCCGCGAGCTCGGCATCGACCTCGTCGCGGGATCGATCGCCGAGCGGATCGCCGGCGAGGACCTGCTGCGCAACACCTCCGTCCACGTCGGCCCGGACGGCGAGATCCGCGCGACCTACCGCAAGGTCCACATGTTCGACGTCGTCGTCGACGGCACGGTCTACCGCGAGTCCGAGCACGAGGAGCCCGGCGACGAGCTCGTCGTCAGCCACGCCGGCGACGGCGTGCAGCTCGGGCTGAGCATCTGCTACGACGTCCGCTTTCCCGAGCTCTACCGGATCCTCGCCGTCCGCGGCGCGCGGATCTTCAGCGTGCCGGCGGCCTTCACCGTGCCGACGACGCGCGACCACTGGGAGGTGCTCCTGCGGGCGCGCGCGATCGAGGACCAGGCGTTCGTCGTCGCCGCCAACCAGATCGGCGAGCATGACTGCGGCCCGCCCGTCCTGAGCTCCGGCGGGCGGTCGATGATCGTCGACCCGTGGGGCATCGTCCTCGCGCTCGCGCCCGACCGCGAGGGCCACATCGTCGCCGACCTCGACCTCGAGGGGCAGGCGCGGATGCGCCGCGACCTGCCGTCGCTCGCCAACCGCCGGCCCAGCGCCTACGCCGGGCCGGTCGAGGTCCACCACTGATGCCCGCCACCACGCGCGCCAGCGGGGGCGACAAGCGCCGGATGATCCTCGACGCCGCCGTCGTCGCGTTCGCCAAGCGCGGCTTCCACGCCTGCCGCGTCTCGGACATCGCCGACGAGGCGAACGTCGCCTACGGGCTCGTCTACCACTACTTCCGCTCCAAGGACGAGGTCCTCGACACGCTGTTCCTCGACCGCTGGAACGTCCTGCTCGACGTCATCTCCGAGATCGACGCCCAGCAGATCCCCGCCCGCGACAAGCTCCACGCGATCGCCGGCTTCATCGTCGACTCCTACCGCCGCGACCCCGACCTCATGAAGGTCATCATCGTCGAGGTCACGCGGGCGGCGAACTCGTTCGGCCGCACGCATCTCGGCAAGATCCGCGAGGCCTACGCGCTCATCGCCGACATCGTCGCCAAGGCCCAGGCCGAGGGCGCGTTCAAGCGCGAGGTCACGCCGGAGTTCGCGGCGCTCGCGTTCTACGGCGCGATCGAGCAGGTCCTCACCGGCTGGATCTTCGACATGCTCCCGCAGGGCGAGGAGGAGTTCGACCAGGCCAAGAGCTTCATCGTCGAGACGATCTGCGGCGGGCTCGAGGTCGCGGGCGCCGACGCCCCCTCCCGGTCTGCCCGAGCGGTCTGAAAGGATGCAGCCGATGAGCCAGAACGACATGGTGAAGCGACTCGTGTGGTCCGGCCTGCTTGCGGGCCTGGGCGCGCTGGCGTCGATCGCGACGACGCGCGCCGCCGCGATGATTTGGCGCCGGATCTACGGGGAAGACCCGCCGGAATGAAGTTCGGCAAGCGGCGGAAGGATGCTGAGCCGGTGGCCGAGCCCGCCGGGACCTCCGCGCCGCCTCCGGCCGAGCCGGTGCCGGTGAAGTGGGCCGTCGCGGACGTCCCGCCGCCGCCGGCCGCCGACGTCATGCCGGAGCCGGAGACGGGTCGTCGATGCCGTCGCCGTCGAGCTGCCCGCCGAGGAGCCCGCCGCCACCGCCCACGAGCCCGCCGCGCCGCCTACGCTGCGCCGCCGCCGCCGGCGCAGATGCCCTTCCCCGTCGCCGAGCAGCCCGTCGCCGTGGCCTCCTCCGGATCGGACGGGGGCGGCACGGCCCCGCTGTCGGACGTCGGCGCCGCGTATGCCTCCGGGCATGCCCCCGGCACCTCGCCGTCCTGGCCCGAGCCGGTCATGCAGCTCGCGAACGAGCGCCCGGAGGCCGTCGTCGGCGCCGCGTTCGTCGGTGGCCTCCTGTTCGCCGCGATCCTCCGCAGACTTGGCAACTGACACCTCACCCCAGGATCTCGGCGCAGACCGTCCAGGACATCTCCGAGCGGATGTCCGCGCTCGTGCGCGAGGAGATCGAGCTCGCGAAGGCGGAGGTCACCGACAAGGTCACGAAGCTCCTCAAGGGGATCGTCGTCGGCGTGTCGGCCGGGATCTTCGTCATCACCGGGCTGCTCTTTCTCCTGCACGGCCTCGCGTGGCTGGCCTGGTTCGCCCTGCCGGTCGGCAACAGCGCGTTCTTCTGGGGCTTCTTCGTCGTCGCCGGGCTGCTGTTCGTGCTCGGCGGGATCGCCGGCTTTCTCGCCGCGCGCTTCCTGAAGGCCGGCCAGCCGCCGGTCCCGACGATGGCGATCGACGAGGCGAGCAAGATCAAGCGGATCTTCCGGCGGAAGCGCCGTTGATGCCGACCCGTTCGCCGGAGGAGATCCGGGCGTCGATCGAGGCCAACCGCCGCGAGCTCGGCACGTCGGTCGAGCGCCTGCGCAACGAGGTCGCGGTGCTCACCGACTGGCGCGGCCAGCTCGTCAAGCACCAGAAGCAGGTCGTCATCGGCGCCGCGGTCGCCGGTTTCGTCATCGGCGGCGGGATCGCCGCGTTCGGCGGGCTCTTCCGCCGCAAGCGCTGAACTGCGCCGTCCGACGCGCGCCCTAGATTCGCGGGCGTGTCCATCTGGGACGCCCTGACCACGCGCCAGATCGCGCGCATCCTGTGCACCGTCGCGGCGATCTCCGGGCTGCTGTACCTGCTCGTGCAGATCCGCAGCACGCTGCTGCTGTTCGGCATCGCGATCTTCCTCGCCGTCGCGCTCGGCCCGGCCGTCGACTTCTTCTCGCGCGGCCGGCTGCCGCGCGCCGCCGCGATCCTGCTCGTCTACATGCTGATCTTCTGCGCCTTCGGGGGCGTCCTGGCGCTCATCGTGCCGTCGGTCATCAACGGGGCGAGCGACCTCTCCCGGGACATCCCGAACTACATCGACGACCTTCGCAACAACTCCACGATCCGCGAGTTCGACGACAAGTACGACATCACGCCGCGGCTGCAGGAGGAGGCGCAGAAGCTGCCCTCGACGGCTCGGCGACGCCGCGGGCGCGCTGCAGAGCATCGCGGCGGGAGTGTTCAACGCCGCGTTCCAGCTGCTGACGATCCTCACGATGACGTTCTTCCTCCTGCTCGACGGCAGGCGGATGGCCCACTTCCTCATCAGGCGCTTCGGGCGCGGCCGCGAGGCCCAGCTGCACGGGGTCGCCAGGCGGATCTACAAGTCGACGTCGGGCTACGTCGCGGGCGCGCTGACGATCACGTCGATCAACGGCTTCTTGACGTTCGTCATCCTGTCGATCCTCGGCGTGCCGTTCGCCGTCCCGCTCGCCGTGCTCATGTCCTTCTTCGGGCTCATCCCGCTCGTCGGCGCGACGATCGGCGGCGTCATCATCCTCGTCGTCACGCTCTTCACGGACTTCCCGAGCGCGACGATCGTCTACGGGATCTTCCTCGTCATCTACCAGCAGGTCGAGAACAACGTCCTGCAGCCGTTCATCTTCAAGCGGACGGTCAACGTGCACCCGCTCGCGGTCATCGTCGCGATCCTCGCCGGGTCGTCGGTGCTCGGCGTCGTCGGGGCGCTCGTGGCGATCCCGATCGCGGCGGCGCTGCAGATCGTGCTGCGCGAGTGGTTCGGCGAGGAGCCGCCGCCCCCGACGCTCGAGGGCCTGCCCCCGGTCGAGCCCGACCCGCCGCCCGAGATGCCGCCGCCGCCACCGTCGCCGCCGCGCCGGCCCCCGCCGCGCATCCCGAAGCTCCGGCGGCCGCGTCCGCGGCCCAAGCCGGCGTCCTGACGGCCCTTAGAAGATCGCGCCGACGGGTTCGTACATCCGTCCGGTTTGTGCGAGCCGGACGGCCAGAAAGCCGACCAGTGGAGGGAATCCCCGGGTCCGCGACGGATCGGCAGGGGCACTCACCCCCGTGGTCCTAAGGAGTCCCATCTCATGCTCAAGCGCCGCAACCTTCTTGCTCTCCTCGCAGGGGTCCTCGCGTTCGCGCTGGTCGTCGGCGCGGCCGCCAGCCTTGGCGGCATCACGTCCTCGAACCTCGGCGCCGACGACTCCGTCGTCGCGTCCTGCGACACCGACGGCGTCACGACCGCCTACACGACCGTCTACAACACGACCGGCAGCGCCGGCTTCAAGGTCGACGACGTCACCGTCGGCGCGATCGCGGCGCCCTGCGTCGGCGATTCGATGACCATCACGCTGACCGGCGCGGCCAACGCGTCGCTCGCCTCGGCCACGTCGACCGTCGCCGCCGGTACGACGACGACCGTCGACCTTGGCTCGACCGCGCTCGCGGAGGCCGTGACCGGCGTCCACGTCGTGATCACCGACTAGGACAGTCCACCCTCTGAGGAGGATCGCCCGGGCAGCCCACGGGGCTTCCCGGGCGTTCTCCTGACATGCGCCTCAGCCGCAAACTCGCCGCAGCCGTGCTCGCGTTCAGCCTGACCGCCGCGCCTGGCGCCCGGCTTCGCCGCGAGCCTCGGCGGGCTCACGGCGCGCAACCTCGGTGCCGATGGAGCGGTTGTGGCCGCTTGCGACACCAATGGCTTCACCGTGAGCTACACGACCTCCGGCGGGAACGTGACCGCGGTCGTCGTCGGCGGGATCGCCGATCCCGGCTGCGAGGGCGGCCTGCTCTCCCTGACGCTCGCGAACGCCGAGCGGCACCTCGATCGGCGCCGGCGGACCGCAGACGATCCCCACCGACGCCGGCACGGTCGACAACTCGATCACGGTGTCCCTGAGCCCGACGCCGGCCGCGAGCCTCGTCGCCGCCGTCCACGTCGTGGTGACCGGGTCCGTGAGCACGGCGGCGCCCGCATCCTGGCGGTCCTCTTCGGCGCTGAGCCTCCTGGCCGGCGGCACGGCGCTTCGCCGCGTCGCTGAACGTCACGTCGAGCAAGCTCACCGGCTGGCACGCGTCCGCCGGCTGCACGCCCGGGACGCTGACGCTGAACCCCGACGCCGACACCTACGTCGACCAGGACGCCGGCGGCTCGAACTTCGGCACGGCGTCGCTGGTGAAGGTCCGCGGATCGCTGCTGAACATCCTCGGCATCGACCTCGGCGCCAAGCGCCAGACGCTCGCGCGCTTCAGCCTGCCGTCGCTGGAGCTGTGCTCGCTGAGCACGGCCAAGCTGCGCCTGCACACGGCGTCGGCCACGAACGGAAGGACGCTCGAAGCGCTGCGCGTGACGTCGGCCTGGACCGAGACCGGCGTGACCTGGAACACCGCGCCGTCGGTGACGACGACGGGCGATGGTGACCGTCGGCCTCGGGCGCGGGCTACCGCGAGTGGACGGTGACGTCGCTCGTCGCGACGATGTACTCGGGCACGAACAACGGCTTCCTCGTGCGCGACTCCGGCGGCGCGCTGCTCGCGCCCGAGAACACGTTCGAGAGCCGCGAGGCGGCGTCGAACAAGCCCGAGCTCGTCATCACCTACGGATGACCGCGGAACCGGATCATGCGACGGCTCTGGACGGTTCTCGGCTGGGCGGCGTTCGTCGCCGTCGTCGCCGCGTGGATCGTCTTCCTGCGCCCGCAGTACCTCGGCGGGCCCGCCGGCTACGTCACGGTCAACGGCAAGAGCATGGAGCCGCGGATGCACACGGGCGATGTCGTCCTCGTCCATCGCCGCGACGCCTACCGCGCCGGAGACGTCGTCGCGTACCGGATCCCGACCGGGGAGGCGAAGGGCCGCGTCGTCATCCACCGCATCGTCGGCGGGTCGGACGCCGAGGGCTACGTCATGCGCGGCGACAACCGCGACTCCAACGACGTCTGGCGACCGAAGCCGTCCGACGTCCTCGGCGCCGAGGAGCTGCGGATGCCCGGCGCTCGGGCATCGTCGCCCGCAGGATCCTCAGCCCGATCGGCCTCGGGCTGCTCGCCGCGCTCGCGGCGATCGTCTTCGTCGCGGTCCCGCCGCAGCGCGAGCCGGAGGTCGCCTCAGCCGACGAGGGCGGCGGGCATCCCGCCGACCCCGACCATCCCGGGACCGGCGTGAGCGCCGATGACCGGTCCGACCTCGCTGACGAAGAGCGGCTCGGTCCCGAAGATCTCGCGCCCGAGGTCGACGAGCCGCTGGGCGTCGCCGGCGGCCTGGATGTGCTGGATGCACCATGCGTCGGAGCCGTCGCCGTGCAGCTCGCGCATGTACCTGACCATCCGCTCGAAGGCGCGGCCGCTGGTGCGGACGCGCTCGACGGGCGTGATCTGCGATTCGAGCGAGAGGATCGGCTTGATCTTCAGCGCCCCGCCGAGCCAGGCCTGCGCCCCGCCGATCCGCCCGCCCCGGCGCAGGTACTCGAGCGTGTCGAGGCAGAACCAGATCCGGATCCCCGCGCGCGCGTCCAGAGCATGCTGTGCGACCTCGTCGAGGCTGCCACCGGAACGCGCCCGCGCGGCGGCGGCAAGCAGCATGAGCCCCAGGCCGCCGCAGACCGTGCGCGAGTCGAGGACCTCGATGCGCCCGTCGTAGCCGCGCTCGGCGAGCTGGCCGCGGGCCTGCAGCGCGGAGTCGAACGTGCCCGAGATGCCTGCCGAGAGGTGGATCGAGACGATGTCGTGGCCGGCATCCAGCAGCGGCTCGTAGCACTCGAGAAAATCGCCGATCGAGGGCTGCGAGGTCGTCGGCATGTCCGCCGCCGCTAGGCGCAGCCGCTCGTAGAAGTCCTGCAGGTCGGGCATGTCGGACTCGCGCGAGAGCGTCTCGCCGAACCTCACGTAGAGCGGCACGGCGTGCACGCCGTTGTCCCGCGCGACGTCCGCCGGCAGGTAGTGCGTGCTGTCTGTGACGATGGCGACCGTCATGCGGGCGCGCAGGCTACAGGTGCGGGTCGACGACGAGCTTGCGCGCCTCGCCGCCGTTCGGGCGCACGAGCGCGCCGGCGAGCCCGTCGAGGCCGATCGTCTCGCCCGCCAGGACCCGCCAGTCGACATCGCCGGCCGCGAGCAGCTCGAGCGCGCGATCGACCTCGGCGCGGTCGTGATGGAAGGCGCCGCGGACGTCGAGCTCGGCGTAGTGCAGCGGCGCCGCCGGCAGCGTCACCTCGCTGCCGCTCGGACAGCCGCCGACGAGCACGACCGTCGCGCCCGGCGCCGCCGCCGCGAGCGCCGCCCGCCAGGCATCCGGGCGCCCGACGGCCTCGAGCACGATCTCGTGGCGGCCGAGCTCCGCGACCGCCGTGGCGCCGAACGCCTCCGCCTGCGCGCGGCGCTCGGCATGCCGGTCGGCGAGCGTGACGTCGCAGCCGGCGAGGACGAGCAGCCGCGCGAGCATGAGCCCCATCGTCCCGCCCCCGAGCACGGCGGCGTCGGCTCCCGGCGCGGCGCCGGAGCGCGCGACGGCGTGGACCGCGGCGGCGAGCGGCTCGGCCATCGCCGCGCCCGCCGGCTCCAAGCCGTGCGGGACCGCGTGCAGCGCGGCGGCCGGAGCGGCGATGCGCTCGGCGAAGCCGCCGACGACCCAGGTCATGCGCTCGCAGATCTGCGGGCGCGAGGCCGCGCACGCCGGGCAGGAGCCGCAGGCGACCGAGTCGCCGACGAGCACGCGCTCGCCGCTGTCCGCGCGGCGGCCGACGGTCTCGTGCCCGAACCGCGCCGGATAGGGCCCCAGGATGAGATGGCCGTGCAGCAGGCACTTGAGGTCCGTCGCGCAGGCCGTCGCGGCCTCGACCTCCACGACGATCTCGCCCTCGGGCTCGGCGACCTCCTCGACGCGCAGGTCCCCGGGGCCGTGCAGGATCGCCGCCCTCACGGCACGATGACGGCCTTGACCGCGGCGCCGCGGCGCTGGAGCTCGAGCGCCCGCGCCGTCTCCTCCAGCGGGAGGCGGTGGGTGACGAGCCCGAGGACGTTGACGCGGCCGGCGGCGATGAGGTCGTGGGCGGCGCGCATGTCCGCGGGGCCCGCCGACCAGCTCGAGCAGACGGTGAGCTCGCGGAGGAAGACCTGCTCGGTGTCGAGGCCGAGCGGCGTCCCGGGCCCGGTCGTCGCGTAGAGGCACAGCCGGCCGCCCACGCCGAGCGCCGCGCCCGCGCCCGCGATCGCACGGTCGTCGCCGGTCGTGACGAACGCGACGTCCACCGGCTCGGCGCCGTGGGGGAGGGCGCCCATCCGCTCGGCGAGGCGACGGCGGTCGGCGCGCGGCTCGCGGATCCAGATCGGGTCGATGCCGCGGTCGCGGGCGACGGCGATCGCCAGCAGCCCGTTGCAGCCGGCGCCGACGACGAGCAGCGAGTCCTCGTCGCGCAGCGCGGCCCGGTCCAGCGCGCGCAGGACGCAGCCCAGCGGCTCGACGAACGTGCCGGCGACCGGGTCGAGCGGGCCGAGCTCGAGCAGCTCGCCGACGAGCGGCGCGCTGAGCCGCACGCGCTCGGCGAAGCCGCCGGGGTCCAGGGCGGTCGAGCGGAACTGGTCGCAGAGCGTCTCGTGGCCGGCGCCGCAGGCCCGGCAGGCGCCGCAGGGGGCGTGATGGTGGACGACGACGCGGTCGCCGACGGCGACCGTCTCCACGCCGGCGCCGGTCTCGAGGACCTCGCCGACGACCTCGTGCCCGAGGATGGCCGGCAGCTTGCGCGACACGTAGGTCTCGCTGACGTCCGAGCCGCAGACGCCGCAGGCGAGCACGCGGCAGACGACCTCCCCGGGACCGGCGACCGGATCGGGCAGCTCCTCGACGACGACGTCGCGCGAGGTCAGCGAGCGAGCGACCCGCACGCCGGCTAGCGAACCGTCGCGGCGCCGTGCAGCAGCGCCGCGATCGACTCGCGGGTCGGCGGCGACGCGATGCCGCGCTCGGTCACGAGCGCGGTGATGAGCTCGGCGGGGGTGACGTCGAAGGCGGGGTTGCGACACGGCGTGCCGGCCTCGGTCAGCAGCGCCCCGCCGGCGTGGCGGACCTCGTCGGCCGAGCGCTCCTCGATGACGATCTCGTCGCCGCTTGCGATCGAGACGTCGATCGTCGACGTCGGCCCGGCCACGACGAACGGGATGCCGGCCGCGCGGGCGGCGAGCGCGTGGGCGTAGGTTCCGACCTTGTTGGCGACGTCGCCGTTGGCCGCGACGCGGTCGCAGCCGACGATGACCGCGTCGACCTCGCCGCGGCGCATGAGCCCGGCGGCCGCGCCGTCGACGAGCAGCTCGTGCGCGATGCCCGCGCGGCGCAGCTCCCAGATCGTCAGGCGGGCGCCCTGCAGCAACGGCCGCGTCTCGCAGGCGAGGACCGAGATGTCGTCGCGGCCGGCGAGCTCGATCGCGACCGCCAGAGCCGACCCGGTCCCGCCGCAGGCCAGCGCGCCGGTGTTGCAGTGGGTGAGGATCCGGCGCGCGCCGGCGAGCAGGTCGGCGCCCTGGAGCGCGATCGCGACGCTCGCCGCGTCCTCGCCCGCGTGGATCGTCTCGGCCTCGTGGCGGGCGGCGAGAAACAGCGCGTCGGACGGTGCTGCGAGCGCCGCGGCGAGCACGCGGTCGACCGCCCATGCGAGGTTCACGGCCGTCGGGCGGGCGCCACGCAGGACGGCGGCGGCCCGCTCGGCGTCTGCGCCCGAGCCGGCGCCGGGGCGGGCGAACTCCATCGCGAGCCCGTAGGCGGCGGCGATGCCGATGTTCGGCGCGCCGCGCACCGCGAGCCGCGCGATCGCCTCGGCGGTGTCCGCCGCGCCGTGCAGCTCGATCCACTCCTCGCGGGCGGGCAGCAGCGTCTGATCGATGATGTGCAGGTGCTCGCCGTCCCAGCGGACGGCGCAGGTCGGCGGCGAACCGGTGGGCCCGGGCATGGGCCGATGCTACCCTCGGCCCGGATGCGCCGCCTGCTTCTCGCCGCTCTCGCGGCCGCGCTCGCGGCGCCGGCATCGGCTCTCGCCGCCGACCCGATCATGCCGCTGGGAGAGGTCCAGGTCGGGATGCGCTGCACCGGCCTGACGGTCGTGCGCGGCATCGACATCTCGAGCTTCGACGTCGAGGTCCTCGACGTCATCGGCGCCGAGCGGCCGGGGACGGCGCGGTTGCTCGTCCGCGTCTCGGGTCCCGCGATCGACGCGACCGGCGTCGGCCCGGGCTTCTCGGGCTCGCCGATCCTCTGTCCCGGCGCCGACGGCGTGGCCCGGACGATCGGCGCGATCTCGGAGACGATCGGGGAGTTCGGCGGCCGCACCGTCCTCGCGACGCCGATCGAGGCGATCCTCGCCCAGCCGCCGCTGCCGGCCGCGGCGGCGCCGATCTTCCCCGGTGCCCGCAGCCTCGCCGCGCCGCTGACGATCGCGGGGCTGCGCCCGGCGCTCGCGTCGAGCTTCACGCGCGCCGCGAGCCGGGCCGGCCGCGTGCTCCTGAGCTCGGGCGCCGCTCCGCGGGCCGTGTTCGAGCCACGGCCGCTCGTCGCGGGCTCCGCCGCGACGGTCGGGGTGACCACCGGCGACATCTCGGTCGGGGCGGTCGGCACGGTCGCCTACGCCGACGGGCCGAACGTCTGGCTCTTCGGCCACCAGTTCGACGGCGCCGGCCGGCGCTCGCTGTTCCTCCAGGACGCGTTCATCCACGCCGTCATCAACAACCCGGTCGCGGTCCCCGACGTCTCGACGTACAAGCTCAGCTCGCCGGGCCATGACCTCGGTGCGATCACCTCGGACGGCCCGACGGCGGTCGTCGGCATCCAGGGAGCGCCGCCGCCGAGCTTCCCGCTGCGCGTCACCGGCAAGGACCTGCGCACCGGCCGCGTCGTGACGAACGTCACGCGGATCGCCGACGAGGGCGACGTCGGGCTGCCCGCCGGCATCTCGCCGCTCGCGCTCACCGCCGCGGCCGCCGTCGCGCAGGTCGCGAGCGACATCCTCACGGGCTCGCCGTCGCGCCAGAGCGGCGACATGTGCGTGAAGGTCACGCTGCGCGAGCTGCGCAAGCCGCTGCGGTTCTGCAACGACTACGCGGTCGAGGGCCAGGTGCCCAACGCGTTCGCCGGCGCGGTGACCACCGACGCGGCCGCCGCGACGGGGATCATCGACACCTACAGGTTCGGCACGCTGCACCCGACCGCCGTCGAGGTCGGGATCCGCGCGCGGACCGGCGTCGACCAGGCGTTCATCACCGGTGGGAGCTCGGCCACCTCCGTCCGGCGCGGCAGCCGGCTGCGCGTCCGGCTGCGCCTGCGCCACACCCGCACCGGGCTGCGCTCGGTGCGGACGATCCTCGTCCCGATCCCGGCCGACACGCCGCGCGGCGTGCGGACGCTGCGCCTCAGCGGCACGCCGGCCGACGTCGGCGGCAACCCCGAGGACCCGGGCGATCTCAGCATCGTCTTCGAGGAGGAGGAGCTCGGCGACGATCCCGGCGCGCAGTCGCTCGCCGAGCTGCGCGAGAACTTCGAGGCGCTCGAGCGCTTCGACGGCGTGACGGCGATCCTCGCCGGTGAGCGGCGCGAGGTCCTCCGCGACCCGCGGCTGCGGATCACGGGGACGGCGCGGCTGTCGGTGCGCGTGCGGCCGTAGACCCGGGCCCGGCGTTGCAGTCGACCTCCTCGAGCACGATGCGCGATCGCGTGGAGATCAGGGCAGCGGTTGCCAGTTCGGATGGATGTCGGGGACCTTGTTGCGGGTGATTCGCCTGATGTGCGTGCCGTCGGCGCGCATCGTGTAGATCTCGAAGGCGGAACCGTTGCGATCGAGGTCCGCTCCGCGCTTGACGTGGCGATCGCTGGCGAACGCGATCTGGCGACCGTCGGGGGACCAGACCGGTTCGGACTCCAGCGCGGAGGTGCGCGTCAGCCGGCGCAGCCCGGTGCCGTCCGCGTTGATGACCGCGATGTCGCCCTGGCGGGATCCGGACGCGCGCCCGGACGGGTGAGACGTTGCAAGCTCGAAGACGATCCGCCTGCCGTCCGGGGACCAGCTCTGGGTGAGGACGTCGCGCTTCCCCGAGGCCGCGAGCAGCGGACGCCGGTTCGTGCCGTCGCGGTTCATGAGGGCCACGCCGATGTCGAACACGCCTGCCTGACCGGGAACCGCCTGCCACTGCGAGTACGCGATCGTGCTCCCGTCCGGGGACCACGCGGCATCCGTCTGGATCCGCGCGTCGTTGGTCAGGCGCTGCAGGTCGCCGCCGTCGGAGGTCATCGAGTAGAGCTCGGCGGGCGGTGGCGGGTCGTCGGCTGCCGTGGGCGGGAAGTCGCGCAGCGTGAAGAAGGCGATGCGCCCGTCGGGCGACCAGGTCGGAGCCGCGCTCGTCGAGCCGAAATGCGTGAGGACCCGCAGCGACCCACCGGCGGCGTCCGTGGTCGCGATCTCCTCCGGCACGCCGGAGCGCCCGCTCCGCGAGAACGCGAGGTGGCGCCCGTCCGGCGACCATTCCGCCTTGTCCTCCGACGTCGTCGTGCTGGTGATGCGGCGCAGCGCGCTGCCGTTGGGCGCGACGGTGAACAGGTCCATCTGCCCACCCACGGGCCGCTGGAAGACCAGCCGCCCGTTGCTGCCGGGGAAGGTCGCCTGTGCCGGGACGGCGACGAGGCCGGCGCCCATCGTTGCCGACAGGATGACGAGGCTGCGCGTCAGGGGGTTCACGGTTGCTCCTTCGGTTGATCGGCAACGAACACGACGCCGAGTTGGTGGTCGGTGATCTCGCCGTCGTCGGCGAGGACGAAGTTCGAGGTGATCCGTCCGCTCGCGCCGGAGAAGCGCCCTGCGCCGCCGCAGATCTCGAGGACCACCGTGCCGTGACGCAGTCCGGGGTCGGGCGAGCGATCGAGGCGTCCGGGTGCGAGCGTGCGAAATCGCAGGCTGCCGTCGTCGTCGAAGCGGACCTCGCCGGTCACGCCGAAGGTGTGCTCGTCGGCGAACGTGAGCTGCGCCTCGACCGTCGCCGGCTCGGCGACGCTGGCGAGTGCGGCCTCGAGGACACCGGCCGCGATCGCGGTGAGTCGCCCTCCGAGCCGCTGTGAGTAGACCACCTGTCTCATCGGTCGAACGCTGCCGACCATCGGTTGCAGGCCGCCGACAAGCGCTGACAAGCGGCTGACAGACCGCCGCCCTGTTACGTTCGCGCCGTGGGTGGGCGCCTCGATTTCCGGATTCTCGGACCGCTGGAAGCCCGGCTCGATGGCCAGGCGCTGAACCTCGGCGGCGCCCGGCAGCGGGGTGTTCTCGCGCTCCTGCTCCTGCACGCGAACGAGGTCCTTTCCAGCGACCGCCTGATCGACGAGCTGTGGGCCGAGGATCCGCCGGGCGACGCGGGGGCCGCGCTCCAGGCGCACGTCTCGCGTCTGCGCAAGCTGCTCGAGCCCGAGCACGGGGGCGAGCCGCGCGTGATCGTCACGTCGCAGCCGGGCTACGTGATCCGGGCGGACGCCGACACGCTGGACCTGCTCCGTTTCGAGGCCCTGGTGGCGGAGGGCCGGCGGCGCCTGGAGGACGGCGCCGCGTCCGGCGCAGCCGAGGTCCTGCGCGAGGCGCTCGGCCTGTGGCGGGGGCGGCCGCTCGCGGATCTCGAAGCCGAGGCCTTTGCCCAAGAGCCGATTCGAGAGCTCGACGAGCTGTGGCTCGAAGCGGTCGAATTGCGGATCGACGGGGACCTCGAGAACGGCCGTGGCGCCGATCTCGTCCGCGAGCTGTCCGCGCTCGTGCGCAGCCACCCGCTGCGGGAGCGACTGCGCATGCAGCTGATGCTCGCGCTGTATCGCTCCGACCGCCAGGTCGAGGCGCTCGAGGCCTTCGCCGACCTGCGCCGGACGCTCGCCGACGAGCAGGGCCTCGAGCCAAGCCGCGAACTGCGGGCGCTGCAGGAAGCGATCCTCCGTCAGGATCCCGCGCTCGACCTCGTGAGACCCGCGCGCAGCCGGCCGCGACGACGGCGGCGCTGGATCGGGGCGGTCGCAGCGGTCGCCGCCGCGGCGGCGGTCGCCGGCGTCGTGTCGTTGTCGGGATCAGGCGACGAGCCGGGCTCGCCGCCCTCGACCGGTGTCCTGGCGATCGTGTCACCGCGTTCGGGCGAGGTGCAGGCACGGGTGCCGGTCGGCTCGATGCCGAGCGCCGTGGCCGTCGGATACGGCCGTGCCTGGGTCCTGAACGCCGACGATCAGACGCTGTCGCGGATCGAGCTTCGGTCGCGCGCGGTGGACACCTTCGCGATCGGCTCCACGCCAACCGACGTGGCCGTCGGATCGGGCGCCGTGTGGGTCGGCAGCGGGGGTCACGTTCCCGGCACTCAGGACAGCGGCCTGGTTGCGACCGAGCTCGAGCGACTCGACGTCGACACGCGCGCCGCACGTGCGACGGTCGTGCTGCCGCGCACGCCGGGGATCGTGTCCAACCTCGTCTCCGATCACGTCGCCGTCGGCGCCGGCGGGGTCTGGGTCATCGGCCCCGATGGGCGCGTCCTGCGGATCGATCCGCGAACGAACCGGATCGCGGCCACGATCGCGGGGGTCCGTGCCCGCGCGGTCGCGACGGACGCGGAGTACGTGTGGGCGCTCGCTGACGACGGAACCGTCACGCGCATCGACTCGCGCTCGAACGCGGTCGTCGGAAGCGGACGGGTCGACGCGAGTTCGGTCGCGTCCATCGCGGCAGGTTCTGGAGGCGCTTGGGTCTCGGCGCCCGCCGACGGCGCGCTCTGGCGCGCCGACCCCGGCGCCGGCGACCGGCTCGTGATGCGCACCATCCCTGTGGCTCCGGGGACGACCGACCTCGCCTACGGCGCCGGAGCGCTGTGGGCGGTCAACCCCCTGCGCGGAACGCTCGCACAGGTCGCGAAGCGACACGTCGTCCGGACGATCTCGGTCGGCGGCTTTCCTCGCGCACTGACGGTCGCCGGGGGCAAGGTGTTCGTCGCGAGCGCCCCGGCCACGTCGGCGGCGCGGCCCGCGTCGACCGCAGCGGCCGGGATCCGGCCGCTGCCGTCAGCCGTCTGCGAGCGGCCGTTCTACGGCGGAACCCAGCCGGCGCAGCGGCTGGTCGTCTCCGATCTGCCGCTCCAGGGCGACCTGCGTGCCTCCTCGCAGCAGATGGTCGCGGCGATGGCCTTCGTCCTGCGCCAGCGGGGCTTCCGTGCTGGGCGCTGGCGCGTCGCCTACCAGTCGTGCGACGACGCGGTCGCGGCGACCGGCCTCCCGGACACCGGGAAGTGCACCGCGAACGCGCGGATGTACGGACGCGCGCCCGACGTGATCGCTGTCGCCGGACCGCTGAACTCGGATTGCGCCGTGGCCGCGATCCCGGAGCTCGGCCGCGCCAGACCTCCGCTGGCGCTGGTCTCGCCGCTGAGCTCCTACGCCGGGCTGACGCGTGTCGCCGCCGGGGCACCGCCCGGCGAGCTGCGCTCGCTGTACCCCGGTGGCCGGCGCAACTTCTTGCGCGTCATCCCCACCGACGGTCTCCAGATCGCGGCGCAGGCGCTGCTGGCGAAGCGCCTCGGCCGGGCGCCCGTGTACGTCCTGGACGATGGGGACGTCGGCTACGGCCGCGTCGCCGCGGCCCAGTTCGAACGCTCCGCGAACGCGCTCGGGCTGCCGCTCGCCGGGCGTGCGAGCTGGAACCCGGGGGCACGGTCGCACGCAGGTCTCGCCGCGCGGGTCGCCGCCGCCCGGCCGGGGGCCGTGTTCCTCGGCGGACGGCTCGACACCGGTGGCGCCACGGTCGTGCGCGCCCTGCGCGCACGGCTCGGCGCGCGCGTCGCGATCCTCGCGCCCGACGGCTTCGCGCCCACCTCGCTCCTGCGCCGGCAGGCCGGCGCCGCGGCTACCGGGATGTTCGTCGCGATCAGCGGCATCGTCGGCGCCGGCGAGCTCGGCCCGGAGGGCCGGCGGTTCGCCCGCAGCTTCGGCGCAACGCTTGCGGGCGAGCAGCTCGAGCCGAGCGCGATCTACGCCGCGCAGGCGATGGAGGTCGTGCTCGACGCGGTCGCGCGCTCCGACGGAACCCGCGGCTCGGTTCTCAAAGCGCTCTTCGAGACCCGCATTCCGCGCGGGCTGATCGGCGACGTGGCGTTCGACCGCAACGGCGACGTCGCGGCCAGCCCGATCACGATCTTGCGTGTCGAGCCGGGCGCGCGCGCGATCGCCGTGTTCGAGGACGCCGTCGTGGACCGCGTGCTTCGAGTGCCGATCGACCTCCTGCGCTAGTGGTGCAGCCGGTTCTCGATGCCGAGCGGCGCCGGCGCCGGATCGGCGCCCGCGGGCGCGGCCTCGGGTGCGCCGGCGGGCGGGGAGACGCCGAGCGCGACGGCCAGCTCGCCTGACTCGTACATCTCGGTGACGATGTCGCAGCCGCCGACGAGCTCGCCGCTGTGGAAGAGCTGCGGGATCGTCGGCCACTGGGAGATCGCCGAGAGCTCCGCGCGGATGCGCGGGTCGGGCAGGACGTCGACCGCGGTGAAGGGGGTCTCGAGCGCCTGGAGCATCGCAACCGTCCGCGCGGAGAAGCCGCACGCCGGATGGTCGGGCGTGCCCTTCATGAAGAGGATGATGTCGTTGTCGGCGATCGCCTCGGCGATCGCGTCGCGGATCTGGTTGTCGCTCATGAGACCTCCGTCTTGAGGGCGAGTGCGTGGATGGTGCCGCCGAGCTCACCTTGGAACACGTCGGTGACGAGCCGGTGCTGCGCGACGCGGGAGAGGCCGTCGAACGCCGACGCGCGGACGACGGCGCTGAAATGCACCTCGTCGGCGGTTTCCACGTTGGCCTCGGCGCCGGGGATGGCGGCTTCGATGCGGCTCTTGACCTCGTCTGCGCTGGGCATCTGCGAGACAGCGTAGCGAGCAGGCGCGCCCGGCCGCTGGACCCGGTCCGCCGTCCGTCCTATCCTCGTCCAGCACGGGGCATCAGGTCGCTACACTTCCTGAAGTAATGCCGATTCGTCCCGAAACGACGACGCCGGGAGTCCGCACATGATCACGATCACCGAGAAGGGCGCAGAGAAGGTCCACGAGTTTCTCAGCGCCCAGGGCGCCGACGTCTCGGCCGCGGGTCTGCGCGTCGGTGTGAAGGGCGGCGGCTGCTCGGGCTTCCAGTACAACCTCGCCTTCGACGAGATGCGCGACGGCGACGAGGTCTTCGAGCACTCCGGGCTGAAGGTCTACGTCGACCAGCCGAGCCTGCCCTACGTCAAGGGCTCGGTCATCGACTACGTCGAGTCGCTGACGTCGGCCGGCTTCCAGGTCAACAACCCGAACGTCGTCGCAGCCTGCGGTTGCGGCTCCTCGTTCCGCGTCGCCGACGAGCAGGAGTGCTCCGCCGTCTGAACGCGGACTTGAGCTCGCGCTCAAGTTTCTCGACGAAAAGCCGATGGGTCCTCTATGGGGACCCATGCGAGGGCTCGGGACGGACATCCGAAACGCTGGGTCGGGGTCGGGCGCTCAGCCGATTCCGATGCTCGCACGGCCGGCCTGCTGGCCGCTGCCGACGCGCTGACGGGGGAGGACGCGAAGCTCGTCGTCGTCTTCGCCTCCGGCCACTATGACCTGAGCGCGATGCTCGCGGGCGTCCGCGAGCGCACCGGCGACACGCCGCTCGTCGGCTGCTCGACCGCCGGCGAGATCGCGACCGACGGACCCGGCGACCATGGCGTCGTCGTCACGATCCTCGGCGGCGCCGGCTTCCACGCCGTCACGCGGGCCGCGAAGGCGTCGCACGCGCAGCTGCGCGAGGCCGGCGCGAACGTCGCCCACGCCGCGGCCGGCGTCGAGGGCCATGAGCACAGGGTCCTCATGCTGCTCACCGACGGCCTGTTGGGCGACCAGCAGCAGGTCGTCCGCGGCGCCTACGGCGTCGTCGGCTCCCAGCTCCCGCTCGTCGGCGGCTGCGCGGGCGACGACCTGAAGATGGTCCGGACCTTCCAGCTGCACGACGACCGCGTCCTGACCGAGCACGTCGTCGGGGCCGCGATCGGCTCCGACGCCCCGATCGGCATCGGCGTCCGCCACGGCTGGCGCACGACCGGCGAGCCGATGGTCGTCACCCGCAGCGCCGGCAACCGCGTCTACATGATCGACGAGCAGCCCGCGCTCGACGTCTACCTCGACCGCCTCGACGCGCCGTCCGAGGCGCGGACCGACGCCGCCGCGTTCGTGCGCTTCGCCCTCACCCACCCGCTCGGGCTCGCCCGCCGGCGCGGCGAGGAGCACGTCCGCTTCATCGGCGACGTCGACTTCGGCGAGCGCTCGATCGGCTGCGTCGCGGAGGTCCCGCAGGGCGGCCTGGCGTGGTTCATGGAGGGCGACGGCGAGTCCGTCCTCGCCGCGACCGACGCCGCCTGCGCCGACGCGCTCGCGCCGCTCGACGGCCGCCCGCCGCTCGGCGTCCTCGCCTTCGACTGCATCGCGCGCCGCGGCGTGCTCGAGAACGCGATCACGGCCGAGGTCGATCGCGTCGCCGCGAACGTCTCCGGCGCCCCCGTGGCCGGGTTCTACACGTACGGCGAGATCGCGCGCACCTGCGGCCTCATGGGCTTCCACAACCAGACGCTCGTCGTCCTGGCGCTGAGCTGATGAGCGCCGGGGCCGAGAGCTGGTCCACGCAGCAGCTGACCGAGTTCCTCGGGTTCGTGTCGTCGTTCGCCGACGTCGCGTCGGCGACCCGCGGCGCGATCGAGCGCGCCGCCGAGACCGTCGACGCCGAGGTCGTCGCCCTCATCCGCGCCGGCACGGTCACCGACTCGATCGGCTACCCGGCCGGCGAGGTCCCGGCCGACGAGCTCATCCGGGTCACCCGTGAGGGGACCACGCACCTCAGCGGCCTGGGCGCCTGCCGCATCGCGATCGTCGCAGCTCGACACCGACGAGCCCGGCCAGCTGCTCGTCGCGCGCGCCGGGACCGAGGACTTCACGCGCGTCGAGCACGACCTCCTGCGCGGCATGGCGCGGGTGCTCGTCATGACGCTGCGGATGTTCGCCCGCCAGCAGCTGCTCGAGCGCATGTCGTCGATCCAGCGCATGATCGTCCGCCGCGACGACCCGCGCGAGGTCCTGCAAGCCGTCGTCGCCGGCGCCGCCGAGCTCATCGGCGACGACATCGTGAGCCTTCGCCTCCTCGACCCCGCCGATCCGGGCACCGCCGTGCTCGTCGCGAGCGTCGGCGTCGATCCCGCGGCGCGGGCGCGGCACGAGCGCCTCGGCGTCGGCGAGGGGCTCAGCGGCCGCGCGATCGTCGAGGACCGGCTCGTCGTCTTCGGATCGCAGTCGATGCTGCGCTCGCTCCCGGCCATCCTGGACAGCGAGGTGCAGGCCGCGATGGCGGCGCCGGTGCGCGAGGAGGGGCGCGTCGTCGGCAGCATCGTCGTCGCGTCCTACCGCATCGGGCGCCATTACAGCCTCGACGACCAGGAGGTCCTGCGCGCCTTCGCCGAGCACGCGAGCCTCGCCCTCACCGACGCGACGATGGTCCGCAAGGCGCTGCACCAGGCCTTCCACGACCCGCTCACCGACCTGCCCAACCGCGCGCTGTTCGTCGACCGGCTCGAGCTCGGCCTGCGCCGCACCCAGCGCTCGAAGTCCAAGCTCGCCGTCCTCTTCCTCGACCTCGACCGCTTCAAGATCGTCAACGACTCGCTCGGGCACGCCGCCGGCGACGACCTCCTGCGCCAGGTCGCCGGGCGGCTCGTCGACTCGATCCGCCCCGGCGACACCGCCGCGCGCTTCGGCGGCGACGAGTTCGCGATCCTGCTCGAGGACGTCGACGGCCGCGAGCTCGCCGAGCACGTCGCCGAGCGGATCCTCGGGGCGCTGCGCGCGCCGCTGACCGTCGCCGGCCGCGACGTCTTCGTCACGGCGAGCATCGGGATCGCGATGGACGCGTGCAACGCCGAGGACATGATCCGCGACGCCGACCTGGCGATGTACCGCGCGAAGGCCGAGGGCAAGGGCCGCGCCGCGACGTTCGAGCCGTCGATGCACGCCGCGGTCGTCGAGCGCGCCGAGCTCGAGGCCGACCTCCAGCGCGTCATCGAGCGCAACGAGCTCGTCCTGCACTACCAGCCGATCGTCGCGCTGGGCAACCGCGAGATCATCGGCGTCGAGGCGCTCGTGCGCTGGCGCCACCCGACGCGCGGGCTCGTCTCGCCCGAGGCCTTCATCCCGCTCGCCGAGGAGACGCAGGTCATGGCCGACCTCGGGCGCTGGATCCTCACCGAGGCCTGCCGCGACGTCGCGCGGTGGCGCGCGCACCGGCCGCTGCGCCTCTCGGTGAACATCTCGGCGATCCAGCTCCTGGCGCCCGACCGGCTTGCCGGCGACGTCGCCGCGGCGCTCGCGATCTCGGGCCTGCCGCCCGCGGCGCTCGTCCTCGAGATCACCGAGACGGCGCTCATGCGCGACGTCACCGAGACGATCTCGTGCCTGCGGGCGCTGAAGGAGCTCGGCGTCATGCTCGCCGTCGACGACTTCGGCACCGGCTACTCGTCGCTGGACTACCTGCGCCGCTTCCCGATCGACATGCTGAAGATCGACAAGGCGTTCATCGACGACCTCGTCACGGGCGACTCGACGCTCGCACAGGCGATCATCGACCTGGGGGAGTCCTTCGACCTCGAGGTCGTCGCCGAGGGCATCGAGCACGAGGGCCAGCGCCAGCGGCTGCTGGAGCTCGGCTGCGCGTTCGGCCAGGGCTATCACTTCTCGCCGGCCGTCACGGGGCGCGGGATCACCGAGCTGCTCGACCCGGTGGCGCTGCGGCTCGCGGGCTAGGGCTGGCCGCCGGCGCCGCCCGGCACGCCGGTGTTCGTCGAGTACTTCGGCTGGATCTTCATCTCCGGCCGGAAGGAGCGGACGGCCTGGGCGACGGCGATCGCCGACTCCGCGAAGCCGGTGGCGATGAGCTTGAGCTTGCCGTCGAACGTCGTGATGTCGCCGCAGGCCCAGACGCCCGGGAGGTTCGTCTTCATGACCTGGTCGACGACGAGCGCGCCCTTGGAGATCTCCAGGCCCCAGTTCTTCAGCGGCCCGAGCGCGGTCTTGAAGCCGAGCTGCAGGAGGATCGCGTCGACCTCGATCTCGATCTCGTCGGACTCGTCCTCGGAGTGGAAGAGGCGCACCCGCTCGACCGAGCCGTTGCCGATGACCTCGCGGACCTGGTAGGGGACGTGGAGGTCGACGTGGCCGGCGTCGGCCGCCGACATGACCTGGTTGACGGTCAGCTCGTGGGCGCGGAAGCCCTCGCGGCGGTGGCACAGCGCGACGGACTCCGCGGTGTGCACGAGGTTCATGACCCAGTCGCAGGCCGAGTCGCCGCCGCCGATGACGAGCACCTTCTTGCCGGCGAACTCGGACTTCGAGCCGACGAGGTAGTGCGCGCCGCGGCCCTCCCAGGGCGACATGTCATAGCCGGGCAGCTTCTTGGGCTCGAAGGCGCCGTGGCCGCCGGCGATGATGACCGCGCGGCTGCGCAGCTCCGGGTAATCGGGGTTGTTCGTGCGCAGGACGACGATGTCGTCCTCCCAGTCGATCGTCTCGATCGTCGTCTCGAGGTGGACCGGCACGTCGAACTGCTCGAGCGCCTGGCGGCGCAGGGACTCGACGAGATCCTTCGCGAGAACCTGCGGGAGGCCGGGGACGTCGAAGATCCACTTCTCCGGGTACAGCGCCGTGAGCTGGCCGCCGATCTGCGGCAGCGAGTCGACGATCCGCGACGACGCCTCCCGCATCCCGGCCCAGAACGCGGTCGACAGCCCGACCGGGCCGGCGCCGATGACCGTGATGTCGCGGATCTCGCCGGGCGCCTCCGTCATGAGGCGATCTCCGCGGCGATCGGCACGCCGTCGAGCGCCGACAGCGCTCGTTCCACGGACGTGTTGATGCACGTGAAGGTCGGCGTGTCGCGCTTCGTGAACAGCGAGGACTCCGTCGTGCGCAGGCGCTGGACGAGGTCGAGGAACGAGGACGGGTCGTCGGTCTCGAAGGCGACGACGAACTCCTGGTCGTCGAGGCCGAAGGAGTACGACGTGTTGAGGTCGATCTCCGGATATTCCTTCCCGAGCCGGATGTGCTCCTGCATGATCCGGTAGCGCTCCTTCGGGTCCAGCGTGTACCACTCGCGGGTCTTCACGAACGGATAGACGAAGAGGTACTTCGCGTGCGCGGGGCGAACCTCCAGGCGTGACTCGTCGGAGTACTCCGAGGGCTTCGTCATCGCCAGGAACGAATAGGGGATCGAGGCCCACTTCATGAGCCCGCTCTGGGCCAGGACGACGTGGAACTCGTGGATGCGATCGAGGTTCTGCGCCTGCGCGAGCAGCATGAGGTCGCAGTCCCCGCGCGTGCCCACCGTCGAGAACGCCCGCAGCAGGTGGCCGTCGGCGAAGTCCGCGCAGGCGGCGATGAACTCGCGCTTGTGCGTCTCGCGCACGTCGTCCTCCAACCGGCGCCAGGCGGGGTCGAGCTTCAGGAAGGTGTACTTGACGAAATGACGTGTCGGCACGATGAGACAGGATAGAGCGGGCGATGGCCCTGCTCCGCAATGTCCCGCCACTGGCGGCCGCCGTCGCATTCCTGCTGGCCTCGCTGCTCGCGGCCGCCCCGGCGCCCGCCCGCGCGCAGGAGCGCCACGCCGTCATCGCCTTCCTGCCCGAGGGCGGCGACGACAACCCGGGGGAGATCATCGACCGCCTCGCCGCGCGGCCGGAGCTCGCCCTCGGGCTCTACAGCGCGACGCAGGGCCGCTATTCGCCCGAGCAGGCGGTCCTCGACATGTCGGCCGGCTCGCGGACGTCGGCGGCGGTCTACGACCCTTCCGACCCGCCCGAGCTCGAGCTCGTCCGCGCCGGTGACCGCAGCGGCTTCGTCTTCGGGTGGAGCAAGGTGCTCGAGCGGGCCGAGACGGCGCTCGCCGAGATCACCCCGGGCCTGCTCGCGAGCCAGATCCCAGGCGGCGCGGCGTATGCGGGCGTCCGGGGGCGCAAGCACCTGGAGGCGGTGGTCGCGGCCGACCGCGAGGGCGACGTCGCGCGGGTCTCGCTGGGCGGCGCCGGGAGCGTCGCGCGGCGCGTGCGCGAGCTCGTGCCCCGCCACCGGCTCGTCGTCGCGGGCCTGCCGACGGCCGCGCGGGGCGACGCGGCGCTCGACGCGCTCCTGCGCGACCGCCGGCCGGCCGACCTGCTGCTCGTCCTGCAGACGCCGCCGCGCGCGCGGGCGCCGCAGCTGCTGCCGATCGGCGCGGCCGGCGTCCCGGGCGGCACCGGCGCGCTGACGTCGCGCACGACCCACCTCGACGGCATCGTCGCCGCGATCGACGTCCCGGTCACGGTCCTCGACGCGCTCGGCCGGCCGGTGCCCGACGGCGTCAAGGGGCAGCCGATCCGGGCCGAGGGCGAGCGCGACGCGGAGGCGCTGACGTCGATCGAGGCGCGCCTGCGGGTCGTCAGCGGCCGGCGGACGGTGACGTTCGGCGCGCTGATGTTCGCCTGGCTGTCGCTGACGCTCGCGCTCGGCGTCGTCGCCGATCGCCGCGGCATCCGCGCCGGGATGCGGATCGGCTCCCTCGCGCTGCTCTGGGTCCTGCCGATGCTCCTCGTCACGGGCTGGATCGCGCCGAGCCGCGCCGGCGAGATCGCGATCGTCGTCTCCGGGGCGTTCGCGCTCGGCGCGCTCACCGACCGCCTCGTGCGCTGGCCGCGCGGCCCGCTCGTGCCCGCCGCCGCCGGCCTCGTGAGCTACGCGATCGACCTCGCCGCGGGCTCGCCGCTCATCATCCGCTCGCTGCTCGGCGTCAACCCGCGCTCGGGCTCGCGCTTCTACGGCCTCGGCAACGAGCTCGAGGCGACGCTCGCCGTGCTCCTGCTCGTCGGGCTCGCGGCGCTGCTGTGGGGCCGCAACCGCTCGCGCGCGACGGCCGCGGTGTTCGCCGCAGCGGGGCTCGTCCTCGCGGTGTTCACGGGCGCCGCGCAGCTCGGCGCCGACGTCGGCGGGGTCATCACGGTCGGCGCGGGGGTCGCGACGGCGACGCTGCTCATGCTGCCCGGGCGCCTGACGCGGCGGCGGATCGCGGTCGCCGCGCTCGTCCCGGTCGTGGCGCTCGCGGCGCTCGCCGCGCTCGACCTCGTCACCGGCGGCAACGGGCACTTCACGCGCACGGTCCTGCAGGCCGACGGCGCGGGCTCGCTGTGGGACGTCGTCAAGCGCCGCTACACGCTCGCGCTCAACGTCTTCACGCTCGGCGCGATGCCGTTCCTGACGGTCCTCGCGATCCTCGGCGTCGCCTACGCGGTGCGCTACCGCGAGCGCATCTACGCCCCGCTGCGGGGGTCGCCGGCCTGGCACGCGGCGCTCATCGGCGGGCTGACGGCATCGATCGTCGGGGCGCTGACGAACGACTCCGGCCCGCTGCTGTTCATCTTCGGCGTCTTCGTCCTCGCGTGCGCGACCGCATACGTCCGCGGTTCCCCCGCGCTCGACGCGGAGGGTAGGATCCGCTGATGCGCATTGCGCTGGTGTCCCCGTACTCGTGGACGTATCCAGGGGGAGTCACGAGACACATCGAGGCGCTCGCGGAGCAGTATCTGGCCGCGGGCCACGACGTGCGCGTGCTGTCCCCGGTCGATCCGGACGACCGCCTGACCCTGCGGCTGCACCGCGGGGCGCGCCCGTCGCAGCGGCCCCTGCCCGACTACCTCGTCCCGCTCGGCCGGACGCTCGGCTTCCCGTCCAACGGCGCGGTCTCGAACGTCGCCTACGGGGTCTCGACGGTCGTCGCGCTGCGGCGCGAGCTCGAGCGCGGCTACGACGTCGTCCACCTCCACGAGCCGGTCGCGCCGATTCCCGGCTGGGACTCGCTCATGACGGTCGACGCGCCGCTCGTCGCGACGTTCCACTGCTACTCGGAGAACACGTTCTCCAACAACCTCGCGAACTTCTTCGGGGCCCGGCGGCGGCTGAACCGGCTGCACGTGCGGATCGCGGTCTCGCAGGCGGCGGCCTGGACGGGCCGGCGCTTCTACGGCGGCAGCTACCGGATCATCCCCAACGGCGTCGACGTGCCGGCGCAGCCACCGGCCGCGATCGCCGCCGGCGACGACGACCCGCTGCGCATCGCGTTCGTCGGCCAGGCCGTCGAGCGCAAGGGCCTGCCGGTGCTGCTGCGCGCCTTCGAGGCGCTGCGCGAGCACCTGCCGGTGACGCTCGACGTCGTCGGCGTCGGCCGCGAGGAGCTCGCCCCGCTCCTGCTCGACGACCGCGGCGTCACGGCGCACGGCAAGTGCAGCGACGACGACAAGCGCGCCGTGCTCGAGCGCGCCGACGTCCTCTGCGCGCCGTCGCTCGGCGGCGAGAGCTTCGGCATGGTCCTGACGGAGGCGTTCGCGGCCGGCACCCCGGTCGTCGCCTCCGACATCGCCGGCTATCGCGACGTCGTCCGCGACGGCGTCGACGGCGTGCTCGTGCCGCGCGGCGACGCGACGGCGCTCGCCGGCGCGCTGCGCGACCTCGCGCTCGATCCCGCCCGCCGGGCCGCCCTCGCCGAGGCCGCGAGGGCATCGGCGCCGCGCTACGCCTGGCCGCGGGTCGCCGCGCAGGTGCTCGGCGCCTACGAGGACGCGATCGCCGTCCACGCGGCAGCCGCTCCGCGGACGGCCACCGAGCGCGCCGCGCGGACGCTCGGCCTCGCCCCGGCCGACGGCGAGCGCGTGCCGCCCCGGCGCCTGCCGACGCTCGAGCCGCTGCCGGAGGGCGCCGGAGCGACCCAGCGCCCCGGCATCCGCGCCGCCCGCCGCGCCGCGATCGCCGTCGTCGCGCTGCTGGCCGTCGCGCTTGCCGGCATCGCCGTCCAGCGGATCGGCATCGAGCGCGTCGGCAACGCGATGCTCGCGGCCACGCCGCCGTGGGTGCTGCTCGCGCTCGGGCTCATGTGCTTCTCGATGGTCCTGCGCGGCCTGGCCTGGCACGCGATCCTGCGAGCCGCGCTGCCACGGGCGCACGTCCGCCTGGCCGACGCGCTGCAGGGGACGTTCATCGGCGTGCTGATGTCCGCGACGCTGCCCGCGCGCCTGGGCGAGCCGTCGCGCGCGCTCATCGTCGCCCGCCGGATCGGCGGCGCGCGCGAGCACCTGCCCGTCGTGCTCGGGACGATCGTCTCGCAGACGCTGCTGAACATCCTCGCGCTCGTCGTGCTCGGCATCACGATGTTCTCGACGGTCGACCTCTTCCGCCATCACACGGCGCTCGTCATCGTCGCGATCGCGCCGCTGGCGATCGTCCTGGCGGTGCTCGCGGCGCCGGCCCTGCTGCGCTCGGGCAAGCCGTCGCGCTACCGCCGCGTCGCGGCGTTCGTCCACCAGGTCCGCGGCGCGCTCGTGCAGGTGCGCGACGGCCTGAAGGTCTTCCGCCGCCCGCGCCTCGGGAGCATCGCCGCCGCCGCGCAGCTGTCGGCGTGGGCCGTGCAGTGGCTGTCGTGCTACGTCCTGCTCGTCGCGCTCGGCCTCGACAGCGAGGCCGGGCTCGGCGCGGCGGCGGCGGTCCTGTTCGCCGTCAACGTCACGGCCGTCCTGCCGGCGACGCCCTCGAACGTCGGCGTCTTCCAGGCCGCCTGCGTCGCGGTGCTCGGGGCCTACGGGGTCGGGTACGCCGACGCGCTGGCCTACGGGATCATCCTGCAGGCCGTCGAGGTCGCGACCGCGATCGTCATGGGCGCTCCCGCGCTCGTGAAGGAGGGGCTCTCCTGGCGCGAGGTGCGCCTGCGCGCGATGCACGCCTCGCCGGTCGAGCTGCCGCCGGTGCAGCAGGGCGCCCTCGCGCGCGAAGCCGCGTAGCGGTCGTCGTCGCGCCGCGGCGGGTTCCTAGCCCTGCTCGCGTGCCTGCCGGATCGCGCGGGCGAGCGCGGCGACCGCCGGCACGATCGCGGCCTCGGGCAGGTTCGCGTACCCGACGACGATCGACGGCGGCTCCAGCTCGGGCGCCGGATCCAGGGCGATGCCGGCCGCGCGCGCAGCGGCGCGCAGCGCGCGCTCGTCGGTGCCGGGTGGCAGGCGCAGGACGACGAAGAGCCCGGCGGCCGCACCCTGCGGCCGCGCGTCGGGGAGGGCGTCGGCGAGCGCGGCCAGCAGGGCGTCGCGCTGGCGGCGGTAGCGCCGGCGCTGGCGGCGCAGGTGGCGGTCGAGCTCGCCGGCCGAGATGAAGTCGGCGAGCGCGAGCTGCTGGAGCGCCGCCGGCATGCCGCCGCGGCGGCGCTGCAGCGCAGCGAGCGGGGCGACGAGCGCGGGCGGCGCGACGAGCCAGGCGAGGCGGACCCCGGGCGCCAGCGACTTGCTCGTCGAGCCGCCGTAGACGACGAGCTCGGGCGCGAGGCCGTGCAGCGCGCCGATCGGCTCGCGGTCGTAGCGGTACTCGGCGTCGTAGTCGTCCTCGAAGATCAGCGCGCCCCGCTCGCGCGCCCAGCTCACGAGCGCCGCGCGGCGGGTGGGCGCGAGCACCGAGCCGGTCGGGTACTGATGGGCGGGAGCGACGGCGACGGCGCTGATCGCCGCGTGCTCGGCGAGATGGCCGACGACGAGGCCGTCGCCGTCGACCGGGATCCCGATCGCGGCCAGGCCCGAGTCGGCGGCGGTCTCGGCGACGCCGCGCCAGCCGGCCTGCTCGATCGCGATGCGCCGGGCGCCGCGGGCCGCGAGCGTCGACCACAACAGGCCGAGGCCCTGGCGCAGGCCGTTGGTGACGATGACCTGCTCCGGCGTCGCGCGGACGTCGCGCGCGCGCGCGAGGTAGGCGGCGAGCGCGGCGCGCAGCTCGGGCATGCCCTCGGCGGGCGGGAGGCCGAGCTTCGCGTCGGGTGCGTCGCGCAGCGCGCGCGTCAGCGCCGCGCGCCAGGCCGCGCGCGGGAACCCGTCGAGGGCGGGGACGAACGGGCTGAGGTCGTAGCGCGGGGGAGTCGGGAGACCGGCCGGCGGGGTCGCGGGCGGCCACGTGCCGCCGGTCGCGGCGACCGCCGTGCCGGCGCCGGGGCGGGCGACGAGGTAGCCCTCGGCCTGGAGCTGGCCGTAGGCCTCGACGACCACGCCGCGCGAGACGCCGAGCTGGGCGGCGAGCGTTCGCGTCGGCGGCAGCCGCGCGCCCGGGGCGAGCCGGCCGGTGCGGATGCTCTCGCGCAGCGCGTCCTCCAGGCGGGCGCGCAGCGACGCGCCGCGCGCTACGCCGAGGTCGAGAAGCAGGTCCATTGGACCACGATTTTCTCAGTGAAATGGTCCTGTCGCCAGGACCAATACGTGACTAAGGTGCAGTTCATGAACGCTGCTCCAACACCGAGGGTACGGGTCTCGCGAGTGCCGGCGCGCGCGGCATACGACCGCGCCACGATCGACGCGATCCTCGATGCCGGGCTCCTGGCCCATCTCGGCATCAGCGTCGACGGCCAGCCGTATGTCATCCCGACGCTTCATGCCCGCGTCGGCGACGTCGTATACGTCCACGGCTCGGCCGCCAGCCGGACGCTGCGGACGCTCACCGCGGGGGCGCCGGCGTGCCTGACGGTGACGCTGCTCGACGGGCTCGTGCTCGCCCGGTCGGCGTTTCATCACTCGATGAACTACCGCTCCGTCGTCGTGCTCGGCGAGGCCCGTCTCGTCGTCGGAGCCGACGAGCGCCTCCGCGCGCTGGAGGCGTTCACCGAGCGCCTCGTGCCGGGCCGCTGGGACGAGGTGCGGGCCCCGAACCCGCAGGAGCTCAAGGGCACGACGGTGCTCGCGCTCGGGCTCGACGAGGCGTCGGCGAAGGTCCGCACCGGACCGCCGGTGGACGACGACGAGGACTACGAGCTGCCGGTCTGGGCGGGCGTCATCCCGCTGGCGCTGTCCGCCTCCGCGGCGGTGCCCGATCCGCGCCTGAGCGACGGCGTGCAGCCGTCGGCGGCGGTCGCGGGCTGGTCGCCTCCGGCCTGAAAGCAAGGTCGGCGCCGCCGGCGTCGAACTCCGAGCGGTGATGCCCGACGCCTACGTCTACCTCCTGCGCTGCCGCGACGGCTCGCTGTACTGCGGCTGGACCTCGGATCTCGATCGCCGCCTCGCCGCCCACCGGGCCGGCCGGGCGAGCCGCTACACCGCCAGCCGGCTGCCGGTCGAGCTCGCGTTCGCGCGGCCGATGCCCGATCGCAGCGCGGCGCGCCGCGAGGAGGCGCGGATCAAGCGCCTGACGCGAGCGGATAAGCTCGCGCTCGTCTCAGCGGATCGTCAGGGGGAGTGGGCATGAGGGGCTTGCTGTCGACGCGTGCCTCGCGGGCATGGATGGGAGTTGCGCTCGTCGGCCTCGTCGTCGTCGTGATCGTGCTCGCGCTGCAGCTCGTCCCGCGCCTGGGCTCGGGGCAGGAGCTCATCGATGCGGCCGAGCCCGCCCTGACGGACGAGCGCGTGGCGGGCGACCGCGCGGGCATCGACTTCATCTCGAAGTACGTCGATCTCGCCGACCCGCTCATGACCGCGCGCGGCGGAGGCAGCCGCGAGGTCGCGCCGCTCGTCCGCCTCATCGCCCGGCGAACCGATCTGTCGGCGCGCGAGGTGGCGGCGGCCCTGCGCAGGGAGGCGCCGCACACCGAGGCGCTGCTGCGGGCGCTGCCGCTCTCGGGCGTCGCGCGTGAGATCCCGGCGTTCACGGGCTATCTCGCCACGACGCTCAACCTCTCCGAGGAGGCGATCGCCGCCGAGCTCGAGGAGTCGTTCCCGAAGCTCGCGCAGACGCTGACGGCGCTGTCGGCCGTCTCGAGCGGCTGGAACGACGTGCCCGGCCTGAGCGCGATGACGCGCTTCGACGGGACGACGGCGGTCAAGACGGTCCCGCAGCTGCGCGACTACTTCAGCCAGGACCTCGTCGCGACGGTGCAGGACGGCAAGGAGGACTTCCAGGACGTCGCCGGCAGCGGCGGCGTGGGCTACATCCCGTTCCTGCTGCTCGTCGTCGGCGCCGCGCTGCTGGCGTTCGGCCTCTACCAGGCGCGGCGCGGGGCCCGGCGCGTGCCGGGCAGGCTCGGCTGGACGATCGTCTCCGCCGTCGCCATCGTCATCCTCGCGATCGTCGGTGCGGCGCAGTACGTCCCGCGGCTGAACGCGGCCGACCGGCTCCTCGGCACGTTCGAGCCGGCGTTCGAGCAGTCGCGCGTCGAGGGCGACCGCGCCGGCGTGGACATGGTCCACCAGACGGTGCTGTTCGGCGATCCGATCGCGACGAAGCGCGGCGGCGCGTCCGACGAGGTCCCCGAGCTCGCGGCGTTCGTCGCGCGGCGGACGAACGTCTCGCGCCGGCAGGTGCTCGCCTCGCTGCGCCAGCGGGCGCCGCGGACGGCGGCGGTGCTGCAGGCGATCCCGCTGAGCTCGGTCGCGGCCGAGATCCCGCACCTGCTGACCTTCCTGCAGCGGCGGATGAAGCTCAGCCGGGCCGAGCTTCTCGCCCTGCTCGAGGAGCGCACGCCGAAGCTCGCGCAGGCGATCCTCGCCGTGCGGCCGGTGGCGATCCGCTGGAACTCGATCCCGGGCACGGAGGCGCTGACGCGCTTCGACGGCCAGGACGTGCGCACGATGCCCGAGCTCGACCAGTACTTCGGCCAGGACGTCATCCCGGTGCTCGAGAACCAGCGCGAGAACTTCTACGACCTCGCCGATCCGTGGCCGCCGCTGAACGTCTTGCCGTGGGTGCTCATCGCCGTCGGCTCGCTGCTGCTGCTCTACAGCCTGCTCATGCGCCGCTTCGCGACGAAGCTGTAGGCCCTAGCCTTCGAGCGCTTCGACGAGCGAGCCGGCGTCGAAGGCGCCCTCGTGCAGGACGCCGTCGACGAAGAACGCCGGCGTGCCGGTGACACCGGCGGCGCGCGCGCTGCGCTCGTCGCGCGCGACGCGCTCGGCGTGGACGCCGTCGACGACCTCGCCGCGCAGGCGGGCGCCGTCGAGGCCGAGCCCGGCGGCGTGGGCCTCGAGGTCGTCGAGCGACAGGCGCCCGCGCGCGGCGAAGAGCGCGTCGTGCATCGGCCAGAACGCGCCCTGCGCGTGGGCGGCCTCGGATGCCTGCGCGGCGGCCTGCGCGTCGGGGTGCTTGGGCAGCGGCATGTGGCGGAAGGCGAAGCGCAGTCGCCCGTCGAGGCGGTCGCGGACGCGGCCCAGGATCGACTGCGCCGCGGTGCAGTAGGGGCACTGGAAGTCGCCGTACATCACGAGCTCCAGCGGCGCGTCGTCGGGACCCCTGACGTGGTCGTCGGGTCCGAGCGGCGGGATCATTCGAGCGCTCATCCGTGCGCAAGGTAGCCGCTCGTAGACTCCCCGCACCGTGGGCGACCTCGAGTTCCTCATCGCGGTCCTGTTCGCCGCCGCGGTGCTGGTCCGGCTCGCCGACGTCATCTCGATCCCGTATCCGATCGTCCTCGTCATCGGCGGCGTCGCGATCGGCTTCGTGCCCGGGCTGCCCGCCGTCGAGCTCGCACCCGAGGCGATCTTCCTGCTGTTCCTGCCGCCGCTGCTGCACTCCGCCGGCTTTCAGGCCTCGCCTCAGGAGCTGCGCAGCGCCGCGGCGCAGCTCGTCTCGCTGAGCTTCGTGCTCGTGCTCGTGACGATGGTGGCGGTCGCCGTCGTCGGCCACGCGGTCGTCGGCCTGAGCTGGGCGGAGGCCTTCGTCCTGGGAGCGATCGTCGCTCCGACCGATCCGGTGTCGGCGGCGGCGACGTTCTCGCGGCTCGGCGTGCCCGAGCGCGTGTCGATCGCCGTCGAGGCCGAGGCGATGCTCAACGACGCCGCGGCGCTCGTCGCGTATCGCGTGGCGGTCGCCGCTGCGCTGGCCGGGACGTTCTCGCTCGGCGACGCGGCTTGGGAGTTCGCCCGTGCGGCCGCCGGCGGCGTCGCGATCGGGCTCGCGGTGGGGTGGATCGGGCAGCGCCTGTACCGGCGCCTGAACGACGTGCCGCTGGCGATCCTGCTGTCGGTGCTCTATGCGTACGGCGCGTACGTCGGGGCGGAGCAGGTCGGCGCCTCCGGCGTGCTGGCGACGGTCGTCGCGGGCGTCTGGTTCGGCTGGCACTCGCACGAGATGTTCGACGCCGATACGCGGCTGAGCGCGATCGCGTTCTGGCAGGCGCTGGCGTTCGCGCTGAACGTCACGCTGTTCGTCCTGCTCGGCCTGCAGTTCGAGAGCGTCTTCGACGACGCCGGCGGCGACGTGGTGGAGCTGCTGGGGTACGTCGCGCTCGTCAGCGCCGTCGTCATCGCCGTGCGGCTGGCATGGGTGGCGATCGCGCCGCTGCTCGCTCGCTGCGTGCCGGTCGCGGCGCGGGCGGACACCGGCGACAACTGGCGCGAGCGGCTCGTCGTCGGCTGGAGCGGGATGCGGGGAGCGATCTCGCTGGCGGCCGCGCTCGCGCTGTCCGCCGACATCGAGCAGCGCGAGCTCATGATCTTCGTGACCGTCGGCGTCATCGCCGTGACGCTCGTCGGCCAGGGCCTGACGCTCGGCCCGCTCATGCGGCTGCTCGGCGTCCAGAGCGAGCGCGAATGGAGCCCCGACGAGGCGGTCGCCCGGCTCGAGGCGGCGCAGGCCGCGCTCGACCGCCTCGACGAGCTCGAGCGCGAGGGCCGCATCTCCGACGAGCGCCTGCGCCGGATGCGCGAGCTCTACCGCGCGCGCTTCCGGCGCTGCATGGCGGTCATCGGCGGCGAGGGAGACGAGGGCCGCAGCGAGGCGACCAACGACTCCCTCGAGCGCTACGCCGCGCTGCGCCGCGACCTCATCGGCGTCGAGCGCGACGCGCTGCTCGGGCTGCGCAACCAGGGCCGGCTGCGCCCGGACGTCTGGCGTGAGATCCAGCGCGACCTCGATCTCGAGGAGGCGCGGCTGCCCGCGTGAACATCAGAGGCGACGTGTCTGTCGACGAAGACCGGCTGAGGTCGGATCGTAGCCCCAGATCAGGGCCGCCGCGGCGCCGCGATCCGCAGAGTCGCGGTGCGGACAATCGCCTCGCCGCCGCCGGCGCGCACCGAGCCGCGCAGCCTGCCGGTGAACGAGCCGAGCTGCCGCAGCAGGCGCGCTCCTCGTGCGTTGAGGCTGAAGCTCAGGCGCCGCTGCGTGCCCGCGGGCAGGGTCTTGAGCGCGACCCGGTTCGTCAGGAAGACGCGCAGGAGCTCGTTGGTCGTCGAGGAGCGGCGTAGCACCTTCAGCGTCACGCGCCCGGTGCATGTGGGCCCGCCCGCTGGGCAGACGGCGACGTATCCGGTGCGGACCCGAAGCCCAGCGCTGGTGCGAGTCACGTGGACCTTGGCGTGGCGCTCGAGCGTCCACGGCTTGACGACCGCGGGCAGGGGCAGCGGCGGGTTGGTCCGGCGGCAACACGGCGGCGGGGTCAGGAGTCGGGACGACAACAACCTCCGTGCCGGTGCCGGTCAGAGCCAATGTGCGGTCCGGCGTGTCGGAGGCGACCGTCAGCGTCCCCGCCTTGGCACCCGTGGAGCTTGGGTCAAAGCGCACGCGCACGTCGCATGACTCGCCGGCGGCGAGGGTCGTCGTGGCGGTGCAGTCGCCGGCGGCGCCCGTCATGCGCTCGAACTGCGTGGCGTCCGCGGCGGTCAGTGTCAGGGCCGACATCGAGATCGACGCGGGGCCGGAGTTCGTGACCGTCGATGTCTGGGTCTGCGTCGGTCCGGCGTCGATGTCGAGCGCTCCGAAGGCGAGCGCGCCGGGACTCGGTGTCAGCTCGGTCTGCGTGCCGGTGCGCCGGGTCACGTTTGCCGCGGCTGCGCGCGTGAGCGTCCAGGGGCCGGCGCCGGGCAGCGGCGGGCTCGGGGCCTGCTGCGTACCGGAGTCGACGGGCGCCGGGACGGTGGCCGGAATCGGGTCCGGGGTCGGGGCCGGGGCCGGGACGGCGACCTCGGTGCCGGTGCCGGTCAGCGCGACGGTGCGGTCGGCGGCGTTCGAGGCGATCGTCAGCGTCGCGGCCTTCGCGCCCGTGGAGGTCGGGTCGAAGCGCACGCGCAGCGTCACAGGTCTCTCCGACGGCCAGCGTCGTGGTGGGCTGGCAGTCGGCGGCATCGTCGGTCAGGCGCTCGAACTGCGTCGCGTCCCCGACAGCGTCAGGCCCGACAGCGTGACCGGCTCGGTGCCGGAGTTCGTGAGCGTCGAGGTCTGGCCGGCCGTCGGCCCGTCGTCGATGTCGCGCGATCCGAACGCCAGCGCGGCGGGGCTGGGCGTCAGCTCGGTCTGAATCGCCTGTGCCGGTCAGCGCGACGGTGCGATCTGCCGCGTCCGACGCGATCGTGAGCGTCGCGGCCTTCGCGCCCGTGGAGGTCGGGTCAAAGCGCATGCGCAGGTCGCATGTCGCTCCCGCGGCCAGCGTCGTGGTCTGCGGTGCAGTCCCCGGCGGCGCCGGTCAGGCGCTCGAACTGTGTCGTGTCGCCGGACAGCGTCAGGCCCGACAGCGTGACCGGGTCCGGGCTGGCGTTGGACAGCGTCGAGGTCTGGCTGCCCGTCGGGCCGCCGTCGACTTCGTGCGAGCCGAAGGCCAGCGTGTCCGGGGCGGCTGTCAGCAGCGGGACGGAGACGATGCGGACATCGTCCACGCCCGTGGAGAAGTAGAACTGGTTGTCGACCTCGGCGATGCGCAGGCGGACCGTCTGGCCGGCGAAGGCGGACAGGTCGCTCGTGAGCGCGAACGGCGCCCGCGAGTTGGCGTCGCCGGGCTGGGTCCGGAAGACCGTCGTGAGGATGTCGGCCGGGTCCACCGAGTCGACGGCGGCCGTGGTGCTGAGAACGTCGATCCGATACTGCTGATTGGGAACGTTCGTGGCGAGCGTGTCGGGCGAGACCAGCGCGCTGTGGAAGTTCTCGTAGTACGCCTGGAGGTCGAGCGTATGGCTCTGGCCGGCCTCCAGCGCGATGTCCTGGTAGAGGATTCTCGTGCCCTGGCTGTTCTGGCCGGCCGCCGCCGCACGGTCGCCCTGAGGCGGCGCGCTGACAGGTCGGCCGTTCACCGGATTCGTGGTGCCGGTGTAGTTCGCCCAGCTGCCGGAGGGCGAGGCGTTCTGGGTCCAGCCCGACAGATCGCCGGCCTCGAAGTCGCCGTTGACGACGGTCGCGGCCGACGCCGGGGCGGCGACGGCGAGCGACGCCATCACCGTCAGCGCGATTGCGGGCAGGGTCCTGCGGACGGCAACAGCGAGCATGGATCCTCCAAGAGGGGGCGGAGCGGACGAGGGCCCCGCGGCAGGGTTGCTGCCTGCACGTCACGGAGGTTCGGCGTCCGGCGTCTATCGGCACCGGGAGGCCGGGCAGCATGAGGACGCCCGGTCCTCCGGCGCCCTCGCGCGCTGCTACACCCGCCCCTCCACCGCCAGCGCCGGCTCGTCCTCCGGCGGGCCGTCGCGCGGGTCCTGGTCGCGCTTCTGCGTCGCGTCGCGATCGGAGCCGGCGATGATGTCGTCCGGCGCCTTGTCCTTCGGCAGGAAGCCGGACTTCATGCCGAAGTAGACCGCCTGCGGGTGGTGGGCGATGATCGCCAGCGTCGACTGCTCGGGCTCGACCGCGAACCCGCCGGTCAACGACAGGCCGATCGCCGGCGCGTCGAGCAGGCGGTAGACCTTCTCGTGCTCGGACTGCTCCGGGCAGGCGGGGTAGCCCCAGGAGTAGCGGCGTCCGTCGGTGGGCCCGATCCCCAGGTCGGACCGCACGCGTGAGTGCAGCCACTCCGCCGTGCCCTCGGCCGACTGCACGCCCAGCCCGTGGGTGAAGAGCTGCTCGGCGAACTCGCCCTCCGCCTCCAGCCGCGTGATGACCTCGGTCACCTCGGGCCCGACCGTCACGGCCTGCAATGCGACGACGTCCAGCTCTCCGCTGTCGCGGGGACGGTAGAAGTCCGCGAGGCAGATGCGCGAGTGCGCGGGCTGGCGCGGGAACACGAGCCGTTCCAGGACCGTCTCCCGATCGTCCGGATCCAGCACGACGACCTCGTTGCCCTCGCTGTAGCAGGGGAAGTAGCCCAGGCGGGCGCGCGGGCGCAGGTAGTCCTGCTCGCGCCACATGCGCTCCAGGCGCGGCTGGAAGTCCTCGTCGACGAGCTCGCGCCACGCGGCGCCCTTCACGCCGCGCCCGCCCCAGTGGAGCTTGAAGAGCACGTGCGTGTCGAGGTGGGGGAAGATGTCGTCGAGCGGGACGTCGATCTCGCGGGCACCCCAGAACGGCGGCTCCGGGATCGGGACGTCCGTGCGCGCAGCCGAGCGAACCGAGTCGTCGTCGGTGACGAGCTCCACCTGCTCCTTGCCGTGCTTGCGGAAGTTGTCGGCGGCGGCGCGCGTCTTGTCGACGAGCGCCGCGCGCGCCGTCTCGTCGATGATCTGGTCCATCTTGTTGAGCCCCTCGAACGCGTCCTTGCAGTAGAAGACGCCGGGCTCGTAGATCTCGTCTGACTCGCGGCCCTTCGGGTACAGCGCGCGCAGCCCGAAGTCGCGGTTGATCGCCGCGCCACCGATGAGGACGGGGAACTCCAGGCCCTTGGAGTGCAGCTCCTCGATGCACAGCGGCATCTGCTTCGACGTCGAGACGAGCAGCGCGCTCAACCCGATCGCCGTCGCGTTGTGCTCCTGCGCGGCCTCGAGGATCGACGAGATCGGCACCTGCTTGCCGAGGTCGACGACCGTGTAGCCGTTGTTCGTGAGGATCGTGTTGACGAGCGACTTGCCGATGTCGTGCACGTCGCCGAAGACCGTCGCGATGACGACCGTGCCCTTCGTGTAGCCCTCGACCTTGTCGAGGTACTCCTCGAGCTTGGCGACAGCGCGCTTCATGACCGTCGCCGACTGCAGGACGAACGGCAGGATGAGCTCGCCGGCGCCGAACTTGTCGCCGACCTCCTTCATCGCCGGCAGCAGGACCTCGTTGAGCGTCGGGACCGCGCCGATCTTCTCGACGCTGCGAACGATCCAGTCCTCGACGCCCTCCTTCTTGCGGCGCAGGATGTGGAAGTGCAGCGCCTCCTCGGGCTCCATGCCCGCGGTCGGGTCGGCCTTCTCGTCCTCGGGCACCTCCTGCTGGGACTCGAAGTGCGCGATGAACAGCTCGAGCGCGTCCTCGCGGCGGTTGAAGACGAGGTCGTCGGCGAGCCGGCGCTCGGCCTCGCCGATCTCGCCGTAGGGCGTGATGTGGTTCGGGTTGACCATCGCGAGGTCCAGCCCGGCCTCGACGCAGTGATGCAAAAAGACGGAGTTCAGCACCGCCCGGGCCCGGGGCGAGACGCCGAAGGAGACGTTCGACACGCCCAGCGACGTCTTGACGCCCGGGATGTGCCGCTTGATCGCGCGGATGCCCTCGATCGTCTCGACCGCCGACGGGCGCCACTCCTCGTCGCCCGTCGTCAGGGTGAACGTCAGGCAGTCGAAGATCAGCGCCTCGGGGTCGAGGCCGTGCTCGTCGCAGCACAGCTCCTTCAGGCGCTTGGCGATCTCGAGCTTGCGCTCGGCCGTCTTCGCCATCCCGACCTCGTCGATCGTCAGCGCGATGAGGCACGCGCCGTGCGCGAGCGCGATCGGGACGACCTTGTCGAGCTTGTCGCGGCCGGCCTCGAGGTTGATGGAGTTCACGATCGCGCGGCCCGGGATCTGCTCGAGCGCCGCCTCGATGACGTGCGGCTCGGTCGAGTCGACCTGGATCGGCGCGGGCTGGGAGAGCGAGACGCGCTCGGCGACGCGGCGCATCTGCTCGTCCTCGTCGTCGCGCTCGACGAGCGCCACGCAGAGGTCGAGCACGTGGGCGCCGCCGTCGACCTGGTCCTCGGCGATCTGGTTCAGGCCGTCGTAGTCGTCGGCCAGGAGCATCTCCTTGGCCTTGCGCGAGCCCTGCGAGTTCACGCGCTCGCCGACCATCGTCGGGCGCGGCTCCTGGACGAGCGGCGTCGCGGTGATCATCGAGCTGACGTGCGCGGGCCGCGGCGCCGGGCGCGCCTTGACGCCGCGGCCCTTGACGCTCTCGGCGAGCGCGCGGATGTGATCGGGCGTCGTGCCGCAGCAGCCGCCGACGATGGCGACGCCGTAGCGCTCGACGAACTCGGTCAGCGACGCGGCGAACGGCTCGGGCTGCTCGGGGAAGATCGTCTCGCCGTCGGGACCCTGGATCGGGATGCCGGCGTTCGGGATGCACGAGATCGGCACCGGCGAGAACTCGCCGAGGAAGCGGATCGCGTCGCGCATGTCCTCCGGGCCGGTCGAGCAGTTCAGCCCGATCGCGTCGACGCCGAGCGCGTCGAGCGTCGTCAGGACGGCGGAGATGTCCGTGCCGAGCAGCATCTTGCCGCCGTTGGGCAGCAGCGAGACCTGCGTCTGGATCGGGACCTCGCGGCCGGTGAGCTTCATCGCCTCGCGGGCGCCGAAGACGGCGGCCTTGACCTCGAGGATGTCCTGCGCGGTCTCGATGAGGATGACGTCGACGCCGCCGTCGAGGAGGCCTCGGCACTGCTCGGCGAATCCGTCGGCGAGCGTGCGGAAGGAGATCTCGCCGAGCGTCGGGTCGTCGGAGGCGGGCAGGAAGCCCGTCGGCCCGACCGAGCCGATGACGAAGCGCTGCTCGCCGGCGGCGGCCCGCGCGATCTCGGCGGCGCGGCGGTTGATCTCGACGGTCGCCTCGCCGAGCCCCCACTCGTCGAGCTTCAGGCGGCTGGCCTGGAACGTGTCGGTCTGGACGGCGTCGGCGCCCGCCTCGACGAACGACTCGTGGACGCCCTGGATGATGTCCGGGCGGTGGAGCACGAGCGCCTCGTGCGCGCGCCCGGGCAGCTTGTAGTCGTGCTCGAGCGAGAGATCGAACTGCTCGAGCGTCGCGCCCATGCCGCCGTCGAAGAGGACGACGTGGCTGCGAATGGCTGATCGGTAGTCGCGCATCGACCTACGATGCTAGGCCAAGCGACCGTCGATCCCGTGCGGGGGCGCCAATTCCGGGAGCTATGCGGCGGCGCGGGCGCGCAGCCCGAGATGGGCCTCGAGCGCCTCGACGTGCCGATGCTCGAGCGCCCGGATACGCTCGATCCACGGCGTCGCGACCTGATGCGCGACCCCCGCATCCTCGATGTCCAGCGAGCTGGCCACGGCCCGCCAGGCGTCGGCGAGGTCGTCGCAGATCAGCGCGGCCTGCCCGAGCCGCGAGGATCCCAGCAGCCCCGCGGCGTCGTGCAGGAAGCGGGCCTGCAGCGAGCGGTACAGCGCGCCGCCGGTGCCGGCGTCGCGGATGCGGAAGCGCAGCGCGCCGAGCGTCTGGCCGAGCCGCTCGCCCGTCATCTCCGGCAGCCGCGGCCAGGTGTCGGCGAGCGCGTCGACCGCGCGCAGGCCGCTCTGCGCGTGCGGATGCTCGAACTCGGGCGGCGTGCGCATGTTCTCGACGGTGCGCCGGACGGCCGCGGCGATCGCCTGGCGGGGCGGCGCGAGGCGCTGCTCGCCGCGGAGGCGCAGCATGCCGTGGCGCGCCGGCTCCGGCCAGGCGGTCGAGGCCCGTGCGCGCGCGAGCTCGGCGACCGTGCAGCGCCGCGGCTCGGGGAAGCTCGCGTCGGCGACCCAGACGATGCCGGCCTCGTGGTCGTGGCTCGTCACGACGACCGTGTGGCGCGCGTCGTGGCGGCCGCCGCGACGGTAGCCGAGCTCGGCCATGTCGGCGCGCACGAGCGTCGGGCGGCCCGCGTCGAGCTCCCCGCGCAGCTGCCTCCAGGCCTCGTCGGGATCCTCGGTCCGCCACCACGTGGCGTTCAGGCCGAGATGGCGCGCGAGCTCGGGCTCCAGCGACGCGGCACGGCCGTCGAGATCGATCGCGGGCACCGCGCGGTCGGCGATCCGCGCGCGCAGCGAGAGGGCGCCCGAGAAGCCGAAGATCGCGCCTTCGGACAGCGGCTCGGGCGCGTAGGAGAGGCGATGGTGCTCGAGCAGGTCGCGCAGCGCGCCGCTTGCCGCGTGGTCGGCGACGCGGTGGCGAAAACCGGTCGCCGACGTCGGTGACGCACATGCTCGTCGCCGCGTCGCCCATGCCGGCTCGGCGTGACTTCCGTGTGAACACTGTTCAGACGACGAGCGTCGCGAAGAGGTGCTCGAGCGTCTCCGCGGGATCGGCCGTGAGGCCCGTGTGGACCTCCGACGCCTGGATGATCGTCGAGGAGGGGGCCACGAGCCAGCCGAAGCGCTCGGACGGCGGCAGCTCGGCGAGCGCGCCGCCGGCGGGATCGCCGCCGACGACGCAGCGCAGCGCCTCGAGGCGCTCGCGGATCGTCCCGGGCGCGAGCTCGGAGTCCAGCGCCGCCAGCCGCGCGCCGTCGACGTGCGTGCGCAGGTCGAGGAAGTCGTGCTGGCGGCTGAAGAGCACGACGCCGACGTTCACCCGCTCGCCGCGCTCGGCCCGCGGCACGACGCGCAGGAGCGCGTAGGCGAACGGCTTGCGCTCAGCCGCGGACACGGCGGACCTCCTCGACGAACGACCGCGGCGCGGCGAGGCGGGCGTTGAGGAACGCCGCGAAGTCGCCGCGGCGCGAGGCCGGGTTGCGCCCGAGCCACGCGGCGGGGATCTTCGCGATCGCCTCTCCGGCGGCCGCGAGTGCCGGACCCGCGAGGCGCTCGTCCGCCTCGTCGATGTCGCCCGCCACCGCCAGCAGGACGTGCTCGGCGAGCATCGGCACGCCCTCGTGCGCGGTCTCCTGCAGCGGCCGGCCGGAGTGCTGGCGAAAGAACGCCGCGCCGTGGTCGATCATCCACAGGCGCCCGTGCCAGAGCAGGAGGTTCGGGTTGCGATGCGTGCGGTCGACGTTCGTCACGAGCGCGTCGAACCAGACGATGTCGGCGGCGAGCCGCGGGTCGATCGGCGGCTCGGCGGGCAGCGCGAACGGCAGCGAGCCGGGGAGGAAGTCCATGCCGAGGTTCGGGCCCGGGCTCGCGGCGATGAGGTCCTGGATCTCGGGGTCGGGCTCGGCGTGGGCGAGCTCCGGCGCGACGTCGACGACGACGAGCTCCGGCACCGGCAGCCCGATCGCCCGCGCGAGCTCGCCGGCCAGCACCTCGGCGACGAGCGCGCCCTCGCCCTGGCCGGCGCCGCGGAACTTCGTGACGTACATGCCGAGGTCGTCGGCCTCGACGAGCCCCGGGAGCGAGCCGCCCTCGCGCAGGGCGTCGACGTAGCGAGTCGCGGTCACGGTGCGCAGCGGCTCGAACACGGGGGCGCAAGCTATAGCGTGGCGTCCGCATGCCGTCCGCCGACCGGATCCTCGTGACGATCCCGATCAGCCACTTCTGCGAGAAGGCGCGCTGGGCGCTGGACCGCGCGGGCCTCGACTACGCCGAGAAGCGCCACATCCAGCTCGTCCACTGGGCGGCGGTCAAGCGCGCCGGCGGCGGGATGACCGCGCCGGTGCTGAAGGCGCCCGAGGGCGTCTACGACGAGTCGGCGCAGATCCTCGCGCTACGCCGACGAGCACGTCTCCGAGGGATCGGCGCCTGTACCCGTCCGACGCGGCGCGGCGCGCCGAGGTCGATGCGCTCGAGCAGCGCTTCGACACCGTCCTCGGGCCGGAGGGGCGGCGCTGGCTCTACGACCAGGTCTTCACCGACGCGCGGCGCTACGCGCCCTACAACCTCACCGGCGTCCCGCGCTGGGAGCGGATGATGTTCCCGGTCGTGCTCGCGCCGGCGAAGCTCGTCATCCGGCGCTATCTCGGCGTCAACCCGGCGTCGGTCGCGAACGCGATCACGCGCGTCGACGAGGAGTTCGACTTCGTCGGGGAGCTGCTGTCCGACGGCCGCCGCTTCCTCGTCGGCGACCGCTTCAGCGCCGCCGACCTCGCGTTCGCCGCGCTCGCCTCGCCGCTCGTCGTGCCGGAGAACTACGGCACGCCGCTGCCGCAGCCCGAGGACATGCACGACGAGATGGCGACCGCGGTGCGGCGCTGGCGAGCGCACCCGGCCGGCGCCTTCGCGCTGCGGATGTTCGCCGAGGAGCGCCCGGCGCCGAAGGTCACGTCGCTGTAGCTACGGCGCGCCCACGGCCCAGGTGCCGCTGAGGTTGTAGAAGCCGTCGTAGGAGGCCTGCGCCTCGACGATGAAGTTCAGTCCGTCGCGGCTTGCCCCGCCGCCGACGATGATCGGGTTCTGGGCGTGGAACTGCACGTCGGCGAAGAGGCAGACGACGCCGGGGCTCGCGGACAGCTGGCCGGAGTTGCAGGTCGTTCCGCTCGGGAGCCCGGGACCGACGAAGACGACGCTCGTCGGATTCGTGAACAGCCGCGCCGGGAAGCTGATCGATCCGACGGCGGAGGAGTTGCCGGCGACCGTGAAGTTCTGCGTGCCGCCGGCGTGGAAGCGCCCGCGCATGACGCGCCCGCTCGTCAGCCGGGTCGTGAGGAGGTTGTCGCCGGCGGCGCCGGCCGCGAGCTGCGGGTTCGGGTACGTGCCGGCCAGCGCGCCGCCCGCCGGCGTGCCGGCGATCTGGCCGGCGGGACCGGGCGGACCCGGCGCGCCCGCGTCGCCCGTCGCGCCGGCCGCCCCCGGTGCCCCGGCCGTCCCGGCCGCCGGCCGCCCCGGGTGCGCCGGGTGCTCCCGGCGCGCCGGCCGGGATCTGCCCGGCCTTGAAGTCCCTGCGCAGCAGCGAGGCGTTCTTGACGTCCTTCGTCGTCAGGCTCTCGTCCTTGACGTTGCGCCCCGTGACGACGATCGCCGCGGTGGCGCTGCCACCGAGCAGGATGAAGAGACACAGCGTCGAGACGACGTTCGCGTAGGTGAGATGCGGGCGCATGAGTCGAGGATAATCCTGGCGGGACGGATGTGATCGTGCGCCCGTCGCCGAACAGCGGAAAGCCCTGGCGGCCGGGCTTTCCGAACGGCATGGGCATCGAACGACCGGCCACTTGATGAAGGCGTAGGGTGCGCCCATGCCCGTGGGGGTGCGCTTCCGCTGTCAGTTCTGCGACCGCCGTCCCGACCCGCTGACGCAGGTCAGCCTCGAGAAGACAATGCGCGGGCGCGCGTTCGGCACGTACGTCGACGCGATGCCGGAGAAGTGGCTGGTGTGGAGCGGGCGCGGGCCGTACGGGCCGACGCGCTACGCCTGCCGCGACCATCGCGGCGACCTCGTCGCCTACCTGCGCGAGCACTACGGCACCCTCGGCGCGCACCCCTGGGCGCGACCGCCGTACGCCACCGAGCTCCCGGCCGAGGATCGCGCACCGCCAGGGCAGGGAGCCCCGGAGTAGCGGGGACTCCCTGTCGCTGCGGGTCGCGCCGACCGGCTACTTGATGAAGAGGATCTCCGAGTACTTCGGCAGCGGCCAGAGGTCGTCGGCGACGAGCTTCTCGAGCGTGTCGGCGTGCGTCCGGACGGCCGTCATCGCCGGGACGACGGTGTCGCGCATGTAGAGCGCGAGCTCCTGGCCCTCGAGGCCGGGATCCTGATTGGCGGCCTCGAGCGCGACGATCGCCTTGTGGAACTCGCCGACGATCGGCGCGAGCTCGTCGATGAGGCCCTCGCGCCCGCTGGCGAGCAGCTCGTTGAGGTAGCGGACCGCCGCCGGCAGGAGCATCGTGCGCGCGATCGCCGACGCCGTCTCGGACTCGATGTTGAGCTTCACGAAGTACTGCTCGACGGAGACCTCGTAGCGCGCCTCGAGCTCGCGCTCGGACAGGACGCCGTACTTCGACATGACCTCGACGGTCTGCTCGTTGACGAGCCACGGCAGCGCGTCGGGCGTCGAGCTCAGGTTCTCCAGCCCGCGCTCGGCCGCCTCGGTGTACCACTCGTCGGCGTAGTTGTCGCCGCCGAAGACGATCTGGCGGTTGGCGGCGTAGGCGTCCTTGACGATCGCGACGACCGCCTCGTCGAGCGACGTGCTGTCTGCGAGCTTCGCCTCCAGCGCGTCGGAGAGCTCGTCGATGGCCTCGGCGGCGATCGTGTTGAGCACGGTGTTGGGCAGGCCGAGCGACGAGCTCGAGCCGACGCGTCCGGAACTCGAACTTGTTGCCCGTGAAGGCGAACGGCGACGTCCGGTTGCGGTCGCCGCCGTGCAGGGGCAGCGGCGGCAGGACCGGCGTGCCGAGCCCGAGGAAGCCGTTGTCCGAGGACGCTGCGGCCTCGCCGCTCGCGATCGCCTCGAAGACCCGCTCGAGCTCGCCGCCGAGGAAGATCGAGATGATCGCCGGGGGCGCCTCGTTGGCTCCGAGCCGGTGGTCCTGGCCGACGTTCGCGACGGAGGCCCGCAGCAGCGCCTGGTGCTTGTTGACGGCCTTGATGACGGCCGCGCAGAAGAACAGGAACTGGATGTTGTCCGCGCGGCGTGTCGCCCGGCTCGAGGAGGTTGACGCCCGTGTCGGTGCCCATCGACCAGTTGTTGTGCTTGCCCGAGCCGTTGACGCCCGCGAAGGGCTTCTCGTGCAGGAGGCAGACGAGGCCGTAGCGCCGCGCGATGTTCTGCAGCAGCTGCATCGTCAGCTGCTGGTGATCGGAGGCGATGTTCGAGTTCTCGAAGATCGGCGCGATCTCGTACTGGTTCGGCGCGACCTCGTTGTGGCGCGTCTTCACCGGCACGCCGAGCTTCGCGAGCTCCTGCTCGGTCTCCATCATGCAGGCGAGGATCCGCTCCGGGATCGAGCCGAAGTAGTGCTCGTCGAGCTCGTGGCCCTTCGGGGGCTTGGCGCCGAACAGCGTGCGGCCCGTCGTCACGAGGTCGGGGCGCTGGTAGTAGTACTGCTCGTCGATGAGGAAGTACTCCTGCTCCGGGCCGACCGTCGTGAAGACGCGCGCGGCGCTCTCGTCGCCGAGCAGGCCCAGCGCGCGGATCGCCGACTTCGAGAGGGCGTCCATCGAGCGCAGCAGCGGGATCTTCGTGTCCAGCGCCTCGCCGGTCCACGAGACGAACGCCGTCGGGATGCACAGCAGCGCGCCGTTGGGGTTCTCGAGGATGAACGCCGGCGAGCTCGGGTCCCAGGCGGTGTAGCCGCGGGCCTCGAAGGTCGCGCGGATGCCGCCGGTCGGGAAGGAGGACGCGTCGGGCTCGCCCTGGATGAGCTCCTTGCCGGAGAACTCGGCGATCGCGGTGCCGTCGCCGGTCGGGCCATAGAAGGAGTCGTGCTTCTCGGCGGTCATGCCGGTCAGCGGCTGGAACCAGTGCGTGTAGTGGGTGGCGCCGCGCTCCAGCGCCCAGCCCTTCATCGCCTGGGCGACCGCGTCGGCCAGGGAGGTGTCGAGTGCCTCGCCGCGCGCGACCGCGCCGGTGAGCGCCTTGAAGACGTGCTTGGGCAGCCGCTGGCGCTGGATCGCCGTGCTGAAGACGTTCGCGCCGAAGACCTGGTTGCCGGCGAGCGTCAGGTCAGGAGACCCGAGCGCGCCCTCCCCGTTCGTGCTCCATTGGGCGGCGGTGACATTGTCCTGGCGGATTCTGGGCATGGGTGACTGTTGTCCTCCTCGTGGTGGCCGCGCTGACTGTAGCCGCGGTCCGGCGGCGGAGCGTTGTCCACTCGGACAGGGCTCGCGGAGCCCGTTTGTCCATTCGGAAGTGCGTTGCGCCGCCCGACCAGGCCCACACTAGGAGCGCCCCGGCGCGATTGTCAATCACTCGTGTCGAACCGCCGCTGGCGATCTTTCGACCTCCGTACAAAGACGATCGGGGGGCGTGCCTTGAGCATGGGCTGCGATGAAGGCCGCAGTCGATCGAGGAGGAAGAATGAGACGGACGTTGGCGATGAAGGTGCTGCCCGCTGTGGGGGCCGGGCTGCTCGTCGCGCTGGTGGTGCCCGGCTTCGCAAGCGCGGACACCCTCGAGGCTTACAACAACGGGGTCCTGCCGGATTCCGTCGGCTTCAACTCGCTGTGGGTGATCGTCGCCGGCATGGTCGTGATGTTCATGCAGTGCGGCTTCATGTTCCTGGAGATCGGCTTCTCCAGCCAGAAGAACGCGGGCACGATCGTCGCGAAGATCCTCACGAACTTCTCGATCGCTGCAATCTGCTGGTACTTCGTCGGCTTCGCATTCGCATTCGGCAGCGAGCCCGAGCGGCCTCGCGCGGCCTCATCGGCGGCACGGGCTTCATGCTCACGGGCTTCGGCGACCCGACCGACGGCGTTCCCGGTCATGGGCCTTCTCAACGCGACGGTCGAATCCAAGTGGTTCTTCCAGTTCGTGTTCTGCGCCGTCTCGCTGGCGATCGTCTGGGGCTCGACGCTCGAGCGCATCAAGTTCGGCGTCTACATCATCTACGCGGTCGTCTTCGCGACCGTCATCTACCCGATCGGCGCGCACTGGGTCTTCGGCGGCGGCTTCCTCCAGGTCCGCGACGGGCATCTGGGCCGACCTCGGCATCGTCGGCATGCAGGACTTCGCCGGCTCGACGGCGGTCCACCTCATCGGCGCGACCGGCGCGCTCGCCGTCCTGCTCCTGCTCGGCCCGAGGAAGGGCAAGTACGGCGCCGACGGCAAGCCGCGGGCGATCCCCGGCCACAACATGCCGCTCTTCGGCCTCGCGGTCCTCATCCTCTGGCTCGGCTGGTTCGGCTTCAACCGGCGGCACCGACGCTGAACATCCAGGACGGCCGCTTCCCGGAGATCATCCTCGTGACGAACCTCGCGGCGGCGTGCGGCGTCCTCGGCGCGCTGTTCATGTCGAAGCATGACGCAGAAGACGCTGGACATCGGCATGTGCGGCAACGGCGCGATCGGCGCGCTCGTGGCGATCACGGCGCCATCGGGCTACGTCGAGCTGTGGGCGGCCGTCCCGATCGGCCTCATCGCCGGCCTCCTCGTCCCGCTGTGCATCCTGGCGATCGACAAGAAGCTCGACGACCCCGTCGGCGTCCTCACCGCGCACGGGATCTGCGGCATCTGGGGAACGCTGTCCTGCGGGCTCTTCACCTCGCCGCGCCTCGCGCAGTACAACGCGTTCGGCGACCCCGACGGCGGGCTGCTGTACTCGGGCTCGCCCGACTCAGCTCATCGCGCAGGTGGTCGGGTTCTGCGTCGCCTTCTCGTTCGTGTTCGCCATGAGCTACGGGACCTTCTACGTCATCAAGAAGACGTACGGGCTGCGGGTCTCCGAGGAGGAGGAGGACGCCGGCCTCGACATCTCCGAGCACGGCATGTACGGCTACCCGGAGGCAGTTCATCCCGCCGGCCGAGCTCGTCGGCTACGGCGGCGGCCCGGCCGCGACGGTCGCGCCCGCACCCGTCCCGACCCTGGCCACGAAGGAGAGCCCCGCATGAAGATGGTGATCGCATACGTTCGACACGAGGCGTTCGAGCCGATCAGGACGGAGCTCCTGGCGCTCGGGTTCCCCTCGTTGTCGATCAGCGAGGTCAAGGGCTCGGGCCGCCAGAAGGGGATCACCGAGCGCTACCGCGGCGCCGAGCTCACGAACTACCTGCGGCCGAAGGTGAAGATCGAATGCGTCGTGGCCACCAAGGACGTGCAGACGATCGTCGAGACGGTCCTCAAGCACGGCCGGACCGGAGCCGTCGGAGACGGGAAGGTCTTCGTGCTGCCGGTCGAGGAGGCCTACCGCATCCGCACGGGCGAATCCGGCGAGGAAACGCTGCAGGCCCACCCCGACGCGGCCGCGGCCGCGGCCGCGGGTTAGGCGGTGAGGAGGGTGGCCGCCCCGACAGCGGCCACCCTCGTCGAACGGCTGAGGGGGCTGCATCTGCGGATGGTCGACGCGGTCCTCGCCGGGGACGGCCTCGAACGGGTCGCGGAGCTCGCCGCCGAGGCTGTCGGCGGGTCGGTGGCGATCGTCGTTCCGCGCCTCGGGACCGCGGTGATGGCACCGGCGGGCACGCCCGCGGCCGAGCGGCTCCCGGAGCTGCGCCACTACGTGGCCGACTGCGTGGCAGACCGGCCGGCGCACGTTCCGCGCGGGCTGGCCGTCGAGATCCCGATCGCCTCCGGGGACGAGACCGTCGGCGCGGTGCTGCTGCTCGAGGGCGGCACCGCCCCGGCCGGTGAGGCGGCGGAGTACCTGCACCTGGCGGCGGTGGCCTCGCTGACGGAGGTCGCCGTCGAGGAGGCGCGCGACGAGGTCGAGCAGAACCTGCGCGGCTCGTTCCTCGAGGACCTGCGCGCCGGCAGCGAGCTGGCGCCCGACGAGCTCGTGCGCCGCGGCGCACGGCTGGGCTGCGACCTGAGCCGCGGCGCGATCGCGCTGTGCGCCGAGCTTCACACCGATCGCCCGCGCCACGTCGTCGCGACGATCGCCGAGGATCTCCCGGGCGCGCTCGCCCAGCACATGGAGAGCTCGACGCCCGGCGGGCAGGCCGGGCGGATCTACGCGCTGCTGCCGGCCGTGCCGGCCGACAACGCGCCCGAGGCGACGCTCGCGGCGGCCGCGCGCCTGGCCGCGCGGCTGCAGCGCCACGGGACCGTCGGGCTGTCGTCCTTCTACGGCGACCCGGCCGACCTCGGGCGGGCGGTGCAGGAGGCCGAGCTCGTCCTCGACGTCCTGACCGTGTCCGGCGAGCCGATCGCCGAGGACATCAACCAGGGCACCTACCGGCTGCTGTTCCGCGTCCTCGCCTCACACCCCGAGGAGGTGCGCTCCTTCTACGAGGACACGGTCGCGCCGGTCGTGCGCTACGACGATCAGTACCGCACCGACCTCGTCGGCACGCTGGAGGCCTACCTCGCCGCCAACTGCCACATGAGCGCGACGGCGGCGGCGATCCACGCCCACCGCCATACCGTCGCGTATCGGCTCGAGCGCGTGCGCGACCTCACCGGCCTGGACCCGATGCAGTCCGAGGACCGAGAGCGTCTCGGCCTCGGACTGAAGGCCTACCGGATCATCGCGCCGCGCCTGCCGCGCTGAGCGGCAGCTCCAGAACTACGCGTTGACCTTCGAGGCCAGCGCCCGGGGGGCGAACTCGAGGCGCTTGCCCTCGAGGCGGTCGCGCTGGGACTGGGCACGCTCGACGAGCTTGTCGATCTCGAAGGACTGCAGATCGGTGTGCTCGTCCTCGACGGCCTTCAGCGCCTTCCACATGCAGAGCTTGCCCTCGACGCCGATCGACAGCGTCTCGAGCGTCAGGAACGTCCCGAAGTCGGCATCGCCCGTCGTCTCGCCGCTGAACTTCGGCTCGGCGATCTCGGAGCCGGCCTTCGCGAACACTTCCTTGACGCCGCTTCCACGGGCATTCATCGCCGCCATGAGCGTCGTGAGGGTGTTGTAGTCGGCGGTGATCTCGTCGGCGAGCTGCTGGAAGAACTCGCCGAGGTCCCCGTCGTGGCGCTCGGCCGCGTCCTTCACGAGGTCGACTCCGGCGGTCGCGCCGGCAAGATGGTCGTTGAGATAGACGTCGATCGGATCCTGAGCCATGGGTGTTCTCCCGTCCTCCGGGGGTCGCGCCCTGCCGTGGGCATCCGCGAAAAGGTCGTGCGGAGTCGTGGGAGGGGCTTACCCAACTGGGGCGCGATTACTCGCGGACGACCCGGCCCGTGCGCGGGTCGACGCGCGCGAACGACGGCTTGGCGTCGACGCGCACGGTGATGCTCCCGCGCGGGGGATCGCCGTCGGCGTCCCGGGTGCGGGCGGATCCCGCGAGACCGGCGGAGACCGAGTAGTCGAGCTTGTGCGTCCCGGCGATGACCGGCGTCAGGCGCCAGCGCAGCGCGACCTGCTTGCCGGCCGCGAGCGCGCCCGTGCTCCAGGTGTCCTCGACGGCGGTCACCGTGCCGGCCGGCGGCTCGTCGACGAGCCAGACGTTCGTGCGGGCGTCGGCCTGCGCCTCGTCGCCGGAGCGCGCCGAGAAGCCGCGCAGCGTGACGGCGACGCTCGGGATCGTCGCTTCGCCCGCGTTGCGGACGGTGATCTCGAACGTCGGCTTGTCGGCGAGGTGCTGGCGCTCGGGGAACTGCGCGCGGACGATGTCGACGGTGTACGTCGCGTCGGAGCTGCCGGCGTCGCGTCGCTCTCCGCCGCCGCAACCGGCGACCGCGAACGCCGACCAGGCCGCCGCGAGCGCGGCTCCCGCACGCAGGTTCGCTGGGGCGCTCCTCACAGCGGCGGGAACGTACCACAGGGTTCCGCGCCCACCGTCCGGTGCCGCCCGCCCGCGCGGCGAACCGGTGGCGGGTGCTCAGGCATTCCCCTACGCTTGCCGACGGCATCGCGGGTGCCCAGCGGTCCGGGGAGGAGTGAGACACGAATGGTTCGCAACGTCGCCGATCGAGCATTTCTTCCTGCGAAGAGCCTGCTCGAGGAGATCGGGGACATGATGATCCTCACCGGCAAGACGATCATGTCCGCCCTGCGCCCGCCGTATCCCTACGGCGGCGAGTTCGTCAACCAGTTCCTCTTCGCGCTGAAGCTCTGCTGGTTTCCGCTGCTCGTGTCGACGATCGCCTTCGGCTACGGCGCGCCCGGGCTGCAGGCCGCGAACTTCCTCGTCCTCTTCGGCGCGATCGACCGCCTCGGCGGCTTCTTCGTGCTCGCGTCGATCCGCGAGTTCGCGCCGTTCGTCACCGCGATCGTGCTCGCCGGAGTCGCCGGGACGGCGATCACCGCCGACCTCGGCGCGCGCAAGATCCGCGAGGAGCTCGACGCCCTGCAGGTGCTCGGCATCGACCCGGTCAAGAACCTCGTCGTCCCGCGCTTTCTCGCGCTCATGCTCGTCACCGGGCTGTTCAACGTCTACGCCCTGCTGTTCGGCGTCTTCTCCGGCGTCCTGGCGACGCTCGTCAACGGCGCGCCGTTAGGTGGCTTCTGGGCCACGTTCTTCACGCAACGCGTCGCTGACCGACCTCTGGGGATCGACACTGAAGACAACCCTCTTTGGGGCGATCATCGCGATAGTGTGCTGTTACAAGGGCATGACGGCCTCGGGCGGTGCCGAGGGAGTGGGACGCGCGGTCAACCAGGCGGTCGTCATCGCCTTCCTTGGCATCTTCGCGTTCAACTATGTCTTCACGCAGACCCTGCTGGCGACGAACCCCGAGCTCACCAACCTCAGGTGATGGGCGGCTGGCTGGCAATCCCGCGGGACTGGATCGCGAACTTCGGCGACATCGTGAAGTTCTCCGGCCGCATCATGGGCCAGGTCTACAGCTTCCGCGTCTTCCGCTTCTTCGGCGAGGCGCTGCGCCAGGCGGGGATCCTCATCGTCTCCTCGACGCTCGTCATCTGGGGCCTCGTCTTCATCATCGGCCTGCAGTGCGGGATCGAGGGCGCGTACTTCAACCGCTCGGTCGGCAACCCGGCGTACGCGGGGGTGTTCGCGGCGTGGTGCGACCTGCGCGAGCTCGTGCCGTATGCGTTCGGCTACATGATGGCCGCGAAGGTCGGGACCGGGATCGTCGCCGAGCTCGGCTCGATGCGGATCTCCGACGAGATCGACGCGCTCGAGGTCATGGGCATCAGCTCGGTGACCTTCCTCTGCGCGACGCGCCTGTTCGCGGCATGGCTCGTGCTGCCGTTCGTCTACATCGCGGCGATCGGCGCCGGCTTCCTCGCCTCCTACATCGCGGTGGTGGAGCAGATCGGCGAGGTGTCCAGCGGCGGGTTCTTCCTCATCTTCTGGATGTTCCAGAACCCACCGGATCTCTTGTACAGCCTGCTGAAGGCGATGGTGATGGCGACGGCGATCGTGCTGGTCGGCTGTTACTACGGCTATCACGCCAGCGGCGGGCCGGTCGGCGTGGGGACGGCGACCGCGAAGTCGATGGTGCTGAACATCGTGCTGGTGCACCTGATCGGGATGCTCGGCACACAGCTGTTCTGGGGCGCCAATCCGCGCGCCCCGATCGGGGGGTGAGCATGACGGACGTCGCCCTGGGGTGAGGCGGCGATGGTGACAGGCAAAACCGGGTGGCAGCCCGGAGGGTGTGCAGACAGACTGCTCGACCGGGCGGTGCCGAGCAGAACCCAGGCGGGGAGAGAGAGATGACCGAGGGCGGGAAGGATCAGACGGCGGCGGCGGAGGCCGCGGCGCCGTCCGCTGACGCGTACGACCAGTTCGTCGAGCAGGCGAAGGCGGTCGTGGCGGCGGCCGCGGAGCGTCTCAGCGTGCGCGGCGCGACCTACGGGCGGGCGGACACGGCGGCCTCGGCCGCCGCTGACGAGAAGCAGACGGCGGCAGCAGCGGCCACGGCGGGCTCCGAGCTTGCAACGAAGGCGGGAGAGGTCATGAGCGAGTCCCAGCAGGACACAGCGGCGGCGCTGCAGGGCGCCGGACACGGCAGGATCCGCTTGCGCGGGCGAGAGGAGGCACCGGTCGACTCTGCGCCGGCGCCGGCTCCCGCCGCCGAGGCGGCGGCCTCGTCCTCCGCGGGCGCGGGCCACGGGACGATCAAGCTCAAGGGGCGCCCGGACAACCCGGCTCCGGCGCCGGCCGCCGCCGCGGAGGCGCCGGCCGCGCCCGCGGCGGCGTCGTCACCGGGCCACGGCCACGGGACGATCGTCCTGCGCGGCGGGGGTGCGCCACCAGCCGCTGCGCCCGCGTCCGAGCCGGTCGCCGCGGCGCCGTCGCCCGGCCACGGCCACGGGACGGTCCGCCTGCGGGGGGCGAGCGCGGCGGCGCCCGCGCCCGCGCCCGAGCCCGAGGCCGCGGCGGAGGCGGCACCGGCGCCCGCGCCCGAGCGGCACGGTCACGGCTCGATCCGCCTGCGGACGCCCGGCGCGGCCGCGGCCGAGCCGGAGCCCGAGCCCGAGCCCGAAGCGGCCGCCGAGCCGGAGCCGGAGCCCGAGCCGGAGCGACACGGACACGGCTCGATCCGCTTCCGCAGCGCCGCGATGGCTGCGGCGGCGCCGCCCGCCGAGGCCGCACCGCAGGACGCGGCCGAGGCGCCCGCCGCGCCGGCGGCCGCGCCGTCCAACGGCAAGCTCGCGGAGCTCGAGGCCGAGGCCAAGGCCGCCGCGGAGGCCGCCTACGAGGCCTACAACCGCGGCCACGGCCGCCCGCCCGCCGAGAACGCCGGCGAGCTGCTGGCGAAGGCCGCCGAGATGGCGGCGGCGGTCGACGCCGCGAAGCGGGGCTGAGCGCCGGATCGCGCAGGTACGCTACGAGGCGCGATGGCGTCCAATCCAGACACCCCGGGCAGCGGCCTCGTGCTGCCCGGGAGCGATGAGGAATATCGCTGGCACACCGGCACCAAGCGCCCGCACGGCGCCAAGGACGCCGTCGAGTTCGTCGACGTCCACAAGGCGTTCGGCCGCAACAAGATCCTGCGGGGCCTGAACCTCGGCATCCCGGAGGGCAAGATCTCGATGATCCTCGGCCCGTCGGGGACCGGCAAGTCGGTCTGCATCAAGCACATGGTCGGCCTGCTGTATCCCGATCAGGGCGACGTGCTCGTCCATGGCGAGTCCGTCCCGAACATGGAGGACGAAGACCTCTTCAAGATGCGCCAGAAGTTCGGCGTCCTGTTTCAGGACGGCGCGCTGTTCGGCTCGATGAACGTCTACGACAACACGTGCTTCCCGCTGCGCCAGCACACGGAGAAGAGCGAGGAGGAGATCGGCGAGATCGTCAACCGGCGCCTCGCCGAGGTCGGCCTGCAGAACGCGCACGACAAGATGCCCAACGAGCTGTCGGGCGGGATGCGCAAGCGCGCCGGCTTCGCCCGGGCGCTCGTCCTCGATCCCGACATCGTCCTCTTCGACGAGCCTGACTCGGGCCTGGATCCGGTGCGCACCGCCCTCCTGGGCGAGCTCATCCAGGAGATCCACGAGGACATGATGGCCGAGGCGCAGAAGCGCGGGACGCCGCCGCCGGCGTTCACGCTCATCACCCACGACATCATGACCGCGCGCCGCGTCGCCGAGCACATCTCGGTGCTCTGGAAGGGGCGCATCGTCGAGTCCGGCCCCGCGACCGAGCTCTTCAACTCCGACAACCAGTTCGTGCGCCAGTTCCTCGCGGGCGAGTCGCAGGGCCCGCTCGGCATGGAGTGAGCCCGCTGCATCGCGCCGCGGCGCTCGCGGCGCGGCGGCCGGCGCTCGTCCTCGCGTTGACGGCGGTGCTCGCGCTCGCGGGCGTCGCGCTCGCGCTGCGCCTGCAGCCCGACGCCGGGATCGAGACGCTCGTCGGCACGGACACCGAGTCCTACGCCGCGACCGCCGACTACCGCGAGCGCTTCGGCGACGACCCGATCATCGTCCTCGTCCGCGGCGACCTCACGAAGCTCCTGCTCACGCAGGACCTCGAGCGCCTCATCGGCCTCGAGGGCTGCATCGCGGGCAACACGCCCGCGAAGGTCGCGCTCGCCGGCGGCCCGCGCGGGCCGTGCGCGCGGCTGCGCGCCACGAAGCCGGTGAAGGTCGTCTTCGGTCCCGGGACGTTCGTCAACGAGGCCACGCGCCAGCTCGGCGCCGGCTTCGCGCGGCGCCTGCAGGACACCGAGCGCCGCGCCGACGCGGCGGCCAGGAGCGCGCGCCGCGACGCCCGCCGGCAGGGTCTCGGCGCGGCGGCCGCCGACCGTCGTGCGCGCGCCGCCCGCGACGCCGTCGGCCAGGCGTTCCAGGCGGAGATCGTCGAGCTCGCCGTCCGCTACGGGCTGCGCGCGATCCCGCGCCTGGACGACCCGAACTTCGTCTCGACGCTCGTCTTCGACTCCGGCAGGCCGGCCGGCACGCCGAAGCGCAGGTTCGCCTACCTCTTCCCCGCCGCGCGCGACGGCGGCAAGGGCAACGCGGCGCTCGTCCAGGTGCGCCTGAAGGCGGGCCTCGGCGAGGCCGAGCGGACGGATGCCATCGAGCTCGTCCGCGCCGCGGTCGCGATGGACGAGTGGAAGCCCCAGAACGGGGCGACGTACACGGTCACCGGCGCGCCGGTCGTCGTCTCGGACCTCACGTCGTCGATCACGGGCTCGCTGCTCGCCCTGCTCGCCGCGGCGCTGCTCGTCATGGCGGCGACGCTCGCGCTCGTCTTCCGCCGGCGGCTGCGGCTGCTGCCGCTGCTCGTCGCGCTCGCGGCCGCGGCGCTGACGTTCGGGGCGCTGTCGCTCGTCGGCGCGTCGCTGACGATGGCGTCGATCGCGGTGCTGCCGGTGCTCATCGGCCTCGCCGTCGACTACGCGATCCAGCTGCAGTCGCGCGTCGCCGAGGAGCAGGGCGACGAGCGCGCCCTCGGCGCCGCCCCGGCCGCGCGCCGGGCCGCGCTGCTCGGGACGCCGACCGTCGCGCTCGCGGCCGCCGCGACCGCCGCCGGCTTCCTCGCGCTGACGCTGTCGCCGGTCCCGATGGTGCGGGGCTTCGGGATCCTGCTCGTCGCCGGGATCGCGATCGCGTTCGCCGTCGCGCTGTTCGCCGGCACGGCGGCGCTCGTCATCGCCGAGCGGGCGGCGCCGCCGCCGGCGCTCGCGCGGATCGGCGAGCGGCTGGCGGCGCCGCTGCGGCGCGCCGGGGACGCCGTCGCGGGCTCGGGCGCCGGCCGGGCGGTGCGCGACAGGTCGCTCGCCGCCGGCCGCGGCTCGCTGGCCTACGCGCTGCGCAACCCCGGCCGCGTGCTCGCGATCGGCTTCGCGGTCGCGCTCGCCGGCTGGGCGCTCGACACGCAGACGCGCGTGGAATCCGACATCCAGAAGCTCGTGCCGCAGGACCTCCAGGCGCTGCGCGACCTCGACACGCTCCAGCGCTCGACGGGCGTCGGCGGCGAGGTCGACGTCGTCATCGAGGGCGCCGATCTCACGCGGCCGGAGGTCGTCGCGTGGATGATCGACTACCAGCAGGGGGTCCTGAAGCGCTACGGCTACAGCGCCGAGCGCGGCTGCGGCCGCGCGCAGCTGTGCCCCGCGTTCTCGCTGCCCGACCTCTTCACGACGCCCGGCGCACGCGCGAGCGCGGAGCAGATCACGGCGCTGCTCGACGCCGTGCCGCCGTACTTCTCGCAGTCGGTCATCACCGCCGACCGGCGCACCGCGACGCTCGCGTTCGGCATCCGCCTGGACCCGCTGGACCGCCAGAAGCAGGTGCTCGACGAGATGCGCTCGCGCCTCGACGACGACCGCCCGCCGGGCGTGCGGGCCGCGCTCGCCGGGCTGCCGGTGCTCGCGGCCGACGCGAACGCCGAGGTCTCCTCGAGCGGGCGGCGGCTGCTGACGCTGCTGGCCGGGCTGCTGGCCGTCGCGCTCGTCCTGCTCGCGGCGCTGCGCGGGGTCTCGCGCGCGCTCGTCCCGCTCGTCCCGATCGTCCTGGCGACCGGCTGGTCGGCGCTCGTCCTCTTCGCGCTGCAGATCCCGCTGAACCCGATGTCCGTGACGCTCGGCGCGCTCGTCGTCGCGATCTCGACCGAGTTCAGCGTGCTGCTCTCCGAGCGCTACCGCCAGGAGCGCCGCGCCGGGCGCGACCCGGCGGCAGCGCTGCAGCGCACGTACCGCTCGACGGGCGCCGCCGTCCTCGCCTCGGGGACGACCGCGATCGCCGGCTTCGCGGTGCTCGTCGTCTCCGACATCCGCATGCTGCGCGACTTCGGCTTCGTGACGGTCATCGACCTCACCGTGTCGCTGCTCGGCGTCCTCGTCGTGCTGCCCGCGGTGCTGCTGCTCGCCGAGCGCCGGGCCGCGGCGGCGCGCTGATGGCCGCCGGCGAGCAGGAGCCGCGCCGTCCGCTCTACGCCGGCAGCTACACGTGGCTGCTGGGGATCGTGGCGCTGCTCGCGATCGCCTTCGTCGTCTTCAACGGGACCCGCACCGCCGGGCCGGGCGCCCGCGGCCTCGCGCCGGGCGCGAAGCTGCCGCCGTTCGCGGCCCCGCTCGCGGCCGCGGGCGTCGACTGCGACGAGCCCTCCGACCCCTGCGACGCGAACGTCGCCACCCGCGCCGGCCAGGGCGCGGCCGGCGCGCGGCCGGCCTGCGAGGTCCGCGGCCGGACGATCCTCAACGTCTGCGCGCTCGGCGAGCGCGGCCCGGTCGTGCTCGCGTTCCTCGCGACCCGCGGCGGCGACTGCGCGGACTCGCTGGATCGCCTCGACCGCGTCGCGCGGCGCCACCCCGGCGTCGAGGTCGCGGCGGTCGGGATCCGCGGCGAGTTCGGGGAGCTGCGCGAGACCGTCGAGCGCCATCGCTGGCGCTTCCCCGTCGGCTGGGACCGCGACGGGATCCTCGCCAACCTCTACGGCGTCGCCGTCTGCCCCCACATCACGTATGCCCGCTGGGGCGGGCGGGTCCACGGCACGAGCCTCGGCGACGTCGCCGAGGGCGAGCTCGATCGCCGCATCGCCGCCGTCGTGGCGGCCTCCCGGCGGGCGGGCTGGACCCCGCCCGCGCGGTCGCGGTCGTCACCGTAGGTCCGGTGCTCAGGCGATGAGCTCGCGGGCGAGCTCCTGGCGCTGGCGGTCGGTGAGCGAGCCCACCGTCTTGGTCTCCGACAGGCCGATCTCGGCGAGGAACTTCCGGCAGCGCGTCGAGCCCCAGCGGTGCTGGCTGACGAGCAGCTCGTGGAGCGGCATGCTCTCGACCTCCCAGGAGGAGATCAGGACCACCTCGCGGACGCTGATCACGCCGTCGCCGATGCGGCGCTTGAGGTCGGCCCGGGCGAGCCGGACCTCGTTGGCACGCTGAAGTGCCCGCATATGTTGCGGCGCAGGGGCAATCGTCGCTGTCGCGTCGTGCATCGAAAATCCTCCCAGGCTGCCTCGTCCGTGCGACGGCAGCGTGTCGTGTGTGTGAGCTGTGAGCGGCGTGCGCGTCAGGCTCCCCCGGGCTCAAGAACCACCGTCTCCGGACATCCCTCTCTGGGATCCGGCGGATTCCGACCCCTCCCGACGCGCCTCGCTGAGCGCCTCGCGACCGTATGTCAGCCGCGGGACCGGGTCAACGAGGTGGACGCAAAGCGCTCGCTCGGAGCGATGTTTTTCTTCCGTCACCCGCTTGTGAATGTTTGGACAAGCGTTGAGTCGCGAAGACTCAGGTCGGAAGGGGGCCGTGCTCGGCCTCGAAGCGCTCCTTGACCGTCGCGAACGCGTCGAGCGCGCGGTCGAGCGTCGGCCGGTCGTGCGTCGCCATGACGCTCGTGCGCAGCAGCGCGCCGCCCGGCGGCACCGCCGGGTGGATCGCGACGTTGACGAAGACGCCGGCGTCGTAGAGCGCCCGCCAGAGCAGGACGGCCTTCCAGTCGTCGCCGACGCTGACCGGCACGATCGGCGTCATGTGCTCGCCCTCGTGCTCGACGACCCGCAGGCCGCACGCCTTCAGCCCGGAGTGCAGGTAGGCGGCGTTGTCGAGTACCTGGGCCAGCAGCGGCGGCCCGTCCGGCGAGCGGACGATCCGCAGCGCGGCGAGCGCGGCGCCGACGGCCGCGGGGACGGCGGCGGCCGTGAAGAGGAACGCGCGGCTCTGGACGCGGAGGTAGTCGACGACCTCGTGGCTGCCGGCGATGAAGCCGCCGCAGCTCGCGAGGCTCTTGGAGAACGTGCCCATCCGCAGGTCGACGCGATCCTCGACCTCGAGCAGCTCCGACGCGCCCGCGCCGCGCGCGCCGAGGACGCCGGCGCCGTGCGCCTCGTCGACCATGAGGCGCGCCCCGAAGCTGCCCGCAGAGATCGGCGATCTGGGGGAGCGGCGCGACGTCGCCCTCCATCGAGAAGACGCCGTCGACGACGACGAGGATGCCGCCCCCGTCGGCCGCGGCCTTCTCGAGCGTGCGCTGGAGCTTGTCGATGCGGTTGTGGCGGAAGACGCGGAGCTTCGCGCGGCTCAGCAGGCAGCCGTCGAGGATCGAGGCGTGGTCGCCGGAGTCGGCGATGACCGTGTCGCCGGGCGCCAGCAGCGTGCCGAGCGCCGCGAGGTTCGCCTGGTGGCCGGTCGTGAAGACGAGCGCCTCCTCGCTACCCATCCACTCCGCGATCTCCCGCTCGAGCTCGAGGTGCAGCGCGATCGTCCCGTTGAGCAGCCGCGAGCCGGTGAGGCCGGTGCCGTAGGTGTTCAGCGCCGCCTGCGCGCCCGCGATGACGCGCTCGTCGCCGGTGAGCCCGAGGTAGTTGTTGGAGCCGAGCATGATCCGCTCGGCGCCCTCCATCTCGACGACCGGGCCGGCCGGGCCCTCGAGGGTGCGGAAGTACGGCAGCAGGTCGGCCTCGCGGGCGGCGCGAAGCTGCTCGGCCCGCTCGTGGCCGCGGACCTTCGCGAAGACGTCGTGTGTCAGGGAGGCCATGTAGCGTGGGCTTCGTGCCAGTGGACGTGCGGGCCGTCTCGTCGCGGCGGGACCTCAACGAGTTCATCGAGCTCCCGTACCGGCTGCACTCTACCTCGCCGTTGTGGGTGCCCCCGCTGCGCCTGGAGCGGCGCATCTTCCACAGCCGCCGCCTCAACGCGTACTTCAAGCACGCCGGGGCGCAGGAGTTCCTCGCGTGGCGCGACGGCCGCGTCGCCGGGCGCATCAGCGCGCAGATCGACGGCGCCTACGACGACGAGCATGGCTCCGGCACGGGGATGTTCGGCTTCCTCGAGCTCGAGGACGACGCCGAGGTCGCCGCGGCGCTGCTGGACGCCGCCCGCGGCTGGCTCGCCGAGCGCGGCCGCCACCACATGATCGGGCCGATGGACTACACGATGAACGACGAGTGCGGCGTGCTCGTCGAGGGCTTCGACCGCGAGCCGATGATCAAGCAGCCCTGGCACCCGCCGTACTACCAGCGCCTCTGCGAGCAGTCGGGGCTCGACAAGGCCGTCGACCTCTTCATGTGGGAGCTCGTCATCGACGACCGCGAGAAGATCCTGCCGCTGATCTTCGAGCTCTCCGAGCAGGCCGAGACCAAGCACGGCGTGGTGCTGCGCCACATGCGCCGCCGCGACCTCTTCAAGGAGATCGAGGTCTTCGGCGAGGTCTACAACGCGGCCTGGAAGCGCAACTGGGGCTTCGTGCCCTACCGCGACGCCGACCTCAAGCAGTACGCCGCCGACCTCCAGCTCGTCTTCGACAAGCACTGGTTCATGCTCGCCGAGAAGGACGGCGAGACGATCGGGATCGCGATCACGGTGCCCGACATCAACCAGGTCCTGAAGAAGATGAACGGGCGCCTGCTGCCGCTGGGCTGGTGGCACTTCCTGCGCCGCGCGCGGCACATGGACCGCGTCCGCGTGGGCTTTCTCGGCGTCAAGCCGGAGTACCAGCACACCGGCACGGCGGCCCGGTTCTACGTCGAGCACTTCGACGTGGCGAAGGTCCGGCCGCAGAAATGGGGCGAGATGGGCTGGATCCTCGAGACCAACCGGGCGATGAACCGCGGGATGGAGGCGATGGGCGGGAGGATCGTCAAGCGATTCCGGGTATACGAGTCGCGCTTCTGACCGTTCGCGGCCGCGACGTCTGCCGCTATCGTCATCCTCTTGACCTTCATGAGCGAGGAACCGCACGAGATGCTCGGCGAGCCCGAGGTGCTCAACGGCGTGCCGGTGCTCGTCGACGGCCACCCCGATCTCGAGGCCGAGCGCCCGGTCGGCGCGCTGGCCACGACGACCGTCCAGACGGTCGCCGTCGTCGGAGCCGGCGTCGTCGCGGGAGCCGCCGCGGTGGCGATCGTCCACCGCCGCAGGACGCGCCGGATGGCCCGGCGGCGGCGCAAGATGCTCGCGCCGGTGCTCGCGAGCCGGTCGTTCCTCGTCGACGTCCACGTCCTCGGCGAGCGCAAGTAGCGAGCTCTCGCCGGCGCGCGCGGCGCCGGCGTCCTGCCGGCGGCGTAGGTTGGCGGACGTGGTGCAGTTGCGCGTCGAGGTCGTCCCCCGCTGGGCCTTTCACCTGCCGCTGGCCGGCGGTCGCGACGGCGTCCTGCGCTGCCGCGGCGGCGTGCTCGAGCGCCTCCTGCACCTCGAGGGCCGCCCGGCGATCGTCCGCGTCGCGCAGCTCTCCGAGCGGCGGGTGCTGTTCGGGGCGTGGGCGCAGGACCGCGGCGACGCCGAGGAGGCGATCGGCCGGATGCGCTTCGCGCTCGGCGTCGACGACGACCTGCGCCCGTTCTACGACCGCTACCGCGACGACCCGCTCGTCGGGCCGTCGCTGCGCCGCCGCCCGTGGCTGCGCGTCAGCCGCCGCCCGGTCGCGTTCGAGGCGCTGGCGTGGGCGATCTGCGAGCAGCTCATCCAGACGTCGCAGGCGCACCTCATCGAGGCGCGGATCGTCCGCGCGTTCGGGCCGCGCTGCGAGGAGACCGGGCTGCGCGACGTGCCGTCCGCCGGCGACGCTCGCGCGCTGCGCGCCCGCTCGCCTCGAGAGCTTCGAGCTCGCGGGACGGCGCTCGATCGCGCTCGTGAAGGTCGCCCGTGAGGTCGCGGCGGGGCGGATCGACCTCGACGGGCCCGAGCACGAGCGCGCCTGGCGGCGCCTGCTCGCGATCCCGACGATCGGGCGCTGGACCGTCGAGACGCTCGCGCTGCACGGCCAGGGCCGCTACGACGTCATCCCGGCGGGCGACCTCGGCTACCTGAAGCTCCTCGGCCGCGCCCGCTCCGGGGGCGATCCCGCCGTGCGGGCCGACGAGGCCGAGGTGCGCGCGCTGTTCGCGCGCTTCGGCGAGTGGCGCGGGCTGGCCGGCGCGCACGCGCTGCGCGCGCCGGCACCGGCGCTCGTGCGCGCGGCCGCCTGAGCGGCGGCGTCCGGTCTCCGGGGCGCGCGAGTCAGCCCGCGCCGGCGGCTGAGCTCGACCGCTGGGCGTGCAGCCCGACGAGCGCGTCGACGACCGCGGGATCGAACTGCCGCCCGGCCCCGCGATGCAGCTCCTCGGTCGCCTCCTTGGCCGAGAGCGCGCGGCTGTAGATCCGCGTGCTCGTCATGACGTCCCAGGAGTCTGCGACCGCGAGGATCCGCGCCCCCTCGGCGATCTCCTCGCCGGCCAGCGCGTCGGGATAGCCGCCGCCGTCCCAGCGCTCGTGATGGCCGCGGACCCAGCTGCGCTGAAGGTCCGACAGGACGCCCTCGAGCATGCCGTCGCCGATGACCGGGTGGCGGCGCATCTGCGCCCACTCGTCCTCGCTGAACGGGCCCGGCTTCAGGAGGACCGACTTCGGCAGGACGATCTTGCCGACGTCGTGCAGGACGCCGGCCTCGCGCAGCGCCCGCACGTCGGCTTCGCGCCAGCCGAGCCGGCGCGCGATCGCGGCGGCGAGGTCGGCGACGCGCTCGGCGTGGCCGTCGGAGGTCTGATGGCCGTGCTCGACCATCCGCGCGACCGCGTGCAGCGCGCGCAGCCGCAGCCCGTGCTCGCTCGCCTCCGCCCGCGGGTCGCTCTGCTGCGCGAGGTGGGCGGCCGTCTCCGGGGAGTAGCGGAAGACGATGTTGCGGCCGTGGTTCTTGGCCCAGTACAGGGCGACGTCGGCGAGCCGGTGCAGCTCGTCGGCGTCGGCGGCCTCGTCGAGGTCGCAGACCCCGGCGCTGATCGTCAGGTGCCCGACGCCCTCGAACGGCTCGCGCTCGATCGCCCGCCGCGCGCGTTCGGCGGCGGCGTACGCGCCGGCGGCGTCGGTCGCCGAGAGGATCCAGGCGAACTCCTCGCCGCCGATCCGCGCGACGTGCTCGCCGAGGCGCATGAGCCCGCGGAAGCGCCGGCCGACCTCCGCGAGGACGCGGTCGCCGACCGGATGGCCGTACGTGTCGTTGACCTGCTTGAACTGGTCGAGGTCGAGGATCACGAGGCTCAGCACGTCGTCCTTGCGCCGGCAGCGGGCGATCTCCTCGCGCAGGCGCTCGTGGAAGCCGCGGTGGTTGACGAGCCCGGTCAGCGTGTCGTGGGTCGCCAGGCGCGCGAGCTCGGCCTCGTGGAGCTTGCGCTCGGAGATGTCGCGGACGGTGACGACGAAGCCGAGCGACTCGCCGTCCGGCCCGGCCGCCTGCGCCGTCGTGATCGCGGCGTCGAAGCGGCTGCCGTCCTTGCGGCGCAGGACGAAGTCGTCGCCCTCGCCCTGCCCCTCGGCGAGCCAGCGGATGCGGGTCGCGGCCTGGTGCTCGAACTGCTCCTCGGGCACCCACGGGAAGGGCCACTCGCAGCCGACGAGCTCCTCGCGCGTCCAGCCGACGAGCTCGGACATCGCGTCGTTGACCTGCAGCACGCGGCCGTTCTGGACGAGGCAGAAGCCCTCGTGCATCGCCGCGAGCATCGCCGCCGACAGGTCGCGCTCCCGGCGCAGCGCGAACTCGACCTCGCGGTGGGCGGTGACGTCCTGCCACTGCCCGACCCAGGCGATGCCGGCGCCGTCGTCGTCGCGCAGGTAGGTCATGTTCGAGATGACCCAGACGACGGTGCCGTCGGGCTTGACGAAGCGCTTCTGCAGCTGCACGGAGTCCAGCTCGCCGCGCAGGATCTTCCAGGCGAGCTCGACGTCGTTCTCGCGATCGTCGGGATGGGTGATCTCGTTGTCGCGCGCGCCGACGAGGACGTCGCGGGGGCGGCCGAGCATCGCGCAGAGCGCGTCGTTGACGCGGATGTAGCGGCCCTCGGCGCCGATGATCGCCATGCCGATCGGCGCGTGGTCGAAGGCGGCGTCGAAATAGGAGACGAGGTCGTCGACGAGCTCGTCGCCCGTGACGACCCGCAGGAGGCACAGCGTCGTGCCGTCGATCTGGCGCGACCGCAGCGTCCTCAGCCGGACCGGCGTGCCGTCGGGCCCGTAGCCCTCGACGACATCGGCGACCGTCCGGCCGGCGAGCGTCGCCACGGGCTCGCGCAGGAGCTCGACCGCGAGATCGTTGGCGTCCACGACGACGCCGTGCTCGTCGAGCACCAGGGCAGGGGCGGGCATGGCTGGCACAGCAACGAATGGATCGGGCGTCGCAGGCCCGATCTTGAGCCCGCCGCCGCGTTGCGGACGACCCTCAGGCGTCAGGAGCCCATCGCGACGCCGGTCGCGCCCCGCCAGGCCGCGAGCCGCTCGAGCGCCCTGGCGACCGCGCGATCGAGCGCCGGCGTGCGCCGCAGGTCGGATTGCGACGTAGAGCGCGTTGACGCGCAGCAGCCCGGCGTCGCGGTCCAGGACGGCGTCGGCGCGGGCGACGAGGCGCTCGCGGTGGAGGATCGGCAGGACGTAGTAGCCCCAGCGCCGCTGGGCGGCGGGGACGTAGATCTCGAGGCGGTGGTCGAAGCCGAAGAGCTCGGCGGCGCGCGCGCGGTCGCAGAGGAGGTTGTCGAACGGCGACAGGGCGGTCGTGCGGGCGCCGGGGGCGAGCTCGCCGGCGCCCGCGAGGTCCTCCGGCGCCGCGTACCAGTCGCCACGCAACCCCTGCACCGTGACGCGCTGCAGGCGGCCGTCGCCGGCGAGCGCGTCGAGCACGTCGGCCAGGCGCGGGTAGCGGCGGCGCAGGAAGTGGGCGCGCACGTGCGCCGGGCGTGCGACCCCGAGCATCCGCACCGCCCGCAGGACCGCCGCGCGCTCGGCCGCGTCGTCGTCGAGCTCGACCGCCGCGGCGGCCGCGCCCGGCGGCACGCAGCGCTCGAAGACGTCCCACAGCCGCTCGCCCGCGACGCGCTGCCCGACGCCGATCCGGCCCGTCATCCACAGCAGGTGCAGCAGGCGCGCGATCGTCTGGCGGCCCGAGACCTCGTCGGTCCACCAGCCGTGGCGCCACGGCTCCGCCGACCGGTCCTCGAGGTCGCGCGCCCGCAGCGGGCCGCGTGCAGCGAGCTCGCCGACGAGCTCGTCGCAGAAGCCGGCGTTGGCCGCGAGGAAGTCGCGCGCCCGCGCCGCGCGGGTCGTCGGCGACCGCAGCCACGTGCGCATCGCCCAGCGGTGCAGCGCCAGGTCGGCCGTCGCGACGAGCGACGCCTCGTGCGCCCATGCGTCGAACAGCAGCCGCTCGTCGTAGGCGGCGCGCTCCAGCGACGCCTCGCGGACCCCGGCGCCGAGGCGGGCGAAGAGGACGAGCAGCGGGCTGCGGGCGACGGCGCTGACCGGGTCGAGCTGCAGGCAGCCGATGCGCTCGGTGACCGCCGCGACCGCCGCCGGCCCGGCGCCCCCGCGCGGCGGCGCGGCGGCGAGGCCCTGCGCGTGCAGGGCCAGGCGCCGCGCGTGGCGCAGCGAGACGACGAGCGCGGTGCTCAGATGCCCTCGCCGGGCAGGAACTCGTTCGTGAACGCCCGCTCGGCGCTCGCGAGGTCCGCGAGCAGGCCGTTCTCGTTCATCCACGTCGCGTAGCGCTGCCACTCGTCGGGGTCCTGGAAGCCGAACGGGCGGTCCTTGTCGTCGGGGAAGAAGACCGGCAGCGTCGCCTTGACCTGCGCGCGCTGGAGCGGGCGCTTGAGGTCGGGGTTGGCGTCGACGAGCGGGTCGACGCCCGCGTCGATGTCCGAGCGCAGCTTCTGGTGGCCGCGGGCGAGCGCCCGCATGAAGCGCCGCAGCAGCGGCCCGCGCGAGCGGACGTCCTCCTCGCGGGCGACGACGATGAGCTCGTTGTACGTCGGCACGCCGATCTGCTCCATCCGCAGGATCCGCGGGTCGCGCTTCTGGCGCTCGAGCTCGACGCCCTCGACGTTCCAGAACATCCCGAGCACCGCGTCGACGCGCTTGGACACGAGCGCGGGAACGAGGTTGAAGCCGACGTTGATCGACTTCACGCTGCTCTCGGCGACGCCCGCCTGCTTGAGGATCGTCTTGAGGTACGCGTCCTGGTAGGGGATGCCGGCCGTGCCGATCTTCTTGTCCTCGAGCTGCGCCGGCTCGCGGATCGGGTCCTTGCCGATCGAGACGAGCGACGTCAGCGGCTTCTGCACGAGCGCGCCGATCGAGACGAGCTTCGCGCCCTTCGCGCGGGCGAGCAGCAGCTCGGGCTCGTAGGAGATCGCGAGATCCGCGCGCCCGGCGGCGACGAGCTTCAGCGGCGCGGCGGGATCCGACGGCGTGCGGGGCTTGACCTCCAGCGCGGCGTCGGCGAACTCGTCGCCGCCGATCGCCGCGTAGATCCCGGCGTGGTCGGCGTTCGGGAAGAAGTCCAGGACGAGGTCGACGCGCTCGGGCTCGGGCGTCTTCGCGGCCGGCTCCTCGCGCTCGCCGCAGGCGGCCAGGCCGGTGACGAGCAGGACGGCGAGCACGGCGGGCAGGACACGGCGGATCACGGGGCGGTTCCTCTCGGTTGGTGCGACCACGGCAGCAGGCGGCGCTCGGCGAACGCGAGCAGCCCGAACATCAGGACGGCGAAGGCCGACAGCACGAGGACGGCGGCGTAGGCGCGCGGCGTCTCGAACTGCGGCAGCGCCTGCAGGACGAGGCGCCCGAGACCCTCCTCGGAGCCGGCCTGCTCGGCGAGCACGGCCGCGATCGTCGCGATCGCGACGCTGAGCTTCGCGCCGGTGAACAGGCCGGGCAGCGCGGCCGGCGCCTCGACCATCCGGAACGTCTGCCAGCGCGACGCGCCGAAGCTGCGCATGAGCTTGCGCAGGTCGGCGTCGACGCGGCCGAGCGCGTCGAGCGTCGGCACGACGATCGGGAAGAAGCAGACGAGCGCGACGATCGCGATCTTCGGCATGAGGCCGAAGCCGAACCAGACGACGAGCAGCGGCGCGACGATCGGGATCGGGACGGTCTGCGACCCGACGAGCAGGGGGTAGAGGCTGCGGCGCAGCGCGGGGACGAGGTGGATCGCGACCGCGCAGACGAGGCCGAGGATCAGCGCGGCGCCGATCCCGATCGCGATCTCGCCCGCCGTGATCGTGAGGTTGCTCCACAGCAGCGCGCGGTCGTCGACGAGCGCCTCGGCGATCGCGCTCGGCGCGGGCAGGACGAACTCGTCGATCCCGCTGAGCTGCGCGTAGGCCTCCCAGCCGCCGACGAGCGCGACGAGCACGAGGATCGCGCTCACGATGTCCGCAGCTCCGCGAGTGCCCGTGCCCGCAGCGCGACGAGCGTCGGCGTCGGTGCGCGACCGCGGGCGCGGCGTCCGCACCTCGAGCGTCTCCACGACCCGGCCCGGTCGCGGCGACAGGACGACGACGCGGTCGGCGAGCACGAGCGCCTCCTCGACGTCGTGCGTCACCATGACGACCGTCCGCGGGTCGGTGGCGAGCGTGCCCGCCAGCCAGTCCTGCATCTCGGCGCGCGTGATCGCGTCGAGGCTGGCGAACGGCTCGTCGAGGCAGAGCACCGGCCGGCCCGCCAGCAGCGTGCGCGCGAAGGCGACGCGCTGGCGCATCCCGCCGGACAGCTCGTGCGGGCGCGCGCGCTCGAAGCCGGCGAGGCCGAAGTCGCGCAGCAGCGCGGCGGCGCGCGCCCGCGCCTCGTCGCGCGGGACGCCGTCGACGCGCAGTGCGAGCGCCGCGTTGTCGACCGCGCCCGCCCACGGGAGGAGGAGGTCGCGCTGGGCCATGAGCGCGGCGGGGGCGGCGTCGACGGTGCCGGCGTCGGGCTCGGCGAGCCCGCAGACGAGCTCCAGAAGCGTCGTCTTGCCACAGCCGCTCGGGCCGACGACGGCGACGAACTCACCGCGGCGGGCGTGCAGGCTGAGGCCGTCGAGCGCGACGATCGGCGGGGCTCCGCGCCTCCGGGGCGCAGGGAACGACTTCGCAACCCCGTCGAGGTGCACCTCGCCGGGCTGCGCCCGCGCGGCCGGTGGTGCCTGCACCGGCGCTGTCATCCGCGTCTGCATCTCTCCCTTCGCGGGCATTACCCCACAGGTTCGAAGGGTCAGCGCCGCACGTCGGACGCTATCTCAGCCGGCCTGCCGCCAGCCCCCCTGCGTTGCTCGTACTGCGCGACAGCCTAACGCGCGCGGCGGGGCCGGCGCATCTCGCGACGCACTCGACGGACCGCGGGAGCGCGTCAGCGCTTCTTCGCGTCCACCGCGCGCTGGAGCTGGGACTTGTTCATCTTCGACCGGCCGTCGATGCCGAGCTTGCGGGCCTCGTTGTAGAGCTGGTCGCGCGTGCGGCCCTTCGGCCGGTTCGTGCCCGAGCGCAGCCCGCCGCGCCGGCTCGAGGACATGTCCTTCGTCGAGCTGCGCGACGCCTCGCGCGACTCGCCGGACCGCGCGCGCTCCTTGTTGACCGTCCGCGCGGCGATCTCCTCGGCCTTGTCCTCCGAGCGGCCCTGCTCGAGCTGGCTCTCCTTGATGTGCTCGTACTGCCGGGCTCGCTTCGAGCCCTTGGGGACTCCCCGTGGTGGCATGAGTGCTCCTCCGTCCGAGTTCGAATCCTGACCTCCTGCTACCCGCTACAGCCGCCTGCCGCGCACGACGAGCAGCTCCTCCTCGTCGCGCTCGCCGAGCAGGCCGCGCTCGCGCAGCGCGTCGGCGCGCTCGGACAGCAGCGGCCCGAGCGGCCCCCGGCGCCTCGCGACGATGTCCGCCTGCAGCCCGCCGGCCTCGAGCGCGGCGAGCGTCCGGTACACGTCGCTCACCGACGACTGCATGAGCAGGACGACCCCGCGCGGCTTGAGGTGGTAGGCGACCTGCGCGCAGATGCGCTCGAGCAGCTGCCGGCCGTCGCGGCCGCCCTCCCAGGCACGGCTCGCCCCGCGCGTCGGCAGCCGGTCGCCCTCGGAGACGTCCAGCGCGGGCAGGTAGGGCGGGTTGGAGACGACGAAGTCGAAGCGGCGTTCGCGCACGGGGGCGAAGAGGTCGCCGCGCACGACCTCGACGCGCACCCCGCGCAGCCGGGCGTTGATCCACGCGCAGCAGAGGGCGCGCCGGGACACGTCGACCGCCGTGACCTGCGCCGCGCCGCCGCGCGCCGCGCCCACCGCGATCGCGCCGCTGCCCGTGCCGAGCTCGAGCACCTCGGCGCCCTCCAGCCCGGCGTAGGAGTTCAGCACCTCCGACAGCAGCCACGTGTCGCTGCGGGGAGCGAAGACGCCGGGGACCGTGAACATTCGCACGCCGCGGGTATGCCGTTCCGCGTCCCGGCGCAAACATGAGCCCCCCGAACCGAATCCTCGACGCCTCCCTGCCTCCGCCGGCCGCCGCCGGCCTGCGAGGCGAGTTCGACGCGCCGCGGCCGTGCACGGTCGGGCTCGAGGAGGAGCTCATGCTCCTGGATCCCGAGACGCTCGACCTGCGGCCGCACGCCCGCCGCGCCCTCGACGCGCTCGGGGGCGACGACGAGCGCTTCAAGCTCGAACTGCCCGCGGCGCAGCTCGAGAGCATCACGGTGCCGACGTCGACGGTCCGAAGCGCGGTCCGCGCGCTGCGCGCGGCGCGCCACGACCTGCAGCACGCGCTCGACGGCGAGGCGCTCGTCGCGGCAGCCGGCGCCCATCCCTTCGCGGCCGCGCTCGGGGAGCTCAACGACGGCCCGCGCTTCGAGGCCCTCGAGGCGGAGTTCGCGTCGATCGCGCGCCGCCAGCTCGTCTTCGGGCTGCACGTCCACGTCGCCGTGGCCGGTGCCGAATGCGCCGTCGCCGTCCACGACGCGCTGCGCTCCTACCTGCCCGAGCTCGCAGCGCTCGCCGCCAACGCGCCCTTCCACGAGGGCCGCGACAGCGGCATGGCCTCCGTGCGGCCGACGATCGCCTCGATGCTCCCGCGCCAGGGCGTGCCGCCCGCGCTCGGAAGCTGGGACGCGTTCGCCGCCGCCCTGCGCTGGGGCGAGCGCTCCGGAGCCCTGCCCGACGCCCGCCGCTGGTGGTGGGAGCTGCGCCTGCACCCGCTGTTCGGCACGATCGAGGTCCGCGTCGCCGACTCCCAGACGACCGTCGCGGAGACCGCGGCCGTCGCCGCGGTCGTCCACGCGCTCGTCGCCTGGCTCGCCGAGCGCCACGCAGCCGGCGAGGATCTCCCGGCGGCGCCGACCTGGCGGATCGCCGAGAACCGCTGGCAGGCGGCGCGCGACGGCCTGGATGCGCAGCTCGCCGACCTCGAGACCGGCGACCGCGAGCCGGTCCGCGAGCGCCTCGAGAGCCTGCTCGACGAGCTCGCGCCGAGCGCGCGGATCCTCGGCTGCGCGGGCGAGCTCGAGCTCGCCCGCTCGCTGGTTCGTGGCGCCGGCGGCGCCGGGCGCCAGCGTGCCGTCGCCGCGAGCTGCGGCCTGCACGGCCTCGTCGCCTGGCTGGCCGCCCGCTTCGCGGCCTGAGCGCCGCCGCACATACGCGGGTCCCTCGCGGGGTACGGGGCACGTCGTGCACGAACTGCCCGACCCCCGCGGCGAGCTGACCGACTTCCTGCTCGCCCAGCTGCGCCGGCCGGTTCATCCCCTGCCGCCGATCGACCTGCCGGCGCCGGCCGATCCGCTCGGCGACGACGACCTGCATCTCGCGCTCTACCTCTGCTACGAGCTGCACTACCGCGGGCTGCCCCGCGTCGCCGACGAATGGGAATGGGAGCCGACCCTGCTCGCGCTGCGGCGCGAGCTCGAGGCGACGTTCGAGGCGGCATTGCAGGCACGGGTGCCGGTCCCCGCGCCGCCCGCCGCGCCCGAGGAGATGGACCTCGCGCTGCGCGCGGTCGCCGAGGCCGACGAGGGGCCGGCGCTCTCGCGCTTCCTCGAGCGCGAGGCGAAGCTCGAGCACGTCCTCGAGTTCGTCGTGCACCGCTCCGCCTACCAGCTCAAGGAGGCCGACCCGCATTCGTGGGTCCTCCCGCGACTGCACGGCCCGCCGAAGGGCGCCCTCGTCGAGATCCAGGCCGACGAGTACGGCAACGGCCGCGCCGAGCGCATCCACGCCCAGCTCTTCGCCGACACGATGGACGAGCTCGGCCTCGACAGCCGCTACGGCGCGTACGTCGACCGGCTCCCCGGCGTGACGCTGGCGACCGTGAACCTCATGTCCTACCTCGGGCTGCACCGGCGCTGGCGCGGCGCGATCGTCGGGCATCTCGCGCTCTTCGAGATGGAGTCCTCGCTGCCCAACCACCGCTACTCCGAGGCGCTGCGCCGGCTCGGCTGCACCGAGCGCGCGCGGGCGTTCTTCGACGAGCACGTCGCCGCGGACGCGATCCACGAGAAGGTCGCCGCGGTCGACCTCGCCGGCGGCCTCGCACGTCAGCAGCCGCAGCTCGCCGGCGACATCCTCTGGGGCGCCGCGACGCTCGTCGAGCTCGACGCGCGGCAGGCCCGGCACATCCTCGGCGCGTGGGAGGACGGGTCGAGCTCGCTGCGCGCGCCGCTGCCGGCGGCCCTGGAGGCCGAGGCCTAGAACGTCCAGCGCGGCCGGGCATAGCTCGCGCACGCGGTGGGTAGGTGGCGAACGTCACAAACCGCGACGTGAGGAGGAGCCACGTGTCGTCACCCGATCCGCGCATCGACTGGAACGCGGTGGAGCAGTCCCCTGAGTTCAAAGAGCTCATCGCCGCGCGGCGGCGCTTCGTCCTGCCCGCCACGATCTTCTACCTGGCCTGGTATCTCGGCTTCATCCTGCTCGCCGGGTACGCGCCCGATTTCATGGGCGAGTCCGTCTACCAGGGTCTGACCGTCGGCTACTGCCTGGCGCTGACGCAGTTCGTCGTCGTCGCGGTCCTCGGGATCATGTACCTGCGCCGCTCCGAGCGCGTGTACGACCCCCTCCGCGAGAAGGTCCGGTCGCGCGCGCTCTCCACGGCGGGACAGGGGTGACGCGATGACGTTCCTCGCAGCCACGAACGTCGAAGCCCTCGTGATCTTCGGGATCGTCCTGTCGATGACGCTCGTCGTGACGTACTGGGCCTCCAAGCGGATGACCGGCGCCGACGTCTTCTGGGCGGCCGGGCGCTCGATCAGCGGCGTCCAGAACGGCCTGGCGATCTCGGGCGACTACCTCTCCGCGGCCTCGTTCCTCGGCATCGCGGGCCTCATCTTCATCTTCGGCTTCGACGGCTTCCTCTACTCCGTCGGGTTCCTCGTCGCCTTCCTGACCGTCATGTTCCTGCTCGCCGAGCGGATGCGCAACGCCGGCAAGTACACGATCGCCGACGTCCTGGCCTTCCGGCTGCGCGAGCGCCCTGCGCGCACGGCCGCCGCGATGGGCACGCTGACCGTCGCGGCCTTCTACCTCATCGCGCAGATGGTCGGCGCGGGCGTCCTCGTCCAGGCCCTCGTCGGCATCGACTTCTCGATCGCCGTCCTCATCACCGGCGTGATGATGCTCTGCTACGTGATCTTCGGCGGGATGCTCGCCACGACGTGGGTGCAGATCATCAAGGCCGTCCTGCTCATGACGGCGATCTTCGTCATGTCGGTCTTCGTGCTCGAGCGCGTGGGCTTCAACCCGATCGAGCTCTTCAACCGCGCGGCGGAGAACACGACCGCCGAGTCGACGTTCTCGCTCGGGCCGGGCACGTTCCTCTCCAGCCCGATCGACACCGTCTCGCTCGGCATCGCGCTCGTCCTCGGGACGGCGGGCCTGCCGCACATCCTCATGCGGTTCTTCACGGTGCCGGACTCCAAGGCCGCGCGCTCCTCGGTCGTCTGGGCGATGTTCATCATCGCCGGCTTCTACATCCTCACGACGTTCATCGGCTTCGGCGCGCGGGCGCTGCTCGGCGAGGGCGGCGTGGAGGCGGCGGGCACCGGCGGAAACCTCGCGGCGCCAAACCTCGCCATGTTCCTCGGCGGCGGCGAGGGCACGTTCGGCGGGGATCTCTTCCTCGCCATCGTCGCGGCGGTCGCGTTCGCGACGATCCTCGCGGTCGTGGCGGGGCTCGTGCTGTCGGCCTCCGGAGCCGTCGCCCACGACCTGTGGTCAAACGTCATCCGCAAGGGCCACGACTCCGAGCACGAGGAGGTGCTCGTCGCCCGGATCGCCGCGGCGTCGATCGGCGCGATCGCGATCGCCATCGCGATCATCGGCGGCGCCGGCCTGAACGTCTCGTTCATGGTCGGCCTCGCGTTCGCCGTCGCCGCGAGCGCGAACTTCCCGGCGCTGCTGCTGGCGCTGACCTGGCGGCGCTTCAACACGGCCGGCGCGGTGACCGGCGTGCTGTTCGGCGTCGTGAGCTCGATCGTGCTCGTCATCATCTCGCCGAAGGTCTGGCCCGGTCCCGACGCCGAGGGCGGCGCGCTGTCGTTCTACGACCTCGCCAACCCGGGCATCATCTCGATCCCGCTGGGCTTCATCGGCTGCTGGCTCGGGACGGTCCTGTCGAACGAGCGCGGCAACGAGCGCGAGTTCGCCGAACTGCACGTGCGCGCGGAGACGGGCCTCGGCGCCGAGAAGGCCGGGGCGGCGCCCGAGGCGCCGGTCGCACGAGAGCCGGTGGGGGTCGCCTGATCGCGAGGACGGACCGGCCTCTTTGATCGAAAAGAGAGAGACCTGTCACTTCACTCGCGCGGGGAAATTAAATCTGGAACACGTCGGATTAGGTGTTAGGGTCGCCGACATGTCCCTGGCATTGTCCACATGGTGGACGGTCGGGTGGGGGGTCGGAGCTGTCGTCGTCCTGCTCGTAGCCGTTCTACTGCTCACGATCACCGCGCTCGCGCGGAAGATCGACGGCGAGGCACAGGTCCTCATCAAGGACCTGGACTCGATCGCCCGCAAGACACAACCGCTGCACGACGTTGGCGTGACGAACAACGCCGTGCGGACGATCACCCGCGCCCTGCGCATGGCGCGCGGCGAGACCACGCCCGTCCCGTCGACGGGCGCCTACTCGACGTCACCCGGTTGGAGGGATGAACCTGTTCGCCGTTAGCACCGCAGTCTCGATCCTCGCGATCGTCGGGCTGACCGTCGGTCTCGTCGTCTTCGGCGTCGTGATCATCCTGCTGCAGGGCGTGCTCACGCCGCTGCTCAAGATCCTCAGCGACGTGCAGGACGCGAAGACCGCGCCGATGCTCGAGCACGGCGTCAGGGGCACCGATCAGCTGTCCCGGACGCAGGCCCTCGCCAACCAGGTCCCCGATCTCGCGGTGGCCTACATGACGAAGCTCGGCCTGCCGGTCGACGTGTCGACGCCGACACGGGTCTTCCCGCAGCCCGGCCACGGCGGAAACGCGGGTTGGCGATGACGGGCGCGGTCCTCGCAGCGCTGTCGGACAACCAGAACGCCTGGGTCATCTCGCTCGTCGTCGGCTTCGTCGTCCTGCTCGTCGTCATCGCGCTGCTGGAGATGCTGCGCCGCGCCGTCCTGGCGCTGAACGCGAGCATCTGGAGCACGTGGGTGAGCGGCAAGTCCGTCGTCAAGCACACGGGCACGACATATCTCTTGAAGAACACGCGTCAGTCCGGCGATGAGCTCGTTGAAGAGCTCGGCCATCACGGGTAGGGGAGAGGAACAGCACCGATGAACACCGTTCTGATTGTCGTGACGCTTGTCGAGGTCCTGTTGCTGGTCCTCGTGCTCGCCGGCTATCTGCTTGCCATCACGGGCACGCTCCAGAAGATCGCGTCGACCACCGGCCTCATCCGGATCGGCGTGCATGCGATCGACGAGCAGCTGCGTCCGATCGAGCCGGAGATCCGCGGCATCAACGGCGCGCTCGAGAAGGTCGCGAACGCCCTGCAGCGCGTCGCGCGCTAGCTCAGGCCTTCGACTTCGCGCCCTTCTTCGGGGCGCTCCCCTTGGCGTCGGCGAGCGCCGCCTGCAGTGCTGCCATGAGGTCTGGCACCGGTTCGGGCTGCGCGTCGCCGTCGTCGGGGATGTCGATCGTCTTGCGCTTGCGCTTCTCCTTGACGATCTTCTCCAGGCGCTTGCGGTACTCGTCCTCGTAGGCGCCGGGATTCCAGTCGGCGGCGAGCGCCTCGATGAGCGAGACGGCGGTGTCGAGCTCCTTCTTGCTCGGCTTCGTGCTCTTGCCGCCGGCGCTCGGCACGTCCTTCGTCGGGCGGACCTCGTCGTGGAAGCGCATGGTCGTCAGCGACAGCGCGCCGTCGCGCGCGCGGACGATCGCGAGGTGCTCCTTGGCGCGCATGACGAACGTCCCGAGCGCGGCGTGGTCGGTCTGCTCCATGACGCCGAGCAGGAGCTTGTACGCCCGCCGGGCGCCCTCGTCGTCGCCGGCGGGGACGAGCCAGTAGGGATGGTCGTAGTAGATCGGGTCGACCTCGGCGACGTCGACGAACTGCTCGATGTCGATCGTGCGGGTCTTGCGCGGCTCGACGGCCTCGAGGTCCTCGTCGGTGACGATGACCTGCGTGCCGTCGTCGAGCTCGTAGCTGCGCGTGATCGCGTCGTAGGGGACCTCCTTGTCCTCCTCCGAGCAGAAGCGCCGCGTCTCGACGGGCGTCTTGTCCTTCTCGTGCAGCTGGCGGAAGTGCAGGTCGAGGTCGCGCACGGAGCTCAGCAGCGCCACCGGGACGTTGACGAGCCCGAAGCTCAGCGACCCGCTCCAGAGCGCTCGCGCCATCGGCGTCAGCCGCTCCCCGACAGGCTCGCCTCGAGGGCGGCCATGAGGTCGCCGGGATCCTGCGCGTCGGTGGGCTGGGGCAGCTTGTCGAGCTTGCCCTTGGCCTTGGCCTCGATGTAGGCGAGCAGCCGCTCGCGGTAGGTGTCCTCGAACTTCGCCGGGTCGAACTTCGCCTGCAGCGACTCCAGGAGCTTGCCGGCCATCTCGAGCTCGCGCGGGCTCGGGTTCTTCGACGGGGTCGGGATGTCGAGGTCGGCGGCCGGGACGAGCTCGTCCTGGAAGCGCATCGTGTGCATGCCGAGCGCGCCGTCGAGCGCGCGGATCGCGACGAGGTACTCGCGGTTGTGGAAGACCCAGCGGCCGATCCCCGCGCGACCGGTCCTGCCCAGCGCGTCGTGCAGGAGGCGGTAGGCGTCCTTGCCGGCGTCCTGGCTGCCGAGGTAGTACGTCTTGACGAAGTAGACCGGGTCGATGTCGGCGGTCGGCACGAACTCCCCGAGCTCGATGAGGCGCGACGACGGGCCCGCCGCGGCCTTGAGCTCCTCGTCCTCGAGGACGACGTACTTGCCCTCGGAGACCTCGTAGCCCTTGACGATCTCCTTGTAGGGGACCTCCTTGTCCTCCTTCGGGCAGATCCGCCGGTGCTCGATCCGCGCGCCGTCGTCGACGTGGACCTCGTGGAAGTGCACGCTGCGGTCCTCGGTCGCCGAGTGGACCTTCACCGGGACGAAGATGCCGGCGAACGCCACGGTCCCGTTCCAGATCGAGCGCAGAGCCATGGCCCGGACCTACCCCGATGCGGCCTGAAGGCCAACGCCCTCGTCCGCGGAGCCGTGCGCGACCGTGATCGGCTCGCCGCCGCACGTCGGCTCGAAGGTGAGATGCAGGTGCTCCGTCGGCTCGCCCGGCAGCAGCGAGAACGTGCCGCTGTCGCCGCGGAACTGCACGCGCTCGTCGGTGTCCGTGCCCAGGCGCAGCCCGGCCTGCGGCGCGATCGACAGGTAGAGATCCCTGGCGGCTGCGAGGTCTGCGACCCGGATCCAGAGGTGGTCGATGACGCCTGGCCCGACGTTGTCGTGCAGCGCCGCCTCGGCGCTGTTGGCGTCGGGGTCGAGGAGGAAGCCGCCGTAGTAGTCGTCGCCGTAGACCGGCCGCGGCCCAGGTGCGCCGTCATCGCGGTATCCGGCGTCGACGCCCGCCCGCCAGAACGCGTCCACGTGCTCGTGCGACGGTGCCGCGAAGCCGATGTGCAGGCGGTTCGTGCCCGGGCGCTCGGCCGTGGCCGGAGCGATGGCGAAGTGGCCCCAGGCGTCGCGCACGGCCCGCTGCACGCCGAGCGTCGCGAGGACCGTGTCGTAGAAGCGCCGCGAAGCGTCGAGGTCCGCGACGCGGATCGTCACCCGCTCGAACAACTCAGCGCGGGGGCTCGCGCCCGGACTCGGCGCCGCTCGGCGCGCGGAAGCGCACGAGCTTGTGGCTGCCGTCGCAGAACGGCCGCTGACGGGACTTGCCGCACCGGCACAGCGCGATCGTGGCGCGCCCGGCATCGATCGGGTTGCCGTCCTGGTCCTCGAGCCGAAAGGGCCCGCGGACGAGCAGCGGCCCGTCGCGGTAGCTCGTGATGCGTGCTTCGTCGCGCATGCGTCCCGGCCTGATGCCCGATGGAGACTTCCGTCATGCGCTGGACTCGTATATCTGGCCAATCCGCTAGGTGCGCTGGAGGTTGCCGGGGGCTGCCTCTACATTCGGGCTCATGCCCAACGCCGCCAGCCTGCTGCTCGCCGTCATCCTGGCCGCCGCCGTCGCCACGCCGGCCGCCGCCGCTCCGAAGAAGAACACGAAGTCGCCTGCGGCGACCTCCGCCTACTGGACGGCGGAGCGGATGAAGAACGCCAAGCCGCGCGAGCGCGCGAAGCCCGGCGGCACCGGCGGTGGCGCAACCGCAGCCGACTGGGCGCGCACGACCGTGCCCGTCACGAACGGCGCGTACACCGGCGAGAACCGCAAGAACGGCAAGGTCTTCATGACGATCGACGGCGGCAACTACGTGTGCTCCGGCACCGCCGTCGACGCCTCCGCGGGCGTCAGCCTCGTCTGGACCGCCGGCCACTGCGTCACCGACGGCCCCGGTCACGAGGCGTCGAACCTCATGTTCGTCCCCGGCTACTACAAGGGCGTCGAGCCCTACGGCCGCTGGACGTTCGACGTGCTGGACTCGACGCCGACCTGGGAGGGCCAGGGCGCCAACCGCTTCCGCGCCGACGTCGGCGCTGCCCGCGTCGTCCTCCCGGCGAGCTCGACCGCGACGTTCGCGAACACGATCGGCACGCGCCCGATCGCCTTTGGGCAGAGCCCGGCCGGCAAGCGCTTCGTGAGCTTCGGCTATCCCGCCGCGGGCAAGTTCAACGGCTCGCAGCAGTACCAGTGCGCGTCGCCGTTTCGCCGCTGGGACATCAGCGCGTTCCTGGATCCGATGCAGATCAGCTGCGACATGACCGGCGGGTCGAGCGGGGGCGGCTGGATCCTCGATCTCGACGCCGACAGCTTCGCCGATCCCGGCGAGCCCGTCGCGTCGGTCAACTCGTACGGCTACGCCGGCGAGAAGACGACGATGTACGGGCCGTACATGCAGGCCGGGACCGCCAGTGAGGCACAGGCGCTCTACGACCGCCTGAAGTAGCGCGCTACGCGGCGTGAGCCGGGCGCGTGAGCGCCTTGACGAAGTCCTCGAGCTGGCCGGTCGTCCAGCACTCGAACGCCTGGCAGTGGCGCGCGTAGGAGTCGATGACCGAGTCGCCGTAGTTCCAGTACAGCCGCGGCTCGGGGTTCAGCCAGAACGTCCGGCCGGCGCGTTCGGCGATCTGGGCGAAGATGTCGGCGCGCGGGTCGCGGCCGTTCGTGCGGGCATCGCCGAGCACGATGACCGTCGCGCGCGGGTGCAGGTCGTCCTCGACGAGCGTCCGGAACTCCGACCACACGCGGCCGTAGTCGGTGTAGCCCGAGACGTCGGCGACGCCCGCGTCGCGCGCGATCGCCTCGGACACCGCTCGGAAGTCGCGCTCGCGGTCGAAGACGTCGGTGACCTCGCTGATGCGCTCGATGAAGACGAACGAGCGCATCTTGCGAAACGAGTCGTGCAGGGCGTGCAGGACCGAGAGGAAGAAGACCGAGGCGCTCGTGACGCTCGTCGAGACGTCGCAGAGGACGTAGATCTCCGGGCGCCGGGGGCGCACCGGCTTGTAGCGCAGGTCCACGGGGACGCCGCCGCTCTGCAGCGACGCCCGCATCGTGCGCCGGACGTCGACGTGCGCGTGGTGCTTGTGCCCGCGTGACTCGTGGCCCTGCGTCTTCAGCCGCCGCTTGAGCTGGGCGACGACGCGGTGCACCGCCGCGAGGTCCTGCAGCGGGCCCGACGGCAGCGCGCGGTCGAGCTCGTTGAGCGGCCGCGAGGGCGGCAGCTGCTCGGTGCGCTGGATCTGCGCGCGCTCGAGCTCGCGGCGCAGGAGCGCCTCGAAGCGCCGCAGCGCGTCGCGCGGGACGCCGTCGCGGCGCGGGTCGTCCTCGGGCAGCTCGCGCTGGGGCTCGACGCGCAGGCCGAGCGCGCGGCGGATGCGCTGGACGTCGACGCCGACGACGCCCGATCCCTCCTGCCGGCGCGCGAACGCCGCGATCGCGAGGCGCGCGAGATCGCGCAGCATGCTCTCCGAGCCCTCGCGCAGCGCGGCGGCGATCTGGCGGCGCAGCTCGTCGAGGTCGACCTCGGCGTTGCCGGCGTCGACGTCCTCGCCGCCGGCGGTCTCGCGGACGCCCTCGCGGATCGCGGCGGCCTCGGCGGCGCGGAAGAAGAAGCGCTCGAAGACGAGCTCGAAGATGCGGCGGTCCTCCTGGGACTTCGCGAGCGTCGCGGCGAGCGCCGCGCGGAAGTCGCCGGGGTCGGTCCAGTCGATCTCCTCGAGGACGGCGAAGGCGTCGAGCAGCTCGGCGGTCCCGCTGCCGACGCCCTCGGCGCGCAGCTGCTCGCCGAACTCGACGAGCCGGGCGGCGAGGCCCTCAGGTGCGCTGCTGGCCCGCAACGAGCTTGACTCCGACGCGCTCGGCAACGACGTCGAGGTCGGTGCGGTGCTTGACGATGACCGACAGCGTCTCGCGGAAGACCTCGGCGTCGATGTCGTGGGCGCCGAGCAGCAGCAGCGCCCGCGCCCAGTCGATCGACTCGGCGATCGAGGGCGGCTTCTTGAGGTCGAGGTCACGCACCATCCCGACGATCTCGACGAGCTTGCGCGTCACCGTCTCGTCGAGCTCGGGAACGTGGAGGCGGACGATCGCGAGCTCGTGCTCGAGCGAGGGGTAGTCGAGCCAGAGGTAGAGGCATCTGCGCTTCAGCGCCTCGGTGAGCTCGCGCGAGTTGTTCGACGTCAGCAGGACGACGGGATGCGTGCGCGCCTCGACGCGGCCGAGCTCGGGGATCGAGATCTGGAAGTCCGACAGGACCTCGAGCAGCATCGCCTCGAACTCCTGGTCGGTCTTGTCGATCTCGTCGATGAGCAGGACGATCGGCTGCTCGGAGGTGATCGCCTCCATGAGCGGGCGCTGGAGCAGGAACTCCTCGCCGAAGATGTCGTCCTGGACCTCGTCCCAGCCCGGGGTGGCGGGGTCCGTATTTCCGGCCTGGATGCGCAGGAGCTGCTTGCGGTAGTTCCACTCGTACAGCGCCTTGGCCTCGTCGAGGCCCTCGTAGCACTGCAGGCGCACGAGCCGGCGGTCGAGCGTCTTGGCGAGCGCCTTGGCGAGCTCGGTCTTCCCGACGCCCGCCGGGCCCTCGACGAGGATCGGCTTGCCGAGCTTGAAGGCGAGATATGCGACGAGCGCCGTCGACTCCGCGGGCAGGTAGCCGACCTCGCGCAGGCCGATGGCGACGGCGGCGACGGAATCGGGGGCGGCGGCCATGGATGGTGGATGATAGGAAGTCCACCGTGCCCGCCCTGATCCTCGGAGCGTCGGATCCGTCGGCGACGCCCGTGGCGCTCCTCATCGGCTTCGCCGTGCTCGTCGGGATCGTCGGCCACCTGGCGGGCTCGCGGCGCACCGTCGCGGTCGGGATCGCGATCCTCTTCGCGGCGACGGCGCTGCTCATCGGCGGCGCGTATCAGTCCTACCAGGACGACGACGTCGACCCGCGCCAATGCGACGCGCCGGGGGGTTGCTGAATGGGTAGAGATGGCTCCGTGCCCGGACGCCGCCGCTTCGCCCGGATCCCGCCGCTGCTGCGCCAGCTCACCGGCGGCGACCCGCTCGCGCTCGGGCCGTCGGCGCAGTCGCGGCGCTCGCAGGAGCTGACCCCGCGCACGGCGCGCGCCGACCGCGTCGTGAAGTCCGTCTGCCCGTACTGCGCCGTCGGCTGCGGCCAGAACGTCTACGTCCAGGACGAGCGCGTCACGCACATCGAGGGCGATCCGGACTCGCCGATCTCGCGCGGGCGGCTGTGCCCGCGCGGCTCCTCGTCGCTGTCGCTCGTCAACTCGCCGACCCGCCAGACGCACGGCGCTCTACCGCGCGCCGTACGCGACCGACTGGGAGCCGATCGACCTCGAGCGCGCGATCGACATGATCGCCGACCGCGTCATCGACACGCGCGCGCGCACGTGGCAGGAGCGCGACGCCGACGGCGGCCTGCTGCGGCGCACGCTCGGCTTCGCGCACCTCGGCGGCGCGACGCTCGACAACGAGGAGAACTACCTCATCAAGAAGTGCTTCTCGGCGCTCGGCGCGGTGGCGATCGAGAACCAGGCCCGCATATGACACTCCTCCACGGTGCCCGGTCTGGGGACCTCGTTCGGGCGCGGCGGCGCCACCAACTTCCAGCAGGACCTCGCGAATGCCGACTGCATCGTCATCGAGGGGTCGAACATGGCCGAATGCCACCCGGTCGGCTTCCAGTGGGTCATGGAGGCGCGCGAGCGGGGCGCGCACATCATCCACGTGGACCCGCGCTTCACGCGCTCGAGCGCGGTCGCGCACGACCACGTCCCGATCCGCGTCGGGACCGACATCGTCTTCCTCGGCGCGCTCATCAACCACGTCCTGCAGGGCGGCCACGAGTTCCGCGAGTACGTCGCCGCCTACACGAACGCCGCGACGATCGTCACCGAGGAGTTCCGCGACACCGAGGAGCTCGACGGCCTCTTCTCGGGCTGGGACGAGGACCCGAGAGCTACGACATGTCGACGTGGCGCTACGCGGAGGGCGGGCGCGACACGGGCGAGGTCGCGGGCGAGCAGGCGCACGGCGCCCACGGCGCGGGGATCGGCGATACGACGCGCCGGCCGACCCCACGCTCGAGCACGCGCGCTGCGTCTTTCAGATCCTCAAGCGCCACTACGCGCGCTACACGCCCGAGCTCGTGGAGCGCACCTGCGGCATCCCGCCCGAGCAGTTTCACCGCGTCGCGGACGCGATCGTCCGCAACTCCGGCCGCGAGCGCACGACGGCGTTCGTCTACTCGGTCGGCTGGACGCAGCACACGACCGGCGTGCAGCTCATCCGCGCCGCCTCGATCCTCCAGCTGCTGCTCGGCAACGTCGGGCGGCCGGGCGGCGGCGTCATGGCGCTGCGCGGGCACGCCTCGATCCAGGGCTCGACGGACATCCCGACGCTCTACAACATCCTCCCCGGCTACCTGCCGATGCCGAGGGCCGGCAAGGACGCGACGCTGCACGACTACATCGCCGCCACGACGGTGCCGGCGGGCGTCTGGGGGCACGCCCGCGAGTACACGGTGAGCCTCCTGAAGGCCTGGTGGGGCGCGAGCGCCACGGCGGAGAACGACTTCTGCTTCGACCGGCTGCCGCGCATCGACGCCGACCACTCGACGTACCCGACGGTCATGGGCATGCGCGACGGCGACGTCGAGGGCTACTTCGTCATGGGCGAGAACCCGACGGTCGGCTCGGCCAACGGCAAGGTCCAGCGCGCCGGGATGGCGAACCTCAAGTGGCTCGTCGTCCGCGACCTGCAGCTCATCGAGTCGGCGACGTTCTGGAAGGACGGGCCCGAGATCGAGACGGGGGAGCTCGCGACCGAGGAGATCGGCGTCGAGGTCTTCTTCCTCCCCGCCGCGTCGCACACCGAGAAGGACGGGACGTTCACGAACACCCAGCGGCTGCTGCAGTGGCGCCACAAGGCCGTCGAGCCGCCGGGGGACTGCCGCTCGGAGCTGCACTTCATGTTCCACCTCGGGCGCCGCATCCGCGAGAAGCTCGCCGGCTCGACCGAGGAGCGCGACCGCGGCATCCTCGACCTCGCCTGGGACTACCCGACGCACGGCCCGCGCGCCGAGCCGTCGGCCGAGGCCGTGCTCAAGGAGATCTCCGGCTGCACCGTCGCCGACGGGCGCGCCGTCGACGGCTACAGCGAGCTGCGCGGCGACGGCTCGACCGCCTGCGGCTGCTGGATCTACTCGGGCTGCTACGCGGGCGAGGTCAACCAGCCGGCCCGGCGCCGGCCGGGCCGCGAGCAGTCGTGGGTCGCGCCCGAGTGGGGCTGGGCGTGGCCGATGAACCGCCGCATCCTCTACAACCGCGCCTCCGCCGACCCCGCCGGCACGCCGTGGAGCGAGCGCAAGAAGCTCGTGTGGTGGGACGCGGAGGCCGGGCGGTGGACCGGCGACGACATCCCGGACTTCAAGGCCGACATGGCGCCCGACCACGTCCCGCCCGCGGGCGCGGCGGCGGAGGACGCGCTGCGCGGCGACGACCCGTTCATCGTGCAGCCCGACGGCAAGGGCTGGCTCTACGCGCCGAGCGGCCTCCTCGACGGCCCGCTGCCGGCGCACTACGAGCCGCACGAGTCGCCGGTGCGAAACCCCGTCTACGGGACGCAGGCCAATCCCACGCGCGAGCTGCTCGAGCGCGACGACAACCGCTACCACCCCTCGGCCGGCGAGCCGGGCGCCGGCGTCTTCCCGTTCGAGGTCATGACCTACCGCATCGCCGAGCACCACACGGCCGGCGGCATGTCGCGCTTCCTCCCGCATCTGTCCGACCTGGCCCCCGAGTTCTACGTCGAGGTGTCGCCCGAGCTCGCCTCGCTGCGCGGGCTCGCGCACGCCGGCTGGGCGACGATCGTCACGCTGCGCAGCGCCGTCGAGGCGCGCGTCGTCGTCACCGACCGGATGCCGAAGCGGGTGATCGACGGGCGCGTCGTGCACACCGTCGGCCTGCCGTACCACTGGGGCCCGAACGGGATCGCGACCGGCGACGCCGCCAACGACCTCATGCCGATCGTCCTCGACCGCAACACCCACATCTCCGAGTTCAAGGCGGCGACCTGCGACATCGTGCCCGGCCGCCGGCCGCGCGGGCCGGCGTTGCCCGCGCTCATCGCGGAGTACCGGCGGCGCGCGGACGGGGGAGCGCCGTCGTGAGCCCGTACGAGCTGCCGGCGACGAGCTACGGCCCGGAGGCCAGGCCGCGCGTCGGCTTCTTCACCGACACGTCGCTGTGCATCGGCTGCAAGGCCTGCGAGATCGCCTGCAAGGAGTGGAACGACGTCCCGGCCGAGGGCTCGGACCTCACCGGCATGTCGCTCGACAACACGAAGACGCTCGGCGCGAACACGTGGCGTCACGTCGCGTTCGTCGAGCAGCGCGTGGCCGCCGACGACCTCGTCGTGCAGGCCTCGCTGCCGGCCGCGGTCGAGGTCCACGACGACCCGGTCGAGGGCCTGCGCTGGCTCATGGCCTCCGACGTCTGCAAGCACTGCACCCACGCGGCGTGCCTTGAGGTCTGCCCGACCGGCGCGCTGTTCCGGACCGAGTTCGGGACCGTCGTCGTCCAGGAGGACGTCTGCAACGGCTGCGGCTACTGCGTCCCGGCGTGCCCGTTCGGCGTGCTCGACCAGCGCAAGGGCGACGGCCGCGTCTGGAAGTGCACGCTCTGCTACGACCGCCTCAAGGGCGACCAGGAGCCGGCCTGCGCGAAGGCCTGCCCGACGGACTCGATCCAGTTCGGCGAGCTCGGCGACCTGCGCGAGCACGCCGAGCGGCGGTTGGAGGAGCTGCACGAGCGCGGCGAGGCGTCGGCACAGCTCTACCTCGCCGACAGCGACAACGGGATCGGCGGCGCCGGCGCGTTCTTCCTCCTGCTCGACGATCCCGAGGTCTACGGGCTGCCGCCGGACCCGGTCGACACGACCCGCCATCTCGGCTCGGCGTGGCGCGCCGCGGGCGCGGCGGCGGCCGCGATGCTCGGCGTCGTCGCGGGGGCCGTCGCCTGGGGTTCACGGCGATGAGCTCGCAGGCCGCACGTTCGCCCGCGGGGCGCCGCAAGCGGGGCGGCGGAGGTCGCGAGATGGTGCCGCCCGCGCAGCCGCGCAGCTACTACGGGCTGCCGATCGTCGCGACGCCGGTGTGGAAGCCCGAGGTGCCGTGGTACTTCGTCGTCGGCGGGATGGCCGGCGCCGCGGCGCCGCTGGCGGCGGCCGCCCGGGCGAGCGGCAACGTCGCGCTCGCGCAGCGGGCGTCGGCCGTCGCGCTCGCGGGCGCGGCGATCTCGCCGGTGCTGCTCATCGCCGATCTCGGGCGCCCCGAGCGCTTCCACCACATGCTGCGCGTCGTGAAGCCGACGTCGCCGATGAACGTCGGGACCTGGGTGCTCAGCGCGTTCGGCGCGACGAGCGCGGTCTCGGCCGGCTGGCAGCTGCTCGGCGTCGTCCCCAAGGCCGCCGGTGCGCCCGCCATGGCCGCGGCGGGGCTGCTCGGCCCCGTGCTCTCGACCTACACGGCGGTGCTCATCGCGAACACGGCGGTCCCGGCGTGGCACGAGGCGCGCCGCGAGCTGCCGTTCGTCTTCGCCGGCTCGTCGCTGGCGGCGGCGGGCGGGGCCTGCCTCGCGCTGACGCCTGTCTCGCAGGCGGCGCCCGCGCGCGCGATGGCGGCCGGCGGAGCGCTGCTGGAGCTCACCGCGGACGTCGTCATGGAGCGTCGCCTCGAGCCCGTCGTGCGCCGGTCCTACGAGCGCTCGCCGGTGCGGGCGCTGCACGCGGGCGCGCGGGCCTGCGCGATCGCGGGCGGCGCTGACCGCGGCGCTCGCCGGCGGGCGTTCGCGGACCGCGGCGGCGGCCGCCGGGTCGCTGCTCGTCGCGGGCTCGGCGCTGCAGCGCTGGGCGATCTTCAAGGCCGGGGTCGCGTCGGCGCAGGACCCGGACCAGACGGTGGCGCCGCAACGCAAAAAGCACGCTAAAAAGTTGACGAACCGAGGGTCGGGGTAGGAATGTGCGAGTTCACGCTTCATCGACTTCTCATCGAAGAGGCCCTTCATGTCGAGAAGCTCGCTGGGTCCTGCTGGCCATCGTCGCCGTCCTATCGGTCACGGTTGGCGCCGTCGCGAGCCCGGCCAAGTCCGGCAAGGGCAATGACGACAACAAGAGCAGCAAGTCGGGCAAGCAGAACGGCAAGCGCTCGACCGTCTACACGATCCCCGGTGACGCCGTCTTCCCCGAGGGCATCGCGCTGAAGGGCAAGACGTTCTTCGTCTCCTCGACGACGGACGGCACGATCTTCAAGGGCAACACGAAGCAGTCCGCGCTGGCGCCGTTCGCGCCGGGCGGCGCCGACGGGCGCACGACCGCGGTCGGGCTCGACGTCAAGGGCGACCGGCTCTTCGTCGCCGGCGGCGGCACCGGCAAGGCGTGGGTGCTGAGCACGAAGGACGGCAGCACGCTGAAGGTGCTCGACTCACTGCCCGACGGCGGCGCCGACGTTCATCAACGACGTCGAGGTCGCGGGCGGCTTCGCCTACTTCACCGACTCGCAGCGGCCGATCATCTTCCGCGCCGCGATCACCGGCGACACGATCGGCGATCTCGAGGCGTGGCTCGACATGACCGGCACGGCGTTCGTCCAGACGCCGGGCTTCAACGCCAACGGCATCACGAGCCTCTCGGGTGGCAAGAAGCTCGCCATCGTGCAGTCCAACACCGGCAAGCTGTTCACGATCAACACGACGACGAAGGCCGTCAAGGAGATCAACCTGGGTGGCGCGACGGTCACGAACGGCGACGGCCTCGAGGCGCACGGCAGCCGGCTGTACGTCGTGCGCAACGCGCTCAACGAGGTCGCGATCGTGAAGCTCCGCAAGGGCAAGAGCGAGGGTCGCATCAAGGACACGATCAAGAGCGACCTGTTCGCGTTCCCGACGACCGCGGCGCGCGACGGCAAGCGCCTGCTCGTCGTCAACTCGCAGTTCGACAAGCGGGCGACCGCCCCGGTGCTGCCGTTCACGGTCGCCGCGGTGCGGCTGCCGTAGGCTCGTTCGGAGGTCCCGCCGCGCGCGCTGTGCCAGCGCGCGGCGGGCCGCCTTCGCCTGCCTAGCCCTGGTCGCGCGCCCGCGGGATCTCGCCGGGCCGCAGCGGCGGCTCGTCGTCGTCGCCGGCCGGATCGTCGAACGTCAGCTGCTCGGCGTCCGCGCGGGTGACCGCCCGGCTGCGGCGAGCCGCCGAGCGCATGACGTCGGTCCGCGCCTCGGACGCCGGCACGACGTCGGTCGGCGCATCGGAGACCGGTACGACGTCGGCACCTGCCGCGGCCGGCGGGTCCTCGCGTCGCCGCTGCTGCGGCTCCGGGCGCCCGGCGGCGCGGATGCGCTGGCCGGCCACCGCGAGCGCGCCGGCCGCGACGAACGCGACGAAGAAGCCCCACTGGATGCCGACGGTCCCGCCGTCGCCGCTGATGTCCGGGCGGTCGAAGACGCGGTAGAAGATCAGCAGCGTCGCCCAGAGGCCCGCGGCGAAGATCACGATCCCGTCGCCGCCGGGCAGGTGGAACGGCTCGCGCGTCGGCGCGCGCGAGCAGCAGCGCGATGACGCCGGCCGGGACGAGGAAGATCGCGGCCTCGACGAACGACACCGCGCCGAACGCGCTGATCGAGTCCTTCGCGAAGCTTCGGCTGCCGGGGATGACGACGGACTTCTCGTACCAGGGCAGGAACATCGTGACCAGCAGGCCGACGGCGGCGGTCGGCCGCGAAGCGCTGGTCGCGGTCGAGAGCCCCGTACGCCGCGCGCAGGCGCTGCGCGCGGGAGGTTGCGGCGGTCGGGGTCGGCCATCGGGGCGATTGTACGCGGGGGGTCCGCTGGTGCCTCGCGCATCAGCTGATCCCGAGCTGTGTGGCGTCTTGGTCGCTGTATCCGCTACCAACGCGCCACACTCGATCCCGTAGCACCGGCGAAGCGCCCCGCACCCCGCAAGCGCGACTTCGTCGCGCCGCACGCGTTGGCACCCACGATGAGCCCACGCACGACCATCGCGCTCCTCGCGGGCCTGGCAGCAATCGCCGCAGCCGCCAGCGCCGATGCGAGCTACAAGGGCCGCGCCTGCACCCCGCCCACCGGCCACCGCGTCGCGGACTGCCGCACGGCTCGCCACGGCACGCCCGATCTCAGCCGCGCCGCCTTCCGCGCGCTGCGAAACGCCGAGGTCACCTTCAGCGAGCGCGTCGACGACCTCGCGCCCAACCCGGCGACCGGCGGCGCGACGATCTGGCCGCTCATCGACTCGCTCGGCCAGCCGATCGGCCGCCTCGTCGCCGGCGGCGAGCGGCCATTCACCGTCTTCGGCCCCGACGAGACGCCCTACCGCGTGACGTCCGTCCGCGTCCGCGGGCGCGGCTGCGCGGCGAGCACGGCGCAGCAGCGCACGCACACGCTCGTCCAGGTCATCGCCCGCGCGCCCTCGGGCGGGACGCAGGCGTTCATCGACACCCGCGCCCTGAACGCGGCCTCGCCCTCCGGCAGGCGCGCGCTCGACGCCTTCGCCCGCCAGCGCGGCACCGGCTGCGGCCCGAGCGGCCCGGAGCGCGGGAAGCTGCGCCCGCTCGCCAACCCGCGCGTCGGCGCGACCGCGCACGCCCGCCTCTCCAACGGCGTCATCAACACCGTGACCGAGTACGACGCCAAGCCCGCGTTCGGCAACGTCGTGTACTTCAACTCGAACACGACGAACGTCTCCGTCGGCGGGGTCGCGCGCGGGATGGTGCGCGTCGGCACGCCGGTCGCGAAGGTCGATGCCTTCGAGGCCTGCGATCCCAACAGCGACCGGACGCTCATCTGGCGCTACTGGTCGATCCGCACCGGCAACCCGCAGCGGCCCCGGATCTACGGCTGGATCCCCGGCAACTGCCCGCGCGCGCTGCGCTGACCGACGGCTACTTCCTGCGCGGCCTGAGCACGCGCAGCCTGCCCTCCGACGAGCCGCGGTTGCCCACGAGGTCGGTCGCGTGCAGGCGCACGCCGAAGAGCCCGCCGCCCCTCGGCGGACGGCGCCAGCGCAACGAGCGCCGGCCGCTTCCGAGCCGGTCGCGCAGGACGACGACCGTCCGCCCCTCGCGCCGCACGCTGAGCGTCACGAACGCCGGCTTGTCGAGATCGAGGCGGATCGAGATCGGCTTGCCCGCCCGGGCGCGCGACGTCACGAGCGACAGCCGCGGGTTCTGCGCGAGGTAGCTCGTGAAGCGCTGCGCGGCGCCGCAGTAGGGCGCCGGGTCGGCGGGTGGCGGGGGCGGCGTCGTGCCGGGCGCAGGCATCGGGGTCCCGCCGGTCTGCGCCGCGGTCGTGACCTGTGGCCGCGCGAGGTTCTCGGTCAGCCGCTGGCAGAGGTTGCCGAGGAAGTCGCGCGAGAGCTTGTGGTAGTGCACGTCGGCGTCGCGCGCGAGCGAGTAGCGCGACCAGCCGCCGGTGTCGTAGGCGGGCAGCTCGGTGCGCAGCTGCGCCTCGCCGGCCGCGAACAGCGCGCGGCCCTCGACGTCGTTGGCGAGCAGCGCGAAGTCGTTGAGCCCGTTGAGCGACTGCGTGAACGCGTTGAGGACCCGCAGGGCCGGCGCGAAGGAGTAGATGAGGTAGTGCGCGCCGGCCGGCGTCGCGACGCGCACGCCGGCGGGCGGCGGCTCGCGGAAGATCCCCAGCCCGGCGCGCGCGGCCTCGAAGTAGCGCGGCTCGCCGAGGCGGACGGCCGCGCGCGCCAGCGCCTGCACCGCCGTGCCCTGGGCGAGGCCGCTGACCCACGGCGGGCGCCCGCCGTCGAAGCGGAAGAGGTACTCCCACGCGACCCCGCCCGCGCGCTGGGCCGCGAGCGTCAGCGCCTCGTCGAGCAGCTCGCGCAACGCCGTGTCGTACTTCAGGCCCTGCCACAGCCCGTTGGCCTTGCCGAACGTCCCGAGCCACTGGATCTGCAGGCCCTCGCCGGCGTAGTACTGCCAGACGAGGCGGCTGCCCTCGAAGCTCACCCGCTGCCCGTTGCGCAGCAGCGGACCGTTGGACCACCACTCGCGGTTGCGCGAGACGGTCTGAAACAGCGACGGCAGGCGCGAGACGACGAGCTCGCCGGTCGCGGCGATCGCCTCGAGGTTGCGCAGGGCGGCGCCGAGCCCGGCGCGCCGGGCGCCCTCGAGCTTCGAGCGCGTCGCCCGCGCGGTCGGAGTAGATCTGGCGGTAGCTGTCATGCGCCGGCTGGTCGATGACGCCCGCGGCCAGCAGCGCCGCGAGCTCGCTGCCCACCGTGCGCCTCGGCGCCGCCACCGCGCGGACGTGGGCGGCCCGGCGCGCGCCGGTCGCCGGCGCCGGCAGACCGTCCGGCGGCAGGAACCGATCCTCCCGCGCGAAGCTCGAGCCGTCCTCGCGAAGGGTCAGCAGCGGCGAGGCGGAGGCGGTGGCGCTGAGCGCGAGCAGCAACGCCAGCGCGAGCCATGAGACCGGGGTCCAGCGCACTACGTCGATGCTAGGTTGAACCCCGCCCGATCGCTGCAGTTGCCCTTGCAGGAGCACTCATGACCCGCTCGTCCACCCGCCTCGTCCTCGTCCTCGCCTCCGTGCTGGCCTGCGGGGCGCTCCTCACCGCCTGCGGCGGATCCGATGGCGAGTCCGGCGACGCCGGCGCGGAGCAGACGCTCGAGCGGACCTTCGGCGCCACCGCCGGCAAGATCGAGCGCGGGCGCCTGAGCGCCAACATCGACCTCGCGCCCGAGGGGCTGCTGAAGCTCGGCGGCCCGATCGCGCTGCGCCTCGACGGGCCGTTCGCCGCGCCGCCGAAGGGCGACCTCCCGCGCTTCGCGCTGAACTTCCTCGCGACGCTCGCCGGTCAGCAGTTCGACGGCAAGCTCACGTCGACCGGCCGCAAGGCGTTCGTGACGCTCGACGACCGCGCCTACGCCGTCGAGGACCGGTTCGTCCGCAAGCTGCGCCGCGGGCTCGCCACGGCGGCGGCCAAGCCGCAGTCGGGCCTGAAGTCGCTCGGGATCGACCCGCTGTCGTGGATCGAGAACCCCGAGAGCAAGGGCGAAGAGCGCGTCCGCGGCGTGCAGACCGAGCGCATCGGCGGCGACGTCGATGTCGAGAAGCTGCTCGCCGACGTCGCGCGGCTGCTCGAGAAGGCCGGCGGCGGCGACTCGCTGCTGACTCCGAAGCTCCGCGAGCAGATCACCGACGCCGTGAAGTCGGCGAAGGTCGACGTGTGGAGCGGCGCCGACGACGACATCCTGCGCCAGATCGCGGTCGTCGTGAACTTCGCCTTCGAGGACGGGCAGTCGCCGATCCCGGGCCTCGACGGCGGGCGCCTCACGCTGCGCGCCGGGCTCGACGACGTCAACGGCGCGCCGGTGAAGGTCGTCGCGCCGAAGAACGCCCGCCCGCTGTCGGAGCTCACCGGCGAGGGCGGGATCGGCGCGCTGCTCGGCGGGCTCGGCGCCGGGATCACCGGCGGCATCGGCCCCGGCGCCGGCGGGCTCGCAGCTGCTGGCGTGCATCACGAAGGCCGGCGGCGAGTCGGTCGAGATCGTCCGCTGCGTGGCGGACCTCGCCCCGTAGCCCCTGCCGCGTACCCTGTGTGCGCGATGCGCGACCCGTCCCACACCGCGATCGGCACCTGGAGCGGTGGCCGCTACCTGCACTTCGGCGAGCCGATCGAGGCCGGCCGCCTCGAGGCGCTCCTGCGCCCGGGCGACGGCCTCGACACGCTGCTGACGGCCGACGCCTACGGCGCCGGTGAGGCCGACGAGCTGCTCGGCCGCGCGATCGCCGGCGTCCCGCGCGAGGACTTCTGCGTCGTCGGCGCCATCGGCCACGACTTCTACGAGGGCGAGCGAGACGGAGCGAAGGGCTTTCCGCGCTTCACCGACACGCGCCTGCGCGGGCCCGAGGCGTACGCCGACTACGTCCGGATGGCGACCGAGCGCAGCCTCGAGCGGATCGGCATCGACGCCTTCGACGTCCTGCTGCTGCACAACCCCGACCGCACCGGCTACACGAGCGACATCGTCTGGGATGCGCTGCGCGCGGTCCGCGACGAGGGCCTCGCCGGCCGCCTCGGCGTCGCGCCCGGCCCCGCCAACGGCTTCACGCTCGACGTCATCGACTGCCTGGAGCGCTTCGGCGAGCTCATCGACTGGGCGATGGTCATCCTCAACCCGCTCGAGCCGTGGCCGGGCGAGCTCGTGCTCGAGGCCGCGGCCCGCCACGACGTGCGGCTCATCACGCGCGTCGTCGACTACGGCGGGCTGTTCTGGGACGACGTCCGTCCCGGCCACGCCTTCCCGCCGCGCGACCACCGCACGTTCCGCCCGCAGGGCTGGGTCGAGGCGGGCAACGAGAAGCTCGCGCAGCTGCGGCCGATCGCCGAGCGCCACGGCCTGACGATGCTCCAGCTCGCCGTCCAGTGGTGCCTGGCCCAGCCGGGCGTGCGCTGCACCGTCCCGACGCTCATCCAGGAGACCGGCGACGCCCGCCCGATCGAGGAGAAGCGCGCCGAGCTCGTGGGCACTCCGGGCGACGTGCTGCTCGACGCGACCGAGCTCGCGACGATCCGCGCGATCGGCGACAACACCGGCAGCATGGCGCTCAAGGGCGCCGCGCCCGACTACGCCGGAGAGCCGCGCCCGGATCGCTGGGAGATGACGACCGAGCTCGACGAGCTCGCCCGCCGCTGGGGCATCGAGCCCGACCGCGACCTGCGCCAGTTCACAGCTGCCCGTGGCTGACCTTCGCCGCTTCCTGCTGTCGGGCTCCGGCTGGCCCTATCTGCTCGTCCCGTTCATCCCGATCGCGATCGCGCTCGAGCTCAACCATGCCGAGGCGACGCTGATCTTCGGCGCGGCGGCGGCGGGCGTCATCCCGACCGCCGCGCTCATGGGCCGCGCGACGGAGGAGCTCGCCCACCGCTCGGGTCCGGGCATCGGCGGCCTACTGAACGTCACGTTCGGCAACGCGCCCGAGATCATCATCGCGTTCTTCGCGCTCAACGCCGGCCTGCAGGAGGTCGTCAAGGCGTCGCTCATCGGCTCGATCCTCGGCAACATCCTGCTCGTCATGGGCGCGTCGATGCTCGTCGGCGGGCTGAAGTTCGAGCGCCAGACGTTCAACCCGACCGCCGCGAGCGTCCAGTCCTCGATGCTGCTGCTCGCCGCGGTCGCGCTCGTCATGCCGACGATCTACCAGCTCGTCGCCGGCGGCGGGCTGCCGAGGGTCGGCGAGGAGATCGTGGACTTCGGCTCCGACCTCGAGCAGATGTCGCTCATCGTCGCGTTCATCCTGCTCGGCTCCTACGCCGCGGGCCTGTTCTTCTCGCTGAAGTCCCACCGCGCGCTCTTCAACCCGACCTCCGAGGCCGAGGAGCACATCGAGGGCGACCCCTGGACCGTGCGCAAGTCGGTCCTCATGCTCGCCGGCGCCGGCGTGGCGGTCGGCGTCATGTCCGAGATCCTCGTCGGCTCGATCGGCGAGGCGTCCGATGCGATCGGCCTCAGCGAGTTCTTCGTCGGCCTCATCGTCGTCGCGATCGTCGGCAACGCCGCCGAGCACTGGGTCGCGATCTACTTCGCCGCGCGCAACAAGATGGACCTCGCGGTGAACATCGCGATCGGCTCCAGCGCGCAGATCGCGCTCTTCGCCGCGCCCGTGCTCGTGCTCGCCTCGTTCTTCGTCGGCCCCAACCCGATGGCGCTCGTCTTCAACGGCTTCGAGCTCGGGGCGGTGTTCCTCGCGATCCTCATCGCCATCCATGTCACGCACGACGGTGAGTCGACGTGGTACGAGGGCGTGCAGCTCCTGGCGGTCTACGCCGTGCTCGGCGTCGTCTTCTTCTACGCGTAGAACCGTGGGTCGCTGACAGATGGAGCTTCTGGAGCTCGGCGGGCTCGTCGTCGTCCTCGTGGTGCTGCTCGTCGTCGACGTGCACTTCTTCGCGCGCGGCCGCGAGGCGACGTTCCGCGAGAGCGTCATCTGGTCGCTCGGCTGGCTCGCGCTCGGCCTCGCCGTCACGGGCGTCGTCGTGGCGCTCAACGGCAGCGAGGACGGCATCAACTACGTCACCGTCTACCTCATCGAGCGCTCGCTGTCGCTCGACAACCTCTTCGTCTTCATCCTGCTCTTCGCGTACTTCGCCGTGCCCCACGAGCACCGGTCGCGATTGCTGTTCTGGGGCATCATCGCGGCGCTGGCGCTCCGCGGCCTGGCGATCCTCGGCGGGACCGCGCTCATCGAGCAGTTCCACGTCGTGCTCTACCTGCTCGGCGTCCTGCTGCTCGTCCTCGCCTACCGGATCTACCGCGGCGTCGGCGAGAACGTCGACCCCGATCGCAACCTCGTCGTCCGCGGGGTGCGCAGGGTCTTCCCCGTGACGAGCGGGTTTCGCGAGGGCCACTGGTTCGTCACCGAGAACGGCCGGCGCTACGTCACGCCGGTGTTCCTCTGCCTCGCGGCGATCGTCGCGGCCGACATCGCGTTCGCGGTCGACTCGATCCCGGCCGCGTTCGCCATCACGCGCGACCCGCTCATCATCTGGGCGGGCAACGTCTTCGCGCTGCTCGGCCTGCGGGCGCTGTTCGTGCTCGTCGAAGGGCTCATCCGCCGCTTCCGCTACCTCGACGAGACGATCGCCTTCGTGCTCGGCCTCATCGCGGTGAAGCTCCTCATCGAGGAGTGGGTGCACATCGGCCCGGTCCTGAACCTCGCGCTCGTGGCCCTCGCGTTCGCGATCGGCATCGCCGCCTCGCTCGTCGCCGACCGCCGCGACCCCGAGGGCGCCGCCGAGCGGCGGGCGGGCAGCGAGTCCTCCGCGACGCCGGAGCCCGCCGCGACGCCGGACTCCTGACCGCCCGAAGTAGCTCCTTACGTTTGCGCGCGCGCCGCGTTGGTACGGCGAGGGATGACCTCATCGAAAAGGCAAACCCGCCGCGAGGCGGGGGCGCAAAGCCCGGGACCTCGCGTCGCGAGGGCGCCCAGTCGCCGTAGGAGGCAACCATGAAGTTCTCGACCAAGACCCTCGCGCTGACCGCAGTTCTGGCCATGTCGGCCGTGCCCGCGTTCGCGCTCCCCGCCCAGGTGCCGGACAACCCGGGCACCGCTCACATCCCGGACAACGCCGGCACGCAGAAGGCGCCGACCAATCCCGGCGCCGAGGGTCTCGCCCACAAGCCCGCGACCCCCGGCCCCAACGCCAGCGCCGCTGCCAAGGGCAAGGCCTACGGCAAGTACTGCGCAAACCAGAGCAAGAAGCACGTCAAGGGCGAGAAGGGCACGCCGTTCAGCAAGTGCGTGACGGCGATGGCGAAGGCCGCCAAGGGCGCCAACCCGACCACGGCCTGCAAGACCGAGAGCAAGAAGCACGTCGACGGCCAGAAGGGCACGCCGTTCAGCAAGTGCGTCTCGGCCGCCGCGAAGCTCAAGTCAGACCAGGCGCAGGCCTCCTAGCCACTCAGTCGCTTATCCCTCACGCAAGGGCCGCCTGCTCGAACGAGCAGGCGGCCCTTGCTGCGTTCAGGCAAGCTCTGTGATCCGCGGCCGAACCTCCTGACTTTGGGACTCGGCCCGCGTTGTCGATAACAGAGTGCATGGAAACGCTGAGCGCCCCATCTGCCGCACGCGCCCTCCGCCCGCCGGCGGTCGTCTACCGGCTCGCGTCCGATGCGCGCCTCGCGCGGCTTGCGGCCGCCGGGCGCGAGGGCGCGATGGCGGCGATCTTCGAGCGCCATCACCAGGCGCTGCACCGCTACTGCTACTCGATCCTCGGCAACGGTCACGACGCGGCGGACGCGCTCCAGAACGCGATGGTCAAGGCGCTGGGCTCGCTGCCCGGCGAGACCCGCGAGATCGCGCTGAAGCCCTGGCTGTACCGGATCGCGCACAACGAGGCGATCTCCCTGCTGCGCGCGCGACGCAGCGACGCCGACCTCGATGCGGCAGCGCACATCGGCGACCCGGCGGCTGCGAGCACGATCGAGTCGCGCGAGCGTCTGCGCACCTTGACGGAGGACATGGGCGAGCTCACCGAGCGTCAGCGCTCCTCGCTGCTCATGCGCGAGCTGGGCGGCCTGGAGTTCGCCGAGGTCGCCGAGACCCTGAGCACGAGCGCGTCGGCGGTCAAGCAGAGCGTCTACGAGGCCCGCTGCGCGCTGCAGGCGTTGGAGGAGGGGCGCGCCATGGACTGTGACGCGGTCCGGCGGGCGATCTCCGACGGCGACCGGCGCACGCTGCGAGGCATGAGGATGCGCGGGCACCTGCGCGCCTGCGACGGCTGCCGCGCCTTCGAGCTTGCGCTGCATGCGCGTCCCGCTCAGCTCAACGCGATGATCCCGCCGCTGCCGCTCGTGGCGGGCGCGGCGATGCTCCACGGGATCATCGGCGGTGGCGGCCCGACCGGCGGCGGCGGGCTGCTCGCCGGGCTCACCGGGACGGCGAAGGCCGCCGGGATGTCACTCGGCGCCAAGGCGGCCGCGGTCGCAGCGGTCGGCGTCAGCGTCGGCGGGGGTGCGGTCTACGCGGTTCCCGAGATTCGCCAGTCGGCCGCGGATGACACGCCCGCGCGGGTGCTCAGCGTCCCCGCCGCCGCGCCCGCTGTGCGGTCGAACGTCTTGATGAGCAACGGGACCACCGCCGCTGGGAACGCCGGCCGCTCCGCCACCGGCGCGCAGAGCGCCGGTTCCAAGCGCGCGGTCGCCGGCAAGCCGTCCGCCCCCGGGCGCTCCGGCTCCACCGGCGCGCGCGGGACGGCCCCGGCGGGCGGCGCGAGGAGCTCGGCCGCGCGCGCCCGCAAGCCCGCGAGCGCCGGGTCTCGCAAGGCCGCCGCCACGAGCCGACGCGGTGCGGCCGCGACTCCAGGTCCGTAGCCGCAGGAGCACCGGTCGCAAGCCCGCCACGAAGCCGGCAGTCGCCAATGCGGCCCCCGTCGTGGCGCCCGGCGTGGGCACCGCCGCAGGCGCGCCGGCCGTCGCCAAGCCGGCCGCTCCGGTGGTCACCCCGCCCGCGGCGTCCGGTGGTCACGCCCGGTCCGGCGAGCGCGCCCGAGGTGGGCGCGGGCGCCGGCGGTCGTCCCTGATCAGCGGTCGCGGCGTCGCGCCGGTGACGCCGGCGCCGTAACATCGCGGGCCGGATGACGCGACGCGACCGCCAGCTCCTCCTCGGCCTCGCCGCGCTGACGCTCGCGCTCGCGTCGACGACGCTGCTCGGCGTCCACAGCGACGTCCTGCTCGCCGCGCCGGCGCTCGTCTTCGCCCTGCCGCTGCTCGCCGGCCGCTTCGTCGGCGAGGAGCAGCTCGCGCGCCTGGCGGCCGCCTTCCGCGTCGCCCGCCGCCGCCCGCGCCGGACGATCCCCTCGCGCGCGCGCCGCGCCCCGCGCCGCCTGCCCCGCGGCGGGCCGCCTCATCGCCACGGCGCTCGCCGTGCGCCCGCCGCCGCAGCCGGCCCGCCCGACCGCCTGCCACGCTCCGGCGCCTCGCGGTCGGAGCCCTCCTCCGATCCCACGAAGGAGGGCCACAGATGGCCCGTCGCATCCCTCGCCGCCGCGCTCTGCGCGCTCGCGGCACTGACGATCCCGACATCCGCCCTCGCCCACGAGGGCAACCCCGACTACGAGTCGATCGTGCGCGGCGTCACGCCCGCGATCGAGGGCTTCACGGTCGAGGTCCTCAACGGCGACGACCGCCTCGAGGTCACGAGCCAGGCGACCGAGACGGTCACGATCTACGGCTACAACGACGAGCCGTACGTTCGCATGGAGCCGGACGGGACCGTCGCCGTCAACCTGCGCTCGCCCGCGTACTACCTCAACCAGGACCGCTTCACCGGCGCCAAGGTGCCCGCCGACCGCCGACGCCGAGGCGGCGCCGCATGGCGCATCGTCGAGCGCACCGGCCGCTACGAGTTCCACGACCATCGCATGCACTGGATGGCGAAGGTCGTGCCCGAGAAGGTCACCGACCGCTCGCAGCGCACGAAGATCTTCGACTGGAAGGTGCCGCTGCGCGCCGGCACGACGACGGCTTCGATCGAGGGCAGCTCTTCTGGCGCGGGTCGTCGGGCGGCGGCGGCGCGCCCGTCGCGGCGTTCGTCGCGCTCGGCGTCCTCGTCGCGCTCGGTGGCGCGGCCGTGGTCGTCGTGCGGCGCCGCCGCGCGCGGGCGGCACCGGCGCGCCGCGGGGGGAGGCCTGGTGAGACGCGGCGCGCTCGCGCTCGCCTGCACGCTCGTCGCGCGTGCTCGTCGCGCCCGCGGCCGCGTGGGCGCACGCGACGCTCGTCGACGCCTCGCCCCAGCGCGGGCAGACGCTCCCCGAGCAGCCGCGCCAGATCGTGCTGCGCTTCAGCGAGTCCGTCGAGGCCAACTTCGGCGCGGTGCAGGTCTTCGACGCCCAGGCCCGGCGCGTCGACGACGCCCGCACCGTCCATCCCGGCGGCAGCGGCTCACGGCTGGCGGTCGGCCTGAAGCCGGACCTGCCCGACGGCACGTACGTCGCGACGTATCGCGTCATCTCCGCCGACAGCCATCCGGTCTCCGGCGGGCTCGTGTTCTCGATCGGCGCGCCGGGCGCGGCCGCGACGCCGACGGTCGCCGAGCTCATCGGCGACTCGGACGCGGGCCCGGTCACGCAGGGCGCGTTCGGCGTCGCGCGCGGGCTGACGTACCTCGCGACGGCGCTCGCGCTCGGCGGCCTCGCTGTTCCTGCTCCTCGTCTGGCTGCCCGCGCTGCGCGCCGCGGCCGGCGCGAGCGACGACTGGCGCGAGGCGTCGGCGGCGTTCTCGCGGCGCGTGCGCCGGCTGCTGCTCGGCGCCTGCGCGCTCGGGATCCTCGCCGGCGCGGCCGGGATCGTCCTGCAGGGCGCGACCGCCGGCGCGACGAGCGCGTGGGAGGCGATGTCGCCGGGCGTCGTCGGCGACGTGCTCGGCACGCGCTTCGGCGAGGTCTGGGGGCTGCGCATGCTCGCGTTCGCCGTGCTCGCCGGCGCCGTCGCTGCTCGCGGCGCGCGGCGCGCGCCGCGCAGCGCTCGCGCTCGCCGCCGTGCCCGCCGGCCTCATCGCGATCGCGCCGGCGCTCGCCGGCCACGCGAGCGCGCAGTCACCGCGTCGCGCTGCTGTTCTCGCTCGACGTCGCGCACGTCCTGGCGATGAGCGCCTGGATCGGCGGGCTCGTCGTGCTGCTGACGGCGCTGCCCGCGGCCACGAGGCGCCTGCCGGAAGGCGACCGCGCACGGCTGCTGTCGCCGTCGCTGGAGCGCTTCTCGGCGATCGCGCTCGGCTGCGTCGTCGTCCTGCTCGTCACCGGCACGATCCAGTCCGTCGTCCACATCGGGTCGTGGGACGCCGTGCTCGGCACGGGCTTCGGCCGCGCGGTCGTCATCAAGGTCGGCCTGCTGGCGCTGCTCGTCGCCCTCGGCGTCGTCAACCGCCGCCGCGTCATCCCGGCGCTGCGCCGGCTCGCCGAGGCCGGCGCGGCCCCCGGCGCGGCCGGGCATCTGCTGCGCCGGACGCTGCGAGCCGAGGTCGCGCTCGTCGTCGCGGTGCTCGGCGTGACGGCCGCGCTCGTGAGCTACCCGCCGCCCGAGTCGCTCGCCGCCGGGCCGTTCGGCGCGACGGCGAAGCTCGGCCCGCTGAGCCTCGAGGTGACGGTGGATCCCGCGCGCGTGGGCCCAACGAGCTGCACCTCTACCTCCTGCGCGCGAACGACGGCACCCCGTTCGACGCCACGAAGGAGCTGACCGTCACGCTCGCGCTGCCCGGCAAGCGCATCGGCCCGCTGCCGGCGACGGCGCGCGAGGCCGGTCCCGGGCCACTACGTCGTCGACACCGTCCAGCTCGTGCCCGGCGGCGACTGGCGGCTGACCGTCACGAGCCGCATCTCGGACTTCGACCAGTACGCGGCGTCGCTGAGGTCCCCGTGCGATGACGCTCGCCGTGCTCGTTTCCGTCGCGCCGCTGCTCGCGCTGCTCTGCGCGTTGCTACTGCGCCGCTATCCGGGCGAGCAGGCGATCACGCGGCTGCGGGCGCGGCGCGTGGGAATCCGCCGCGCGCCGGCGGCCGTGCCCGCTCGCTGCGGCCGGTATGCCGCCACGCCGCGGCCCAGCTTCCGCGCGGCGGCAGGCTCGTCGCCGCCGCGGTCGCCGCGCGGCCGCCGCCGCGCCGGATGACGCACCGCACACACCGTCATCCATCTCATCAGCTAGGAGCCACACCATGAATCGCACGACCAGCACCATCACGGCGGCGGCGATCGCCGCCGCGCTCGCGCTGCCGGCGGCAGCCGGCGCGCACGTCACCCTGCAGCCCAGCGAAGCCACCGCGGGGGGCTTCACGCGCCTCGACGTCCGCGTCCCGAACGAGGAGGAGTCAAAGGCGACGACGAAGGTCGAGGTCCAGCTGCCGGCAGGCTTCGACGCGCCGTCCTACGAGCGCGTCGCCGGGTGGCGGATCACGACCGCCAAGGACTCGGTGACGTTCAGCGCGACCGGCGACGGCATCAAGCCTGGCCAGTTCCAGGACTTCGGGCTGTCGGTCCGGATCCCCGAGGGTGCCGCCGGCTCGAAGCTTGAGTTCAAGGCGCTGCAGACCTACGAGGGCGACGAGGTCGTGCGCTGGATCGGCGCCCCCGGCAGCGACCGCCCGGCGCCGCAGGTGACGCTGCTCGCCGCGGAGTCCGAGGACGCCGCCCACGCGGACACCGCAGCGACCGCGACGCCCGCGTCAGCCGCGACGGCGTCCGGCGACGCCGGCGAGGACGAGGACGAGGACGGGGACGAGGACGGCAGCACGCTGCCGATCATCGCGCTGATCGTCGGCGGGCTCGGCCTGCTGGCCGGGGGCGCCGCGCTCGTGCGCGCTCGCGGCTGAAGGGCGGCGCGTGGCGGGGCGGGCCGGCGGCGGCCCGTCCCGCTACTCGTCGTCGAGCTCGTCGGCCTCCGGCGGCGCGTTCTCGTCGTCGTCGACGATGTCGTCGCCGGCGTCGAGGCTCGCCGCGCCGGCGCCGTGGCGGACCTGGAAGGCCTGCATGAGCTCGTCGCGGACGTTCTCGTCGATCGGGGACTCGTCGGAGATGAGCACCCAGTCGGCCCCCTCGAAGTCCTCGAGATTGAAGATCTCGGTGTCGACGTCGGGCGAGTCGTCGATGACGACGAGCACCTCGGTCTGCGGGTTGAAGTACGTCCCCGGGCGGTTGACGATGTCGTCGAGGTCGAACTGGCGAGGGTTGGCCATGCGGCTATCTCTATCAGGTCAGGTCGCGGATGCGCCGCTGAACTTCGGCATCGACGTCGAGCGGCGGCTTGCCGGCGCGCACCCTGCGCGCGTTGCGAGCGACGACGAGGTCGCGGATCTCGTCGCGCAGCGCGGGATCGGCCGCCGGACGGTCGAGCGCCGCGAGCTCGGTGTCGACGTCGACCGGCGCCTCGCCGCGGCGCGCCCGGCGGGCGTTGCGGGCCTCGAGCATCTGGCGGATCTCCTCGTCGCGCTCGCCCGCCGCGCCGGCGCCGGGACCCGCGTCCGAGTCGTGGGTCAGGCCGCCGCCGCCGATCTCGCGGTAGCTGCGCGCGGTGCCCGCGAGCGTGATCAGCGCGACGACGGCGCCGACGCCGGCGACGATCCACACGAGCGTCCCGAGGGCATCCTCCACGCCTCCATGATCCCACGCTCGCAGGAGCGCCCAAACGCCCGCCCGCATTGGGGATTCAGTTTCGGTGTGACGTCCGCTACGCTCCGGGGTATCACCGTTGACTGACCAGTCAATCTAGAGCACGTCACCCCTTCTTCAGGAGCCATCCCATGGTCGATTTCACGCTCACAGACGAGCAGAAGAGCCTTCGCGAGCTGGCGCACGACTTCGCCGCCAAGGAGATCCGGCCGGTCGCCTGGGAGCTCGACAAGGACGGCGGCTGGCCGCAGGCGATCATCGACAAGGCCCACGAGGTCGGGCTCATGAACACGCACATCCCCGAGGAGTACGGCGGCCCGGGCCTGAACTACCTCGACGGCTGCATCATCGAGGAGGAGCTCTCGTGGGGCTGCTCGGGCGTCCAGACGTCGCTCGGCGCCAACGGCCTCGCCTCCGCGCCCGTCATGATCGGCGGCTCCGAGGAGGTCAAGCGCGAGTTCGGCGAGGAGCTCGTCGCCGAGCCGAAGCTCGCGTCCTTCTGCCTCACCGAGCCCGACGCCGGCTCCGACGTCTCCGGCATGCGCACGCGCGCCGTCCGCAAGGGCGACAAGTACGTCATCACCGGCTCGAAGTGCTTCATCACGAACGGCAGCTACGCCGACTTCTTCGTCGTCTACGCCAAGACCGACCCGGAGGCCGGCCACCGCGGCATCTCCGCCTTCCTCGTCCGCAAGGACGACACGGTCATCGTGGACAAGAAGGAGGACAAGATGGGCCAGCGGGCGTCGAACACCGCGACCATCACGTTCAACGACACCGAGATCGACGCGCGCTACCTGCTCGGCGAGGAGAACAAGGGCTTCAAGCTCGCGATGATGGTCCTCGACCGCACGCGCCCGGGCGTCGCCGCGATGGCGACCGGCATCTCGCGCGCGGCGTTCGAGTTCGCGACGGCGTACTCGAAGGAGCGCGTCCAGTTCGGCGTGCCGATCGCGATGCACCAGGCGATCCAGTTCATGATCGCCGACATGGCGACGAAGGTGCACCTCTCGCGCCTCGCGACGTGGAACAGCGCCGTGCTGCTCGACCAGGGCAAGCGCAACACGCTCGAGTCCTCGCACGCCAAGCGCTTCGCCGCCGACAGCGCGATGGAGGTCGCCACCGACGCCGTGCAGATCTACGGCGGCTACGGCTTCATCAAGGACTACCCCGTCGAGAAGCTCATGCGCGACGCGAAGATCATGCAGCTCTACGAGGGCACGTCGCAGATCCAGCGCCTCGTCATCGCCCGCGAGACGCTGCTGCCGCGGCGGATCGAGGAGCCGGCGACCGCGACGGCGTAGCGGATGCCGATCGCCCCGCCCGCCGCTGCCCACGGCCGCGGCGGGCATACTCCGGGCGATGGCCCCACGCCGAGTCTCGACCGAGGCGGCCGTCGCCGAGACGGCCGCCCGCAGCGACGTCCGCGCCGCCGCCGGAGCGCCCGCGCCCGGTGGCGGGCCGGGCTCCGCCGACCCGCTGCTCGCCGGCCTGCGCAAGGCCGGGCTGCTGCGGCTGCTCGTGCTGCATCTGCTCGGCAAGGGTCGGTCGTACGGCAACCAGCTCATGGAGGACGTGGCCGAGCTGACCGGCGGGCTCGTGGCGGTCAACCCGAACACGATGTACCCGCTGCTGCGCGCGCTGGAGGCCGAGAGCCTCGTCGCCGGGGAGTGGGAGCACCCCGAGCGCCGCTCGCGGCGCTTCTACCGGCTGACGGACGCCGGCGGCGCCGAGCGCGACCGGCTGGCCCGCGAGATCGGCCCGCGGCTGGACGAGCTCGCGGCGGCCGTCGCGCTCATCCGCGGCGAGCTGCTGGGCTGACGGCGATGGGCGTGATCGCGGCGCGCCGCGTGCTGCCGGGGGCGAGCACCGCCGAAGCCGAGGCGCTCTGGCTCGACCTGCGCCGCTGGCCGGGCTTCGTCGACGGCTTCGCGGCCGTCGGCCGTCTCGAGGGCGACTGGCCGCAGGCCGGCACGCGCCTGGTCTGGGACTCGCGCCCCGGCGGCCGCGGGCGCGTCGTCGAGCGCGTCATGGCCCACGAGCCGGGCTCGCGCCACGTGGTCGCAGTCGAGGACGGCAAGCTGGACGGGACGCAGACGGCGTCCTTCGCCGAGCTCGGCCGCGGCTGCGAGATGACGCTCGAGCTCGACTACGAGCTCAAGCGCCCCGGCTTCGGCGGCGTCCTCACCGACCTGTTCTTCGTCCGTCATGCGCTGCGCGACTCGCTGCGGCGCACCCTGGAACGATTCGCGATCGAGCTGCAGGCCGATCGCGACCTGATCTAGCCACCCCAAGACAACGAAGGAGCTCGAAAAGCGTGTTCGTGTTCAAGGCCGCGGTTGTCGGCGCAGGGACGATGGGCGGCGAGATCGCCCAGGTCATCGCTTCGGCCGGTATCCCGGTGGTCCTCAAGGACGTCAAGCAGGAGTTCATCGAGGTCGGGCTCAAGAAGGCCGAGGAGGTCACTCGCGCCCAGCTCGGCATGCTCGTCCACAAGCAGAAGATCAGCCAGGAGCAGGCCGACGCGCAGGCCGGGGAGATCCTCGGGCGCATCACCGGGACGACCGAGTACGAGGGCTTCGGCGACGTCGACTTCGTCATCGAGGCGGTCCCCGAGCGCATGGCGATCAAGCAGGCCGTCCTGGCCGAGCTCGACGCCGTGACGCCCGGCCACGCGATCCTCGCCTCCAACACCTCGGCGCTGTCGATCAGCGAGATGGCCGACGCGACGAGCCGGCCCGACAAGGTCGTCGGCTTTCACTTCTTCTATCCCGCGTCGATGATGCGGCTCGTCGAGATCGTCGAGGGCGCCGACACGTCGCCCGAGACGATGCAGGCCGCGACGACGTTCGCCCAGACGATCCGCAAGCTGCCGATCGCCTGCGGCGAGCAGCCGGGCTTCGTCGTCAACCGCATCCTGACGTCGGCGATCGGCGAGGTCTTCCGCTGGCAGGAGGAGCAACGGCATCTCGATCAAGGCGATCGACGATGCGGTCTCGGCGGCGCGGATCGCGCCGATGGGCCCGTTCTTCCTCACCGACCTGCTCGGCCTCGACACCGTCCTGCACGTCGCCGAGCACCTGCACGACTCCTACGGCGACAGCTTCTACGTCCACGCCGGGATGCAGGCGCTCGTCGCGGCCGGCGAGCTCGGCGCGAAGACCGGCGGCAAGGGCTTCTACGAGAACGGTCAGCCGCGGACGGAGGGCGAGACGGAGTTCGACGCCGACGAGCTCGCGCAGCGCTTCGTCCTCAAGGCCTTCGTCGAGGCCTGCCTCGTGCTCGAGGAGGGCGTCGCGACGATCCGCGACATCGACCTCGGCATGATGGCGGGCGCCGGGCTCATCCCGCCGCCGTTCGCCCGCGCCGATCAGACCGGCCTGGACGAGGTGCTCGCCGCGCTCGAGCGCGCGGCAGCCGAGTGGGGCGAGCGCTACGCGCCGCCGCTCATCCTGCGCCGGCTCGTCGCGCAGGGACGGCTCGGGGCGAAGTCCGGCCAGGGCTTCTTCCCCTACAAGCGCCCGGACGACGGCTTCGAGCAGGGCGAGGCCGTGCAGCTCGAGACGCGCGGCTCGACGGCGATCGCGTGGCTGGACCGCCCGCCCGCGAACTCGCTCTCGCCGCAGGTGGTCTCCGAGCTCGGGCGCATCTGGGACCACGTCGAGGCCGACGATTCGATCCGCGCGCTCGTCATCGCGTCGGCGAACCCGATGCTCTTCTGCGCGGGCGCCGACATCAAGGCGTTCACGCAGATGGATCCCGAGGCCGGGCGTCGGCGATGCTGCACGACGCCCACGCGCTGCTGCGCCGGATGGAGAACTCGTCGACGGTGACGCTCGCGGCGGTCAACGCCGTGGCGTTCGGCGGCGGCTGCGAGCTGGCGATGGGCTGCGACGTGCGGATCGCCGCGCACTCGGCGAGCTTCGGCCAGCCGGAGGTCAACCTCGGGATCATCCCCGGCTTCGGCGGCACGCAGCGCCTGCCGCGGCTCATCGGCACGGCGCGCGCGCTCGAGCTCAACCTCACCGGCGACCCGATCTCGGCCGCCGAGGCGTTCGAGATCGGCCTCGTCAACCGCGTCGTGCCCGACCACGAGCTGTTCGACGTCACGCTCGCCTGGGCGCGCAAGCTCGGCGGCCAGGCGCCGCTCGCGGTCGGCGCGATCAAGCGCACGACGGCCGGCGACGCGGATCTCGACGAGGGCATCGCGGCCGAGCAGGCCGCCTTCGCCGAGGTCTTCCAGTCAGCCGATGCGCGCGAGGGCATCGGCGCGTTCCTCGGCAAGCGCCAGCCCGCGTGGAAGGGCGAGTAGCGCACGACGAGGTGACGACGCTGGCGGAGCTCGTGCGCTCCGCCGCGTCGGTCGTCGCCCTCACGGGCGCCGGGATCTCGGTCCCGTCGGGGATCCCGGACTTCCGCTCGCCGGGCACCGGCCTGTGGGAGAACGTCGATCCGATGGAGGTCGCCCACATCGACGCCTGGCGCGCGGATCCGGAGCGCTTCTGGCGCTTCTACGGCAACCGCTTCCAGATGCTCGGCGACAAGCGGCCCAACGGCGCCCACGAGGCGCTCGCCGAGCTCGAGCGCCGGGGGCTGCTCGACGCCGTCATCACGCAGAACATCGACGAGCTCCACGGCCGCGCCGGCAGCCGCGAGGTCATCGAGGTGCACGGCTCGATCGCGTCGAGCTCGTGCCTGGACTGCCGGGCGCGCTTCGACTTCGAGGAGGTCGTCGCCCGCATCGGGGAGGCCGTCGTGCCCGCCTGCGACTGCGGCCGCCCGCTGAAGCCCGACGTCGTGCTCTTCGGCGAGTACCTCGACGCGGACTCGCTGCAGCGCGCGAGCGACCTCGCCGCCGGCGCCGACCTGCTGCTCTGCGTCGGCTCGTCGCTCGAGGTCTATCCGGTCGCTGCAGCTGCCCGGCGTGACGCTGGGCCGCGGCGGCGCGATCGCGATCGTCACGCAGGGCCCGACGCCGTACGACGGCCGCGCGGCGTGCAGGCTCTACGGCGACGTCGAGGACGAGCTGCAGGCGCTCGTCGCGGCGCTCTGACGGTGCAGGTCGGTCGCCCGCGTAGCTGAGCTGCGGCCGGCGGCGGCGGAGGACTACAACCGCCCGCCGGCCACGCGCGCCCGCAGCGCCGCCTCGACGCGCCCGAGGATCTCGACGACCAGCGCGATCTGGCGCTCGTCGAGCCCGCTCTTCAGCGCGGCCAGCGAGACCTCGGCGACGTCGTCGGCGCGCCCGCGCAGCTCGGTGATCCGCATCGCGATCCCGGGCTGCTCGCGCCACGGCTCGAGCTCGGCGAGGGCGGCGTCGAAGGCGGCGCGCAGCTGCAGCGCGGCCTCGCGCAGGCGTCCCGCGTCGACGTCGGCGCGCGCCCGCAGCGCGAGCTCCTCGCATGCGAGCGCGGCATCGCGGCCGGCGAGCAGCGCCGCGAGCCGCTCCTGCGGGCGCAGCGCGGCGGACCGGGCGCGCCCTCCGCGGCTCCCGCGCCGAGCGTCCGCGGGCAGCTCGCGGGCGCTGTCCCAGCGCCCGTCGGCGACGCGCTCCCCGTCGCCGTAGCCGACGCGCGCGACGAGCGCCTGCGCGCGCGAGACCTCGCGGGCGTACGGGTCGGCGACCGCGATGCGCTGCGCGTGCAGCACGCGGTTCAGGCGCGCGACGGCGGCGTCGGTCAGCGCGTCGAGGTCGGCCTCGCGCAGCCGCCGCTCGGCGGCCTCGCGGCTGTCGATGACCGTCGTGTCGATGAGCGTCGCCCGCGACGTCGGCACCGGCGCCGGCGGCGGCTCGAGCTGCGCGTCCCGCGCGCGGCGCCGGGTGGGGAGCAGGTGACGCTGCTGGGCGGAGAGCGAGCTGAGGACGAGGATGTGCGCGGGCGGCTCGCCGAGGCGCTCGCGGATCGTGTAGCGCCCCGGGTCGGGGCCCAGCTCCCACGGAAACTCGAGCTGAACGAACAGGAACCGCCGTGACGAGGTCACGGCGGCTCCTGATGCTGACTCGATTCTGTGGGCGCTACTCGCTCGCGTGCGCCCGGCTCGCGCGACCCTTCGCGACCTTGATCGCGTACTTCGAGGGCTTGAGCTGCACCGTCGGGTTGTCGATGGTGCTCAGGCGGTCGATGAGCTTGATCCACTGCGACGGCTTGAGGACCGACTCGGCGAGCTTGCCGGCCTTCGTCGTCGGATCGAACTGCGGGCGGAAGCCGAGGTGGATGTGGTCTCCGTGATCGCCCATCGCCAGCGTGTTGTCGGTGCCCTCGTACGTCATGAGGGTGATGATCTGCGCCGGCTTCATCGTGCCCTGGAGCGTCAGCAGGCGCCGCACCGCGACGTCCGTGATCGAGCCCGCTCCCTGGTTGCCGAGGATCGGGATGCCGTTGATCTTGGCGATGTCGACCGCGTTGCCGGACGAGTGCGCCGAGACGTTCCCGGATGTCGTGTACAGCCCGTGGCCGCAGCGCAGCGACGTGACGGTCGGCTTCAGGCCCGACGCCGCGAGGAACTCGAGCGCCGCGAGCACGCGGCGGTCGACGATGCCGGCCTCGATGTCGCGCTTGCCGCAGGAGTACGTCTCGATCCGCGGGTTGGCGAGCACGCGCTGTGCGAGCGCGTCCTTGCTCATGAGCAGGATCTGGCCGATCGTCGCGCCCTGGCCGTTCTCACCCAGGAACGCGTTCTTGCCCTGAGCGCGGTAGATCGCGGTGGACTCCAGCAGCTTCCAGCCGTCGAGGATCGGCTTCGGGTCGATCCGCGGCGCGCCGCGGCCGGCCGGCCGGACCTCGAACAGCATGTGCGGCGCGAGGAGCGTCGACGTCGTCCCGATGCGCCCGAGGATCGTGCCCGCGATGACCTTGCGGCCGGGCACGAGCGGCTTGAGCACGACGTCGTCCTTGTTGAGGCCGAAGACGCCGCTGAAGTAGGACTTCACGCCCTTGCCGTCGGCGATCGCGGACTCGGACTCCAGCAGCTGCTGACGGCCGCCGCTGTCGAGCGCCTGCGGGCGCGTCGGGTTCGCGAAGAGCCGCTCCTTGGCGACCTTGACCGTCTCCTGGACGGCGGCGGCCGGTGCGTCGACGGCCTTCTCGACGGCGCCCTTCGCGCCCTTGGCGTTGGAGCCTGCGCTCGCGGCGCCGCGCGGAGCGGCGTCGGCCTTCGGGAGCGCGAGCTCCTTGGCGATCGACGCCTTGCTCTGCGTCTTCTCCTTCGGCACCGGCACCTTGGTGGCGATCTTCTTCAGGCCCGCATACGTGTACGTGTTGCCGTACACGTCGCGCAGCTGGACGAAGTTGCCGAGGCGCTTGGAGTTGCCGACCTTGACGATCTTGCCGTCCTGGACGGCGATGACGGGCGAGCCCGCCTTCGCGTAGATGTTGATGCCGCGACGAGACGCGTTGGCCTCGACCGGCAGCGCGGCGTTCTGGCCGCGGGCGACACGACGCGTCGCGTCACGCTCGCCGAGGTCGTCGGCGTACTTCGACGGCGCGTGGACCGGGAACAGCCCCTGCGTCAGGCCGCTGAGCGAACCGACGAGGTCGGCCGGCATGCCGCCGATGAAGCGGGCGCGCATGAGGACGGACTCGACGTACCAGTCGGCGTGGTTGTAGGCGAAGATCGCCTTGCGCAGGTCCTGGTCGGCGCCTGCCGCCTTGAGGTAGCGGGCGGCCGCGAAGATCGCGTCGACCGGGTTGTACGGGTCCTTCTTGCTGTCGCCGTTGGCGTCGACCCCGAACTGCTTCCAGCTCGACGGGATGAACTGCATCCAGCCCATCGCGCCGGCGGAGCTGACGTTGAGGTTGCGGCCGTAGTCGGTCTCGATCTCGTTGATCGCGGCCAGGACCTCCCAGCGGACGCCGTACTGGATGCCGGCGGCCTGGTAGATCGGGAGCAGGAACGGCGGGATCTCGAACTTGTTGATGAAGAAGTTCGGGACGCCGATCGGCACGGGCCCGGGCAGCGCGAGCGAGAACGTCGGGTTCGTCAGCGTCGGGATGCCGTTGGAATGGCGCAGGCGAGTCGGGGCGGGACGATCACGCTCGGGCTTGGGCGTGGCGCCGTCGACCAGTCGTCCGAGGGTGTCGACGACCTTCGGGGCCTGCTTGGAGCTCTTCTTCTTGCTGGGAACCGCCTGCGGCGTGATCTGCTCACTGGCCTGGGGGGCCGTGACCGGCGCAGCGGGGGTCTGCGTCGGCGTCGTGGGCTTGATCGTGATCGACAGGCCGTTGCTCGACGGCGCCTGCAGGGGCGTCGTCTCCTTGATGCTCAGGACCGGCAGTCCGAGGTTCGGAAGCTTGATCTGGTCGAGCGGGGTGTCGAGACCCACGTCGACGGTCACGGTCTTCTTGATCTTGCCGATGAGCGTGATCTCGAAGGTCCGAATGGTCGCGCTCGCTGGGAGCGCTGCGAATCCGAAGCCGACGGCCATGCCGCCGGACACGGCAAGAGCCGTGAGCAACCTACGCTTGTGGTGCATGTGTCCCTGCATCTCCCCCCTGGAGGTTCCAAGTACGCGAGCCCGATGCGCGTGCGCGGCAGCCTATCGGGAAATCGGTCCGAGCGCTAAACGTGATCTAAACCAGCCGTCTGTGCTGGCCATTTGACCGGCTCGTGCGGACGGACTCGCAAGCGGGGCGGTGGAGGCAACCCGTATGCGCGCGCGCGTGCACGCGAGCAGAGAGCCCGGGACGGCGCCCGGTCTGCGCTAGCCTCCGGACGCCCCTACCTGCCGAGAGGAACTCAGGCCGATGAGCGACGACGACATGGACAGCGACGGCCTGCGCGAGCGGCTCACGAAGCAGGGCGAGGACACGATCGGGAAGATGGCCGAGGACCTGCTCGCCAACCCGGTCATCAGCGGTGCAATCGCACGTGCATTCGAGGCCAAGGAGAAGGCCACGTCGGTCCAGGAGGCGACGCTCGCCGCCCTGAACCTGCCCTCCGCCTCCGACATCGAGCGGCTCACCCGCCGCGTGCGCTCGGTCTCCCAGCGCCTCGAGGGCATCGAGGACGGCATCGATCGCGTCGAGGAGCGCATCACCGGCCTCGCGGCGGTCAGCACCGTCGACACGCGCCTGGAGGCGATCGAGGGCCAGCTCGCCGAGCTCACGCGCGAGCTCGTGGCGCTGCGCGCGTCGCTGCCCGGGGCGACCGTCCCGGTGCCCACGCGCCAGGAGCGGCTGAAGGTCTCCAGCTAGGACAGCGCGGCGGCGCCGACCTCGCCGAGCCGCTCCGCCGCCGCCACCAGCGCCTCGGGCTCGATGCGGTGCCGGCCACCGCCCGAGTCGAACACGTCGCTCACGGCCAGCAGGCAGCCCGCCCGCACCCCGCGCAGCTCGGCGACGCGCAGGAGCGTCGCCGCCTCCATCTCCACGGCGATCGCGCCCGCCTCGAGCCACGCCGCGCCGCGGCTCGGGGTCGCGGTCGTAGAAGAGGTCGCTCGACGCGGCGGCCCCCGTCCGCACGCCGTCGCCGGCGGCGACCCGCAGCGCCTGCACGAGCCCCGGGTCCGCCGCGACCCGCTCCCCGGCGCCGAGCGCGCGGCTCGCGCCATCCGTCGAGAGCGCGGCATCGACGACGACGAGGTCGCCGAGCGCGAGCCCGGCATCGAGCGCGCCGCAGGTCCCGACGCGGATCGCGACCTCGAGCCCGAGATCGCACAGCTCCTCCATGACGATCGCCGCGCTCGGGCCGCCCATGCCGGTGCTCTGGATCGTCATCGGCTCGCCGTCGGCGGCGATCCCCGTGTAGCCCCAGAGCCCGCGGTTGTGGTTGAACATCTTCGGCTCGGTGAGCACGAGCTGCGCGAGCGCGAGGGCGCGCCCGGGGTCGCCCGGCAGGAGGGCGCGCGGGGCCAGCGCGGCCGTTGGATGGATGTGGACTGGCATCGAGGCGGCCCATATGATCGACGGATGGCAAAGAAGAAGAAGCCTTCCCGCGCCGATCAGGTTCGCGATGCCGCCGAGCAGGCGTTCAAGGCGCAGATCCCGCGCGAGCGCATCTCCGACCTGATCGACGAGCTGGGCAGCACGGCGGGGCGCCTCCGGGGCGCCGTCGAGGAGCTGCGACCGGCGTCCGAGGCCGAGCTGAAGGCGCTGCGCGCCGAGGTCCACGCGCTCGTGAAGCGCGTCGAGGCGCTGGAGGCACAGCCGAAGCCGAAGCCGGCGCCGCGGCGCCGCGCCCCGGCCAAGCCGGCGGCGGCCAAGCCTGCCGCGGCCAAGTCAGCGGCGGCCAAGCCCGCCGCGTCACGGGCGCGCAAGCCGCCGGCCGAGCCCCCGGCCGCCGGATCCTGATCCGCCACAGAAGGAGGACATCCGCCACATGGGAGCCGAGTTCAGCGGTCCGAAGGAGTTCCGCACGGTCATGGACCGCATCTTCACGCTCATGAGCGAGGACCCCGACATGGGCCCCAAGCTGCGCGACGCCGACGTGCCGCAGCGCTTCGAGTTCGACGACGTCGACATGGTCGTCAACATCCGCGCCGCCGAGGAGGGCGAGGACGGCAACCTGCACTGGGAGTGGAACGACGACGTCGACTGGAAGCCGAAGGTCAAGATGTCGATGTCGTCGCAGACGGCGAACAAGTACTTCCAGGGCAAGGAGAACGTCGCCGTGGCGATCGCGCGCCGGCGGATCAAGACGAGCGGCGACGTCAAGGCGGCGCTCGCGCTCATCCCGATCACGAAGCCCGTCTACGCCCAGTACCGCGAGGTCGTCGAGGCCGAATATCCGCATCTGAAGGTCTGACCGACGTTAAGTCGCGTTGACAGCGCGGGCCGCGGGGCGTATGCATCACACACCAGGTCGAACAGTGGATGGCTTGCCATTCGCAAGGCGCCGCCGGTACGAAGACGAGCGCCGTCGACCGAGGCAGCGGGCCGTATCGCCCGCAGACGGCGGGGCCAAGGCTCCGCCGTCGTCGTGTGAGTGACCGGGTGGCCGAGCGCCCGCCCAGCACGGCGCAGGTCGCGCGCCAGATCGGCACGACACCCGCGACGCTGCGCCGCTGGATCGACCGCGGCCTCATCCCGCAGTACGACGGGACCTGGACCGCGCCCGCCGTCGCGCACGCGCGCCTCGTCGCTCGGATGCGCGAGCGCGGGCACTCGCTCGATGCGATCCGCGATGCGGCCGAGAGCGGCCGGCTGGCGTTCGGCTACCTCCAGGAGCTCTTCCCGTCCCCGGAGGCGACGCACACGCTCGAGGAGGCCGTCGCCGACACGGGGCTCGAGCCCGAGCTCATCGAGACGATCTTCACGACGATGGGCCTGACGGCCTCGGAGGTCGACCGCATCTCCGACGCCGACATGGAGCTGCTGCGCTACTCGGCGGCGGTGCTCGTCGCCGGCCTGCCGCTCGTCGCCTTCCTCCAGCTCGCGCGCGTCTACGGCCAGGCGATCGCGCAGATCGCCGACGCCGAGGTGCGCCTCTTCCACATGTACGTCCACGAGCCGCTCATGCGCTCGGGCGTGCCGGGGGTCGAGATGGCCGAGGAGATGCAGGACATGGCGGCCGAGCTGCTGCCGCTCACGTCGCTGATGATGGACCGGATGCACCAGCGCCTGCTCGCGCATTTCGTCGACCAGGACGTCGTCGGTCACATGGAGGCCGACCTCGACCCCGACGCGCGCCTCGATCTCGGCCATCTGCGCGTCGCGATCGCCTTCGCCGACCTCGCCGGCTACACCCGCATGACCGAGGAGCTCGGCGACGAGCACGCCGTCGGCGTCGTCGAGCGCTTCGTCGCCGAGGTCGAGCACACGCTGCCCGACGACGCGCGGATCATCAAGACGATCGGCGACGAGGTCATGGTCGTCGCCTCCGACCCGGCCGCGCTCGTCGATTGGGCGGTCGGCTTCCAGGAGCTCCACGCGACGCGCCCGCTGCCGCGGATCGGCATGCACTACGGCGAGGTCCTCTACCGCGACGGCGACTACTACGGCCGCGAGGTCAACCAGGCGGCGCGCGTCTCGGCGCGCGCCGGGGGCGGCGAGGTGCTCGTGACGCAGGCGGTCGTCGCCGCCGCCGGGTCGCACCTGGACTTCGAGCTCATCGGCGAGGTCCGCCTCAAGGGCTTCAGCGAGCCGACGGAGCTCTTCGTCGCGCGGCTCGCCGCCTGAGCCGGCTGAGCGCGCGGCGTCGTTGGGCGTTTTCGCCGCCGCGCGACACGGGTACCCGCCCACCATGAGCGCTTCCGAGCAGGAACCCAAGACCGCCGGGCCGGCGACGAGCACCGCGAACGGAGCCGTCCCGCAGGAGGTGAGCGAGCGCGAGGCGCTGCTCGAGGAGATCGAGGAGACGCGCGAGGAGCTCGGCGCCGCCGTCGAGGCGCTCGCGCACAAGGCGGACGTCAAGGCGCAGGTGCACGAGAAGGTCGAGGAGGGCAAGGTGCAGCTGCACGTCAAGCAGCGCGAGCTCAGGATCAAGCTCCGCGACGCGCTCGACACGCCCGCCGTGCCGGCCGCGATCGCGGCGGTGACCGGGCTCGTGCTCCTGCTGTCGCTGCGGCGGGGCAGGTAGCGCGGGCGGCACCGCCAGCCGGGATCAGTCGAGCATCTTTCGCTGCACCGCCCAGCGCGACAGCTCGTGGCGGCTGGAGAGCTGGAGCTTGCGCAGGACGGCCGAGACGTGCGCCTCGACGGTCTTCGCCGAGATCCCGAGGCGCTGGGCGATCTCCTTGTACATGTAGCCGCGGGCGATGTGCTGGAGCACCTCGCGCTCGCGCGGCGTGAGCTGGTCGAGATCGGCATCGGATGCCGCGGGCGCCGGCGGCGAGCCGGCGAACGCGTCGAGCACGAACCCGGCGAGGCGGGGAGAGAAGACCGCGTCGCCGTCGTGGACGCGCCGGATGGCGTCGGCGAGGTCGGCGCCCGAGATCGTCTTCGTGACGTAGCCGCGCGCGCCCGCGCGGATGACGGCGATGACGTCCTCGGCGGCGTCGGAGACCGACAGCGCGAGGAAGCGCGCCGCCGGCGGGTCGTCGCCGAGGCGCCGGATGACCTCGAGGCCGCCGCCGTCGGGCATGTGGACGTCGAGCAGGACGACGTCGGGCTCGAGGTCGCGGATGAGCGCCACCGCGTCGGCGACCGTCGCGGCGTCGCCGACGACGTCGACGTCGACGACACCGTCGAGCTCGGCGCGCACGCCCGCGCGGAAGAGCTCGTGGTCGTCGACGAGGACGACGCGCGGCGCCGGCGTCATGAGGGGCGGCGCTCCATGACGAGCTCGACCTCGGTCCCGCCGCCCGGCGACGCCTGGATCGCCGCCCGCCCGCCGTGGCGCTCCATGCGCCCGACGATCGACTCGCGCACGCCGCGCCGGTCGGCCGGGACCGCGGCGGGGTCGAAGCCCGGGCCGCGGTCGCGGACGAAGACCTCCAGGCGCTCCTCGCCGACCTCGGCGTAGACCGCGACCGGCGCCGCGTCGCCGGCGAACTTCGCGGCGTTGAGCATCGCCTCGCGGGCGGCGGCGACGAGCGCCTCGCCGTCGCGGTCCAGCGGCGCGTCGCCGACGGCCACGACGTCGACCGCCACGCCGTGCGCCTGCTCGATCTCCTCGGCCGCGGCCTGGAGCGCGGCGACGAGCCGCCGCTCGCCATCGGCGCCGGGCTTGTCGCCGGTGAGCCACGAGCGCAGCTCGCGCTCCTGGCGGCGGGCGAGCGCCGCGACCTCGCGCGGGTCGCCGGCGCGCTTCTGGACGAGCGCGAGCGTCTGCAGGACGGAGTCGTGCAGGTGCGCGGCGACCTCCGCGCGCTCCTGCGAGCGGATCCGCTCGGCGCGCTCGATCGACAGCGACGTCAGCAGGCGCACGAACCACGGCGCGAAGATCACGACGAGCGCGACCGCGACGACGAGCGCCGCGAGCGCGACGTCCGTCGCGGCCGCCAGCGCGCCGGTGATCTGCAGGAAGACGACCGCCGCCGCGATGACGAGCGTGACGCCGATGCCGATCCGCGAGATGACCGCGGGCCGCGACTCGCCCGCGCCGAACGCCTGCTCCGCCGCCACCCGGCCGTCGTCCGCGGCCGCGCCCGGCGCCGGCTCGACGGCGTCCGGCCGCCCGCCGGAGGACTGGCGCCAGATGAGCGCGCCGCCGGCGGCGACGAGGACGAGCGGCCACGTGACGGCATCCGAGAACGGGAGCCCGAGCTCGCGGAACGCCAGCAGGACCGACAGCAGGAGGAACCCGACCCCGAGCGCGATCTCGATCGCCGCGCGCCCCCGCCGCCCGACGACGCCGGCGATCGCCCCGGCGCGCGACTGGCCGACGTCCGCCGCGGGGACGAGCAGCCAGGCGAGGAGGTAGGCGACGAGGCCGACGCCGCTCGCCAGCGTCGTGGCGCCGAAGCCGAGGCGGATGATGAGCGGGTCGACGTCGAGATGGCGCCCGAGCCCCGCGCAGACGCCCGCGACCATCCCGTTGTCGGGATCGCGCCGCAGCTCGCGCATCGGCGCCGCCCGGCGGCGATGGGGGGTCGCGGCCACGTCGCCCATCATCGCTCCCGCCGCCCGCGCGACAGCCCGCTCGCAAGCAGGACGGCCCCGATCGCGCCGAGCGCGATCGGGGCCATGGAGCCGAAGTCCAGCCGCAGCGTGCCGGCCTGGTCGAGCAGCAGGACGGTCCCGAGGACGAGCAGGACGAGCCCCGCCGTCAGCGACGGGGCGTCGACGGATCTAGCCGTTGGACGCACCCGGCTCCCCGGCCGAGGCGGTGGACGTCGCGCACGCGGCGTTGCGCTCGGGCACCGGCTCGAAGTCGATCCCTCGCCCGTGGAACCCTCGACGGTCGAAGTCGTTGTGGCTGACCTCGAGGAACCCGAGGCCGACGTCGCCGTCGAGGACGAGCCGCGGGGTGCCGCTCGGCGCGCGCCGGCTGTCGTTCCAGTCGAAGTCGATGCCGCCGCCGGTGCGGTCGAAGACCTCGACCGCTCCCATGCCGATCGACGCCTTCGTCGCGACGCAGACGTCCTCGCCGACGAGCACGAGCGCGTGCCCGGTGCCGACGCCGACCTTCAGCTCGTGGTCGCCGGCGGGGAGCTTGACGTCGCGCAGGTCGACGACGAGCTCGCCGGCGCCGATGCGGTAGCTGTCCTTGATCTCCCGCACCGTCGCGGGGCGTTCCAGGCGCTCGCCGAAGCCGCCGTCGAGGTCGATGTCGGCGGCCGAGACGAACGCCAGCGGCAGCGCGATCGCCATCGCGGGCAGCACGAGCCAGCGCGCGCCGCCGACGAACGCCGCGCCGACGAGCGCCGCGCCGGTCGCGACGACGAGGCCCGCGACGACGACGCCGCCGCCGAGGCCGCTGGCGACGAAGCTGCCGGTCGCGAGCCCGGCGCAGAGGATGAGCAGGCCGATGCCGAGCGCCGCGCGGCGCGCGACGTCGCCCGCTCCACCGCTCGGGCGCACACCGGACGCGAACCAGTAGACGGCGAGCCCGGCCAGCGCGAGGAAGGCGACCGGGACGAACGCGCCGCCGAAGCCGAGGCCGCCGAAGAGGCCGAGGGCGAAGCCGGCGATCGTCAGCGCGATCGCGCCGCCGGCGACGATCATCCGGTCTCGATCGCTGCGCGGCGACGGCACCACCTCCCCGTCGTTGGGGACGAGGAGGAGGGCCGCGACGTAGACGATGAGGCCGGTGCCGCCGAGCAGCGCGAGCGCGACGAAGCCGATCCGGACGAGCATCGGGTCGATGCCGAAGTAGCGGCCGAGGCCGCCGCAGACGCCGCCGATGATGCGGTCGCTGCTGGAGCGCTCGAAGCGGCGCGGGGTGGGCGGGCCGGGATTCGAGGGCGGTGGTGAGGCGGGGGTGTCGGGGGTGGTGGTCATGGGATGCAGTGTCGGCTCGCGGCGCCCCGCTGCCTATTGGGAATCATCCCTAGGGGGCGACCCTAGACTGCTTCGGCGTGGCCGCCCACGACCTGCTCGAACGGGTGCGAGCGACGGGCCTGCTGCCGGCCGGCGGCACGGTCGTCGTGCTGCTCTCCGGCGGTCGCGACTCGGTCTGCCTGCTCGACGTCGCCGTGCGCCTCGCGGGCGCCGCGCGCCGTCACGGCGCTGCACGTCGACTACGGGCTGCGGGCGCGAGTCCGCGGACGACGCCGAGCACTGCCGCGCGCTCTGCGACCGGCTCGGGGTCGCGATCGACGTGCGGGCGGCCAAGCGCCCGGACGGGGCGGGGAACCTCCAGGCCTGGGCGCGCGACGTGCGCCTCGCCGCGGGGTCCGAGCTCGCGACCGCGCGCGGGGCCGCGCTGGCCACCGGGCATACCGCCAGCGATCAGGCCGAGACGATCCTCTACCGCCTCGCGGCCTCGCCGGGGCGGCGCGCGCTGCTGGGGATGAGCGAGCGCGACGGGCTGCTCGTCCGGCCGCTGCTGGGCGTCACGCGCGAGGAGACCGCCGCGCACTGCGCCGCCCGCGGGCTGACCTGGCGCGACGACGCCTCCAACGAGGATCCCGCGTACGCGCGTAACCGTGCTCGCGCCGGGCTCGTCCCGGCGCTGCGGGCGCTGCACCCGGCCGCCGAGCGCAACGTCGTGCGCACGGCCGAGCTCCTGCGCGACGAGGCGGCCGTGCTCGACGAGATCGTCGAGACCGCCCTCGCAGGCCGCGGCGAGATCGAGGTCGCGCACCTCGCGGCGCTCCCGCCGGCGCTCGCCCGCCTCGTCGTCCGCCGCCTCGCGGAGGACGCCGCGGGACGGCTCTGCGCCCGGGCGCCGGGCCGTCTCGCCGACGTCCTCGCGCTCGGCGACGGCGCGCTCGATCTCGGCGACGGCGCGCGCGCCGTCGTGGCCGGCGGCGTGCTGCGCTTCGAGCCGACGCCCGCGGGCCCGGCGGCGCCCGTCCGCGGGGCGCCCTGACCGGGCGGCCTTAGACTCCCCGGCCGATGCGCGACTCCGCCGTGGGAGAGATCCTCGTTCAGCCCGACGACCTCTCCCGGCGCGTTCGCGAGCTCGGCCGCCAGATCAGCGAGGACTACCGCGGGCGCGACCTCCTGCTCGTCGGCGTCCTCAAGGGCGCCGTCTTCTTCCTCTCGGACCTCATGCGCGACATCGACGTCCCGTGCGAGGTCGACTTCATGGCCGTCGCGAGCTACGGCTCCTCGACGGACTCGTCGGGCGTCGTGCGGATCCTCAAGGACCTCGACGCCCCGCTGGAGGGCCGCGACGTCCTCATCGTCGAGGACATCGTCGACTCCGGCCTGACGCTCCAGTACCTCCTGCGCAACCTCGGCGCGCGCAACCCGCGGTCGATCGAGGTCTGCGCGCTGCTGACGAAGCCCGACCGCCGCAAGGTCCAGCTCGAGCCGCGCTACGTCGGCTTCGAGATCCCGAACCGCTTCGTCGTCGGCTACGGCCTGGATCACAACGAGCGCTACCGCAATCTGCCCTACGTCGCGGTGCTCCGGCAACCCGCGTGACGGCGGTGAGCGGCGCTGCGCCGGGGCGCCCGCGCTGCCTGCACTATCGGCCAGGAGGCGTCATGTCCCCTGCTAGGCTGGGCGTTCGTGTCCGCCGGAGCGCATAGCCGATGAGCCGTTTCTCCAAGAGCGCGATGTTCCCGATCCTCATCGTGGTCATCCTCGCGTTCTTCGCCCAGCAGCTCATCTCGAGCCCGAACAAGAAGAAGGATCCGGGCTACGGGGCGTTCACGCGGCAGCTCGACAACCGCGAGATCAAGACCGTCGAGATGAAGAACCGCAGCAACGAGCTGCTCGTCACGCTGCGCGACAAGAGCCAGTACGAGATCGGCTTCGCGAGCGCCTTCGGCGACGACCTGACCAAGATCCTGGCCACCGCCGAGACGGCGAACAAGATCGACGAGTTCGACATCAAGGGCACCCGCACGAACGGGTGGATCTCGATGCTGACCTACGTCCTGCCGTTCCTGCTGTTCATCGGGTTCTGGATCTTCCTCATGAACCAGATGCAGGGCGGCGGCTCGAAGGTCATGTCGTTCGGCAAGTCCCGCGCGAAGCGGATGTCGGTCGACTCGCCGAAGATCACGTTCCGTGACGTCGCCGGTGCCGACGAGGCCGTCGAGGAGCTCCACGAGATCAAGGAGTTCCTCGAGAACCCGAAGAAGTTCCAGGCGCTCGGCGCGCGGATCCCGAAGGGCGTCCTGCTCTTCGGCCCCCCGGGCACCGGCAAGACGCTGCTCGCCCGCGCGGTCGCCGGCGAGGCCGGCGTGCCGTTCTTCTCGATCTCCGGCTCGGACTTCGTCGAGATGTTCGTCGGCGTCGGCGCCAGCCGCGTGCGCGACCTCTTCGAGCAGGCCAAGCAGAACAGCCCCTGCATCATCTTCATGGACGAGATCGACGCCGTCGGGCGCCACCGCGGCGCCGGCATGGGCGGCGGTCACGACGAGCGCGAGCAGACGCTCAACCAGCTCCTCGTCGAGATGGACGGCTTCACGATGACGGACAACATCATCCTCATCGCCGCGACGAACCGTCCCGACATCCTCGACCCCGCGCTCCTGCGCCCGGGCCGCTTCGACCGCCAGATCGTCGTCGACCGCCCCGACCGCAAGGGCCGCGCGAAGATCCTCGAGGTCCACACGCGCGGCAAGCCGCTGGCGAAGGAGATCAACGTCGACGACCTCGCCGGCCAGACGCCCGGCTTCACGGGCGCCGACCTCGCGAACCTCGTCAACGAGGCGGCGCTGCTCGCGGCGCGCACCGGCAAGCGCGAGATCGGCCAGCACGAGCTCGAGGAAGGGATCATGCGCGTCATCGCCGGCCCGGAGAAGAAGACCCGGGTCATGAGCGAGAAGGAGCGCCGCATCACCGCCTTCCACGAGATGGGCCACGCGCTCGTCGGCCACTTCCTCGAGCACTCCGACCCGGTCCACAAGATCTCGGTCATCGGCCGCGGCCAGGCGCTCGGCTACACGATCTCCATGCCGCAGGAGGATCGCTTCCTCACGACGCGCGCGGAGCTCACCGACTCGATGGCGATGACGCTCGGCGGCCGCGCCGCCGAGGAGATCGTCTTCGGCGAGATCACGACCGGCGCCGCGAACGACCTCGAGAAGGTCACCGCGACGGCGAAGGCGATGGTCATGCGCTACGGCATGAGCGAGCGCCTCGGGCCGCGCGTCTTCGGCCACGATCACAGCCAGCCCTTCCTCGGCCGCGAGTTCTCCTCCGAGCCCGACTACTCCGACGAGATCGCCCGCGAGATCGACGACGAGATCCGCCGCGTCGTCGAGGCCGCGCACCAGCGCGCCCGCGACATCCTCACCGAGCGGCGCGAGGCGCTGGACACGATCTCCGAGATCCTCGTCCGCCGCGAGACGATCGAGAAGTCCGAGTTCGAGGCGCTCGTCACGGGCGCCGCCGAGGAGGACGTCTTCCCGGAGGACGTCACCCCGCAGATCCCGCCGCCCGCGCCGGCCGAGAAGCCTGGCGCGAAGGCCCCGCGGACGCTCCCGCGTCCGGGCCTGGCAGGCGGCAGCGTCGAGGCGCGCGCGCTCGACGCTGCCCGACAAGCCCTCGCTCCAGTAGGACGGTTCTGCAGACCGCCGGCCTTCTCGCGACTGTCGCGCCGCGCCGTGGCGATCCCCGCTACCGCTGCACCCGGATCTCGAGTGCAGGGCCACTCGATCCACGCCGGGTCGCAGGCGCGCCCCCGCGGCGTCCGTCGGGCGCTAGCCGCCGTGCGGTGCCGCGGAGCCGCCCGACGTCCCCGAGCCCGTCGTCATGGGCGTCGTGAACGTCACGCCCGACTCGTTCTCGGACGGGGGCGAGTGGCTGGACCCCGCCGCCGCCGCCGCCCACGGCCGCGACCTCGTCGCCCAGGGCGCGCGCATCCTCGACATCGGCGGCGAGTCCACGCGACCGGGCGCCGAGCCGGTCGACGCCGCCGAGGAGCTGCGCCGCGTCGTGCCGGTGCTCGTCGCGCTCGAGGGCGCCGGCGCGCGGCTGTCGATCGACACCTCCAAGGCGCTCGTCGCGGAGACGGCGCTGCGGGCGGGCGCGACGCTCGTCAACGACGTCACCGCGCTGCGCGGCGACCCCGACATGGCGGCGCTGCTCGCGCAGCACGACTGCGGCGTCTGCCTCATGCACATGCTCGGCGAGCCGCGCACGATGCAGCGCGACCCGCGCTACGGCGACGTCGTCGACGACGTCAAGGCGTTCCTCTCCGAGCGGCTGGAGCATGCGGTCGCGCACGGGATCGCCGAGGAGCGCGTCTGGCTCGATCCGGGGATCGGCTTCGGCAAGACGATCGACCACAACCTCGAGCTCCTGCGCCGCCTGCCCGAGCTCGTCGCGCTCGGGCGGCCGCTCGTCGTCGGCACGTCGCGCAAGTCGTTTCTCGGCACGATCACCGGGCGCGGCCCGCTCGAGCGCGTGCCGGCGACGATCGCGACGAACGTCCTCGCGCTCGCGGCCGGGGCGCGCGTCTTCCGCGTCCACGACGTCGCCGAGGCGCGCGATGCCCTCCTCGTGGCGGCTGCTACGTTGCGCGGGCGATGGACCCCGGAGACGACGACGACGACCCTAGACGGCGACGACGCGTTCGACGACGACGCGGAGATCCGGACCGTCGTCACCGTCGAGGTCAACGGCCTCTCGCTCTACACGCACCACGGCGTGACCGCCGCCGAGCGCGAGGTCGGCCAGCGGCTCATCCTCGACATCCGCCTGGAGCTCGGCGAGGCCGACGCGACGATCACCGACCGCGTCGAGGACACCGTCGACTACGGGCGCGTCTGCGAGGTCGCCGCGCTCGTCGCCACGCAGCGCTCCGACAAGACGCTCGAGCGCCTCTGCACGGCGATCGCCGACCGCCTCCTGCGCGACTTCGACGCCCAGGCGGTGTCCGTCAAGGCCGCCAAGCCCGAGCCGCCGATCCCGCTGCCGGTCGACGACGTCTCCGTCGAGGTCTGGCGCGAGCTCGGCGACATCGACGACTGAGCGTCAGAGCCGTCGCGGCAGCTTCGTGAGCTTCGTGCGGTACGGCGCGTAGCCGTTGCGCGCCGCGACGTAGCGCCAGAACGTCACGCGCTCGTAGCGCGGGCAGCAGCCGGGGTCGGACGGACCCGCGTAGGTGTCGCGCGTGCGCAGCTCGAGGCCGCGGCGCTCGCGGGCGTAGTTCGCGATCGTGAGGGCGCCGCTCGCAAACGACGTTCCCTTCGGGCGACGGCCGATCGTCTCCGGCCGCGGATAGGAGAAGAGCGTCTTTCGCACCGCGATGCAGCCGCCGGGCCCCGCGCGGAAGCTCACGACCTTCGCCTGCACGCCGCGCGCCGTCGCGCCGGCCCGCAGCTCGAAGACGAGCTCGCGCGCCAGGCCGTCGCCGTCGGCATCGACGATCCGCGCGACGCTGACAGCGTCCATCTCGCGCGAGAGCCGGATCGTCTTCACCGGCTGGCCCGCGGCGCCCGGCGCGGACTCCGCGGCGCCGCAACCGTCGGCGACCTCGACGTAGAGCGTGCGCAGCATGTCGGCGTCGCACGGCGGCGGCGACGCCTCGTCGGGGCCGAAGCAGCTCGTCTCGCGCGCGCTCACCGTCTCGGTCGCGCCGTCGCCGTCGAGGTCGGCGAGCAGTGGCTCGTCCAGCGGCTGCGAGGAGGCGGCGAACGCCGATCCCGCGGCGAGCGCGGTCGCCAGCACGAGGCAGAGGAGGGCCGGCCGCACGGGCGGCATCATGCTCGCGGCCCGCGGGCCCGTCAAACTGCCGCGGATGCGAATCGGCTACCTCGGGCTCGGCTCCAACGCCGGCGACCGCCGCGCGAACCTCCAGGCCGCGGTCGACGCGCTGCCCGGCCACGGCGTCGAGGTGCTCGCGAGCTCCTCGACCTACGACACCGATCCCGTCGGCGAGATCCTCGACCAGCCGGAGTTCCTCAACGCCTGCCTGCGCATCCGGACCGCGCTCGAGCCGGAGGCGCTGCTCGACGCGGCGAAGACCATCGAGCGCGAGCTCGGCCGCGTCCCCGGCCCGAAGGACGGCCCGCGCCCGATCGACGTCGACCTGCTGCTGCTCGGCGACGTCGAGCTCGCCGTCGAGCGCCTGCGCCTCCCGCACGAGCAGGTGCTCGCGCGGCGCTTCGTCCTCATCCCGCTGCTCGAGCTCGACCTCGAGCTGCGGACGCCCGCGGGCGCGCGGCTGGCGGACGCGCTGGCGGTGCTGCCGGTGGACGGAGGGGGTGCGGAGGCAGGGGCCGGCGCTGCAGATCCCTAACGTTCCGGCCATGAGCTCTGAGTCCGCACACGGCGGCGCGCCCGGCAACGGCGCCTCCGAGATCGAGGCGGGCCGCCGGCGCACGCCGGCCGAGGAGGCGCGCACGCTCGTCACCTCGATGACCGTCGGCTACCTGGCGACCGTCAACGCCGACGGCGATCCGTGGTCCTCGCTCGTCGTCTACGGCCCGACGGCCGACGGCGACCCGGTGCTGCTCGTCTCGACGATGGCCGAGCACGGACGCAACCTCATGGCCGATCCGCGGGCGAGCCTCGCGATCAGCGACCCGTCGGCGCCGGGCGACCCGCTCGACCGGCCGCGGATCACGCTCGCCGGCCGCGCCGCGCGCCCCGAGGGCGACGCCGCCGAGGCGGCGCTCGACGCCCACGTCGCCGCGATCCCGGGCGCGCGGCTGTACGCCGGCTGGGACGACTTCTCGGTCTGGGTGCTCGAGGTGCAGCGCGTGCGCTGGGTCGGCGGCTTCGCGCGGATGGACACCGTCAGCCACGACGAGTACGTCGCCGCCGAGCCCGACCCGACCGCGCCGGCCGCCGCGGCGAACGTCGCGAAGCTCAACAAGGAGTCCGCCGACGGGCTGCTGGCGATCGCGCGGGAGGTGGCGGGCGCGCGCGGCGCGGTGTCGGCGATCGCGACGGGCCTCGACCGCTACGGGCTGGATCTCAGCGTCACGGGCGCGGGGCAGGCCGCCGCGGTGCGCGTGGCGTTCGAGCCGCGGCTGGAGGCGGTCACGGAGATCCGCACGGCGACGCAGGAGCTCGTGCGGCGCGCCTACGCGTCGCAGGCGCGCGCCGGCGAAGACTCGGCCTAGCCGATCCTCGTCGGCTGGGGCAGCTCGCTCACAGCGTCGAAAGCGCCCCGGCGGGCACGTCGCCCGGGTACTCCGTGAACAACCGCGTCGCCAGCGCCTCGCACGCCCGTCCCTCCATGAGCGGCCGCACGTCCGCCACCGTCAGCAGGAACCGCAGCGACGACCCGATCTGCAGATCGGCGGCGTTGACGACCGCGCCGCCCAGCACCCCGCTCGCGATCCAGTCGTCGACGATGTCGAGGTGCCCCGGGAGCGCCGCGAGGTCGGCGCGGACGGCGTCATCCGTAGCCCCGTGCATCGCGATCTCCATGCGGATGACCGCCGGCGCCACGACGCGCACGACCGGCCGCGGCAGCGACGGCAGCTGCGACGCCGCCTGGTAGCTCGGGATCGCGTCCGGCCGGCGGCGCAGCGCGGCCCACACGATCCGGCGCGCGAGCGGCTGCAGGACGTCGTCGCCCCAGAACTCGGCGCCGAGGACCGCCGAGCGCCCCGCCTCGTCGGCGGGCACGAGCGGCGGATCGGGCACGAGCTCGTCGAGGCGGCGCATGATCGCCCGCGAGCCCTGGACCTTCTCGCCGCCGTCGAGCTTCATCGCCGGGACGCTGCGGGCCGGGAAGCGCGCCCGCATGAGCACCGCCTGCGTCGGGATGAGCATCTCGACGGTCTTGAACGCGATGCCCTTGATCCTCAGCGCTTCCTTGACCGCCTCCGACGGATGCGACGAGTGCACGACGTAGAGCTTCAGCACGATCAGAGCATATGGTCCTGTCCATGCTGCTCGCCGTCGACGTCGGCAACACCCAGACGCACTTCGGCACGTTCCGCGACGGCGAGCTCTTCGAGCACTGGCGCTTTGCGACCGTCGCCGAGTCGACCGCCGACGAGCTCGGCGCGGCGCTGCGCGCGCTGCTGGAGCTGCGCGGCGTCGGCCTCGCCGACATCAGCTCGTCGATCGTCTCCTCGACCGTGCCGTCGCTGGAGCCCGAGTGGCTCGCGATGGGCGAGCGCTACCTCGGCCACACGATGCTGAGCGTCGGCCCCGGCCTGAAGACCGGGATGGCGCTGCGCTACGACAACCCGCGCGAGATCGGCGCCGACCGGCTCGCGAACGCCGTCGCGATCCGCGACCGCTTCGGCGGCCCGGCGGTCTGCGTCGACTTCGGCACGTCGGTGAACTTCGACGTCGTCGGGCCCGAGGGCGACTTCCTCGGCGGCGTGCTCGTGCCGGGCGTCGAGATCTCGCTCGCCGCGCTCACCGCCCGCGGGGCGAAGCTGCCGCAGATCGACCTGCTGCCGCCGCGCACCGTCATCGGCAAGAGCACCGTCGACGCGATCCGCTCCGGCGTCATCTACGGCTTCGCCGGCGCGATCGACGGGATCCTGCGGCGCCTGCTCGACGAGCTCGGCGACGAGACAGACGTCGTCGCCACCGGCGGCCTGGCCGGCGCGATCGTCCCGTACACCGAGCTCATCGACGAGATCGACGACCTGCTGACGCTGACGGGGCTGCGGCTGCTGTACGAGCGCAACGCGTAGGCGCTGCGGCGCTCCGTCCGGGCGCGGTCGGCGCGCGGTGCGTTGCCGGAACTGCATCGATAAGGAAGTGGCCCGGATCGCAGCCGGCGCGGTCATGGCGAATAAGTGTCGCTATACGGCGTTAATTCGACACGACCGCTCGCGGGAGCGCCCGCGCGGCCCAGGCCTTCCTCAAAGCCGCAGTAAGCGCTGGAACCCGGACCAGCCGGCGAGTCACCACCGCCCTACCATGAACCCGCATGCTCCCGCAGCCTCAACGACTCCTGGCAGCTCGCCCACCTGCGCGTGCCCAACCGCGTCGTGCTCGCGCCGCTCGCCGGGATCGGCAACTGGTTCGTGCGCCTGCAGGCCAAGCGCTACGGCGCCGGCCTGGCCGTGTCGGAGATGGTCTCGAGCTTCGGCGTGCACCACGGCAACGAGAAGACGTGCACCGAGATGCTCCGGATCCATCCGGACGAGCGCGTCGCCGGGGTGGGCGGACCCGTCTCGATCCAGCTCTTCGGCCAGGAGCCCGACGTCATGCGCTCGGCGGCCGCGAGCGTCGCGGCGGCGGGCGCCGACATCATCGACCTCAACATGGGCTGCCCGGTGCCGAAGGTCTGCAAGACCGGGGCGGGCGCCGCGCTGCTCGACGACCCCGACGTCGCCGTCGCGGTCGCGCGGGCGGCACGCGAGGGATCCGGCCTGCCGGTGACCGTGAAGCTCCGCTCCGGCCGGCGCACGGGGGAGACCGACGGCTTCGAGCTCGCCCACCGCCTCGTCGCCGAGGCCGGCGTCGCCGCGATCGGCTTTCACCCGCGCTCGGCGCAGGTCCACCACAAGGGCACGCCCGATCTCGAGCTCGCGCGTGAGCTCGTCGCCTCGCTGCCGGCCCCGGTGATCCTCAGCGGCGGCATGGACGACCCCGAGGCGATCCTCCGCGCCTTCGAGTTCACCGGCTGCGAGGCGGTCATGCTCGCCCGCGGCGCGCTCGGCAACCCGTGGCTCTTCGCGCGCCTGCTCGGCGACCGCGACGACGAGCCGACCGCGGCCGAGGTCGTCGAGGAGCTCGAGTGGGTCATGCTTCGCGCCGTCGAGCATCTGGGCGAGCGCCGCGGCGGCCGCTACATGCGCAAGTTCTATCCGTGGTACGTCGATCGACTCGGCGGCGGCAAGGCGCTGCAGGGAGCGCTGCAGGCCACCGACAGCGTCGACGAGGCGCGGGTCGTGCTCGCCGGTTTCGGCGAGCTATCGGCAGCCGCTTGACACGCTGCTATCCTCTCGCCCCGCCCGGGGCGCGGAAGGTCCTCCACACGGGTGATTCCCTCTCGCATTCGACCCCCGGAGTTCATGCCCAAGGACGTCATCCTCACCGCCGACGGACTCGAGAAGCTCAAGCAGGAGCTGGCTCACCTCCAGGGCGAGAAGCGCCGTGAGGTCGCCCTGCGCATCAAGGAGGCTCGCGAGTTCGGCGACATCTCGGAGAACTCCGAGTACGACGACGCGAAGAACGAGCAGGCGATGCTCGAGACGCGCATCGCCCAGGTCGAGGAGCGCCTGCGCTCGGCGACCGTCGTCGACGCCAAGGACGTCTCGACCGAGACCGTGCAGGTCGGCTCCGTCGTCAACGTCAAGAACGACGAGACCGGCAAGGCGCAGAAGTTCACGATCGTGGGCTCGTCGGAGGCCAAGCCGCCCGAGCGGCTGTCCTACGAGTCGCCCGTCGGCAAGGCGCTCATGGGCCACAAGCGCAACGACATCGTCGACGTCCCGCTGCCCAACGGCCGCTCGATCAAGCTCAAGATCACGAAGATCGACGTCGGGTTGTAGACGCCATGGCCGACGAGCTGCTCGCCGTCAGGCGCGCGAAGCTCGAGAAGCTGCGCGCCGACGGCATCGACCCCTTCCCGCACGAGTTTCCCGGCGTCGAGCCCGCCGCCGGCGTGCTCGCCGCCCACGCCGATCTCGGCGACGGCGAGGAGACCGAGGTCCGCCATCGCGTCGCCGGCCGCCTCGCCGCGCGCCGCGGCCAGGGCAAGATGGCGTTCCTCGACGTCGTCGACCGCTCGGGCCGCCTCCAGCTGCAGGCCCGCGCCGACGTCCTCGGCCCGGAGCGCCACGAGCGGCTGCTGACGCAGGTCGACCTCGGCGACATCATCGGCGTCGACGGCACCGCGATCCGCACGAAGCGCGGCGAGCTGACGCTGAAGATCGAGGACTTCACGGTCCTCGCGAAGTCGCTGCGCCCGCCGCCGGAGAAGCACCACGGCCTGCAGGACGTCGAGACGCGCTACCGCCGCAGGGAGCTGGACCTCATGTCCAGCGAGGAGACGCGCGAGCTCTTCATCGCCCGCGCGAAGGTCATCTCCGCGATCCGCCGCCAGCTCGACGACGCGGGCTTCATCGAGGTCGAGACGCCGATCCTGCAGCCGCTGTACGGCGGCGCGCTGGCGCGGCCCTTCACGACGCACCACAACGCGCTCGACCGCGAGCTGTACCTGCGGATCGCGACCGAGCTCTACCTCAAGCGCCTCATCGTCGGCGGCCTCGAGCGGGTCTACGAGATCGGGAAGAACTTCCGCAACGAGGGGCTGTCGCCGAAGCACAACCCCGAGTTCACGGTGCTCGAGTTCTACGAGGCCTACGCCGACTACGAGGACGTCGCCGACCGCACCGAGCGGCTCATCCGCACCGTCGCCGAGGACGTCGGCTCGCAGGGCGAGATCGACTTCAGCAGGCCGTGGCGGCGGATCACGCTGCGCGACGCGATCCTCGAGCACGCGGGCGTCGACTTCCGCGCCCACCCCGACCGCGACAGCCTCGTCGCGGCGATCGGCGACAAGCTCGACGACCGAGGGCCGGACCTGGCCGCAGCTCGTCGACGACCTCCTGAGCGAGTTCGTCGAGCCGACGCTCCAGCAGCCGACGTTCCTCTTCGACTATCCCGTCGAGCTGTCGCCGCTCGCCAAGCGCCACCGCAGCGAGGACGGGCTCGTCGAGCGCTGGGAGGCGTTCGTCGGGGGAGTCGAGATCGCCAACGCCTTCACCGAGCTCAACGACCCCGACGACCAGCGCGAGCGCTTCGAGGCGCAGGCCCGCTTCGCGGCCGAGGGCGACGAGGAGGCGGCGCCCTACGACGAGGTCTTCGTCGCGGCGCTGGAGCACGGGATGCCGCCGACGGGCGGGGTCGGAATCGGCATCGACAGGCTCGTCATGGCGCTCACCGACAAGGCGTCGATTCGCGAAGTCCTGCTCTTTCCGGCGATGCGCGACTGACGCAAGTCGCACGCAACATTTCGGTGGGTACCGCGTTGGTAGACTGCCCCATGCCCGCCTTTTGCCCCCGAATGCTCATCCATTTCGCCAACGGTGCCGAAAGGATGAACAAGTCGGGTAATCACCCGTCCCAAGAAGCTCATCCGGACCACGCATTGAACCGAGGCTAGAGGCCCCGCCCCAGCAGGAAGGATCAGCAGCATGTTCGAGCGATTCACAGAGCGAGCCCGTCAGGTGGTCGTTCTCGCGCAGGAAGAAGCGCGCACGCTCAAGCACAACTACATCGGGACCGAGCACATCCTGCTCGGCCTCCTCCGTGAGGAGGAAGGCCTCGCTGCGCGGGTCCTCGAGAGCCTCGACATCACCGTCGAGCGCGTCCGCGCCCAGGTCGTTCGGATCGTCGGGTCGGGCGAGGAGGTCACCTCCGGTCAGATCCCGTTCACTCCGCGCGCCAAGAAGGTCCTGGAGCTCGCGCTGCGCGAGGCGCTGAGCCTCGGGCACAACTACATCGGCACCGAGCACATCCTGCTCGGCCTCGTTCGCGAGAACGAGGGCGTCGCCGCGCGCATCCTCCTCGACTTCGACGCGGACTCCGAGAAGATCCGCAACGAGGTCATCCGCATGCTGTCGGGGCCCGGTGGGCGCCGCCAGGGCGCGGGCGCGGGTGCCGGCACCGGTGCGACCGCGGGCTCGTCGGGCGAGGGCAAGAAGTCCTCGAAGCTGCTCGACCAGTTCGGGCGCAACCTCACGAAGCTCGCCGAGGAGGGCAAGCTCGACCCCGTCGTCGGGCGCGCCACCGAGATCGAGCGGATCATGCAGATCCTCTCGCGGCGCACGAAGAACAACCCGGTGCTCGTCGGCGAGCCCGGCGTCGGCAAGACCGCCGTGGTCGAGGGCCTCGCCCAGCGGATCACGACGTCCGACGTCCCGGAGCTGCTGAAGGGCAAGCAGATCTACACGCTCGACCTCGCGGCGCTCGTCGCCGGGTCGAAGTACCGCGGTGAGTTCGAGGAGCGCCTGAAGAAGGTGATGAAGGAGATCACCCAGCGCGGCGACATCATCCTGTTCATCGACGAGCTCCACAACCTCGTGGGAGCCGGTGCGGCCGAGGGCGCGATCGACGCGGCCTCGATCCTCAAGCCGGCGCTCGCGCGCGGCGAGCTGCAGACGATCGGCGCGACGACGCTCGAGGAGTACCGCAAGTACCTCGAGCGCGACAGCGCGCTGGAGCGTCGCTTCCAGCAGATCCGCGTCGAGCAGCCGACGACCGAGGAGACCGTGCAGATCCTCAAGGGCCTGCGCGACCGCTACGAGCAGCACCACAAGGTGCAGATCACCGACGAGGCCCTCGAGGCCGCGGCGGAGCTCGCCGACCGCTACATCTCCGACCGCTTCCTGCCCGACAAGGCGATCGACCTCATCGACGAGGCCGCGTCGCGCATGCGCATCAAGTCGATGACCTCCCCGCCCGTGTACCGGGAGCTCGAGGAGGAGATCGAGACGACGCGGCGCGACAAGGAGGCCGCGATCGAGGCGCAGGAGTTCGAGAAGGCCGCGAACCTCCGCGACGCCGAGCGCCGCCTGACGCAGCGCAAGCGCGAGCTCGAGGAGCAGTGGGAGGCCGGCGAGGCCGAGACCCAGCGCCCCGCCATCGGCGAGGAGGAGATCGCGGACATCGTCTCGATGTGGACGGGGATCCCGGTCTTCAAGCTCACCGAGGCCGAGACCGCGAAGCTCATGCGCATGGAGGACGAGCTCCACAAGCGCGTCATCGGGCAGCAGGCCGCCGTGGAGGTCATCTCCAAGGCGATCCGCCGCTCGCGCGCCGGCCTGAAGGACCCGAAGCGGCCGACCGGCTCCTTCGTCTTCCTCGGGCCGTCCGGCGTCGGCAAGACCGAGCTCGGGCGCACGCTCGCCGAGTTCCTCTTCGGCGACGAGGACGCGATGATCCGCGTGGACATGTCGGAGTACATGGAGAAGCACTCCGTGTCCCGGCTCGTCGGCTCGCCTCCGGGCTACATCGGCTTCGACGAGGGCGGTCAGCTCACCGAGGCCGTGCGGCGCAAGCCGTACTGCGTGCTCCTGCTCGACGAGATCGAGAAGGCCCACCCGGACGTCTTCAACATCCTCCTGCAGATCCTGGAGGACGGGCGCCTGACCGACTCGCAGGGCCGGACCGTGGACTTCCGCCACGCGATCGTGATCATGACCTCGAACATCGGCGCCTCCGAGATCGCTCGGAACACGCCGCTGGGCTTCGCCGTCTCCGACGACGAGACCGGGATCACGTACGACGACATGAAGAACCGGATCATGGGCGAGCTCAAGAAGGTCTTCCGGCCTGAGTTCCTCAACCGGATCGACGACGTCATCGTCTTCCACAAGCTCCAGAAGGACGAGATCAAGCAGATCGTCGACCTCCTGCTGCGGCGGATCCGCGAGTCGATGGCCGATCGCGGGCTGCAGCTCGAGCTCACCGAGGAGGCCAAGGACCTGCTCGTCGAGAAGGGCTGGGATCCGGCGATGGGCGCACGCCCGCTGCGCCGGGCGATCCAGCGCTACATCGAGGACCCGCTCGCCGACTTCGTGCTGCGCGCCGAGCTCACGCCGGGCGCCACGATCATGGTCGAGAAGGCGCCCGACGAGGACGACCGCGAGGTCTCCCTGACGGTCGTCGAGCCGAAGATGGTGCCGGCGGCCGTCGGCGGCGGTGCCGAGGAGGCAGCGGCCGGCGAGGACGCCACGATCGACGAGCCGAGCGGCGCGCTCGACAAGCCGAGCGTCGAGGAGCCCGCCGACGACTGACGTCGCGCGGCGTCTGAGATCAGTTGTGATCGGGGGCGGCCTGCGGGCCGCCCTCGGTCGTTGCGGCACGCGCGCACGCGCTGTCGAACGCGGCCATGAGCTCCAGCCAGCCGGTGAACGCGACGGGCGATCCGCTCCCGTCGTCGAGGCTCCCGCGGATCGTGTCGTCGCCGAGTTCGAGCTCGACTCCGACACGCAGGCGCCGGTCAGGCATGAGGTCGCGCTGCGCCCGGCGCCGGCGCCTCGTCCAGCGGCGCCAGCCACGCCGCCGGCATCGCCTGCCCGATCCGGCCCGGGAAATCGGGTGCGATGCGGTCGGCGAGGCGCGCCACGGGCCGGCCCGCGATGAACGGCGCGAGATCCGCGAACCGCAGCAGCAGCGCGACGTTCGGCCCGATCTGGAAGTCGGCGGCGTTGAGCTCGGGACCGTCGAGGACGCCGTCGGCGATCCAGCGGTCGATCTCGTCGAGGCGCTGCGGCAGCGCGGCGACGTCCTCCTCGGCGGCCCGGTCGGTCGCCCGGTGCCCGGCGCTCGCCAGGCGGATCGTCGGGCCGCGCGACAGCCGCTGCGCTGCGCGCAGCAGCGGGTTTGCGTGGCGGTAGACCGACGCGAACGTGCTCGGGTCGCAGCGCGCGGTGTACAGGCACATCCGCCGCGCCGCGTCCTGCAGCTCCTCGCCGCGACGCTCGGCCTCCTGCACGACCCGCCGGCGCTCGGGGTCGGCCGGAAACAGCGGCGGGTCGGGCTGCAGCTCGTCGAGCTCGCGCGAGATCTCGCGCGAGCCCTGGACGCGACGGCCGTCGAGCTTCATCGCCGGCACGGTCATGGTCGGGAAGCCGCGCAGGAGCATGCCGAAGGCATGCGGGCCGAGGAGCACCGGCTTGCGCCGGTACTCCAGGCCCTTGTGGCGGAGCATGAGCTCCGCCGTCAGCGACGGCGCCGAGCCCGAGATCACGAAGAGCGCGATGCGCGGAGCCACCGCGATCAGATCCCGGTCAGCCGCGACCGCACCGTGCACGTCCTGTGCGCGCCGGCGTCGGTGCTCGTGCACTCGATCGTGCCGTTGCCCCGCACGCCACGGAACCTACCGGTGCCGCCGAGATACGTCACGGTCCCGGTGAACCCGATCACGCCGGGCGCCGTCGGGGCGAACGACAGCGTCGCGGTGCCGTGCGCCGTGCCGCGGTCGTAGTAGTTCTTGAACGTCCCGGTCGCCGTGCCCTGCCCGGGACCCGTCGGGCTCACGGTGACCCGGCTGTAGTGCAGGCCCCTGCCGAACGGCTTCGGGCAGTTCGCGAAGCCGAACTGGATGAGCGTGGGGTTGGGTGTCCCCTGCGCGAAGTTCTCCAGCGTGCAGGTGAGCTCGGTGACCTTGTTCTTCTTCGCGGGCGCGCCCGCGGCCGGTCCCGCGGCGAGTGCCGCCGTTGCGATGACCGCCGTCCCGATGATGGTTGTGCGTCGCATCTTGGATCCTCCCTCGTGCAGTGATTGACCCCCGTGGCGGGATCGTCCTGGTCACCGCGCTTGCGGTCGACGGGGGTGGACCCTGGACTTCTGCGGGAGCGACCGTGGACAATCGGGCGATGGAGGCCGGCCACGTGGCCCTTTCCGGGCTGCTCGAGCGCGAGCTCGAGCTCGACCGGCTCAAACAGGCCGTCCAGGCGGCCGCTTCGGGCTCGGGCTCGGTCGTGGCGCTCGAGGGCGAGGCCGGCATCGGCAAGACGTCGCTGCTCGGCCACGGCGTGCGGAGCGCCGTCGACGCCGGCATGCGCGTGCTCGGCGCGCGGGGCGGCGAGCTCGAGCGCGAGTTCGCCCACGGCATCGTCCGCCAGCTGTTCGAGGCGCCCCTCGCAGGCTGCGGCGCCCGCGGAGCGGGCGAGCTGGCTCGGCGGCGCGGCGCAGCTCGCCGCGCCGGTGCTGCCGGGCGGCGCGGCGCTCATCGCCGATGCCGAGCCGAGCGCCGTCCTCCACGGCCTCTACTGGCTTGCGGCGAACCTCTCCTACGACAGGCCGCTGCTCATCACCGTCGACGACGCGCACTGGGCCGACGACGCCTCGATCGCGTTTCTCTCCTACCTCGCGCGCCGCGTCGACGAGCTGCCGATCGCGATCGTCTACGCCTCGCGCCTCGGCGAGGGAGCCAGCGCCGAGCTGCCGGCGGTCGCGCAGCCGGAGCTCGATGTCGTCGTCCTGCGCCCCGCCGCCCTCAGCCGCACGGCGAGCGCCGAGCTCGTCGCAGCGGCTGCTCGGCGAATCGAGCTCCCAGCAGTTCAACCGCGCGTGCCACATCGGCGACCGGCGGGAACCCGTACTACCTCAACGAGCTGCTCAGGGCGCTGGAGTCCGACGGCATCGGCGCCGACGACGCGCATGCCGAGCGCGTCGAGCAGATCGCTCCGCAGACGATCGCCCGCTCGACGCTCGCGCGCCTGCGACGCCTCGGCCCCGCCGCCAACGAGCTCGTCTTCGCCGTGGCAGTGCTGGGGACGAGCGTCGAGCTGCGCCACGCCGCCGCGCTCGCCGCCCTGGAGCCGACCGTCGCCGCGCAGGCCGCCGACGCGCTCGCGGCGGCCGCGATCCTCCGCGACGGCCGCCCGCTGCAGTTCATCCACCCGATCGTGCGCACCACGGTCTACCGCGAGCTTGCGCCGGGCCGCCGCGCGGCGGCCCACCGCCGCGCGGCACAGGTGCTCGCCGACGACGGCGCCTCCGCGGCGGCAATCGCGCCGCACCTGCTGGCGACCGAGCCGGCCGGCGATCCGTGGGTCGTGCAGCGCCTGCACGACGCCGCACACGATGTCAACGGGCGCGGCGCGCCGGATGCCGCGTGCACGTACCTCGAGCGAGCACTGCTCGAGCCGCCGCCCGCGGACGCCCGCATCGCGGTGATGCTGACGCTCGGGTCGATCGGCACGGGCCTGCTGCGGCCCGGATGCATCGATCACCTCCGCGCCGTCCTGCGCGATGCCGAGGACGCCGAGACGAGGTTCGCCGCCGGCTACGAGCTCGCCTGGGCGCTGGCCTATCACGACCGTGTGGGCGAAGGGGTCGAGATCGCGCGCGACGTGCTCGAGCGCATCTCGACCGCTGACGTCGAGCGACGCCTCGTCTTCGAGGGCTGGGTGGCCTCGAGCGCGCAGTTCTCGCCCCGCCACGCGCGTGCGGAGCTCGAGCGCATCGCGCGCTACGACGGCGCGCTGAACGGTGCGACGCCCGGCGAGCGGCTGATCCTCGCGTGCCTCGCGTTCCGCGCCGCGCACGGCGAAGCGTCGGCCGCGCGGACCGTCGAGCTTGCGCGGCTCGCGCTCGGGGGCGGCAAGCTCGTCGACGACCATCACGTCGGCACGCCGAACTACTACTTCGCGGTCTGGTCGCTGATCTACGGCGGCCGCCTCGGTGAGGCCGAGGGCTACATCGACCTGCTCGTCGACACCGGACGGCGGCGCGGCGCGGCGGTCGTCGTCGACGGCTCGGCGGGCACGCGCTGCCAGCTGATCATCCGCCAGGGCCGCATCGCCGAGGCCGAGGCCGACGCGCTGTTCGCGCTTTCCGGGCGCGGGACGCACGCCATCGCCCGGGCGATGCTGCTGTCGGTCCTCATGGACTCGATGGTCGAGCGCGCGGACCCGCGCGGGTGGCAGGCGTTCCTCGTCGCCAACGGCCTCGACGGCGAGCTCTGGGAGCGGGCGATGGCCGGCATGCTGCTCTTCTCGCGCGCGCGTCTGCGCCTCGCCGCCGGCGACCACCGCGGCGCGCTGGACGACTACGAGCAGCTGCGCCGGCGCGACGAGCTGTCGGGCCTGGACACCCCGGCCATGCCGTCGCGCGCGCTCGGCGCGATGGCGCATCTCGCGTCGGGCGAGCTCGACGCGGCGCGCGCGCTTGCCGCCGAGGAGCTCGAGCGCGCCCGCGGCTGGGGCTCGGACGCTGCGCTGACGGTCGCGCTGCGCACCGCCGCGCTCGTGGAGGGCGCGGACATCGAGCTGCTGCGTGACGCGGTCGCCGCCGGCCAGCGGTCCGAGGCACGCCACGAGCACGCGCTGGCGCTGACCGAGCTCGGCGCCGCCCTGCGACGCGCGGGCCACCGCCGCGAAGCGCGCGAGCCGCTGCGCGAGGCGCTGGCGCTCGCCGACGCGAGCGGCGCGCTGCGACTCGCGCGCCGGGCGCGCGACGAGCTCGTGGCGAGCGGCGCCCGCCCGCGCCGGGCAGCCCTGCGCGGCCGCGACGCGCTGACGCCGAGCGAGCGCCGCGTCGCGCAGCTCGCCGCCGACGGCATGGCGAACAAGGAGGTCGCGCAGGCGCTGTTCGTCACGGTCCGGACCGTCGAGGGACACCTCACGCAGGCGTACACGAAGCTCGGCATCGAGTCGCGCGAGCAGCTCGGCGACTCGCTGGCGGCGGCCGCTGTGGCGGGAGGCTAGTCGAGCGTGCCGCGGGCGATGCCGATGTCGAGGTGCGTCTCCCAGCGGGAGATGCGACCGTCGCGGACCGTCCAGACGTGCGCGGCGGCCCACTGCAGCGGCTGGTTTCCGCCCTTGGGAGTCGCCTCGATCGAGACGAGCGCGAGCACGTGGTCGTCATCGATCGGGACCAGCCCGTCGATCGTGACGTGCATCGCCTCGTAGCTCTCCTCCCAGCGGGAGACCCACTGCTTCCAGCCCTCGATCCCGCGCAGGGCGGACTCGTCGGGGCGCAGCGGATCGCAGATGAGCTCGATCCCGGGATCGACGCGGTCGGTCAGGACGGAGAGCCCGCCCTCGTTCCAGCGTTCGTAGACATGGTCGGCAACCTCGACGGCGGTAGGCACCCCCCGGACGATACGACGCGCCTGGACGCCGCTGGCCGGTTGTTCGAGGAGTTGTTCATCGTGTTTCGTGCAGCTAGAGCGAACGATGTTCCGCGCCGTGTCACGCCCGAAGAGCATGGAATTCCTGCGCCTCGCCCTGCTGAAGGACCTGCAGGACGTCAGCCACGAGCACATCGCGGTGCTCGCTCCTCACGCGTCGGAGCAGATCCTCCCGGCCGGCCGCCGCCGGCTGCTCGACGACCCGCTCCTGCAGGAGCTCGTCATCGTCGCGGCCGGGCGCGGCGTCGTGCGCTGCGCCGGCGAGACCGTTCGCGAGCTCGGCGCCGGCGACATCTTCGGCCAGCTCGCCGCGCAGCGGCCGCCCGTCTACGTCACGACGGCGCTCACGGCGGTCACCGACCTGCACCTCGTCGTCTTCAGCGCCCGCTCCATCCGCCTCCTCCGCGACGCCGCTCCCGAGGCCGTGGCAGGTCTGCTCGCCGCCTGTGTGTCCGCTCCCCCCGAGCGCGCAGGCGTGCAGGCCGAGCCACGGCCGGCGTCGCACCTCCGGCTCGTTCGCTCGGCCGCGTAGCGCGGCGGCCGAGCGAGCCGGTCAGCCGACCCGCAGGCCGACGCCGAAGATCAGGCACGCGGCCGCGGCGGTGCGGTTGAGATCGGGCCGCGCCGCGCCGCTGATGAAGACCGTGCGGTTGCGGGCCTGCAGCGTGAGCTGGAAGAACGAGTCGGCGAAGTTCATGACCGCCACCGGCTGATCCTTCAGCGCGGTGAAGACGACGCCCTCGCGGCCGCCGCTGAGATCGCTGCCGAGCAGCCGCGAGACGTTGACGCCGCGCTCGTCGGAGGCCGTGAACGTCACGAGCGTCTGCGTCGACTTGATGTCCGGCGTCGGGTCCTGGTCGCGGCACTGCGCGTCGAGGCGGCCGATCCGCGGGATGATCGCCAGCGGCACGACGGGGCCGTCGGCGTTGTCGACGGCGCGCAGGTAGCGGGTGAGCGACGCCGAGCCGCCGCGCATGACGTCCTGGACGAAGCGCCCCGGGATCCGGCCCTTGCCGGGCCCGCCGTTGGAGGTGGCGACGAGCTTGCCGGCCGACTGCTTCAGCGACGCGCGGGCGGAGACGGCGCTGCGGCCGTCCACGGCTCCGGCGTTGCGTGCGAAGTCCACGGCGGCGATCGCAGTTCCCGACATCGCGACGATCAGGGCGACGATCGCGACGACCATCGCTGGGGACGGCATTCTGCGCCGCATGCTCTCTGACACCTCCGTGGGACGACCGGGGCACCGCGCCCGCGATCGGTGTGCGCCACCACGGTACCCAGCCGCGCCGACGGTTGCATCACCCTGGCTCTAGGGCGCGACCCACAGAGGGGGCGAAGTCGTCGGGGTCGAGTTCTAGTCTCAGCGGATGGCGCGCCCCACGACCGTTCACGTCTGCTCTGCCTGCGGCCACACGAGCGCCCGCTGGCACGGGCGCTGCCCGGGCTGCGAGGCGTGGAACACGCTCGTCGAGGAGCGCGCCCCGGCGCAGGCCTCCGGTCCCGGGCGCGGCCGCGCCGGTGGCGCGGGAGGGGCCGGCGTCCCCGGCCGGCCGGTGCGCCTCGCCGACGTCAGCACCGCGCAGCTGCCGCGCCTGCAGACCGCGATCGGCGAGCTCGACCGCGTCCTCGGCGGTGGCCTCGTCCCCGGTTCGCTCGTGCTCATCGGCGGCTCCCCGGGGATCGGGAAGTCGACGCTGACGAACATGGCGCTCGGCAACCTCGCGGGTGCGGGCCGGCGCACGCTCTACGTCTCCGGCGAGGAGTCCGCGGCCCAGATCCGCCTGCGCGCCGAGCGGCTCGTCGGCGCGACCTCGGGCGCGCTCGAGGTGCCGGTCCTCGCCGAGACCGATCTGGACACCGTCATCGCGACGCTGCGCGCCGAGCGCCCGGAGGTCTGCGTCATCGACTCGGTGCAGACGCTGCACGCCGCCGACCTCACCGGCGCCCCCGGCTCCGTCGGGCAGGTGCGCGAGGTCGCCGGGCGGATCATGCAGGTGGCGAAGGCCGACGGGATCGCCGTCGTCCTCGTCGGGCACGTCACGAAGGAGGGCTCGCTGGCGGGGCCGCGCGTGCTCGAGCACCTCGTCGACTGCGTCCTGCAGTTCGAGGGCGAGCGCGAGCGCACGTACCGGACGCTGCGGGCGCTGAAGAACCGCTTCGGCTCGACGCAACGAGGCCGGCGTGTTCGAGATGCGCGACAGCGGGCTCGTCGAGGTCCTCGACGCCAGCGCGCGCTTCGTCGCCGAGGCGACCGGCAAGCCGGGCTCCGTCGTCCTGGCGGCGATGGAGGGGTCGCGGCCGCTGCTCGTCGAGGTCCAGGCGCTCGTCTCGCCGTCGGAGCTCGTCCCGCCGCGCCGGGTCGTCAACGGCCTGGACCGCAACCGCCTCGCGCTCGTCCTCGCCGTGCTCGGCCGCCACGCGGGCGTCGGCGTCGGCAACGCCGACGTGTTCGTCAACGTCGTCGGCGGCGTGCGCGTCGAGGAGCCGGGGGCCGACCTCGCGATCGCCCTCGCGGTCGCCAGCGCGGCCCGCGGCGTGGCGCTGGCGGGGGCCGCGGCACAGCCCGGCGGCGCGCCGGTCGCGTGCTTCGGCGAGGTCGGGCTCACGGGCGAGCTGCGCTGCATCGGGCACGCCGACCGGCGCCTGGCGGAGGCGGCGAAGTTCGGGCTGCGAGACGTCGTCTCACCGGAGTCCGCACCGACGTTGCGCCAGGCGCTGCGGGCTGTCCTGGCCCCCCAGGCGCCGAGCCGCGCGGCGGCCTGAGGCCGGGCCCGCGTCATCTGAACGCGCCGAACCGTATCCGGGCTAAGGACCCGCTAAAATTGCCCCAATGGTGCAACGAGTCGGGGATGAATCACACGATCTTGACTCGCGTCAAGAACCCCGATTGGTCAAGGCATTGGAGATGGTCGCCCCCGGGACGACCCTCCGCGAGGGCATCGACAACATCGTCCATGCGCGGACCGGCGGCCTCATCATCGTCGGCGAGGTCGACGAGCTGAGCTTCCTCTTCTCGGGCGGCATCAAGCTCGACATCGACTACACCCCGGCCTTCCTCTACCAGGTGGCCAAGATGGACGGCGCGATCGTGCTGAACGCCAACGCGACGAAGATCGCCGCCGCCAACGTCCAGCTCATGCCGGACCCGACGATCCTCTCGATGGAGACCGGCACCCGCCACCGCACGGCCGAGCGCGTCTCCAAGCAGACCGACGCCCTCGTCATCGCGATCTCGCAGCGCCGCGAGGTCGTCTCGCTCTACGTCGACGGCGGCAAGTACATCCTCGAGGAGATCCCGGTCGTCCTCGCGAAGGCCAACCAGGCGCTCGCGACGCTCGACAAGTACCGCACCCGCCTCGACCAGGTCTCCACCCGCCTGACCGCGCTGGAGTTCGAGGGCGGCGCGACGCTCCACGACGTGCTGACGGTGCTCCAGCGGTCCGAGCTCGTGACGCGCATGGCCGTCGAGATCGAGCGCTACATCGTCGAGCTCGGCACCGAGGGCCGGCTCATCGAGATGCAGCTCGAGGAGACGATGGTCGGCACCGCCGCCGACAAGGCCGCGCTCGTGCGCGACTACCTCGCCGAGAACTCCGACGAGGCCTTCGCCGGCGCCCTCGACCAGATCGGGCGGCTGCCGCATCACGACCTGCTCGATTTCGGACGGCTCGCCGAGCTCATGGGCTACGACCGCAAGCTCAACACGCTCGACTACCCCGTCTCGCCGCGCGGCTTCCGGATCCTGGGCCGGATCCCGCGGCTTCCCAAGCTTGTAGTGGCGCAGATCGTCGCCGACTTCGGGGGGTTCGACGAACTGCTCGCGGCGACCGACGTCGCGCTGGAGACGGTCGACGGCGTCGGCGAGATCCGCGCGAAGGACATTCGCGAGGGGCTGCGCCGCCTACAGGAGATCAACCTCGTAGATCGGTATTTGCAAACGTAGGAGCGCACTGCCCGACCGTCGCATGAGACGTAGCCGGCCAGTGCCGGCACCAACCAAGGAGGACATCATTTCCGAAGCCATCGAAGAGCAGCTGCTGGAGGACCTGGAGAGCCGTCCGGTCGAGAACATCGAGTTCGAGCTCGGTGACAACGTCGTGTATCCGCATCACGGGGCCGGGCAGGTCCTCAAGAAGGAGCGGCGCAAGATGTTCGGTGAGGAGCGGGAGTACCTCACCATCAAGATCCTGCACAACGACATGACCGTCATGGTCCCCTGCGAGAACGCCGGCGTGGCAGGCCTGCGCCGTGTCATCGACGAGGAGACCGTCAAGAAGGTGCTCGACGTCCTCGCAGACGACATCTCGGAGATGCCGAAGAACTGGAATCGCCGGTTCAAGCACAACCGCGACAAGATCAAGACCGGAGACATCCTCGAGCTGGCCGAGGTCGTGCGCAACCTCGCGATCCGCGAGCACGAGAAGGGGCTGTCCACCGGCGAGAAGCAGATGTTCACCCGGGCGAAGAAGATCCTCGCCTCGGAGCTCATGTACGCGCTGGACAAGGACGAGGACGAGGCCGAGCAGCATCTCGACGACCTCCTTGCCGACAGCGCCGGTGCAGGGGTGGCGGTGGCCAAGTAGCGATCGCGCTCGTCGTAGCCGCGGGTCGTGGAGAACGCCTTGGGTCCGGGGGACCCAAGGCGTTCGTCATGCTGGCGGGACGCCCGATGCTGCAATGGAGCGTCGACGCGCTGCTGGCGGTCCCGTCCGTCGATGGCGTGGTGGTCGCGCTGCCGCCCGGCTTCGACGCCCCTGCGGGGGCGATCGGCGTGCCCGGCGGCGAGCATCGCTCGCAGTCGGTGCGGGCGGCGCTCGCGGCGGCGCCGGGCGACCCCGTCATCGTCCATGACGCGGCCCGGCCGCTGCTGACCGCTGCGCTCGTGCAGGCGGCGCTGGACGAGCTCGAGGCCCACGGCTGCGACGCCGTCATCGCGGCGGCGCCGGTGACCGACACGATCAAGGAGGCCCGCGACGGCGCGGTCGTGCGGACGCTCGAGCGCTCGACGCTGTGGGCGGTGCAGACGCCGCAGGTCTTCCGCCGCGCGGCCCTGGAGCGGGCGCTGGATGTCGCCGACGACGTGCTCGCCGGCGCGACCGACGACGCCTGGCTCGTCGAGCGCGCGGGCGGCTCGGTCCGCGTCGTCGCGGCGCCGCGTGAGAACCTGAAGGTCACGACGCCCGGCGACCTGCGGGTCGCCGAGCTCGCGCTGCGCGAGCGCGTCGACTGACCGATGCTCACCGACTACCACCTGCACCTGCGCCCCGACGATCCGGGCTCGACGGCCGCCGAGTACTTCAGCGCCGCGAACGTCGACCGCTACCGGGCGGTGGCGCAGGAGCGCGAGATCGAGGAGCTCGGCTGCTCCGAGCACGTCTACCGCTTCGCCCAGGCGCTCGAGATCTGGCAGCACCCGCTGTGGCGCGAGAGCGCCACCGACGACATCGACGCCTACGCCGGCTTCGTCCGCGAGCAGACCGACCTGAAGCTCGGCATCGAGGCCGACTTCGTCGTCGGGCGCGAGGACCGGACGGCGGCGCTGCTGCAGTCGCGCGACTGGGACTACGTCGTCGGCTCGGTGCACTTCGTCGGCGAGCACGCGGTCGACCACGACGGCTACGAGATCTGGGACCACCGCTCGCAGCGCCCGGACGAGCTGTGGCGCCGCTACTTCCGGACGCTCGGCGAGGCGGCGCGGTCGGGCCTCTTCGACATCCTCGCCCACCCCGACCTCATCAAGTACTGGGGCCCGAAGCGCCCGCGGCCCGGAGGGCGACCTGCGCCACTACTACGAGCTGGCGATGGAGGGCATCGCCGAGTCGCAGATCGCCATCGAGGTCTCGACCGCGGGGCTGCGCAAGCCGGCGGGCGAGATCTACCCGGCGCCCGCGTTCCTCGAGATGTGCCTCGAGGCCGGCTGCCCCGTCGCGCTGTCCAGCGACGCGCACGTGCCGGGCGACGTGGGGCGCGACTACGACGCGGCGGTCGAGCTGCTCGCGCAGCTCGGCGTCGCCGAGCTCGCCGTCTTCGAGCTTCGCGAGCGCCGGCTGGAGCCGCTCGGATGACGGTTCGCACCGGCCTCGGATGGGACTCGCACCGGTTCGTCGCGGGCCGGCCGTTGATCCTCGGCGGCGTGACGTTCCCCGACGCCGAGCTCGGCCTCGACGGCCACTCCGACGCCGACGTCCTGACCCACGCGATCATGGACGCGCTGCTGGGCGCCGCGGGCCTCGACGACATCGGCGTCCACTTCCCCGACACCGACGGCGCCTACGAGGGCGCCGACTCGATCGAGCTGCTGCGCGAGGTCGTCGCGACGGTGGGCGCGGCGGGGCTGCGGCTCGTCCACGTCGATACGACGGTGTTGATGGAGCGCCCGAAGATCGGGCCGCACCGGGCGGCGATCCGCGCGCGGCTGGCCGAGGCGCTCGGAGTCGCGGTGAGCGCCGTGAACGTCAAGGCGTCGACGGGCGAGGGGATGGGCTTCGTCGGCCGCCTGGAGGGCGCCGCCGCGCTTGCGGTCGTGACGCTCGCAGTCCGGCTGACCCGGCGGTGATGCGGGCCTTACGCCGTGCGCGTCGCCGCTGCCCGCCGCTCCGCCGCCCGCGTGCGGGCCTGCTCGTGCTCGACCTGGCGGCGGAGCTCCAGCAGCGAGCGGCGCAGGTTGCCGCGGACCGTCGGGGCGGCGACTCGCTCGGCGAGCCAACCGGTGAGGCCGGAGCCCGCGACGCCGTAGGACAGGCGCAGCTCGACGCGGGTGCGGTTCGGGCCGTTGGAGCGCAGGCGCCAGCGGCCGCGCTGGTCGATGCCGGTGACCGAGGTCCAGGCCATGTCGCACGGCTCGTCGTACTCGACCGTCTCGACGAGCCCGCCGACCTCGGCGGAGCCGACGCGCATGAGCGTCCGGTAGCGCGCGCCCATGCCGCGGTCGCGGTCGGCGGAGACGACCTCCCAGCGCGTGACGCCGGCCATGAAGTGCAGCGTCCGCGTCGGGTCGGTGACGAAGCGCCAGACGAGCTCGGGCGGCGCCGCGACGTCGATGTGCGCGCCGACCCTCATCCGAGCACCGGCAGGCGCCGCTCGGCCGCGAGCGCGTCGAGCGTCTCCTGCATCGTCTCCAGCACGTGGTCGTAGACCTCGCCGACGTCGGGCTCCGGCCCGAACTGCTCGCGCAGGTGGATCGCCGGCAGGACCTCGATCGTGATCTTCGCCGGCAGCGGCAGGTGGCCGAGGCCGTCGCCGATGTTCAGGCCCCACGGCGCGGCGATCGAGATCGGCAGGACCTTCAGGCGCAGGAGCCTGTCGAGACCCAGGAGCTTGGCGAGGCCCTCGCCCCGGCTGAGGAAGAGCGCCGTCTCCTGACCGCCGATCGCGACGACGGGGACGATCGGGACGTCGTGCTCGAGCGCGAGGCGGACGAAGCCGCGCCGGCCGGCGAAGTTCACGGTGTTGCCCTCCCACGACGGCCGGTGGACCTCGTGGTCGCCGCCCGGGTAGACGAGCAGCGCCGCGCCCGAGCGCAGCGCCTGCTCGGCGTTCTCCGGCGAGGCCGCCACCGTCCCGTACCTGCGCAGGAAGCCGAGGAACGGCAGCGACAGGACGAGGTTGTGGGCGAGCTGGTAGAAGCGCCGCTCGACGCCGAAGTACGTGCTGAAGGCCAGCGTGAAGACCGCCGTGTCGGGGCTGACGTTGCCGCCGGAGTGGTTGCCGACGAGCAGCACCGGCCCCTCCTCGGGGATGTTGCCCAGGCCACGGACCTCGCCGCGGAACCACAGGCTCGCCAGCAGCCAGAGGCGCGGCAGGCTCTCGCGGATGTAGTCCGGGTCGCGCTCGTCGAGGTCGGCTTCGGGCACGCGCCCGCGGACCTGGCTCGCGACCGCCTGCAGCACGCGCTCGGCGAGGCCCGGCTCCCGGTCGGAGGCGGCGGACGACGTGGACCGCAGCGGCCCGTCGTCGCTCGCAAACGCCCCGGCGCGATGCCCGTTGCCGGCGGCGGCGCCTGCCGTCCGAGTGCTCTGGCCATGTCCGGATTCTAGAGCGGCTACGCGGCCGCTCGCGACGCACGCGCCACGGGCAGCGGGGCGAGCGCGTCGATGCGGCCGAAGTGCCGCTGGAGCAGCCCGCTGCACTGTTCGGCGCGCTCGACCTGGGGGACGTGGCCGCAGCCGTCGAGGACGATCTGCTCCGCGGAGGGCAGCCACTGCGCGACGTGGCGGGCGAAGGCCGGCGGGATGACCGTGTCGTGCGAGCCCCAGACGAACAGCGCCGGCGCCTCGAGCTTCGAGAGGCGCCCGTAGAAGCCGTTGGCGCCGAACGGCGCGTCGAGGTAGATGTTGCGGGCGGCCTTCAGGAACGCGATGCGCCCGCCGGGGCTCGCGTAGATGCGCTGGAACTCGTCGACGACGACGTCGGCCATGCTCGGGTCGATGCTGTCCGGATCGGCGAACAGCGACCAGAAGTGGTCCTCGACCTTGTCGCGGGCGAACTTGTGGGGCAGGACGCCGAGCTCCGGGCGCATGAGCCGCACGAGCGGGTGGTAGGCGCGCTTGATGAAGGCGACCGCCGGGCAGAGGAGCGCGAGGCTCGCGACGCGGTCGGGATGGCGCAGCCCGAGCTCGATCGCGACGCGGCCGCCCATCGAGTTGCCGGCGACGTGCGCGCAGCCGATGCCGAGCGCGTCCATCGTCGCGCGGACGGTCTCGGCGAAGTAGCGGGCCGTGTAGGGCGCCGTCGTCGGCTTCGACGAGGCTCCGAAGCCCGGGAGGTCGAGCGCGTGGACGCGGTAGCGCCGCGACAGCGCCGCGGCCGCGTCGAAGAACGAGCTCTTGGCGCCGCCGAGACCGTGGATGAGCAGGACGTCGGGGCCCGCGCCCATCGTCAGCGTCGAGATCCGCCGGCCGGGCAGGCGGACCTCGTGGATGCGCAGCAGCGGGCGGCGCCCGTTCTCCAGGCGGAAGAGCCCCTCGAAGCCGATCGCGAGGTCGAGGTTGCCGCGCGCGTAGAGCCGGCGCCGGCTGAAGGCCTCGATCCCCGAGAGCTCGCCGTGGCGCAGCGCCATCCAGGTCTCGGAGTCCGAGCCGATGACGACGTCTGGGCGGCGGCCGGTGGCGCCGCGGCGGGCGCGCGCGCCGTGCGACGTGCAGCGGACCTCCCACGTGTGGCCGACGTCGCCGAGGACGATCCGCCATGTCGCGTCGAAGCCGGGCTCGGCGCCGAGGTAGCGCTCGGGCAGCGACCGGAAGGCGGCCTCGACGGCCGCCAGGCGCTCGGAGTGGGGGGCGATCGTGCTCATTCCCGTCATGCAACGTACCCCGCCGGACGGAACCGGGCACTCAGCACCTCGCTAGGGTCCCGCGGATGCCCGCGATCCGCCTGCACGACACCCGCTCCGGCGAGCTGCGAGAGCTCGTCCCGCGCGAGGACGGCCGCGTCGGCATCTACGCCTGCGGGCCGACGGTGTACGCCCGCATCCACGTCGGCAACGCCCGGCCGTTCGTCGTCTTCTCGCTGCTCAAGCGCTTTCTCGAGCACGAGGGGCTCGACGTCACGCTCGTCATCAACGTCACCGACGTCAACGACAAGATCTACGACGCCGCCCGCCCGCTCGGGGTGCCGAGCGCCGACCTCGCGGAGGAGATGACGGCGCACTACCGGGCGGACACCGATGCGCTCGCGCTCGGCCGGCCCGACGCCGAGCCGCTGGCCTCCGAGACGATCGAGCCGATCGTCGCGCTCATCGCCGACCTCATCGAGGGCGGTCACGCCTACGCCGTCGATGGCGACGTCTACTTCCGCGTGCGCTCCGACGCCGGCTACGGCTCGCTGAGTCGGCGGGCGATCGACGACATGAACCAAGGCGAGGACCGACGCGGCCACCCATGCGCCCGCAAGGAGGATCCGCTGGACTTCGCGCTCTGGAAGGCGCACAAGGAGGGCGAGGACAGCGTCTGGTACGCGCCCTGGGGCCGCGGCCGGCCCGGCTGGCACATCGAGTGCTCGGCGATGGCCGAGGAGCTGCTCGGCGTCGGCTTCGAGATCCACGGCGGCGGCAACGACCTCGTCTTCCCCCACCACGAGAACGAGGCCGCCCAGACGCGTGCCGCGCGCGGCGAGGAGCTCGCCCAGATCTGGATGCACAACGGGATGCTCCAGTTCGGCGAGGAGAAGATGGCCAAGAGCGTCGGCAACGTCGCGCTGCTGCACGAGGTCCTCGACGACGTCGGCCGCAACGCGCTCATCATGCTCTTCGCCGGGGCGCACTACCGCCAGCCGATGGCCTTCGACGACATGCGCCTCATGGAGGCGCTGGCCCGCGTCGCGCGCGTCCGCGACGCTGCCCGCGGGCTCGTCGACGGCCCGTCGCCGGAGGAGATGCGCCCGCTGCGCGACGCCTTCTTCGCCGCGCTGGCCGAGGACTTCAACACCGCCGCCGCGCTGGGCGTCCTGTTCGAGTGGATCAACGAGCGCCACCGGCGCCGCGACGAGCCCGTCGGCCGCGCCGACCTCGTCGAGATGCTCTCGATCCTCGGCCTCGAGAACCTCGCCGAGCACGGCAGCGAGGCCGGCGCCGAGGAGCAGGAGCTGCTCGAGGAGCGCCAGGCCGCCCGCGCGGCCGGTCACTACGACGAGGCCGACCGCATCCGCGACGAGCTGCGCCACCGTGGGTGGGAGGTGCGCGACGGCCCGAGCGGCCCGGAGCTCGTCCGCATCGAGCAGTGATCCTCTACGGGCGCAACCCGGTGCGCGAGGCCCTGCTGGCCGGGCGGCGGCGGATCGAGGGCATCTGGGCGACCGAGCGCGCCGCGCGCGAGCCGTGGCTGGCCGAGGCGCAGCCGCGGCCGCGAATCGTCCGAGCGGAGGAGATCGAGCGCCGCTGCGGCTCGCCCGACCACCAGGGCGTCTGCGCGGAGGCGGGCGGCTACCCGTTCGTCGGCGCCGGCGAGCTGCTCGGCGTCGACGAGCCGTTCATCGTCGCGCTCGACGAGCTGCAGGACCCGCAGAACCTCGGCGCGATCGCCCGCACCGCCGAGTGCGCCGGCGTCACGGGCCTCGTCATCTGCGAGCGCCGCGCGGCGACGGTCACGCCGGCCGTCGCGAAGGCGTCGGCGGGCGCGATCGAGCATCTGCGCATCGCGCGGGTGCGCAACATGGCCGACTTCCTCGGCGAGGCGAAGGCGCTCGGATGCTGGTGCTACGGGGCCGACGGCGCCGCGACGACGAGCTACGACGAGCCCGACTACTCGGGCGGGGTCGTGCTCGTGCTCGGGGCCGAGGGGACAGGATTGCGGCCGCGCGTGGCGAAGTCCTGCGATGCGCTCATCTCACTCCCGCTGCACGGCCATACGGAGTCGCTGAACGCCAGCGCTGCCGCCGCCGTGCTCATGTACGGGATCTTGCAGCGAAAAAGCCCTGCTTGACAGCGCTTCATAACACCGGTTACGGTTCAGCCACTTCAGGGTGAACCTGAGGTCGAGGAACCGGTATCGACATCCGCAGTTGGCGCCCTGGGAGGGGACCGCCGCTGAGCAATCCGACCACGGAACGGTCGGGAAAGGACTGCTCGTGGCACGAATCTCCCAAAAGGCTCAATCTCAAGTTCAGGTCGATGACTACTTCCTCATCGCCCTCGCGAAGACCGGCGACCGCACCGCGTACGACCGCATCGTGCGCCGCTACTACGGCTTCGTCCGCCTGAAGGCCTCGTCGTACTTCCTTGCCGGCGGCGACGCCGACGACCTCGTCCAGGAGGGCCTCGTCGGGCTCTACAAGGCCGTGCGCGACTACCGCTCCGACCGCGAGTCGTCGTTTCGCAACTTCGCCGAGCTCTGCATCACGCGCCAGATCATCACCGCGGTGAAGACCGCGACGCGCAACAAGCACACGCCGCTGAACCAGTACGTCTCGTTCTCGGCGACGCCGGCCGGCGCGTCGGGCGACGGCGAGCCGACGCTCGAGGACGTCATCCCGGGCTCGACGGTCCACGATCCCGTCAACCAGGTCATCTCCTCCGAGGAGCTGCACTCGCTCGTCGGGTGCCTCTCGAGCGCCCTGTCGGAGCTCGAATCGCGCGTCCTCGCGCTGTACCTCGACGGGCGCCCCTACGAGGAGGTCGCCCAGCGCCTCGGCTGCGACGCCAAGACCGTCGACAACGCGCTGCAGCGCGTCAAGCGCAAGGTCGGGACGCACCTCAGCACCCGCGCGGTCTTGAACTGACCATCCGGCCGGCCGATAGCATCGGGGGCATGGCACCCCTCGCCGCCTCCGTGCTGGGCATCATCCTCCTCGTCCTGCTCGCGCTCGTCGTCGTGCTCGCCGTCGGCGGCTACATGGTCGCGACGCGGCGCGCGAAGTCGCACGAGCCCGAGCTCGTCGCCGAGCTCAAGGCCGCCGAGCGGGCGCTCGCCGCGGCTCACGCCTCCGACAAGGGCTGGGACCCCGCGCTGCTCGACGCGGCCGCCCGCAGCGCGGCCGCCGAGCGCTTCGGCAACGCGCCGATCGACGCCCTCCAGCTCGTTCAGGTCCTCGACCGCCCCGGAACCGACGCCGACCAGGCCGTCTTCCGCGTGCAGACCGCCGACGGCGACGAGCACCGCATCACCCTCGGACGCACCGGTGGCGTCTGGGGTCCCTGCCGCGCCTGACCATGGAGACCGCCAGCGCAGGGGAGCTCGTGACGGTCGCCGGCGACGGCCCGGTCCTCGACGGCATCGTGTTCGACACGCCGAGCCGGGCCAAGGTCGTCGTCGCGGTCGTCGCTCCCGGCCGCGGTCCGGTGTTCCGGACCGTCCATCCGAGCACGCTGAGCGAGCGCGCCGACGAGGGACCGGACGACCGGGCGCTGCGCCTGCTCGTCCGCCGCACGCCGGCGCCGGTTCGCGGCGCGTCTCGCGCGGGAACCGGCGGGGGCCACGGCCGCGCCGGACACACGCGCGGCGCGACGCACCGCAGCACCGGCAAGTAGCGCGGCTCGCTCAGTCAGATTTGGGGCGGGGGTGCAGGACCTGCAGGCTCACGAGGCGTGAGACGACGAGCGCGAGGTAGGCGAGCCCCGCGAGCTGCTCGATCATGACGACCGAACGGCCGAAACCCTTGACCGGCACGACGTCGCTGAGCCCGGTGCTCGACAGCGTCGTGAAGCTCAGGAACAGGAGCTCCACCCAGGTCCGCTGGCCCTCGGGATCGACGGCCGCGGTGAACGTGCCGGGCTCGATCGCCTGCACGACGGTGAAGACGTACGCGAACGCCCAGGCGACGAGCGTGAACGTCGCGCCGACGGCGAACAGCTCGTCGCGGGTGATGACGCGGTCGGCGACCATGTAGGCGATGAGCGCGCCGGCGGCGTAGAAGTACAGGACCGCCTCGAGCGCCGAGGAGTACGGCAGCAGCGCGTCGTCGGCGGTGATCGCCTGCGTGAGCAGCAGGAGCGTCGCCGGGATCCCGAGCATGATCGCGACCCAGTTCAGGGCGGGCGAGCTGCGGACCGCGAGGATGACGAGACCGAGGATCGCGATGCCGAAGACGCTGAAGAGCGCGCGGCCGACGTCGCTGCCCTCCATGAGCGGGTAGAGCAGGACGCCCGCGAGCTGCCCGGCGAGCAGGAGGGCGGACGGCTCGCGCTTGGCGATCGACAGCACGCGTGGAAGCTAGTCCCCGGCGCGGTCGTCACCGGACCATCAGACTTCACGGGAGATGGCCACACCCCGCGACGCCCCCGAGGAGCAGCTGGCGTTCGACAGCCCGGCAGGGCGCTGGGTCCTCGCGGTCGCGGTCATGGGGTCGGGCCTCGCGTTCCTCGACGGCACGGTCGTGAACGTCGCGCTTCCCGAGATCGGCCGCGACTTCGATGCGTCGACGAGCGCGCTGCAGTGGATCCTCAACGGCTACCTGCTGACGCTGGCGTCGCTCATCCTGCTCGGCGGCTCGCTCGGCGACCGCTACGGGCGCCGGCGGGTCTTCGTGCTCGGGGCGAGCCTCTTCACCGTCGCCTCGCTGCTGTGCGCGATCGCCCCGAGCGTCGAGATGCTCATCGTCGCGCGGCTCCTCCAGGGCATCGGCGGGGCGCTGCTGACGCCGGGCAGCCTCGCGATGATCGAGGCGAGCTTCCGGCGCGCCGACCGCGCGCGGGCGATCGGCGCCTGGTCGGGGCTCGGCGGCGTCGCGACCGCGATCGGCCCGCTGCTCGGCGGCTACCTCGTCGATGCGGTGTCCTGGCGGGCGATCTTCCTCATCAACCTCCCGATCGGGATCTTCGTCGTCGTCATGGCCAACCGCCACGTGCCCGAGACCCGCGACCCGTTCGCCGGCGAGCACATCGACCTGCGCGGCGCCGTCCTCGCGGCCGTCGGCCTCGGCGGCACGACGTACGCGCTCATCGAGGGCCCCGGCCAGGGCTTCTCGCCGCTCGTCGTGCTGACGGCCGCCGGCGGCGCCGCCGCGCTCGTCGCGTTCGTCGTGGCCGAGCGCCGCAGCCCCGAGCCGATGATGCCGCTGGACATCTTCGCGTCACGGCAGTTCACGGCCGCCAACCTCGTGACGTTCGTCGTCTATGCGTCGCTCAGCGGCGTGTTCTTCCTGCTCGTCGCCCACCTGCAGATCTCCGTCGGCTACTCGGCGATCGAGGCCGGCGCGGCGTCGCTGCCGGTGACGGCGATCATGCTCGCGCTGTCGGCGCGCTCGGGCGCGCTCGCGCAGCGCATCGGGCCGCGCATCCCGCTCACCGTCGGCCCGCTCGTCATCGCCGCCGGGATGCTGCTCATGACGCGGATCGACCCGGGCGACAGCTACGTCACGAGCGTCCTGCCGGCGGTCGTCGTCTTCGGCGCCGGGCTGACGCTCGTCGTGGCGCCGGTCACCGCCACGGTGCTCGCCGCCGCCGACGAGCGCCACGCCGGCATCGCGTCGGGGATCAACAACGCCGTCTCACGCGTCGCCGGGCTGCTCGCGGTCGCCGTGCTGCCGATCGTCGCCGGCCTCGGGGGCGACAACTTCTACGACCCCGAGAAGATGGCCGACGGGTTCCGCATCGCGATGCTGACGTCCGCCGCGCTGGCCGCCGCCGGCGGCGTCGTCGCCTGGCTGACGATCCGCGACGACGTCCTCGAGCCCGAGCCCGGTGAAGCGCCGCCCGAGCCGTGCTTCACCTGCGGCGTCAGCGGCGCGCCGCTGCGCACCGACACCGAGCCCGTGGCCGCGCCGCGCCCTAAAGGCGCTTCTCGCCGAAGAACGTCGCCACCGGGTTGGCGTTGAAGTTCTCGATCGGCGCGTAGCCCGCGCGCTCGTACATGCGCCGGGCCCGCGGCTGGCGCTCGCCGGTGTCGAGGCGCGCGATCTCGTAGCCGAGCGCGCGCGCCCGGCGCTCGAGCTCCTCGAGCAGCGCGCGCGCGATCCCGCGCCCCTCGTACGCGGGCAGGACGAACATCTTCTTGATCTCGCAGGCCCCGTCGGGCAGCCGCTTCAGCCCGCCGCAGCAGACGGCGACGCCGCCGGACCAGCCGACGATGAACGTCCCGCCCGGCGGGCTCAGTTCATCCGGCCCGGCCTTCGGCATGTCCGGCCCGTCGAGGACCAGGCCCTCGTAGAGCGCGGCGATGGCGTCGCGCATGCCCTGGACGAGCGCCGCCGCCGGCGGCTCGTCCATCGGGCAGGCGCGAAACTCGAGCTCGGTCAGCCGATGCTCACCATGTCGATGACGAACACGAGCGTCTCGTTCGGCGCGATGACCGGCGGCTGGCCCTGCGGGCCGTAGGCGAGATCCGGCGGGATCGTGAGCTGGCGGCGGCCGCCCTCCTTCATCCCGACGACGCCCTGATCCCAGCCGGCGATGACCATCTGGCCGCCGAGCGGGAACTGGAACGGCTGGCCGTTGTCCCATGACGCGTCGAACTGCTCGCCGGTCGAGAACGAGACGCCGACGTACTGCACGGTGACGTTGTCGCCGGACTTCGCCGCCTTGCCCTTGCCCTCGACGATGTCCTCGCTCACGAGCTTCGTCGGCGGGTCGCCGGTCGGCTTCGGGATCGCGGGCTTCGTCGACGTGTCCTTGGAGACGGCGGTCGGCGCCGCCGGGGTCGTCTCCGTCGCCGCGGGAGCCTCCGTCGTCGCCGCCGGTGCGGGCGTCGTCGACGCGCTCGGGTCGTCGTCGTCGCCGCAGGCGGCAACGCCGAGGGCGGCGGTCAGCAGCAGGGCGATCGTGGTCGCGCGTGCGCTCACGGCCGCTACCCGACCTTCACGAGGTCGACGACGAAGACGAGCGTCTCGTTCGGCGCGATCGGGCCGACGCCGCGCGAGCCGTAGCCGAGCGACGGCGGGATGACGAGCGTGCGCCGCCCGCCCTCGCGCATGCCGGTGACGCCGAAGTCCCAGCCCTTGATGACGCTGCCGGCGCCGAGCGGGAAGTCGAACGGCGTGCCGCGGTCCCAGGAGGAGTCGAACTGCTTGCCGCTGGAGAAGGACACGCCGACGTAGTGGACGGTCACGTGGTCGCCGGGCTTGGCGGCGTCGCCCTCGCCGACGACGACGTCGTCGGTGACGAGCTCGTCGGGCGGCGTCCCGGTCGGCTGCGGGACCTCGGGCTTGGCGCTCAGGTCGTCGGAGACCTGCGGTGGCTGAAAGTCGCTCATCCCCACAGCCTAGGGCTGCGGCGGCTGCCGGTGCGCCACGGCGGCGTCAGTCGTCGAGGCGGCGGAAGTCCCCGAAGGTCCAGTGGACGTTGTAGCCGAGCGCCGTGCCCGCGGGGCTCGTGTGCAGGACCGGCAGGACGTCGCCGTCCAGCAGCTCGCGGATGAGCGCCTCGCGGATCTCCGGGACCTCGATCTCGGGGAGGTACTCGCCCTGGTTGGAGGGGACGAGCAGCGTGTCGAGCGTCTCGCGGTCGGCGATCTCGTGGGCCTGCGTCGTGATCGCGCCGTGGAAGCGGGCGGACAGCATCTCGCCGAGGCCGTCGCGCGTGTTGGCGTCCTTGAGGATCCGCTTGTCGGCGCGGTCGTCGGCGATGAGCGACGCGCCCTCGCGGGCCTTGCGGGCGGCGGCGACCGCGCCGGCCTGCAGCGGGCTGCGCGGCTCGGCAGCGCCGGCGACGAGCGCCTTCCAGTGGGCGCGCAGCGCGCGGTTGGGGTCGTGGAAGAGCACGGCCCACGGGCCGGCCGGACCGACGTCCGGCGTGCTCCAGACGAGGCGGCTGCCGGGATGCATGAGCTCACCGAGGCCGTCGACGACGCGCCCGAACGCGCGCGGCTTGATGAGGTGGAAGACCATGCTCGAGAGGATGACGTCCATCTTCAGCCCGCCGGTGATCTCGCCGAGCGGGCGGAAGCGGCCGTCGGCGCCGATGAGCGAGTGGAAGCGCGTCCACGAGCAGCCCGAGAGGATCTCGTAGCCCCGGGCGAACCAGCTGCCGGGGATGTCGACGAGGTGGACCTCGAGCGACACGCCGGTGCGCTGCAGCCGCTCCTCGAGACCGCGCTCGCGGCAGGCCTTCAGCAGCTCGGTCGCCGCCAGGCCCGTGCCGGTCCCGTAGTCGAGGACGCGCAGGACGTCGCCGCGGGCGCGCGTGGCGGCGAGCGCCTCGAGCTCCTCCATCGCCTGCGTGATCATGATGCTCGTCGGGACGGCCGCCCAGCCGCGCGGATGGCGCAGGTCGCCGCCGTCGTAGAGCAGCCGGTGCAGGCCCTCGCCGTCGCGCAGGTCGGCGCCGGGGTCCGGCCGCCACGTGTCGAAGCGCTCGTCGTCGCCGCCGAAGCCGGGCAGCAGCTCGTCGCGGCCGCTGAGCAGGTGGTTGAGGCTCACCGCGACGAACGGGCGCGTCGTCGGGTAGCGCTGCTCGCCGGTCGCGGTCTGGCGCAGGCCGGCGCGGCGCAGCGCGGCGATGAACGCCCGCCGCTCGACGGGGTACTGGCGCGAGTAGCCGTGGTAGGCGTCGAAGGCGAGCGAGTGCAGCGCGCCGAGGTGCCGGCTCGTGACGTGCGGCGTGACGCAGTGCGCCTCGAGCACGACGAGCCCGTGCGGCTCGACGTGCGGCGCCCAGCGGGCGAAGTGCATCGCGAGGTCGGCCTCGACGTCGGCGGGCGCCATCGCGCGGCCGGCATCGTCGAGGTACGCGCCGTCGGACATCGCGGCGGGGGCCCCGAGGCCGGTGACCGGGTTGCAGGCGCGCTCGTGGTCGACGAAGGCGTGGACGTGCAGCGCGTCGCCGATGTCGAGGCCGTGGGCGGCGAGCGCGTCGCGCAGGCCGTCGGGGTCGGTCGGGTCGCCGGCGATGACGAGCGCGTCGGCGCCGGCGGCCGCGAGCGTCAGGCGCGCGCGGGCGGCGGTCGCCTCGTCGGCGTCCGCGCCGACCATGAGCAGCGGGTGCTCGCCGAGGTGGCGGCCGCGCAGCGTCTCGTCGCGGACGAAGGCGTGGATGTGGGCGAGCCAGGCGCCGTCGCAGCAGCCGCTGTCGAGGACGAACGCCGGCTGCTCGGCGAGCGGCTCCCGGTTGAAGACCGTCGCGACGAGCGGGTCGGCGTCGGCGAAGTAGTGCGCGTGGGCGGCGATGCTCGCGCGGATGTTCAGCTCGCGCTGGACGAGCTGCTCGGACGCCGTCGTCTCCAGCGCGCCGCCGTAGAGCTCGGGCAGGCGCGCGAGCATCGGCAGGTAGGAGCCGGCGAGGCCGAGGTGCGCGACGAAGTCCAGGCCGGTGCTGCCGTCGTCGGTCCACGAGCCGTCGTCGCCGATCCAGCCCATGACGCTCAGCAGGCGGCCGATGCTCGCGCCGTGCTCGCCGGCGGGCAGCGACGGGCCGGCGCCGCGGAGGCGGTCGGTCGCGTCGAGCCAGAGCAGCGCGGGGGACGCGAGGGCGCCGTCGAGGTGGGCGCTCACCATCGGGTCGTCGAGCGCCCAGCGCGCGGCGGCGAGATCGGCGAGCTCGGCGAAGCGGGCGCTGCGGTCGGCGTCCCACGGCGCGGTCCACGCCTCGGCCGCGGCGTCGTCGAAGGTCGCGAGGAAGTCGCCGACGGCGATGTAGCTCTCGCGGTGCGACGTGGCGGCGCGGCCGGCGGCGGTCCAGATCGGCGTCACGCTGTCCGCCGTCATGCCGGCGGCGGGCTCGATCCAGCCCGCCTGGGCGAGCGTGCGCAGGCCGACGCGGAGGTGCGCGAAGCCCGACGGCGTGACGTCCGGGCGCAGCTCGGCGACGGTCGCCTCGCGCGCGAGCGAGGACTCGAGCAGCCCGATCGCATCCATGCCGCGCAACGTGGCGCAGAGGACCATGCCGTCCTGGAAGAGGAAGCTCAGCCGGCGCAGCGCGTCGCGCCCGATGTTCGTCTCGGTGATCACGCTGTCAATGGTGCACGAACGGGCGGCGGACGGTGCGCCCCGGAGGTCTAGGAAACCGCTTCGCCGACGTCGCGATCGGCCGTGCCGGCGACCGTGCCGAGCGGCCGCACCGCGCGCAGGGGGGACCCCGCGTAGAGAAACCCGCCCTCGTAGTCGCCCGCGCGCACGAGCGCGCCCGCGGCGACCATGGCGTTCGGGCCGAGCCTCGCGCCGCGCAGGATCAGCGCGTTGGCCCCGAGGAACGTGTTCGTCCCGATGACGACGGGCGTGACGGCGATCGCCTGGTCGGGGGCCTTGACGTCGCTGCCGTCGTGGCGGTGGTCGGAGTCGAAGATGCTCACGCGCTCGCCGGCCGCGACCTTGTCGGAGAGCTGCACGAGCTCGACGGCGTGGAAGGCGACCTGCTGGCCGATCTCGACGTCGTCGCCGATGAGGATCCGCCCGCCCTTGCTGGCGTCGAGGAAGCAGTAGTCGCGGATCGTCGAGTGCGCGCCCATGCGCACCGTGCCGCCGTGCAGCTGGACCCGCGTCCCGGCGCGGAACGTCGCGCCGTCGCCGAGCTCGAAGACGTTCTCCTCCGCCGCCCACACGTCGAGGATCAGGCCGCGCCCGAGCCGCACGTGACGGCCGAAGCGCAGCGTCAGCGTCCCGGCCTTCCCGCCGTACGGGTGGACCTCGATCGCCGGCAGCTCGTAGAAGTGCGCGCCGTGCGGCGCCTCGAGGACGAGGCGCCCGCCCGCGCGCCGCAGCGCCGCGTCCAGCCGCCGTGCCCACAGCTGAAACCGGGCCCGCTCGGCGCCGAGGCGCGCCGCGCGGGCGGCTGCTCTCGCGCGCGCCTTCATCGCGGGCCCATCATCGCAAAGCCGCTCACACCGTCGTCGCCGCCGGCCGCGGCTCGCGATCGGGGTCCGCGGCGGGATCGGCGACCTCGTGGACGACGCCCTTGGCCGGCCGCAGGCCCGGCGCCCACGGCAGCCGGCGCTCGAGGAACGGCCGCTCGACGAACTTCCACGACAGCGCCGACAGCAGGCACGTCACCGGGAAGCCGATGAGGATCATCGCCGCGACGAGCGTCTCGGTCCCGGCGTCCGCGCCGACGAGGTTGATGACCTCGAAGATGATCCAGACGTGCAGGAGATAGAAGGCGTAGGAGCGCTCGCCGAGCCAGTTCCACCAGCGGTTGTCGGCGAAGCGCGGCACCTTGTTGCCGCCGAGCTGCAGCGCGATGAGGGCGGCCAGCAGCGCCATCCCGAAGAGCGCCGACATGAGCGAGCGGCGCCCGAGGGCGTGGTGGATCTGCGTCGTCTCGACGTTGAAGTCCCAGGCCGCGTAGAGGACGTAGGCGGTGAACGCGAGGCCGACGGCGGCGATCGCGAAGCGCCGCGCCCGCCGCGCGTTGTCGCGGAAGACGCCGACCGCCCAGGGCTCGGCGATCGCGAGCGCGACGCCGGGCAGGAAGGCGTAGATGATGAGCGGCGGGCTGGCGAGCGTCGCGAGCGTGTTGTCGTTGTGCTGGCGCAGCCAGATGCTCACGAGGAAGAGGCCGCCGACGAAGGCCAGGGCCGCGCGGGCACGGACGACGGGCGTGCGCAGGCGCGAGCCCAGGCGGTAGGCGATCGCGGCCGCGATCGGGATCGCCGCGTAGAACGCGACCTCGACGTCCAGCGACCAGGCCTGCCCGATCGGCAGCGTCGCCGAGCCGGTCGTGTAGCTCTGGGTGAACGTGAAGACCGACACGACCTGCCACCAGGCCGACGCGGGCGCCGTGCCCGACGGGTTGTCGGGCGTCGGGCTGATCGCGCCGTCGAGGCCGAAGCGCAGCAGCACGAGCGCCGCGATGAGGTAGAAGGCCGGGACGATGCGCAGGACGCGGTTGCGCGTGAACCGGCGCGCCGACGGGCGCTTCGTGTCGAGGACGAACGAGCGCAGGAACGGGCGGGCGATGAGGTAGCCCGAGAGGACGAAGAACGTCGCCAGCGCGAGATCCAGGCGCCCGACGACCTGCTTGAACCACTCGTAGTTCTCCAGGCCGCTGCCGGGGTCGGCGTTGACCGCCACGTGCGCGATGAACACGAGCGTCATCGCGATGCCGCGGATGCTGTCGCCGCCGCGCAGGTTGCCGATCAGCCCGTCGCCCAGCGCGTGTCCCTCGGGCCGGGCTTCCGTGCCAGTTGCCGTGCTCACGGCTCAAGCGTGCCAGACGGCGCGCGCGCTAGCCTCCGGACCTACCCGCCCGCCTAGCTCAACTGGCAGAGCACTTCACTTGTAATGAAGAGGTTTTCGGTTCGAGTCCGAAGGCGGGCTTGCACACGATGTGGCCCGGAAAGCCGCCCACTTCTAGAGCCCGGGTAGCGACTGCTGCTCGGCCAGCGCGTCCGGATTCGGGAGCATCTCCATCGCGTCATGCGCCCGGTCCACCAAGGCCTGGACGATCGCGGGTTGCTCAGGTCGCACGTCACCGCCCAGCGCGCGGGCGATCGCGCGCATCAAGCGACCCCCCGCCTCGTATCGGCGTCCGCGCGTTTGGCCGACCGCTGTCAGCAGCCCCGCCGCAACCGCCGATTGAAGGTCGTTTCGAGCCGTGGCTGGGCTCGCGTCGATGAGATCCTTGTAGTACGTCGTGGTCACGCTGCGCGCGAAGAAGCTGTCGTAGAGAGCGTTCGCGAGTCGTGGCGGCAGACCGCCGTCCTCGAGAAGGTTCTCCAGCGCCGTCCACAGCAGCCCTTCCGTGCGCTGGCGTAGGGCCAGTGTGTAGACCTGCGAAAGCTGCGCCTGAAGATGGGACTCGATGAACGGGGTAACGTCGGCGCGGCGGTCGAACCGGGATCCGAGGCACTCAAAGGCGGCGTAATACGTAGCCGGGTGCTTGCCCCACCATTCCTCGAGGTTGGTGAACGCGGGGTGCTTGAACCCGCCTCGATACATCGTCAGCGACGCAAGCACGCGCGCGGTTCGGCCATTGCCGTCCCCGAACGGGTGGATCGCAGCCAGCGCCACGTGCAACCAAGCTGCGGCGATGGCCGGATGCCAGTTGGCTTCATCTAAGACCGTGCACATCTCGTCGACCAGGTCCGGCACCAGTTCATGGTCTGGCGGTTCAAAGACCACTGCGCCGGTCTGCGAGTTCGTCACCCAGGTCCCACCGGCTTGCCGGAGCCGGCCGGCCCCCGACGCGTAGTTGCCCGCCAGCACTCGATCCTGGACGGCGACGACAAGCTCGCGGCTCCACTGCAAGCGGCCGTCGTCGGCGCGACGGAGGACGTAGGTCATCGCTTCGCGGTAGCCGCGCACGAGTGCTTGGTTGGGAGCGGACACGTGCTCAGGGCTGTCGCCGGCGAGGATCTTCAGGGTGTCGTCCACCGTAATCGGCACGCCTTCCATGCTCGTGGACGCAGCGATGGCCTCGGCTTCCAGAGCACGCCTCAGACGACCGAACCATCGACGCGGCAGGACGCGCAGGTCAAGCTGCCGTGCCCAAGCGTCGAGCAGCAGCGCGCTCGACGTGGTAGCGGCATGATCAAAAGGCAGAAGCATTCGCTAAGAGTTTAGCGAATGGAAGGGCAATTCTTGCAACAACGTGCACAATCTTTCCGGCGGAGCGATGCCACCATCGCGGACCCGCCCTGGGCGGCCCGAAGGCGGACTCGTCGCCGGATGTGAGTCAAGTTCAGCGGCCGCGTGGTCGATGCAGGCGGTACGTTGCGTCGCCTGCCGTACCTCCTCTGCGCTCTGAGTGCGCTCATCCTTGCCCTGCCGGCGGCCGCCGCGGCCGATCACGCCGTCGATCGCGATTGCGCTGACTTCTCCAGCCAAGTCCGCGGCGCAGAACCACCTCGACGCCCACCCCGGCGATCCCGGACGGGCTCGACGGCGACAACGACGGCAAGGCGTGCAACGCGTTGCCATGTCCCTGCGCGACGGACGCACGCCCGCTCCCGCGCCCGTGCCGAGACGACCGCCCGCAGCGTGTCACGGCTCGGGTCGTTCGCGTCATCGACGGCGACACGCTGAAGGTCAGGCTCTCGACGGCGGACGACCGTCACCGTGCGGCTCATCGGCATCGACACGCCGGAGACGAAGAAGCCCGGAACGCCCGTCGAGTGCGGCGGACGCGCCGCCACGGCGCGCATGACGAAGCTCGCCCTGCGCAACGGACGCGGCCGGACTCGTGACGCTGACGAGCGACCCGACGCAGGATTTCACTGATCGGTTCGGCCGGTTGCTCGCATACGTGGGCAGCGGCGGGACGGACTTCGGACGGGCGATGGTCGCCTCTGGCGCGGCCAAGACGTACGTCTATCCGGCGCGACTTCCGGCGCGTGGCGACCTACCGGCGCGCGCAGGCGTCGGCGAAGGCGGCCGGCGCGGCGCCTGGCGCTCGTGCGGCGGCGATTTCCACCGCAAATCGTAGGAACCGGGCGCCACATCCAAGTGGCTTTGCGGGCCGCTACCCTTGATGCATCGCGGGGTTCTCAGGCGTCCTTCTGCCTCCCGTGAAGAAACCTTGCTCCAGAGGGGCGTGATCGGAGGCTGGCAGTGGCCAGCACCACCAGCGATCGGCCCGGGGCACAGAGCCTCCTCGCCGCGATCTCGAACGCCACCGTGCGCATCATGGCCGAGTACACCGGCCGCGGCCCGACGAAGGCGCGGACGTCGATCCGCGACGACGTCGTCCTCGTCCTCATGCAGGACACGCTGACGAAGGCCGAGCGCTCGCTGCTTGCCTCCGGCCAGGAGGACTTCGTCATGGAGACCCGGCATCGCTTCCAGCTGACGATGCGCGAGGAGCTCATCACCGCGGTCGAGATGCTCACCGAGCGCAAGGTCCTCGCGTTCATGTCGGCGAACCACCCGGAGCCCGACATGGCGGCCGAGATCTTCGTGCTCGAGCCCCGGGCCGCGGAGCTCTAGCCGTCTTCTGACGGGCCGGGCCCAGGTTCGGACGCCAGTGCCGCGTGCTCGAGGGTGCCGTGCCCGTTGCTGGAGATGACGTGCTCGTAGGACGGGAGCTCCGGGTCCTCGGGCGCGTTCAGGCGCCGCTCGAGCTCGCCCAGCACGATGCCGAAGACGAGATGGCGCCACGTCGCCTGGGCGAACGCCCGCGGGCTGCCCCACAGCGCGGGCAGCTCGTCGCGCGCGGGATGCACCCGGTCGAGCGCGACCGTCAGCGGCCAGGTCGCGAGGTGCTCGGCGAGCGCGACGATCGGGCCCCGGCTCCAGGAGGGCAGCGGCAGCCGTGAGGCGAAGCCGGCGTAGGCGGCGCCGAGCATCGCGCCGTTGCCGATGTGCATCACCATCCCGACGACCGGCCACGACGGGCCGCGCGTGACCGCCTTGCCGAGCAGCTCGGTGTCGTCGTAGTCGACGCCGAAGACCGGCTTGTCGAGCGGCTGCTGCGCCGCCCACACGCCCGCGGCGACCGCGCCGGCAAAGGCCCCGCGGATCGTCTTGGCCCGGTCGATGACCATGCGCCAAGACTGTAACGCCCGTCACGACAGCGGGTATCGATGGCATGGATCGCAGCCTTCTGCTGGCCCGCGCCCGTGAACGCGGGGTGAACCACATCGTCTACTGGCTCGCCCGCGCCGTGCTGCAGCCGTTCTTCCTCGTGTACTTCCGGATGCAGCGGATCGGCCGCGAGCACATCCCCACGAGCGGCCCGATCATCATCGCGTCCAACCACCGCTCGTTCATGGACCCGTTCGTCATCGGGATGATGCTGCGCCGCCCGACGTACTTCGTGGCGAAGACCGAGCTCTTCCACAACCGCTTCGTCGCGTGGCTGCTCAGCTCGCTCGGCGCGTTCCCCGTCGAGCGCGGGCGCGGCGACAGCGACGCGATGACGACGGCCCGCACGATCCTCGAGCGCGGCGACGTCGTCGTGATCTTCCCCGAGGGCACGCGCACCCGGCCCGGTGCGCTCGGCGAGCCCAAGCGCGGCGTCGGGCGCCTCGCGCTCGAGACCGGCGCTCCGGTCGTCCCGATCGCCCTCATCGGCACCGAGGCGATCCGCCGCGGCTGGCGCATCCGCCCGCACAAGGTCCGCATCCGCGCCGGCCGCCCGCTGCGCTTCCCGCACGTCGAGGAGCCCTCGCCGCAGCTCGCGCGCGCGGTGACGAGCCGCCTGTGGCCATGCGTCGAGCTGCAGTGGGAATGGCTCGGCGGCACCCCGCCCGTCCGCCGCGCCGCGATCGTCGGCGCCGGCTCGTGGGGCACGGGCCTGGCGATCATGCTCGCGCGCGCCGGCCTCGAGGTCGAGCTCGGCTGCCGGACCCGGGAGCAGGCCGACACGATCCTGCGCGACGGCCGGGTCAACGAGCACTACCTCCCGGGCGTCCCCCTGCCCGATGCGGTGACCGTCACCCGCGCGGCCGACCTCTCGCTCGCCCGCGCCGACCTCGTCTGCTTCGCCGTCCCCGCCGGCGCGCTGCCCGTCGCGGTCGGCGCGCACGCGGAGGCGATCGGCCCCAACAGCGGCGTGCTCGTGCTCTCCAAGGGGCTCGTCGCGCCCAACGGGATGCTGCCGAGCGCCTACGTCGCCGAGCGCGTGAAGGCCCGCGCGGTCGCCTGCGTCGGTGGTCCCGGCCACGCCGCCGACGCGCTCGCCAGCGGCGCCGCGCTCGTCGTCGCGTGCAAGGACGAGATCTTCGCGACCCAGCTCAAGCGCGTCCTCAAGCGCGCCGGCCTCGGTGTGACGACGACGTGCGACGTCGCCGGCGTCGAGCTCGCCGGCACCGCGAAGAACGCCGCCGCGCTCGCCGCCGCGGCGGCCGGGGTCAACGGGCCGAACGCCGCGGGCGCGGCCGCCGGCAAGGTCTTCGCCGAGGTCGACGAGTTCGCGCGCCGCCGCGGCGGGCTGCCCGAGACGTTCGCGGGCCTCGCCGGCGCCGGCGATCTCGTCGCGACCGTCACCGCGCCCGGCAGCCGCAACCGGCGCGCCGGGGAACTGCTGGGGCAGGGCATGTCCGCGGCGCGGATCGGCGACGCGATCGGCCAGTCCAGCGAGGCGCTCGACGGCGTCGGGCTGCTCGCCGACACGCTGCGCCGCGAGGGCGTGCCGTCGCCGACGCTCGACCGGCTGGCGGCGCTCGTCGACGGTCGCATCGACTCGGACTCGTTCACCGCGGCCGTCACCGCTCCGAGCGGGCGCTTCAAGCGCTCCGACCCGGAGATCAAGCTCGCCACGGCCGGTACCGACCGGAGCTCTCGGCGGGCGGGGGAATAGGCTGCGATGGGTGGAGCCCAAGGACAAGGCCCGGTTGGACCGGGAGTTCTCGGAGCTCTACCGCGCCCACCTGCGCGACGTCTACTCCTACGCGTACTACCGCATCGGCAACCACCACGATGCCGAGGACCTCACGGAGCAGACGTTCCTGCAGGCCTACCGGCACTTCGAGCGCGCCCAGGCCGAGTCGCACGGCCGGCCGCTGCGGCCCTGGCTCATCCGCATCGCCCACAACCTCGCCGCCAACCTCTACCGCGACCGATCGCGGCGGCCGCAGACGGCGATCGACGACACGACGGTGCTCAGCGCCGTGCACACGACCGAGGACCTCGTGGAGGGACGCGATGAGCTGGCGCGGATCATCGAGGGGATCCAGCACCTCCCCGAGGAGCGCCGCGAGGCGCTCATCATGCGCTTCGCCCTCGGGATGGACAACCGCGAGATCGCTCGTGCGATGGGCAAGACCGACGGCGCTACGAAGGTCCTCCTGCACCGGGCCATCAAGCAGCTCGAGGAGATCGTGACGGCCGGATGACCGAGATGGCCCACAACGACTTCGAGCAGCGGCTGCGGATGGCGCTCGCGCCCGTCGATCCGCCCGAGACCCTCAAGACGCGCCTGGAGTCCACGCTCCAGGAGATCACCGACGCCGCCGTCGACGAGCTCGAGTCCTGGGAGATCGGCGCGATGCGCGACCCGCGCAACTGGGTTCGGCCGGTCGTCGCGACGGCCGTCGGCGCGACCGCGGGCACCGCGCTCGTCGTCATGCGCGTGCGCGCGCAGCAGAAGAAGCGCGCCGCCGCGTCGCAGAGCCCGCTGGACCTCGCGCAGCGGACGCTGCGCGCCGCCGCCGGCGAGGCGCGCAAGCTCGCCCGGCGCGACTGACGTTCCGGCGCTCGCGCGCTGATCCGTCAAGCGCCGTTCTCCGTATCCCCGAGGTACATGGCACTCCTCCGTAAAGACTCCACGCGACACCAGCCCACCGAGCTGCGCGACCTCGCCGACGAGGACCTCATGCAGCTCGTCCGTCGCGGCGAGGCGGAGGCCTTCGAGGTCGTCTACGAGCGCCACTCCAGCGCCGCCTTCTCGCTCGCCTACCGGATGTGCGGCTCGCGCAACCAGGCCGAGGACGTCGTCCAGGAGGCGTTCCTCTCGCTCTGGCGCAGCGGCGCCCGCTACGACCGCGCCCGCGGCTCCGTTCGCACGTGGGTCCTCGGGATCGTCCACAACCGCGCGATCGACTCCCTGCGCCGCTCCGTCGTCCACGACCGCCGCCGCGCGAGCGACGAGGGCATCGAGGAGCGCTTCGAGGCCCGCGACCGCACCGACGTCGAGGTCGCCCGCCTCGACGAGGCGGCCGAGATCCGCCAGGTCCTCACGACGCTGCCGGCCGAGCAGTGCCGCGTCATCGAGCTCGCCTACTTCGGCGGCTTCACGCAGACCGAGATCGCCGACATGCTCGACACGCCGATAGGTACGGTCAAAGGCCGCATGCGACTCGGCCTGGAGAAGATGCGCGCGCAGCTCGGCGGCCTACGGGAGGTCATGCCGTGAGCGCCCTCGGCTGTCCCCGCACCGACGATGCCGCCAGCTATGTCCTGCGCGCGATGCCCGACGGCGACTGGGAGCAGTACGCCGTCCACCTCGAGCACTGCGCCGCGTGCTCGGAGAAGGTCTCCGAGCTCGGCTTCGTCGCCGACGCGCTGCTCAGCGGCGTGCCGCAGCTCACCGCGCCCGAGCCGATCCGCGACCGCGTCATGGCGGTCGTCCGCGCCGAGTCCGAGCTCCTGCGGGCCGCCGGGCCCGCGGCCGACCGGCCCGAGCCGGTGCGGTCCAAGCGCCGCTGGAGCCTGCTGTCGGTGCGACCGCTGCCGGCGCTCGCGCTGGCCTCCGTGGCGCTCGTGCTCGGCGTCGGCGGCGGCGCCCTGCTGACCGGGGGCGACGACAACCCGATCGCGCCGCGGACGATCGCCGCGAAGGTCGATGCGGCGGGCGCGAAGGCCCTGGTGCGCGTGAGCTCCGACGGCGCGAAGCTCCAGGTCGCCGACATGCCGGCGCCGCCCGAGGGCCGCGTCTACCAGGTGTGGCTCAAGCACCACGACCGCGCGCTGCCCCAGCCGACCGACGCGCTGTTCTCCGTCAACAGCGACGGCCGTGCATCGGTCGACGTCCCCGGCGACCTCGAGGGCGTCGACGCCGTGCTCGTCACCCACGAGCCGGCGGGCGGCAGCAAGCTGCCGACGCGCTCGCCGGTCATCACGGCGACGCTGACGTAGGAGCCCCGTCCAGACCGGGCGGGCGCCGCCCGGGGGACTGCTAGCGTCAGATCCGATGGAGGCCTCGACCGCCACGACGTGTTACCGGCACCCCAACCGCGAGACCGGGGTGTCGTGCTCGTCGTGCGGGCGGCCGATCTGCCCGGACTGCATGACGTCGACGCCGGTCGGCATGCGCTGCCCGGAGTGCTCGCGCCAGAAGACGAAGGTCCGCACCGCGGCGACGCTCACGAGCGAGCCGCGGCTGACGTACGCGCTCATCGCGATCAACGTCATCGCGTACGTCGCGATGGCCTCCTCCGGCGGCGGGATCGACGGCCGCGGCGGCACGGTGTTCAACGACGGCGCGCTCTTCGGGCCCGCGGTCGACGCGGGCGACTGGTGGCGCATCGTCACGGCCGGCTTCCTGCACTCCGGCCTCCTGCACCTCGCGTTCAACATGTACTTCCTCTACTTCCTCGGGACGCTGCTGGAGCCCGCGATCGGCAGGCTGCGCTTCGCGATCATCTACTTCGTCTCGCTCATCGGCGGGTCGTTCGGCGCGCTGCTGATCTCTCCCGAGGCCGTGACGGTCGGCGCCTCGGGCGCGGTCTTCGGGCTCATGGGCGCGGCGATCCTCGCGATGCGCGCGCGCGGCATCGACCCGATGCAGTCCGGCCTCGGCCTGACGCTCGTCCTGAACCTCGGCATCACGTTCCTCATCCCCGGCATCTCGATCGGCGGCCACATCGGCGGCCTCGTCGCCGGCGGGATCGTCGGCTACCTGCTCTTCGAGGTCGCCGAGCGCCGGCGCGGCTCGATGACGCCGCTGCTTGCCGCGTGCGTCGGGATCGGCATTGCGCTCGCGGTCGGCTGCATCGCGGTCGCGACGATCAACACGCCGAGCTTCTGAGCGCGAGCCTCAGGGTTGTGGCTCGCGCACAGCGGTGAACGGCGGCCCGCCGCCGCGCCGGCAGCGCGCCGGGGAGACGATCCGATACGAGCCCAGTCCCCTGCTGTGCTCGGAGAACGGCCACAGCACGGCCCGCACGAGCAGTCCGCGGTCGCACCCGGCGAGCTCGCGCGCGTAGCGCGGGAGCCGCATCCGAGTGACGACGGTGCCGCGCCCGCTGCGTGCGAAGCCGGCGCTCGCGATGAGCCTCTCCGCGCGCCCGCTGCGCTGCTGAACGAGTCGCAGCGTGGCGCGGCAGCCCGTGGAGCCGCAGCGGATCGGGACGCGCACGACGCCGTCGCGCGACGCGCGCAGCCTGCTCGGCCCCGCGCGCCGGATGACGCACGGGGCCCGCGTCTGTCCCTGCGGCGGCGGTGCGCCCTGCGCCGCGACGTCGGAGTCGAGTGCGAGCAGGAGATCCTCGGAGCAGCGTGAGCGCACGGCGAAGACGGTCCGCCCGTCGAACGCGATGCCGCCGGCGATCGTCGCCGGCGCCGTCGCATCGCCGAGCGCCTGCGCCCTCCCGCGCAGGTCGGTGACGCCGTAGCCGGACAGCGCCTGGTAGACGACCCGCTCGCCGACCACGGCGATTCTCGTCTGCCCGCGGGGCTCGATCGCCGGGCTCGGGCACAGCCCGCCGGCGGAGGGCAGCGCGAGTCGGCGCACCGCCGGTGTCGCCGTCGAGGCGACGTACAGCGCGCAGGAGGCGTCGGCCTGGAGGCTGAACACGACCGTGCCGTCGGCACCGACGCCGAGCTGGGCGGGCAGCCCGCCCAGCGGGATGCGCAGGAGGATCTGGCCCGTCGCGCCGCGCGCGAGGACGAGCGTCGGCCGGGCCGCCGCCGCGGTCGCACGCGGGACCTCGGCCCAGGCGACCATCGGCCCGCTCGCATGCAACCCGACGATGTCAGCCGGGGCCGGCGCGCCCGGGATCGTGATCGTCGTCGTCTGGGTTCGCAACCGCACTGCCGGGGTCGCCGGGCCGCATTCGTCGCCCGTCGTGGCGACGAAGTCCTGGCCGGCGGCGGCATCGAGACCGGCCTGCGCACCCAGCGCGCCGCAGGACGTCAGCGCGGTGAGCGTCGGGAGGACGGTCATGCTCGTGCTCGCGGTCGACCCGAGGGCGCTGCCCTGCCCGGCTGCGGCGGGCTGCAGGACGGTGTCGAGCAGGGCCGTCACGATCCCGCCGCTGCCGGCGACGTTCAGGACGCGGCGGATCTCCGGGAACACGCGTTGCGGTGGTGCGAACGCCGCCACCTCGCGGAACGCGCGCGTCGACGGATCGATCGCAAGGATGCGGCGCGCACCGTCGCCTCGGACCGCACCGTCGCCGTGGCGGCGCTCGCCGATGACGACACGACCGTCGGCCGCGAGCGCCGGTCCGCCCTCGAAGCCCGAGCTGGACGACCCGATGACCGCAGCGCCGGCCGCCGGCGCCGTCGCGGCGGCGAGCAGGACGGCGACGATGGCGCCGAGCGCGGCGCGAGTCGGGCGCGAGCGTGTCATGCGGTCCTTCCGTCAGAGCGACCGGGCACGAACTGCAAACGGCGCGGACGCGAGAAAGTTCTCCTCGCTGGACGGATGTGCGCTCCCCACGACCTTCTCGCCTGCGCCCCGGTCAGCCCAGCAGCTCGTCGTAGAGCGCCTGCGTGCGCTCGAGCAGCCGCGCGGGCGCGAAGCGCTCGCGGACGTCGGCGGCGGCCGCCGCGCCCAGTCGCTCGCGCTGCGCGGGGTCGTCGCGCAGCTCGGCGAGCACCGCCGCCAGCGCGGCGGCGTCGCCCGGCGCGACGAGCCGGCCGGAGACACCCTCGGTCAGCATCTCCGGCAGCCCGCCGTGGTCGGCGGCGACGACGCAGCAGCCCGGCGGCGGCGGCCTCGAGCGCCGAGTTCGGCAGGGGGTCGGGCTGCGTCGAGGGGACGGCGACGACGTCGGCGGCGCCGTAGACGTTGTCGACGTCGTCCCGGAAGCCGGCGAAGTGCACGCGCTCGGCGACGCCCAGCGACGCCGCGAGCTCGCGCAGCTCCTCGAGGCGGCGCTCCTCGCCCTGCCACGGGTCGCCGGCGACGAGCGCCGTCGCGCCCTCGACGCCGGCCAGCGCGCGGATGAGCACGTCCTGGCCCTTCCACGTCGAGATGCGGCCGAGGATCGCGACGACGAACGCGTCCGGCGGCAGGTCGCAGCGCGGCCCGCGCGGCCGGCCTCGCCGCCCGCTCCGGCGGCGACCGCCAGCCCGTCGTGGAGGACGAACCCGCGGGGATCGTCGCCGAGCTGCGCGCGCGTGGGCTCCGACACGCACGGCAGCGCGTCGGCGGTCAACAGCAGCCGCCGGTAGGCCGGCCAGAAGCGCTCGAAGCCGGCGTAGATCTCGCGCATGTGCCAGACGTGCGGGATCCGCGCCGCCCGCGCCCCGGCCGCGCCCGTGAGCGTCACGGACGTGTTCGTGTGGACGAGCGCGATCCCCCGCGCGCGCGCCCGGGACGCGAGCCAGCCCGCGTCGCGGGCCGCGGCGCCCATGATCCGCGCGAGGCCGGTCGGCGTCATCGCCGCGCGCCGCAGCACCGCGAGCGGGCGGATGAGCACCTCGACGCCCGCCGCCTGGAGGTCCTCGCGCAGCTCGCCGTCCATCGCGAGCACGACGAGCGGCCGGTAGCGCTCGCGGGTCCAGTCCGCCCGCGAGCAGGGCGAGCTGGCGGTCGGCGCCGTAGCGCCCGGCGGACGAGTGCAGGTAGAGGACGGTGCGCGGCGCGGGCAGCGGCTAGAGCTCCACCGCGAGCGCCTCGGCGGGGGCCACCGGCACGCGGTCGGGATGCATGATGTGGGCGAGGAGCTCGAGGCCGTCGACGAGCCGCGGGCCCGGGCCGCGAGAAGTACGCCGAGGCGTTGACGGCGACGACATGGTCGGCGCCGAGCGCGCGCAGGCGGTCGGCGAACTCCTCGGCCTCGACGAGCGCCCGCGCGGCGTCGTAGCCGCACGGCATGACGACGACGATCTCCGGCTGCGCCGCCGCGACCTCCTCCCACGTCACGACCCGCGACGGCTCGCCGGCGAAGCCGAGGACGTCCTCGCCGCCGGCCATCTCGACGAGCTGCGGCGTCCAGTGGCCCGCGACGAAGACCGGATCCAGCCATTCGAGCGCCGCGATGCGCGGCCGCGGCGCGCCGCGGACGGCGAGCCGGATGACGTCGGCCCGGCGCGCGGTGCGCGCGATGAGGTCGAGCGCCGCGTCCTTGCTGTCGGTCGCCTGGGCGATCGTGCGGATGTCGCCGAGCGTCTCGCCGTACGTCGTCGGGTCCAGCGAGATGACCCTCGGCGGACCGGGCAGCGTCTGCGCGAGCGCCTGCACCTCGTCGACGGCCACGGCGCAGACATGGCACAGCGCCTGCGTGACGATGAGGTCGGGCTCGAGCTCGCGCATGAGCTCCTCGTCGAGCTCGTAGATCGAGTCCCCCTTCTCCGTCCGCTCGCGCACCGCCGCGTCGATCTCGGCGGGCGAGAGCCCCTCCGGAAGGACGTTTCTCGTCACCGGTTGACGGTCGGCGGCCTCCTCGCGGGTAGTCGCACTCGTGCGTCACCCCGACGACGTCGTCGCCGAGGCCCAGGGCGAACAACAGCTCGGTAGCGTGTGGGACGAGGCTGACGATCCGCATCGGTACGAGGAGAGCGTATGGCAGAGCGACTGAGCGACAGCGAGATCGACGACCGCCTGGCGGACAGCCGGTGGGAACGGGAGGGCGAGGCGCTCGTCCGCGACTTCGAGCATTCCGGCTTCACGGCCGCGATGGCGTTCGCCAACGCCGTCGCCGAGGCCGCCGAGGCCGCCAACCATCACCCCGACATCCTCATCCACGACTACAAGCACGTGCGCCTGACGATCTCGACGCACTCGGCGGGCGGGATCACCGACAACGACTTCGCCCTCGCCGCGATGGCCGACGGCATCGCGCCCGGGTGACGGGAGCGATCCGGCGTCGTCGGCGACCGCCACGGGTGCTGCTACCGTTCGCCCGGCAGCGTCAATGAACGACGACCCTCCTCGAAGTCGCGGCCGACACCCTAGGCCCGGCCACATCCGGTCCTGTTGACCGCGCTGCTCCTCAGCGCGGTCGTCGTGCTGATCCTCGCCAACGGCTTCTTCGTCGCCGCGGAGTTCTCGCTCGTGCGCACCCGCCGCGCGCGCATCGAGGACATGGCCAAGCAGGGCGACAAACGGGCCAAGCTCGTCCTGCGCCAGCTCGACGACCTCAGCGAGTACCTCTCGGCGTGCCAGTTCGGCATCACGCTCGCCTCGCTCGGCATCGGCTTCCTCGGCGAGCCGGCGATCGCCGACCTCGTCGAGCCGGTCTTCGAGGACTTCGCCCACGCCGTGGCAGCGCCGCTGGCGATCGCGATCGCCTACGTCCTCGTGACGATCGGGCACATCACGGTCGGCGAGCAGGTCCCGAAGATCTACGCGATCGTCAACGCCGACACGGTGGCCAAGTGGGTCGCGCGCCCGCTGAACGTCTTCAACAAGGTCATGCGGCCGTTCATCCACCTGCTCAACAAGGCCTCCAACGCCATGCTGCGCCCGCTCGGGATCCGGGGCGAGGCCGGCTTCGAGGAGGGCGCGAGCCCCGAGGAGGTCCGCGCGCTCATCGCCCAGGCGCGCGCCGGCGGGCAGCTCGACGCGGGCGAGGCCGGGATGCTCTCGGGCGTCTTCCACCTCCACGAGCAGCAGGCGCGCCAGGTCATGACCCCGATCCCGGCCGTCGTGACCGTCGACATCTCCGAGGACGTCGGCACCGCCCTGCGGCGCTGCATCTCGACGGGCCACACCCGCCTGCTCGTGACCGAGGACCACAACCCCGACAAGGTCCGGGGCATCGTGCACTCCAACTCGCTCGCTCGCATCCTCATGGCCGAGGGCCCCGAGGCGAGCTTCGAGCCGGCCGTCAAGCCGGCGACGATCGTGCCCGAGACCAAGCCGCTGGACGACCTGCTCGCCGATCTCCAGCGCGAGCGCGCGACGATGGCCGTCGTCGTCGACGAGTACGGGCGCGTCGCCGGCATCGTCACCGTCGAGGACATCATCGAGGAGATCGTCGGCGAGATCGACGACGAGACCGACCCCGCCGGCGGCGACGTCCGCCGCCTCGCCAACGGCGACTGGTACGTCCGCGGGCACGTCGCGATCACCGACCTCGCCGACTACGGCCTGCACCTGCCGGTCGACAGCGACGCCTACAACTCGATCGGCGGGTTCGTCTTCGCGAAGCTCGGCCGGCTGCCCAAGCGCGGCGACACGGTGACGGCCAACGGCTACTCGATCCGCGTCGAGGCCGTCCGCGAGAACCGCATCGAGGCGGTCCGCATCCGCGAGCGCCGGCAGGTGCCCGCCGAGCGCGTCGTAGTCAGTCGGCGAGGTCCAGCGGGCGCCCGAGGAACGCCTCGAGCGCGATCCACGCCGCCTGGTGGGCGAGCGGGCCGAGCCGCAGGATCGTCCCGCCGTCCTCGGCCCCGCCGTCGCGTGCCGCGGCAGGCAGCCCGGCCTCCTCGAGGCGCTCGCGCTGATGCTCGGCGCGCCGGGCGCCGGTCGCGCCGTGGTAATGCGCGTCGATGCCGAAGCGACCGCCCTCGACGGGCCAGATCGAGAGGCGGTCGGGCGCCCACGTCGGACCGGTCTCGGCGGGCAGCGGCGTGAAGCGGACGAGGTCCTTGCCGGCGGCATCGCGCGGATGCATGTTCACCCGCGTCGACCACTCGCGGTCGACGACCGGCCGCTCCGGCTCCGGCTCCGGCTCGGGCTTGCGGCGTCCCATGCGTCCCATGATGGCGGCATCGGCGACCCGGCCGCCCCGCTCGAGCCCGCGGCGCGAGCTCGTTGGCGCAAGTTCTGCGCCCGTGCCGCGTTCCAGAGGATCAACCCCCCCGCCCGTGGGACGGCGGGAGGGCGGTGAGCGCGGATCGGGGTGGTTCCGCCCGCCGACGTAAGACACGACGGGCCCGCAATTGGCGGGCCCGTCGTGCGCTTGGACAGCGGTCGGATCAGCGCGCGTAGAACTCCGGCGGGTAGAGGCCGTGGCGCGTCTTGCGGCCCAGCACGCCCTCCGCGCAGAGGTCGCGCAGCTGCTGCGGGACGTCGGCCTCGATCGCGTCGCCGATCGCCACCGAGACATCGAGCCCGATGTAGTCCAGCAGCGCGATGGGACCCATCGGGTGCGCCGCGCCGAGCTGCATGCAGGTGTCGATCGACGCCGGCGGCAGGCCCGTCTGCTCCATGAAGTCCACGGCGCTGAAGAGGTACGGGAACAGCAGCCGGTTGACGACGAAGCCGGCGAGGTCCGGCACGTCCACCGGCTCCTTCTCGAGCGCGGTGCACAGCTCCGTCGCGCGTTCGCGCGTGGCCTCGGTGGCCTCGTCGGGGTACGCGAGCTCGACGAGCTTCATCCGCGGGACCGGGTTGAAGACGTGCAGGCCGACGAAGCTCTCCGGCCGGCCGGAGGCGGCGGCGAGCTCGCTGACCGACAGCGACGACGTCGTCGTGCCGATGACCGCGTCCTCCGCGACGACGTCGGCGAGCTTCGCCAGCAGCTCGGTCTTGGACGCCATGTCCTCGGAGATCGCCTCGACGACGAACGTCGCGCCGCCGAGCGCCGACAGGTCGGTCGTGACCGTGACGTTGCTCGGGTCGTAATCCTCGCCGAGCCGCTCGCAGGCCTTCGCGATCGCCTTCGTGGCGCGTTCCGCCGATGCGTCCGAGCGCGCCCACAGCACGTGCCCGTTCGTGCGCGTCGCGCAGGCCGCCAACCCGGTCGCGATGGCGCCGCTTCCCGCGATCCCCAGCTTCTCTTGCATCGGTGCTCCCCCTCGGTCGTGACCGCGACTGACCCGTCGATCGGTTGAGTACCTTAGTCAGACGAGCCAGTACGGCGTTCAAGCGAGAGGACAGCAGCCGAATGAGCGGACAGCAGGGTCGTGAGGTCGTGATCGTCGAGGCGCTCCGGACGCCCATCGGGCGCGGGCACCCCGAGAAGGGCTATTACAAGGACACGCACCCCAACGAGCTGCTGGGCACGATCTACACCGAGCTCATCGCGCGGTCCGGGATCGACGCCGCCGAGGTCGAGGACGTCATCGCCGGCTGCGTCCAGCAGATCGGCGAGCAGTCCTGGAACATCGCCCGCAACGCCTGGCTCCAGGCCGGGCTGCCGATCGAGGCGGCCGCGAGCACCGTCGACCGCCAGTGCGGCTCCGCGCAGCAGGCCGTGAACTTCGGCGCCGCGCTCATCGCGGCGGGCGTCCACGACGTCGTCATCGGCTCCGGCGTCGAGCACATGGGCCGCATCCCGATGGGCGTCGGGATGCAGTGGTTCGAGCAGGTCGGCACGCCCTGGCCGCCGGCGATGATGGAGAAGCACAACCTCGTCCCGCAGGGGACGAGCGCCGAGCTCATCGCCGAGCAGTGGGAGATCCCGCGCTCCGAGCTCGACGAGCTCGCGCTGCGATCGCACCGCCTCGCCCACCAGGCGACCGAGGAGGGCCGCTTCGAGCGCGAGATCGTCCCGTTTGCGACCAACGGCGACGTGCGCCTCACCGACCAGGGGATCCGGCCCGACACGAGCCTCGAGAAGCTTGCCGCGCTGAAGCCCGCCTTCAAGCCCGACGGCACGGTGACCGCGGGCAACGCCTCGCAGATCTCCGACGGCGCCGCGGGCGTGCTGCTGATGTCGCGCGAGAAGGCCGACGCGCTGGGCCTGCAGCCGCGCGCGCGGATCCTCGACCAGACGACGGTCGGCGTCGATCCGGTGATGATGCTCACCGGCCCGATCCCGGCGACGCGCAAGCTCCTCGAGCGCAACGGCATGGCGATCGGCGACATCGACCTCATCGAGATCAACGAGGCGTTCGCGTCGGTCGTCGCCGCCTGGCGCCGCGAGCTCGAGCCCGACATGGACCGCGTCAACGTCAACGGCGGGGCGATGGCGCTCGGCCATCCGCTCGGCTCGACGGGCGCGCGGCTGCTGACGACGCTCCTGCACGAGCTCGAGCGCTCCGGCGGCGAGATCGGCCTCGTGACGATGTGCTGCGGCGGCGGCCTGGGGACGGGGACGCTCATCCAGCGCGTATGAGGAAATCGTGAGGAGCCGGCGTTCCGGCGTGCGCGGGAACGCTTGCGGGTAACCGCACAAGCACCGTTCCTGTCGTCGAACCGAGGAGAGCTCCCACCATGATCGGCATCCTGATCGCAGTCCTGCTCGCCGCACTCGTCTACTGGCTGTGCCTCGCCATCGGGCTTCCGGCGATCGTCGCCATCATCGCCGCGGTCCTCGTCCTCCTCAGCGGGGTCGGCACCGGCGGCTACGGCTACGGCAGGCGCGGCATCTAGGACCGTCAGCCCCAGCGAAAGCCCGTTGCCGCCGGTTGCGGCGGCAGCGGGCTCTCGGGCAGACCCGGTGGCGGGTCCGCGACGTGAAAGCCCGACGGCGACGTGTCGTTGGGCGTGTTGGGATGGAAGATCGACGCGAGGTACTGGATGTGCCCGCGGCCGGGCCCGAGCTCGAACTGCCCGCCGCCATAGGCGCCGATCCCGCGCAGCGCGCAGTAGTCGTAGGCATCGAAGAGCGGCTTGATCCCGCCGAGCCGCGACGGCTTGAGGTTCACCATCCGCGGCTCGAACGGCAGCGCCTCGATGTCGGCGATCGAGTGGATGTTCGCGTCCCACGTGATGCGGTCGCGATGGGGCTCGAGCAGCTCGTCGATCTCCGGCGTGAGCTTCGGGTCCTCGAGCCAGGCCTCCGGGAAGGCCTCGACGACGCGCCGGTAGAGGACCGGGTCGGCCGGCTGGTCGACCGCCGTGCCCTCGTAGAGGCCCTTGAAGTCGACCGAGTCGACCGAGCCGGTCGAGACGAGGTCGGCGATGAGCTGCTCGTCCCACGAGACCGTCGGGTCGAGCTTGAAGCGCAGCGACGGGTAGCGCTGCAGGCGGCTGAGGACCGGCGCGAGCGTCGGCGGCTCGCCGAGGCGCAGCGAGACGACGAACGTCAGCGGGCGCGACTCGCGCCTGAGCACGGCGTGCAGCGGCCGGCCGGCCTGGCGCAGCGCGAGGTCGAGCGCCGCGGACTCGTAGGCCCACGTGCGGTACAGCCGCGAGACGTCGCCGCGCACGGGCTCCTGCGCGAAGAGGTCGAGTGCGGCGAGGTGGTCGGAGAACGTCCGGATCGTCCAGTCGCCGGCGAGCGGCAGGTTGGGCCCGGCCTCCTGGGCGATCTCGTGGTCGACGGCGTCGTAGACGACGTCCTCGCCGGCGCCCTCCTCGCCGCCGCCGCGCAGCGCGATGACGGTCGACTTGCGCTCGAAGTCGCTGGAGACGGTCTGCACGAGCCCCTCCAGCCGGTAGCCGTCGATCCGCACCGGGAGGTCGGCCACGAGGTCGTAGGTGCTCATGGTTTCGACCCTAGCGGGGCAGTTGTCCGGGGTGACCGCACTGGCAGCCGACCCCGGCTTCTCGTTCGCCGATCCCTACGCGATCGCGCTCGCGTTCGCCGGCATCGCGGTGTTCGCGGCTGTCGGAGCGCTCTCCCATCAGCACGAGCGGGCGTTCTCGGCGAGCCTCATCTACCTCGGGCTCGGCCTCGTCGCCGCGACCGGCATCGACGTCCTCGGACGTCGGCTGGATCGACCCGTTCTCCGACGCGAAGAGCATCGAGCGGCTCGCGGAGTTCGCGGTCATCGTCGCGCTGTTCGGCACCGGGCTGAAGCTCGAGCGCGCCCTCGATCCGGGACCGCTGATCACGGTCGCGCGCCTGCTCGGAATCGTCATGCCGCTGACGATCGCGGCGGTGACGCTGTTCGGCACCGCGGTCATGGGCCTGTCGCTCGGCGCGGCGATCATCCTCGGCGCGACGCTCGCCCCGACCGACCCGGTGCTCGCCGGCGACGTCGGCGTCGGGCCGCCCGGCGAGGAGGACGAGCACGAGGCGAACGTCGCGCTGACGTCCGAGGCGGGGCTCAACGACGGGCTCGCGTTCCCGTTCATCTTCCTCGGCGCGTTCGTCGCCACGGAGGAGGGGACGGGCTGGCTCGCCGAATGGGTCGTGGCCGACGTGCTCTACGCGGTCCTCGTGGGCACGCTCGTCGGCGCCGCGCTCGGCTACCTCATCGCGGCGAGCATGGTGCGACTGCGCGACCGCGACCTGCTCGCGCCCGCGCTCGACGGCTGGGTCGCGGTGGCAGCCGTCCTCGTCGTCTACGGGCTGGCCGAGATCCTCGGGGGCTACGGCTTCCTCGCGGCGTTCGCGGCGGGCCTCGCGTTTCGCCGCTACGAGCACGGCCACGAGCTCAACCGCCGCGTCCACGACGGCGCCGAGGTCGTCGAGAAGTTCGCCGAGCTCGCGCTCATCCTCCTGCTCGGCTCGCTCGTGACGATCGGCGGCCTGCAGGAGGCGGGCGTCAGCGGCTGGCTGCTCGTGCCGACGCTGCTGCTCGTCATCCGCCCGCTCGCCACGGCGATCGCGTTCGCTCGGCTCGCGGCTGCCCCGTGGCGATCGCGTGTTCATCGGCTGGTTCGGGGTACGAGGGATCGGATCGCTCTACTACGTCGCCGTGGCGCTCGGGCTCGGGATCCTCTCCGCCGACGAGGCGCAGACGCTGTTCTGGACGGTGACCGCGTGCGTCGTCGCTTCGATCGTCGTCCACGGCGTGACCGCCACGCCGCTGTCGCGCCGCCTGCTTGCACGATGAGACGCCTCCCGGTCATCCTCGCCGCCCTCGCCCTCGCCCTCGCCCTCGGCGCCTGCGGCGACTCCGGCGAGTCCGCCGCCGAGGCGGGCCCGGAGATCGGCATCGGCGAGCAGGGGGCCGCGATGTTCTCCGACCCGCGCTTCAAGCGCCTCGGCATCGAGCAGGCCCGCCTCGTGGCGGCCTACGACGCGACGCGCGTGCGCTTCGAGCGCGACCTCGTCGACGCCTGGCTCGCGGGCGCCCGCGGCGCGGGCGTCGAGCCGTTCATCACGTTCGGCCACTCGCGGGTGAACCCGCGCAAGCTGCCGAGCGTCGCCGAGTTCCGCGCGGCGTTTCGCGCGTTCCGCAAGCGCTATCCCGACGTTCGCGTCTACGCGCCGTGGAACGAGATCAACCACTCCAGCCAGCCGACGAGCCGCTCGCCGAAGCGCGCGGCGGAGTACTACAACGTCGTGCGCGAGCAGTGCGAGGACTGCACCGTCCTCGCGGGCGACGTCCTCGACCAGGCCGGGATGGGCCGCTACCTGCGCGAGTACCGCCGCCACCTCGACGGCGAGCCGCGCATCTGGGGCCTGCACAACTACGCCGACACCAACCGCTTCCGCGACACCGGCGTGCGCGAGCTGCTGGACGCCGTCCCCGGCGACGTCTGGCTGACCGAGACCGGCGGCATCGTGGCCTTCGGGCGCAGCTTCCCGTACGACGAGCAGCGCGCAGCGCGGGCGACGCGGTACGCGATCGAGCTCGCGCGCCGGTTCTCGCGCGTCAAGCGGGTCTACGTCTACAACTGGACGGGCGCGAAGCGCGGCGCGCGGTTCGATTCGGGGTTGATCGGGCCGGATGGGAAGGCGCGGCCGGGGTACCGGGTGCTGCGGGAGTTGGCGGCGCGCTGAGGTGCGGCGGTTCTTGCGTTCCGATGGGTTCACCTGCATCACTCGTTCCGGCGGGATTTACCGGCATCACTGAGGGAATGAGTTCGGCTTGCCCGCGGCTCGCGTGGGGGGTTTGGTCTGAACGAGACGTATGTGGTCCGATCTGGGCCAAACCCCCTCGCCGCGGGGGGTTTGGCCGGAAACGACGGCATGTGCGACGTTCTGGGCCACACCCCCCGAATCGCTCGCGCCGAGCGCCCGCGCGGCGCCCGATCGCCCGCGCCGAGCGCCCGCGCGCCCCGCTCACCGGTTCCTCAAAGATGCTGGTCGCCGGCGATCGCGCGCCGGGCCACCGAGTCCCGGACGCGCCTACGCGCCGCCGCCCACCGAGTCCGAAAAGCGCCTACGCGCCACCGGCCTGCAACCGCGCCACGAGCTCGTCGAGGCGCAGCTCCTCGAGCCCCCGCCCGACCGCCTCGAGCTCACCCGCGCAGCGCTCGACGAGCGTCCGGCCCTCGCGGCAGAGCTCGAGCGTCTCGCGCAGCCCCGCCTGCCCGGAGTCCAGGCGCTTGATGATCTCCTCCAGCCGCGCGGTGGCCTCCTCGTAGCTCAGCGGCGAAGGCTGCAGGCTCAGTCATCGTCGCCGCTGATCGTCGCATCGATCGCCCCGTCGCCGAACCGCAGCGAGACCTCGCCGGCCGCCCGCGCGCCCGCCGCGCTCGTCACGAGCTCGCCGCCGCGATCGGTGACGAGCGCGTAGCCGCGCTCGAGCGTGCGGTCGGGGTCGTGGGCCGCGAGCGCCATCGCCAGCGCGCCGAGCTGCGCGGCGCCGCGCGCGTCGCCCGCGGCGGCCGCCGCCTTGCGCTCGAGGACGAGCGCGCGCCGCGCGAGCCGCGTGCGCTCGTCGCTCTCGATGCGCCGCCGGCCCGCGGCGCGGATCTCGCGCAGCCGCTGGTGCAGCCGGCGGCGCTCGCCGGCCACGTGCTCGCCCGGCGCCCGGGCGAGCCGCGCAAGCGTCTGAGCGCGCCCGAGCAGCGCCCGGCGCCCGTGGACGCTGAGGCGCTGGGCGAACGCGATGACGTCGCCGCGCGCCTGCGAGCAGTGCACCGGCACCGCCGACTCCGCGGCGTGCGTCGGCGTCGAGCAGCTCAGCGCCGCGACGTCGTCGATGAGCGTGCGGTCGGTGTGGTGCCCGACGGAGGCGATGACCGGCACGCCGAGCAGCGCGACCGTCCGGCAGAGCGTCTCGTCGCAGAAGCAGAAGAGGTCGGCGAGCGACCCGCCGCCGCGCGCGACGACGATGACGTCGACCGCCCGCGTGGCCGCGAGGTCCTGCAGCGCGGCGGTGATCCGCGGCGCCGCATGGCGATCCTGGACGGGCGCGAACGCCCAGACGAGCCTGCCCTCCCAGCCCCGGCGGCGGAGCCCCGCGAGGACGTCGTCGCGCGCCTTGCCGCCCTCGCCCGTGACGACGCCGATCGTCCGCGGCAGCGCCGGCCGGAGCAGGCGCTTCTGGGGCGCGAAGAGCCCCTCGGCGTCGAGCGTCTTGCGCAGGCGGTCGAGCTGGGCGAGGAGGTCGCCCTCGCCGGCGACGCGCAGCTCGTCGATCGCGAACGTGAAACGAGGGCGACGAGGTGCGGCTGCCCGCGTAGTAGTCCAGCCCACCGCCGACGACGATCCGCGCGCCGTCGGCGAGCGCGCCCTCGCCGAGGCGCAGGGCGTCGAAGTCCGTGCGCCACATCGAGCACGGCAGCGCCCCGTCGGCGTCGCGCAGCTCGAGGTAGACCCTCGCGCGGCTGAGGCGCAGGTTCCAGACCTCGCCGAAGAGCTGCACGCGCGGGCGCTCGCGCAGGAAGTCGCGCAGCCCCTCGGCGTAGCGGCCGACCGCGTAGGGGCCGGGCAGCTCGCTGCCGTCGATGCCGGCGGGGCGGATCGTCCGGGGATCGGCCATGCGCCGTATCGAGAACGCTAGTGGTCGGCGGGCTCGGGCTCGCCGGGCGTCACCGACGCCAGCGTGCGCATCCCCGGCTCCGCCGCGTGCCCGCGGGTCTCGCCCTGCTCGCCGAGCGCGGTCAGGCGCGCGATCTCGCGCTCGCCCTCGACCCGCGCGGGATGGCCGGCCGGCAGCGGGCGGACGAGCTTCGCGATCCGGTTGCGCAGCTGCAGCGCGAAGTGCGGCGTCGAGGCGCCCATGAGCTGGCGCACGTCGTCGACCGTGACGTCGTGGCCGGGCTCCAGGCGGTCGGGGTGCTCGGCTTGGCTCATCGTCGGATCAGGGTAGCGGCGGCGCGTCCGGGGTGCGGACGGGGACGATCTCGAGCAGCGCGTCGATCCGCGCCTGCTGTGCGACCGAGATGCGATCGCGGTTGCCGATGATCCAGCCGTGGCTGTAGACGCCGCGCACCGGGTCCTCCTGGTAGCCGGGCTGGATGTCGAGGAGGTACTGCTGGACCTGCTGCGGCAGCGTTCCCCCGTTGTCGAGCAGCAGGAGCGCGCCGTACTTCCCGGAGCCCGACAGCGGCGCGGCAGCGGCGGCGTCCAGCGGCCGGCCGGTCCGGGCGAAGACCATGCCATGTCCGGGGTCGACGATCCCCCAGCCGAACGCGCCGTCCTTGTAGCGCGACATGCCGATGGCGTTCGTCACCGGGTCCTGCCCGCCGATGCGCTTCACGCGCCCGAGGCGGCGCAGCTGCTGCGTCACCTCCGGGCTGACGACCGCCGACGGCCCGAGGACGTAGATCCGCGGCCGTGCGAGCCCGGCGAGCGCGGCGAGCGCGGCGCGCGTCTCGGGCGGCACGCTGTCGCGGGTGACGAAGAGGACGGGATTGCCGGACTTCGCCGCGTAGGCGGCGGCGGGCGCCGCGTAGTCCGGGGCGTCCGCGCTCGTGACGATGACGCGGATCGTCTTGCCGCGGTTGGCCGCGCGGATGAGCCCGGCGATCGAGCGCGTCAGCCCGAGCGCGCTGCCGGCCGGGACGTCGGAGGACTTCAGTCCCGCGGGCTTGGCGACGTTGCCGATGCGGATGACCTGGGCGTTGCCGGCGGCCGCCGAGCCCTCGGGGGCGAGCGCGTCGAGGGCGCTCTTCGTCGGCGCCGGGATGTCGGTGCCGTCGGTGAACAGCACGGGCGCGTTGAACGGCGCGGCCATGAGCGCCGACGCGGCGACGGCGACGCGCCAGTCGCCGCGGTCGACGAGCGTGATCGCGTCGGGCTTGCGGGCGCCGTCCGGGTAGACGCCGCGGACGACCGCCGCGGCGATCGCCGTCGGGCTGGAACCCGGCACGCGCGTCGTGTTCTTCGTCGCGAACTCGGGGTAGCCGAGGTTCGCGCGACTCGGGTCCGACGGGCCCAGCAGCGCGGGCGGCGCGTCGTCGTCGGTGTTGATCTCGCGGCCGCAGCCGGTCGCCACGAGCGCGGCGAGGAGCAGCAGGGCGACAAGCCTCAGGCTCGGCATCGCGAGGAGCTTAGTGGTGATCGCCTGACTCCAACCCCACGAGCCGCGATGCTCGGCGTGGTAGAAAGCTTCAGAGAGGACCCACTTCCCTAGGAGGCGCAATGGCCGGTATGGCCGGGCGGATGTCCACCGTCATCAAGTCGAAGATCTCCAAGCTGCTCGACAAGGCGGAAGATCCTGGCGAGACGCTCGACTACAGCTATCAGAAGCAGCTGGAGTCGCTGCAGAACGTCAAGAAGGGCATCGCCGACGTCACGACGGCGAAGAAGCGCCTCGGGATGCAGGCCCAGAAGCTCGAGGCCTCGGTCGTCAAGCTCGACACGCAGGCGCGCCAGGCGCTCGCGGCGGGCAACGAGGAGCTCGCCCGCACGGCGCTCGAGCGCAAGCAGCTCGCGCAGAGCGAGCTGCAGAGCCTCGACCAGCAGGTCACCGATCTGCAGTCCCAGCAGGAGCGCCTGACGGAGTCCGAGAAGCGCCTGCGGGCGAAGATCGAGGCCTTCCGGACGAAGAAGGAGGTCATCAAGGCGCAGTACTCCGCCGCCGAGGCGCAGGTGCGCATCTCCGAGGCGGCGACGGGCGTCGGCGAGGAGATGGCCGACGTCGGGCTCGCGATGCAGCGGGCGGTCGACAAGACCGAGAACATGAGGGCGCGCGCGGACGCCGTCGAGGAGCTCGAGGCGGCCGGCACGTTCGAGGATCTCACCGCGCTCGGGCCCGGCCAGGACGACATCGACCGCGAGCTCGCCGCGCTGGGCGCCGGCGGGATGGTCGACGACGAGCTGTCGCGGATGAAGGCCGAGCTCGGCCAGGGCGACGCGCCCGCGGCGCCCGCGGAGCTCGAGTCCGGCGAGGAGAAGCCATGATCGTCCGGATCATGGGGGAGGGCCAGTACCGCCTCTCCGACGAGTGCGTCCAGCGCGTCAACGATCTCGACAACGCGGTCGTCAAGGCCGTCGAGGCCGACGACGAAGACGCCTTCCACGCCTCGTTCGAGGAGATGCTCGACGTCATCCGCAACGAGGGCTCGGCCGTCAGCGCAAACGACATCGAGACGTCCGACGTCATCGTGCCGCCGCCGGACACGTCGATGGCGGAGGCGTCGAGCGACTTCAGCGGGGACGGCCTGATCCCCGACTGATCGCGGGGTGCCCGCACCACATCTGTGCGTGGCGCTCAACATCTGGCGCCCGCTGCGCCGATGAACGGAGCATGCAAGCCGGCGGGGCCGTGCCCCCGGAATCCCTCACGAGCACGCTGCGGCCCGCGGAGCGGCGCTTCGTGCTGTGCGCGCTCGCGGCGATTGCGCTCACGATCTCGGCCGGCGCCGCCAACGCGCTGTTCGGCCTCGGCGGCGAGCCGGTCGCCGACCTCATCCGCGGCTGGGCGTCGTCGGCCGTCTACGTCGTCGCCGCCGCGGTCGTCGTCCTGCGCGCCGTCCGCGTCCCGCGCGCGCGCGGCCCATGGATCCTGCTCGCCGTCGGCCTGACGCTCTACGCCGCCGGCAACGTCGTCTGGGGGATCTGGCTCAACCACCTCGAGTCGCCGCCCTTCCCGTCGGTCAGCGACGCGCTGTGGCTCTCGCTGTACCCGATGAGCTACCTCGGCCTCGTCGGCCTGGCCCGCGACCGCGGCCGCAAGGTGCCCGCCGGCGTGTGGCTCGACGGCATCGTCGCCGGCCTCGGCATCGCCGCGATCGGCGCGGCGCTCGTCTTCGGCCCCGTCCTGCGCTCGGCCACCGGGCCGGCCGCGGCGGTCGTGACGAACCTCGCCTACCCCGTCGTCGATCTCCTGCTGGCAGCGCTCGTCATGGGCGTGCTCGCGCTGCGCGGCTGGCGCGTGGACCGCCTCTGGGCGCTGCTCGGCGGCGGATTCCTGCTGCTGTGCGTCGCCGACTGCATGTACCTCCTGCGCGTCGCCGAGGGAGCCGTGCAGGTGAGCCTCGTCCCGAACGTCTTCTACCTCACCGGCATGGCCCTGCTGGCGGCTGCCGCCTGGCAGCCGCAGCGTGAGGCCGCCGTCGCGCGCATCGAGCACTGGTCGATGCTCGTCGTGCCCGCGACGTTCGTCGTCGCCGCGATGGGCCTGCTGCTCTACGACCATGTCGCGGCAGATCGACCCGCTCGCCCTCTCGCTCGCGTTCCTCGACGCTGCTCGCGGCGATGCTGCGGACCGCACTGACGTTCCGCGACGTCCGCGCGCTCGCGCAGACGCGTCTGGAGGCCTCGACCGACGACCTCACGTCGCTGCCGAACCGGCGCCTGTTCCTGCGGCGCGTCGGCCAGGCGATCGAGGCGGCCCGCAAGCGACGGCACGACCGTCGCGCTGCTGCTCATCGACCTCGACGAGTTCAAGAAGCTCAACGACACGCTCGGCCACCACGCCGGCGACGCGCTGCTGTGCCAGATCGGTCCGCGCGTCGACGGCGTCCTGCGCTCGCAGGACCTGCTCGCGCGGCTCGGCGGCGACGAGTTCGGCGTCCTGCTCTGCGCGCCCTGCGACGAGCGCGACCGCGCTGCTGGTCGCCGACGAGATCGGCGACGCGCTGCGCGCCCCGTTCGAGGTCGAGGGCCTGCACCTCCATGTCGCCGCGAGCATCGGCATCGCGCTGTTCCCGTCGCACTCCGTCGACGCCCAGCAGCTCCTGCGCCACGCCGACGTCGCGATGTACCAGGCGAAGGTCGCCCGCAGCGGCCGCGAGTGCTACTCACGCGACCGCGACACCCACTCGCGCGACAGCCTGACGCTCGCCTCCGAGCTGCCGGCGGCGATCGCCGCCGGGGAGCTCGAAGTCCACTTCCAGCCCAAGGCGGAGGCCGGCAGCCGGCGGATCGTCGGGATGGAGGCGCTCGTGCGCTGGCGCCATCCCGAGCGCGGCCTGCTGCCGCCCGCGGATTTCATCTCGATCGCCGAGCAGGCGGGCCTCATGCGCGACCTGACGCGCGAGGTGCTGCGCGCGGCGCTCGCGGCGCGGCGCGAATGGCTCGCGGCGGGGCACGACCTCCACGTCGCCGTCAACGCCTCCGTCGCCGACCTGCTCGATGCCCAGTTCCCGGTCGAGGTCGCCGAGGCGCTCGCCGCCCACGCCGCCGGGCCCGGCGCGCTCATCATCGAGGTCACCGAGAGCTCGATCATGGTCGACCAGTCGCGGATCGGCGACGTCCTCGCGCGGCTCGGCGAGTTCGGGGTCGGGATCTCGCTCGACGACTTCGGCACGGGCTACTCGTCGCTCATGCACCTGCGGTCGCTGCCGGTCAGCGAGGTGAAGATCGACCGCTCGTTCGTCGCGCGCATGACCGACGACATGACCGACGCGGCGATCGTGCGCTCGACGATCCAGCTCGCGCGCAACCTCGGAATGCGCGTCGTGGCCGAGGGCGTCGAGGACGACGCGACCTGGGACGCGCTCGTCGAGGAGGGCTGCGAGCTCGTGCAGGGCTACCGGCTCTCCCGGCCCCTGCCCCCCGGCGACGTCGCGGCGTTCCTCAGCGCGACGACGGCCGGCGCCCGCTGAGGGCGAGCTGGCGCGCCTCCCAGGGAGAGACGGAGAACGGCGCTCCCGGCGCCGCGCCGACGACGAGCACCGCCGTGCCGGCGGCGGTCGCGAACGCCTCGCGGGTGCTGCCCGCAGCGACGAGCACGACGCTGCCCGCGGGCACCTCGCGCTCGGCGCCGTCGACGACGAAGCGCGCCGCCCCGCGCAGGACGACGTAGAGCTCCTCGTGGCCGGCGTCGCCCTCGTCGTGGAGCTCGACGACGCGGTCGCCCGGCGCCGCGCCGAGGAAGGCGTTGACGCCGAACGCCGTGATGCCGAGGTGGTCGCGCACCGGGCGCCAGTCCAGCGACGGGTCGCAGGGCTCCGCGGCCCGCGGGATCTCGTCGATCGCGGCGATCATGAGCGCACCTGCGCCGCGCGCAGGCCGAGCAGCTCGACGATGTCGCTCGTCGGCACGAACGGATCGGCGACCGCGACCCCGCTGCGGACCTCGATCGCCGCGACGGGCCGGCCCGCGATGAGCGCGATGAGGCGCTCGCCGCGACGGCAGCTCGCGCTCGTCGAGCGCCGCGAGCCGCGCGAGCGCCGCGCCGTCGGCGGCCGCGGCCTGGCGGATGAGCACCGGCGCGTCGGTGGCCGCGAGCGTGCGGCGCAGCGGCCGCGGGCGCTTGGAGAAGTCGATGATGCCGGCGAAGCTGGACGGGAACATTCGGAACCCCTGACGGTTGTTGTAACCCGTCAAACTTTATCACTGGTTAGCTAACCCGTCAAGCGCGTATGCTGGTGTCATGTCGAATCCCGCCCCCGGTGCACTGGAGTCCGTTCGCGCGTTCGTCAACACGCTCGACATCGACGACGCGATCGAGGGGCTGGCGACGCCGGAGGAGCTGGCGCGCTGGCTGTCCGAGCACGAGCTGCTCGGCGCCGACGCCGCGCCTCGAGGCGGACGACGAGGACGTGCGCCACGCCGTCGCGCTGCGCGAGGCGCTGCGCGCGCACCTCTTCGCCCACCACGGCGACCCGCTCGACCCGGCCGCCGCGCAGGTGCTCGACGACGCCGCCTGCCGCGCGCGGCTGACGCTGCGCTTCACCGGCGACGGCGAGACCGCCTACGAGCCGGCGGCGTCAGGCGTCGACGGCGCGCTCGGGCGGCTGCTGGCGATCGTCAAGGCCGCGATCGACGACGGGACCTGGCAGCGCCTGAAGGCCTGCCCCGCCGACACCTGCCAGTGGGCGTTCTACGACGCCTCGCGCAACCGCTCGGCGGTCTGGTGCGACATGCGCGTCTGCGGCAACCGCGCGAAGGTCCGCGGCTACCGCGAGCGCCACGCCGGCCACGCCGGCGACGACGATTAGATCGGGATCCCCCAGAGCGGGAACCAGCGCTCGAGCTCGGGCTCGATCGGCAGCTCGCCGGAGATGATCGCCTTGATCTGCAGCTCGCGCTCGCCGTCGCGCGCCTGCTTGCCGGCCGGGCACGAACGGATACCAGTAGCCGCGCTTGTAGTTGTAGATGAAGTACACCGGGCGGCCCTTGGAGTCCTCGAAGGCGAAGACGGCCGCGAGCACGCGGTCGCCGTAGCCGCCGACGACGAGCGCGTCGCTGACGGCGTTGATGCCGACGACGAGGTCCTCGATGTCGTCGTCGCGCAGGACGATCCAGCGGTAGCCGTGCTCGTCCTGGGTCGATTCGATCGTCGTCCCGGTCTCCTCGCCGGTGCCGCGCAGGATCTCCTCCATCTCGCTGACGATCGCCTCGAAGTCAGCCGTCGCCAGCGGCTGGAAGACGATCGCGGACACGCCCTTCGTCGTGATCCCGTGGCCGGTGTCGAGCGTGACGTACGCCGTCGAGAGCGCGAACAGCCGATCGGGCGCGGGCCCCTTGAGCTTCTTCTTGCCGCCCAGCAGGGAGTCGAGGAAGCCCATGTCCGCCCGGTCTACGCCGCGGCGAGCGTGCCGCGCTGCAGATCGGCCTCGATGCGGGCCAGCGCCTCGATGCGCTTCTCCATCGGCGGGTGCGTCGCGAAGAGGCCCATGATGGAGCCCTTGCGCCGCCGGGAAGATGAAGAACGCGTTGAGCTCGCTGGGCGACGCGCAGGTCCTGCTGGGGCAGGCGCTGCATGCCGGACGCGATCTTCTGCAGCGCCGACGCGAGGGCGCTCGGGCGCCCGGTGATGAGCGCGGCGCCGCGGTCGGCGACGAACTCGCGGTAGCGCGAGAGGGCCATCATGAGGAAGAACGAGACCGCGTAGACGACGAGCGACACGAGGATGACGGCGAGGAAGCCGGGTCCCTCGTCGTCGTCGCCCCCGCCGCCGCCGCCGAAGAGGAAGCCGAACTGCAGGATCGTCGCCGCCACCGAGGCGAAGAACGAGGCGATGGTCATGATCATGACGTCGCGGTTCTTGACGTGGGCGAGCTCGTGCGCCATGACGCCCTCGAGCTCGGCCGGCGAGAGCATCTTCATGATCCCGGTCGTCGCGCAGACCGTCGCGCTCTTCTGCGAGCGGCCGAGCGCGAAGGCGTTGGGCATCTCGGTCTGGGCGACCGCGACCTTCGGCTTGGGAAGGTCGGCCTGGATGCAGAGGCGCTCGATCATCGCGTGCAGCTCCGGCGCCTCCTGCGGCGTGACCTCGCGAGCGCCCATCGCGTGCAGCGCGAGCTTGTCGGACGTGAAGAGCTGCGCGGCCGCGAGACCGACCGCGAGGATCACGATGAACCCGGCGTTGAGGCCTGCAGCGAACAGCACGCCGACGAACACGACGTACAGCGCACCGAGGAGGAACATCGTGAGCAGCATCCGCGCCTGGAGTCCAGGATCGCGTCCGAACGAGGTCTTGGTGGCGGCCATGGATCCATTCTGACAAACCGCGGACTCCAGCTCGCCGGATCTCCTCGCGCGCGGGTCGCAAGGTCGCTCGCAAGGCTCCATAACCCACCGCACCGGTTTGGCCCGCCGCGGGCCCCGAACCTAGACTCATGGATCGCATGCGAGTCCGGGTCCTCCTCGCAGCCCTTGTGCTGCCGTTCGTCCTGTGGGCCGTCCTGCCGCTGCCGTCGACCGGTCAGTCCAAGCAGGAGGAGCTCTCGAAGCTCCAGAACCGCATCAACGAGGCGCGCAAGAAGATCGGCCGCAAGAAGGGGACCGAGCGCGTCCTGTCGACCGAGATCGCGGGCTACTCGCGGCGCATCGACCGCCTCCAGGGCAAGATCACCGTGCTCAGCACGCGCCAGGAGCGCATCCAGGCCGACCTCGACGCCAAGCGCTCCGAGCTCGAGAGCCTGCGCACCGAGCTGCGCACGGAGCGCGCCCGCCTCGTGCGGCTGCGCAAGCGCCTGGACGAGACGCGCACGAAGCTCCGCACCCGCCTCGTCGAGATCTACAAGACCGAGCGCCCCGACTTCATCACGGTCATCCTGAACTCCGACGGCTTCGCGGACCTGCTCGAGCGCGGTGAGTTCATCAAGCGCATCTCCGACCAGGACCGCAAGATCGTCACGATCGTCCGCGCCGCGAAGTCCGACTCGGTGCGCAGCGAGAAGCGCCTCGACCGCCTCGAGACGCGCCAGCAGACCGTCACCGAGATCGTCCAGCGCCGCCGCGACGAGATCGCCGGCGTGAAGATGGAGCTCATCGGCACGCGCGTCGGCTACTCGCGGACGAAGGCCGGCAAGGCGGCCGCCCTCGACAAGGTCAGCGGCGACCGCGCGCGCCTCGAGGATCACGTCGACAGCCTCGAGGCCGCGTCGAACAAGATCGCCTCGCAGCTCAACCAGGTCCAGCAGTCCGGCGACTTCCCGATCCGGCAGGGCACCGGTCAGATGATCTGGCCGGTCAACGGACCGATCACCGGCGTCTTCGGCGAGGCGCGCCCGGGGCACATGCACGCCGGCATCGACATCGCCGCCGCATCCGGCGTCCCGATCCGCGCCGCCGACGACGGCCGCGTCGTGCTCATGCAGGGCGTCGGCGCGTCGGGCGGATACGGGAACTTCACGTGCGTGCAGCACAGCGCGAGCCTGTCCTCGTGCTACGCGCACCAGTCGAGCTTCGGCACGAGCCTCGGCGCGAGCGTCAACAAGGGCCAGGTCATCGGCGCCGTCGGCAACACCGGGCACTCCTTCGGCGCGCACCTGCACTTCGAGGTCCGCGTCAACGGCAGCCCGGTGAACCCGATGGGCTACCTGTAGCCGTCCACTAGCCTCCCGCCGGATGCAGCCCGAGATCGACATCCTCGGCCTGTCGCTCAAGACGTTCGGGTTGTGCTTCGGCCTGGCCTTCGTCGTCTCCGGAGCGATCGTCGCGCGGCGCCTGAAGGAGCTCGGCAAGCCGCCTGACTGGGCCTACGAGATGGTCTTCGCCGCGCTCGTCGGCGGGCTCGTCGGCGCGCGGCTCTACTGGCTGGCCGGCAACACCGACGCCCTGAGCGAGGATCCGATCTCCAGCACGTTCGGCGGCAGCGGCCTCGTCTGGTTCGGCGGCGCGCTCGGCGGCGCCGCGGGCGTCCTGCTGTGGGCGTGGCGCAAGGGCATGTTCAACCTCGTGCTGCTCGACATCTGCTCGCCGGCGCTCGCGATGGGCTACGCCGTCGGGCGCGTCGGCTGCCAGGTCTCCGGCGACGGCGACTACGGCAGCCCGACCGACCTGCCCTGGGGGATGGCCTATCCCGACGGCGTCGTGCCGACGACCGAGGTCGTGCACCCGACGCCGATCTACGAGACGGTGGCGATGAGCCTCGCGGCGTGGGCGCTGTGGCGCGCGCGCAACGCGTTCCGCCCCGGCGTGCTCTTCGCCTTCTACCTCGTCTTCGCCGGCACCGAGCGCCTGCTCGTCGAGTTCGTCCGCCGCAACGAGCCGGTGCTCGCCGGGCTGACCGAGGCGCAGCTGCTGAGCATCGTCATGCTCGTCGCGGGCCTCGTATGGCTGTGGCAGGCGGCGCGAAGCGGCGGCCTGCGGGCCGTGCCGGGCCCGGCGGCGGCCGGCGCCACCGCTCGCGCGTAGCGGGCGCCCGCAGAACAGCATCGATGAAGCGATCGGGGTGCCGTCGCCCCTGGCGCTCCCGCGCGGCGTGTGTGGCGTCCAGGTAGCGCCATGCGCTACCAAGACGCCACACTCGCCGCGGGAGCGCCGCGGCGCGACCGAACCCGAGCGCCACGGGCGACGACCGTCGCCGAGCGACGGAGCGCCTCAGCCCGAGGCGCCCTGAAGCGCCTCGACCGGCGACCGCCGACCGCCCGCCGCCGGCGCCGGCCGCGCGACCGCAGCCACGACGTAGAGCGCGACCGCCGCGAGCGCGACCGACGCGCCCGCCGCGATGTCGAGCTCGGCGCTCGCCACGAGCCCGATGACGCCCGCGCTGGATCCCAGCCCCGCCGACAGCCAGAGCTGCGCGCGCAGCGACCGCCCGAGGCGCATCCCGGCCGCGGCCGGCGCGACGAGCAGCGCGAAGACGAGCAGGTTGCCGAGACCCTGGACCGCCGCGACCGTCGCGACGGCGAGCAGCGCGAGCAGCGCCAGCTCCACGCGCGGCGGGCGCACGCCGAGCGATGGGGCCGCGACCGGGTCGAAGACGGCCGCGCTGAGGCTGCGATGCCCGAACGCCAGCGCGACCGCGACGAGCGCCGCCAGAACCCCCGCGGCGACGAGGTCGCCGGTGCTCGCGCCGAGCAGGTCGCCGAAGAGCAGCTCGCCGAGCCGCGCCGGCACGTCGGGCGAGAGCGCCAGGACGGCGCCGAGGCCGAACGCCGTCGTCACCGTCACGCCGACGGCGATCTCCGGCCCGACCCGCGCGTCGCGCGCCGCGATCGCGATGAGCGCGGCCGCGACGAGGACCCCGCCGGCAGCGCCGAGCAGCAGCGGCGCGCCCGCGAGCGAGGCGATGACGAGCCCCGGCAGCATCGCGTGCGCCAGCGACTCGGCGGCGTAGGCGTGGCGCAGGTGCAGCAGCCAGACGCCGAGGGCGCCGCAGGCGGCGCCGAGGATCACGACCTCGACGAGGGCACGCTGGAGGAGACCGGAGTGGAGGATCTCCATCAGTGCGCGTGGTGCTGGACGGCGATCGCGCGGCGGCCGCCGTCGAGGACGACGATCTCCGAGCCGTAGGTCGCCTCGAGCACCTCGGTCGTCAGCGTCGAGGCCGGCGGGCCGTAGGCGACCTGCTCGCCCCGCAGGCACAGGACGCGGTCCCAGCGGCGCGCCTGCTCGATGTCGTGCGTCGCGATGAGCAGGACGCGCCCCTCGTCGCGCAGCTCGTCGAGGATGCGCATGATCGCGTCCTCGCTCGTGTGATCGACGCCCGCAAACGGCTCGTCGAGCAGCAGCACGCGCGCATCCTGGACGAGCGCGCGCGCGATGAGCACGCGCTGGCGCTGGCCGCCCGACAGCGCGCCGAAGCGGTCACCGGACCGGTCGCCGAGGCCGACGCGCTCGAGTGCCGCGCGCGCCCGCTCGCGATCGGCGGCCGCGATCCGGCGGTACCACGGCGTGCGGGCATAGGCGCCCATGAGCGCGACGTCCAGCGCGCTGACCGGGAAGTCCAGCCGCGAGCGCTCGGTCTGCGGGACGTACGCCGGCGCGCCGTCGTAGCGGACGCTGCCGGTGATGACCGGGAGCTCGCCGAGGAGGGCGCGAAACAAGCGTCGTCTTGCCGCCGCCGTTGGGGCCGAGGACCGCGACCGACTGGCCCGCGCTCGCCGTGAACGTCACGCCGCGCAGCGCCGGCGCTCCCGGGCCGTAGGAGGCCGCGAGGTCGCCGACCTCGAGCGCGCCCGCGTCGCTCATGTCGCCGCGCCGGTCACCCTCCGCAGCGGCGAGGCGCTCGCCAGCGCCGCGAGCGCGAAGCCGGCGCCGCCGACGACCGCGATCGCCGGGCCCGGCGGGAGGTCGAGGTGGTAGGCGAGGAGCAGCCCGGCGAAGCCCTCGGCGGCGGCAAGCGCGACCGCGGTCGCCGCCAGCGCGCCCACGGAGCTCGCGACGAGGCGGGCGGTCGCGGCGGGCACGACGAGCAGCGTGCTGACGAGCAGCGCGCCGACCGCGGGCAGCACCGCGACGACGGTCACCGCGAGCAGCGCGAGCAGCATCCAGTCGCCGCGGCGGGCGGGGACGCCGAGCGCGGGCGCGCCGGCGGGATCGAAGCCGGTCGCGAGCCACGTCCGCCCGAGCGCCGCGGTCGCCGCGACGGCCGCGACGGCCGCCGCGCCCGCGAGCCACAGGTCGCCGTCGCCGAGGCCGAGGAGCGTCCCGAAGAGCAGGCGGTCGACGCCCGCACCGGAGCCGTAGACGTCGCTCGCGAGGACGGCCCCGAGTGCCAGCGCAGCGGTCAGCAGCAGGCCGGTGGCGGCGTCGGCGCCGATCGCGCCGCGTCGCGTCACGCGCGCGAGCAGGCCCGCGAAGCCGAGCGCGGCACCGAGCGCCGCGACCGGCGGCGCGAGGCCCCACGGACCGGCGACGACGAGCCCGGGAAACGTCGCGGTGCCCGCGGCGTGGGCGAAGAACGCCAGGCGGCGCAGGACGACCCACGTGCCGAGCAGGCCGCCGGCGACGGCCAGCAGGAGGATCGCGAGCACGGCGCGCTGCATGAACGGCGCCGAGAGAGGGTCGCTGAGCCACGCCACGAGCGCAGCTTATCGAAAATGGTTCTCACTTAGAGAAGAGCGGCAACGCGCCAACTCGAAGAAATCGCTCAAGTTCTCCGCCCAGCTGCCGACAACGCCAGTGGGTACGTCTGCCATGCCGCCTTTTCGCCGCCCTGCGCAGTCCACGGTCTCCGGCCTCGGAGTCGCCGGGGCCGTCCTCGCGGCGGTCGTCGTGACCTTCGCCACCGCGAGCGGGTTCGTCGCCTACAGCCTCACCTCCGAGGACCCGATCGCGCCGCAGACCGCCGAGCTCGTGCTCGACACCGGTCGCCCCGCACAGCTCGCCTCCACGCCGCTCGTGCTCCGCGCCGCCGCCGCGGCGCGCCCGCGCCAGCGCGCCGCCGGCGCCACGACCGCCGCCGCGGCCGCGAGCTCCGTGGCTCGCGCCGGTCGCGGCAGCGCCGATGGCTCCGGGACCTCGGTCGCCGGCGGTCAGGGCGGCGACGCGGGCCAGCAGGACAGCGGCGGATCGACCGCCGGGAACTCCACGGGCGCCGGGCCCGGCCGCGTGCTCGAGCCCGTCAACGAGGCGCTCGGCGCGACGACCGAGGCCGTCGACGCGACGACGAGCTCGCTGACGCGCCGTCTTCGCGAGGCCGCGCAGCGGCTGCGCTCGGACACCGGGACCGCCGTCGGCGACACCGGCGACATCCTGCGCAACGTCGCTGACGGTCCCGGCGACGTGCTCGACCGGCTGCTCGCCCCGCGCAACTAGGCCGGCCGCGCGCTCCAGCAGGAACCGCAGCGCCTCGGCCTGCAGCGCCGGATCGTGCTGGACGGAGCGGTGATCGCCGCCCGGCACGCGCACGAAGCGGCTGCCCGCCGCGAGCGCATGCAGGCGCGCGGAATGCTCGATCGCGACGACCTCGTCGCCCTCCGCGTGCAGGAGCATGAGGCCCGGCCCGAGGGCGCGGGCCGCTGAGTCGAGGTCGATCGCGCCCAGCAGGCGCGCGAGCCCGGCGCCGTCGGTGCGCGCCTCGTAGCGCTCCTCGCGCAGCCCGCGGAGCAGCTGGCCCGGGGTCGCGGGGCAGATCGCGACGACCCCGGCGGCGCCGGCCTGCGCGGCGGCGGCCAGCGCGAGGCAGCCGCCCATCGAGGACCCGCGCAGGAACACCGGCCGGTTCGGGCGGCAGCAGTCCGGCGATCGCCGCGATGTCGTCGATCGCGCCGGCGCCCAGCGCGCCGTCGCTCGCGCCGTGGCCGCGCTGGTCGAAGGCGATGGCCGCGAGGCCGGCGGCGGCGCAGGCGAGCGCGAAGTCGGCGTGGTTCTCCTTGCACGACCCGGCGCCGTGCAGGACGACGACGCCGCCCAGCGCATCGCCCTCTCGGCTCGGCGAGCGCGTACGCGAGGCCTGCGTGCCGGCCGGGTCTCATCTGAAGGCCATACTCTCCGATCCTCATGGCCGCCACCCGCACGCAGCTCTCGCAGGCATATCCGATCGACAGCCGCATCGACGAGGACGGGCGGCTGCAGATCGGCGGCTGCGACGCGCTCGAGCTCGCACGCGAGTTCGGCACCCCGGCCTTCATCGTCTCCGAGGACGACCTGCGCGCCCGCGCGCAGACCTTCGTCGAGGCCTTCCGCGCCCGCACGAAGAACTTCGACGTCCTCTTCGCCTCCAAGGCCTTCCCCTGCACGGCCGTCTACCGCGTCCTCGCCAGCGAGGGGATCGCCTGCGACGTCGCCTCCGGCGGCGAGCTCTCGCTCGCGCTGCGCGGCGGCTTCGACCCCGCCCGGATCTACATGCACGGCAACGCGAAGTCCGAGGACGAGCTGCGCTTCGCACGGGAGGCGGGCGTCGGGCACATCGTCATCGACAACGCCGACGAGATCGCGCGGCTGGAGGCGGTCGTCGGCGACGGGCCCGCCCAGCCCGTGCTGCTGCGCGTCACGCCCGACGTCCGCGGGCGCACGAACGACAAGATCTCCACCGGCCAGGCGGACTCGAAGTTCGGCTTCTCGATGGCCGACGCCCCGGCCGCGATCGCCCGCGTCGAGGACTCCGGCGCCCTCGACCTCGTCGGCCTGCACATGCACATCGGGTCGCAGATCCTCGAGCTCGATCCGTTCCGCCGCGCGATCGAGGCCGTCGCGCCGCTCGGCGACTTCGGCACGTACAACCTCGGCGGCGGGCTCGGCGTCGCGTACACCGCCGACCAGGAGCCACCGCGGATCGCCGACTACGTCGCCGCGAAGATCGACACGGTCAACAGCGTCCTCGGGCCCGGCAAGCGGATCCTCGACGAGCCGGGGCGCGCGCTCGTCGCGAACTCGACGGTCACGCTCTACACCGTGCAGAGCGTCAAGCGCAACGTCTCGACCTGGGTCGCGGTCGACGGCGGGATGTCCGACAACCTGCGCCCAATGCTCTACGGCGCGGTCTACGAGGCCCAGATCGCCGACCGCTTCGGCGGCGGCACGCCGTCGCGCCTGACGGGCAAGCACTGCGAGTCCGGCGACGTCATCGTCCGCGACGTCGAGCTCGCGGACCCGCGCGTCGGCGACGTCGTCGTCACGCCGGCGACGGGCGCCTACGGCCACGCGATGGCCAACAACTACAACGGCGTCCCGCGGCCGCCGGTGATCTTCGTCTCGCACGGCGACGCGCGCGTCGTCGTCCGCCGCGAGACGTACGACGATCTCGCCGCCCGCGATGTCGGCTGAGCCGTTTCGCATCGGCCTCCTCGGCCACGGGACCGTCGGCGCCGCCTTCGACACGCTCCTCGCCGCGCGCGCCGACCACGTCGCCGCGATCACCGGACTGCGCCCCGAGGTCAGCGGCGTCCTGACCCGCAGCCGCGGCGACTTCGACGAGATCCTCGACGGCTGCGAGCTCGTCGTCGAGCTCATCGGCGGCATCGAGCCGGCGCGCGAGTACGTGCTGCGGGCCATGCGGGCCGGCAAGCACGTCGTGACCGCCAACAAGCAGCTGCTCAGCCAGCACGGGGAGGAGCTCTGGGCGACCGCGCGCGAGCACGGCGTGCAGCTGCGCTTCGAGGCCGCGGTCGCGGGCGTCGTCCCGGTCATCCGCGTCCTGCAGGAGTCGCTCGCCGCCGCGCACGTCGACCGCGTCCACGGCATCGTCAACGGGACGACGAACTACATCCTCTCCGAGATGGCGCGGACCGGCTGCACGTACGACGCGGCGCTCGCCGCCGCCCAGCGCCTCGGCTACGCCGAGGCCGACCCGACCGACGACGTCAACGGCCGGGATGCCGCGGCGAAGATGGCGATCATCGCGCGGCTGGCGTTCGACACCCCGGTGCATCTCGACGAGGTCATCTACGAGGGCATCGAGCACATCACCGCCGACGACATGGAGTACGCCGAGGAGCTCGGCCTCGGCCTGAAGCTCATCGGCACCGCCGAGCGGATCGACGGCGGCCTCGCCGTCCGCGTGCACCCGGCGTTCCTGTACTCCGGCCATCCGCTCGCGAGCGTCCACGGCCCGTTCAACGCCGTGACCGTCGAGTCCGAGGCGATCACCGAGATCACGATGTCGGGCCCCGGCGCGGGCGGGCCGCAGACGGCGAGCGCCGTCCTCGGCGACGTCATCAGCGCGATGATCCCGCCGGCCTCGACGCCGGAGACGACGCAGGCGCTGCCGATCGTCGACGACGTGCGGTCCTCGTTCTACCTGCACATGGAGGTCGCCGACCGGCCGGGCGTGCTGGCGCAGGTCGCGCAGGTGCTCGGCGAGGAGGGCGCGTCGATCAAGTCCGTCGTGCAGAAGGGGCTCGGCGAGCGGGCCCGCCTCGTCATGGTCGTCCACCCGATCCTCGAGTCGCGCTTCTTCGCCGCCGTCGAGACGATCTCGAAGCTCGACTTCCTGCGCTCGCCGCCGCGCGCGATCCGCGTCATCGACGAGGAGTTCGTCTAGGTCCTACGGGACCCAGCGATCGCCCGCCGGCGTCACGACGAGCTCGTGCGTCATCGCGCGCGGCTCCTGCTCGGCGAGGAACTGCACGGCGCGGGCGATCTGGGACATGTCGGCGAGCGCGTCGCGCGGCGTGTCCCGCGCGAACTCGGCCGTCTTCGGCGACTCGATCGTCGCGTCGACGACGAGCAGCGCGACGTGGATGCCCTCCGCGCGCAGCTCCTGCGCGGCGGCGAACGTCATCGCCTTCACGGCGTGGGCGGCGGCCGACCAGAGGCCGCGCCCGGGGATCGCGCGGCGGCTCGAGCCGCCGGTCACCTGGATGATCGTGCCGCCGCTGCCGCCGGCCCGCAGCGCGCGCACGGACTCCGAGAGGAAGACGAACGCCTGCTCGGACACGGCGACGGTCCAGTCGTGGAAGCCCTCGAGCGTCGCGTCGGCCAGCGGCCCGCCGCCGAACGGCCCGCCGGCGCTGCGCCGGTCGGCGCTGACGGCGTTGACGACGAGGTCGAGGCGGCCGAGCTCGTCGCGCGTCCGGGCGAGCGCCGCGGCGACCTCCTCGGGTTTCGTGGCGTCCGCGGCGATCGCCAGCGCGCCCCGGTCGCGAACCTTCGCGAGCGTGTCGTCGCTGCGCGCGACGGCGGCTGCCGCCCAGCCCTCGGAGACGAAGTGGTCGAGGATCGCGCCGCCGAGGTTGCGCGCGCCGAAGACGAGCAGAGCACGATCGCCCATCCCGCGATGATCGCACGGCAGTAGGGTCCGGCCCGATGCCAGGCCTCATCGAGCGCTACCGCGACCGGCTGCCGTTCGCCGCCGGCGATCCCGTCATCTCGCTCGGCGAGGGCGGCACGCCGCTCGTGCACGCGCCGCACATCTCCGGGCTCGTGGACGCCGAGGTGTGGCTGAAGCTCGACGGCACGAACCCGACCGGCTCCTTCAAGGACCGCGGGATGACCTGCGCCGTCAGCGCCGCGGTGCGCGAGGGCGCCAAGGCGGTCATCTGCGCGTCGACCGGCAACACCGCGGCGAGCGCCGCCGCCTACGCCGCCCGCGCGGGCCTCACCTGCGCGGTCATCGTGCCCGAGGGCAAGATCGCGTCGGGCAAGCTCGCCCAGGCGCTGATCCACGGCGCGCGCGTCATCGCGCTGCGCGGGAACTTCGACCAGGCCCTGACGCTCGTGCGGGCGCTGACCGACAGCCACCCGATCGCGCTCGTGAACTCCGTCAACCACTTCCGCCTCGAGGGCCAGAAGACCGGCGCGTTCGAGATCATGGAGCGCCTCGACGAGCTCGACGGGCTCTGCATCCCGGTCGGCAACGCGGGCAACATCACCGCCTACTGGAAGGGCTTCGGCGAGCTCGGCATCGCGCCGCGGCTCTTCGGCTTCCAGGCCGAGGGCGCCGCGCCGCTCGTGCTCGGCCACAAGGTCGAGCACCCCGAGACGGTCGCGAGCGCGATCCGGATCGGCAACCCGGCGCGCTGGGAGGAGGCGATGGAGGCGATGACGGCATCGCGGGGAATGGTCCGCGCGGTGTCCGACGAGGAGATCCTCGGCGCCTACCGCCTGCTCGCCGCGCGCGAGGGCGTCTTCTGCGAGCCCGCGAGCGCGGCCTCCGTCGCCGGGCTGCTGCGCTACGGCCCCGACGGCGCGCGGCGGATCGCCTGCGTGCTCACCGGCCACGGCCTCAAGGACCCGCAGACCGCGCTGGACCACGCGGGCGGCGTCATCGCCTGCGAGCCGACCCTCGCCGCGGTGGAGGACGCCGTCCTGGGTGGGGACTGATGCAGCGCCGCCGGCTCGTCCGCGTGCCCGCCTCCTCGGCGAACCTCGGCCCCGGCTTCGACACGTTCGCGGCGGCGCTCGCGCTGCACGTCGAGCTCGAGGTCTCAGAGACCGGCCGCTTCGCCGTCGAGACGAGGCTCGACATCGCGCGCGACCGGCGCAACCTCGCCGTGCGCGGCTTCGCGAAGCTCCACCCGCCCGACAACTTCACGTTTCGCATCCGCTCGCAGGTGCCGCTGTCGGGCGGCCTCGGGTCCAGCGCCGCCGCCTACGTCGCGGGCCTCAGCGCCGCCGCCCACCTCTTCGAGCTCGACGAGGACCTGCTCGCGCACGCGACCGAGCTCGAGGGCCATCCCGACAACGCCGCCGCCGCGCTGCTGGGCGGGTTCGTCATCGTCGCGGGCGGCGAGGTCGCGCGCCTCGCGCCGCCCGACGGCCTCGAGGCGGTGATCGTCGTCCCGCGCAGCGCCGTGCGGACGACCGTCGCGCGCCGCGCGCTGCCGCAGACGGTCCCGCTCGCCGACGCCGTCGCGAACGTCGCCCACGGCGCGACGCTGACGCTCGGCCTCGCGCAGGGCGATCTCAGCCTCGTCGCGCGCGGCCTGCACGACCGCCTCCACCAGCACTACCGCGGCCATCTCTTCCCCGACTCGATGCGGCTGCTCGAGCGCGCGCAGGAGCTCGGCGCGATCGGCGCGACGATCTCCGGAGCCGGCCCCACCGTGCTCTTCTGGACGCAGGCCGACGCGACCGGCGCCGTCGTCGGGAGGCTGCGGCGCGAGACCGACGGCTGGGCCGACGTCCTGCGGGCGCCGTTCGAGACGCAGGGCGCGGACGTCCGCGAGCTCTAGGTTTCAGGCGCGGATGCGGACCGGCGCGCCGAGGGGGACGCGCGCGAGCAGCCAGCGCATCGACCGGTCGTCCGCGCGCAGGCAGCCGCTGCTGGCCGGCGAGCCGAGCGTCGCCTCGTTCGACGTCCCGTGGATCGCGATGCGGTCGCCGCCCGTCCAGCCCTGGGGGAGGTTGCGCTGGCGCCCGGTGAGCGCCAGCGCGCAGCAGCCGTAGGCGCCGCTGCCGCCGGTGATCCGCAGCAGGTCGGTCACCGCGAAGCGCCCGGTCGGCGTCGGCGCGTCGGGGCGGCCGATCGCGACGATGATCCGCCGCACGACGCGGCCGCGGCGGCGCACGACGAGGCGGCGGTCGGAGAGGTCGACGTGGAGCGTGTAGGGCTCGAGCAGGAGGGTCGCGCTGGAGGCCGGGATCCAGCCGGCCTTGGAGTTCGGCAGGTGGTCCGAGAGGACCGCGAGCCAGCCGCCGCTGCGCTTGACGACCGCCAGCACGCGGTCGGAGCCGTAGCCCGTGCGCGGGCCGAGCGAGCGGATGACCCGCCCGCCCGGGCTCGCGCGCAGCTGCGTGCGGCGGTTGAGGTGCGCGCCCAGCGGCCCGCGCAGCACGCGCGCCGGCCGCTGCGGAGCGGGCTGCACCTCCTCCAGCGCCTGCGGGGGGCGCGGCGCCGGCTTGTCGTCGCGCAGGACGAGCAGCGCGGCGACCGCGGCACCGACCAGCGCGAGCGCGGCGAGCGCGGCCGCCCAGCGCCCCCGCAAAGCTAGGCCTCCGACAGCGCCTTGAGGCGCTCGCGCGCGTCGGGCAGCTTCAGGCGCACGAGCAGCTCGTCGGCGAGGGCGAGGTAGTCCGCCGCGAGGTCGGGCCGGTGGTCGAGGATCGAGATCGCGCGCTCGGCCGCCTCCGCGTAGGCGATCGACTGGCGGATCGTCGTGTTCATGAGCTTGCGCCCGACATGCTTCTTCAGCGTCTCGAACGCGTCGCGGCTGTGGCGCGTTCGCATGTCGGCGATGTTGAACACGACGCCGAGCCAGCCGAGGTCGGGGTTCAGGCCGTCGCGCGCGAGCTCGATGACCTCGAGCGCCTGCTCGACGCCCTGGAGCGCGAAGTACTGCGCCTCGGTCGTCAGCAGCGCCTCGTCGGCGGCGACGAGCGCGTTGACCGTCAGCAGGCCGAGCGTCGGCGGGCAGTCGAGGAAGATGAAGTCGTACTGCTTGCGCAGCGGCTTGAGCGCGCGCTTGAGCGTCAGCTCGCGGCCCATCTTGCCGGCGAGCGCGAGCTCGGACTCGGCGAGCGAGAGGTTCGCGGGGATGATGTCGTCGTGGACGGCCTGGTCGGCGGGCGCGCGGCCCCCGAGCACGTCGCTGATCGTCGGCGTCGCCTCGGGGTCGACGTCGAAGTAGTCCGAGAGGTTGCCCTGGGGGTCGAGATCGACGGCGAGGACGCGGAATCCGAGCCGGCGGAACACATCGGTGAGCGTCCTCACCGTCGTCGTCTTGCCGGTGCCGCCCTTCTGGGAGAGAACTGCGATCGTCGTGGCGCCCAAGGGCGCCGGATGCTACTCGGCCCGAAGCTCGGCCCCGGCGGCAGCGACCTCGGCCGTGCGGTCGGCGAAGCGCAGGCGGTAGCGGCCGATGACGATCTCGTCGCCGTCGTTCAGGGTCTGGGAGTCGACCCGCTCGCCGTTGACGAAGACGCCGTTGAGGCTGCGGTCGTCGAGCACGCGGACGCTGTCGGTCTCGGCGACGAGCACGGCGTGGCGGCGCGAGACGGTCGGGTCCTCGAAGCGCAGGTCGGCCGACAGGCTGCGGCCGATCCGCATGCTGCTGCCGGTCATCGCGACGGTGCGGACCTTGCCGGTGTCGTGGAAGACGAGGTAGCGCCCGGGCTCGGTGATCGCGGTGCCCGCGGCGTCGAGCAGGCCGTCGCCGGTCTCGGTCGCGGCGTCGGGCTCCGCGCGCCGGAAGCGGGCCGTGCCGCCGAACAGCGAGGCGCGGGTGAAGCTCGCGCCGTCACATCCGGGGCAGGAAGGAAGGAGGTCGGCTGTCGTCATGGTGATCACGTGTCCGCAGATCTCGCAGCGGAACGTGCCGGTGCCCGCGAGCGTTCCCGACGTGAGTGACTCCATAGCCCGACACTCTCCTTCGCCAGCGTTACAGGGGTGGTCCGCCGGCTCCCTCGGCTTGTGCGGAATATAACAAGCGCGTCAAGTCCCCCGAAGACCCGCGCGCGTGCGTCAGAAGGCCGGTTGGTACCCATGGTGGCCCCGCGGCTAAACGCTTCCTCAAGACGCCCGGCGTGAAGGACTGCGCGGCGGCCCGCCGAACCACGGAGCCGTGGCGCGCAACCCCGCTGGCATCGACGAGCAGGACCTCGAGCGCGCGCTGCTGCGCAAGAGCGTCGGCGCGCTGTCGGGCACCGTCAGCCGCTGCGCGGATTGCGGCCGCACGCCGCTCATCGGCGAGACGCTGCACCACTACGACGGCGGCGCGAGCGTCTGCGAGCTGTGCCGCCCGCTGCGGCGCGAGGCGCCCGCGCACAGCGAGCGCGTGCACAGCAGCGAGTACGGCCAGGCGGTGCGCATCCACCGCCTTCAGCCCGTCTCTCCGCCGGCGGTCGTCCCGCAGTAGATTGGCGGGCTCATGGAGCCCGTCACGCTCACGACGACGATCGCCAGGCCCCGCGAGGAGGTCTTCGAGTACCTCGCCGACGTCGCCAATCACGAGGAGTTCACCGATCACTGCATGGTGGACTGGCACCTCACGCGCGAGGACTCCTACGGTCTCGGGGCGGGCGCCCGCTTCCGCACGAAGTCGCGCTTTGACCGCTTCTCCTACGGCGACGTGACGCTCGCCGAGCTCGAGCCGCCGGCGCGGATCGTCGCGACCGGCCGGTCCGGGCGCTTCAACCGGATTCGCACCCGCTCGGAGTGGAAGCTCGAGGAGTCGTCCAACGGCGGGACCGACGTGACCTTCACGACGGAGTCCGAGCCCGCGATGGCGTCCGACCGGCTCATGGAGAAGTTCCTGCGCGTCCCGGCGGCCACGAGGCGCTGCCACCGCAAGGCGCTCGACCGGCTGCGCGCGATCCTCGAGGCGGGCGAGCAGCGCGGCGCCCGGACGACCCTCTCCGGCGGCGCACGCAAGCCCGCCAGCGGCTTCAGGCTGTAGATTTCCCGCCCGCCCGTGTCCGCACTTCGCCGCCCGCTCACCATCCTCGCCGTCCTGCTCGCCAGCGGCGGCCTCGCGGCATGCGGGAACCACCCCGACACGGACGCGCGCACCGTGCAGATCGAGAACGAGGGGTTCTACCTCGACGTCGGCCCGCTGAAGTACCAGGTGCAGGTCTCGCGCCAGCTCAACGAGCACGACATCCAGGACGAGGCATATCTCACCGGCGTCCCCGACGCCGAGCGCGAGCTGAAGCCCGACGAGGTCTGGTTCGGCGTCTTCCTGCGGGTGCAGAACGAGACCGACGAGGCGATCGCGCCGTCGGGCGACATCAAGATCGTCGACACGCAGGAGGAGGAGTTCCGTCCGCTCTCGCTCGAGCCGACGAACCTCTTCGCCTACCGCTCGACCGAGCCGATCCCGGCCAACGACACGCTGCCGCTGCCGGACACGCCGGCCTTCGACACGCCGATCCAGGGATCGCTGCTGCTCTTCAAGCTCACGCTCACGGCGCTCGGCAACCGGCCGCTCGAGCTCGAGATCGAAGAGCCTGAGCAGACCGGCATCATCGACCTCGACATCTAGGCCGTCGCCTTGAGGCCGGCGACGAGGACCTGCTTGGCCACGGGCGCCGCCGTGTCGCCGCCCGCGCCGGACTCGACGAGCAGCACGCCGACCGCGATCCGCGGCTTCGCCGCCGGGGCGTAGGCCGAGAACCACGCGTCGGTGTCGGTCGGGTCGTTGGGAACCGGCGGCGGGCACTCGGGCACCTCTTCGCTCGGCACGCACTCGGGCGTCGTCGTGTCGCGCAGCTCGGCGGTGCCGGTCTTGCCCGCCACGCGGATGCCCTCGATCTTCGCCGCCCCTCCGGTGCCTTCCGCGACGACCGCCTCCATGTAGCGGCCGACGAGCCGCGCGGTGCCCTCGTCGACCGTCTGCGTGCGGCGCACCTGCGAGCTGCGCTCGAGCGTGAGCCGCGGCCGGCGCCCGCGGCCGGCGATCGTCGCCGCGACCCAGGCCATCTGCAGCGCCGTCGCCTGCACCTTGCCCTGGCCGATCGCCGACGACGCCACCGCGAGCGGGTCGCCGATCTCGGCGGCCGGCGGGATCGTGCTCGTCGCGGCGCCGGCGATCCCGACGTCCTGGTTGAAGCCGAACGCCTCGGCGGCCTTCACGAGCCGCTCCGGGCCGAGCCTCGCGCCGAGCGGGGCGAAGACCGAGTTGCACGAGTGCGCGAAGGACAGGCGCAGCGAGCCGCCGCACGACTCGCCGTTGGCGTTCTCGATCTCGACGCCCTCGATCTCCGTCTTCGTCTCGACCGGATAGGCGGAGTTCGGCCCCGCGAGGCCGGCCTGCAGGACGCCCGTGAGCGTGATGATCTTGAACGTCGAGCCGGGCGGCTGCAGCCCGGAGAAGGCGACGCCGGAGAGCGCGAGGATCTCGCCGGTCCGCGGGCGGATCGCGGCGACGCCGCCGAAGCGCGCGCCCTTCGCCTCGACGGCCGCGCGCTGGACGTCGGGGTCGATCGACGTGCGGACCGGCGCGCCCGGCCGCGGCAGGCTGCTGGCGAGCGTCCGCGCGCCCGCGCGCAGCAGACCGCCGGGCTTTCCCGCCACCCGCTCGTCGAAGACGCGCTCGAGGCCCGACAGCCCGACGTTCGAGTCCGACGGGAAGCCGCGCGCGCGCAGGCCGTCGACGCGCTCCGCCGGCGCCGGCCCGAGCTCGCCGACGATCGAGCTCGCGACGTCGGCGATCGGGGAGCTGCGCTCGGGCCCCTGCGCCAGCGGCGTCCCGTCGCGGGCGAGGATGTCGGCGCGCCGCGGAACCTGCGCCTCGCGCTCGAGCTTCTCGCCGCGCGCGACCCCGGGGAACGTCAGGTGGCGGTCCCAGTCGATGCGCGCGTCGTCCTCGGTGCCCCTGAACGGCAGCGTCAGCGTCGCCTGGACCGGTCCGAAGGCCCGCGTCGTGACGGTCATCGGGATCGTCACGACGCCGTCCGCCGGCTCGCTGGCGCCACCGGGCCGCAGCCGGATCGTCGTGGCGGTCTGCGCCGCCGCCCGGTACGCGGCGGTGAAGTCCTTGAGCGTCACCGCGCGGCGGTCCTCGGCGGTCAGCTCGGCGTACATCCGCGGGTAGTCGTCGCGCGCCCACGCGTCGGCGAAGGCCTCGGCCCGCACCTGCTCGGGCGGCTTGCCGCTCGGCCACAGCAGGACGGCCATCCCGACGAGCAGCCCCCCGACGAGCAGGGTTGCCAAGATGACCCCGCGGGAAGGAGGGGTGCTGCGCGAACGTGACGAAGCGAGCGCCATGCAGACGAACTATGGCCTGCCCGCGGACAGCAACCTGCCGGTCCCAGCACCGTGACGCCGCTCGACTTCATCATCATCGCCTTCGCTGCGTTCTTCGCGCTCGTGGGCTTCGCGCGCGGATTCGTCATCGGCGCGCTGTCGCTCGCGGGCTTCGCCGCCGGCGCCTATCTCGGCACGCGCTTCGGCCCGCAGCTGCTGTCCGAGGGCAACGCGTCGCCGTTCGCGCCGCTCTTCGGCCTGCTCGGCGCGCTCATCGGCGGGACGCTGCTGTCGGCGGGCGCCGAGGGCATCGCGGGCGCGATGCGGGCCGCGATGGTCTCGCCCGGCCTGCGGGCGATCGACGGGCTCCTCGGCAGCGTCCTGGCGATCGCCCTGGCGCTCGGCATCGCCTGGCTGCTGAGCGTCATCGTCCTGCAGACCCCCGGCATCCGCGACTACCGCCGGACGATCCAGAAGTCGGCGATCCTCAAGGAGCTCAACGAGGTCCTGCCGTCCGACCAGGTGCTCAAGGCGCTCGCCCGCTTCGACCCGTTCCCGAGCGTCACCGGCCCGGGCGCGAGGGTCGCGCCGCCGAGGTCCTCCGTCGCGCGCGATCCCGACGTCGAGCGGGCGGGCGACTCGGTCGTGCAGATCCTCGGCAACTCCTGCGGGCTCGGGGTGTCGGGCTCGGGCTGGGTCGCGTCGCCGGGGATCGTCGTCACGAACGCGCACGTCGTGGCGGGGCAGGACCAGGGCGACACCGTCGTCCGCCGCCGTGACCGCGGCGAGCGCTTCTCCGCGACCGCCATCGCGTTCGACTCGCGCAACGACATCGCCGTCCTGCGCGTCTCGTCGCTGCCGGCGCCGGCGCTGGACTTCGCGCGCGAGGTGAAGGTCACCGAGCCGGGCGCGGTCCTCGGCTACCCGCTCAGCGGGCCCTTCGACATCCGCCCGGCCCGGATCGGCGCCACCCGCACGACGCTGACCCAGGACGCCTACGGGCGCCGGCTCGTCCGCCGCAAGATCGTCGCCTTCCGCGGCGACGTCCAGCCCGGCAACTCCGGCGGCCCGATCGTCGACGTCGCCGGCCGGGTCTCGGCGACGGTCTTCGCGAAGGCCACCAGCGGCAGCACGGAGGGCGGCTTCGCGGTCCCCAACGACATCGTCCGCGACGTCCTCGGCAGCGCCTCCGGCCCGGTCGGCACCGGGCCCTGCGCACGCTGAGGACACGAGGTCGCCACGGCGGCGGGCGGCGAGGGCGCTACCCTGCCGCCGATGCCCAAGACACTCGTCATCGCCGAGAAGCCGTCCGTCGGGCGCGACCTCGCGCGCGTCCTGCCGGGGCCGTTCGCCAAGCACGAGGGCTATCTCGAAGGCCCCGAGCACGTGCTGACCTGGGCGGTGGGGCATCTCGTCCAGCTCGCCGAGCCCGACGAGTACGACGCGAAGTACAAGAAGTGGCGGATGGCCGATCTGCCGATCGTCCCCGAGAAGTTCAAGCTCGTCGTGCGCGACGAGCGCTCGAAGAAGCAGATGTCGGTCGTGACCCAGCAGCTGCGCCGCGACGAGGTCGAGGATGTCATCAACGCCTGCGACGCCGGCCGCGAGGGCGAGCTCATCTTCGCCTACCTCTTCGAGAAGGCGGGCTCCAAGAAGCCCGTGCAGCGGCTGTGGCTGTCGTCGATGACGAAGGCCGCGATGCAGCGCGCCTTCGACGAGCTGCGGCCGGCCTCGGAGTTCGCCCAGCTCGAGGCGGCGGCGCGCTCGCGCTCGGAGTCCGACTGGATCGTCGGCATGAACGCGACGCGCGCGGCGACGATCCGCCTGCGCTCGTCGTTCGACGGCGCGGTGTCGCTCGGCCGCGTGCAGACGCCGACGCTCGCGATCATCACGCGCCGCGAGGAGGAGATCCGCGCGTTCAGGCCCGAGCCCTACTGGCTCGTCGACGCGGTCTTCGCGGCGACCGGCGAGCGCGTCTACGAGGGCCGCTACCACGACGGCGCCAAGCCGCGCCTGGCGACCGCCGCCGAGGCCGACGCGATCGTCGCCGCCGCACGCGGCCAGATGGGCGAGATCACCCAGCTCGAGACCAAGGAGCGCCGCGAGCGCGCCCCGCTGCTCTACGACCTCACCTCGCTGCAGCGCGAGGCCAACAGCCGCTTCGGCTTCACCGCCCGGCGGACGTTGGCCGCAGCCCAGCGCTGCTACGAGGAGCACAAGGTCCTGACGTACCCGCGTACGAGCTCGCGGTACCTCACCAGCGACATGATCGGCGAGCTGAAAGCCATCGCCGGGCACGTCGGCGCCGCCGGCCGCGAGTACCAGACCGCGGCGGCCTACGTCCAGGGCCTCGACATGCTGCCGCTCGGGCGCGTCGTCGCCGACGACAAGGTCGGCGACCACCACGCGATCATCCCGACGAACTCGACGCACAACCTCGACAAGCTCTCCGACGACGACCGGCGCATCTACGACATGGTCGCGCGCCGGTTCCTCGCGGTCTTCCATCCCGAGGCGGTGTTCGAGAACACGAAGGTCTCCACGACCGTCGCGGGGCATGTCTTCCGCACGCGCGGCAAGGTCCTGCTCGTCCCCGGCTGGCGCGGCGTCTACGGCGAGCTGGCGGGCGGCGGCGAGAGCAGCGACGACGACGACGAGGGCCGCGACCAGCAGCTTCCGAAGCTCGAGCACGGCGAGAGCGTGCAGACGCGCGAGGTCAGCGCCGCCGAGAAGGAGACCAAGCCGCCGCGGCGCTACTCCGACGCCTCGCTGCTGGGCGCGATGGAGACCGCGGGCAAGCTCGTCGACGACGAGGAGATGCGCGAGGCGATGAAGGAGTCCGGCATCGGCACGCCGGCGACGCGCGCGTCGATCATCGAGCGCCTCATCGACGTCGGCTACGTCGAGCGCGACGCGCGCTCGCTCGTCGCGACCGAGAAGGGCCTGAACGTCATCCGCCTGCTCGGCGAGCACCCGCTGACGTCGCCGTCGCTCACCGGCGACTGGGAGCAGCGCCTCGGGATGATCGAGCGCGGCGTCGAGCCGCGCGAGCGCTTCATGGCCGACATCGCCGGCTTCGCCGAGTCGACGGTGCGCGACCTCGACGCGAAGCTCAAGGACGTCCGCATCCCGCGCGCGAACCTCGGGCCGTGCCCGATCTGCGGCCACGACATCGTCGAGAACCGCAAGGGCTTCTCGTGCTGGTCGCGCGAGGACCCCGGCTGCGGCTTCGTCATCTGGAAGGCGAAGGCCGGAAAGACCCTGCCGATGGCCGTCGCGAAGGAGCTCATCGCGACGGGCAGGACGGCGAAGCCGGTGACCGGCTTCAAGGGCCGCAGCGGGCGTTCGTTCCGCGCGAAGCTCGCGCTCGAGCAGAGCGACGAGGGCAAGTGGCGCGTCGAGTTCGACGAGCCCTGGGCCAGGGAGGGCGCGAAGCTCGATCCGGCCGCCGAGGCCGACGCTCCGAGCGAGCAGGCTGCGGCGACGGACGCGACGGCCGCGGCGTAGCTCCTCGCGAGCGCCGGTGATCCTCCGCCGCCGCCTCGCCGCGCTGCTCGCGCTCGTCGCGGTGCTCGCCGGCGGCGCGTGGATCGCGAGCTCGCTGCGCGGCGACGACGACGAGCGGCCGGCTCGCGCGCCGGCGACCGTGCCGCGGCTGCCCCCACAGGCGCCCGACACGCCCGCCGCCGCAGACGGAGGTCGGCCCGCTTCCGGCGCCGCCGGGCGCCGCGAACGTCGACCTCACGCAGCCGGCGCTGCTGAGCTTCGTCCGCCTGCGGCCGGCGCCGCGCGCGGGCATCGCGTTCGACCTCGCCGACGGGCGCGTGCTGTGGCGCCGCGGCGCGACGCGGCGGCGCCCGATCGCGAGCCTCACGAAGCTCATGACCGCGCTGCTCGCCGTCGAGCGCTTCGGCCCGCGCGACCGCGTCCGGATCCCGCGGCGCGCCGACGAGATCGGCGGATCGCGGATGGGCGGGCTGCGACCCGGCCGCAGGGTGCGCGCCGAGGTGCTCCTCCAGGGCCTGCTCATCGCCTCGGGCAACGACGCCGCCGTGACGCTCGCGATCGCCGGCGCGGGATCGGAGCGCGCCTTCGTCTCGCTCATGAACCGCCGCGCGCAGCTGCTCGGCCTTCGCTGCACGCACTTCGTCGACGCGCACGGCCTCGACCCGCGCGACCGGTCCTGCCCGGCCGATCTCGCGGCGCTCGCGATGCGGGCGATGGCCGAGCCGCGCATCGCGCGGATCGCCCGCCGGCGGTTCGCGCGCGTCTGGCCCGGCGCCGGGCGCAAGCTCACGCTGCGCACGACCAACCACCTCCTGCGCGACCGCTATCCGGGCGCGATCGGGCTGAAGACCGGCTACACGAACCTCGCGCGCTTCTGCCTCGTGGCGGTCGTCGAGCGGTCCGGGCGGCGGATCGGGATCGTGCTGCTCGGCTCGCGCGACACGTATGCCGACGCGCGCCGGCTCGCGCGTGCGGCCGTGCGCGCCGGAGCGCTGCCGGCTGCCGCGTGACGGCAACGCGCCTGCGGCGTAGTGTCCCCATGAGCGCGACACGGAACGGAGCGACGACGATGACTGCCCCAAGGACCCAGACGACACGCGCGGCCCGCGTGCTGCCGATCGCGATCGTGGCCGTGGCGCTCCTGGCGCCCGCGCCCGCCCCGGCGGCGACGGCCAAGCGCAGCAGCGCCAGGCCGTCCGCGCTGCCCGCCTTCTCGTCCTGCGGCGCGCTGCTGAGCTACGCGCGCCGCAACGCCCGGCGCACCGGCGGCGGCACCGGCGTGCCGATGCGCGCCGGCGCGGTCGTGCCGCAGGTCCTCAGCGGGCCGGTCGCCGGCCAGGTGCTGGCGCTCGACTCCGCGCCCGCCCCCGCGGCCGCCGAGTCCAAGGCCGACACCGCGACGCCGACGTTCTCGCAGACCAACGTCCAGGAGGCCGGCGTCGACGAGCCGGACATCGTCAAGACCGACGGCCGCCACGTCTTCGCGGTCGCCGGCAACGCGCTGCGCGCGCTCGACGTCACCGGCGACGCGCCGAAGCTCGTCGGCTCGCTGGCGCTCCCGGGCTCCGGCGCCCACCAGCTCTTCCTCCGCGGCGACCGCGCGCTCGTCATGAGCACGTCCTACGGCGGCGCGGGCTTCGCGGCCGACGTCATCGTCGGCGCGTCGCAGGTCGTCATCAGCGAGCTCGACATCTCCAACCCCGCGGCGATGACCGTCCGGCGCTCGATGACCGTCGACGGCGCGCTCGTCGACGCGCGGCTGACCGGCGGCACCGCCCGCGTCGTCGTCGGCTCCTCGCCGAACTTCGTCGCACCGGCCGCGGTCGCCCGGACGACCACGCGCCGCTGGGTGCCGCGCACGGTCCTGCGCAGCCGCCTGTCCGGGCGGACGTTCCGCCGCTCGGTCGTCGCCTGCGACGAGGTGCGCCACCCGCGCGAGTTCTCGGGCCTCGACCTGCTGACCGTCCTGACGATCGACCTCGACAAGGGCCTCTTCAACGTCGACCGCGACGCGATCATGGCCGGCGCGCAGACGGTCTACGCCTCGACGACCGGCCTCTACGTCGCCAGCCAGCGCTACATCCGGACGCTCGAGAGCGGGCGCGCGCTGCCGGAGAGCATGCGCACCGAGATCCACCGCTTCGACACCTCCAAGCCCGACGAGACGTCCTACGCCGCGACCGGCGAGGTGACCGGCTTCGTCCTGAACCAGTACTCGCTGTCCGAGCACGACGGCGCGTTGCGCGTCGCCTCGACGCAGGAGCCGCAGTGGTTCGGCGGCCAGCAGGCAGGCGAGAGCGAGAGCTTCGTCACGGTCCTCGCCGAGCGCGGCTCGCGCCTGGCGCCACTCGGCCGCGTCGGGGGCCTGGGCAAGGGCGAGCGGATCTACGCGGTGCGCTTCGTCGGCGACAAGGGCTACGTCGTGACGTTCCGCCAGGTCGACCCGCTCTACACGCTCGACCTGTCGAACAAGGCCGAGCCGCGCGTCCTCGGCGAGCTGAAGATCCAGGGCTTCTCGGCCTACCTGCACCCGATCTCCGACGACCTCCTGCTCGGGGTCGGCCAGGACGCGACCGAGCAGGGGCGCACGCTCGGCACGCAGCTGTCGCTCTTCGACGTCTCGGACCTGCGCAACCCGACGCGGCGCGCGGTCGCGTCGCTCGGCGCCAACGCGACGTCGGACGCCGAGTACGACCCGCACGCGTTCCTCTTCTGGAAGCCGTCGGACCTCGCCGTCATCCCGCTGCAGACGTTCGGGCCGCAGGGCCAGGGCTTCGTCGGCGCGATCGGCTTCCGCGTCGGCACGACGACGCTCGGGGAGGCCGGCCGCGTGACGCACCCGAAGATCGAGGCCGACTTCGCTCCGCCGATCGGCCGCTCGCTCGTCATCGGCGATCGCCTCTACACGCTGTCCTACGCGGGCCTGGCAGCCAACCGGCTGGACACGCTCGCGCCGGTCGCGTTCGAGGCCTTCCCGCAGCCTCCGTCGCAGCAGCCGGTGCCGCGGCCGATCCCCTGACCGCGCTGGTCAGGACAGCAGGAAGACCGTGTAGTCCATCGAGATCGCGAACACCATCGCGAAGAAGAACACGGGCGCCCAGGCGTTCAGGAAGCCCTGCGGCTCCAGACCGAGCAGGCCGGCGAGATGGCCCTCCTGGAAGATGAGCCGGGCGATGCCGAACGCCGCACCGACCGCGAGCAGGTTCGTGATGACCCCGACAGCGGCGATGATGGGGGCCTGCAGCGCGACGAGCAGCAGCAGGAAGCCGAGCGCGAGGACGACGCCGATGACGAGCGGGGTCTTCGCGGCGAGCGCGTTCTCCAGATCGTGGTTCTCGGCGACGGCACCGCCGACGAGCGCGCCGGCCGGGAGTTGGGCGCGCAGCCGATCGATCGTCGCGCCGACGGCCGGGTCGGACGGGTCGTGACGCGGGACGACCTGCACCATCGCGTTCGTGCCGGTCCCCGGCACGGGTGCCATGACCTGCGCGACGCCGGCGTCGGCGCGCGCGACCGCGGTCACGCGGGCGGCGTCGGCCTGCGGCGCGATGACCTGCAACGCGCCGGGCGCGCCCGGGCCGAACGCGTCCTGCACCTGCGCGTATGCGACGCGCGAACCGTCGCCGGAGGGGACGACCTTGATGGACGGCATGCCGGTCTTGAGCCCGAGCACCGGGAGCGCCAGGACCACGAGCACGACGACGGCGAACGCGCCGAACGCGACGGGTCGTCGCCAGAGGCGCTCGCCCCAGGCGGCGAAGCGTGCGGAGCGGTGCTCCCCGGAGTGCGCCCACGGCAGCGCGAGCCGGTCGACGCGGTGCCCGAGCTTGGCGAGCACGGCGGGCAGCAGCGTCAGCGTCGCCGCGAGGATGAAGGCGACTGACAGCATGATGCCCAGCGCCATCGACCGGAACGCGGGCGACGGGACGAGCATGACCGCGGTGAGAGAGACGAGGACGGTCAGGCCGCTGAACAGGACGGCCTTGCCGGCGGTGTCCATCGTCTCGGCGACGGCGTCGATGGCGGGCCGGTCGGAGCCAAACAGCGCGCCGCGGAAGCGGTAGACGATGAACAGGGCGTAGTCGATGCCGAGCGCGAGCGCGAACATCAGCGCGAAGTTCATCGCCCAGATGGAGATGTCCAGCAGCTGCGTGCCGAGGTACAGCGACCCGGCGGACGCGACGAGCCCGAGGATGGTGAGCATCAGTGGCAGGCCGGCCGCGACGAGCGACCCGAACGCGAGCAGCAGGATGCCGAGCGTGACGGGCCAGGAGATGAGCTCGGACTTCATCATCGCGGCGCGGTTGGCCTCGTTGAAGTCAGACCACATCCCCGACGCGCCCGTCAGCGAGACCTGCACGCCGTCGCGCGCGGCCTCGTGCAGCGGCGCCTTCAGCGCGTCGGCCGCGCGGACCATCTCGTTCGACGACGCGGCGGCGCCCGCCTGGATGACGGCGGTGTGACCGTCCTGCGAGACCGACAGCCCCGCCTGGGGGGCGACGACCGTCGTCACTCGCGGGTCGGCGCTCAGCAGCCGCTGTGCGCGCGCGACGGTCGCCTCGAAGGCGGGGTCGGCGGCGGTCTTGTCGGTGGAGTGCACGACGACCATCAGCGCCGACGAGGACAGGCCGCCGAACTCGCGGTCGATCGTCTGGCGGACGGTCACCGATTCCGAGCCGGTGGCTTCCCAGCCCGCACCCGACAGGGCGTGCTCGACGCGCGGGGCGAGGACGCCGAGGCCGACTGCGACGAGCAGCCAGGCGACGGCGACGAGCTTGAAATGCGTGGCGGTGTAGCGGCCGAGGCGGCCGATGGGCCCGTACGTGGTCATGATGCCGGGGTCGTGGTGGCCGGGCGCAGCCCGCACAGGCGGCGCAGGATGAGCGAGGCGGGGCAGTCGCCGACGCCGACGTACAGCCACTGGTTGGCGCCGACGAAGGCCGTCAGCACCACGAACCACGGTGAGACGAGCACGACGAGCGCGGCGCTGAGCAGCGTGACGCTCCCAGCGAGTGCGAACAGCGCGCGCTCGAGCGGCGCCGTCAGGTCGTCGGGCCGACGCGCGACCATAGACGTGTGCCCCTGACGCTCGTCACAGGTCCCGCCAACGCCGAGAAGGCGCGCGTCGTGCTCGACGGCTATCGCGCTGCGCTGCGCCGCGGCGAGGCGCCGATCCTCGTCGTGCCGACGTTCGCGGACGTCGAGCGCTACCGCAGCGAGCTCGCGGCGGGCGGCGTCGTCTTCGGCGCGCATGTCGTGCGGTTCACCTGGCTCGTCGAGGAGGCCGCCAAGCGCGCCGGGCTGCGGGGGCGCCCGCTCGGCACGCTCGCCCGCGAGCGGGTCGCGGCGGCCGCGATCGCGCGGACCGAGCTGCGCGCGCTCGCCGGCTCGGCCGCCACCCGGGGCTTCGCCCGCGAGCTGCTGCGGCTCGTCGACGAGCTCGAGGAGCGGCGCGTCACGCCACAGCGCCTGACGCAGGCCCTGCGCGCCTGGGCCGCCGGCGACGAGGGCCGGCGCGCGTACGGCGACGAGGTCGCGGCGCTCTACGGCGCCTACCGCCGCGCGCTCGAGCGGCTGCAGCGGCTCGACGCGCCGCTGCAGACCGCGGCGGCGCTCGACGCGCTGCGCGAGCGGCCGGCCGCCTGGGGCGACACGCCGCTCTTCTTCTACGGCTTCGACGACCTGACGGCGCTCCAGCGCGACGCCGTGCAGACGCTCGCCGCCAGCGGCGCGCAGGTCATGCTGTCGCTCCCCTACGAGGCCGGGCGGATGGCGTTCTCCGGCCGGGCGACGACGTTCGCCGACCTCCAGGGCGAGGACGTCCGCCACGTCGTGCTGGCGCCGCGCGCCGAGCACTACGCGCCCGGCTCGCGCGACGCCCTGCACCATCTCGAGCGCGGCGTCTTCGAGCTCGCCGACGGCCAGCTCTTCGATCCCGACCCGGTCGATCCCGGCGAGGCCGTGACGCTCATCCAGGGCGGCGGCGAGCGGGCCGAGCTCGAGCTCGTCGCCGCGGAGGCCGCGCGGCTCATGGCCGAGGAGGGCATCGCGCCCGAGGAGATCGCCGTCGTGCTGCGCCGGCCGCAGGACTCGGCGCCGCTGCTCGCCGAGGTCTTCGGCGCGTTCGGCGTGCCGGTCGCGCTCGAGCGCAGCGTCCCGTTCGGCCACACGTCGCTCGGGCGCGGGCTCGTCTCGCTGCTGCGCTGCGCGCTGCTGGAGGGCAGCGCCGAGGACCTGCTCGCGTGGCTGCGGACGCCGGGGCTGCTGCACCGCCCCGAGCTCGCCGACCGGCTCGAGGCGTCCGCGCGCCAGGCCGGCGCGCGCACCGCCGGCGCCGCGCGCGTGCTGTGGGAGGCCGAGCACTGGCCGCTCGCTGCGATCGACCGCGTCCGCGACGCGCAGCGCGGCGGCGGCGCCGAGCTGCTCGCGCGCCTGGCCGCCGAGCTCGCCGCGCTGTTCGCCGCTCCCCGCCGGCGCGCGGCGGAGGTCCTCAGCGGGCCGGCGGCGCAGGACGCCGCGGTCCTGCGGGCCGGGCGCAGCGCGCTGGACCAGCTCGCCGCGGTCGTCGCCGCCGACAGGTCGCTCGCCCCGTCGCCGGCGGAGCTCGAGGCCCTGCTCGCGGAGCTCGAGGTGTTCATCGGGGCGCGACCCGCGCCCGGGCTCGTGACCGTCACCGACCCGCTGTCGCTGCGCGCGCGCCGCGTGCGGGCGCTGTTCGCGTGCGGCCTGCAGGAGGGCGTCTTCCCGGCCACGCCGCGCGCCGAGCCGTTCTTCGGCGACACCGAGCGCGACGAGATCGCCGCCGCGTCGGGCCTGCGCCTGCGCCGCCGCGACGACCTCGGCGCCGAGCGCTACCTCTTCTACGCGACGGTCTCGCGGCCCGAGGAGCGCCTGTACCTCTCCTGGCACGAGGCCGGCGACGACGGCGAGCAGGCCGTGCCGTCGTTCTTCATCTCCGACGTCCGCGACCTCTTCGGGCCCGAGCTCGCGCAGCGGCGGCGCACCCGGACGCTCGGGCAGGTCGGCTGGCCGGGCGGCGACCCGCCGACCGAGCGCGAGCGCCTGCGCGACGAGGCCGCCGCCGGCCCGCGCCACCACGAGGCGGCGATCGCACCGCTGCGCGACCCGGCGCTCGTCGCCGAGCTGCGCGAGCGCCCGACGTGGTCGGCGTCGGGCATCGAGCTGTGGGCCGGCTGCCCGGTGAAGTGGTTCGTCGAGCGCCGGCTGAACCCCGAGGGCCTGACGCCCGACCCCGAGCTCATGCTCCGCGGCGCGCTCGCCCATGCCGTCCTGGAGGTCACGCTGCGCGGCCTCACCGAGCAGGCGGGGAGCGCGCGCGTGACGGCCGCGTCGCTTCCGCTCGCCCTCGAGCTCGCGGACGCCGCGCTCGATCGCTTCGCCACGACGCCGCAGTTCGAGATGTCGCGCGACCCGCGCCGCCAGCGCGCGCTCGCGCACCGGCTGCGCGCCGACCTGCGCCGCTACCTCGAGCACACCGCGGCCGACGGGACCGCGCTGGAGCCGGCGGGCCTGGAGATCCGCTTCGGCGGCGCGGAGGGCGAGGAGCCGGCGCTGGCGCTCGGCGACGGCGTCGCGATCGGCGGGCGCATCGACCGCGTCGACCGCGCTCCGAGCGGCGAGGCGATCGTCTACGACTACAAGGGCCGCAACGTCGTCGAGTCGGCCAACTGGCGCGAGAAGCGCAAGTACCAGATCGCGCTGTACATCCTCGCCGCCCGCGACGTGCTCGGCCTCGACCCGATCGGCGGCCTCTACCAGCCGCTCGGCGGCAAGGACCAGCGCGCCCGCGGCCTCGTCCTGACCGATGCCGATCCGGGTCTGGACACCGTCAGGACCGACCGCCGCCCGCGGCCGGAGTTCGACGCGATCATCGAGGGCGTCCTCGAGGACGTCCTGCGCACGATCGGCGAGCTGCGCAGCGGGGCGCTCGAGCCGCGGCCGGCGAGCTGCGCGTACACCGGCGGCTGCGCGTATCCCACGATCTGCCGCTGCGAGGCGGCGTAGCGATGCCGACGCTCCTCGGTCCCGCCGGCCGCGCGTTCACCTCCGAGCAGTCCGAGGCGATCCGCGCCCGCGAGGGCTCGCTGCTGCTCGAGGCCAACGCCGGCAGCGGCAAGACGTCGGTGCTCGTCGAGCGCTTCGTGCGCTCGGTCCTCGAGGACGGCGTGCGGCCCGGGCGGATCCTCGCGATCACGTTCACCGAGCGTGCCGCCGGCGAGCTGCGCGCCCGGGTGCGCGAGCGCTTCGTCGAGCTCGGCCGCCGCGACGAGGCGCGCGAGACCGAGACGGCCTGGGTGTCGACGATCCACGGCTTCTGCGCGCGTGTCCTGCGCGCCCACGCGATCGCGGCCGGCCTCGACCCGGCGTTCACGGTCCTCGACGAGGCCGCTGCTCGCGCGTTGCGCGACCGCGCCTGGGACGAGGCGCTCGGCGGCTGGCTCGACGGCGGCGACGGCGCCGCGGCGCTCGACCTCGTCGCCGCCTACGACACCGACCGCCTGCGCAAGATGATCGCCGGCGCCCACGACATGCTGCGCAGCCACGGGCAGACGAGCCCGCGCCTGCCGCCGCCCCCGGCCGTCCCGCCGTCGGCGACGCTGCACGCGCAGCTGCAGGCCGCCGCCGCGACGGCCGCCGCCGAGCTCGCGGGAGCGGGGGAGGGGCAGCGCGTCGCCGAGGCGCGCGCGCGGCTGGACCGCTGCCTGGAGCTCCTGCGCGGCGACGATCCCGAGCCGCAGCTCGGCGAGGTGAGCGTCGGGACGGGCGCCGGGGCGCTGAAGACCCCCGCCTGCGACGGCTACCGCGCGGCGCTGCTGGCCTACGAGAGCTCGTGCCGCGACCGCCGCGCGGCCGCCGCCGTGACGCTGCTCGACGACCTGCTCGCCCGCTACGCGGCCGCCTACGCCGTCGCCAAGCGCGCCCGCGCGGGCCTGGACTTCGACGACCTCGAGCTGCTCGCGCGCGACCTGCTCGAGCGCGAGCCGGCGCTCGGGCGCTCCTATGCCGAGCGCTTCGACCGCGTCATGGTCGACGAGTTCCAGGACTCCAACCCGCGCCAGCTCGCGCTCTTCCGGACGCTCGACCGCGACGACCTCTTCGTCGTCGGCGACGAGCAACAGTCGATCTACGGCTTCCGCAACGCCGACGTCGGCGTCTTCCGCGCGCGCCGCACGGAGCTCGCCGCCGTCGGCCGCGTCGCGCGCCTGGCGACGAACTTCCGCAGTCGCGGCGCGATCCTCGACACGATCAACGCCGCGTTCGCGCCGCGCCTGGGCGCCGACTTCGTCGCGCTGCGCGAGGGCCGCGAGCCGGCGGGCGACGCGCCCGACGGCCCGCTCGTCGAGCTGCTGCTCACCGACCAGGCCGGCTGGGACGAGGCGGGCATCGAGCTCGGCGAGCTGCCGCGCGGCGCGGCCTGGCGCCACGCCGAGGCGCGGCTGCTCGCCCAGCGCGTCCGCGAGCTCGTCGACGCCGGCGAGACGTTGCCCGAGGACGTCGTCGTGCTCTTCCGCGGCCTCGGCGACCTCGCGGTCTACGAGCGCGCGCTCGAGGACCAGGGGCTGCTGACGCTGTCGGTCGGCGGCCGCGGCTACTGGGGCCGCCAGGTCGTCCGCGACCTCTGCGCGTGGCTGTCGGCGCTCGCCAACCCGCGCGACGAGACGGCGCTCTACGGCGTGCTCGCCTCGCCGCTCGTCGGCCTGTCCTCCGACGGGCTCGCGCACGTCGCGCGGCGCCGGCCGCGGCAGCGCGTGGCGCGCGATCGAGAGCGACGGCGAGCTGCGCGAGCGCCTGAGCGGCGCCGACCGCGAGCGCCTCGACGCCTTCGCGCTGCGCTTCGCCGGCGAGCGCGCGCTCGCGCCGCGGCTCGGCCTCGACGAGCTGCTGCGGCGGGTCGTCGACGCCACCGGCTACGACCTCCACGTCCTGCGCCTCGCGGGCGGGCCGCGGCGCCTGGCGAACGTCCACAAGCTCATGCGCCTCGCCGCCGCCTTCGAGCGCGAGTCCGGCCGCGACGTCCGCGGCCTCGCCGACTTCGCGACCGCCGAGCTCGAGGCCGAGGCCCGCGAGACCGACGCGCCGGTCGAGCTCGGCGACGTCAAGGCCGTGCGCCTCATGACGATCCACGCCGCCAAGGGCCTGGAGTTCGGGACCGTCTGCGTCGCCGACCTCGGCCGCCGCCGTCCCGGTGACGGCGACATCGACCTGCTCGCCGACCCGCAGACCGGGGAGATCGGGCTGCGCCTCGTCGGCCTCGACGGCACGAGCGAGCCGGCGCTGGACTTCGATCCGGCTGCGAGACCGTGCCCGCGAGCGCGACGCCGGCGAGGAGGCTCGGATCCTCTACGTCGCCGCGACCCGCGCGCGCGAGCGGCTCGTCCTCAGCGGTGGCGCGCCGCTCGCACCGTGGCCGCGGGAGGGCCCGGCGGCGGCGCCGCTGTCGTGGCTCGTCCCGGCGTTGCTCGACGGCGACCTCGGGGAACTGCCGACGGCCGAGGACCCGATCCGCGACGTCCGCTGGAGCGACGGCGAGTTCACCGCCGAGCTGCGCTGCGTCCTCAACGCGCCCGCCACGGTCGGCGCGGTCCTGCGCGACGACGCGCTGGCCCCGGCCGGGGCCAGCGGCCCGCTCGCCCCGCCGCCGCCGGCGGTCGTGCCCGGGCCCGAGCCGCCCGCGCGGGGCCCCGCTGCCCGCACGCTCTCCTACACGTCGCTCGCCGCCTGGCAGGCCTGCGGCTACCGCTTCTACCTCACGCGGCTGCTCGGCCTGCCCGAGGAGGAGCCCGGAGCCGCGGGCGCCGGCGCGCCGGCGCCCGAGGGCCTCGACCCGCGGGTGCGCGGGAGCCTCGTCCACGAGCTGCTCGAGCAGGACGGGCCGGCGGCCGGCCGCGTCACCGCCGTCGCCGAGCGCCACGGCATCGCGCTGACGGCCGGTGAGGCGGCGGACGTCGCCCGCCTGGCCGACGCCTTCGCGACCTCGCCGCTGGCCCGGCGCGTCGCGAAGGCGCGCAGCGTCCAGCGCGAGCACGGCTTCACGGTGGCCCTCGGCCGGACGCTGCGTCAACGGCGTCGTCGACGTCCTCGCCCACGAGCGCGGGGGCGCCCAGCTCGTCGTCGACTACAAGACCGACGGCCTCGATCCCGCGACCGACCTCGCCGCCTACGTCGCCGAGCGCTACGCCATCCAGCGGCGCGTCTACGCGCTCGCGGCGCTGCGCGGCGGCGCCGCCCGCGTCGAGGTCGCCTACGCGTTCCTCGAGCGCCCGCTCGAGCCGCTGAGCGAGACGTTCGAGGCGACCGACGCCGAGCGCCTCGAGGCCGAGCTGCTCGAGCTCGCGGCGGGCATGCTGGCGGGCGAGTACCCGGTCACCGACCGCCCGCACCGCGACCTCTGTCTGACCTGCCCCGGCCGCCGGGCGCTGTGCTCGTACTCCGAGGAGCTCACGCTCCGCGAGAACGCCGGCTGAGGCTCAGCGCTGGGCGGGCTCGACGTACAGCGCATCGCGCCGGGGCCCGGAGCTCGGCGCCGGCGCCGGCCGGCGCGACTTCTCGGCCGCCCCGTCGATGACGGCGTTGACCTCCGCGCCGACGAGGAAGGCGAGGTTCGAGATGTAGAGCCACAGCAGGAGGATCACGGCGCCGGCGAAGGCGCCGTAGGTCGCGCCGTACTTGCCGAAGTTCGAGACGTAGAAGAAGAACCCGACCGACGCGACGATCCAGATGAGCACGCCGGTGATCGCGCCGGGCGTGATGACGCGCACGCGCCGCGGGCTGATGTTCGGCGCGAACGCGAAGACGATGCAGTAGATCGCGAGGACGGCCGCGATGGCGACGCCCCAGCGGGCGACGCGCCAGATGCCGGCCGCGGTCTCGCCGAGCCCGATCGTCCCGAAGAGGTCGCCGGCCAGGCCGCCGCCGAGGAAGACCGAGAACAGCGCGATGAGCGCGAGCACGATGACGACGAGCGTCCAGCCGAGATCGCTGAGCTTGTGGGTGAGGAAGCTCCGCGTCTCCTCGACGCCGTAGACGTCGTTGAGCGCGCGGCCGGCGGCGCCGAACGCGCCCGCCGCGCCGTAGAGGGCGATCGCGATGCCGAGGACGAGCGTGAAGCTCACGGCCCCGCCCGCGCTGCTGACGAGCGCGGTGAGCGACGCGTCCAGCGCGTCGGTGACCTCCGCCGGGGCGCCGTTCTCCTTCGCATACTCGACGGCGTCGGTGACGAGCGACTGGTCGCCGAGCAGGCCGAGCAGCGAGACGCAGACGAGCAGCGCCGGGAACAGCGACATCATCGTGTAGTACGTCAGGGCGGCGGCGTGGTCGGCCATGTTGTCGGCCTGGAACTTCTTGATCACCCGCTTCGCCGTCGACATGGCCGGGTGGTTCCCTCGCGCCCGCGGGGCTAATCCGCGATCGGCGCCGAGCGCGTCATTCCGTGTGGCCCGGCAGGAGGGCGTGCCCGTCGGCGACCGCGCCGGCGAGGTCCACGACGCGCCGGTTCGAGCGCCGGGCCTGCTGGCGCAGCAGGTCGAAGGCCTGGCGCTCGTTCATCCCGTGGCGCTCCATGAGGATGCCCTTCGCGCGCTCGATCGTCCCCCGGCGCTCGAGCGCCGTCTCGAGCTGCTCGACCTGCTCGACGAGCTGGGCGGTGTCGGCGTAGCGGCGCAGCGCGAGGTCGATCGCGCCCTGGACCTCCTCGTCGAAGCCCGGCCGGGCGAACGCGTCGATCCCGCGCGCGACCGCGGCGCTGAGGAACTCCGGCTCGTGGCCGCCGAGCAGGGCGATGACCGGGCCGGAGGTGAACTCGTTGATCTCCTCGATGAGATCGAGCGCGTGCTCGTCGTCGTCGTGGACGGCGACGATCGAGAGGTCGGGGTCGTCGCGGGCGATGAGCTCCGCCGCCTCCTGCACCGTCACGGCGTGCGCCATGACCTCGTGGCCGAGCCCCGCGAGCAGCTCGTCGAGGCCGCGCAGCGTCTCCTCGTCCTCGTCGGCGGCGAGGACGCGCAGAGCGGTCGATGGCGTGGCGTCTGCGATCTCAGATCCCCCGGAGTGACGAGATGACCTTGGGTATCATGCCCTACGCGCGGCCCTGTCACCCGCCGCGCTCGTTTCGCGCCCCAGCCTCCGGCGCATCTTTCTTCGGAGGTCTGCGTGGCCGCTTGCTCGATCGACGACGTCTCTCCCGCTCGGGGCCGGGGCGCCGAGCGCAGCCGCGAGGATCGCGAGCTCTTCGTCCGCCACCGTGAGGGCGATCCGGTCGCGCGCGAGCAGCTCGTCGAGCGCTTCCTGCCGCTCGCCCGCCAGCTCGCCCGCCGCTACCAGCGCGCCAGCGAGCCGCTGGACGACCTCCTCCAGGTCGCCTCGATGGGCCTCATCAAGGCGATCGACCGCTTCGATCCCGACCGCGAGATCGCCTTCTCCTCCTACGCGGTCCCGACGATCCTCGGCGAGATCAAGCGCCACTTCCGCGACCGCACGTGGGCGGTCCGCGTGCCGCGCGACCTCCAGGAGCTGACGCTCAAGGTCGATCGCGCCGTCGGGGAGCTCTCCGAGGATCTGCGCCGCCAGCCGTCGGTGGCCGAGATCGGCGAGGCTGTCGGAGCCCAGGAGGAGGACGTGCTCGAGGCCCTCCAGGCCGGCGGCGCCTACCGGGCGGTCTCCTTCGAGGCCCCGCGCGGGTCGACCGGCGGCGAGGAGGACGTCGCGACGCTCGCGGACTCCATCGGCATCGACGAGGACGGCTTCCAGCGCGCCGAGGAGCGCGCGACGCTCGCGCGCCTGCTGTCGACGGTCACCCCGCGCGAGCGCGACGTCCTGCGGATGCGCTTCGAGGAGGACATGACGCAGGCCGAGATCGGGGCCGTCATCGGCGTGAGCCAGATGCAGGTGTCGCGCGTCATCCGCCAGGCGCTCGCGCGGCTGCGCACCGCCGCCGACCTTCCGGACGGCCCGCCGGTCACCTAGCCGTTTGGACCCGCCCTCGATCGGGGCATGAGGAGGTCGCCATGGCGCACAAGGAGAGCGAGCAGGAGAAGCTCGACCGCCGGCTCGACCAGCTGCTGCAGGAGCTGCGCGTCGCGATGCCCGGCGTGCAGGTGCTCTTCGCGTTCCTGCTCGCCGTCCCGTTCCAGCAGCGCTTCACGACCGTCACCGAGTTCCAGAAGGACGTCTACTTCGTGACGCTCCTCGCGTCGGCCGCCGCCTCCGCGCTCTTCATCGCACCGACGGCCTACCACCGCCTGATGTTCAAGGAGCACGACAAGAAGCACATCGTCAACTTCTCGAGCAAGCTCGCCGTCGCGGGCCTCGCGTTCCTCGCGATCGCCATGAACGGCGCGGTGCTGCTCGTGACCGACGTCCTCTTCGACGGCACGATCGTCGTCGTGACCGTCGTCGTCAGCGCGGTCCTCTTCGTCGGGCTCTGGTTCGTCCTCGGCATCCTGCGCCGGTTCGAGAAGGAGCGCAGCCGCTGATGGCCAAGGCGCCGCCCGCCGCGATCCTCGACGTCGACGGCACGCTCGTGGACTCCAACTACCAGCACGCGCTCGCCTGGTACCGCGCGTTTCGCCTCCACGGGGTGACGCTCCCCGTGTGGCGCTGCCACCGCGCGATCGGCATGGGCGGCGACCAGCTCGTCCGCCACCTCGCCGGCGAGGGCTTCGACGAGCGCGAGGGCGACGTCGTCCGCATCGAGGAGCACGCGCTCTTTCAGCAGCTCAGGCCCGAGGTCCAGCCGTTCGCCGGGGCCCGCGGGCTCATCGAGGACCTCAAGGCGCGCGGCTGCGAGGTCGTGCTCGCCTCGTCGGCGAAATCGGAGGACGTCGCGTACTACCTCGACCTCCTCGACGCCCGCGAGCTCGCCGACGGCTGGACGGACGCAGGCAGCGTCGAGCGCACGAAGCCCGCGCCGGATCTCGTCGAGGCCGCCATGGAGCTCGTCGGCGGCGGGCCCGCGATCATGATCGGCGACTCGACGTGGGACGTCGCGGCGGCGAAGGCGGCGAAGGTCAAGACGATCGCCGTCCGAACCGGCGGCTTCGGCACCGACGAGCTGGTCGAGGCCGGCGCTGTCGCCGTCTTCGACTCGATCGGCGAGCTGCGGGAGCGGTTGTCAGAGACGCCGTTCGGGTAGGCGCCGCCCATGCTCCTCACCCTCGCCCGCTCATCGCCGGACTTCAAGGTGCCCCAGCCGGGGGAAGCGCCGACGCCGATCGTCCCCGAGACGCCGAGCGTCCCGATGGAGCCGTCGCCCGGTCCGACGACCGATCCGATGCCGCCGAGCGTCCCCGAGCCCGATCCGGACCGCGACGTCCCGATCGAGCCGCCGGATGCGCCGCAGACCGTCTGACGCGCTGCAACGTCGCGTGCGACCGCAGGGATAGACGTTCGCGGGGGCGTACTCTGTCCCCATGCCAAGGTCGATCTGGACCGGTGCGATCTCCTTCGGGCTCGTCACCGTCCCCGTCAAGCTCTACTCGTCGGTGTCGCGCAAGACCGTCCGCTTCCATCAGCTCAACGGGAAGACCGGCATGCGCATCCAGCAGAAGCGCGTCGATCCGACGACCGGCGACGAGGTCGCCTACGAGGACATCGTCAAGGGCTATGAGCTGACGCCCGACCGCTACGTCGTCATCGAGCCGGGCGAGCTCGAGACGCTCGACCCGAAGAAGACGAAGGCGATCGAGATCGAGGACTTCGTCGCGCTCGACGAGATCGACCCGATCTACTACGACCACCCGTACTACCTCGCGCCCGGCCCCGGCGGCGCGAAGCCCTACCGGCTGCTGCTCGACGCGATGCGCGAGACCGGCCGCGTCGCGATCGCCAACGTCGTCATCCGCTCCAAGCAGCAGCTCGTCGCCGTGCGCCCGATGGGGCCCAACGCCCTCGGCATGTCGACGATGGTCTATCCCGACGAGATCATCGATCCGGTGACGATCGACGAGCTGTCGGTCGTCGACGACGTCGACGTCAACGACCGCGAGCTCGACATCGCCAAGCAGCTCGTCGACTCGCTGGCCGGCCCGTTCGACCCCGACAAGTACCGCGACACGTACCGCGAGGAGGTCCTCGCACTCGTCGAGCGCAAGGCGCAGGGCGAGCACATCGCCGTCCAGCCGGAGGCCGAGGAGGACGACGCCCCGGTGCCGGACCTCATGTCGGCCCTGAAGGCCAGCCTCGACGCCGTCCGCGCCCGCGAGGGCAACGGCGGCTCCAGCGCCACCGCCACCGCCGAGAAGCCGCCGGCGACGAAGAAGCCCGCCGCCGCGAAGAAGCCCGCGGCGAAGAAGAAGGCGGCGCCGAAGAAGGCGCCAAGCAAGAGTTAGCGCGCTGCGCCGCGGCGGGTAGCGCCAACCCCGCCATGGCAACCGTCACATCGCGCCCCCGGCGCCTGCGCCGCTCCGATCCCAGCGGCCCCGGCCTGCACCGGCGGCGCTGCGGCAAGGGCTTCATGTACCTCGACGAGGAGGGCGAGCGGATCACCGACGCCGAGACCGTCGCGCGCATCGTCGGCCTCGTCATCCCGCCGGCCTGGCAGGACGTCTGGATCTCGCCCGACCCGTTCGGCCACATCCAGGCGACCGGCGTCGACCAGCGCGGCCGCAAGCAGTACCTCTACCACCCGCGCTGGCGCGAGCGCCGCGACCAGCAGAAGTTCGACGAGATGATCGCCTTCGCGCACGCGCTGCCCGCGCTGCGCGAGGTCGTCGAGCGCGACATCGCGCTCGGGGACATGTCGCACGAGCAGGTGCTCGCCTGCGCGGCGCGACTGCTGGACCGCGGGTTCTTCCGCATCGGCTCCGAGCAGTACGCGGTGACGAACGAGACCTACGGCCTGGCGACGATGCGCAAGGAGCACGTCGCCCTCGACGGGGACGTCATCCGCTTCGACTACGTCGCCAAGGAGAGCAAGCGCCGCGTCCAGGCGGTCATCGACCCCGAGGTCGCCGACATCGTGCGGACGCTGAAGCGCCGCCGCGGCGGGGGCGAGGAGCTCCTGGCCTACAAGCGCGACGGCCGCTGGTGCGACGTGCGCTCACCGGACATCAACGCCTACCTCAAGGCCGCGACGAACCTCGACATCAGCGCCAAGGACTTCCGCACCTGGGGCGCGACGGTGCTCGCCGCCGTCGGCCTGGCGGTCATCGAGCCCTCCGAGCTCAGCCGGACCGGCCGCAAGCGCGCGATCGTCCGCGCCGTCAAGGAGGTCGCGTTCTACCTCGGCAACACCCCGACGGTCGCGCGCAACTCCTACATCGACCCGCGCGTCTTCGACCGCTTCCGCGACGGGCAGACGATCAGGCGCAGGCTCGACCTCGTCGGCGCGGTGCCCGACGCGACCGCGATCCAGGGACCGGTCGAGGAAGCGGTCCTCGACCTCCTCGAGTCCTAGCCGGCGGAGTCGTGCGCCGCGGCGACGGCGTCCACGGCGGCTTCGCGCGTGGGGAGGATCGTGAAGATCTGGTCGAGCCCGGTGATCTCGAACGTCTTGGCGATGTTCTCGTCGATGTTGACGATCGCCAGCGCGCCGTCGCGCGAGCGCAGGCGCTTCACGGCGCCGATGAGGACGCCGAGCGCGGTCGAGTCCAGGAAGGTCGTCTCGCTGAGGTCGACGATGATGCGCACGCGGCCGGCCTCGATCGACTCCGCGAGCACCTGCTTGAGCTCCGGCGCCGTGAAGAGGTCGATCTCGCCGCGCACGGCGAGCACATGACGTTCCCCGTCGATCGGATGCTCGGTGACTGCGAACTCAGGAGGCATCTGACCCCATTCTGTCGATCATGGACGGTCGCTGCACATCGAAGCCGAGGCGGATCCTCAGAAGCTCGCCGTCGTCGCCGTCCATCTCGGTCTCGAGTTCGTCCGCCACGCGCTCCAGGACGTTACCGACCCCCGGCAGCGCGACGGACTCGACGAGGTCGTCGGCGCCGCCGGACCGCAGCGGCCCCACGACGAGCTCGACGCAGCCGATGTCGGCCAGCACCCGGACGCCGACGCGGCCGTCGGTCGAGAACGACCCGGTCTTGGCCGCCACGGCGTCGGCGATGAGCAGCGCGTCGTCGAGGCGATCGATCGGGCAGTCGGCGCGGGCGGCGAGCATCCCGACGACGCGTCCGAGGACGGGGGCCGCCAGCGGACCGCGGGCCACGGACACGGTCGCCTCGTTGGCGCCTTGCTCGTCGCTCATGTCAGTCGATCTCGTGAGTTCTCGTCGAGCGCGAACGTCATGCGGACCTCGGTGTGATCGTCGTCGTCCTTGCCGAGCTCGAGCGTCTCGGCGAGCGTCGCGATGAGCGGCAGGCCGAGGCCGAGACCGGGGGAGTCGGGGCGCGGCACGATCCCGCGCCCGTGTCGCGGATGACGACCTCGAGGTGGCGGCCGTCGATGCTCGCGTCGACCTCCAGGGAGCCGTCCTCGTCGTCCTCGTAGGCGTGGATGACGACGTTCGTGCACGCCTCGGTGATCGCGAGCTTGATGTCGGCGAGCGTCTGCTCGTCGACGCTCAGCGCCTCGGCGAAGCCGCCGAAGGCATGCCTGACGACCGCGACGTTCTCAGCGCGTGCGGGCAGCTTGAGCTCGAGATCGGGCGTGGCTGTCACCTCTTCGGATACGGGCCCCGCGGTTCCTAGCGGACCGTCAGTCGCCATGGTGCCCGTGGTGATCGCGTTTCACTCTCGTCCCAGGTCGCGAGTTTGTGCCGATGTGCGGATCCCCCCCGAAATCCACAGGCAGCATAGTGTCGATCCCTCCAGCGCCGCCGCCAGATGACCGTCACGGGTCTGCGGGCGCCGGTCATATCCAGGGATTCGGCGCCATCGCGCTGCTACCCTTTTCGGCTCCGCCTCAAGTGCCACGCACCGCCGTTGGAGGCACTCCCATATGAGCACCCAGTCCCCCCTGCCACAGGCTGAAGGCCTCTACGACCCCCGCTACGAGCACGATGCGTGCGGCGTGGCGCTCGTCGCGCGCCTGGACAACGTGCCGACGCACGAGGTCGTCGAGAAGGGACTGCAGGCGGTCGAGAACCTCGAGCACCGCGGCGCCACGGGCGCCGACGCGCGCACGGGCGACGGCGCCGGGATGCTCCTGCAGCTGCCGCACGCGTTCTTCCGGGCGAGCGTCGACTTCGAGCTCCCCGACCGCGGCCGCTACGGCGTCGCCGTCTGCTTCCTCCCGCGCGACGAGACGCGGCGCGGGAAGCTCGAGGACCTCCTCGAGCTCAACGTCCGCATCGAGGGCCAGCGCGTCCTCGGCTGGCGCGACGTCCCGGTCGACACCGACCACGTCGGCGAGACCGCCGAGGCGACGCGCCCGGTCATGCGCCAGCTGCTCGTCGAGGCCGGCCCCGGCTTCGAGGGCGACCAGGACGCCTTCGAGCGCAAGCTCTACGTCATCCGCCGCATCTGCGAGCTCGCGGCGGGCCCGGACCTCTACATCGCCTCGTTCTCCTCGCGCACGATCGTCTACAAGGGGATGCTCGTCCCCGACCAGGTCCGCGGCTTCTTCCCCGACCTGACGCACCCGCAGATGCAGCAGCGCCATGGCGCTCGTGCACTCGCGCTTCTCGACGAACACGTTCCCGAGCTGGCCGCTGGCGCATCCCTACCGCGTCATCGCCCACAACGGCGAGATCAACACGCTCATGGGCAACGTCAACTGGATGCGCGCCCGCGAGTCGCAGATGGCGTCCCGGCTCTTCGGCCTCGACCTCCAGAAGATCATGCCGATCGTCGTCCCGGGCAACTCCGACACGGCGACGTTCGACAACGTCCTCGAGATGCTCATGCTCGCCGGCCGCAGCCTGCCGCACGCGATCATGATGATGATCCCGGAGGCCTACGCCGACCGCGACGACCTGCCCGAGGACCTCAAGGGCTTCTACGCCTTCCACTCCTGCCTCATGGAGCCGTGGGACGGCCCGGCGGCGGTCGCCTTCACGAACGGCTCGATCGTCGGCGCGACGCTCGACCGCAACGGCCTGCGGCCCGGGCGCTGGGTCGAGACCCACGACGGGCTCGTCGTGCTCGGCTCCGAGGCCGGCCTGCTGCCGATCAAGTCGGCCGAGATCAAGCGCCTCGGCCGCCTGCAGCCGGGCAAGCTCTTCCTCGTCGACCTCGAGCGCCACCGGATCGTCGAGGACGAGGAGGTCAAGCGCGACGTCTCCACGCAGCAGCCCTACGGCGAGTGGTACGAGCGCAACACGATCCACTTCGACGACCTCGCGCCCGCGCACGTGACGCTGACGGGCCTGCAGCCCACGCGGCTGCGCCAGCTCGCGTTCGGCTACACGCAGGAGGACCTGCGGGTCCTCATCGCGCCGATGGCCGCCACCGGCGCCGAGCCGATCGGCTCGATGGGCAACGACAACGCGCTCGCCGTCCTGTCCGACCGCCGCCCGCCGCTGTTCTCGTACTTCAAGCAGCTCTTCGCGCAGGTGACGAACCCGCCGATCGACCCGATCCGCGAGAGCATCGTCATGTCGCTGGCGACCGGCATCGGCGGCGAGAAGAACCTCCTCACCGAGACGCCCGAGCACGCCCACAAGCTCATCCTCGACCAGCCGATCCTGCGCAACCACGAGCTCGAGACGCTGCGGATGGTCCACGACGAGATCTTCCGCGCGCACACGCTCGACATCACGTGGCCGATCAGCGAAGGGCCCGGCGGCATGCGCGCGGCGCTCGCGAAGCTCTGCGACGACGCCCACGACGCCGTCGCCGCCGGTGTCAGCGTCCTCATCCTCTCCGACCGCCAGGTCGGCCCCAGGCGCGTCGCGATCCCGTCGCTGCTGGCCGTCGCCGCCGTCCACGAGCATCTCGTGCGCGAGGGCACGCGCCTGCAGACGGGCCTCGTCCTGGAGTCCGGCGAGCCGCGCGAGGTCCACCACATGGCGACGCTCATCGGCTACGGCTGCGGGGCGATCAACCCGTACCTCCTGCTCGACACCGTCAGCGAGCTCGTCATGGAGGGCCGCGTCCCCGACGTCGACGACATGGACAAGGCCGAGCGCAACGTCGTCCAGGCGATCGGCAAGGGCCTGCTGAAGACGATCTCGAAGATGGGCATCTCGACGACGCAGTCCTACTGCGGCGCGCAGATCTTCGAGGCCGTCGGCCTCGAGAAGAGCCTCATCGACCGCCACTTCACGGGCACGGCGTCGCGGATCGGCGGCATCGGCATCGAGGTCCTCGCCCGCGAGACGCTCGACCGCCACGCCCAGGCCTACCCGGCCGACCACGAGCAGCTGCTGCCCGTCGGCGGCATCTACGCCTGGCGGCGCGAGGGCGAGCACCACATGTGGAACCCGGACACGATCGCGCTGCTCCAGCACGCGGTGCGGGCGGACGGCCTCCAACGGCGACGCGCTGGCGAAGTACCGCGAGTACTCCGCGCTCGTCAACGACGACGCGTCGCGCAAGGCGACGCTGCGCGGGCTCATGAAGTTCAAGACGCACGGCGCTGACGCCGATCGAGCTCGACGAGGTCGAGCCGGCGAAGGAGATCGTCAAGCGCTTCGCCACGGGCGCGATGTCGCTGGGCTCGATCTCGCGCGAGTCCCACGAGACGCTCGCGATCGCGATGAACCGCCTCGGCGGCAAGTCGAACACCGGCGAGGGCGGCGAGGACCCGGTCCGCTTCACCCCCGACGCCAACGGCGACCTGCGCCGCTCGGCGATCAAGCAGGTCGCGTCCGGGCGCTTCGGCGTGACGATCCACTACCTCGTCAACTCCGACCAGCTGCAGATCAAGATGGCCCAGGGCGCGAAGCCCGGCGAGGGCGGCCAGCTGCCCGGCCACAAGGTCGACGCCTACATCGGCGGCGTGCGCCACACGACGCCCGGCGTCGGGCTCATCTCGCCGCCGCCGCACCACGACATCTACTCGATCGAGGACCTCAAGCAGCTCATCTACGACCTGCGCTGCGCGAACCCCACCGGCCACGTGTCGGTGAAGCTCGTCGCCGAGGTCGGCGTCGGGACCGTCGCGGCCGGCGTCGCGAAGGCCAACGCCGACCACGTCCTGATCTCCGGCCACGACGGCGGCACCGGCGCCTCGCCGCTGAGCTCGATCCAGGCGGCCGGCGTGCCGTGGGAGATCGGCCTCGCCGAGACCCAGCAGACGCTCCTGCGCAACGACCTGCGCTCGCGCATCATCGTCCAGACCGACGGCCAGATGAAGACCGGCCGCGACGTCGCGATCGCGGCGATGCTCGGCGCCGACGAGATGGGCTTCTCGACGGCCCCGCTCATCGCGGCCGGCTGCATCATGATGCGCGCCTGCCACCTCAACACGTGCCCGGTCGGCATCGCGACGCAGGACCCGGAGCTGCGCAAGCGCTTCACGGGGACCCCCGAGCACGTCGTGAACTTCTTCTTCTTCGTCGCCGAGGAGGTCCGCGAGATCATGGCCTCGCTCGGCATCCGCTCCATGGACGACCTCATCGGCCGCTCCGACCTGCTCGAGCAGGACGAGCTCATCGAGCACTGGAAGGCGCGCGGCGTCGACCTCACGAACATCCTCGCGATGCCCGAGCTGCCCGAGGGCGCGCCGCTGCACCGCGTGCGCCCGCAGGAGCCGGTGCTCGACGACGCGCTGGACTGGGACCTCGTCGAGCGCTCCGCCGAGGCGTTGCGGGACGCGACGCCCGTGACGCTCGAGCGCGCGATCCGCAACGTCAACCGCTGCGTCGGCGGGATCCTCTCCAGCCACATCGCCAAGGCCCACGGCGAGAAGGGCCTGCCCGACGAGACGATCGCCGTCGAGTTCCACGGCTCGGCCGGGCAGTCGTTCGGCGGCTGGCTCGCGCCCGGCGTGAGCTTCCGCCTGCACGGCGACGCCAACGACTACACCGGCAAGGGCCTGTCGGGCGGGACGGTCGCGATCCTGCCGCCCGACGGCGTGACCTACCGCGCCGAGGACAACGTCATCATCGGCAACACCGTCCTCTACGGCGCGACGAGCGGCAAGTTCTTCGCGCGCGGCCTCGCCGGTGAGCGCTTCGCCGTCCGCAACTCCGGCGCGAGCGCCGTCATCGAGGGCGTCGGCGACCACGGCTGCGAGTACATGACCGGCGGGCGCGTCGTCGTGCTCGGCACGACCGGGCGCAACTTCGCCGCCGGCATGAGCGGCGGCCTGGCGTTCGTGCTCGACGAGGACGGCACGTTCGCCGGCCGCGTGAACCCCGCGATGCGCGACCAGCTCGAGGAGCTCGACGAGGGCGACGCGATCGAGGTCCGCGCGCTCGTCGCCGAGCATTTCGACCGCACCGATTCGCCGGTCGCCGCGCGCGTGCTGCACGAGTGGGACGAGCTGCTGCCGAGCTTCGTGAAGGTCTACCCGACCGACTACAAGCGCGTGCTGGCCGAGCTCGCCGCGGCCGAGGCGTCGTCGTCCAACGGGTCCGGCAACGGCGCCGTCACGCCGGCCAGGAAGGCCGTGCAGTAGATGGGCGAGCTCGGGGCGTTCCTGAAGATCGAACGCGTCGGCGTGCCCTACCGCGATCCGGAGGAGCGCGCCCACGACTTCAAGGAGTTCCTCATCCGCCGGCCGGACGAGGAGCTCGCGGCGCAGGGCGCGCGCTGCATGGAGTGCGGCGTTCCGTTCTGCCACAACGGCTGCCCGCTCGGCAACCTCATCCCGGACTGGAACGACCTCGTCTATCGCGACCGCTGGAAGGATGCGATCGCCCAGCTGCACGCGACGAACAACTTCCCCGAGTTCACCGGCCGCCTGTGCCCGGCCCCCTGCGAGGCGGCCTGCGTGCTCGAGATCCGCGAGGGCGACTCGGTCACGATCAAGCAGATCGAGAACTCGATCATCGACCGCGCGTGGGAGGAGGGCTGGGTCGTCCCGCTGCCGCCCAAGCGCGAGACCGGCCGCACCGTCGCGGTCGTCGGCTCCGGCCCCGCGGGCATGGCCGCCGCGCAGCAGCTTCGCCGCGCCGGCCACGCCGTCACGCTCTTCGAGCGCGACGAGGCGGCGCGGCGGTCTCTGCCGGTTCGGCGTCCCGGACTTCAAGATCGAGAAGCACGTCGTCCAGCGGCGCGTCGAGCAGCTCGAGGCCGAGGGCGTCGAGGTGCGCTGCGGCGTCGACGTCGGCGTCGGCATCTCCGCCGACGAGCTGCGCGAGCAGTTCGAGGCCGTCGTCCTCGCGACGGGCTCGCGCGAGCCGCGCGACCTGCCGGTCCCCGGGCGCGACCTCGAGGGCGTCCATTTCGCCATGGACTACCTCTACGACCGCAACCGCTGGGTCGCGACGCAGACCGGCACGGCGACCGGCTCGCAGCCGCCCGAGCTGCTCGGCCTCACCGCCGAGGGCAAGCACGTCGTCGTCATCGGCGGCGGCGACACGGGCGCGGACTGCGTCGGCAACGCGCTGCGCCAGGGCGCGGCGTCGATCACCCAGCTCGAGCTCCTGCCCGAGCCGCCGCCGAAGCGCCCGGACGACCGCACGCCATGGCCGCTGTGGCCGCAGAAGTTCCGGCTGAGCTACGCGATGGAGGAGGCCAAGACCGCCGGCCTCGGCGAGCAGGACTACTCGATCGTCACGACCCACTTCTCCGGCGACGAGGACGGCCACGTGCGCACGCTGCACTACGCGCAGGCGCAGGCCGCGCCGCCCTTCAAGCCCGTCGAGGGGACCGAGGGCGAGCTGCAGGCCGACCTCGTCCTGCTCGCGATGGGCTTCCTGCACCCCGAGCAGGACCTCCTCGACAAGCTCGGCGTCGCGAAGGACCGGCGCGGCAACGCCAAGGCGATCCGCCCGTACACGACGACCGTCGAGGGCGTCTTCGCCGCCGGCGACGCCCGCCGCGGGCAGTCGCTCATCGTCTGGGCGATCAACGAGGGGCGCCAGTGCGCCCGCATGGTCGACCGCTATCTCGCCGGGCTCGGGACGCCGCCGGCGCTCGGCCGGCGACGCCGACGACAGCGTCGGCCGGCCCGCCGCAGCACGTGACGCCCGGCGTCGCGGCGTAGCGCTCCGGCGCGGGGGGTACAGTCGCGGGCATGTCAACCATCGCCATCATCATCGCGCTGCTGCTCCAGGGCCTCATCGTCGGCGCGCTCGCGCGGCTGGCGCTGCCCGGCCGCGACCCCATGTCGATCCCTGCCACGATCGGCATCGGCATCGCGGGCTCGTTCATCGGAGGACTCATCGCCGTGGCGATCTTCGGGCGCAACGCGAGCTTCCTGTTCGGCTTCGCGTGTGCTGTCGCGATCGTGTACTTCGTCCGCCGCTCCCGCGGCGGCGGCCTGACCGATCCGGGCGCCGTCGGCTAGGCGCCGGCGCCGGTCGACCGCTGTCATCACGGCGGTGACCGGCGTCCGCAAGCTGCTCCGGCGGCTGGCCCTCGCGCCGGCGACGCGGGAGGTCGTCGCCGCGGTGCCGGTGCGTCCGCGCGCCGCCGGCGGCTTGGAGTTCCTGCTCGTGCGCACGAGCAACGGCGAGCGCTGGACGTTCCCGAAGGGCGGCCGCGATCCGGGCGAGGCGCTTGTGGAGGCCGCGGCCCGCGAGGCGATCGAGGAGGCCGGCGCGATCGGCCGGATCGACCCCGATCCGATCGGCGAGTACCTCTACCGCGGCGAGAACGTCGTCGCGTACCTCCTCGAGGTCGAGCGCGAGCAGCGGCCGGCCGAAGGCGCCCGCCGGCCGACCTGGTTCGGCTTCGAGGCCGCCCGCAGCCGGCTCGCCGAAGGCCGCGACGTCGCCTTCGGCGAGCAGATGGAGCGCGTGCTGCTGGCGGCGCAGGACGCCGCCGCCGGCTGAAGCGCGCCGGGCCGAGGAGTAAGGTGACGGCTGCGTCAACTTCGGAGCCTCGCATGCCAAGCCACCCCCGTACCGCGATCATCGGCGCCGGCTCGTCCGGGATCGCCGCCGCCAAGGCGCTGCACGAGCACGGGCTGCCGTTCGACTGCTTCGAGGCGTCCGACCGCGTCGGCGGCAACTGGGTGTTCGGCAACCGCAACGGGATGTCGGCCGCCTACCGCGACCTGCACATCAACACCTCGCGCGACCGGATGCAGTACTCGGACTTCCCGATGCCGCGCAGCTATCCGGACTTCCCGCACCACGCCCAGATCGCCGCCTACTTCGACAGCTACGTCGACCACTTCGGCTTTCGCGACAGCATCCGCTTCGAGACGGTCGTCGAGCAGGCGCGCCTGCAGCCCGACGGCGGCTGGGTGCTGACCGAGGCCGGCGGGGCGACCCACCGCTACGACATGCTCGTCGTCGCCAACGGCCACCACTGGGACAAGCGCTGGCCGGAGCCCGCCTTCCCCGGCGCCGACGAGTTCGGCGGGATCCAGATGCACGCCCACGACTACCGCGACAACGAGTTCCTCCGCGGCAAGGACGTCGTCGTGCTCGGCATGGGCAACAGCGCGATGGACATCGCCGTCGAGTCCGGCTACGTCGCCAGGACGACGCAGCTCGCCGCCCGCCGCGGCGCGTGGATCATCCCGAAGTACCTCTTCGGCAAGCCCCTGGACCAGCTCGCGACGACCCCGCTCGCCCCCTTCTGGCTCAGCTCCCGGGTGGCGGAGCTCATCGTCCGGCTGCACACCGGCCGGCCCGAGCGCTACGGGCTGCCGCGGCCCGACCACCGCCTTGGCGCCGCCCACCCGACGATCTCGGGGCGGATCCTCGACAGCATCATCCACGGCGCGATCGTGCCGCGGCCGAACATCGACCGGCTCGGCCCCGACTGGGTGCGCTTCACCGACGGGACGCAGGTGCACGCCGACGTCGTCATCTACTGCACCGGGTACCGCATCAGCTTCCCGTTCTTCGAGCCGGGCTTCCTGGGGGCGCCCGACAACCGCATCGAGCTCTACCGCCGCGTCTTCGCGCCCGGCAACCCGACCCTCGCGTTCGTCGGGCTCCTGCAGCCGCTCGGCGCGATCATGCCGCTCGCCGAGGCGCAGGGCCAGTGGCTGGCGGACTACCTCGCCGGCCGGTACCGGCTGCCGTCGCGCCGCGCCCTGGAGCACGAGATCCGCCGCGACACGGCGCGGATGCGCAAGCGCTACGTCGCGTCCAAGCGCCACACGATCCAGGTCGACTTCGACCGCTACCTCTTCGACCTGGCGCGCGAGCGCCGCCGCGGCGCCGAGCGCGCCCGCGCCGCCGGCTACGCGCCGCAGGTGCCCGCGCGCGTGGCGGGCGCCGCCGCCGACGAGCCGGTCTCGTCACGATGAGCATCGCCGAGCCGCACGCCGCTCCCGGCGGCCGCCGCGCGGCGACGAAGGCCGCCAACCGCGCGGCGATCCTCGCCGCCGCCCGCGCGGTCTTCGCCGAGCTCGGCTACGGCAGCGCCACCGTCCGCGACGTCGTCCGCCGCACCGACCTCGCCAGCGGCACGTTCTACAACTACTTCCCGGACAAGGAGTCGCTCTTCCGGGCCGTGCTCGAGGAGAGCGCCGAGAAGGTCCGCGCGCGCGTGCAGTCCGCGCGCCGCCGGGCGGGCTCGCTGGAGGAGTTCGTCGCCTCCGGCTACCGCGAGTACTTCGGCTTCCTCGCCTCCGACCCCGAGGCCTTCGAGCTCATGCGCCGCAACAGCGGCACGATCCGCGCGATGTTCGACCAGCCGGTCTTCGGCGCCGGCATCGACGAGCTCGCCGCCGACCTGCGGACGGCGATGCGGATCGGGATCGTCCCGCGCGTCGTCGATCCCGAGTACATGGCGGCGGCGATGGTCGGCGCCGCGCTCGAGGTCGGCGTCGCGATGGTCAAGCGCGACCCGCCCGACGTCGAGGGCGCGACGCGGTTCGCGACGCACGTCTTCCTCGGCGGCATCGAGCGGATCGCCGGCGGGCCGGCTACGGACGCCAGTCGCTGACGAGCGTCCGGCCGCCGCTGCCGCCGCTGACGGCGCTGATCCTGCGGCCCGCGGCGAAGACGAACACGCCGGTGAAGTTCGCGGGCAGCGCGACCGCCGGCCCGAAGCTCCCGGCGGGCGGGCGCAGGTGCGAGACGCCCTGCGGGTTGCCGGGCACGTTCGTGGCGACCGCGCTGTAGGCGAGGACCGCGAGGCCGCCGGCGTCGATGGCGAGCGACGGGCTGCCGCCGGAGATGCCGGGAGGGGTGATGCGGACGGGCGCGCCGAAGGGCGCCGCCGGACGTGGGCTGCGTCGCCGCCCGGATCTGCGGCCCGTTCGCGTCGCCCGGCGCAGCGTCGAACTCCCTCCAGGCGAGGATCGCCTCGCCCTGGGCGTCGACGCCCATCAGCGGGTCGTCGCCGCGCGCCGCCGAGACCACCTGCGCGGGACCGAGCACGGCTGCGGGAGTGCTCGCGACCGCGAGGATCGCCGCCGAGTTGTTCTGCTCGCCGCCGGCGGGCAGCGAGGCACGCCAGCCGACGATCGCGGTGCCGTCGCGGCGGACGGCGAGCGCCGGCTCGCTGGCGTCGCCGTCGGCCGCGCGAGAGAGCGCGTGCTCGCGGCCCAGGGGCCGCCCGTCGCGGCGGAAGCTCGCCATCCGCAGCCGGGTATGGAACTCGTCGCCGGTGCGGGCGCCCGCGGCCCAGACGAGGTACGCGCTGCCGAGCGGCCCGATCGCGACGGTCTGGTCGGCGCCGGGGCGCAGCCGCACCGGCGTCCTGAAGCACCCGCGCGGGCGGCCCGGGCGCGCAGATCGACGGGCCGCGCTGGGCGACCTGCATCGTGCTGCCGTGGTTCCACGCGACGACGGCGTCCCCGAATCGCCCGACGGCGAGCGCCGGGCGCGAGTCGGAGAAGTGCTGCGAGCGGCCGAGCTCGAACGGCTTGCCGAAGCGCCGGCCGTGAGGACGGAAGGCCGCCATGATCGTCAGGTGGCGCCCGGCCTGGGCCCACACCGCCGTGACGTTGCCGAGCTCGTCGACGCCGACCTTCGGGTCGGCGACGAGCTCGCTCGTGCTCGAGATCGTCTGCACGCGGCCGAGGCGCCCGTCGGGCAGGCGGATCCGGGCCCGCACGGAGCTCGCGAACCCGGAGCGCCCGTCGAGGCGCCGGAAGCGGTCGGAGGTCACCTTCCAGACGAAGGCCTGCGACCCGTGGCGGTTGCCGGCGGCGGCGACGTTCGCGGCCCGGGCATCGGTGACGAGCGCCTGCGGGGCGGTCCATGCGGCGTGCGCGGCCGGCGTCGCGGCGGCGCTCAGCACGGCGATCGCGAGCGCGGGGACGATGAGGCGGCGGGCTGCCATGTCGCAACGAGAAACGTGTCGCGCCCCGTGAAGGTTGCGCAACGCGCTCGCGACCTAGACTCATTCCCGGTGCCACCGAGCTTCTGCCGCCACAACCGCTTCATCCAGAACTGCCCGATCTGCCGGGCGCCCGACCCGCCTCCCGCGGAGCGCAAGCGCAGCGCCGGCGGCACGTCGACGCGCTCCCGGACGAGCTCCGGCGGCAGCGCTCGTCCCGCCCGCTCGAGCGCCATGCGCGTGCGCCAGCTCACGCAGGCCGCCGACGACGGCTACCGCTCGCAGCTCGTCGCCGGCCTGAAGGCCTCGGCCGACGCCGAGCGCCTCGCCGACGAGCTCGCCTTCGCGACGGCCAGGCTCGCCGAGCTCGCCTCCGACCCGCCCGGCGTCTACGCCGAGATCGCCGCCGAGCCCGACCCCGAGGAGGCGCTCTGGCTCGCGTTCCTCACCGCCTACCTCGCGCCCGTCGAGGGCGACGACCCGTTCGCCGCGATCCGCGCCGCACGCGTGCCGTGGGCCGCGGGCGAGCTGCCGGACCTCGACGTCGCGCTCGGCCCGCGCACCTCGCACGAGCCCGCCCACGGCCCGCGGACCGTGCTCGCCTACCGCGCGCGCGCCGAGCGAGCGGGCAGCCAGGAGCTGCTGGTCGCCGGCGAGGCGGCGTGGATCCCGGAGCGGCGCTTTGACCGCCTCTTCGAGCGCCTCGCGCTGCCCGGGTTCAGCCGCGCGGCACGCTATGACCTGCTTGTCGCGCTCGGGCGCCTCGGCGTCGCCGACCTGCGCCCGTCGTCGCTGCAGCTCACCGACGACGCGACGACCGTCGCCGCCAAGCGCGTCTTCGGGATCGGCGACAAGCTCCTGCTCGAGCGCCGCGCCCGTGAGCTCGCCGATGCCGCCGACGTCCCGATCGAGGCCCTCGACCTCGCGCTCTTCAACTGGGCGGCCGGGCCGGGCAAGCGAGCGACGATGGGCTCCCGCGCGATACCCGCCGACGAGCTGCGCGACGAGATCGCCGGCGTCCTCGGCGTCTGACTCACACGGCCGTCTAGCCCAGGGGACGTTCGCTGTCCTTCACCGTTCCCGGTGCCGATTGAAGGGGCGAAGTCACGGTGAAACAACGATGAACGCACGCACAAGAGTTCTCAGGGACCTCGTCGAGGAGTCCCACTACGTCATCGATCCGGATGCGGTCGCCGAGGCGATCCTCGTCCGGTCCGCGGCGCTGCGGGTCCTTCCCGATGTCGCCTTTCGCACCTGGGCGCCCGACGTCGAGCCGATCCGCTCGTTTCGGCCGCATCGCGGCGGCCGGTCGTTTCGGCTGAGCGGCGGCGACCGCCGCCCGCACGACGGCGCCGACGAGCCAGACCCGTCTCCCGCCTGCGCTTGAGCGGGCCCCTGCGCGGGTAGGCAACCGCTCTCCAAGAAGTGAGGCGGTTCATCGGCCCTCTCACGTCCAGAACGGGGGAGAGATGGCGCCGACCGACAGGTCGACGAATGGCAGCGCCGGCGCGCTCTGATGGAGCGAGCATCGCCGTGCACCTGCCACGACGCCCGAGCGCTCCCGGTGACGCGCGCAGCCTCGTCCGGCTGAACCTCGGCGGCGTCCTGACGAAGGACCTGCTCGACGACGTGCTCGTCGTCATCAGCGAGCTCGTCACGAACGCCGTGCTCTACGGACAGGGCGAGATCGGCCTGTCGCTGAGCTACGACGAGCACCGCGTGGCGGGCGAGGTCACCGATGAGGGAGCGGGCTTCGCCGACGAGCCGCAACGCCCGCGCGATCCCTCGAGGATCGGCGGCAACGGCCTGTTCATGGTCGGCCGGATCGCTGATCGCTGGGGCCGGCGCGACGGCGCGGCGAACGTCTGGTTCGAGATCGCGGTGCCCGGCGGGCGCTGACGCCGCACCGGCCGCAAAGCGCCCGGAAATCCGGCGCAATCCGAGGCGTTTTGCCTGCGCGGAGCCCGGGTACATCGCCGCCAGGACGACAGGTTGCTCGTCCCCTTTGTCCGACATCTTCTGGTCTGGGGGGGTGGAACGTGGCAATGCCGGAACCAGCTGACCTGCGGCTCTCCGATGACGACCGCCGCCGCAGGTCTCGTGACGATTCGCGCCTGTTCAGCGCCTGGCTGGACGGCGGAGACGACCGCGCTCGCGCGGCGCTCATCGAGCGCTTCCTGCCGCTCGCGCGCTCGCTGGCGCGCCGCTACGAGCGCTCGGGCGAGCCGTTCGAGGACCTCTTCCAGGTCGCCTCGCTCGCGCTCGTCAAGGCGATCGACCGCTACGACCCGGGGCGCGGCGTCGCCTTCAGCTCGTTCGCGGTTCCCACGATCGTCGGCGAGATCAAGCGCCATTTCCGCGACCGCACGTGGACCGTGCGGCCGCCGCGCGACATCCAGGAGCTGACGCTGCGCGTCGAGGCGGCGCTCACCCGGCTCACCCAGCAGCTCGACCGCTCGCCGACGACGCGCGAGATCGCCGCGGCCGTCGGCGCCGACGACGAGCAGGTCCTCGAGGCGCTCCAGGCGCGCAGCGGGCGCAGCGGCATCTCGCTGCACAGCCCGCAGGGACCCGCCGCGGACGGGCTGACGCTCGGCGACACGCTCGGCGTCGACGATCCCGGGATCGAGCGCGCGCAGACGCGCGCGTCGCTCGAGGAGATGCTGAAGGCCGTGCCCCCGCGGTCCCGGGAGATGCTGCGCCTGCGCTTCGAGGAGGACATGACCCAGGCCGAGATCGGCGCCGTCTTCGGGGTGAGCCAGATGCAGGTCTCGCGGATCCTGCGCCAGACGCTCGCGCAGCTGCGGGAGGTCGCCGACGAGGACGGTGCGGTACCGGCCGCGGCGGTGCCGGTGCCGTAGGCGACGGTTTCCCGCGGCCCGCTCGTCAGTCGGCGAAGGGCAGGATCTCGACGACGCCGGACAGCTCGAAGACGCGGTGGACCGCGGCCGGCCCGCGCCGCAGCTGCAGGCGGTCGGTGAAGCCCTGCAGGCGCTGGTGGGCCGTGAGCAACAGGCGGATGCCGGTCGAGTCCATGAAGGTCAGGCCCGAGAGGTCGATGACGATCCGCTCGGCGTCGGTGGCCTCGACGTCCTCGAGCTCGCGCTCGAGTGTCTCGGCGCTGGCGATGTCCAGCTCACCGGAGAGGCTGATGACATGGGCGTCGCCGTCGCGCGCGGACGTCAGCGTGAGCTCTTCGAACACCGGGGCGGGCGGGGCCTGACGCTCGTCGGAGGAATCGTCGCTCATTCACAGAGGTGCGTCGTCGGACGTTCATGAACCGAACGGCCAGCGCCGCCATCCTAGTCCGTATGGGCGGCGCATGTGCGCCGAGGCCGCGGCCGACGCCGGGACGGCAGCAACCGCGCTCCGACGGACGAGGAACGGCTGAGCCGGGAGCCTTCGACGCAACTTCCTGGCGGTGTTCTCCGTTATATCGGTCGGCACCGTCGGTGCCGGCAATTGGCATCAGTGCCAGGTCTTTTCTGGGAGGTCACTCCATGTTTTCCGTGCAACTCGGGCTTCGGTCCGTGGCGATCACCGCTGCCGTCTTCGTTTCACTTGCAGTAACTCCAGCCGCGGCGTCGGTGCGCGTGCCGCTGTCGGGCTGGAACTGGGGCAACCCCGCGCCGCAGGGCAACGACCTGCGCGCGATCGACTTCCTCGGCGGGCGCGGCTACGCCGTCGGCTCGGCCGGCACCGCGCTGCGCACCGACGACGCCGGCGCGACGTGGTCGGGCCTCGCGACCGGCACCGCCGCCGACCTCGCCCGGCTGCAGATCGTCGACCCCGAGACGATCGTCGTCCTCAGCGCCGACGGCTGCGTCCTGCGCCGCAGCGACGACGGCGGCAGGACGTTCCGCAAGATCTTCATCGTCGCCGAGGTCGACTGCCCCGATCGCGTGCAGTCGCTGAACTTCGTCGACCGCACGACCGGCTACCTGCTGCTGCGCGACGGCTCGGTGCTGCGCACGACCGACGCCGGCCAGTCGTTCTCCAAGCAGACCGCGATCCCCGGCACGCAGGCCTCGGCGACCCCCGGCGGCGTCGTCGCCAGGGACCTGATGTTCAACAGCGCCGACACGGGCTTCGCGTTCGTCTCGCCCGCGGCCGGCGGCCCGAGCGCCGCGTACTTCACGACCGACGCGGGCGTCTCGTGGAAGGCGCTGCCGGTCCCGGCCGCCGCGAGCGTCGATCGCCTCTACCGCTTCGACGCCAAGACGATCTACGGCGTCGGCTCCGAGACGCTGCTGCGCAGTGTCGACGGCGGGCTGACGTTCACGAAGCAGGCCTTCGGCGCCGGGCTGACGATCACGTCGATCGGCTGCGCCGACGCGCTGACGTGCCTGCTGACGACGAGCAAGGGCGAGCTCGACCGCACGACCGACGGCGGCGAGACGGCGACGACGATCACCGCCTCGTCCGTGCCGCTGGCGGGCGCCGCGTTCGCGGCCCCGGGGCGGGCGGTCGCGGTCGGCGCCGCCGGGCAGACCGTCGTCTCCGACGACGCGGGGATCAACTACGTCCCGATCGGCGGCGACGTCGGCGGGCAGTTCTCGATCGTCCGCCGCGGGCCGGTCGCGGGCTCGGCCTTCGCGCCGGGCGCCAAGGGCCAGGTCGCGCTGACGCTCGACGGCGGCGTGAGCTGGAAGGTCGCGAACGTCGCGACGTCGGCGGACATCGCCGACACGTCCTGGGCGAGCGTGAAGATCGGCTACGCGCTCGACGTCCGCGGCGGGCTCTTCCGCACGCTCAACGGCGGGCTGACGTGGCAGACGCTGAGCGCCGGCCCGGGCGCGCCGGCGCGGGCCGTGCTCGCGGTGCCGGGCGGGACGACGGTCCTGCTTTTCGGCCCGAGGGGCGTGAAGCGGTCGGTCGGCGGCGGGGAGTTCGCCGCCGTCGCGGGCGCGGTCGTCGCGAAGGCCGCGCTGTCGGACGCGCAGCTCGCGGGCTCGGCGATCTTCGCCTGGCGCTCGTTCGGCGGCAGGCAGCTGCTGGCGTCGACGACCGGCGGCCGGTCCTGGAGGGCCGTGAAGCTGCCGTCGAAGAAGACGCGCATCCGGCAGGTGTCGTTCTTGCACCGCTCGGCCGGGTTCGTGCTCGACGGCTCGGGTCGCGTGTGGCGCACCGGCAACGGCGGGCGCACGTGGACGGAGTCGCTGTCGGCGGGCAGCAACCGCGCCTCGGGCATCTCGCTCGGATCGGCGACGAGCGGCTATCTCAGCATCGGCGGCTTCGGCGCGGACACGACGAACGCCTACGTGCTGCACACCTCGGACGCCGGCAGGTCGTGGCGGCCGCAGGCGATCTCGGTCGGCCAGATCGGCGCGTCGGGGATCGTCGCGGCCGACGCGACCCACGCGTTCGCGCTGCTGCGAAACGGCCAGGGTTCGCGCGGGCTGTTCTTCACGGCGACCGGCGGCGACGCCGGCGCGGCCTCGCCGCTGCGGATCAAGGCGACGCCGTCGCGATTCGATCGCAAGTCGTTCCGGTCGACGCGCGGCAAGGTCACGATCACCGGAACCCTCGGTGGCGCCGTCGGCGGCGAGCAGATCACGGTGTCGGCGCGGCTGCTGGACGGCGCGACGTGGACGAACCGGACGGTGACGGCCGGCGCCAACGGCGGCTCGTTCTCGGCGACGTTCAACGTCAAGGGCTCGGCGGTGTTCGTCGCGCAGTGGGCGGGTGACAGCGGGCGTGTCGGCGAGGGCACGGCGCCGCTGGTGGTGCGGGTGAAGCGGTGAGGTGACGCGTCGTGCGCCGCCCGGGCTGCGAGGCCGGGCGGCGCGTCGCGTCGCGTCGCGTGAAAACTCCGCAAATTGCGACAAATCCTCGCCCCGGCCGGGGCGAATTTCGCCACACGTCGCCCTAAAGCAGGAAAGGTCCCGTCGGGGACCGGGAGCGGGGGTAGCGCGGATGGACGACGAGCAGGGCAGCGGCAGGGGCAGCAGCGCGGCGGAGGAGCTCATCCTGCGCACGGTCGCGGCGCACGCCGACTCGCTGCTCAAGACGGCTCGCCGGCACTCGATCTGCCTCGACGACGCCCAGGACGCCTACCAGCGGGGCCTGGAGATCTTCATGGCGCACGCGGACCGGCTCGACGCAGCGCGCGCGCCGGGCTGGCTGCACGTGGTGGTCAAGCGCGAGGCGCAGGCGATCCGCGAGTCGCGCAAGAAGCTCGTCGGGCACTCCGACATCGACTTCGACGCGCACGAGGCGCCGCGCCTGCCCTCACCCGAGGAGCAGCTCCTGCGCTTCGACCTCATCAGCCGCTCGGCGGAGGCCCTCCAGCGGCTGAAGCCCCAGGAGCTGCGCGCGCTGTGGCTGAAGGCGCAGGGCCACAGCTACAACGACATCGGCGCGATCACCGGCTGGTCGTACACGAAGGTCAACCGCTGCCTCACCGAGGGGCGAAAGAGCTTCCTCGAGCGCTACGCGGGCATCGAGTCCGGCGCCGAATGCGAGCGCTGGATGCCGGTCATCTCAGCGATGGTCGACGGCGAGGCGACCCCGCAGCAGATCCTCGAGCTCCGCCCGCACCTGCGCAACTGCCCCGGCTGCCGAGCGACGCTCAAGGCGCTCCACGACAGCTCCAAGCCCCTCGCCGCCGTGCTCCCGATCCCGCTGCTCGCGGCCGGCACCGCAAGCACCGAGCACATCTCGAACCTCTTCATGCGCGCATACGAGGCGATCGCAGGCGGCCTCCACGAACGCGCGGTCCACTCGGTCACGAAAGCCCAAGCCGCAGTCGAGGCCGCAGCGGCCGGCAAGGTCGCCGCGGTCGCGGCGTCGGCAGCAGCAGTGGCGGGAGGGGGCTACGCGACGGTGGAGCGCACGGTGCGGCACGAGCCGAGCCGGCCGATCTCCGGACAGAAGCTGCAGAGTAGTTCCGTGCGCAAGCCGCCCGCCGTGAAAACGGTCCGCTCTCCGACGCGACCCGCAACGCCAAAGATCGCCGTGAAAGCGTTGCCCGCCCGCCCCGCGATCGACGAGTTTGGGCAGAAGCGCGCGGCATCGACCGACAGCCGGACCCCTGAGTTTGACTTCGACGCCACCGGGGCTCCGGACCGCGCCGTCGCAGCCTCTGCGCCGGGTGCTGCCAAGTCTCGGCAGGAGTCAAGTGCACCCGTGAAGGCCGCCGCGCCAGAATTCGATTCGGCAGGCGGAGACGAGTTTGGCCCATGACACGTGACCAACGACCAAGGACAGTTATGCGAATCGCACGCTCGCAGCGAGCACCTCTCGGACTCGCGCTTCTCGTGGCGACCGTTCTGATCCAGGCGATCGCCAGCGCACGCTGGAACCTACGTGATGCGGTCTTGCAATGTGCCCGGCGAGCGCGGAGTGCCCGTTGGGCCGTGGCGTTGGCAGACATCGGCCAACACGTTTGCGAACGACGAATGCGCGAGGGGTGGCGGTTTCGGCATCAACGCGGGGACGATGAACCCCGGAGACGCCGCTGGCGTTGTTCTCGAAACCGGCGGCGTGATCGCGATCAGACGCGTCCGCCTGTGGATGGTGGCGCGTCTTCGTAGCACGGGCTCTGCCATGTTCGCGGCGACCTCGAGCGGAACCTCAACGAGCGCCACGCCGGCCGACCTCTTCGGTCCACCCGGAGGGGCGACGCTCACAACGCCCTACGAGAGTCCCATGCTGTCGGCGGACACGTCGATTTACATCGTCTTCGTGTCGTGCTCCGGGAACACTGGTGAAGCATGTACGCCGCTTGACACGAACATCCTCGACGTTCGAGGCGTCGAGGTAACGCTCGAGGAAAACAAAGCCCCGAGCGCGCTCGTAGAGGGCGGAGACCTACTCGCCGAAGGGCCTCGGTCCGGTGTACGCACGCTCGCATTCAAGGTCAGTGATCCCGAATCAGGAGTGCTACGAGTTTCCGCGATCATCGGGAAGACCGTCGTCGGGACAACGGATTACAGCGGTTCATGCGAGCTACTCTGCCCTCGCGGCATGCGGAACCGACCGAAGCGGTTCCATCCAGGTTGACACTCGCGCCGTGCCGGATGGCATTTATCCCGTGACATTGCGTGTCACGGACGCGGCGGGCAACGAGCAATCCGTTCAAGCCGACGAGAGCGGTCCAGGTGCTGAACGGCTCATCCGCCTCATCAATCGCTCCCGCTCCCGGCTGCCGATCAACGGGCTGAGCCTCGCCGCGGAGTTCGCAGCGAATCGCAGTACGACGTTCACTGTCGCCTACCGCAAGCGCGTGACGGTGCGCGGACGACTTGTTACCGCGGCTGGCGATCCCGTCGCGGGCGCCCCGATCAGCATCGTTCAGCAGAGCGTCGTGAGCGGCCGCATCAAGAACCTGGCCGCCACTACCACCGCCGACGGAACCTTCAGCTACGTCATTCCGCGCGCCACGACGCCGCGATCGCTCCGTGTCGAGTACGCCGCGGATCCAGCGATCAGCGCGAACCTTGAACCTACGCGTAAAGGCCGCATCGAGTCTCCGCGTCTCGTTGCGGGGCGTCCTCGTTCGATACGGAGGGCGTGTGCTGTCCCGGCCGCTACGCAAGGGCGGCACGGTCGTGCACATCCAGGGACGTGCGCCCGGAGCTGCTTGGAAGACGTTCGCCCGACGACGGGCAAACAGCCGTGGAGACTTCGTGGGTACGTATCGCCTCCGCGTTCGCAGGCCGGGCGTCCGGTTGCAGTTCCGTGTCGTCGTGCCGCGGCAACGTGGATATCGATTCGTCGCCTCCGTGGGACGAGCGGTCTCGCGAACCGTGCGCTAGTCCAATAGACGCGTCGTCGCCACAAACCGATCCCGTCCGATCGGCTCCCTACCGTGCATCCCGTCCGTTCTTACCCGAGCGTCTGGGAGCCGGTATGTCGCTCTGCTTCATCGAACCGCAGGACGCGATCAGGGTGATCGCTGAGTCCGTTGGCCGGGAGGCTCGTCGGCAATTGCTCGGCGAGCTGGTTCGTGCGTGGGTGGACGAGATTCCTGAGGGTGAGCTGGCGTCGCATTACGCGAAGGCCGTGCAGGACCTCGACGAGCACGATCTGTCGATGCTGGCGGCGTGGCATGCGTCGCTGGAGGTCGGCAACCCGATCCCCAACAGGGAGTTCCTCGTCAACGTGTTCCCGAGTCTCGGGGACAACCGTCGTGAGGCGCTGAAGATCGCCGCAGGGTTCCGCGGCGAAGAGGCGTTCGACGCCGGCGTCGCCGAGGAGCAGGCACTGACGACGGTGCTGCCGCATCTGTCCCGCGAGCGCTGCCTGGAGCTCGCGTCCGAATGCATCGAGCTCTACCTCTGGGATCGGCTGGGCTGCGACAACTAGCCTGCCGCCGGTGCTAGCAGGCGCTAGCCCTGTGCTAGCAGCTGCTAGCGGTTTGAATGCGAGGGGTGGTCGGGCGGTTCGTCGCCGCCGTTGAGCGCCGCGCGGATCTCCGCCGCGGCCTGCTCCGCGTCGCGGTAGACGATCGCCGTCATGCCGGCCGCCGCCGCGGCCTCGCAGTTGCGCTTGAGGTCGTCGACGAACAGGCACTCCTCGGCGGGCACGCCGAGCCGCGAGACCGTCAGCTCGTAGATCTCCGGGTCCGGCTTTCGCATCCCGACGAACGCGCTGTCGACGACGACCTCGAAGATCTCCTCGATCGGCGCCATCGCGCGCCAGCGGTGCTCCCACTCGCGCACGTTGTTCGTCAGAAGGCCCATCTTGTAGCCCTCGGAGCGCAGCGACGCCATGAGCGAGATCATCGGCTCGTTGGGCGCCAGGCCGGCCCACAGCGCCTCGGAGAAGTCGACGAACGCGATCTCGCGCCCGACTTCGGCACTCATCGTCTGCCTGCAGGCCGGCTCATGAAGTCGACCTCCGTCATCCGCCCGCACTCGAGCTCGTAGAGCGGGTGCGCGCCGTCGCGCGCGAGGATCGTCGCCATCGCCTCGCCGAGCTCCTCGATCCCGATCCCCGACCGCTCGGCGAAGCGCGCGAACGAGCCCGCCAGCGGCGTCGTCAGCACGCCGCCGAAGTCGCTGATGACCGCGCGGATCACCGCTTGCGCGAGGACGACGAGCCGACCCGGCGCATGACGTCGTAGCGCCCCACGCCCTCACGCCCTTCCATCCGCCATTCGAAGAACGACGTGTCCAGCCGCAGCTCGCCGAGGTCGAGCGTCGTCCCGCACAGCACCTGCCCCGCCGCGCGCCGCGCGTAGTCGCTCTCCTCGTCCATCCACAGCTCCAGCCCCGCCCGCTGCTGGCGCAGCTCGCCGTCGTACGTCGTCGAGATCCGCGGATCGGCGATCGCCGACGGCTCGCCGGCGTCGACGACCCAGCCGGCGAGCGCCTCGTCGCCGTGGCCGCGGGCCTTCGACGGCCGCGCCGCGCTGATCATCACCGCGCGATCGGCGCCGAGCCAGGCCGACAGCGTCCGCGCGAGCTCCAGGCGCTTCCAGTCCGGCGCGCCCCAGATGTGGCCGCGCTGGCCGAGGCAGCGCACGGTGCGCGACCGCCCGCCCACGCGCACAGCGCCCGACACGCTGCACAGCTGCTCGTAGCCCTCCATCCCGCCCGCGCGCGCAAGCTCGGTCTCCGCCCCGAGCAGCGCCGGCGCCGACACCGCCTCGAAGCGCAGGTCAAAGCCCTCGTCGCCGCGGTCGAACGACAGCGTCCACGCCGTCAGCGGCTCCTCGACCGTCGTGCGCAACCCGGCGACCCGCACGCCCTCCCAGGAGGACGAGTCTGCGACCTCCACGCCGCCCTCCGTCGCCGCCGCCACGACGTCGCTGCCCGAGAACAGCAGCGCCACGCCGCTCGCGCCGTCGGCGCCGAGCCCGATCCGCGCGTGGCCGTAGAGCTTCGTCGCCGGGTCGCCGAAGGCGAACGTCACGGCGTCGCGGAACGCGGGGTCCGGCGCCGCGGGCGCCCGCGGCGCGTCCTGCTCGGGGACGACGCTCACGGCAGCGGATCGCGTCGCGGGGGAACGTCGGTCGCCGTGCCCTCGACGACGTCATCGTCCACCGGGTGCCGACGCGGTCGCGGGCGCCCGGGACCGCCGGGAGCCGCCGCGGACCGCCGGCGCCGCCCGGCGCACCGAACCCGACCCGGAAGCGCGACTGCACCCCGTCCGTCGCGCTCGCCACGAGGCGCGCCCCGAAGCGCCGCACGAGCACCCCGCGGATGACCGCGCGCGTCGGCGGCAACAGGAGCGTGAGCCCGAGGATGTCGGTGAGAAAGCCCGGCGTCAGCAGCAGCGCGCCGCCGAAGATCACGAGCACGCCGTCGATGATCTCCCGGCCCGGGACGCGGCCCTCGGCCAGGGCGCGGTTGAAGCGCATCCACGCCGCGCGGCCCTGCGAGCGCATGAGCGCCGCGCCCAGGACGGAGTCCAGGATGAGGATCGCGATCGTCGGCAGGACGCCGATCGCCTGCCCGATCTGGATGAGCACGTAGAGCTCGGCGATCGGAACGGCGATGAAGATGATCACGAGCAGCAGCGGCATGACCGGATGAAGGCTACGCGAGCGGTGCGCCCGCCCCGGAGCGAGCTCCTACGCGGGCGCGGGCGCCGGCATGACCTGCACGCCCGGCAGCCGGTGCACGCCGACGTACTCGATGAGCGCGGTGATGTCCGGCTGCGGGTCGCAGAGCATGAGCTGGAGCCCGCTGGCGCGCAGCCGCCGCGCGACCATCGCGAAGTCGAGCATGAGCGAGGGGTCCGCGAAGGTCAGCTCGCTGAGGTCGACGACGACGTTCGTCGGGGCCGCCAGCGCCTGCGAAAGTGCCCGCCGGCGCAGCGATTGCGTCGAGCGGTCCTCATGACCGCAGCACCGCAACAGAGGTGGATGTTCGTCGTAGGAGACGATGGTGCGAGGAACCTACTCCACGCAAATAAAGCGGAGTATTAGACTCGTCGGCATGGCATCACTCGCAGAGATCGAAGACGCACTCACGAACGTCATCGACCCCGAGCTGGGTCTTGACTTCGTCGAGCTCGGGCTCATCTACGGCATCCAGGAGGACAGCGGCAACGTCCACGTGACGTTCACGCTCACGACTCCGGCGTGCCCCATCGGCCCCCAGATCACCGAGCAGATCGAGGAGTTCGTCCTGCCGCTCGACGGCGTGAACTCGGTCAAGAGCTCGATGGTCTTCGAGCCGCCGTGGTCGCCGGAGAAGATGAGCGAGGACGCGAAGTTCGCCCTCGGGTTCTGAGGCCGGACGCGCGCCCGCGCGCCGGTCTTGCGGCGCGCGCCGGAACGAATGGCTCCGGCGCGCGTTAAGCATCTGATGCGCCGCCGCCCAGCGAAGCTGCTCGCCCGTGCCCTCGTCCCGGCGGCGCTCGTCCTCGCGGCCGGCGCGCCCGCGGCCCTCGCCGCCTCGAGCACGACCGGCCGCCTGCTCGTCACCGTCGAGCCGCAGGACTCGGGCGAGGCCCTCCGCGCCGCCGCGGCATCGCTGCTCGCGAGCGACGGGCTGCGCCGCGACGGCGCCCAGGTCCCGCAGATCGGCCTCGTCTCCGTCAGACCCAGCCGCGGGCACGAGCCTCGAGCGGCTCGCGCGCAGCCTGCGCCGCCGCGCGGGCGTCGTCCATGTCGAGGCCGAGCGCCGCCACGAGCTGCGCGTCGACCTCAACGATCCCGCGCTCAGCGCGCAGGAGACGACGAACGGCGCGCCCTCCGGCACGCCCGTGCAGTGGTGGATCGGCCGCCTCGGCCTCCCCGCCGCCTGGGACATCAGCCGCGGCGCGGGCGCCAGCGTCGCCGTCATCGACACCGGCGTCGACTCCGGCCATCCCGACCTCTCGGGCAAGGTCCAGCAGTCCACCGACAACGACACGATCGCCGGCCACGGCCCCGCGACCCAGGACGAGAACGGCCACGGCACGCACGTCTCGTCGATCGCCTGCGGCGCCGGCAACAACGGCGTCGGCATGGTCGGCGTCGGCCTGGACTGCCAGCTGCTCGTCTACAAGAGCGACCTCAGCGACGGCTCGGTCGCGCGCTCGATCATCCAGGCCGCCGACGCGAAGGCCGACGCGATCAACATGAGCTTCGGCACCGACGGCACGACGCCGCCCGCGCGCGTCATCGTCGACGCGATCAACTACGCGGTCGCGCACGACGTCGTCGTCGTCGCCGCGGCCGCCGACTCGCCGGTCGAGGAGCAGGGCGACCCCGCGAACGTCCTGCAGCCGACGGGCAGCGGTCCGGACATCACGGCGGGCAAGGGCCTGACGGTGACCTCCGCCAACCAGGCCGGCCAGCGCTCGTCGTTCGCCGGCCGCGGCTCGCAGATCTCGCTCGCGGGCTACGGCTCGTTCAACGACGGCGGCGGTGGCCCGCCCGGCCTCTTCGGCGCCTTCCCCGGCAACGCCACCGAGCTCGAGTCCGGCGGCAGCGCCCTCTTCCCCCAGCCGGGCTGCAACTGCCGCACGACCTTCCAGGGCGACTCGCGCTTCGCCTACCTCCAGGGCACGTCGATGGCGACGCCGATGGTCACCGCGATCGCGGCGATGGTGAAGGACCTCAACCCCGACCTGCGAGCCGCCGACGTCGTCCGCCTGCTGAAGGAGACCGCCACGCGCCCGGCGGGCACCGGCTGGACGCCCGACCTCGGCTGGGGCATCGTCAACCCGCTCGTCTCGATGACCGTCGCCCGCACGATCGACCGCCGCGCGCCGGCCTCGCAGCTCAAGGGCCCGACGTCGGTGCGCGGCTCGAAGACGATCACGCTGCGCGTCAGCGGCGCCGACAGCGCGCCCGGCGGGCTCACGCCGTCCGGCATCGACCACTACGAGATCTACCGCTCGGCCAACCGGCGCGCCTACCGGCGCATCGCCTCGACGAGCGCCGCGCGCACGAAGACGAAGGTCAACGTCGGCTCGCGCTACCGCTACTACTCGATCGCGGTCGACAAGGCGGGCAACCGCGAGGCCGTCCCGTCGCGCCCGGACGTCTCGTTCCGCGTCCTGCGCCGGCGCTGAGCGCGTACGACGGACGGGCTCAGGCCGTCTGGGCGCGCGCCTGGCGCCTGGCGAGCGACACGAGCTCGGCCAGCGAGGTCTCGATCGCCTCGCCGAACTCGGTCAGGTCGTGCATCGCGTCGTAGTCGCCGAGCAGGCCGAAGTTCATCTGGCCGTTGTAGGACATGATCGCGATCGCCAGCGCGTGGTCCTTGGGCAGGAACGCGATCGGGAAGACCGAGGTCATCTCGCGTCCCATGACGTAGAGCGGGAACTGCGGCCCCGGGACGTTCGTGACGATGAGGTTGAAGAGGCGCGTCGAGAAGTTCAGCCGCGACGCCTGCGCGAGGACGGTCGGCGGCGCGAAGGCCTGCATGCTCGTCAGGACCTCGGCGCCGACGGCCTGCTTGGACTCCTTGAGGTCGTCCATCGCCGCGCGCACGACCGCCAGGCGCTCGATCGGGTCGTCGACGTAGACCGGCAGCGGGCCGCGCATGACGGCGAGCCGGTTGCCGGTGCCGTTGCGCTCGGCCGCGTCGCGCACCGAGACCGGCACGAGCGCGCGCATCTCCAGGCCCGCCGTGCGCACGCCGCGCGAGTGCAGCCAGTGGCGCAGCGCGCCCGCGACGACCGACAGCACGACGTCGTTGACGGTCCCGCCGAACGTGTTCTTCGACGGCCTTGAAGTCGGCGAGGTCGCAGGCGACGCCGGCAAAGCGCCGGTGCGGGCCGATCTCGACGTTCAGCGGCGTCGGCGGCGCCGGGTTCAGTCCCGCCCACGCGATCTCGCCGAGGCCCTCGGCCGCGACGCGCGCCTCCTCGAGCGCGCGATCGGGCTGGGTCACCGCGGCCAGCGCCTTGGACGCGACGCCGAGCGTCGCCTTCGTGAACCCGGCGATGCCGGCGGTCAGCAGGTCGATCGGGTTGGGGTGCGGGTCCGGCGACCACGGCTCGAGGTCGGTGGGCGCCGGCGCCGGCTCGGGCCCGAGATCGAAGAGGACCGTGCCGAGGTCGACGCCGGCGATGCCGTCGATCATCGCGTGGTGGGACTTCGACAGCAGCGCGAAGCCCCCGTCGGCGAGACCCTCGACGAGCCACAGCTCCCACAGCGGCTTGGAGCGGTCGAGCTGCTGGGAGAAGACGCGCGAGGACAGGTTCGAGAGCTGCTCGTCGCTGCCCGGGCTCGGCAGCGCGGTGTGGCGGACGTGGTACTCGACGTTGAAGTCCGTGTCGTCGGTCCACAGCGGGCGCCCGGAGGCCGCCGGCGGGAAGACGAGGCGCTGGCGGTAGCGCGGGACGAGATGCAGCCGCGTGCGGATCGAGTCCAGGAACTCCTCGTAGGCGGGAGCCGGCCCCTCGGCCCGCACGAGCGCGCCGATGTGCATGTGCGACGCCGGGCTCTCCTGGTGCAGGAAGGAGGCGTCGATCGCGGTGAGCCGGTCGAGGTGGCGCGGGGGCATCGTCGCCACACTAATACCTCCACGCGTACGCTCTATGCCGTCATGGCGTGGGATTTCTCGACCGAGCCGGAGTTCCAGCAGCACCTCGACTGGATGGACACGTTCGTCCGCGAGGAGATCTGGCCGCTCGAGACGCTCGACCTCGATCGCGAGCAGCTCGACCGCGTCCTGCGCCCCCTCCAGCACGAGGTGCGAGAGCGCGGGCTGTGGGCCGCGCACCTGCCGCCCGAGCTCGGCGGGCAGGGCTTCGGGCAGGTCAAGCTCGGGCTCATGCACGAGATCCTCGGCTCCTCGCCGTACGCGCCGAGCGCGTTCGGAAACCAGGCGCCGGACTCCGGCAACAGCGAGCTGCTCGCGCTCGCCGGCACGCCCGAGCAGAAGGACCGCTGGCTGCACCCGCTGCTCGCCGGCGACCTGCGCTCCGCGTTCTCGATGACCGAGCCCGGCGTCGCGGGCGCCGACCCGACGACGCTCGAGACGACCGCCGTGCTCGACGAGGCCGCCGGCGAATGGGTCGTCGACGGCCACAAGTGGTTCACGTCCAACGGCTCGATCGCCGACTTCTTCATCGTCATGGCCGTCACCGAGCCCGAGGCGCGCCCGCACCAGCGCGCGTCGATGCTCATCGTCCCCGCCGATGCCCCCGGCGTCACGATCGTCCGCGACGTCCCGACGATGGAGCAGCCGGCCGAGCACTTCGGCCGCCTCGGCGGCCACGCGGAGATCCGCTACGACGGCGTCCGCGTCCCGGCCGAGAACCTCCTCGGCCCGCGCGGCGCGGGCTTCGTGCTCGCGCAGTCGCGGCTCATCCCAGGGCGCATCCACCACTGCATGCGCTGGCTCGGCGTCGGCCGGCGCGCGTTCGACATGCTCTGCGAGCGCGCGACCTACCGCGTCGCGCAGGGCACCGTGCTCGGCGACAAGCAGACGATCCGCAACTGGATCGCCGACTCCGCCGCGCAGATGCAGGCGGCGCGGCTCATGACGCTGCACGCCGCCTGGAAGATCGACACGCAGGGCGCCGCCGCCGCCCGCACCGACGTCTCGCTCATCAAGTTCCACGGCGCGCAGGTGCTGCACGACGTCATCGACCGCGCGCTGCAGATCCACGGCAGCCTCGGCTACTCGACCGACCTGCCGCTGGAGGCGATGTACCGCTTCGCGCGCGGCGCGCGCCTCTACGACGGGCCCGACGAGGTCCACCGCGACTCCGCCGCCCGCCAGATCCTGCGCCGCTACAGCCCGCCGCCCGGCGGCATCCCGAGCGAGCACGTGCCGACCCGCCGCGCCGCCGCGCGCGACCGCTTCGCCGAGCTGCTCGAGGTCGTGACGAGCGATGACTGACGGCGGCTTCCGGCCCCTGGGGATCATGCTCGGCGTGCAGCTCGTGCTCGTCGCGGCGCTGCTCATCTGGGCGGTCCAGGGCTTCCCGCTGCCCGACGCGCTGACGGGCGAGAGCACGCGGACCGCGACGACCGCCCAGCAGCCCGCCGCGACGCAGGGCTCCGACGACGCGCCGCCGCAGGTCGTCGCGCCGGCCGCGACGGTCGCCATCCCGCCGAAGGCGACGGTCGACCGCTTCGACGGCACCCGCGCGTTCGCGCTCCTGCGCGACCAGGTGCGCACCTACGGCTGGCGCCCGGCGGGCTCGGCGGCGCTGCGGCGGCTGAGCGTGCGCCTGCGCTCGCTGCTGCCGCGCGGGCGCTTCGAGGCGATCCCCGGCCACCCGCGGCTGCGCAACGTCGTCGGCTCGATCCCCGGCCGCCGGCCTGCGATCGTCGTCGGCGCGCACTACGACGTCGAGGCTGCCCCGAAGGGCTTCGTCGGCGCCAACGACGGCGCGGCCGGGACCGCCGCCGTCGTCTGGATCGCCCGGGCGCTCGCTCGCGACGCCCGCAGGGCGAACGACCGCGCCGTGACGTTCGTGCTCTTCGACGGCGAGGAGGAGCCGGCCGGCTGCGCCGACTTCGTCGCGTGCGGCATCCGCGGCTCGCGGGCGTACGCGAAGGCGCACGGCGACGACGTCCACAGCCTCGTCCTGCTCGACTACATCGCCGAGCGGCGCAACCTGAGCTTCCCGCGCGAGGGCGGCTCGAACATCGACCTCTGGGAGCTGCTGCGCGCGGCCGCCGCCCAGGTCGGCACGAGCGCGCTGTTCCCCGACGCGGTGACCGCGCAGATCCTCGACGACCACACCCCGTTCACGCAGCGCGGGATCCCCGCGATCGACCTCATCGACTTCGACTACCCGCCGCGCGACACGCTCGAGGACGACCTCGACAAGGTCTCGGCGCGCAGCCTCGACGCCGTCGGCGAGACGGTCCTGCAGTACGTGCGGACCCTGCGGCGAGCCGCGGGCTAGAAGCGGCGCGTGATCCGCACCACCCGGCCGGCGTTGGAGACGTAGTTGCCGTCGAGGTTGGACACGAACACGCGGTAGTTGCCGCCACGGCGGACGCGGATCGTCTTGCCGTAGCGCGAGAACGCCGAGCCGGCGCTGCGGGTGATCGAACCCGCGACGGTGACCCAGCCGTTGCCGCGCTGCTTCTGGATCGCGATCTGCGCGCCCGGGCGAGCGGGGCTCACGCGGCCGAAGAAGCGCACGCGACCACCGCTGCGCGGCAGGCGCTGGCGGGTGACGTTCGTCGAGATGCGCACCGCGACCCCGACGCTGACGATCGGGCTCACGATCTCCGGGCGCTCGGCGACGAGGACGCGGAACTGCGTGTTCAGCGGCACCTCCAGCACCGGGAAGGCGAACGCGCCGTCGGCGGCCGTCAGCTGGGGGTTGGAGGCGTTCTGGAAGCCCAGCGTGTAGGGGAACGGGTTGGCCTGCAGGACGATCGGGCGCGAGGCGTTGTTCGTGCCGGTGAGCACGCCGCGCAGGATCGCCGGGCGCTTGTAGAGCACCGGGTTCGGCGCGCTCTCGAGCGTCAGGCCGAGCGGCTGGACCTTCGTCTTGAAGAACCGATCGACGCCGTTGACCGTGCCGTTGCGGTTGCGTGCGACGAGGCGGTAGTGGTAGATCGTCGCGGGCGCCAGGCCGGTGAGGTCGGCGGTGACCGTGACCGCGCTCTTGCCGTTGCCGGCGACCGCGATCGGCGTAGAGGAGCCGTAGAGCGTCGTCGGCCCGTACTGGAAGAGGTACGTCGTCGCGGCCTCGTTCGGTGTGACCTTCCCGAGCAGCGTGGCCGTCGACGGCGTGATGTTCGCCGAGGCGCCGGTGGTGACGGTCGGCTTCGTGCTCTGAGCGGGCGCGAGCGCCGGCAGCGCGAGCGAGAGCACGAGGACCGTCAGGGTCGCCTGGGTGGCGCGGCGGGTGGTGCGGGTCACGTCTTCCTCCCCCGGAGTAGAGCCCTGCCTACACTTCGACTATCCCATTCATCGTGCAAAAGTTGCTTCTCGCGGCCCCGCGCGGCTACTGCGCCGGCGTCGATCGCGCCGTCCAGACGGTCGAGCGCGCGCTCGAGCTCTACGGCGCGCCGGTCTATGTGCGCAAGGAGATCGTCCACAACAAGCACGTCGTCGAGCAGCTGCGTGAGCGCGGCGCGATCTTCGTCGACGAGATCGACGACAGCATCCCCGCCGGCGCAACGACGGTCTTCTCCGCGCACGGCGTGTCCCCTGCCGTCCACGCGCAGGCGGCCGAGCGGTCGCTGTCGACGATCGACGCGACCTGCCCGCTCGTGACGAAGGTCCACGTCGAGGCCAAGAAGTTCGCCGCCGAGGGCTACACGATCGTGCTCATCGGACACGGCGGCCACGAGGAGGTCGAGGGGACGATGGGGGAGGCGCCCGAGTCGATCGTCCTCGTCGAGACCGAGGACGACGTCGACGCGCTCGAGATCGCCGATCCCGAGAAGATCGCCTACATCTCGCAGACGACGCTGTCGGTCGACGAGACGCGGACGATCATCACCCGCCTGCGCGAGCGCTTCCCGGCGATCGTCGGGCCCCGCACCGACGACATCTGCTACGCGACGACCAACCGCCAGGCGGCCGTCAAGCAGATGGCCGCCGAGTGCGACCTCGTCCTCGTCATCGGCTCGCAGAACTCGTCGAACTCCCAGCGCCTCGTCGAGGTCGCGCGCGACTACGGCGCCGACTCCTACCTCATCGACAACGAGGCGCAGGTCGAGGAGAGCTGGCTGCAGGACAAGCGCGTCGTCGGCATCTCGTCGGGCGCCAGCGCGCCGGAGGAGCTCGTCCGGCGGCTCGTCGCGTTCTTCACCGACCGCGGCGTGACCGACGTGTCGGAGTTCGAGGTCATCCGCGAGGACGTGCGCTTCATGCTGCCCAAGCGCATCCGCGAGGACCTCGCGGCGACCACCGCATAGCGCTGCGCACGCTCGTCATCTCCGACCTGCACCTCGGCTCGAGCACGGGCCACGACGTGCTGACGCGGCCGGAGATCCTCGCGCGGCTGCTCGAGCGACTCGACGGCGTCGACCGGCTCGTGCTGCTCGGCGACACGCTCGAGCTGCGCCACGGGCCGACGCGCGACGCGCTCGCCGCCGCCGAGCCCGTCATGCGCGCGATCGGCGACGCGCTCGGCGAGGGCCGGCAGGTCGTGCTCGTCCCGGGCAACCACGACCACGCGATCGGCGCCGGCTGGCTGGACTGGCGCGAGCGCCGCGACGTCCCGGAGCCGCTCGGGCTCGACGAGCGCGTCGGCGCCGACCGCGCGTCGTGGATCGCCAAGCGCCTGGCGGCCTGGCTGAGCCCGGCCGAGGTCGAGCTCGCCTACCCGGGACTGTGGCTGCGCGACGACGTCTACGCGACCCACGGCCACTACCTCGACGCGCACGTCGTCATCCCGACGATCGAGCGGCTGGCGATCGGCGCGCTGGCGCGGATGTCGGGGGCGATCCCCGATCCCGCCGCGCCCGAGGACTACGAGTCGGTGCTCGCGCCGATCTACGCGCTGAGCCAGGCCAGCGCCCAGCGCGCGAGCAACGGGCGCAGCGCGATCGGCAGCCGCACGGCCGTCGGCGTCTGGAGCACGCTCGCCGGCAAGGGCCGATCTCGCAAGCTGCGCGGCTACGCCCTGGCGGTGCCGTTCACGTTCGGCGTCATGATCGCCAACCGCGCGGGGCTCGGCCCGGTGCAGACCGACATCGGCGTCTCGGCGCTGCGCAGCTCGGCGCTCGCCGCGATGGGCGAGGCCGCCCGGCGGCTGCGCGTCGCGCCCGAGCACCTGATCTTCGGCCACACCCACCGCAAGGGGATGCTGCCCGGCGACGACCCGCTCGAGTGGCGCACGCCGAGCGCGATCGCGCTGCACAACTGCGGCAGCTGGGTCCACGAGCTGCTCTTCACGGGCCGCGGCCGGCGGCCGGAGAACCCCTACTGGCCGGGCGGCGCGATCGCGCTGGACGACGACGGCCCGCCGCGCCTGGAGCAGCTGCTGTCGGACGTCAGCGACAAGGAGTTCAGGCGAGACCGGCAGTGAACTGCACGGCGTGGCAGGTCACGCCGTCGCCGACCTCGAGGTCGAGCACGCCCGCGGTGTGGCGCTCGTGCTCGACGAGCGCGAAGCAGCCGGCGTGGGGGACCGCGATCTCGGCGCCGTTGACGCGCACGCTGCGCGGCGCGCCCTCCTCGGGCTCGAGCACGGCCCAGACGGCGCCCGCCTCGTAGGGCCCCGACCAGGCGCCCTCCTGCTCGGGCGTCGCGGCGACGAGCCGGGCGTCCGGCGCGTCCTCGGGACGCACGGGCTCAAGCGGCGTGACCTCGATCCCGAGCAGCTCGCCGATCTCGGCCTCGGTCTCCGCGTAGCCGCCCTCGCCGTAGTGGTAGGAGTGCAGCCGCAGCTCGCGGCCGAAGAGGTAGCGCGCCGGCCAGCCCTCGTTGCCGTAGTCGCGCCAGAGCGCGAAGTCCGTGTCGAGCACGACCGGGTGCTCGATCCGCAGGCGCGCCACCGCGGCGCGCACCTGCTCGGGATCCTGCGAGGGCGGATAGCCGCCGGCGTGGACGGAGATGACGCGCAGGCCGGCGTCCGAGTAGCGCTCGTGCCACGCGCGGACGTAGTCGAGCGTGCGCAGCGAGTTGCAGCGGCAGAAGTCCCAGAACTCGATGAGCACCGGGCGCCCGAGCTGCTTGTCCATCCGCAGGCTCGCGACGTTGATCCACTCCAGGCCGGGCGGGATCATCGGCGCGCTGAGCGTGTCGATCGGAGCCCGCACGACGGGCCAAGCTAGCAGCGCTGCCCGGCGCGCCGGCTACCTACACTTCCCGCGATGCCTCGTCGCCGTCTGCTCGCGATGCTCGTCGTGGCGGCCGGCCTCGTCGCCGTGCTGCCGGAAGCCGCGATGGCGCACGGGCTCGTCGGCCGCGAGGACCTGCCGATCCCGAAGTGGCTGTTCGGATGGGGCGCGACGGTCGTCCTCGTCGCGTCGTTCGTCGGCCTCGCCGTGCTCTGGCCGCAGCCGCGGCTGGAGGGGCGCGCCGAGCGCCGCTGGATCTCCGTGCCGCGGATCCTCGACCCGATCTGCGGCGCGATCGGCATCGCGCTCTTCTGTCTCGTCGTCTACGCCGGCTACGCCGGCTCGCAGACCGCGACGAACAACCTCGCGCCGGTCTTCATCTTCATCGTCTTCTGGGTCGGGCTGGCGGTGGCGTCGATGCTCTTCGGCGACGTCTTCAAGGCCTTCAACCCGTGGCGCGCGGCCGCGCGCGGCGTGGCATGGGTCGCGTCGAAGGCCGGGCGTGGCGGCCTGCCGGCGCCGATGGCGTACCCGGCGTGGCTCGGGCGCTGGCCCGCGGCGATCGGCATCCTCGCCTTCGCCTGGATCGAGCTCGTGTACTCCGGCCGCACGGACCCGAGCAACCTCGCGACGCTCGCGCTCGTCTACGCGGCGCTGCAGTTCGTCGGGATGAGCCTCTACGGGATCGAGACGTGGAACCGCTACGGCGACGGCTTCGGCGTGTACTTCGGGCTCTTCGCCCGCATCTCGCCGCTGAGCTGGACGCGCGGCGAGGTCCGCGTGCGGCCGCCGCTCAGCGGGCTGACGACGCTCGACATCGTGCCCGGGACGGTCGCGCTCATGTGCGTCGCGATCGGCACGACGTCGTTCGACGGCTTCCAGGGAGGCTCGCTCTGGGGCGACATCGCGCCGGAGCTCACGTCCTCGCTGCGCGACCTCGGCTTCGGCCAGGCGACGGCGCTCGAGCTCGCGTTCACGATCGGGCTGCTGGCCGGGGTGGGGATCGTGGCCGGCCTCTACTGGCTCGGGATCAGCGGCATGCGGCGCGAGAGCGGCAACGCCCTGAGCGCGCAGGAGCTCGCGGGGCGCTTCGCGCACTCGCTCGTGCCGATCGCGCTCGCCTACGTCGTCGCCCACTACTTCTCGCTGCTCGTCTACGACGGCCAGCGCGTCGGCTACCTCGTCTCCGACCCGCTCGGCCAGGGCGACGACGTCTTCGGGACGGCCGGCGCGACCGTCGACTACGGGTGGATCGGCTCGACGATGATCTGGTACGTCCAGGTCGGGGCGCTCGTGATCGGGCACGTCGCCGGCCTCATCCTGGCGCACGACCGCGCGCTCGTGACGTTCAAGGAGAGCCGGACCGCCACGCGTTCGCAATACTGGATGCTCGCGGTCATGATCGCCTTCACGTCGTTGGGGTTGTGGCTGCTGTCTTCGGCGAACTCATGACACTCCAACTCGCACACGCCGGACACTGGCTCGCCGACCTGCTCTACGTCCTGCCGCTCGCGGTGGCGCTCGGCTTCCTCGGCTTCCAGGCGATCCGCGACAGGCGCCGCGGAGGGACCGACGCCGCCGCGCCGGCCGACGGACCCCCTCCGGCCAGCCCCTAGTTCTCGCGCTCGAGCGCCGCGATGTCGTGCGAGAGGCCCTCGGGCGTCAGCACGCTCGTCGCGAAGCCGATGCGCTGGCGGCCGCGGCCGTCGAGCAGGACCGTCGATGCCGAGTGCTCGAGCTCGTCGGTCTGCGGCGCGACGCCGTACGCGCGCCAGAGCCGCTGGAGCTCCGGGCTGGAGCCCAGCACCCAGCGCATCCGGCCGGTCATCCGCTGCTCGAGCGCGTACGCCCGGGCGCGCCGCGCGGTGTCGTTGGCCGGGTCGACGCTCACCGCGATGACCGGCACGTCGTGGCCGAGGTCGTCGAGCGCCGCGCGGATCTGCTGCGTCGTCAGCGGGCAGGTGTCGCGGCAGGTCGTGTAGAGGAACGTCACGACGACCGGCGTGCCGCGCAGGTCGCGCAGGCGGACGAGCTCGCCGCGCTCGTCGCGCAGCCCGAACTCCGCCGGCGGGATCCCGGCGGGGCGGATGGCGCCCGCGAAGCCCGCGCTGCTCGTCGTGCGGTCGCCGGCGGCGAACAGCAGCACCCCGGCGATCGCGGCGAGGGCGAGGGTCCCGATGAGGAAGAGGGCGAGGCGCAGGCGGGCGGGCATCGCCGCGGAGGGTAGTCAGGGCTCGATGAGGCCGCGCCTGATCGCGTAGCGCACGAGCTCGACGCGATCGCGCATGCCGAGCTTGCGCAGGAGGTTCGCGCGGTGGCTCTCGACGGTCTTCTCGGCGAGGTGCAGGATCTCGCCGATCCCGCGGTTCGTGTGCGCCTCGGCGATGAGCTTCAGCACCTCGCGCTCGCGGAGCGTCAGCGGCTCCTGCGGGCCCGAGCTGTCGTCGGCCATCCACTCGCGGATGAGCGAGCGCTCGGCGGCGTTCGTCATGAACGGCTCGCCGCGGGCGACGGCGCGGACGGCCTCGACGAGCGCCTGGTCGGCCTCGCGCTTGAGGACGTAGCCGGCGGCGCCCGCCTGCAGCGCCTCGAAGAGGTAGTGCTCGTCGTCGTGCATCGACAGCAGCAGGACCGAGACCTCGGGCGCGTGCGCGCGGATCTCGACGGTCGCCTCCAGGCCCGTCATGCGCGGCATCGCGACGTCGAGGATGCAGATGTCCGGGCGCTCGCGCAGCGCGAGCGCGACGGCCTCCACGCCGTCGGCGGCCTCGGCGACGACGTCCATGTCGGGCTGGCGGCCGAGCAGCAGCCGCAGGCCGCCGCGCATGATCCCGTGGTCGTCTGCGATGAGCAGCCTCATCGCGATTTGCGCGCCTTCGCGTCGAGGATGAGCTCGATCGCCGTGCCGCCGCCGGGGTTCGTGCGGACGTCGAGGCGCCCGCCGGCGAGCATCGCGCGCTCGCGCATCCCGGCGACGCCGGAGCCGCCGTCGCGCAGCCGGGTGGGGTCGAAGCCGCGGCCGTCGTCGGCGATCTTCACGCGCACCTCGTCGCCGTGGCAGCCGCGAAACGAGACGGTGACGCGGCCGGCGTGCGCGTGGCGGGCGACGTTCGACAGCGCCTCCTGGACGACGCGGTAGACGACGAGCTGCTCGAACTCGCCGAGCAGCGCCTTCGTCCCGTCCGCCGAGAACTGCGCCTGGATGCCGAAGCGCTCGCCGAAGAGGCGGACCTGCGTGCGCAGCGCCGGCAGCAGGCCGTGGTCGTCGAGTGCCGCCGGGCGCAGGTCGCGCGCGAGGCCGAGCAGCTCCTGCATCGCCTGGGTGGCGAGGCGCTGGGTCTCGGCGAGCTCCTCGGCGAACTCCGGCGGGGCGCCCTCGGCGGTCGCGGCGAGGCGGATCGAGACGGCGGCGAGCGCCTGGTTGACCTCGTCGTGCAGGTCGCGCGCGACGCGCCCGCGCTCGGACTCCTGGGCGCGCAGCACGGCCGCGGCGGTGCCGACGCGCTCGGCCTCCAGCCGCGACAGCATGAGGTTGAAGGACTCGCGCAGCGCCGCGACGTCGGCCGGCTCGCCGGGCGAGGGCTGGGCGCGGATTCCCGGCGCGGTGAGGTCGACGCACTCCATCGTCCGCGTCAGCGACTCCAGCGGGGCGAAGCGGCGCCGCATGACGAAGTTGTTGGCGAGGATCGTCGCGAGGATCGCGACGACGAGGACGAGGAACTGGCGCAGCCCGGTGGAGTCGCCGAGGTCGACGCGCGCGGCGACGCTCGCGGCGAAGACGGTCGCGACGATGACGACGGTGTTGACGGTCAACACCTGCGAGAGCAGGGCGGATCTGCGCATGGGGTCCAGACCCCATGTCGGCGGACCGCCGCATGCCCGATACTCCTCGTGCAGCTCCCTCCACAAAGGTTTGCCCTCCAGGCATCGAGTAGCGCAAGGGGACGCTCCCGGTTCGGGGGCGTCCCTTTCGCGATTCCGGGCACAATCACGGTGTAGCCCCCTCGCTACACTTTCTGAAGTACCGAAGTCCGACCATCTTTGAGGAGATTGCTGTGAGCCCCTCCGTCGCGGACATGGTCCGCCAGATCAAGAGCCAGGTCGCCCAGGTCGATCCCAGCGACGTTCACGCCGCTCTGGCGGGCACGGGCAACGGGAGTGGCCCGATCGCGCTCGTCGACGTCCGCGAGAACGAGGAGGTCGCCCGCGGGATCATCCCCGGCTCCAAGCACGTGCCGCGCAGCTACCTCGAGTCGCGCATCGAGGGCGCGGTCCCGGATCGCTCAGCAGCACGTCGTCCTGTACTGCGCGTCGGGCAACCGCTCGGCGCTCGCCGCCAAGGCGCTGCAGGACCTCGGCTACGAGAACGTCGAGAACATGACCGGCGGCTACACCCTCTGGAAGGATCGCGGCTACGAGGTCGAGGTCCCGCGGGCGATGACCGCCGAGCAGCGCGAGCGCTACAGCCGCCACATGCTCGTGCCGGAGATCGGCCGGGTGGGTCAGGAGAAGCTCCTCGACGCGAAGGTCCTGCTGCTCGGCGCCGGCGGCCTCGGCTCGCCGACCGCGCTGTACCTCGCCGCGGCCGGCGTCGGCACGATCGGCATCGTCGACGACGACGTCGTCGACCTCTCGAACCTCCAGCGCCAGGTCATCCACACGACCGACCGCATCGGCGTCCCGAAGGTCGACTCCGCGCAGGAGACGATGAACGCGCTGAACCCCGACGTGAAGGTCGTCAAGTACCAGACGCGCATCGACGCGTCGAACATCATGGAGATCATCGAGGGCTACGACGTCATCGTCGACGGCGTCGACAACTTCCCGACGCGCTACCTCCTCAACGACGCCAGCGTGCGCCTGAAGATCCCCGTCGTCAGCGCCTCGATCCTCGGCTTCGACGGCCAGCTCTCGGTCTTCGCGCCCTACGACGGCCCCTGCTACCGCTGCCTGTACCCCGTCCCGCCGCCGGCCGAGCTCGCGCCGAGCTGCGGCGCCAACGGCGTCCTCGGCGTGCTGCCCGGGACGATGGGCCTCCTGCAGGCGACCGAGGTCATCAAGCTCGTGACCGGCGCCGGCGAGCCGCTCATCGGCAAGCTGCTGCTCTACGAGGCGCTCGGCGCGACGTTCACCGAGCTCAAGGTCCGCCGCGACCCCGAGTGCGCCATCTGCTCGCGCCCGCCCGAGGAGATCTCCGAGGAGGAGATGGGCGTCTTCCCGGACTACGAGGCGTTCTGCGCCGCGGCGGGCTAGCCTGCCGCACCTTATGGCCATCGTCCGCATCCCACCCGTGCTGCGTCCCTCGACCGGCGGCGCCAAGGAGGTCGACGCCGGCGGCGACAACGTCGGCGACGTCCTGCGCTCGCTCGCCGAGGCGCACCCGGCGACACAGACGCAGCTCTTCGCCGACGGCGGCGCGCTCAACCGCTACGTCAACGTCTACCTCAACGACGAGGACGTCCGCGTGCTCGACGGCCTGGACACCCCGGTCGGCGGCGCCGACGTGCTGGTGATCCTGCCGGCGATGGCAGGCGGCTGACGCGTCAAGGCGGACCCGGATCGTGCCGATGTAGGGCACATCCCGTCGATTGAGAGAGGTCCCTCACCGTGTCTCGAATCATCCGCCTGCTCGCACTGCCGGCGACCATCGCAATCTTCGCCGCCCTGCCCGCGACGGGCGCGACGGCTGCAACGAGCTGCGCGAAGCAGATCCTCGGCAAGGAGCGCAAGCTCGGGACGACGTACGTCACGAAGGTCAGCGTCACCGGCGTCGGCTGCGCCACGGGCCTGAAGGTCGTCAAGGCGTTCCATGCCTGCCGTCACGAGAACGGCAGGGCCGGCAGGTGCACGCACAGGGTCCTCGGCTACAGCTGCACCGAGAAGCGCCCGGCGAGCCTCAAGAGCCCGGTCTCCTACGACGGCGACATGACGTGCAAGCGCGGCTCCAAGCGCGTCACGAGCCACTACCAGCAGAACACGTAGAGCGAACGCTCAGCGCAGCGAGTCGAAGTCGCCCGTCAGCCGCGCCATGACGACATCGGCGGCCAACCGCGCGCCGGTGTCGTTGAGGTGGATGCCGTCCGAGCGGCGAACGATCGTGCTGCGCCCGCCGACGTCCATCGCCGCGCGGTAGCGGCCGCCCGGCGTGAAGAGCGCCGCCATGTCGAGCACGCGGACGTGGATGCGCATCGGCTGCGCCGCGACGCCGATCGCCGCGTTGACGGCACGGGCGATCTCCTGGCGCGCGCCGTCGCGCGGCATCGGCAGCGTCAGCCAGTACACCCGCGACGCGCCGCGCCGGCGGTAGGTCTCCATCATGAGCCGGGCGCGGCCGGCGTAGGCGGCGGCCCACGCGGGCCCGCAGCACTGCACCTGCCGGCCGCCCGCTCCCGGCAGCGGGAAGCCCTCGTTCGCGCCGAGGAAGAACACGACCGCATCGGGCTCGGTCTTGCGCACCTGCTGGGCGGAGAGCTGGCCCCAGTCGACGAGGTCGGTCTTCGAGATGCCGGTCCCGAGGCGCGCCTCGCGGACGGTCTTGACGCCCTTGGAGGCCAGCCGCCGCGCGAGCTCGACGTCCAGCGGCTGGACGAGCGAGTCGCCGGTGACGAGCAGCGTGCCGAGCTTCGCCAGGCGCTTGGGCTCCTGGCCGAGCGCCGCCGGGTCGAAGGCCTCCTCGGTGATCGGCGTGACGCCGCCCGCGCGGGCGGTCCGCGGAGTCCACGCCGGCCGGCGGCGTCTGGAACGCGCCGGCGCCGCCGGTGAGCTCGTCGTCGGGCGACAGCCACGCCGTCGCGTCGTCGACGGCGTCGGCGAGCGGCAGCCGGTCGGCGAGCCAGCCGGCCGGCTTGCCGACGGCGAGCACGACCGTGCGCTCGACGCCCGGCTCCATCTTCTCGCCGGACTCGCGGATCGACTCGCCCTTGAGCAGCAGCAGCAGCACGACGGCGACGAAGACGCAGAGGATCGCGTCGCGCGCACGCAGCCGCCGGCCGGTCGGCCGGTCGAGGATGAAGGGGTCGCGCTCGGTGGTGGTCATCAGAACTGGAAGTAGATGAACGGTGGCACGCCCTGGCTGGACACGGTCGCAGCAACGAGGACGATGACGACGGCCATGCTCGCTCCGAGGGCCGCGGGATGCAGGCGCTCGTAGCGTACGCGCAGGGCGTCCATCGGCCGCGCGGGCAGCAGCTGGAGGCCGATGACGAGCAGGATGACGAAGACGACCGGCGCGGTCCACAGCGTCGCGGGCCCGGGCTCGACGAGCCGCGACAGGAAGCTGCCCGCGAGGTCGAGGTCGGGCGCGCGGAACGGGATCCACGCGAGCACGACGATGTGGAACGTCAAGAACCACTTCAGCCACGTCGGCGGCGAGATCCGCCCGCGGAAGACGTTCTCGATGACGAGCGCCGAGCCGTGGATGAAGCCCCAGAGCACGAAGCCCCAGGCGGCGCCGTGCCACAACCCGCCGAGGACCATCGTGATCATGAGGTTGCGCGCCTGGCGCAGCTTGCCGCCGCGGTTGCCGCCGAGCGGGATGTAGAGGAAGTCGCGCAGAAAGCGCGAGAGCGTGATGTGCCAGCGCCGCCAGAACTCGCGGAAGCTCGCGGCGCGGTACGGGCGGTCGAAGTTCTGCGGGAACACGAAGCCCATGAGCAGCGCGACGCCGATCGCGATGTCCGTGTAGCCGGAGAAGTCGCAGAAGATCTGGACCGCGTAGGCGTAGGAGGCGAGGATGACGTCCGGCGCCGCGTAGGCCTGCGGGACGCCGAAGACCGGGTCGACGATCTCGCGCGCGAGGAAGTCGGCGATCGCGACCTTCTTGACGAGCCCGATGACGATGAGCGCGACGCCCGCGCCGACCGCGACCTTGCGCGGGTCGCGGGGCTTCTGGAGCTGGGGGATGAACTCGCGCGCCCGGACGATCGGGCCGGCGACGAGGTGGGGGAAGAAGCTGAGGTACAGCGCGACGTCGATCGTCGACGACGGCTCGATGACGCGGCGGTGCACGTCGACCGTGTACGAGATCGCCTGGAAGACGATGAAGCTGATGCCGACCGGCAGCGCGATCGCGGCGAGCGGCAGCGGCAGGCCGAGCCCGACCGTGTCGAGCACGGCGTTGGTCTCCTCGGCGAAGAAGCCGTAGTACTTGAAGATGCCGAGCGTCAGGAGGTTCGGCCGCGACGGCGATGCCGACGATGAGCTTGCGCCGGCGCTCGTCCTCGGTGCGGTGCACGAGCCTGGCGGCGGCCTGGTTGCCGAGCGTCACACCGCCGAGCAGCAGGCAGAACATCGGGCTCGCCGCGCTGTAGAAGAGGTAGCTCGCCGCGAGCATGAACGGCTTCCAGACGTTCTGGCGTCGCATGAGCGCCCACGAGAGCGCGAGCACGATCGGAAAGAAGACTGCGAATTGGATCGTCGGAAAGACCACTGCGGCGGACGCCTCCGGGGCTGGACGCGGCCGGACCCTACCGGGCGAGGGGACCGGGACCTCCGACTCATCGGCATCCGAATGGACTATGTTGAGTCACATAATCTCGTATGGCATAATCTTGTGCGAGATGAAGCGCCGCGACGCCACGATCAACCCGTTCCGCTTCGGGCCCCTCGCGCTCGACGACGCCTTCACCGATCGTGCCGACGAGGTGCGCGAGCTGTCGGCCGACATCCGCAACGGCCAGGACGTCGTCGTCGTCGCGCCGCGACGCACCGGCAAGTCGTCGCTCATCTGGCGCGTGGCGCAGGATCTCGTGCGCGACGGCGTCCTCGTCGCGCAGGTCGACCTCATGCGCACGCCGACGCGCGAGCGCCTCGCCGAGAAGCTCGCCAAGACGATCTACGAGGAGATCGCGACGCCCCTGCTGCGCGCGCGCGAGCGGGTGCGCGTCTTCGCGTCGCTGCGGGTCGCGCCGGTCGTGACGGTCAACCCCGACACCGGCTCGCTCTCGTTCAGCTTCAGCGGCCGCTCGCCGGCGCCCGACCTCGACGCGACGCTCGAGGCGCTGCTCGCGCTGCCGGCGCGGCTGGCGGGCGAGCGCGAGCGTCCCGTCGCGCTCGTCCTCGACGAGTTCCAGGAGGTCACGGCGATCGACCCCGGCCTCATGAAGCTCATGCGCTCGGTCTTCCAGGAGCAGCCCGAGGTCGCGCACGTCTACCTCGGCAGCAAGCGCCACATGATGACCCGCATCTTCGACGACGAGAACGAGCCCTTCTGGCGCTCGGCCAAGCAGATGGAGCTCGGCCCGATCGCCGCCGGACCTCTTCATCGCCTACGCGGCGCGGCGCTTCACGCAGACCGGCCGCAGCCTCGAGCACGCCGCCGCCACGCGCGCGCTGCAGATCACCGGCGGCCACCCGTACGCGACGCAGGAGCTCATGTACTTCCTCTGGGAGGCGACGGCCCCGGGCGGCGCCGCGGGCGAGGCGGAGCTCGAGCGCGCGCTGGAGGCGACGCTGCGCTCCGAGCACAACCACTTCAGCCTCCTCTGGGATCGCGCCGCGGCCGCGCAGCGGATGGTCCTGCAGGCGCTCGCGACCGAAGGGCCGGCGCGGCCGCTGAGCGGCGACTACCAGCAGCGCCACGGGCTGCCCTCGACGGCGACCGTCCAGACGGCCCTGCAGGCGCTCGTGCGCTCCGAGCACGTGCGCCGCGAAGGGCGCGGGGAGTACGCGATCTCCGAGCCGTTCCTCGCCGAGTGGATCGCGCGCTTCGAAACGTGATGTGTGCAGCGCCAACCTGGCGCGCCGCCGATGAAGACCTGGCTGGACCACCTGGCTACACTGCGTGACCCATGGCCCTCCCGCCGCTTCAGAACCGGCCGTGCGGCGGTCGCTACGGCGACATCGTCCAGGCGATCGGCAACACGCCGCTCGTCGAGCTCAAGCGCCTGAGCCCGAAGCCGGGCGTGCGCATCTGGGCCAAGCTCGAGTCGCACAACCCGACCGGCTCGGTGAAGGATCGCGTCGCGCGCGCGCTCATCGAGCACGCCGAGGAGAACGGGCTCATCGGGCCGGGCCAGACGATCCTCGAGCCGACGTCCGGCAACACCGGCATCAGCCTCGCGATGATCTGCCGCCGCAAGGGCTATCCGCTGACGGTCGTCATGCCCGACAACGTCACGCCCGAGCGCACGCAGCTGCTGGAGATGTACGGCGCGAAGATCGTCTACAGCCCCGGCGACCAGGGATCCAACGGCGCCGTCGCGATGGCCACCGAGATGGCCGAGGACACCGCCAAGTACTACATGCCCTACCAGTACGGGAACCCGGCCAACCCGCTCGCGCACTACAACGGCACGGCGAAGGAGATCCTCGAAGAGCTCGACGAGATCGCCGTCTTCGTCGCGGGCCTCGGCACGGGCGGGACGCTCATGGGCCACGCGCGCCGCTTCAAGGAGGAGCTCGGCGACACCGTGAAGATCGTCGCGGCCGAGCCGATGCAGGGCGAGCCCGTCCAGGGGCTGCGCTCCCTCGACGACGGCTTCATCCCGCCGATCATCGATCTGAGCCTCCTGGACCGCAAGATCTTCGTCACGAACCAGGACGCCGTCATCTGGACGCGCAAGCTCCTCGACGAGGAGGGGATCTTCGCCGGAGTCTCCTCGGGCGCCATCGCGCGCGTCGCCGTTCGCATCGCCAACGAGATCGACGAGGGCAACGTCGTCTTCGTCGTCTGCGACGACGGCTGGAAGTACCTGTCCTCCGGCATCTACACGAAGCCCATCGACGAGATCGAGAATCTAGACTCCACCGTCTGGTGGTAACGGATCTCGACGGCTTCCTGCGCGACCCGCTGTCGCGCAGGCGCCTCTTCGGCATGGCCGGCGTGAGCCTCGCGGGCGGCTCCGCGGCCTTCCTCGCCGCGTGCGGCGACGACACGAAGAACCCGAACATCGTCACCGGCCCCGACGAGTCCGACGACGCCGACGTCGAGATCCTGAACTCGGCGCTCGATCTCGAGCTCATGGCCGTCGCGGCGTACAAGGCCGGCGCCGGCCGGCTGCGGGGGAGCGCGCTGCAGACGGTCAAGGGCTTTCTCGAGCAGGAGCAGGAGCACGTCGACGGCCTCGGCGCCGCGATCCGTGACCTCGGCGGGACGCCGAACGTCGCGAAGGCCGACTACGCGTTCCCGCGGCTGCGCTCCGAGCGCGACGTCCTGCGCTTCGCGATCGATCTCGAGAACACGGCGATCGCCGCCTACATCGACGCGCTGCCGAAGATCTCGCAGGGCGACCTGCGCGCGACCGCGGCGGGGATCCTCACGTGCGAGGCCGAGCACATCGCGGTCCTGCTCGGCGCCCTCGGCGAGCCGCAGGCGCCCGAGGCGTTCGTCAACGGCCGCGCGTCGTGATGGCCGGCGTCGTCGGACCTGGACCGGCGCGGCCTGCTCGGCGCCGCGGTGGCCGCGTCGGCGATCCCGCTGCTGCTCGGCGTGCGCGACGCCTTCGCCCAGAGCGAGACCGACGGGACGCTGCTGGAGAAGGCGATCACGCTCGAGCGCGTCTCCGTGCTCGCGTACGACCGCATCCTCGAGCGCGACCTGCTGACCGGCCGCGTCGCGCGCGCCGCGCGCGAGCTGCGCGGTCACGAGGCGCAGCACGCGAAGGTCCTCGAGACCGCGCTGACGGACCTCGGCGGCACGCCGCCGGCCCCGCCGTCGGGGACCGCGGCCGTCGACGACGTCGTCGGGGGGCTCGACGACATCCGCGACGAGGCCGGGGCGCTCGCGTTCCTCATCGAGCTCGAGCTCGCGCAGGTCGCGGCCTACCACGACGCGCACGCCAGGCTCGTCGAGGCCCGGCTCCTGCAGACCGCGGCGTCGATCATGGGCGCCGAGGGCCAGCACCTCGTCGTGCTGCGCGAGGCGGCCGGCGAGCCGCCGGTTCCCAACGCGTTCGAGACCGGCGCCGGGTAGTTCCCGCAGAAACCGCCGCGTAGTTCTCGAACAAAACGCATCGCTCTGGCGCGTTCGCGCGTAGTAAGGACCAAACGCCTCTACGATGAGGCGACCCCCACCGCGCAAGGAAGGCTCGACAACCATGCCATTCAACATCGGACCGATGGAGCTCATCGTCGTTCTCGTCATCGCGCTCGTCGTGCTCGGGCCCAAGAAGCTCCCCGAGGTCGGCAAGTCGCTCGGCAAGGGCATGCGCGAGTTCAAGGACTCGATCTCCAACATCTCCAAGGACGACGAGCCCGAAGAGTCCAAGCGCATCAACGCGTAGCGGTGCGGATCGCCCGCGGCCTGCTCGACGAGATCGTCGCGCACGCGGTGCGCGACGCGCCGAACGAGTGCTGCGGGGTCATCGCCGGGCGTGACGGCAGCGCGGCCTCGGTGCACGCGACGGAGAACGTCGTCGCGAGCCCGTTTCGCTTCGAGATCGACGGCCTGACGCTCATGCGCCTCATCGACGGGTTCGAGTCCGGCGGCGACGAGCTCGCCGCGATCTACCACTCGCACACGCGCTCGGAGCCGTTTCCGTCGCAGACCGACCTGAACTTCGCGGCGCTGTGGCCGGGGGTCGAGTGGCTCATCGTCGGGGTGCCGAAGAGCGGCGAGCCGACCGTCCGCCACTACCGGATCGAGGACGGAGCGATCTCGGAGGCCGAGCTCGAGGTGACGTGATGGCCCGCGCGTCGCAGCCGCTCGTGTGCCCGACGTGCGCCGAGCCCCATCCGCTCGACGCGCGCTTCTGCACGTTCTGCAACATGCCGCTCGTCTACGCGGGCGTGCGGCCGATGGAGGACGAGATGTCGCGCAGCCAGGAGCGGGCGCGCAAGATCAAGCCGCAGTACGCCGAGGGCGACCTCGTGCGCGTGGCCGGCGCCCAGAACCAGGCCGAGGCCGAGTTCATCCAGGGCCTGCTGCTCGAGGAGGGCGTGCCGTCGGCGCTGCAGCGCACGCGCGGCTTCGACGTGCCCGACATGCTGGCCGCCGGCCCGCGCGACGTCATGGTGCCCGAGTCGGGGTTCACCGCCGCGCGCGAGGTCCTGCTGCAGGCCGAGATCGTCGGCGAGGAGCGCCCGGTCGGCCCGGTGCCGTGGCGCGTGCTCGCAGGCCTGCTCGGCGGCTGCGCGGTCGTGGGCCTCATCGCGTGGATCGGGACCGAGCTGCCGCTGTAGCATCGGCCTCATGGCGGCCGGAACGAAGGACGACCCGTGGGTGCTGAAGACCCCGCCGGGCACGTCGGAGTACACGATGTACCGCGACGACGACGCCGACCCGCCGGTCATCGTCTGCCAGGTCGGCTCGTCGCGGCTGACGTATCTCGCGCAGGCGATCGACGACCTGCACGCGATGCTCGTCGAGCACGGCGACTGGATGGCGCTGGGCAGCGCCGACGAGCAGAAGCCGGCGAAGGAGGGCACCGTCGAGGCGTGGGGGCGCGCGGAGGACAACCCCGCCGGCGGGTTCTACGGCACGAAGAAGGGCATGCGCGGGCGCTTCGGGATGTACATGCCGCCGCTGCTGGAGGAGCTCGGCCTCGCGGAGGTCGAGCACAACCCTCGCAACAACCGGATGCGCGCGCGATAGCCGAGCGCGGTGCTGTCAGCGCCGGCGGCGTAGCTCACGGGCCTATGCGAGCGGCCGGTAGTTCAGGTAGACGACGCCGTTGTCGTACGCGTCGCTCGTCCCGAGCTCGAACTTGCAGGGCGCGTCCTCGCTGAAGAGCCGGGTGCCCGCCCCGAGGGTCAGCGGGTAGACGAAGAGGTGCAGTGCGTCGACGAGGCCGTCGGCGAGCAGCGCGCGAACGAGCGTGACGCTGCCGCTGATGTAGAGGTCGCCCTCGGCCTCGTCCTTGAGACGGCGGATCGCCTCGGGATCGTAGGCCCCGACGATCTCCGAGTTGCGCCACGTGCCCTCGGTCAGCGTCCCGGAGACGACGTACTTCGTCGTGTCGTTGAAGAAGGGCGCGCCCGGATCGTCCTCGACGGTCCGCGTCGACCAGGCCGGCTCGAACATCTCGTACGTGTTGCGGCCGAGCAGGATGCCCGTGCTGCGCTCGCAGACCGCGCCGATGACCTCGCCCATCTTCGGGTCGAAGCCGTAGTCGAACGTCCACGTCGGCGCGTCGACGACGCCGTCGAGGCTCATGAACTCGTGTACGTGGATGGCTCCCATGTCGCTCTCCTCGGTCTCGGTGTCAGGCGGTCACAGCATTGACGCGCGCCGGCTCGAAAACTCATCTGACGGCTCGTCAGCGCCCGGCCATCCGCGACAGGTGCGCGCGCCACGTCCCCTCGGTGTGGACCATCGCACGCCCGCGGAACGTCGCGACGAGCGCCTCGCGCGGCCCGCCGCGCGGCAGCGAGCAGGCCAGGCGCACGGCGGCCGGCGCGCCCTCCTCGCGGGCGACGAGGTCGATGACCGTGCCGCCGAGCAGCGCCGCGTCGCGCAGGCCGGGCGGGAAGTCCGGGCGCCGGCCCTCGCGCAGGCGCCGGGCGATCGCGGGGCGGGCGTGCGCCGTCTGGCCCGAGAACCACTGCGCCGAGCCCGCCACGAGCCAGGCCCACGACGCCGCGCGCGACGTGCTGCGCAGCGTCCACGGCGGCGGGAGATCGGGGTTGCACTCGGCGACGACGAGCTGGGCGTAGAGCGCGGCCGGCGTCAGCGCGAGCATCTCGCGCGAGCCCTCGACGTTCGCGGCGCGCTCGGCGAGCAGCCGCGGCGCGAGGACGTGCAGCGTCCCGCGCGCCGGCCAGCCGGCGAGGTAGCGCCGCGCGGCGGGCGTCGTGATCCGCCGCATGACCGGCAGGAACGGCTGCGCGAGATCGAGCGCCGCGCCGCTGGAGTGCACGACGACGGCGACCTCCGACGGCAGCTTCGGGAACAGGTCGGCGAGCCGCGTGCGCGTCGCCTCGAGCTGCTCGAGCACGCCGCGGACCTCGGCCGCGTCATGCTCCTCGTGGCGCGCGGTGAAGTTCCGCGAGCTCGACTCGACCCACATCGACACGCCCGGGGTGTTCGCCGCTGCGCCCGCGGCGCCCTGCCTACGGCCGTGGCCGGTGGCCCTGGACCTCGACCGCCTGCTGGTACGTCGGGCGGTTCTGCCAGCCGATCATCGGCTGCGTCACGCCGCCCGTCGCCCGGAACGCGATCGCGTCGAAGCACGCCTGGTCGGCGGGCTTGCCGGCGGCCGCGCATGCGGGGTCTGCGTAGAGCTTCGCGGGGCTGTCCTGCAGCGCGGCGGCGAGCGCGGCGCGCAGCGCGTCGCGGCAGCGCGCGCGCCGCCCGGCGCCGCAGTAGCGCTTGGAGTACGGCTTGGCCAGGCGGCGGCCGAGGACGCGGCGCAGGTCCTTCGCCGCATATCCGTACCAGCCTCCCTGGTACGCCGAGCCGTTGTGCGCGCCGTGGGTGTTGGGCGCGTTGTCGAGCTCGTGGGCGCGGACGAGCTGCTCGTAGAGGTCGTTGCCGAGCGCCGGCTCGAACTGCGCGCTTCATCCAGCGCGGCCAGAACGCGTCGAGGATCCGGATCGCGTCGGCATGCTCGTAGCGGCCGTCGCCGTCGCGGTCGCGGCGGTGCGAGCCGTCGGCCACCCAGGCGCGGAGCTTGGCGACCGCGTCGGCGAGCGGCGGCGTCGGTCGGCGTCCCGATGACCGCGAGCGCCAGCGGCAGGACCTGCTCGGCGCGCAGGTCGGTCGTCGCGGCCTCGCCCATCGCCTCGACGAGGCCGGGCAGGTCGATCGTCTTCGTGCCCGCGATGCGGGCCTCGATCTCCTGGTCGAGCATCTGCGAGCGGAACACCGACGAGAAGACGTTCGTGTCCGCGCCGGCGTAGCCGCGCGCCTGCTTGTTGTTCCACGAGGTGATGTACGGCTGGCCGTTGATCGCCCGCGGGTGCTGGGAGAACGGGGTGTAGGCGGCGGTGCTGCGCTCGGGGTCGAAGCGGCGCCACTCCAGCCGCGCCGGCATCGGGAGCTGCCCGGTGACGCCCGCCGCGCGCTGCGGGTTGTTGCCCGAGTTGAAGTACGCGATGTCGCGGTCGTCGGCGTAGAGCCAGTTGAACGTGTAGCCGATCTTCGCGGCCGCGCGCTGGAAGTCGCGCGCGTCGCGCATCCGGTCGGGGTCGTTGAAGTCCGAGAACCCTCGCGCGGAGTCGACCTCGTGCATGTACGTCGAGCGCAGCTGCGTGTAGACGACGGGCCGGCCGCCGATCGTCGCGCGGCCGCTGACGAGGCCGAGCTTCGTGCGCTGCGTGCGCAGCGTCTGGCTGCCCGCGGGCGTCGCGTCGGCGAGGGTCGGCGACCAGCGGTTGACGCGCTCGAGCGTCTCGATCGGCTCGCAGCGGCCGCGGTAGCGGTAGTGCGCGGAGTCCATCGTCGCCCGGCTGCCGTCGGGCTCGCAGAGGTCGAGCGCGAACGTGTCGATGATGTCCTGGCCGGCGGAGGTCGGGCTCCAGGCGTAATCCTGGCCGCGGCCGATCAGGACGAAGAGGTTGACGCCCGCGAACGCCGCGCCGCGGGCCTCGAGGCCCGGCGCATGGACGTCCTGCTCCATGAGGATCTGCGGCGAGAAGTAGCCGGTCTGCGGACCGAAGACCGCCAGCGGCTTGCCGGTCGCCGTCTCGCTGCCGGCGACGAGCAGCGCGTTGGACATCGAGCCCGGACCGCCGAGCAGCCCGCCGAGCAGGCCGCTGAGCGCGTTGCTCGGCGCCGTCGCGCCCTCGGCCACGACCCGCGTCCGGCGCAGCGAGCCGGCGTCGGCGATCGCGAGGCCCCGGCGGGCAGGGCGCCGCGGCGGCGTCTGGTAGGGGAAGCGCCGGCCGCGGACGGTCGTCGGCGCGTCGGCGTCCTCGAACGCCGCCCACTCGCGCCACAGCGCCTGGCCGCGCCGCGAGCCGTAGCGCTCGACGAACGACCGCCGCAGCTCCATCTGCGTCAGCTCCTGGCCGCCGCCCTTGCCGAAGATCCCGCCGACGAGCGACGCCGTCGCGATGATGTCGGTCACGCGCCACGGGTCGGGGCCGAGCGCGCGCCCGATCGCCGCGTACTCGCCGGGCATCTTCGTGACGTCGAGCTGCGCCTCGGAGATGTACCGGTTGACGCCCGCGACGTAGTTCGCCGCGTCGTCCTGCAGCTGCCGGCCCTCCTCGCCGTAGAGGTCGTCGAGCTGGCCGGCCTGGCGCTCGAGGTCGGCCTCCGCGTAGGGCGCGACCTGCCACTGCTGCTGGTCCATCGCGCGGTTGCCGGCCGCGCCGCCGGCGAACGAGCTGAGCTGCCCGCGGCCGGCGTGGCGCAGGGCGTCCATGAAGAACAGGCGGTCCTCGGCGCCGACGTAGCCGAGGCCGAACATCGCCGCCGCGCGCGTCGTCCCGTAGACGTGGGGGACGCCGAACGCGGAGTCGCGCGTGATCGTCAGGCCCTCGCGGGGGCTGTAGGCGCGGGCCTGGCCGCCCGGCGGGATGCCGAAGCTCGCGTCCTTGAAGAGCGAGCCGAGGTTCTCGCGCGTGACGCCGGGGGTCGCGCTCAGCAGCCGCGCGTACATGTCGCGCTGGTCGTCGTTGTGCGCGGGGCGGGCACCGCTCGCGAGGAACGCGGCGAGCTCGACGAGGTTCGAGCGCCCGTTGGCGCCGGGAGGCAGGATGTCGTGGAAGCCGCCGAAGTCGCCCGCGCGGTAGGGCTGGACCTGGCCGGCGGCGGGACCGGCGGGGCCGGCGAGGACGCACAGCACGGCGATGGCCGCGGAGGCGATGAGCGATTTCGCGGACATCGTGGGGTCGCCGGAACCGTAGCGTTCATCTGCTGGCTCGTGCGCACCCCGTCGCGTGGCTGCGGCGTTGCACCTACGGCGAGTGGTGCGAGGCCTCGTACTCGAGCTCCGTCGACATCCCGTGCTCGAGCAGGGTCGCGTTGGCCTCGACGAGCGACCCCGCGCCGGCGACGAGCGCCGCGCAGCGCGCCGCGGACGCCAGCGCGACGAGCGGATCGAGGAAGAACACGAGCCCGCCCGCGGGCGTCTGCAGGACGGTTCGCCGGCCGCCGCGGATCGGCACCGGCCCGGTCGCGCCGCGCGCGCAGCGCAGCGCCATCGCGCTGGCCTCCGTCGGCACCTCGGCCGCGGCGGCCTCCAACCGGTCGAGCTCGTCGCGGCCCGGTCCCCAGGTGCCGAGATGCCCGCCGGCGACCGCGACCTCGGCGATCCGCGCGAGGACCTCGCCGGGCGTCAGCTCGCCGTCGCAGCCGGCGCCGAAGACGGCGAGCAGCGGCCGCAGGCCCGCCTCGGCGAGCGCCGGCGCGGCCGCGAGGCAGACCGCGTCGGCGAGCGGGCTCGCGAGCCCGGGCTCGTCGCCGTGCGCGATGACGTCGCCGCCGACGTCGACGAGCACGACGAGGTCACAGTGCAGCTCGGCCGCCGCGACCCGCAGTCCCTCGGCGACCGCCGCCGGCCCGCCGGTGGGGTCGAGCAGGAGCGTCGGCTCGCCGAGGTGGCGCGCGACGTGCGACTCGGCGAAGTGAAAGCCGCCGGGGCCGGTCGTGTCGGGGCCCGCGAGCGCCACCGCGTCGCCGATCCGTTGCGCCCCGGAGAGCTCGTCGATGCGCCGCGGGCCGGGGAGCGGGTCGATCGGCCGCCGCTCCCAGGTCAGGCCGCCGACGACCGACGGCGTCCCGAGCAGCCGGGCCAGCTCGGCTACGACGAGCGCGCCGACGACGTCACCCCCGCCGCCGATCCCGACGGCGAGGACGCGCCCGGCGGAGCCGAGCGCTGCGATCACGGGGAGAGGCTCAGGCCAGTGCGGGGACGCCGCCGTCGGCGATCGCGCGGATCTCCTCGGCTGCGCGCTCGAACTCGTCGTCGGAGAGCACGGGCGTGCCCTCGAACGGGAGATCGCGCTGGAGATCGAGCCACGAGCGACAGCCGCCGTACTCGTCCTTCACGCGCACCGTGACCGGGCGCGGGATGCGGTACGTGCGCAGCAGCAGGACGTGCAGCGGGTGGCGGCGCTTCCACTCCAGGCGCTTCTCGGCGTAGTCGGTGCTCCACACGTAGAACGGCGACAGCGCATCGACGCACCGAGGATCGGTGATCGTGAACTGGTCGGCGAGCTCGGCCCAGGCGCGGATCCGCACCCGGTCGGGCTGCGGGATGTGGCCGTCCTGGGTCAGCGCCTCGGCCGGCGGCTCGCCCTCTGGCCAGACCCCTTCCTCGAGCGCCCGGTCGAGCTCAGGCACGTGCGATGCACGGACGAGATCCCGACGCTGGTGATCGAACGTGGGGTACAGGAAGAAGCGTTCGTGCTCCACCCGAAAGCGCTTTTCGGACTCGCGGATTCCACCCTTCCGCAGGGTTATGAGCTGCTCGCCCTCGGCGAGCGCGCGGACGGTAACCGCCCACTCCTTGAACGCAATAGGCATAGAAAACCAGACGACGACGGGACGGGACGGTGAGACTTGAAACGAAACGAACCCGTTTCCGGACCATCCTGGCGGTCCGAACAACGGGAGGCGGACATTGTGCCACAGGTCGCGGGAAAACCCCAAATTTCCCTGCTAATTCGCGGGTTTTGCTTGTGACCGATCGTAACTCAGGCGCTCAGGCGGGTGGCCGCGAAACCCTCGAGCGCCTCGATGAGCGCGGCGAAGTCGTCGTCGGCATGTCCGCGCGCCATCGCGGCGACGAGCACATCGCGAGCGCGCGCCGCGGCCGCGAACGGCACGTCCGCGGCCTGCGCCTCGTCGAGACAGAGGCGCACGTCCTTGAGCATGTGCTCGAGCTTGAAGAGCGTCGTGTAGTCGTGCTCGCGCATCGGGCCCGACTTGAGGTCGAGCATGAGCGAGCCGCCCGAGCCCTTCGCCATGACCTCGACGAGCCTGTCGAGGTCGAGCCCGGCGCGCTGGCCGACGAGCAGCGCCTCGCCGACGGTCGCGGCGTTCGCGGCCGCGACGGCGTTGTTGATGAGCTTCACCATCTCGCCCTGGCCGAGGTCGCCGACGTGCACGACGAGCTCGCCCATGATCCGCAGCAGCGGCTCGGCGCGCGCGAAGTCGGCGGCCTCGCCGCCGGCCATGATCGTCAGCGTGCCGTCCTGCGCCTTCGGCGACGAGCCGGTCACCGGCGCGTCGAGCATCCTCAAGCCCCGCTCGGCGAGCCCGGCGCCGATCGCCCGCGTCTGGGCGGGAGCGATCGTCGACATGTCGATGCAGAGCGTCCCCGGCGCGGCGCCCCGGGCGACGCCGTGCTCCCCGAGCAGGACCTCGTGCACCTGCGCGCCGTCGACGACCATGCTGATGACGATGTCGCTCGCGGCGCCGACTTCGGCGGGTGAGCCCGCGACGGTGCCGCCGTGCTCGGCGACCCACGCCTCGGCGGTCGCCCGCGTGCGGTTGAAGACCGTCAGCTCGTAGCCGGCGCGGGCGAGGTTCGCGGCCTGGCGCGAGCCCATGATCCCGAGGCCGACGAAGCCGACGCGCTCGTGTCCGTCCATCGCGCGAAGGATGTCAGGCGGGTCGCCCGTGGCCGCCGCCGCCCGGCGTCTCGATCGCCAGGCGATCGCCCGGCGCCAGCTCCCCCGTGGCCTTCGCCGCCAGCTCCTCGCCGTTGAGGAGGTTGCGACCGCGGGCCCCGGGCTCGCCGCCGTCCGCACCCGCCGGCGCGTGACGGCGGCGCTCGGTGATGAGCGAGTAGGCCATCGGGGCGAGCGCCTCGAGCTCGCGCACGACGCCGTCGCCGCCGCGGTGCTCGCCGGCGCCGCCCGAGCCGCGCCGCAGCGCGTAGCGCGTCACGCGCAGCGGGAACTCGAGCTCGAGCGCCTCGACCGGCGTGTTGAGCGTGTTCGACATCGCGACGTGGACGCCGCTGGGGCCGTCGGCGTCGGGGCACGCGCCCTGGCCGCCGCCGAGCGTCTCGTAGTACGTGAAGTCCTCCGTGCCGAGCGTGAGGTTGTTCATCGTCCCCTGGCCGAGCGCGCGGCCGAACGCGGCGAGCACGAGGTCGGCGACGCGGCTGGAGGTCTCGACGTTGCCGCCGGCGACCGCCGGGGCATCGCCGGCGACGCCGGTGGTCGAGCGCGCGTTCAGCAGCGAGCCCTCGGGCGCGAGCACCTCGATCGGCCGGTAGGCGCCGGCGCTCGGCGGCACGTCGGGGTCGGTCAGGACGCGGACGGCGAAGTACGCCGCCGAGCGGGTGACGGCGAGCGGGCAGTTGAGGTTGCCGGCGTGCTGGCCGGCGCTGCCGGCGAAGTCGAGCGTCAGCCGGTCGCCGTCGACCGTCGCGGTGAGGCGCAGCTCGAGATCGCCGTCGATCGCTTCGAGGACGTCGCGCGCCTCGCGCGGGCCGTCGGGCATCGCCGCGATGCAGGCGCGGGTCCGGCGCTCGGCGTAGTCGAGCACCTCGGCGGTGGCCGCGCGCAGCGCTTCGGGGCCGAGGCGCTCGGCGAGCTCGGTCAGGCGCGTCGCGCCGATGCGGTTGGCGGCGAGCTGCGCGCGCAGGTCGGCGCGGCGCTGCTCGGGCTGGCGCATGAATGCGGAAAGCTCGTCTGATCGCGGCGTCGTCGAGGATGCGCGGCGCGATGACGACGCCCTCCTCGGCGAGCGTCGTCGAGTCGGCGGGCATCGAGCCGGGCACGCGCCCGCCGACGTCGGCGTGGTGGGCGCGGCTGGCGGCGAAGCCCAGCAGCTCGCCGTGGCCGTCGAGGACGGGCGTGACGACCGTGATGTCGGGGAGGTGCGTCCCGCCGCGATAGGGGTCGTTGAGAATCCATGGGCGGCCCGCGGCGTGGTCCTCGCAGAGCACCGCGTCCACGGCGGCGGGCATCGCCCCGAGATGGACCGGGATGTGCTCGGCCTGCATGACCATCTCGCCGGCGGGGTCGAAGAGCGCCGTCGAGCAGTCGCGGCGCTCCTTGATGTTCGCCGAGTGGGCGCTGCGGATGAGCGTCGCGCCCATCTCCTCGCAGGCGGCGCGCAGGGCGCCGGTGACGACCTGCAGGTCGATCGGGTCGAGCGTCATCTCGTCGCTCGCTCCAGGACGATCGTGCCGGCGTCGTCGACCGTGCCGGTCCAGCCGGGCGGCACGGCGAGCGTCGCCTCGGGCAGCTCGCAGACGGCCGGGCCGTCGATCCGCTCGCCCGGCGCCGGCTCGCCGCGGAGGATCTCGGCGTCGTGGCGCTCGCCGTCGAAGACGACCTCGCGGCGGCTGCGCTCGCAGCCGCCGTCGCCGCCCGTGCCCGCGGCGAGGTCGAGCTGCGGCCCCGCGACGCTCGCGCTCGCGCGGATCGTCACGACCTCGATCGGCGCGCGCTCGTCGCGGTAGCCGTAGCGCTCCTCGTGGAGGGCCTCGAACGCCGCGCGCAGCGCGTCGACGCCGTCGCCGTCGGGGTCGCGGACGGTGAGCTCGTGCGCCTGGCCGCGGTAGCGGACGTCGTGGGCGAGCTCGAGGCGTGCGTCGCCGGCGCCGAGCGTCTCGCGCGCGGCCCCGGCGACCGCATCGCGCGCCTGCGCGAGGGCGTCCTGCGTCAGCTCGTCGCCGGCCAGCAGGACCGTGCGCTGCTCGGTCGCGCGGCGGTCGGCGGCGGCGAGCCCGAGCGCGCTCAGGACGCCCGACGCCCGCGGGCAGAGGATCGTCTCGATGCCGAGCTCGCCGGCGATCGCGGCGGCGTGCAGCGGCCCGGCGCCGCCGAAGGCCAGCAGCGCGAAGCGGCGCGGGTCGATGCCCTGCTCGACGGTCATGACGCGCAGCGCCCGCACCATCTCGGCGTCGGCGACGCGGACGATCCCCTCCGCGCACGCCCGCGGCTCGAGGCCGAGCTCGTCCGCGAGCGCGCCGACCGCGCGCTCGGCCGCCTCCCGGTCGAGGGCGACGCCGCCGGCCAGCGGCGCGTCGCCGGCGAGACGGCCCAGCAGGAGGTTCGCGTCGGTGACCGTCGGCTCCTCGCCGCCGCGCCCGTAGCACGCCGGCCCGGGCTCGGCGCCCGCGCTGCGCGGGCCGACGCGCAGGGCGCCGCCCGGATCGCGCCAGGCGACCGAGCCGCCGCCGGCGCCGACGGTGTGGATGTCGACCATCGCCAGCGCGAGCGGGCGGCCGCCGACCTCGCGGCCGGCGGTCTCGCGCACCGCGCCGCCCTCGACGACGCAGACGTCGCAGGACGTGCCGCCCATGTCGAAGCAGACGAGGTCGGGCCGATCGCTGCTGCGCGCGACGAGCGCCGCCGCGGCCGCGCCCCCGGCCGGGCCCGAGAGGACGGTGAAGGCGGCGTGGCGGGCGGCGAGCGAGGCGGCCGCGAGGCCGCCGCTGGACTGCATGATCCGCGGCTCGGGCAGCCCCGCCGCCGCGGCCTGCTCGAGCAGGCGGCCGAGGTAGCGCGAGAGCAGCGGCGAGAGCGCCGCGTCGACCTCCGTCGTCGCCGCCCGCTCGTACTCGCGAAACGTCCCGACGACCTCGTGGGAGAGCGAGACGTGGACGTCCGGCAGCGCGTCGGCGAGCGCGTCGCCGATCGCGCGCTCGTGACCCGGGTGCGCGTAGGCGTGCAGGAGCACGACCGCGACGGCCTCGGGATCGTGTCCGGCCACGGCGGCGGTCAGCCCGGCGAGATCGGACAGCGCGCGCAGAACCCCGTCGGGGCCCGTGCGCTCGCGGGCCGCGACGCGCCGCTCGGGTGGCACGAGCGGGGCGGGGTGGGCGGCGCAGAGGCGGTAGAGGTCGGCCCGCGCCTGGCGGCCGAGCTCGACGACGTCGGTGAAGCCCTCGGTCGCGACGAGGACCGTGCGCGCCCCGCGACCCTCGAGCAGCGCGTTCGTCGCGACGGTCATGCCGTGGGCGAACCCGTCGACGTCGGCCGCGCCGGCGTCCGCGCGCTCGAGCGCCGCGGTGATCGCGGCCATGACGCCCTCGGACTCGTCGCCGGGCGTCGTCGGCGCCTTCGCGGTGACGATCCGCCCGCCGGTCGCGAGGACCGCGTCGGTGAACGTCCCCCCGACGTCGACGCCGAGCAGCACGGCGGTCAGCCGCGCAGGCGCGCGTAAGGCGCGCAGGGCGACGAGGTCGTCGCTCAGCGGCGGGTCGGGGAGCTCGATGGCGGCCAAGCCGCCAAGGCTAGGCGCCGGGCGGACGGCGCGCTACGCGGCGAGCGACTCTTCGAGCTCTTCGGTCTCGGCGAGGTGCTGGTGCGACGGGCAGTAGCCGTTGTGGGCGAGCGGCATGCGCTGGCAGGCGGTCCCGCGGCGCGTCGTGGCGCGGCACTCGAGCGGGTTGCCGTTGACGTCGTAGCCGTGCTGGGGCTGCTTGGCGATCCAGTCCTGGGCGGCGGCGACGTAGACCGACACGACCTGCCACACCCGCTGCTGCTCGGCGATGGGGAAGTACAGGCGGATGTCGTTGAAGAGGGTGCGGGCGGGACGCGCGAAGTAGTGACGATCGGAGGCGAGGCGCTCGAGCGTCGACTCGCATGCATGCAGGACGGCGGCCTGCCCTTCCCGCGCCTGCGATCCGTCGATTCTCGGCGACAGCTCGCGATAGATGGCGCGGCTGAATTGATACATGGACAGGAGCTCCTTTCCTCTGCGGCGGGGGCTGCGCAGTCTGGCTACGACATGTGAAGGTATGAACGAACTCAATGTTGAGTTCGCATTAAGCACGGCTGTTTCCTACTGCCAGTGTGCCAAACGCGGACGTTCATCAGTACCGACCACGGTATGCGAATGACTAAGCGCAGCATCAATCTCGGGGAAATCGGCTCGCTGATGGGCGCCCCGGCTCTCCTCCCGGTGCAGCGCGCAGGCGGCGATGAGGCGCGCGAGCGGGTGCGGATCGTCGAGCAGCCGCTCGAGGCTCTCGCGGGTGCGCACGATGCCGGCGTCGCGCCACAGCGCCTCCTGCGTCGCGCGGCTCGGGCGGGCCAGCGGGGACGCGTCCGGCGGCGGCCCGGAGGCGGCCGCCGGCTCCGGCTCGTCGAGCCCCGCGGCGGCGGCGCGGGCGCCGAAGACGAAGCACTCGCTCAGCGAATTGGAGGCCAGCCGGTTGGCGCCGTGCAGGCCCGTGCAGGCGGTCTCGCCGATCGCATAGAGGCCGGGAACCGTGCTGCGCGCGTGGAGGTCGGTGACGATCCCGCCCATCATGTAATGCGAGGCGGGGGAGACGGGGATCCGCTCGCGGGTCGGATCCAGGCCCGCCTCGCGCAACGCGGAGACGACGTTCGGAAAGCGCGCCGGGTCCACCTCGCGCATGTCGAGGCCGACCGCCGTCGCGCCCGTCTCGACGAGGAGCTTCGCGATCGCGCGCGCGACCTCGTCGCGTGGCGCGAGCTCCTCGACGAAGCGCTCGCCGTCGGGGCCGTGGAGCGTCGCGCCCTCGCCGCGGATCGCCTCGGTGACGAGAAAGCCCTCGCGCCCCGGCACGCCGACGACGGCGGTCGGGTGAAACTGGAGGAACTCGAGGTCGGCGAGCTCGGCGCCCGCGGCGTGGGCGAGCGACATGCCGATCCCCAGCGACCCCGGCGGGTTCGTCGTCCGCGACCAGAGCGCGGCGGCGCCGCCGGTGGCGAGGATCGTCGCGCGGGCGCGCAGCGCGCGGCCGTCCTCGAGCACGACGCCGGCGCAGCGGCCGTCCTCCATCCAGGCGCTCGCGGCGCGCGCGCCCTCGAGCACCTGGATGCGCGGCTCGTCGACCGCGAGCGCCGAGAGCTGGCGGACGATCCGCCGCCCGGTGGCGCTGCCGCCCGCGTGGACGACGCGCCGCAGCGAGTGGCCGCCCTCGAGGCCGAGCGCCAGCACCCCGCGGCGGTCGGCGTCGAAGCGGACGCCGAGGCGCTCGAGGTCGTGCACCCGCGCGGGCGCCTCCTCCACGAGCACCCGCGCGGCCGACTCGCGCACGAGGTCGCGGCCGGCGGTCTCGGTGTCGGCGAGATGGCGCTCGAAGGAGTCCTCGACCGCGAGCGCCGCCGCGATGCCGCCCTGCGCCCAGTAGCTCGCCGTCTGGGCCAGCGGCGTGGCCGAGACGAGCACGACCGAGGCTCCGGTCGCGGCGGCGGTCAGGGCGGCGTACAGCCCGGCGCCGCCGGCTCCGACGACGGCGATCTCGGAGCTGAGCATCGGTTCGGCGTGCACGCGCGGGGTACCGTATCCGGATGGCCTCGCCGGTCCTCCTGCGCCACCCGTCGTCGCTGGAGCACGACACCGGCGCGCACCCCGAATCGGCGCGCCGGGTCGTCGCGATCGAGGAGGCGCTGACGGCGCGCGACTGGCTCGGCTGGGACATGCGGCTGTCGCCCGCCGCCGAGCGCTCGAAGATCGAGGCGATCCACCCGGCGCGCCACGTCGACCGGATCGAGGCGCTGTGCCGGCGGGGCGGCGGGATGATCGACATGGACACGCTCGTGAGCCCGGGCTCGTTTCGAGGCGGCGCTGCACGCGGCGGGTGGGGCCGTCGCGATGGTCGATGCGCTCATGGGCCCCGCGCGCGTGCGCGCGGGCGCGTCGCTGCACCGCCCGCCCGGGCATCACGCCGAGCCGGCGCGGGCGATGGGCTTCTGCCTCTTCGACAACATCGCGATCGGCGCCCAGCACGCCCTCGACGAGCACGGCGCGCAGCGGGTGATGATCGTCGACTGGGACGTCCATCACGGCAACGGCACGAACGCGATCTTCCACGAGCGCGCCGACGTCCTGTTCTGCTCGATCCACCAGTCGCCGCTGTATCCCGGCACGGGGCCCGCGTCCGACGTGGGTCACGGCGAGGGCGAGGGCTACACCGTGAACATGCCCGTGCCGCCCGGCTCGGGTGACGCCGTCTTCTGCTCGCATCTCGAGCACGTCGTGGCGCCGCTCGCGCGCTCCTACGAGCCCGATCTGCTCCTCGTGTCGGCGGGCTACGACGCGCACGCCGACGATCCGCTCGCCGACTGCACGGTGACCGACGACGGGTACGCGGGCATGGCGGCGCTGCTGCGCGGCGTCGCGGACGAGCTGGGGATCGGGCTCGGGGTCGTGCTCGAGGGCGGTTACGACCTCGGGGCGCTCGCGCGCGGCGTCGTCGTGACGCTCGAGGTCGTGGGCTCCGACGATCCGCCGGCGCCGCCGCAGGACGTCGTGCACCCGCTCACGGCGCGCGCGGCCTCGAACCTCGCGCCGTACTGGCCGGCGCTCGCGGCGACGACCCGCTGAGCCGGCGTCAGCGGCCGGTCGTGATCGTCACGACGCCCTGCGGGGTCGTGGCGGTGACGACCCTCGGCGGGGGGCCCGGCGCCGTCGTCGTCGTCGCGGCGGGCTGCGTCGATGTCGCGCTCGGGGCCGTCGTGGTGGCGGTGGCGGTCGTGGCGGGTGCCGTCGGCGTGCCGGTCGCCGGGACCGTCACGGGAGCTGTCGCGACCGGCGGCTGCACGACCGGGGGTGGCGCGACCGGGGCGGCCGCGGTCGGGACCGTGCTCGCCGGGATCGCGTCGTCGTCGCTCGTGAGCTTCACGAACGCGAACGCCAGGAGCGCGCCGGCGATCGCGACGATCGCTGCGATCGCGACCGTCGGCAGCCGCCAGTTCGGGGTCTGCGCGAGGCGCGTGCGGGCGGGCGCGCCGCACTCCAGGCACCAGTCCTGGTCGGCTGCGACGGGCGACGTGCAGCGCGGGCAGTGGATCGTCCCGGGGTCCGGGACCTGCGGCTGGCCGGGCTCGGGCGGCTGAGCGCTCACGGGCGGCGGCTCGTGGATCTGGCCGAGCTACCGGACGGGCCCACTAGGAAGCGTCGGGCGGGCGGAGGGTCTGGGTCGGCTGCTCGGTGGAGGACGGCGGCGGTCCGGACTGCGTCGCCGTCGCCGCGGGCGCCTGCGGCGGCGCCGCGATGGCGCCGCCGACCTCGCCCATCGCCCGCGGGCCACCGAGCTGCAGGCCGCAGTGCGGGCAGAAGTTCGCCTCGCTGTCGTGCAGGGCGCCGCAGCGCGGGCAGGAGGAGATGCCGGGCTCGCGCAGCTCGTGGATCGGGCGGCGGTCGTCGAGCGCGCCCTCGAGGGCGCGCAGCTCCTGGTCGACGGCGCCGAGCGCTCCGAGCTTCGCGTCGAGCAGGTCCTGCCGGTCGCGGCCGAAGCGGCGCATGTCGAAGATCAGGCCGCCGATGTCGCGGTAGGCGAGCTCGCGCGCGCGGCGCAGGAAGCGCAGGCGCCGGCGCAGCTTGCCGCGGTCGCGGAAGCTCGCCTTGCCGCCGTCGTCGTAGCTTCCGACCGCCGGGACGTGCGGCGCGACGGCCTGCTGCTCGGCCTTCTTGCCCCAGGCCAGACGGTCGCCGCCGGAGCGGCGGCTGAAGCGGCCGAACCGCCTCCGGCCCGAGGAGCCGCCGGCGCGACGGCGGAAGATGCGTTGCATCAGTCCGGTCATGAGGTCGAGGCGCCCGGGGACGGCTGGGTCGGCGTCTCGGCGCGCGAGTATAGCGGCGGGGCCGGACCCCCTCCTGACATCCAGCGCCATGCCGTGGCGACGCGCTCGGCCATCGCCGCGGCGGAATATCGCAGCGCTCGCGCGCGTCCTTCGATGCGCGGATCGTCGTCTTCGAGGTGCGGCGCGAGCGCCGCGCGCCAGGCGTCGCGGTCCCATTCGCCGCAGTGCGTGCCGGCGATGGCGTTCAGCGCCTCGCTGTGGATTCCGGTGGGTCGGGCGAGGACCGGCACGTCGCAGGCGAGCGCCTCGAGGCAGGCGAGGCCGAAGGTCTCCCAGTCGGAGGGGCAGACGACGGCGTTGGCGGCGTTGACCCAGAGCGGGACCTGCTCGGGGGCGACGCTGCCGAGCGTCAGCAGCTCGGCGTCCTCGCCGGCGAGCTCGCGCGCGAGGTCGGCCCGCTTGACGGCCCTCGACGGGTCGTAGGGGAAGAGGAGGTAGCGGCCGTCGGGTCGCAGGCCGAGCTGCTCGCGGGCGTCCCGGCGGTCGAGCGGGCGGAAGCGGTCGACGTCGATGCCGCAGGGCAGCAGCGCGACGGTCCGGCGCTCGCCGGCGCCGGGGACCTCGGCGGCGAACCCGGCGGTCGGCGTGGCGACGAGGTCCATGCGGTTGAGGACGGCGGCCGTGATCGGGCGCGAGCGCGGGTGGTGGAGGTCGTTGCCGTGGAGCGTCACGACGCGGTGGCTGCCGGCGGCCGCGAGCGCCGGCCAGGCGGTGAGGCCGAAGTGGGCGTGGACGACGTCGAACTGCTCGCCCGCGAAGCGGTTGCGGATGGCGCGCCCGGCGCGCAGGTAGCTGCGCGCGCCGCCGGGGGCGAAGGCGAAGAGCTCGACGTCGAGGTCGTCGATGGCCTGCAGCGCGCGGACCTGGTCGCGGACGAAGCTGCCGAGGGCCGGCCGGGCGGGCGAGGGATACATGTTCGTGACGACGAGCGCGCGCATCGCAGGTTGCGCAGGTTCACAGAGTCGGCACACGTTCGCGGCGGACTTGTTGCAAACGCGCGTGGTTCCGGCACGCGAGACCTCGCAGGATCGATCCCACTTGCAACCTTCACGCCGGGAGGCCGGACATGCCGTATCGCACGATGGGCTGGATCCACGCACACCTCGCTCGCCTGCTGCGCGACCAGACGGGCCAGGGAACCGTCGAGTACGTCGGGCTCATGCTCCTGCTCGGGACGCTGCTGACCGGCGTCGTCGTCGCGGCGGGCGCGCTGAAGGGCGGCGGCCTCGCGCAGGAGATCGCGAACAAGCTCAAGGAGACGATCGAGTCGGTGGGCAAGACGAAGCCCTAGACGCCGCGCCGGTCCCGCGGGACGCGTCTGGGAACATGGTCGGCCCGTGCCCGCCCCCGATCAGCGCGACGCCCCGATCGGCGTCTTCGACTCCGGTGTGGGCGGGCTGACCGTGTTGCACGAGCTGCTCGTCGCCCTGCCGCAGGAGGACTTCCTCTACCTCGGCGACTCGGCGCGGTTCCCGTACGGCGACCGCACGCCGCCCGAGCTCCAGGCGTTCGGCCGGCAGATCGCCGACGTGCTGCTCGAGCGCGGCGCGAAGCTCATCGTCGTCGCGTGCAACTCGGCGACGTCCAGCGCGCTGCCCGAGATCGTCGCGCACGTCGCCGCGGGCGCGCACCCGGTGGACGTCATCGGCGTCGTCGGCCCCGAGTCCAACCTCGCGGTCGCGAGCACCCACAACGGGCGCATCGGCGTGCTCGCGACGCCGGCGACGATCGCCAGCGGCGCCTACGAGCGCGCGATCCTCGCCGCCGACCCGCTCGTCCGGCTCACGAACGTCCCGTGCCCGCGGCTGGCGCGGATCTCGCAGAACGGCGCACCGATCACGACGGCCGACGTCGAACTCGCCCGCGAGTACTGCGCCCCGCTGCGCGCCACGCAGGTCGACACCGCGATCCTCGGCTGCACGCACTATCCCTTCGTCCGCGCGCTGCTGCAGCGCCTGCTGGGACCGCAGGTCACGCTCATCACCTCCGGGACGGCGATCGCGCGGCGCGTCGAGCACGCGCTCGCGCTGCGCGACCTCGCGACGACGCGCGAGGGCGAGGGCCGCTACAGCTTCCTCTGCACCGGCGACACCCATGCGTTCGCCGAGATCGGCTCGCGTTTTCTGCAACTGCCGATGGGGGCAGTGGACCACGTCGAGCTCCCATTGGAGGCCATCGCATGACGGTCGAAACTCACCCGCTCCTACGACCGCGCACCGCACGAGCTGCGCCCGACGACGATCGAGCCGAACTTCGTCAAGCCCGCGACCGGCTCGGCGCTCATCACGCAGGGCGAGACGCGCGTCATCTGCACCGCCTCGATCGAGGAGGCCGTCCCTCGCTGGATGGCCGGCCGGGGCCGCGGCTGGGTCACCGCCGAGTACGGGATGCTCCCCGCGTCGACCGGCGAGCGCCGGGCGCGCGACGTCACGAAGGGCCGCCCCGACGGCCGCACCGTCGAGATCCAGCGCCTCATCGGCCGCTCGCTGCGCGGCGTCGTCGACTTCGAGGCGCTCGGCGAGCGCACGGTCTACCTCGACTGCGACGTCCTCACCGCCGACGGCGGCACGCGCTGCGCGTCGATCACCGGCGCCTTCGTCGCGCTCGACCTCGCCTGCCGCCGCCTCGTCGACGAGGGCAAGCTCGAGCGCTCGCCGCTCAACGGCACGGTCGCCGCGATCTCCTGCGGGATCGTCGGCGGCATCCCGCTGCTCGACCTCGACTACTCCGAGGACTCGACCGCCGAGGTCGACGCCAACGTCGTCATGACCGGCGAGGGCGGCCTCATCGAGGTCCAGGCCACTGCCGAGCGCACGCCCCTGTCGCGCGCCCATCTCGACGAGCTGCTCGCGCTCGCCGCCGACGGAATCGAGCAGCTGCGCGCCGAGCAGGCGCGCGCGGTGCGGTGAGGCTCGTCCTCGCCACCCGCAACGCGCACAAGGTGCGCGAGTTCGCGACGCTCCTGGCGCCGCACGCGGTCCTGACCCTTCCCGCCGAGGTGCAGCTTCCACCGGAGACCGGCGAGACGTTCGCCGCCAACGCGCTCGACAAGGCGCGCGCGGCCGCCGCCGCGACCGGCGAGCGGGCGATCGCCGACGACTCGGGGATCGAGTCCGCGGCCCTCGGCGGCGCGCCCGGCGTCCGCTCGGCCCGCTTCGCCGGCGAGGACGCGACCGACGAGGAGAACCTCGCCAAGCTCCTGGCCGAGGCCCCCGCGGGATCGGGGCTCGCCTACGTCTGCGCCCTCGCGTACATCGACGACGCCGGGACCGAGCACGTCTTCGAGGGCCGGTGCACGGGCACCCTCGCGGCCGATCCGCGCGGCGACGGCGGCTTCGGCTACGACCCCGCCTTCCTGCCCGACGAGCTCGCCGACGACGGCCGGACGATGGCCGAGCTCGATCCCGCCGAGAAGGACGCCATCAGCCACCGCGGCCACGCCGCCCGCGCGCTGCTCGCGCACCTGGAGCGCTGACCGTGGCCGGCCCCCTCATCGCGCGGCCCGTCGCCGGTCGCGGCAGCGCGAAGACCGGCGCCGCCGCGCTGTCGATCGCGTCCAACTGCGTCCTCATCGCGCTGAAGCTCGCCGCCGGCGCGATCACCGGGTCCGTCGCGATCATCACCGAGGCGATGCACTCCTCGATCGACCTCATCGCGTCGATCGTCGCGTACGTCTCGGTCCGCCAGGCCGACAAGCCGGCCGACGACAGCCACCCCTACGGGCACGACAAGTTCGAGAACCTCGCCGCCGCGATCGAGGCGCTGCTGATCCTCGTCGGATCCGGGCGTCATCATCTACGAGTCCGTCCGCCGGCTGTCGTCGTCGCACACCGAGGTCGACTCGCTCGGCGTCGGCATCGCGGTCATCGGCATCTCGGTCGTCGTGAACATCGTCGTCTCGGGCGTGCTCGCCCGCCGCGCGCGCGAGACCGACTCGCCGGCGCTCGAGGGCGACGCCGCGCACCTGCGCACGGACGCGGCGACCTCGTCGGCGGTCTTCGTCGGGCTCATCCTCGTGCAGGTCACCGGGCAGACGTGGCTGGACCCGGTCATCGCCCTCGTCGTCGCCGTCGCGATCGTCACGGCCGGCGTCCGGCTGCTCATGCGCGCGTCGCGCGTCCTCGTCGACGAGGCGCTGCCGCAGGAGGAGCTCGACGCCGTCCGCGAATCGATCGCCGACTTCGGGCCGCGCGGCGTCTGCGGCTACCACAAGCTCCGCGCGCGCCGGGCCGGGTCGCGGCGCTACGTCGACCTGCACGTCCAGTTCCGCGCCGGCACGACGCTCGAGGACGCGCACGCGACCGCGCACCTGCTGCAGGACGCGATCCGCGCGCGGCTGCGCGGCGCGGACGTGCTCATCCACCTCGAGCCCGAGGGCAGCGTCCACCCCGGGCACGGAGATCCGCGCGCGCTAGATCAGCTCGTCAACGCAGGTTGATCGCCGCGGATGCGCCGACGGCGATCGCCAGCGCCCCGTAGCCGTTGTAGCCCGACAGGAACAGCAGCAGCGAGGTGATGAGCGCGGCCGCGACCGTGACGAGCCAGGCGATCTTGTTCAGTGGCACGCTCGCATCCTCGCCGATCCGGTCCGGCCGCGCTGCTAGCGTCGCCGCCGACCTGTATCCGCAGCACGAGGAGCATCCGCCGTGACGAAGTCTCAACTCGTCGACGCGATCGCGGCTCGCACGGGCCTCACTCGCAAGCAGTCCACCGAGGCGATCGACGCCGCTCTCGGGGCCGTCGAGGACGTCCTCGGCCGGGGCGGCGAGGTCTCGCTCGCCGGCTTCGGCAAGTTCTCCGTCGCCGACCGCGGCGCCCGGCAGGGGGTGCACCCCCGCACGGGGGAGCCGATGCAGATCGCGGCCACCCGCGTGCCGAAGTTCACCGCCGGCTCGAACCTGAAGGCCGCCGTCCGCACGTGACGACCCATCCGTAGCGACAGCCTGTGACGTTCGCCGACCGGCTCGCCGGCCTCGTGCAAGCGCGCGGGTCGCAGATCGTCCTCGGGCTCGACCCCGACCCGGCGCGCCTCTGGCCCGAGGCCGTCGCCCAGGCCCCCGCCGACGGCCCGCCCGCGCGGCGGGCGGCAGCAGCGGTGCGCGCGCACTGCGCCGCGCTCATCGACGCGGCGGGGCCGGCGTGCGTCGCCGTCAAGCCCCAGCTCGCGTGCTTCGAGCGCCTCGGCGCCGACGGCTGGGCCGCCCTCGCGGCGACCGCCGCCCATGCGCGCGCCGCCGGCCTCATCGTGCTCGCCGACGGCAAGCGCGGGGACATCTCGGTCTCGGCCGCGGCCTACGCGCAGGCGCTCGTCGGCAGCACGCCGACGCCGTTCGGCGAGGTCGAGGGCCTCGGCGCCGACGCCTTCACCGCCAACCCGCTCATGGGGATCGACTCCCTCCAGCCGCTGATCGACGGCGCGCGCGCGCGCGGCGGCGGCATCTTCGTGCTCGTCCGCACGTCCAACCCGGGCGCCGCCGACGTCGAGGACCTCGAGCTCGCCGGCGGCGCGCCGCTGTGGGAGCGCCTGGCGCGGATCGTCGACGAGCTCGGCGAGGCCGGGCCGGAGAGCGGGCTGTCGGACATCGGCGCCGTCGTCGGGGCGACCGAGCCGCGGCACGTCGCGCGGATGCGCGAGCTCATGCCGCGCACGCCGTTTCTCCTCCCGGGCATCGGCGCGCAGGGCGGGCGCGTCGAGGACCTCGCGCCGGCGTGGGCCGCCGGACGCGCGGGCGGCCTCGTCAGCGCGTCGCGCTCGATCGCGCAGGCGCACGAATCGGCCTCCGGCACGCCCGCCGAAGCCGCGCGCGCCGAGGCGGAGCGGCTGCGCGACAGCGCCTGGGCGCTGTCATGAGGCTCGGCCACCGCGCCGGTCTCGTAACCTCCGCGGGCGATGGACGAGCCCGCGCCGTGACGTGCCGCAGAACGATCTCGGCGACCGTGCTCGCGGCCCTCGCGCTCGCGCCGGCGGCGGCCGCCCAGGCGCCGGCGCCGCGCCTCGCGGGGGCCAAGGCCGCGATCGTCATGGAGACCTCGACGGGCGACGTCCTCTTCGAGCGCAACGCCTCCGACCGCCGGTCGATCGCGTCGACGACGAAGCTCATGACCGTGCTCGTCGCCCTCCAGCGCACCGACCTCGACGACGTCTTCAGCGCCGTCGACTACGAGGCGCTGCCGATCGAGTCCCAGCTCGGCCTGCGCGCCGGCGAGCGGATGACCGTCAAGGACCTCCTGCGCGCCGCCCTGCTGCCGAGCGCCAACGACGCCGCGGCGACGCTCGCCGTGGGGACGATGGGCTCGACGACGGCGTTCGTGCGCGAGATGAACCGCGGCGCCCGCGCGCTCGGGCTGCGCAACACGAGCTTCGCGAACCCGATCGGGCTCGACGATGCCGGCAACTACTCCTCCGCGCGCGACCTCGCGACGCTCGCGGTGCGGCTGCGGACGTTCGAGTTCTTCCGCCGCACGGTCGACCTGCCGCGCGCGACCCTGCGCAGCGGCGCTCGCGTCCGGACGGTGCTCAACCGCAACACGCTCGTGCGCCGGGTCGACGCCGTCGACGGCATCAAGACCGGGCGCACGAATCGCGCCGGCTACGTCCTCGTCGGCTCGGCCTCGCGCCGTGGCGTGACCGTCGTGACCGTCGTGCTCGGCGAGCCGAGCGAGCGCGCGCGCGACGCCGACTCGCTCGCGCTGCTGCGCTACGGGCTGGACAGCTACCAGGCGACGACCCCGCTGCCCGAGGGCCGGATCCTCGGCGAGGTGGCGCTGCGCTACCGCGGCGGCGAGACCGTCGACGTCGTCGCGGGCGACACGATCCGCCGCGTCCAGCGCAAGGGCGTGAAGACGTCGGTCACGGTCACCGGACTGCCGGCGGAGGTCGACGGTCCGCTGCCGCGCGGCTCGCGGCTGGGCACCGCGACCGTCCGCGCCGGCGCCGAGGTGCTCGCGCGGGTGCCGGTCGTGACCGCGGCGCCGGTCGCCGAGGCGACGCTCGGAACGCGCCTGGACGACCTCCTCGGCCGCGCGGAGACGATCGTCGCACTCATCCTCCTGCTGGCCTGTAGCCTCCCTCTCCTGCTCCTCCGCCGCCGGGCACTTCGCCGCAGGCGCGCGCTGGACGCAGAGCACCGGCGGGCTCGCCGCCGGGAAGAGTCTGCGGTTCCATGATCATCACCGTCACGCTCAACGCGGCGATCGACAAGTCGCTCTCGGTCCCGAACTTCCGCCTCGGGCGCCGGCACCGGACCGTCGAGCAGACGACGCTCCCGGGCGGCAAGGGCGTCAACGTCGCGCGGACGCTGAAGACGCTCGGCCAGCCCGTCATCGCGACCGGGTTCGCCGGCGGCGCGACCGGCACGCGCATCGTCGAGGCCCTGACCGACGAGGCGATCCTCAACGACTTCGTCCGCATCCGCGAGGAGTCGCGGACGAACACCGCCGTGCTCGATCCGACCAACGGCGAGCAGACCGAGATCAACGAGCGCGGCCCCGCCGTGAGCGCCCGCGAGCTCGAGCTCTTCCGCGACAAGCTCCTCTACCTCGCCCGCGGCGCGGCGATCGTCGTGTTCGCCGGCTCGCTGCCGCGCGGCGTCGACTCCGATGTCTACGCCGACCTCATCAAGGAGCTGCGCAAGCTCGGGCTCGTCGTCGTCATCGACACCGACGGCGACCCGCTGCGCCACGCCGTGCGCGCCGAGCCGCACGTCGTCTCCCCGAACGTCCTCGAGGCCGAGGAGCTCGTCGGCCACGAGTTCAACGACGACGAGGACCGCGTCATCGCCGTCCGCGAGATGGTCGCGCTCGGCGCGGTCGAGGCGATCATGACCGTGCCCGACGGCTGCTTCGCGTCGGTCTGCCTCGAGAGCGGCGACGCCGCGCTGTACCGCGTGCGCATCGAGCCGCGCGAGGCCGTCGCCACCGTCGGCGCGGGCGACGCGTTCCTCGCCGGCTACGTCGCCGCGCGCTACGGGGGCAAGCCGCCCGCCGAGTGCCTGCGCTACGGGGTGGCCTGCGGCGCGGAGTCCGTCCAGCGTCTCGGCGCCGGACTGCTGGACCCGCAGAAGGTCGAGCGCCTGCTGCCCGGAGGTCGACGTCGCGCGCCTGCCGACGCCCGCCGAGGTGTCCTGAGCCGGCCTACGAGCTCGTGAGCTTCTGCGGTCGCCGAGCCGCCGAAGTTGCTGCGCACCGTGACCTGCTGCGGGTTGTCGACCCAGCCGCGCTGGTCGGCGTAGCGCCCGCCGCCCTTGTTCTTCAGCTCGAACATGAAGTTCCCCGCGCGCGAGTAGACGCTGAGGATCGCGTTCGGGTTCGTGCTCGTCGCCTCGATCGTCAGCAGGCCCGCGCTCTCCACGTACGCCTTCGTGATCCTCACGACGTCCGTTCGCCGGCGCGGTGCCGGGCTAGACGGTGATCGTCGTCGTGCGTGTGACGTCGATCCACTTCGCGGTGATCGTGACGGTCGTCGGCGAGGTGACGGTCGACGACGTCGAGAGGTTGAACGTGCCGCTGGACTGGTTGGCGCTGACGACCGTCTCCTGCGGGACCTGCGCGACCGCCGGGTTGCTGCTCTGCAGCTGCACGACGGCGCCGTTCGTCATCGACCCGCTGAACCTCACCGTCCCGGTCGCGTTGCTGGCCGCCGATGATCGACGTCGGGACGAAGGAGACCGACTGCAGCGTCGGCCCGGCCGGCGTCGCCGGGTTCACCGAGACGTTGTACTGGTCCGCAGGGCTGTTGTCGGGCGTCGCGCCCATGATCTGGACGATCGTCGCCGCGGCGCGATCGCGGTCGTCGTGATCGTGAAGTCCGCGGTCGTCGCGCCGGCCGGGATCGTGAACGACGCCGGCACCTGGGCGACGGACGGGTTCGCTCGAGAAGAAGCGCACGACCGTCGGCCCCGGCGTCCGGGAACCCGAGGCTCGACCGTCCCGGTCGCCGACGCGCCGCCGCTGAGTCGGCTCGGGTTGATCGTCAGCGTTGCTGATGCTGCCCGACGCCAGCGCGCTGCCCGGAACCACGAGCGCGAGAGCGACTGCGAACAGCGCGGCGAGGATGCCGAGGCGGCGCATGACGATCACCGACCGACTGTACGCCCGCGCCCGCGCGCGATGCGAGCATTTAGCGCGACCTTTTTACCGACGCTGCGAGACCGCCGCGCGCTCCTCGGTGCTCGGATCGCCGCCGAGCGCGACGGTCGCCCGGGCCAGCGCGAGGTGGTAGAGGATCAGCAGCTGCACGAGCGCGAGCGACTCGGAGCGGTGCACGTCGTTGCCGACGCGGAACTCTCCGAGCTGCTCGGACCGCAGGTGGCTGGCGAAGTGCATCCGGTCCCAGACCGTCTCCTCGATCGATGCCGCGCGCTCGCGGTCGAGCATCCCGGGGATGAAGAGCACCTGCTCGCCGTCACCGTCGGTGAGCGTGATCTCGCCGTCGCTGCACTCGACGAACGGCGCGAGGTCGGGGTGCGGCAGCCCGTCGCGCAGCGTGAGCTCGGCGTCGAGGATGAACGGATCGTCGGGGTTCGGCATCCGGCGCACGACGATGTGGGCGAGGCGGCGCTGCGGGCGGATGAACGCGGCTGAGTCGGGCTCGCGGCGGTCGAGGTCGGCGAGCACCTCGTCGGTCGTGTACCCGCGCTGCGAGCAGTCGCGGTCGACCTTCCACTGCCGGCGCAGCGGCTCCGGCGGATCGAGGTAGACGCGGACGTCGAACGCCGAGCGCATGTCGTCGGTGTAGAAGCCGAGCAGGCCCTCGATGACCGTGAAGCTCTGCGGCACCGTGTAGACGAGCGGCCCGAACGTCCCGTTGGAGTGCTTGTAGACGGGCTTGAGGATCCCCTCGCCGAGCTTCAGGCACTGGAGGTGCTGCGCCATGATGTCGAGGTAGTTGCAGTCCGGGTTCAGCGGCGTGATCGCGCGCTCCGCCCGCTGCCGGCGGTCGTACTTGTGGTAGTCGTCGGTGCAGATGTGCGTGACGGCGTCCTCGCCGAGCACGCGCACGAGACCGCGGCTCAGGGTCGTCTTGCCGGACGCCGAATCCCCGACGATCCCGAGCAGCACTGGTCGGGCCATGGACAGGACAGTATCGGGCGCTCCCGGAGGCGGGAAGTCAGCCTCAGGCCGCGCGCTGGCGCTCGGCGGCGAGCGTCACGAAGACGCTGTCGCCGCGCACCTCGACGCTGTGGGCGGTCACGCCGTCGCCCGCGGCGAGCGGCGCGCCGGTCGCGAGGTCGAAGCGCCGGTCGTGCAGCGGGCAGATGACCGCCCGGTCGCAGACGATGCCGTCCTCGAGCGGGCCGCCGCGATGCGGGCAGACCGCGTCGAGCGCGTACCAGCCGCCGCCGGCGCGGAAGATCGCGATGCGACGGCCGTCGAGCGTCAGCGCGCGACCCTCGCCGCGGGGCACGTCGTCGACGTGGCAGGCGTAGCTCACGGCTCACCGTCCGCGGGCGGGCCGACGAGCGCGGGCTCGCCGCGGCGCGCCCGGCCGTCCTCGCCGTCGAGGTCGTCGAACTGGCGCGGGTGGTACGGGTCGTCGCGCTCGAGCCACGGGTCCGTGACCGCGGCCTTGGCGATCCGCAGCCGCTCGCGCAGCGCCGCCCCGGTCTTCTCGCCGAGCACGATCTCGCGCACCTGCTCGAGGCCGATGCGCGGGATGAAGTCGTACGTGCGCTCCTTGTAGTCCGCGTTCTCGCGGTAGAACTGCAGGAACGTCGTCGCGACGCGCAGCGCCTCGGCGCGCGTCTGCACGGTCGCGAGGATGTCGGCCTCGCGGACGTTGCCGCCCGCGGCACCGCCGGCGCGCACCTGCCAGCCGCCCTCGACCGCGACGCAGCCGATGTCCTTGACGGTCGCCTCCGCGCAGTTGCGCGGGCAGCCCGACACGCCGGACTTCACCTTGTGCGGCGTGTGCAGGCCCTCCCAGAGCTTCTCCATCTCGATGCCGAGGCCGATCGCGTCGCCGAGGCCGAAGCGGCAGAAGTCCGTGCCGACGCACGTCTTGACCGTGCGAACGGCCTTCGCGTAGGCGTGGCCGGAGGGCATGTCGAGGTCGCGCCAGATCGCCGGGAGGTCCTGCTTGCGCACGCCGAGGAGGTCGAGGCGCTGGCCGCCGGTGACCTTCACGAGCGGGACCTCGTACTTCTCGGCGACGTCGGCGATCCGCCGCAGCTCGGCCGGCGTCGTGACGCCGCCGTACATCCGCGGGACCACCGAGAACGTGCCGTCGCGCTGGATGTTCGCGTGGACGCGGTCGTTGATGAAGCGCGCGTCGCGCTCCTCGCGGTGGGTGTTCGCGCAGACCTCGGAGACGAGGTAGGCGAGCGCCGGCTTGCAGACGCCGCACTCGCGCCCGGTGCCGCAGGCGGCGGCGACCTCGCTGACGGACTGCATGCCGTCCGCGCGGATCTGCGCGGCGAGCTGCTCGCGCGTCTGCTTGCGGCACGGGCAGAGGTACGCGGGCTCGTCGCTGAGGCCGCCGGTCGCGACGGCGACGATCTCGATGACGGCCGGGCGGCAGGAGCCGCAGCCGGTGCCGGCGCGGGTGACGGCCATGACCTCGCGCGGCGTCGCGCAGCCGCCCACCGTCACGGCCTCGACGAGCGCGCCCTTGCAGACGCCGTTGCAGTCGCAGATCTGCGCGGTGTCGGGGAGGTCGGCGGGGCCGGCGAGCGAGGCGTCGGCGAGCGCCTGCAGCGGATCGTCGACGAGGTCGCCCGCTCGCACGGCGGCGACGAGCGACTCGGCGCCGCGGGTGTCGCCGAGCAGGACGGTCCCGACGACGCGGCCGTCGCGGACGGTGAGCTTGCGGTAGACGCCGGTCGCGGCGTCGGTGACGACCGCCTCGTAGTCGCCCATCGCCTCGCCGGCGCAGACGAGGTCGATGCCGGCGACCTTGAGCTTCGCGCTCATGACCGACCCGAGGTAGGCGGCGTCGGTCGCGGTGAGCGTCGCGGCGGCGACCCGCGCCTGGTCGTGGATCGGCGCGACGAGGCCGTAGACGATGCCGCGGTGCTGGGCGCACTCGCCGACCGCGAGCACGCTCGGGATGCTCGTGCGCATCGCGTCGTCGACGATGACGCCGCGGTCGCAGACGATCCCGATCGAGCGCGCGAGCGTCGTCTCCGGGCGGATGCCGATCGAGACGACGACGAGGTCGGCGGCGAGCTCGGAGCCGTCGGTGAAGCGCAGGCCGCGCGCGCGGTCGGGGCCGACGATCTGCTGCGTGTTGCGGTCGAACTCGACGTCGATGTCGAGGCCCGAGAGCGCCGGGGCGAGCAGCGCGGAGGCGCCGGCGTCGAGCTGGCGCTCCATGAGGCGGTCGAGGAGGTGCACGACGGTCACCGCGCAGCCCTGGGCGGCGATCCCGCGGGCGGCCTCGAGGCCGAGCAGGCCGCCGCCGATGACGGCGGCGCGCCCGAGCTCGCCGGTGGCGGCGGCCGAGCGGATCGCGTCGCAGTCCTGCGGGCCGCGGAACGGATGCACGCCGGGCAGGTCGATGCCCGGGATCGGCGGCATGAGCGGCTGCGAGCCCGTCGCCAGCACGAGGCGGTGAAACTCGAGCTCGTCGACGTCGTCGAGCCCGAGCACGCCCCGCTCGACGTCGACCCAGGTGACGGTCCGGCCGACGAGCAGCTGCACGTCGTGGTCGGCGTACCACTCGGCCGGCCGCAGCTGGAGCGTCTGCGGATCCTCGCCGGAGACGAGGATCTCCGAGAGGCGGACGCGGTCGTAGGGCGCCGCCGGCTCCGCGCAGACGATCGTGATCGCGACGTCGGGGTCGCGGTCGCGCACCGCCTCGCAGACCGCCTGGCCGGCGATCCCTCCACCGACGATGACCACGCCGCGGCTCATGGCGGCATGGTCGCGGGCGCGGGTTTCGCGATCGTGCCGTCCACGTTTCCAGGCGATGAACGCGCCGGCGCTCACGGGGTACCAGCGCGAGGGTGCGCGACTCACGCACCACTGCCCTGCTCGCTCCTTCTCGCCCTCAGCCGCCGTGTTGGCGCCGCCTGCGGCGGCGACGATCGCATCGCCGACGGCGTGACGGTCGGCCGCGCCGACCTCGGCGGCCTGACCGTGGACGAGGCGCGCAGGAAGCTCGCCGCCGTCGCGCCGGCCGTCCGCGAGCCGGTCGAGCTGACCTACCGCTCGCGGCGCTACGTCCTGCATCCGAAGGGCGCGAAGGTCACGCTCGACGTCGCCGCGACCGTGCGGGCCGCACAGGACCGCGAGGACGCCGGGCCGGTGGCGCCGCGCGTCGACTATTCCCGCGCCGAGCTCGAGGCGTTCGTCGAGCGCGTCGCCGAGCGCGTCGACCGCAGGCCGCGCGACGCCGACATCGACATCCGCGACGGCAAGCTCTCCCGCACGCGCGCCCGCGCGGGGCGCGAGGTCCGCCGCGCCGAGCTGCTCGCCGCGGTCACGCGCGCGCTCGCGCAGGTCGGCGGCAGCCGCTCGCTGGACATCCCGGTGAAGGTCAGCGAGCGCGCCGACCGCAACCTCGACGACCTCGCCGAGCGCTACCCGACGGTCATCGCGGTCGATCGCGACGCCAAGCAGCTGCGCCTCTACAAGCACCTCAAGCTCGAGCACCGCTACAAGATCGCGGTCGGCAAGGCGGGCCTGGAGACGGCGGCCGGCCGCTACGAGATCGTCGAGAAGATCGTCAACCCGCCGTGGCACGTGCCCAACAGCGACTGGGCGGGCGACCTCGCCGGCCGGACGATCGCGCCCGACGATCCGCAGAACCCGCTCGAGGCCCGCTGGCTCGGCTTCCACGACGGGCAGGGGATCCACGGAACCGACGACGTCGAGTCGCTCGGGACCGCCGCCTCGCACGGCTGCATCCGCATGGCGGTGCCCGACGTCACGGAGCTCTACAGCGCGGTGCCGAAGGGCACGCCGCTCTTTCTCCAGTAGCGCCTACGCCGCGCTTGCGGCGGCATCGAGCAGCTCCTGCACCTCGGCCACGCAGCCGCCGCAGCCGGTGGTCGCGCGCGTGCGCAGCCCGACCTGCGCGATCGTCTGCAGCGCGTCGCGGCGGATCGAGGCCTGGACCTCGCCGACGGTCACGGCGTTGCAGGAGCACAGCGTCGCCGCGGGATCGAGCGCGACCGGCTCGGCGGCGGCGCCCGCGGGCGAGAGCAGATCGGCCGGCACCGGGTCGCCGCTGCGCAGCAGCTCGGTCATCCGCCGGGCGCCGCCCGTGTCGCCGACGAGGACGACCCCCGCGAGGCGGTCGCCGTCGAGGACGAGCCGGCGGTACGTTCCGCGCCGCGTGTCGCTGTGGACGATCTCGTCGTGGCCGGCCGCCGCGACCCCGGCCGACGACCCGCCGGCGTAGACGTCGATGCCGCTGACCTTCAGCGTCGTCGCGCAGACAGCGCCGTGGAAGGCGCCCGGATCCCCGGCGACGCCGGCGCCCGCGACCCGCGCCTGCTCGGCGAGCGGAGCCCAGAGGCCGTAGACCGTCCCGTCGTGCTCGGCGCACTCGCCGACCGCCCAGACGCCGGGCGCGCTCGCCCGCAGCGCATCGTCGACGACGATGCCGCGCTCGCACTGCAGGCCGGCGTCGCGGGCGAGCGCCGTCTCCGCGCGCACGCCGGCCGCGACGACGACGCGGGTGGCCGGCAGCTCGCTGCCGTCGTCGAGCACGACCCGATCGCGCTCGATGCGGGCGGCGCCGCGGCCGAGGACGAACGCGATGCCCTGCGCCTCGAGCGCGCGCTGGAGGATCGCGGCAGCGCCGGGGTCGAGCTGCTGGCTCATGATCCGCTCGGCGAGCTCGAGGACCGTCACGCGCACGCCGCGCGCCTGCAGCCCGGCGGCCGCCTCGAGGCCGAGCAGCCCGCCGCCGACGACGACGGTCGTCGTGCCCGGCGGCGTCGCGGCGAGCGCGTCGGCGTCGCGCCACGTCCGGAACGCGTCCACGTGCGCCAGGTCGATGCCCGGTACCGGCGGGCGCCAGGGCCGCGAGCCCGTCGCGAGCACGAGCGCGTCGTAGTCATGGCGCGCGCCGGACTCGTCGACGACGCAGCGCGCGTCGAGGTCGAGCGTCTGCCCGCGGCAGCCCCCGCGCAGATCGACGCCCTGGGCCGCGTACCACGCCAGCGGCCGCAGCTCGAGCTCCACCGGCCCGCACGTCCGCGCGAGGAGCTTCGAGAGCAGGACGCGGTTGTAGGTCGGGCCGGGCTCCTCGCCGAGCATGACGATCCGCCAGTCGCCGGCCGGGCGCCGGCGCAGCGCCTCCTCGACGACCGCGAGCCCTGCCATGCCGGTGCCGACGACGACGAGCCGCCGCGGTCGCGCGGGCGCGCGGCGCGTCACCGGCTCGTCGCGGCGGCGCACCGGCTCCAGGCGGATCGCGAGCGCCTTGAGCTCGGGCTGCGCCGAGATCGGGTCGACCGCGGAGATCGTCAGCGCGTTCAGCGCGCCCGCGCCCGGCGCCGCGTGGAGCTCGCCCCAGTGGAAGGGCGCGAACGCGACGCCGCGCGGCAGCGTGTCGTCGCAGGCGACCGGCAGGCGAAGCTCGCCGCGGCGCGACAGGACCCGTGCCTGCGCGCCGTCCTGCAGACCGGCGGCCTCGGCGTCGAGCGGGTGGCAGGACGAGCGCGGGCATGCCGGCCGCCGCGCGCAGCGCCGGCGACTTGCCGGTGCGCGACATCGTGTGCCACTGGTCGGCGACGCGCCCGGTCGTCAGCATCAGCGGGAAGTCGGGATCGGGCGTCTCGGCCGGAAGCGCGTGCGGGCGTGGGGGCGAAGCGCGCGCGCCCGTCGGGCGTCGGGAAGCGGTGGTCGGTGTAGAGCCGCCGGGTCCCCGTGTGCGGCTCGCCGGCGGGCACCGCGGGGCAGGGCCACTGCAGGCCGCCCTCCTGGCGCAGCCGCGCGTGCGAGACGCCGCTGAGGTCGCACGGGCGGCCGGCGGTGCAGGCGGCGAACTCGTCGAAGACCGCGGCGGCGTCGGGCCAGGCGAAGTCGTCGCCGAAGCCGAGCCGGCGCGCGAGGCCGGCGACGATCTCCCAGTCCGCGCGCGCCTCGCCGGGCGGCGCGAGCGCGCGGCGCACGAGCCCGATCCGCCGCTCGGAGCTCGTCATCGTCCCCTCCTTCTCCGGCCACGCCGCCGCCGGCAGGACGGCGTGCGCGAGCGCCGAGGTCTCCGTCGGGTGGTGCGGGTCCTGGACGACGACGAGCTCGGCGCGCTCGAGCGCGGCCCGCGCGCGCTGGGCGTCGGGCAGCGACACGAGCGGGTTCGTCGCCATGATCCACACGGCCTTCACGCGCCCGTCCTCGAGCGCGTCGAAGAGCTCGATCGCCGGCAGGCCCGGGCCGCGGCGAGATCCGCCCGGCGGGCACGCCCCAGTGCTCCTCCATCGCGGCGCGGTCGGCGAACTCGGCGACCTTGCGATAGCCCGGGCAGCAGGTGCGACAGCCCGCCGGTCTCGCGGCCGCCCATGGCGTTGGGCTGGCCGGTGAGCGACAGCGGGCCGGCGCCCGGCCGGCCGATCTGCCCGGTGGCGAGGCAGAGGTTGATGAGCGCGCGGTTCTTCAGCGTGCCGACGGTCGACTGGTTGGCGCCCATCGACCACAGCGCCATCGCCGCGCCCGCGCCGGCGAAGCGCCGGGCCGCCTGCTCGATGAGCTCGGCGCCGACGCCGCAGACGATCGCGGCGCTCTCCGGGGTCCACTCGCGCGCGACGGCCATGCACTCGTCCCAGCCGGTCGTGTGGCGGTCGACGAAGTCGCGGTCGGCGAGGCCGTCGCGCTCGATGACGTGGAGCATCGCGTTGACGAGCGCGAGGTCGCTGCCCGGCCGGACCGGCAGGTGCAGGTCCGAGCCGCGCGCGGTCGGCGTCTCGCGCGGGTCGGCGCAGATGACGAACGCGCCCTCGGCCTGGCGGTCGCGGATGCGCGACCAGACGATCGGATGGCAGGCGGCGGTGTTCGTGCCGAGCAGCAGGAAGCAGTCGGCGAGCGCGAGGTCGGAGTACGCGGGCGGCGGGCCGTCGAAGCCGAACGCGCCGCTGTAGCCGGCGACGGCCGAGGACATGCACAGCCGCGAGTTGGAGTCGACGTTGTTGGTCCCGATGAAGCCCTTGGCGAGCTTGTTGATCGCGTAGTAGTCCTCGGTCAGCAGCTGGCCGGAGATGTAGAACGCGATGGCGTCGGGGCCGTGCTCGTCGACGATCGCCTGCAGGCGCCCGCAGAGCGTGCCGAGGACGTCGTCCCAGCCGGTGGGCTCGAAGCGGGCGTCGCGGTCGGCGCGCCAGAGCGGGACGGTCGCGCGGTCGCGGGCGTGGACGGCGAACGGCAGGCCGAGCGGCTTGCGGCAGGTGCGGCCGCGGTTGGCGGGGTGGATCGGGTCGCCGCGGACGGCGGTGAGACGGCCGTCCTCGACGTCGGCGAGCAGGCCGCAGCCGACGCCGCAGTACGGGCACTGGGTCGGGGTGGACTGCACTCGTCGCAGCGTGCGGGCGAGCCGTTTCCCGGTCGCGTCACTGCGATGAACGCTGTGTGAACTCCTAGAAGCGACGCAACGACAGCCGCACGCGCCCCGCGCGCGACCAGCCGACGAGCGCGTACGGGCCGGCGGTCGAGATCGCGCGGTTCGTGGGGTTCGTGTGGTAGGGCTCCGGCGGCGGGCCGGGCGGCTCGGCCGTCGTGCGGAACCTCCCGTCCGGGCCGGCGAGCGCTGCGCCGAAGCCGCGCGTGCCGCTCCAGAGCGCGAGCACGCGGCCGCCGCTGAGCGCGGAGACGACCGGCTCGCTCGCGTTCTTCGTCGTGAGCGTCTGCAGCGGTCCGGGCGCCGCGCCGTCGCGCAGCGTCGCGGCCTTGACGGGCGCGAGCTTGCTGAACGGGCTCGGCCTGTCCTTCAGCGAGAAGACGAGCGAGGCGGCGCCGGCGCCGAGCGGCGCGATCGACGGGCCGAACGCGCGGCGGGGAAACTCGAGCGCCGGGACCTCGAAGGGGAGGACATTGCCCTGCGGGGTCAGGCGCGCGGCGATCGGCGCGCCGAAGCAGCCGGCGTCGCCGCAGCTCGCGGCCTTCGTCGCGGCGGCGAGCGTGTCCTCCCCGCGGACGGCCGGCGGCGATCCAGAGGCTCCCGATCGAGCTGTCGCCGAACGGATGTAGCGGACCGAAGGCGCCCTGGTGGACCGATTGGGCGAACATCGGTCCCGTCTTCGTCGTGAAGATCGCCGTCGCCGCGCCGCGGTCCTCGATCGCGAGCGCCCGGATCGGGCGGGCGTCGCCGCCGAAGGATCCCTCGCCGAGCACCTTCGGCCGCAGCGCGAGGGTGCCGTCCCTGCGCAGGGTGAACGCCCGCACGCGGTTGTTGCGGGTCTCTGCGGGACACTCGCTCTCGATGAGAAACCAGCCGCCGCGCGGGTCGGCGACGACCGCGAGGTCGTTGATCGCCTGCCCGTCGACGGCGTGAGCAGTCGCGTCCTCAGGGAGCGCCCGGCGCGCGAGCGCACGGCGACGTGGATCCCGTCGGTCTCCTCCCAGGCGGCGAGCGCGGCGCCGCCGGGGCCGGCAGCGACGACGCTCGTGATCGCCGCCCAGGGCCCGAGCCGCCGCGGCGCGCCGAAGCGCCCGCGCCGATCGCCGGTGACGGCGTAGATGTCGCGGCCCTTGGCGAACGTCGCGATGCTCGTCCCGTCGGCCGCGACGGCGACGCGGGGGACGGGCTCGTCGAACTGCTGTGTGCCGGCGGTGTAGCCCTGCGGGTGCGACCAGCCGGCGGCCTCGGCCGCGGGGGCGCCGGCGAGTGACGCCAGAACGACGAGGAGGGGCAGCGTGTCGCATGCCCCTCCAAACGTCATGGCGCGCAAGAGGTTGCGCGCGTGGCCTGTTCGTCTAGAGCCTGCGCTCGCGATACGCCACCGGCTCGTCGACGACGACGTCGCGCCGCGCGCCGTAGGAGCGCGCCCCGATCATCTCGACGACCAGCCAGACGGCACCGACGAGGAACAGGATGATCCCGATGGTCTGGATCGAGATGCCTGCGACCGTGGCGGTGACTGCAAGCCAGAGGACGAGGCCGAGGGCCATGAGAACAAGCGGGGGTCCAGCGTCGGCAACCATGCGATACAGCCTCCTGTGGTTCGAGGATCGTGCTCCTCGTACTCCCCGCGACAGGGTGCGCGCCATGCATTTCCTCAGACGAATCTCACACTTGTCCATCACGCCGCGTGATCGCTGACCCCACCGACCGATCTTCGACTTCTGGATCGCGACGTGGCAGGCTTCTGGCCATGGAGATCCGCCACCTTCGCTCGGTCGTCGCGATCGCCCGCCACGGCTCGTTCACGTCTACGCGCAGCGCGTCCTCTCGGAGGTCGACGGCCTGCGCGACGAGCTCGACGAGCGCGCCGGCCTGCTGCGCGGCGACCTGCGCCTCGGCGGCATGTGGCCGACCGGCCTCTACGACATGTACGCCGTCATCGCCGACTTCCACGCGCAGCACCCGGGCGTCGCGATCCACTTCGTCGAGGGCATGCAGGAGGAGCTGCTCGCGCAGATCCGGGCCGACGAGCTCGACGCGATCTTCACGGCCGTCGATCCCGACGCCCTCGGCGACGAGTTCGCCGCGACGCTGCTGAGCGAGGAGGAGTTCGTCTGCACGCTGCCGGTCGGCCATCCGCTCGCCGCGCAGCAGCACGTGACCTTCCAGCAGCTCGCCGGCCTGGACCTCGTGACCTACCGCGAGAACTCCGCGCTACGGCGCCGGCCTGAGCCCTTCACGTGGCCGGTCGCGCTCGTCTGGCGCGCGACCCGCCGCCAGCCGCCCGCCGCCAAGGCCTTCCTCGCGCTCGCGATCGCGTGCGCCGAGCAGGAGCCGGCGGTCCGGCTCGTCGCCTAGACCATCTAGGGCGTCAGCTCAGCTCCGGCGGCAGCGCCTGCGGCCCGTCGGGGTAGAGCTGCGCGAGCTGCTCGGGCGTCATCTCCAGCGTGTTCGCGAGCTCCGGCGGCGCGCCGACGACGAGCCACAGCGCGTCCGCGTCGCCGTCGTTGAAGACCTGGCGCACGACCTCGGGCTCGACGAGCACCGTCGACAGCGGCGCGAGCGTGTGGACGTCGTCGCCGATCCGCATCCGGCCGGTGCCCTCGAGCACGACGTAGAGCTCGGCCTGCTCGGAGTGGCGGTGCTTCGTCGACGCCTGGCCGGGCGTCAGGCGCCAGAAGCGGGCCGCCAGCGTGTCCGCGCCGAGCTGCTTGGCGAGGTCGGAGTTCAGGACGCCCATCTGGTTGGAGGGGCGCCAGAACGCGTCGTCGGCGTGCAGGACGGTCGGGCTCATGGCGCGAAATCCTACGGAGCGGCCGCTACATGAACGGCGTGTGAACAACTCGACCGGATGTCGCGACCGCCGTGACGCAGTAGGACCCGCGGGCTAAAGACAGGCCTCCGGGCTGTCCATACGGTCCAGGGCAGTGACCGGTCACCGCGAATTCGTGCTGCGCACGGTCGAGGAGCGAGGGGTGAGGTTCATCCGCCTCTGGTTCGTCGACGTGCTCGGCCTGCTCAAGAGCTTCTCGATCCCGGTCTCCGAGCTCGAGTCGGCGCTGGAGGACGGCGTCGGCCTCGACGGCTCGTCGCTGGAGGGCGCCGCGCGCCTGCGCGAGTACGACTGCATCGCCCACCCGGACCCGCAGACGTTCCAGGTCCTGCCCTGGAAGCCGGACTCGCTCGTCGCGCGGATGTTCTGCGACGTGCGCCAGCCCGACGGCGAGCCGTTCGGCGGCGACTCGCGCGCGACGCTGCGGCGCGTCCTGCAGCACGCCGCGGGCCTCGGCTACACGATGCAGGTCGGCTGCGAGGTCGAGTTCTTCATCTTCGCCGCGCTCGGCTCCAACGGCGCGGTGCCCTCGACGCTCGACGACGGCGCCTACTTCGACCTCACGCCGCTGGACGTCGGCAGCGACTTCCGCCGGCGCACGATCGGCTACGTCGAGCGGATGGGGATCCCGGTCAAGGCCTCCCACCACGAGGTCGCTCCGTCCCAGCACGAGATCCAGCTCGCGCACACCGATGCGCTGTCGATGGCCGACGCGCTGACGACGTTCCGGCTCGCCGTCAAGGAGGCGGCGCACGAGCTCGGCGCCTACGCGACGTTCATGCCCAAGCCGCTGGCCGACCATCCCGGCTCGGGCATGCACCTGCACATCTCGCTCTTCCAGGGCGATCGCAACGCCTTCCACGACCCCGATGCCGCCGAGCCGCTGTCGCCCGCCGGGCGCGCGTTCCTCGCCGGCGTCCTCGCCCACGCCGGCGAGCTCACGGCGGTGACGAACCAGTGGATCAACTCCTACCGGCGCCTGGCGACCGGCTTCGAGGCGCCGGCGTTCGTGAGCTGGACGCGCCGCGGCGCCGCCGCCCTCGTCCGCGTCCCGTCGCGGCGTCCGGACCGCGCCGAGGGCGCGCGCTTCGAGCTGCGCTCGCCCGACCCCTCGTGCAATCCGTACATGGTGCTCGCGCTCATCCTCGCCGCCGGCCTGCGCGGCATCGAGCGCGGCTACGAGCTGCAGGAGGAGAGCATCGACGACGAGCCGGCCGGCGCGCCCCGCCTGCCGCTCGACCTCCGCGAGGCGACCGAGCTCTTCGACGCGTCCGAGCTCGCCCGCGAGACGCTCGGCGACCGCCTCTGCGACGTCTTCGTCGCCAACAAGCGCCGCGAGCTCGCCGACGAGCGCCGCACCGTCACCGAGTTCGACCGCTCGCGGTACCTGAGGCTCCTGTAGCGATGAGCGACGCGTGGATCTACGGCGGCGAGGACAGCGACCTGACGTCGCGGCTGCTCGCGGAGCTCGGCTTCAGCCCGCACCGCGTCGCCGCCAACGGCACGCTGCGCCCGCCCGAGGCCAGCAGCAAGTCGCCGGCGCTCGCGGTCGTGCTCGCGGGCGGCTCGGAGCAGCCGTCCTGCGCCGAGCTGTGCGCGCGGCTGGCCGCCGACGACGAGCTCGGCGAGGTCCCCGTGCTCGTCGCGGTCGAGTCGTGCGCGCTCGCGGAGGGCCTCGGCGTCGTCGAGGGCCACGAGCTCATCGTCTCGCCGTTCTCCGCCGACGAGCTGCAGGCGCGGATCGCCCGCGCGCGGCGCGCCGTCAACGGCATCGACCACGACGACGTCGTCCGCGTCGGGAGCCTCGAGATGAACCTCGCGACCTACCAGGTCGCCATCGACGGACGGCCCGTGGACTTCACGTACATGGAGTACGAGCTGCTGAAGTTCCTCGTGACCCACCCCCGCAGGGTGTTCTCGCGCGAGGCGCTGCTCAGCCGCGTCTGGGGCTACGACTACTACGGCGGCGCGCGCACGGTCGACGTCCACGTGCGCCGGGTGCGCGCGAAGCTCGGCTCCGAGCACGCCGCGAGGATCAAGACGGTGCGCAGCGTCGGCTATCGCTGGGAGGGGACATGACGGTCCACGCAGGGTCTCGGGCAGGGATCGTCGCGGGGGCGCCGCTGCGGCGCGGGCGCAGCGAGTACGCCGGCTTCCGCGCGGTCATCAAGGCCGTCGGGACCGGCCCGCGCGGCAGCCGCGCGCTGAGCTTCGACGAGGCCCGCGCCGCGACCGCGGCGCTGCTCGCCGGCGAGGTGAGCCCCGTGCAGGCGGGCGCCTTTCTCATCGCGATGCGCATCAAGGGCGAGACGCCGGCCGAGCTCGCCGGCATCGCCCAGGCGCTGCGCGACGCCGCGCGCGCCGTCGCCCCCGACCCGCCGTCGGACGGGCGCGCGATCGTCGCCTGCGCCGGCGCCTTCGACGGGATGTCCGAGACCCCGCACCTGTCGCTCGCCGCCGCCGTGCTCGCCGCGGCGGCGGGCGCGCGCGTCGTCGTCGCCTGCGGGTCGAGGCTCGGCCCGAAGCGCGGGACGACACCGGCCGACGTGCTCCAGGCGCTCGGCGGGCCGGCGCGCCCCGAGCCCGCGGAGTCGCGCGCGATGCTCGAGCGCTCCGACGTCGCGCTCGTCCACGCCGGCGCCGCGATCCCCGGCTGGGACGCGCTCGCGCAGCTGCGCGACGAGATCGGGCTGCGCGGCCCGGTCCACAGCGCCGAGAAGCTCGTCGACCACCTCGGCGCGACGCGCTTCGTCGTCGGCCACACCCACAGCTCCTACCGCGAGCGGATCCTCGGCGCGCTCGATGTGCTCGGCGCCCGGCACGCGGTGACGGTGCGCGGGATGGAGGGCGCCGACATCCTGCGCGTCGGCCGGCCGTCGGCCGCCGACCTCCAGGGCCCGCTCACGATCGCCGACTCCCCCGGCAGCGTCCTGCGCGGCGACGCCGACGCCGACCTCGCCGCCGCGCTGACGCGCGCGATCGTCGACGGCGACGAGCACGGGGTCGCCGCCCAGACCGCGACGCTCAGCGCCGGCCTGCGGCTCTACGCCGCCGGGCGCTGCGACACGGTCGGCGCCGGTGCCGCGCTCGCGACGGCCGCGATCGCCGATGGCCGGGCGACGGCGACGCTCGCCGCGCTGCTGGCCGCCTGAGCCTGAGCGTCACGGCTCACCTCCGCGGCGGCCTCCCGGCTGCGCGCGACGCCGGCGCCGGTGACGGCCAGCGCCTCGCGGGCGGCGCGGCCGGTCTTGGAGCCCGCGGGCAGCGCCTCCAGCCACGCGCGAGCGCCCGGGTCGGTGATCGCGGCGTCGGCCTCGACGGCGAGGCGCCGGAGGAGCTCGACGAGCGCGAGCAGCCGGCGGCGGTCGTCGCCGGTCGCCGCTCCGAACACCGCTTCGAGCGCCGTCTGCACCGCGTGGGCGGCAGGGCGCCCGCGCCGGCGACGTCCGCCAGCGAGGTCGCCCAGCGCGAGGGAACCGCGCGGATGGCCGGCTGCGCGGCCCCGGGCGACCAGCCCCAGGGCTGCGCCGGATCTCCTGCTCGCGCAGGAGGCGCGCGAGCAGCCGGCCGAGCAGCGCGCCGTCCAGCCGCCGGTCGCGGAGCGCGGCGATCGTGATGTCGGCGGCGAGCGTGCGGTCGGTCGCGTCGGCTGCCCCGAGGGCGAGCGCGAGCGCGAGCGCTCCGTGGCCCGCCAGCGGCTCGGCGGGGTCGAGCAGGATCTCGAGCACGTCGCCGATGCCGTACTCGCGCGCGCCGGCGTTGGCCCACAGCCGCCGGGAGACCACGAGGTACGCGCCGTCGCGCCGCGCCGGCCACGCCCGGGCGATCCAGCGCTCGAGGCCGCTGGCCTCCCAGCCCCACCACGCCTGCTCGAGCTCGGCGAGGCCCGCCGGGCTGCGCGCGATGACGGGCGCGGCTCTTGAGGTGGCCGAGCACGGCTTTCATCGGGCTGCAGTCGTTGAAGTCGGGCTCCGGCGCGACGTACGCCGCGGGGTCGCGGGCATGCCCGGCCGCCTCCCACGCCGGGCCCAGCCGCGAGTGCCACGGCCGGCGCGCGTCCGCGCCGAGCGCATGCACGACGACGCTGCCCGCCTCCCCGCGCACCGCACGGGCGGCGTGGAGCGCCGCGGCCCGTCCGTCCGGAGCGATCCGCAGGACGAGCTGGGCGAGGTCCATCGGCATCGGCCGCGCCCGCTGCAGGGCGGCGATCCGGCGCACCGCCTCTCCGGCGTCGACCCAGCCTCCGCGGTGGGTCGGCGCCGCCAGCAGCGCCCGCGGCTGCGGGCGCGCCAGGTCGGCGAGCAGCTCGGCCAGGCGCAGGCTGACCGCCTGGACCGGGCTGCGCCCCGCGGAGGCCAGGCGGCTGCGCCGCACCTCGGCGGGCCGCAGCCAGCGCAGCAGGGCGAAGGCGACGGCGGCGCGCGCGTGCATGAGGTGAAATGCGCCCTGCCAGCTCCACCCGAGCTCCGTCGCGCGCTCGACGAGCGCCGTCGCGCGGGCGGGGTCGGCCCGCTCGGCGCGCAGGCGGCTGATGCCGTCGAGGACGAGCTCGAGCTCGTCGGGATCGTCGCCGCGCTCGAGCGCGACCGCCGCACGATCGAGGAGGTCGTCGATGTCGCCGACAGGCGTCTAGCGCGTCGCCGGCGCGCAGGCGGGGCGCGGCGAAGTCGTGCTTCGCGGCGGACCGGGAACCGCGGCGGGCGGGCCGGCGGCGGACCGCGGCGCGGCAGCGGCGTCCCCGGCCAGGGCCGCGGCGCGCTCGCGAAGCGCCGGGTCCAGCGTCGCCGCGAGGTCCGCGAGACGGGCGCGATCGTCGTCGGAGAGCGCGGCCGCGTGGCGCTCGACGACGTCCAGCGCCGCCTGCTGGACCTCGCGCGCGTCGTGCGTCAGCGCGTCGAGGAGGACCGGGGCCGCGATCGCGGCGTGCTCGGGACTGCGCCGCAGGACGCGGCCGGCAAGCTTCACGGCGCGGGTGACATGGCCCTTGGCGGGCCCCGTCAGCGCCGGTCCGACGGCATCGAGGAAGCGATCCGCCGGCAGGCGCTTGCCGCGCTCGAGGTCGGCGAGCGCCCGCAGCGCGAACGCGACGAGCGCCGGGTTGCCCGCCGCCAGCAGCGCGAGCAGGTCGTCGAGGGCGGCCTCGAGCTCGTCGGCGGTCGGCTCGAGCGCCTGAAAGAACTTCTGGTGCCAGCGGGCGTGGTGCGGCGCGAAGTCGCGGCGGAGCGCGCGCAGGGTCTCGTCGAGCAGGCGCTCGCCCGGTCGATGACGCCCTCGCCGGCCAGCGTGACGAGGGCGGTCCGCCAGACCGGCTCGCCCCACGAGTCGCGGGGGCCGAGTCCCGACTCCTCGATCGCGAACAGCTCCCAGAGGTCGTGACGAAGCCAGCTCCGGCTCGTCGCGCAGGACATCGGCGAGGTCGTCGCTTGGCGGGCTTGCCGTGCGCCCACGGGTCGGGCAGGCCGCTCACCGCGCCGGTGACGTAGCCCTCGGCCGCGGGGCGGTCGATCGTCCCGTCCTTGACCATCCGGTGGACGATCTCCCACTGTCCCCAGGCACCGCGCTCGTCGCCGCCGCACACGCGCTCGGCCCACGCCTGGCGCCACTCGCGCGGCCGGCAGCGCACGAGCCGCTCGCGCGCGCGCATCGCGTCGTCGTCGCCGGTGAACCACCACTGGCGCGCGCCGGCCACCGCCCCGCCCGTCCCGAACTGCGCGGCGTGGGCCGCGTCGGCCGCGGCGCGCGCGGAACTCGCTGCCGTGCTCGCTTCGCGGCCTGCTTGGCGTCGGTGCTGAGCCGCTTGCGGCTCGGCTCGTCGAGTGCCTCGAGCGCGGCGACGACCCCCGCGAGATCACCTTTGGCGATGAGCGCCGCGAACGGCTGCCACGCGTCCTCGGGTCACGCCGGTAGCGTACGGGGCGCCGTGGCAGCCGAGCTCGTGTACCGGTACGCCCGTCCGTCCTCGCTCGGGGCCGACGGGATGGAGCTGGCGACGTCGGGCGAGACTCGTCGCGGCCGAGCCGTACTTCCGCGGCTTCCTCGAGCGCCCCGACGAGGGCGCCGCCGCCCTGCTGTGCGTCGCGCGCGTCGCTCGCACCCGGTACTACGTCCCGCCCGGCAGCGCTGCGCGGGGCGATCGCGACCCCGTCGTGACGAGCGAGCCGGGCGCGCTGCGCTTCGAGAGCTTCAGCGCCTGCTGCGGCGTGCACGCCCGCTTCGACGTCACGCCGGCCGGGCTCGACACCGAGACGAGCACCCCGGGAACCGTGAACGTCGACTTCAACGGCCCGATGCGCGCGGCGCTGGCCCGCGTCAGCGCTCGCTCGCCGCTGCGCCTGCAGGTCGGCTTCGACGCCGTCGAGGTCACGACCCTCGAGGGCGGCGCGGTCGAGCGCCGCGTGCCGCTGCCCGAGCGCTGGATCAAGGGCTTCTCGGAGGTCCAGCTCGCCGTCGCCGGGCTCGAGCCGGCGCTCGAGCTCGAGCGGGTCGCCGCGCAGCGCTTCCTGCGCGGGCTGCCGCGGGGGCAGGCCGGGAAGGCGACGCTGTGGGCGCGGCCGGGCCCGGCGGGGTTCGCCTCGCCGCGCGGCCGGGCGGCGGCGCGGTGTGCGTGGCGGCGCCCGAGCGGCTGCGCGCGCTCGAGCCCGTCGCTCGTCACATCGTCGCGCTGCACGCCTACGCCGTGCCCGACGAGGAGGCGGCGAGCGTCTGGGTCGCCGAGCTGAACGGCGCGCGGCTGCTCGTCGAGCCTCAGCCCGCACTTCGCGCGCGGGTTCTCGGGCGAGGGCGGCCTGCTCGACGACCTCGTCGACGACGACTCTGGCGATCGAGGCGGAGTTCCTCGACCACGCGCTGCACGGCCGCTGGCGCTTCACCGATTCAGATCTCACGGCCACCGGCCTCGACGTCGCCCGTGCCCGCCGCGCGCTGACCTGGCTCGGTGCCCACGGGCGGATCGGCTTCGATCCGGTCGAGCAGGTCTGGTTCCGGCGCGAGCTGCCGTTCCCGTCGGAGCGCCTGGCCGCCGACCCGCCGCGCCTGCGCGACGCCAAGCAGCTCGTCGCGGCCGGCGCGGTCGCGGCGCGCGGTCCGGGGGAGATGCTCGTGCAGAGTGGCGAGAAGCGCTACGTCGTGCGACTCGATCCGCCGCGGTGCTCGTGCCCGTGGTGGAGCAAGCACCCCGGCGACCGCGGTCCCTGCAAGCACCTGCTCGCCGCGAGGCTCGCCGCCGCCCGGGTGCCGGCCGTCTGAGCGCGCCGCGCGTTCCGCTGATCCGTGACGTCCGCCCAGATCCACTAGCGTCCCGCCGCATGGCCGTTTCGATCCAGGAGGCGCGTGCGGCCGTGTTCGAGCACGCCCACGTCCTCGACTCCGAGGAGGTCTACCTCGACGAGGCCCTCGGCCGCGCGCTCGCCCTCGACGCCAGCGCGCCCAACGACGTGCCGCCGTTCGCCGCCTCGGCGATGGACGGCTTCGCGATCCGCGCCGCCGACACGATCGACGGCTCCGCGCGGCTGGAGCTCGTCGGCGAGGCGAAGGCCGGCTCCGAGGCCGGCGTCCGCGTGCAGCGCGGCACGGCGGTCCGGATCTCGACCGGCGCCCCGGTGCCCGAGGGCGCGGACGCGATCGTCCCGCAGGAGCTCACGACGAGCGACGCGACGCACGTCTCGATCGAGGGCCAGATCGCGATCGGCTACCACGTGCGGCCGGCCGGCGAGGACATCCGCGCCGGCGAGCTCGTCGTCCGCGCCGGCTCGGTGCTGGGCCCGGCGGAGCTCGGCGTCCTGGCGTCGATGAACATCCCGCGCCCGAGCGTCGTGCGCCGCCCGCGCGTGGCGATCGCGGGCACCGGCGACGAGCTCACCGATCCCGGCGTGCCGCTGAAGCCCGGCGCGATCCGCGACTCCAACGGCCCCGCGCTCGGCGGCGCCGTCCACCGCGCCGGCGGGGAGCTCGTCACCCGCGTGCGCGTCGGCGACGACCTCGACGCGACGGTCGCCGTCCTCGGCGCCGCGCTGCGCGACGTCGACATGCTCATCACGACCGGCGGCGTCTCGGTCGGCCCGCACGACCACGTCCGCCCGGCGCTCGCGCGCCTCGGCTACCGCGAGATCTTCGCCGGCGTGAAGCTCAAGCCCGGCCGCCCGACGACCTTCGCGGTCGGGGAGAACGGCACGCTGGTCTTCGCCCTGCCGGGCAACCCGGTCTCGGCGCTCATGGCCTTCCGCCTGTTCGTCGTGCCGGCGCTCGACGCGATGCTCGGCCGCCACGGCGAGCACCACCCCGTCAAGGCGACCGCCGACGAGGCGCTGCCCGGCGCCGTCGGCCGCACGACCGTCATCCGCTGCCGCACGACGCTCCAGGACGACGGCTGGCACGTGCGCTCGACGAAGTCCCAGGACTCCCACATCCTCACGTCGATGCTCGGCGTCGACGCGCTCGCGCTCGTCCCCGAGGACCGCGACGGGATCGAGGCGGGGGAGCCCGTCGAGATCGAGTTCGTGGGCTAGACGGCCGCGCCGGCGCTCGAGGGCTGGCTATGGGCTCGTCGTGGCCGTGGCGGCCGGTGCGGCTGTCGCACCGGGCGCGCCGACGCGGCGACGTGGAGCGATACGCCGGCGCGGGGTTCGTCGCGCCCGCATGCGCTCGGTCCGGCGCGACCGCATTCGACGACACGAGCTCAGCCGTCGTGTGCCGGTCGACGGGGATGCGTTCACGAGTGCGCGATGCGCACCCGCGCGCGGCGGCACGCCGCGAGCCCGGCGACGGGGCGATATGAAAACCCGCTGCTAAGGTGGACATACGTGGTTGCCGTCCCCGCAACGTGCGTCTTTTCGCTGCTCCGGACCCCGCCCAGGCGGGGTCTTCTTGTCCGCCCCCACGCCTAGGATTCATCAATGGAGATTGAGATCGGCCGCGGTAAGAAGGCCCGCCGCGCATACGGATTCGACGACATCGCGATCGTGCCCTCGCGGCGCACGCGCGACCCCGACGACGTGGACATCTCGTGGAAGCTCGGCGACTACCGCTTCGAGCTGCCGCTGCTGGCGTCCGCGATGGACGGCGTCGTCTCGCCGACGACCGCAGGCCTCATCGGCAAGCTCGGCGGCCTCGCGGTCCTGAACCTCGAGGGGATCTTCACGCGCTACGAGGACGCCGACGAGCAGCTCGAGCGGATCGCGCGGCTGCCGAAGGACCAGGCGACGCGCGAGATGCAGGAGATCTATCGCCAGCCGGTCCAGCCCGAGCTCATCGCGCAGCGGATCAGGGAGATCAAGGACCAGGGCGTCGTCGTCGCCGCATCGCTGACGCCGCAGCGCGATCCGCACCCACTACGAGCTCGCGCTCGAGGCCGGCCTCGACATCCTCGTCATCCAGGGCACCGTCGTCTCCGCCGAGCACGTCTCCAGCGACGAGTCGCGCCCGCCGCTGAACCTCAAGGAGTTCATCCGCGAGGTGCCGCTGCCGGTCGTCGTCGGCGGCTGCGCGAGCTACCACACGGCGCTGCACCTCATGCGCACCGGCGCGGCCGGCGTGCTCGTCGGCGTCGGCCCCGGAGCGGCGTGCACGACGCGCGGCGTCCTCGGCATCGGCGTCCCGCAGGCGACGGCGATCGCCGACGTCGCGGGCGCCCGCTCGCAGAACATGCTCGAGACCGGCGAGTACTGCCAGGTCATCGCCGACGGCGGCATGCGCAACGGCGGCGACGTCTCCAAGGCGATCGCCTGCGGCGCCGACGCGGTCATGATCGGCTCCCCGCTCGCGCGTGCCTACGAGGCGCCCGGCCGCGGCTACCACTGGGGCATGGCGACGTTCCATCCGACGCTCCCGCGCGGCGCGCGCGTCAAGACGGTCCAGAACGGCTCGCTCGAGGAGATCCTCACCGGCCCCGCCCACGAGAACGACGGCACGTTCAACCTCATGGGCGGGCTGCGCACGTCGATGGCGACCTGCGGCTACAAGGACATCGCGGAGTTCAACCGCGCCGAGCTCATGATCGCGCCGGCGCTCCAGACCGAGGGCAAGCAGCTGCAGGTCGCGCAGGGCGTGGGCATGGGCGCCCGCGGCTCGGCCGCGGCCGCCCCGCCGCCGGCGGAGCCCTCCAACGGCAACGGCATCCACCAGGAGCCCATCCTCAGCGAGACATGACGGACGGCATCGTGACCTCCGCGACCGCGGCGACGGAGCTCGTCGTCGAGGACGTGCGCGAGGTCACGGCGCCGCGCGCCGTCGACGAGGTCGTCGTCCTCGACTACGGCGGTCAGTACTCGCAGCTCATCGCCCGCCGGGTGCGCGAGCTCGGCGTCTTCAGCGAGCTGCTGCCCCACCACGTCGGGGCCGAGGAGGTCCGCCGCCGCAAGCCGAAGGGGCTCATCCTCTCCGGCGGTCCGGCGTCGGTCTACGCGCCGGGCGCGCCGCGCCTGGATCGCGAGCTGCTCGAGCTCGGCATCCCGGTGCTCGGCATCTGCTACGGCATGCAGCTCATCGCCACGGAGCTCGGCGGCACGGTCGAGGGCGCCGAGATCGGGGAGTTCGGGCGCTCGGAGCTCACCGTGCGCGAGCCCGGCCGGCTCTTCGCCGGCCTGCCCGACCGCCAGACCTGCTGGATGTCCCATCGCGACACCGTCTTCTCGGCCGCCCCCCGGCTTCACCGCGCTCGCCTCCTCGACCGCCTCGCCGGTCGCCGCGCTGGAGTCCGTCGAGCGCGGCATCTACGGCATCCAGTTTCACCCGGAGGTCGTCCACACGCCGTACGGGCAGACGATCCTCGAGCGCTTCCTCGGCGAGATCTGCGAGGCCGACCGCACGTGGAGCCCGGAGAGCATCGTCGCCGAGCAGATCGCGAAGATCCGCGCCCAGGTCGGGACCGGCAAGGTCGTCTGCGGGCTGTCGGGCGGCGTGGACTCGAGCGTCGCCGCGCTGCTCGTGCACCGCGCGATCGGCGACCAGCTCACGTGCGTCTTCGTCGACCACGGGCTCATGCGAAAGAACGAGGGCGAGCAGGTCGTCGCCGCGTTTCGCGACCACTTCAAGGTGCCGCTCGTCGCCGTCGACGCCGAGGAGCGCTTCCTGCGGCGGCTGGCCGGCGTCACCGATCCGGAGACGAAGCGCAAGGCGATCGGCGCCGAGTTCATCCGCGTCTTCGAGGAGGAGGCCGCGAAGATCGGCGACGCGAACTTCCTCGTCCAGGGCACGCTGTACTCCGACGTCATCGAGTCCGGCGGCGGCACCGGCGCGGCGACGATCAAGTCCCACCACAACGTCGGCGGGCTGCCCGACGACCTCCAGTTCGAGCTCGTCGAGCCGCTGCGCGCGCTCTTCAAGGACGAGGTTCGCGCCGTCGGCGCCGAGCTCGGGCTGCCCGAGCGGCTCGTCTGGCGCCAGCCGTTCCCCGGGCCCGGCCTCGCGATCCGGATCGTCGGGGGAGAGGCCACGAGGGAGCGCCTCGACCTCCTGCGCGAGTGCGACTTCATCCTCCAGGACGAGATCCGCAAGGCCGGCCTGTACCGCGATCTCTGGCAGTCGTTCTGCGTGCTGCCCGACATCCGCACGGTCGGCGTCCAGGGCGACGAGCGCACGTACGGCAGCGTCGTCGTCATCCGCGCGGTGACCTCCGACGACGCGATGACCGCCGACTGGGCGCGGCTGCCCTACGACCTGCTCGAGCAGATCGCCTCGCGGATGATCAACGAGCTGCGCGACGTCAACCGCGTCGTCCTCGACATCACGTCCAAGCCGCCCGGCACGATCGAGTGGGAGTAGTCAGCCCTCCAGCGTCGCCTCCACGCGTGATCTCGACGTTGCCCTTCAGCGCGCCGGAGATCGGGCAGTTCTCGCTCGGCCGACTCGCCGCCGCGCGAACGTCTCCTGATCGATCCCCGGGACGCTGCCGGTCACGACGAGGCGCGAGGACGTCACGCCCTCGCCGGGGACGAAGTCGACGGTCGCGGTGCACTCGAGCCGCGCGGGCGGCGAGCCCGCCTCGGCGAGCTCGTGCGAGAGCTGCATGCAGTAGCAGGACGAGTGCGCCGCGGCGAGCAGCTCCTCCGGGCTCGTCTTGCCGGCCGCGCGCTCCGTCCGCGAGCCCCAGCTCACAGGCACCTCCGGAATCGCGCCGCTGGCGGCGGTCGTCGTACCCGCACCATCGGCAAGCCCGCCCGCCCAGACCGTCGTCGCGCTGCTGGAAGCCGCCATCGTGGTCCCCTTTCGATCGCGTGGCGCCGGACAGTACCGACGCCGCGCCGCCGCCTCAGGCGGGCGCCGGCGAGGTCACGCGGTTGTTGCGGATGAGCAGCCAGGTCAGCCAGAGCCCGAGGCCGAAGAGCGGCAGCCCCATCGCGGTCTTCGCGACGCCGAGCGCGACGACGGCGCCCGCGAGGTACAGCGGCAGCTGGACGACGAGCCGCAGCGAGGAACAGCCCGGCCCACATCGCACGTCGCCAGGACGAACGCGCGCCGCGTGCGCGGGTCGTCGCGCCAGTGCTCGCCCTCGCCGTCGAGCTTCGTGACGACGATCTGCACGAGCGGCTTGCGCAGCGCCAGCGAGATCGAGAAACGCGGCCGCGTACGCCGCGTTGGCGAGCAGGCCCGGCAGGAAGAAGTCCTCCGCCCGGCCGCTGCGGGTCGCGATGAACGCCGCGAAGGCGACGCCGACGAGGCCCGACAGCGCGTGGCGCGGCGACTCGCGGCGCACGAGCCGCGCGACCGACAGCGCCAGCGCGAGCCCGACGGCCACGATCGCCGACGTGTTCGTGTCCTGCCCGGAGGCGGTATAGGCGACGACGAACGCGATCGCCGGCAGCGACGTCTCGGCCATGCCCAGCGGGCCGCCGACCGCCTCGGTGAGGCTCAGGGGGCGGATCGGCTCGCGCTCGGCGTGTTCGTTCACGACACGATCATGGCGCACGCCGCCGCAGACCGGGCCCGAGCAGCACGAGCCCGATGACGATGAACGGCGCGAAGTTCAGGAGGTGCAGGACGAGCGCGTAGGACAGCGCCTCGGCCTGCGGGACGTCGAAGGCGCGCAGCGCGACGACCGTCGCCGCCTCGAAGACGCCGAGCGCGGCCGGCGACGACGGCAGCACGAGCGAGAGGTTGATCGCGACGACGACGAGCATCCCCGCGACGAGCGGCAGGCCGAGGTCGAAGGCGAGCGTCAGGATCCAGAAGGAGACGCCGAGGGCGGCCCACGACGCGATCGTCAGCGCCATCGCGCGCAGCGCGACGCGCGGGTCGCGCAGCGCCAGCAGGCCGCGCGTCGCGTTGACGGCGGCGAACTCGACGCGCTGGGCGACGCCCGCGCCGGGCAGCGCGGCGCAGCGGCGACAGCAGCCAGCGCACCGCTCGCTCCTCGTAGCGCACGAGGACGTAGACGAGCGTCGCCGCGGCGGCGACGACCGCGACCCCGAACAGCGCGGCCGCCTTGAGCCACGAGATCTCCGGCAGCAGGGGATAGGAGGCGAAGAGCAGCAGCAGCAGGGCGATGAGGTCGAAGACGCGCTCGATGACGACCGTGCCGACCGTCTCGGCCCGCGGCGTGCCGGCCTTCGAGTGCAGCGCGATGACCCGCGCCGCCTCGCCCGCGCGCGCCGGGAGGACGTTGTTGAAGAAGTAGCCGAGGAAGGCCGCGTGGCCGACGGCACGCAGCGGCGGGCGCGTGGACGGCTCGAAGAGCACCCACCAGCGCAGGACGCGCAGCCACAGCGCGAAGGCGAGGACGGCGCTCGTCGGCACGAGCCAGCGCAGGTCGCTGTCGGCCAGCGCCTCGCGCGCGTCGTCGACGTCGACGCCGCGGACGGCGACGTACGTCGAGACGACGGTCACGACCACCGTCGCCGCGACGAGCAGCGGCCGCACGCCGCGCCGGGAGGTCACCCCCGTCGCAGACGGACCTGGACGAGCACGAGGATCGCCTTGAAGCCGTCGCGCCACGTGATGTTCTTCCCCTCGGCGTAGGTCCGCCCGTAGTAGGCGATCGGCATCTCGTAGATCCGCAGCTTGCGCCGGCACACCTCGCCGGTGATCTCGGGCTCGATCGCGAACGAGTCCTGCGTGAGCCGCAGGGAGCGCAGGACGTCGGAGCGAAACGCCTTGTAGCCGGTCTCCATGTCGCTGAGCGTCGTGTTGTAGAGCAGCCCCGTCAGCAGCGACAGGAAGCGGTTGCCGACGAGATGCCAGAAGAGGTAGGCGCGCTGCGGCGCGCCGCCGCGACAGGCGCGAGCCGTAGACGACGTCGGCGACGCCGCGCTGGATCGGCGCGATGAGCGCGATGACGTCGGACGGGTCGTACTCCATGTCGGCGTCCTGGATGACCGCGATGTCCTTCGTGATCCGCGTCGCCGCCAGGCGCACCGCCGATCCCTTGCCGCGGTTGGGCTGGCGCAGGAGCTCGACGTGCGGCCGGCCGGCGGCCGCGTAGGCCTCCACGATCTGCGCCGTCGCGTCCGTCGAGCCGTCGTCGACGACGACGATCTGGGTGTCGAGGCCGAGCGCGTCGATGCGCTCGAGGACCTCGCCGATCGTCGCCGCCTCGTTGTAGGCGGGGATGAGGAAGGAGACGCCGATCGGCCCCATTCAACTGCACCGGACGGGCGGCAAGAGCTTTGAACTACATTGGTCGCGATGGCTCCGGCGCGGGAGGACCGCAACCTCGCGGTGAGGCTCGGCGCCGTGGTGACCCTGGTGCTCCTGCTCGTCGGCCAGGCGCAGGTGACGGTGCTCGACGGCAGCTCGATGCTCGCCGTCGCCCGCTCGCTCGTGCACGACGGGTCGTTCGCCGTCCCGGCGCCGCTCGGCGTCGCCGGCGACGACGGCATGCTTCTACTCGAAGTACGGGCTGCTGCTGCCGCTGCTGTCGACGCTGCCCGTCGCGCTCGTCGCAGCCGATCGGCGCGATCACCGGCCACGTCGACCTGCTCGAGGCGGCGGCCGCGGCGTCGCTCATGCCGCTCATCTGCGGCGCCCTCGCCGCCGCGATCTTCGTGCTCGGGCGCCGGCTCGGCGCGCCGCGCCCCGCGGCCGCGCTCGTCGCCGCGGGCACCGTGCTGGGCACGTACGTCCTGCCGTACGGGCGCGACTTCTTCACGGAGCCGCTCGTCGCGCTCGGGCTCGTCGTCATGGTCGAGCGCGCGCTCGCGCGGCGCGAGCTGCAGGCCGGCGCGGCGCTCGCCCTCGCCGTGCTCGCGCGGCCGCAGTCGGCGGCGTTCGCCCCGCTGCTGCTGGTCTACCTCGCGCTGCGCGACGGCGGCGGCGCGGCGTGGCGGCGGCCGCGCGCGCGGTCCCGCCGCTGGCGATCGCCGCCGCGACGACCGTCGCCTACAACCTCCTGCGCTTCTCCGACCCGCTCGAGTTCGGCTACCGCGAGCCGGTCGATCCGGGCTTCACGACGCCGTTGCTCGAGGGCGCGTCGGGCCTGCTGTTCGATCCCGAGAAGTCGATGTTCCTCTTCGCGCCGGCGCTGATCCTCGCGCCGTTCGCGGTCGTCGCGCTGTGGCGCGGGCGGCGCGCGCTCGTCGTGTTCGTGCTCGCCCTCTTCGCGGCGACGTTCGTGCTCGCCGCGACGTGGCACTCGTGGCAGGGCGGCTGGAGCTGGGGGCCGCGCCTCGTCATCCCCGGCGTCGTCGTCGTGCTCGCCCTGCTCGGCCCGTGGATCGGATCCAGCGCGACGCGGCTGCGCGTCGCGGCCGCGCTGTTCGCGGCCGGCTTCGCGCTCTCGCTCCCGGCCGTGCTCGCGCCGGCCGGCGCGCAGCTGCTCGACCGTCCCGACGGCCTCGTCGGCCCGTCGATCGCGCGCCAGTTCGAGAAGCTGCCCGACCTCACCGGCAACTCCGTGCGCGCCGGGCGCAGCGACGCGCTGCGCGACGACGACTACCGTCGCTACCTCGGCATCTGGCAGGCCGGGATCGTGCGCCAGTTCGGACCGCGAGGCCTGGTCGTCGCGGTCCTCGGTACCCTCGTCTTGCTGGTCGTGCTCCTGGTGGGTCGCGCGGCCGCTGGCTCCACAGCTGCGGGTGACCTGACGGGGAGACCGGGTTTGCGCGGCGGGCGCTATGTTTCGCGACTCTTCGACGGCGGGCAGGGAGGGAGAAGACATGGCACGACCCATCATTCTCGGCGTCGTCGGTGATTCTGCGAGCGGCAAGACGACGATCACGAAGGGGCTCGTCGCGATCCTCGGCAAGGACGCGGTCACCCACATCGGGACCGACGACTACCACAAGTACGACCGCGAGGAGCGCAAGGAGGTCGGCATCACGCCGCTCCATCCGGAGTGCAACTTCATCGACATCATCTCGCAGCACATGCATCACCTGCGCAACGGCGAGCCGATCCTCAAGCCGGTCTACCAGCACCACGACGGGACGTTCGGGCGGCCCGAGTACATCGCCCCGAAGCGCTTCGTCGTCATCGAGGGCCTGCTCGGCTACCACACCGACGAGCTGAGCTCGGCCTACGACGTGCGCGTGTACCTCGCCCCGCCCGAGGAGCTGCGCCGCGAGTGGAAGCTCAAGCGCGACTCGACGAAGCGCGGCTACACCGAGGAGCAGGTCATGGAGGAGCTCGAGAAGCGCGAGCCCGACTCCGCGGCCTACATCCGCCCGCAGGAGCAGCGGGCCGACCTCGTCGTGTCCTTCCAGCCCGGCAGCAAGGGCGACGACGAGCACCTCGACGCCATCCTCACGATGCGCGAGGGGCTGCCGCACCCGGACCTCTCGATCCTCGACGAGGAGAAGGACCGCATCACGGTCGAGCAGAAGGGCGACGACCGCTGCCTCTACGTCCCGGGCGACCTCGACCGCGACCGCGGCGCCTCGATCGAGGAGGCGATCTGGGAGAAGATGCAGTTCGCCAGCCACCTGCGCACCGAGCGCCTCGGCGAGTACACGGTCGGCGACGACGTCCACCGCTCGGAGTCGCTGGCGATCGTGCAGGTCCTCATCCTCTACCACCTCGTGACCGCGAAGGCCGCCGTCGCGGTCGCCGGCGACGAGGCCACCGCGCGCCAGGACACGGGCCGCATCCCGATCGTCCGGCCGACGGCCGACCACGCGTCGAAGGAGTAGCGCGCCGCGCCCACGCGGGCGCTCCTAAAGAGAATGATTCTCGTCTGGTAGCGTCGTGGGCGCATGTCGAGTCCGCGCCGAGCCGTCGCCGTCATCGCAGCCGCGCTCGCGGCGGTCGCGCTCTCGTCGTGCTCGAGCGGCGGTGACGGCGGTGACGGCGGGGCGGATGACAAGCCGCTGATCGTCGCGACGACGACGCAGGTCGGCGATCTCGCCCGCGCGGTCGCCGGCGATCGAGGCCGAGGTCCGCCAGATCCTCACCGCGAACTCCGACCCGCACGCCTACGAGCCGCGCCCGAGCGACGTCAGGGCGGTGAGCGGGGCGGCCGTCGTCCTGCGCTCCGGCGGCGATCTCGACGACTGGCTGTCGGGCGTGCTCGAGAACGCCGGCTCCGACGCCGAGAGCGTGACGCTCATCGACTTCCTCCGCACGCGCCGCGAGGACCCGAAGCTCGATCCGCACTGGTGGCAGGACCCGCGCAACGCCGAGAACGCCGTCATCGCCATCCACCGGGCCGTCATCGCGGCGGATCCCGCCAACCGCACGGCGTACGACGTCAACGTCGCCCGCTACATCCGCAGCGTGCGCCGCCTGGACAGCGCGATCGCCGCCTGCATGCGCTCGATCCCGGCGGCGAAGCGCAAGCTCGTCACCGATCACGACGCGCTCGGCTACTACGCCGACCGCTACGACATCGAGGTCGTCGGCACCGTCATCCCGGCGCTGTCGACGCAGGCACAGGCGTCGGGCGGCGCGGTCGCCCGCCTCGTCCGCACGATCCGGCGCGAGGGCGTGTCGACGATCTTCTCCGCGAGCTCTGCGAGCCCGAAGCTCACCCGCGCGATCGCGCGCGACGCCGGCGCCAGGGTCGGGCCCGCGCTCTACGCCGACTCCCTGGGCCCGGAGGGATCGCCGGGCGAGACGTACCTCGGCTCGCTGCGAGCGAACACCCGCGCGCTCGCGGACGGGTTCTCAGGCGCGAGCGCGCGCTGTCAGCTGTAGGCGTCCCACGCCAGCAGCGACGGCAGCGGGTCCATCGGCGCGCCGCCGCTGTACCAGCCCGGGGCCGCTCCACATCTCGAAATGCAGGTGACAGCCGTGCGCGACGCCGGTGTCGCCGACGGCGCCGATGACCTGGCCGGTCATGACGCGGTCGCCCTTCTGCAGCGGCGACGGCTCCTGCAGGTGCATGTACGCGTAGTCCACGTCGGTGCCGGCGCCGTCGATGACGAGGTAGTTGCCGGCCCTGCCCTCGTGCTGGTTGAGCTTCACGACGCCGCCGCGCGCGGCGACGAGCGGCGTCCCGCAGGCGGCGAAGACGTCGTGGCCCTGGTGGGCGTGCCCGTCACGACCGGCTCCGAAGGCGGCCTCGCCGCGGCCGAAGTCGTGCTTGCCGCGGACGGGGAACTTGTGATCGACGAGGTCGAAGATCCCGGTCGCCAGCGGTCCGGGCGCGGCGGCCACGGCCTGGGCCGCCTGCACGCCGCCGTCGGAGAAGACCTGGAACTCGTAGCGGCCCGCCGGCTGGGGCAGGCCGGTGATCGTGCCGTCCCAGACGACCGTCCGCGCGACGCCCGGGACGAGCGGGCCCAGCGGCCACCCCGCGACGATCGCGCCGTCCGACAGCCGCACGAGCGCGACCGTCAGCGACATCGGCTCGCGCACGAGGATGTCGATCCGCGCGGCGCGCTCGGCGTCGTAGAACACCCGGCGCCCGATGACCTTGACGTCGAGCGTGCCCTTCATCGCCGAGCCGCGCTCGATCGAGACGGTCGCCCTGCTCGCCGCCGAGCGCATCCCGTCGCCGTTGACGGCCCGCAGGCGCCCGCTCGCGGCCCGCTCGGGGACCGCGACGTCGACGCTCGCCAGCCGTCGCTTCAGGACCTTCGCCGTCGCGTTGTCGGCGTGCCCGGAGCCGCCGAGGAAGACGATCTTCGCGACGTCGCGCATGTTCCTGCCGCGGACGCGCAGGACGCTGCCCGGCTGGGCGGCGTCGATGCTCGCGCAGCCCGAGACGCAGGTGACCTCGGAGATCGCGGCGGGCATCGTCGCGAACGCCCCGCCCGAGCCCGCATGCGCAGGGACGGCCGCGGCGAACGTGCCGATCAGCCCCGCTATGCCTGCGACGACCCCCCGCTTCGTGAGCTCCACCGGCTCCCCTTGTGTACTGCCTACGGGGTTAGCTGACGGGCTCGCGCGGTCAAGGTCCGCGCTACCACCAACCATGGTGGATTCGCCCCACAGCGCCCGCGCGTGAGCGCGGCCGCCGATGGTTCCCCCGCTTCATCGCTGACCCGCGATGAACTCGGCCTGTTGCCTGGCGGCACTGTAGTGGATCGGTCGGGCGGAATGTCGGGCATTCCGCCTGCAATTCCACAGGCGAACGCGATTCCCTATGCTTCGTCGTCGCCGCGCGCCCACACGCGTGGCCTTTTTCACGCCATGAAGACCTACGTCGCCAACGCCAACGACCGCGAGCGCAACTGGCTCGTCGTCGACGCCAACGGGCAAACGCTCGGCCGCTTGGCGACCCAGATCGCCGACGCGCTGCGCGGCAAGCGCAAGCCGACCTACACCCCGCACGTGGACACCGGCGACTTCGTCGTCGTCGTCAACGCCGAGAAGATCTCGGTCACCGGGAACAAGCGCGCCGCCAAGAAGTACTACCGCCACTCCGGCTACCCGGGCGGCCTGAAGACGCGCACGCTCAACGACATGCTCGAGCGCCGGCCCGAAGAGGTCCTCCGGCTCGCCGTCAAGGGCATGCTGCCGCGCAACCGGCTCGCCCGCAAGCAGCTGACGAAGCTCAAGATCTACGCCGGGCCGGAGCATCCGCACGAGGCCCAGAAACCGCAACCGATGGAGATCCACCCCTCGTGATCGACGAGAGCCCCGAGCCGCCCGAGGACGTTCCGGCCGGCGAGCAGGAGCAGGCCGAGCCCGAGAGCTCGTCCGAGGAGACCGCCGCCGCCCCCGCGCCCGCCGCGGACGCCGCCGAGCCGGAGGCCGACCTCGAGGACGACGGCGAGCCCGAGACGCCGCGCGAGAAGCCCGCGATCCCCGGCGCCGATCTCGAGGTCGACATCGTCCTCGAGGGCGCCGATCCACTCGCGCAGGAGGAAGCCGCCGCAGCCGCCGAGGCCGAGGCCGAGCAGGACCGCGCCGACGAGACGCCCGTCGCCGCCGTCATCGACCTCGCCGCCGGCGCGCGCTACCGGGCGACCGGCAAGCGCAAGACCGCCGTCGCCCGCGTCATCCTGCGGCCCGGCACCGGCGCCTACACGATCAACGGCAAGTCGCTCGACGCCTACTTCCCGCGCCCCGCGCTCGGCCGCAACATCCGCCAGCCCCTGGAGGCCGTCGGCTACGACGACCGCATGGACGTCGTGGCCCGCATGCACGGCGGCGGCGTCAGCGCCCAGGCCGGCGCGCTGCGCCACGGCATCTCTCGCGCGCTGCTCGAGGCCGATCCGAACCTTCGTGGAGAGCTCAAGCGCCGCGGCTTCCTCACCCGCGACTCGCGGGCCAAGGAGCGCAAGAAGGCCGGCCTGAAGAAGGCCCGCAAGAAGCCGCAGTTCTCCAAGCGCTAGCGCACTCGTCGTGAGCACGGGCGGGGCTGCGACGCGCAAGCTCTTCGGCACCGACGGCGTCCGCGGCGTCGCCGGCGACCACCTCAGCGCGGAGCTCGCGATGCGCCTCGGCGCGGCGGCGACGCGCGAGGTCGGAGGCGAGCACCCGCGCGTGCTCGTCATCCGCGACACCCGCGAGTCCGGCGAGATGCTCGAGTCGGCGCTCGCGGCGGGGATCGCGTCGGCCGGCGGAGACGTCCTGCTCGGCGGCGTCCTGCCGACGCCTGCCGCGCCGCTGCTGCTCGCGCGCTACGGCCTCGACCTCGCGGCCGTCATCTCGGCGTCGCACAACCCCTACGAGGACAACGGCATGAAGTTCTTCGGCGCCGACGCCTTCAAGCTCTCCGACGCGACCGAGCTCGCCATCGAGGCCCGCCTCGACGCGCCCGCCGCCCCGACGGGCCGCATCGGCCGCATCCGGGCGATGCACGGCACGCGCGAGGACTACCTGCGCGCGCTGCAGGAGCGCTTCGGGCACCTCGACCTCGGCGGCATGGCGATCGCCCTGGACTGCGCCAACGGCGCGACGTACCGCGCCGCGCCGGAGATCTTCCGCCGCCTCGGCGCGACGGTGACGGTCCTCGCCGACGCTCCCGACGGGCGCAACATCAACGACGGCTGCGGCTCGACGCACGTCGAGGGCCTCGTCGCGCAGGTGCGCGAGGGCGGCCACGACGCCGGCTTCGCGTTCGACGGCGACGGGGACCGCATGCTCGCCGTCGACCGCGACGGCGGGCTCGTGGACGGCGACGAGCTCATCGCCCTGGCGGCGCTGCACCTGCGCGCGCAGGACCGCCTGCCGGGCGGCGGCGTCGTCGTGACGGTCATGACGAACTTCGGCTTCCACGCGGCGATGCGCGACGCGGGCGTCGAGGTCGCCACCACGCAGGTCGGCGACCGCTACGTGCTCGAGGAGCTGCGCGAGCGCTCGTGGGGCCTCGGCGGCGAGCAGTCCGGCCACATCATCGACATGGGCTTCGTGCCATCCGGCGACGGCATCGCCAGCGCGCTGCTGACGCTCGAGGCGCTCGCCGGCGGCGACCTCGCCGAGCGCGACGCGATGGACAAGCTCCCGCAGCAGCTCGTCAACGTCCCGGTCGCCGATCGCGACGCGGCGATGGCGAGCGCGGAGCTCGCCGACGCGACGGCGCGCGAGGCGGCCGCGCTCGAAGGCCGCGGCCGCGTGCTCGTGCGCCCGTCGGGCACCGAGCAGCTCGTGCGCGTCATGGTCGAGGCCCCGACGCAGGAGGAGACCGAGCAGGTCTGCGGACGGCTGGTCGGGGTCGTCGAGGCCGGCCGGGGCGTGGACGCGCTGACCCGGCCGCGCCGGGCCACCGCCTAACCTGTCGTCGATGTGCGGCATCGTCGGATACGTCGGCCGGCGACCGGTGCAGGAGATCCTCCTCGCCGGCCTGGAGAAGCTCGAGTACCGCGGCTATGACTCCGCCGGCGTCTCCGTGCTCGTCGACGGGGAGATCGCCTCGGTGCGCGCCGTCGGCAACCTCAGCAGGCTGCGCGAGGCCGTCGCCGCGACACCCGCGGCGTCCAGCGGCGCCGTCGCGACGGTCGAGGCGACGAGCGGGATCGGCCACACGCGCTGGGCGACCCACGGCCGCGTCACGGAGTCCAACGCCCACCCGCACTTCGACACGAGCGACCGCGTCCACGTCGTCGTCAACGGCATCGTCGAGAACTACATCGCGCTGAGGCGCCGCCTCGGCGACAGCGGCGCGGACTTCACGTCGGAGACCGACGCCGAGGTCATCGCGCACCTCATCTCCCACCACATGGCGCTCGGCAGCCTCGTCGAGGCCGTCCGCGCCGCCTACGCCGAGCTCGAGGGTCACTACGCGTTCGTCGCGATGTCCGCCGACGAGCCGGGCACGCTCGTCGGCGCGCGCAAGGAGTGCCCGCTCATCGTCGGCCGCGGCGACGGCGAGCAGTTCCTCGGCTCCGCGATCCCGGCCTTCCTCGCGTACACGCGCGACGTGCAGTTCATCGAGAACGAGGAGATCGTCGTCCTGACCCCCGGCGGCGTGCAGTTCGTCGCGCCCGACGGCACGCCGATCGAGCGGGAGATCACGCGCGTCAACTGGGACGAGGCGACCGCCGAGAAGGGCGGCTACGAGACGTTCATGCTCAAGGAGATCCACGAGCAGGCCGACGCCGTCGCCGAGACCGTCGCCGACCGCACCGCGCGCGGCGACGGCGTCGACCTCGGCGAGGCCGAGCTCGACGAGTCGCTGCTCGCAGGGCGTCGACCGGATCCTCATCCTCGCCGCCGGCACGTCGTTTCACGCCGGCCTCATCGGGCGCTACGCGATCGAGGAATGGGCGCGGCTGCCGGTCGAGATGGACATCGCGTCGGAGTGGCGCTACCGCAACCCGATCGTCGGCGAGCGAGAGCTCATCATCGGCATCACGCAGTCCGGCGAGACGGCCGACACGCTCGCGGCGATGCGCCTCGCGCGCGACCGCGGCGCGAAGGTGCTCGCCTGCACGAACGTCGTCGGCTCGCAGGCGACGCGCGACGCCGACGGCGTCCTCTACACCCGCGCCGGCCTCGAGGTGTCCGTCGCGGCGACGAAGACCTTCGTCTGCCAGGTCGCGGCGATGTACCTCCTGGCGCTGCGCCTCGCCGAGCTGCGCGGGACGCTCGAGCCGGCCCGCATCGCCCAGCTCGTCGGCGAGATCAAGCAGCTCCCCGCGCGGATCACCGAGCTCATCGAGACGCTCGAAGCGCCGATCAAGGCCGCTGCCGAGAGCCACGCCGGCTCGGACTTCTACCTCTACCTCGGCCGCCACGTCGGGCGCGCGGTCGCGCTCGAGGGCGCGCTGAAGCTCAAGGAGATCTCCTACATCGCCACCGACGCGTACGCCGGCGGCGAGATGAAGCACGGCCCGATCGCCCTGCTCGACGAGTCCACGCCCGTCGTCTGCGTCGCGACCGACATGCCGATCCTCGAGAAGATGATCTCCAACATCCAGGAGGTCCGGGCTCGCGGCGCGCACGTCATCGCGATCACGACCGAGGGCGACGACCGCCTCGACGACATCGCCGAGGAGGTCATCGCGATCCCGCGGACCGACTGGATGCTCCAGGCGCTGCTGGCGGTCATCCCGCTGCAGCTCTTCGCCTACTACGTCGCCCGCAAGCGCGGGCTGAACGTCGACCAGCCGCGCAATCTCGCGAAAACGGTGACCGTCGAGTAGCAGCGCCCGCCCCGTAGGGCTCGGAACTTGGGCGACGGCAGGTCGCGTAGCATCGGGGCGGATGCCCGTCGGGATCGACCTGCTGGAGATCGAGCGCATGGAGCAGGCGCTCGCGCGCCGGCCGGGCCTCGCGCTGCGGCTCTTCACCGACGGCGAGCGCGCGTACGCGGCGCGGCGGGCGCGGCCGGGGCAGCACCTGGCGGCGCGCTTCTGCGCGAAGGAGGCGGTCGCGAAGGCGCTGCGCCTCGAGGCCTGGAACCCGCGCGACATCGAGGTCGTCGGCGAGGGGGCGCAGACCGCGATCGCGCTGCACGGCGAGCTCGCGGCGCTCGGGGTGCAGGTCGACGTGTCGCTGACGCACTCCAAGGCGACCGCGGGCGCCGTCGCGCTCACCCGGTGACCCCGCTGCCGGACTGGCTGGACCCGCTGCCCGGCGCCGAGCAGATGCGCGCGATGGACCGCTGGGCGATCGAGGAGCTGGGGATCCCGTCGCTGGACCTCATGGAGCGCGCGGGCGCGGGCCTCGCGCTCATGACGGAGACCACGGTCGCGCGGGGGCCGGTCGCGGTCGTCTGCGGGAAGGGCAACAACGGCGGCGACGGCTTCGTCGCCGGCCGGCTGCTGCGCCAGCTCGGCCGCCGCGTGCGCGTCCTGACGCTCGCCGATCCGGACGAGTACCGCGGCGACGCCGCCGAGAACCTCCGCCGCCTCGAGGGCGAGCACGAGCCCTTCACCGTCGCCGGGCTCGGCGACGCCGCGGTCATCGTCGACGCGATCTTCGGCACCGGATTTCGCGGCGAGCCCGAGGGTCTCGCCGCCGACGCGATCGAGGCGATCGCGGTCCTCGATGCGCCGGCGGTCGCCGCCGACATCCCCAGCGGGGTGGACGCGTCGACCGGTGCCGCGGCGGGCGTCAGCGTCCGCGCGTCGGCGACCGCGACGTTCGCCCGCGCGAAGCCGGGCCACTGGATCGCCCCCGGCAAGCAGCTGCGCGGCGAGCTGCGCGTCATCGACATCGGGATCCCGCCGGGGGCGCCGATCGAGCCCGACGCCGGCCTGCTGACCGCGCGTGTCCATGCGCTCGTCCCGGGCCGCGAGGCGGCGGGCACGAAGTTCACGTCCGGCCACGTCGTCGTCGCCGGCGGCTCGCGCGGGCTCACCGGCGCGCCGAGCCTCGCGTCCGAGGCCGCGATGCGCGCCGGCGCGGGCTACGTCACGGCGCTCGTCCCCGCGTCGCTGGAGCTCGTCTTCGAGACGCGGCTGCTCGAGGTCATGACCCGCGGCCTGCCCGACGCGGACGGCGCGCTGCTCGCCCGGCGCCGTCGAGCCCGCGCTGGAGGCGGCCGAGCGCGCGGGCGCGCTCGTCGCCGGGCCGGGCCTCGGGCGCAGCGACGGGGCGCTCGAGTTCGCCCGCGAGCTCGCCTCGCGGGCGACCGTCGCGCTGCTGCTCGACGCCGACGGGCTCAACGCCCACGCCGGGCAGCTCGAGCGCCTCGCCGAGCGCCGCGCCCCCACGGTGCTCACGCCCCACGCCGGCGAGCTGGGGCGCCTGCTCGGGCGCTCGAGCGCCGAGGTCGAGCGCCACCGCCTCGACAGCGCTCGCGAGGCCGCGCGGCGCGCGCAGGCCGTCGTCGTGCTGAAGGGCGACGACACGATCGTCGCGCTGCCCGACGGCCGCGCCGCCGTCAACGGGCTCAGCGCGCCGGCGCTCGCGACGGCGGGGACCGGCGACGTGCTCAGCGGCGTCATCGGCGCGTTCCTCGCGAAGGGCCTGGACCCGTTCGCCGCCGCCTGCGCGGGCGTGCGCCGCCACGCGGCGGCCGGCCGCGTCGCGGCGCAGGAGATCGGCGCCGACGGCGTCATCGCGAGCGACGTCGTCGCGGCGCTGCCGCGCGCGCTCGCCGGGGAGCCGGGGGAGGAGTCATGACGGTGCGCGCGCAGGCGCGGGTGAACCTCGCGGCGATCGAGCGCAACGTCGCGCGGCTGCGGCGCGAGCTCGGCGCCCGGACGAGCCTCTGCGCGGTCGTGAAGGCCGACGGCTACGGCCACGGGGCGGTCCAGGCCGGGCGGGCTGCGCTGGCGGGCGGCGCGCGCCGGCTGGCCGTCGTCGGAGCGGCCGAGGCCACCGAGCTGCGCGACGCGGGGATCGACGCGCCGCTGCTCGTCATGGGCGCGCTGTCGGAGCGCGAGCTCGCCGTCGTGCTCGCGGCGCGCGCCGACGTCGTGGCCTGGGACGAGGACTTCGTGCGCGCGGTCGCCGCGCGCGGCGGAGGCGCGATCCACGTCAAGCTCGACACCGGCATGGGGCGGCTGGGCACGCGCGACGTCGCGCTCGCGACCCGCGTCGCGGAGGCCGCGGCGAGCACCGACGGCGTCACGCTCGCCGGCGCGATGACGCACTTCGCCACCGCCGACGAGCGCGGCGACGAGTTCTTCGACGCGCAGCTCGAGCTGTTCGCCGCATGGGCGACGCCGCTGAAGCGCGCGCATCCGGACATCCTGCTGCACGCCGCCAACAGCGCCGCGACGCTGCGCGACGACGCCGCGCACTTCGACCTCGTGCGCACCGGCGTCGCGATCTACGGCCTCGACCCGTTCGGCGAGGGCCCGCAGGCGCGCGACCTCGAGCCCGCGCTCGAGCTGGTCTCCTACGTCGCCGCGCTGAAGCCGATGCGGGCAGGCGACAGCGCCGGCTACGGGCGTCGCTTCGTCGCAAGCGAGGACACGACCGTGGCGACCGTCCCGATCGGGTATGGCGACGGCGTGCGGCGCGGGCTGACGAACAACGCGGAGGTCCTCGTCGGCGGCGTCCGCCGGCCGCTCGTCGGGACGGTCAGCATGGACAACGTCGCGGTGCAGATCGGCTCGCCGCCCGATGTCGCGCGCGGGGACGAGGCGGTGCTCATCGGCGCGCAGGGCAACGAGCGGATCACGGCCGAGGAGGTCGCCGAGCGCCTCGGGACGATCAACTACGAGGTGACCTGCGGGTTGCTCGCGCGCGTGCCGCGGGTCTACCACCGCGACGGCGAGCCGGCATGACCGACGCGCTGCAGGTCGCGCGCGAGGCGCTGGCCGGGCAGCCGGCCTGGCTCGTCGGCGGCGCCGTCCGCGACCGCCTCCTCGACCGTCCGACCGTCGACCTCGACCTCGTCGTCGACAGCGACGTCGGCAGCGCCGCGAAGCTGCTCGCGCGCGCCGTCCGCGGCCCGGCGTTCGAGCTCTCCGACGAGTTCGGCGCGTGGCGCGTGCTCGCCGGCGACCGCTCGTGGCAGGCCGATCTCAGCCCCCTGCGCGGGGGCTCGCTCCAGGACGACCTCGCGCTGCGCGACTTCACCGTCAACGCCATGGCCGAGCCGCTCGCGGGCGGCGAACTGGTCGACCCCCACGGCGGCGCCGGCGACCTCGCCGCGCGGCGGCTGCGGGCCGTCGGGCCGGCCGCGTTCGCCGACGACCCGCTGCGCGCGCTGCGGCTCGTGCGGCTGGCGGCGCAGCTCGGCCTCGAGCCCGAGCCGGCGACGCTCGCGCTCGCCCGCGAGCAGGCGCCGCGCGTCGCGCAGGTCGCCCAGGAGCGCGTCTTCGCCGAGCTCAAGCACGTCATCGCCGGGGACGCCGTGGTCGCCTCGCTGCGCCGGATGGACGAGCTCGGCCTCACGGCGGCGATCCTGCCCGAGCTCCATGCGCTGCACGGGATCGAGCAGAATCGCTACCACCACGCCGACGTCCACGGCCACACGATCGAGGTGCTCGAGCAGACGATCGCGATCCAGCGCGATCCGGCCGCGGTCTTCGGCGGCGAGCAGGGCGACGCGCTGCGCGCGCTGCTCGCCGAGCCGCTCGCCGACGACGTCGACCGCGGCCTCGCGCTGCGGCTCGGGTCGCTCCTGCACGACGCCGCCAAGCCGGCGACGCTCGGCCGCCGCGACGACGGCTCGCCGACGTTCCTCGGCCACGACCGCGCCGGCGCGCTGCTCGCGCGCGACGTGCTCACGCGGCTGCGGGCCAGCGAACGCCTGAAGACCCACGTCGCGGCCCTCGTGCGCCACCACCTGCGCCTCGGGTTCCTCGTCCACGAGGCTCCGCTGAGCCGCCGCGCGCTCTACGCCTATCTCACGGCGACCGAGCCGGTCGAGGTCGACGTGAGCCTGCTGTCGGTCGCCGACCGGCTCGCCACGCGCGGGCGCAACGCGCAGGCGTCGATCGCGCGCCACGTCGACCTCGCGCGCGCGGTCGTGCCGGAGGCGCTCGCCTGGCGCGCCCGCGGGCGCCCCGACCCGCTCGTGCGCGGCGACCGCCTCCGCGACGCCCTCGGGATCGTCGACGGGCCGGAGCTCGGCCGGCTGCTGGCGGCGATCGAGGAGGCGCGCTTCGCGGGTGAGATCGGCACCGATGACGAGGCGCTCGCGTTCGCCGCGCGCCTGCACGACGGGGCGTAGGCTGTCGCGATGGCCGATCCGGACTGCCTCTTCTGCAAGATCGTCGCCGGCGAGATCCCCGCGACGGTCGTGGCCGAGGACGAGCGCACGCTGTCCTTCATGGACATCAACCCGGCCACCCGCGGCCACGCGCTCGTCATCCCGCGGGCGCACGCCGCCGACGTCTTCGCGATCGATCCGGAGGACCTGCGGGCCGTCGCGCTCGCCGCGCAGCGGCTCGCGAAGCGGGCGCGCGAGCGCCTGGGGGCCGCCGGCGTGAACCTCCTGAACTCCAGCGGCGCGGCGGCGTGGCAGACGGTCTTTCACTTCCACGTCCACGTCATTCCGCGCTACGCGGACGATCCGCTGCGGCTGCCGTGGGTCCCCGCGCCCGGCGACAAGGACGAGATCGCCGCCGCGGCGGCGGAGCTCGCGGGCTGAGCGCCCCGCGGGCGCGCCGTTGCGCGCTCGATTCCGGCGGGCCAGTTCGTCATGCTGGGCGCATGCGGGCACGGGTGAGCGGCCGGAGATCGAGGCGGCGCCTGCTGTGGGTCTCCGCGGTCGTCGCCGCCGGCGCGCCGCTCGTCACCGCCGTCGCGCTCGCGGCGCCATCCAAGCCGGTCGTCATCCAGGATGCGTCCGACGACGTCACGGGCGCGCTGGACCTCCAGCGCGTCTCGCTGAGCCGCGCGGCCGACGGCCGCCTGCGGGCCGTGCTGACGTTCGCCGCCAAGGTCACCCCGGCGACGCTCCTCGCGAAGACCGGTCCGCCCGGATCGGCCTGCCTGCGGATCTGGACGGACGCCGACGCCGACCCCGCCGCGACGCGGCCCGACCGGCTCGCGTGCGTCACCGCCGGGGCCGACGACGAGCTGCGCGCGAGCGTCTACGAGCAGCGCGACGCGGGCCTGCCGCGGCGCGTCGGGCCGGCGAGCGTGAAGGCGAACTCGAGCGGGCGCAGCTTCGTCGTGCGCGTCTCGCAGAGCTCGCTCGGGCGCCCGGCGCTCATCCGCTTCGCCGCGGAGTCCACGCGCCCGGGCTGCGACCGCACGTCGTGCATCGACAACGTCCCGGACGGCGGCGCCGTGCGCCGCTTCCGGCTGCGCTGACCCGCTCAGGCGCCCTGGCGGCTCATGCCGCGGACGGCCAGCGAGCCGAAGAACGCGACGAGGCCCGCGACCGCGAGCAGGGCGGGCCAGGTCGTCGCCCACGTGACGTCGCCGACGAAGCCCGCCCGAGCGCCCTCGAGGACGTGCGTCACGGGATTGAGGTCGGCGATCGTGCGCAGCCAGTCGGCGAGGAGGTCACGCGGGGCGTAGGCCGTCGTGAAGAGCACGGCGACGAAGCCGCCGACCTGCATGAGCGGCGCCGCCTGCTGGGTGCGGAAGCGCAGCGCGACGAGGACGGCGTAGCAGGCCACCGCGGCGGCGAGCCCCATGACGAGCAGCGCCGCGAGGGCGATCGTCAGCAGGCCCGGCCAGTCGACGCCGAGCGCGAACGCGAAGGTCAGCAGGAACGCCGCCGGCAGCAGCGCCCGCAGGCTCGCCGAGCCGACGATCCCGGCCAGCAGCACCGGGCGCGGCGTCGGTGAGAGCAGCAGGCGGTCGAACCATCCCTGCTCGATGTCGCGCGCGAGGTTGACCCCCGTCGCGGCACCGGTGAAGCCCGCTCCCTGGAGCATCCCGACGGCGCAGATGAACGTCAGGAAGTCGACGCCGCCGTAGCTGTCGAGCTGCGCCGCCTTGCCGAAGACCGCCGCGAGCCCGAGCATGAAGATCGTCGGCGCCAGCACGCCGGGCAGCGCGCCCGCGGGCACCCGCAGGATCTCGTTGAGCGCGCGGCGCACGAGCGCGAGGATCATCCGCCCGTTGCGCCTCATGCGTCGCGCAGCCTCCCCTGGAGCGCGTGCAGCGACAGCGCGATCGCGCCCGCCGCGACCGCCGCCGCGGCGGCCAGGCCCTCGAGCAGCGGCACGATCTCGTTGCTGAACGCGATCGGCTGGCGCAGGCCGTCGGCGATGTACGAGAGCGGGTTGTAGGTCGCGACGACGTCGGCCGGCGACGAGAGCAGGTCCGGCCGGGAAGAACGCCGTGGAGATGAAGAGCACGACGAAGACGAGCGGGAAGATGCCCTGCACGACCGACGCGCTGCGTGCCCGCAGGGCGATGAGCACCCCGACGGCGCTGAAGCCCGTCCCCGCGACGATGCCGATCGCCGCGATGCTGAGGACGCCGAGCAGGCCGCCCTTGATCTCGGCGCCGAAGGCGAGCCCGAGGAGCAGGAAGTACGCGACCTGGACGGTGGCGATGACGCTCCCCGCCAGGACCCGCCCGAGGACGAGCGCGGCGCGCGGGGTGGGCGACGCGGCGAGGCGGTCGAAGAAGCCGCCCTCGATGTCCAGGGCGAGCGCGATGCCGGCGCTCACGCCGCCGAGCAGCAGCGACTGGAGGATCGCCGCCGCGAGCTGGAAGTCGAGGAAGCCGTCGACCTCGGGAAAGCCGCTGAGCCCGGTCGTTCCCTGCAGGCCGCCGACGTTGACCGCGAGAAACAGCGAGGGGAAGACGAGGAGCGGGGCGAGGAACTGCGGCCTGCGGGAAGCGTTGACGAGCGCCCGCCGCGCGAGGGCGAAGACCGCCCGCCTCACACGAGCTCCGGCGCGGGCTCGGGCGCGGGTGCGGGCTCCTCGGCGCCCTCGAGGTGCTCGCCCGTCTTCGCGAGGAACACGTCGTCCAGGGTCGGCTGCTTGAGCTCGAGCTCGGCGACCTCGAAGCCCGCGTCGTCGAGCGCGCGGAGGATCGGCGCGATGCCGGCAGCGCCGCCGCGCAGCCCGATCGACAGGTGGCAGCCCTCGCCGGCCGGGCGGTGGTCGCCGAAGCGCGCGACGACCTCGCGCGCGTGCTCGAGGTCCGAGCCGTGCGCCAGGACGAGGTCGAGGTGCGGCGTCCCGACCTGGGCCTTGAGCTCGGCCGGCGTGCCCTCGGCGACGAGCCGGCCGGCGGAGATGATCCCGAGCCGGTCGGCGAGCTGGTCGGCCTCCTCGAGGTACTGGGTCGTGAGGAAGACGGTCGTGCCGTCGTCGCGCAGGCGCCGCACCTCGTCCCACAGCGTCAGCCGTGACGTCGGGTCCAGGCCGGTCGTCGGCTCGTCGAGGAAGAGCACCTGCGGCTCGTGGATGAGCGCCATCGCGAGATCCAGGCGCCGGCGCATGCCGCCCGAGTAGGTCCCCACGCGGCGGTCGGCGGCCTGGCTGAGCCCGACGCGCGCGATGAGCTCGGCGCCGCGCGCGCGCACCGAGCGCGGGGGGATGCCGTGCAGCGTGGCCTGCAGCTCGACGAGCTCGGTCCCGGTCATGAGCGGGTCCAGGGCCGCCTCCTGGAGCGCCACGCCGATCCGGCGGCGGACCTTGGCGGGCTGCGTGGCGACGTCGAAGCCGGCGACGCGCGCGTGGCCGCCGGTGGGCCGCAGGAGCGTCACGAGCATGCGGACGGTCGTCGTCTTGCCGGCGCCGTTGGGGCCGAGGAAGCCGTAGACCTCGCCGGCGGCGACCTCGAGGTCGATCCCGTCGACGGCCTTCAGCCCGCCCTTGAACTCCCGTTCCAGCCCGATGACCTCGATTGCCGCGATCCGCGCATTCTATTGCACGCGCAACTTCTTCCGTGACCGCACGCAACAAGGACCCCCTTTGCGTGTTGAATGGCGCAATGACACGCATACGGGGAATCCTCTGCTCAGCCGCCGTGGCCTGCGCCGCGACGTTCGCCGTGCCCACGGCCGCCTCCGCCGCGATCGCCGAGCTCGGCGCGCTGCCCGAGGGCGTGCGCGGCGCCTGTCCGGAGAACTGCCAGGCGGTCAGCCGCACGACCGGCTACCAGGCGAAGGTCGGCCCTGACCGCGCCCTCTACCAGGCTCCCGCCGACGGCCGCATCGTCGCCTGGACGCTCGCGCTCGGCAAGCCGGGTCCGAAGCAGACGGCGTTCTTCACCGAGCGCCTCGGCGGCGACTCGCAGGCCGCGGTCGTCGTGCTCTCGGCGGGCAAGAAGCTCGTGCGCGAGGTCGTCGCCAAGTCGCCGCTGCAGAAGCTCACCGACTACTTCGGGACCGTCGTCCAGTTCCCGCTCGAGCAGTCGCTGCCGATCAAGAAGGGCCAGTTCGTCGGGCTCACGGTGCCGTCCTGGGCGCCGCTCCTGCAGATCGGGCTGGGCTCGGACACGTCGTGGCGCGCCAGCCGCGCCGCCGACGGCTGCGGCGACACCGCGACGCAGTCGGCGCTCGTCGGCTCGCGCCGCTCGGTGGCGTTCAAGTGCCTCTTCCGGACCGCGCGCCTGACCTATAGCGCGACGTTCATCTCGAGCCCGTCGAAGGACGCCACGACCTAGACGCCGCGCCCTGCACCTGGCGCCTGCTCAGCAGGCGCCGGGGTTCTGGGCGCAGAAGTTCTCGAACTCGCCGCCGCCGGCCTGCGCGCCGCCGGTGGTCGACTGCCCGGTCCCCGGGGCCGAGCCGCCGGTCGTCGGCGACGCGGGCTGCGCGGGCGGCGTGGCGGGCGGCGTGGTGCCCGCGGGCGGCGTCGCCGGCGTCGTCGTGGTCGTCGTCTCGGTCGTCGACGTCGTCGTCTCGGCCGGTGGCGGCGCCTCGGTCGTCGCGGTCGGGATCGTGAGGTCCGGGCTCGTGCGCGGGATGTCCGTGGACAGCTCGTCGTCGGAGCCGCAGGCGCCCAGCGAGACGGCGAGCACGAGGACCGACAACAGCGTGAGAAGGCGCGCGGGCATCGCCGGCGGGGTGATCAGGCGATCGGATCCATGCGACGGCCGCACCACGGGCAGTCGTTGAGATCGCGCTGGGCGAGCTGGTCGCACCACGGGCAGAACCGGAGGCTCTCGACCGCCCACGGCAGCTTCGATTGCGACGGCACGAGCGGCAGGACCTTGCCGACGATCGTCAGCTCCTCGCCGCTCTCGCGGTCGACGTACACCCGCGCGGGCTCGGCCTCGCGGATGATCTCGCGCCCGCTGGCGGGTGCTCGCATGCGATAGCGCTGGGAGGGCGTCACGGCGCGAACCCTACCATCCGACCCCGCCCAAACCGTCGGCCCACCGTCCGGTCCGCTTGGATAGAGTCCCGCCCGCTCATGGGCCGAACTCGAACGACGAACCGACTGATCGCCGTCGCCGCATGCGGCCTGCTGGCCGCCGGCCTGGGTGCCTGCGAGAACGACAACGTGCCCGAGAACGCCGACCTCATCGCCGGCAAGAAGGCCTTCGCACAGAAGTGCAGCTCGTGCCACGTCCTCGCTCGCGCCGACGCCAAGGGCACGACCGGGCCGAACCTCGACGAGGCCTTCCGCCAGTCGCTGAAGGACGGCTTCGGGCGCGACACGATCCACGGCGTCGTCCACGACCAGATCCTCCACCCGGCCGACGTGCCGAAGGACAGCCCGGCCTTCATGCCGGCGAAGCTCGTCACCGGCAAGCTCGCCGCCGACGTCGCCTCGTACGTCGCCGCGGTGGCCGCCCGTCCCGGCAAGGACGAGGGCAAGCTCCTGACGGCCGTCCCGGCCGCCGGCGCCGGCAAGCCCGTCGCGGCGAAGAACGGCAAGCTCACGCTGCCGGCCGATCCCAACGGCCAGCTCGCCTACATCACGAAGCAGGCGTCCGCGCCCGCGGGCCAGCTCGAGATCGACTCCAAGAACGACGCCTCGATCCCGCACGACATCGCGCTCGAGGGCAACGGCGTCAACGAGAAGGGCGAGACCGTCCAGGGCGGCGGCGTCTCGACGGTCTCGGTGAGCCTCAAGGCCGGCGACTACACGTTCTACTGCAGCGTCCCGGGTCACCGGGAGGGCGGCATGGAAGGCAAGCTCACCGTCAAGTAGCCGGGGCCGGGTGTGACTCGGCCGGTTCGCTGGGTGCGAAGCGCTTCCGGCATCGGTGAGGAATGCGAGCGAGCGCCGGGGCGATCGCGCGTCGTGTCGAACGAGGGGTGCTACGCCACCTCGTTCGACACGACCGCGTCGAGCGCCACCGCGGACGGACCTTCCCCTCATCGATGCAGGACGCGCTCCGAGCCCAGGGCACGGGGCGGCTCCGCCACCGCAGCCCTAGAAGATCGCCTTCAGCGCCAGCGACACAGCACGACGACGACCGCGACCGCGACCGCGCGCAGGAGGAAGCGAACGCGGCCTCCTCCGATTCCCAGGGACGCGGACGGCCCACGGCGCCGCGGCCTAGAGGATGTAGATCGTCGTGTACACGACGACCCACATGACGTCGACGAAGTGCCAGTAGATGCCGGGCACCTCGACGCCGTGGTGGTGCTCGGGACTGAAGTGCCCCTTGAAGGACCGCACGGTCACCATGACGAGCAGCGTGAGGCCGATGAAGACGTGGGCGCCATGGAGGCCCGTCAGGCCGTAGAAGATCGTTCCCTGCGCGTGATCCTGCGGCGAGAAGCCGATGTGGATGTACTCGTTGATCTGGATGAAGAGGAACGTCGCGCCGAGCAGCGTCGTCAGCAGCATCCCGGCCTTCAGGCCGAAGCGGTTGCCGTTCTTGATCGACGACTGCGCCCAGTGCATCGTCAGCGACGAGCTCAGGAGGATCGCGGTGTTCATGCCGGCGACCGCGACGGGCAGCTCGGCGCCCTCGAACGGGAACCAGCGGTGGCCCTCGGCGACGAGCCGGATGAAGAAGTAGGCCGTGAAGAAGGCCCCGAAGACCATGATCTCCGAGATGATGAAAAGCAGCATCCCGAGCAGCTCGGGGTCGACCCGGGAGCTGCGGTTGGCGGGCGGCGGCCCGTGGTGCTCGCCGTGATGGTCGTCGTGGTGGTCGAGCGCGACTCCCGCGCTGATGCCGGCGGCCTCCATCAGTCGTCCTCCGGCGCGACGACCACTACGGGAGACCTCGGAGGGCGCCTCGGCGACGACGTGCTCGACCTCGAGGTTCGTCGCCTTCTGGACGCGATCGATGAGGTCAGAGCGCATCCAGCCGGACTTGTGGACCGGCAGCGTCGAGATGACGACCCGCGACACGCGGAAGAACTGCAGCGCGTTGAGCGTCGCCGTGTAGGCGTCGGGATCGCCGATCATGCCCGCGACGAGCAGACCCTCGCGGCGCATCTTGTCGAGCGTGTTGCCAAGGCGGGCGCGCGCGACGGCCGCCGCGCGACCGTCGTTGTGGGCCTGCAGCGGCACGACGACGATGAAGAGCATGTCGTCGGACGCGTCCGCGAGCTCCTTCATCCGCGCGCGGAGCGTGCCGCGGCCCGCGGTGACGTTCGCGACGACGAGCGTGACCTCGAACGGCAGCCCCTCGGCGTCGATGTCGGACACGACGTGCGTGACCGGGACGCCGGTGTGGTCCTGGATGCGCTCGATGAGATCGCGCCGCAGCCAGCCGGAGGACGCCTGCGGCAGCGTCGAGATGATGACCTCGTCGGGCTCGTACTCGCGGATCGCGTCGAGCGTCGCGGTGTGCGGGTCCTCGTCGCCGAGCTCGCCGCTGGCGACGATGTCCTCGCCGCGCAGGTAGGACAGCGCGAGGTCGAGGCGCACCTGGGCCGCGTCGCGAACGACGTCGTCGTAGATGACGTAGCCGGACTTCGGCTTCGTCATCGGCACGACGAGCGTGAAGCTCGTGTCGGGCTCGGCCGCGCGCTCGCGGACGAGCTTCAGGAGGTTGGCGCCGCCGATCGTCTGGTTGGCGACCACGAGGATGTGCTTGCTCATGGGCTACTCCTCGTCTCTGGAGGCGGTGCTCGTGCTGGCGCCGCCTGACGCGCCGTGCGCGGTCGCGCCGGCTGGTGTCGGCACGTCCGCGCCCTTCAGGACGCCGTGGACGGCACCGGGGACGCCGTACTCGTACGGCCCGCCGACGACCGTCGGGATGGCGTCGAAGTTGAAGATCGGCGGCGGCGAGGTGACCTGCCACTCGAGCGTCAGCGCGCGCCACGGGTTGGACTCGGCGTGCGGCCCGCCGCGCCACGACGCGATCATGTTGTAGGCGAAGACGAGCGCGCTGAGGCCGAGGAAGAAGCTCATGACCGAGATCGCGAGGTTCCAGCCGGCCCACTGCTCGGCGTAGTCGGCGACGCGGCGCGGCATGCCCTGCATGCCGATGACGTGCATCGGGCCGAACGTCGCGTTGAAGAAGATGAACGTCGTCCAGAAGTGGAACTTGCCGAGGCGCTCGTCGTACATCCGCCCCGTCATCTTCGGGAACCAGTAGTAGACGCCGGCGAAGATCGTGAAGAGCGACCCGCCGAAGAGCACGTAGTGGATGTGGGCGACGATGAAGTACGTGTCCGAGACGTGGATCGTCACGGGGATGATCGCGAGCATCACCCCGGAGATCCCGCCGAGCGTGAACATCGTCAAGAAGCCCAGCGCGAAGAGCATCGGCGTGTCGAGGTGCAGCACGCCTCGCCACAGCGTCGCGAGCCACGAGAAGATCTTGATGCCCGTCGGCACGGCGATGATCGCCGTCGTGATCATCATCGGGATGCGGATCCAGTCCTGCATGCCCGAGACGAACATGTGGTGCGCCCAGACCGTGAAGCCGAGCACGACGATCGCCAGCAGCGAGAAGGCCATCATCCGGTAGCCGAAGATCGGCTTTCGGGACTTCACCGCCAGGATCTCCGAGACGATCCCGAACCCGGGCAGCATCATGATGTAGACCGCCGGGTGCGAGTAGAACCAGAAGATGTGCTGGTACATCAGCACGTCGCCGCGGCCCGCTGGTTCGAAGAAGTTGAAGCCCAGAGATCGGTCGAAGAGGACCATGAACTGCGAGACGGCGATGAACGGCGTCGCGATGACGACGAGCAGCGACGTCGAGAAGTTCGCCCAGACGAGCAGCGGCATCCGGAAGAAACTCATCCCGGGAGCGCGCATCGTGATGATCGTCACAAGGAAATTGAGCGCAGTGGCGATGCTGGACGCCCCCGCGAACTGCACCCCGATCGTGAAGAACACCTGCCCTTCAGGCGCTGTCACCGAGAGCGGCGCGTACGCCGTCCAGCCGCTGGCGAACGAGCCGCCGGGCGCCGCGAAGGACAGCAGCATCATGATCCCGGCCACCGGCAGCATCCAGAACGACAGCGCGTTCAGGCGCGGGAACGCCATGTCGGGCGCCCCGATCATGATCGGGATGACGTAGTTCCCCAGCCCCGCGAAGACGGGGATGATGAAGAGGAAGATCAGCAGCGACGCGTGGACGCTGAAGAGGCCGTTGAACGTGTTCGGATCGACGAACTGCCGGCCCGGCTGGGCGAGCTCCGCGCGCATGAGCATCGCGAACAGCCCGCCGACGAAGAAGAAGAAGAACGAGGTCACGACGTACTGGATGCCGATGACCTTGTGGTCGGTGTTGATCCGGAAGTAGTCCTTCCAGGAGTAGGCGCCGTGGCCGGAGTGGTCGTCGACGAGCGTCTTCTTGCCGGTCGCCCAGTAGAACCAGTACTGGAAGCCGCCGAGGCCGACGAGGAAGCCGAGGCCCGACATGAAGAGCGCGAGCTCGAGGACGGCGTATCCGTCGATGACCGGGTCGAGGTCGTACCAGGTCCGGAAGACGAAGATGATCGCGTAGGACAGCAGGACGCCGTAGAACGTGTACAGGAAGGCCCTGAGCAACCCCGGCGTTCGGAACTTCGCGACCATCTAGCTTCTCCTCATCGTAAGGATCACTTCCCGGCCACCTCGCCGAGATACGTCACGAGAGCATCGAGCTCTTCGGCCGAGAGGGTATCGCCGTAGTTCTTCGGCATGATCCCTCCCTGGAAGCCGGGCGCGATCGCATCGTCGGGCTTCGTGATCGCGTCGCGGATGAACGCCGCGTCCTTGCCCGCGAGCGCCTCGTCGAGGTCGGGTCCGGTCTCCGCGGACGAACCGGCGTCGGCGAGCGTGTGGCAGGCGCTGCACGCCGTCGCGGTGCCGTTGCCGTCGGTGAAGAGCGTCTTGCCGTCGGGTGCCGCCCCGCCGCCGTCGCCGCCGGCGGCCTCGGCGGGCGCCTTCTGCTCTGCCAGCCACGCGTCGAAGTCCTCCTGCGACACGACGCGCGCCGTCGAGCGCATGACGGAATGGCCGAGGCCGCAGAGCTCGGCGCAGACGACCGGATACGTGCCGATGCGGTTGGGCGTCACGCGGTACTTCGTCTCGATCCCGGGGACGGCGTCGACCTTCATCCGGAAGGCCGGGACCCAGAAGTCGTGGAGCACGTCGAGCGCCTTGACGAAGAAGCGCACCGGCTGGTCCTCGGCGAGGTAGAGCTGGGTCGACTTCACCGGGTCGCCGCCGGCCTGCGGGTACTCGTAGCTCCAGGCGAACTGCTGACCGGTGACGTTGACCCGCATCTCGTTGGGCTGCGCGGCCTCGATGTCGACGAGCACGACCCAGGCGTAGGAGCACAGCGCGACGAGGATGATCGCCGGGATCGCCGTCCAGATGACCTCCAGGCGCGTGTTGCCGTGGATCGGCGGGCCGTCGAGGCTCTCCTCACCCGGCCGCATCCGGAACTTCCAGACGCTGAAGAGCACGACCACCGTGACCATGACGAAGATCGGGACCGAGCTCCAGATCAGGACGTCGTAGAGGAGGTCGATCGGTCCGGCCTGCGTGGAGGCGGACTCGGGGAACCACTCGATCGCCAGCCCGGCCGCAATTCCGACGGCCGAGGCGAGGAACCCCACGACGACCATCTGAAGCACGGGGATGCGCTCGTGGCGCCGGGAGTCCTCGTTCATGCGGCGCGCATCCTATGGGGTGCGCGCGACGAACGGCAATCCGGTACCGCGGCGCTCGGCGCGGGACCGCTCGGGGTTGTGTTACCTGCCACGATCCCCGGCCGCCGCAGCGCGGCGGCCGGGGACCTGGCGCGGATCAATCAGGAGGGTTCAGGCGGCGACGGGGGCCGCGCCGTGAAACCGGCGCGCGTCGCGAAACCCCGACGGCGGGACGCCGTGATGGCGCCGGAAAGCCTTGGCGAACTGGGCCGGCTGGCGGTAGCCGACGCGCTGGGCGACCTCGCGGACCGTGAGGCCGCGCGTCGTCAGCAGGTCGGCCGCGCGCTCCATCCGCACGGCGGTCAGGTGCTCGCGGAACGTCGTGTTGCCGATCTCGGCATACGAGCGCTGGAGCTGGCGTCGCGACGATGCGACGCGGCGGGCGATCTCGTCGAGGGAGAGATCGGAGCCGTACTCGGCCTCGACGATCGCGACGGCGTCACGGAACAGGCTCGTCCTGTGACGGACCGTGGCTGGACGTTGAATGGGTATCTCCATGAGCGTCTATACGCCGCCATACCCTTCGAAGGATGAGCGCGAGCGCCCCTGCGAGGCAAAGGTGGCGCGGCGACGCTCGTTTTGTAGCAGTCCGGGGCCGGGCGCGGGGCGCGCCGGACGGATCTCCTAGCTCGCGTCGAGGTCGAGGTCTTCGGGCAGGTGGCTCATCTCGCGCCGGGTGTCGGCGATCCAGCGCACCGTCACCCAGGCGGTGAGCACGAGGCCGGCGACGAGCACGAAGGTGCCGAGCGTCACGCCGACGAGCGCGAGCGTGATCCCGAACGCCAGCAGCACCGGCTGCAGGCTCGGGCCCGGGAGGTGGATCTCCTCGCCGGGAGGTGGGACGGGGGGGTCGGCCGGGCTCACGAGGCGCTAGGAGACGTAGATCGCGGACGCGACGAACGTCATCCCGAACATGAAGAAGATCACGGCGGCGCAGAGGAGGCCGGAGCGGAGGTTCTTGCGGGCGAGCTTCTGGTCCATGCGGCGCGGAGTCTAGAGCTTGACGTCGAGCACCATCGCGCCGAAGAGCAGCGCGAGGTACAGCAGCGAGAAGAGGTACAGGCGCAGCGCGCTCGCGCGGTCCGCGCGGCGGTACAGCACGACGGCCCCGCCGATGAGCAGGCCGCCGAGGACGAGCGAGGAGACGAGGTAGATCGCCCCGAGGCCGCCGGCGCAGAACGGCAGCTGCGTGATCGCCCACAGCAGGATCGAGTAGAGCAGGATCTGCTTGCGCGTCTCCTGCTCGCCGCGGACGACCGGCAGCATCGGCACGCCGACGCGCTCGTACTCGCTCTTCATGAGCAGCGAGAGCGCCCAGAAGTGCGGCGGCGTCCAGAAGAACACGATCGCGAAGAGATACAGCGGCATGCCGCCCAGCCCGCCCGTGACGGCGGCCCAGCCGACGAGCGGCGGCACCGCTCCCGCCGCGCCGCCGATGACGATGTTCTGCGGCGTGCGGCGCTTGAGCCAGATCGTGTAGACGAAGACGTAGCCGAGGAAGCCGGAGAGCGCGAGCGTCGCCGCGAGGACGTTGACCGTCGTCGCCAGCAGGACGTACGAGAGCGCCGCCAGCACGACGCCGAAGATCAGCGCCGCCCGCGGCGACACGCGGCCCGAGGGGACCGGCCGGTCCGCCGTGCGCGCCATCTGGGCGTCGATGTCGCGGTCGTACCAGTGGTTGACGGCCCCGGCGCCGCCGGCCGAGAGGTAGCCGCCGACGACGGTGAGCGCGATGAGCCCGATCGACGGGTCGCCGGCGATCTCCATCGCGCAGACGGTCGTCAGCAGCAGCAGCGACTGGACCTTCGGCTTCGTCAGCGCGACGTAGTCCGAGACGACCTGGCGCACGCCGCCCGCGGCCTCGGCGGGCGGGACGGCGACGGTCGTGGCGCGCGAGGCCTCCATCTCAGTCCTGGGAGCCGACGTCGAGCGGGTCCGGCTCGTTCTGGCGCGCGACCTGGCGGCGGATGTCCTTCATCGGCTCGACCGACCGCACGCGCGGGATGACGTCGAAGTTGTTGACCGGCGGCGGCGAGGGGACGAACCACTCGAGCGTGTTGCCCTTCCACGGGTCCGGCCCGGCCTTGACGCCGTGCTTCAGCGAGCGCACGGCGTTGATGACCGTCAGCCCGACGCCCGCGGCGAGGATGAACGAGCCGACCGTCGAGATGAGGTTGTAGAGCGCGAGGTTGCCGACGTCGGGGTACTCGTAGACGCGCCGCGGCATGCCGTCCAGGCCGATCGAGTGCTGGATGAGGAACGTGACGTTGATCCCGATGTACATCAGGGCGAACGACCACTTGCCGAGGCTCTCGCTCAGCATCCGTCCGGTCATCTTCGGGAACCAGTAGTAGATCCCGGCGAAGATCGCGAAGACCGACCCCCCGACGAGCACGTAGTGCAGGTGGGCGACGACGAAGTACGTGTCGGTGAGCTGCCAGTCGACCGGGAAGACGGCGAGGAAGACGCCGGTGATGCCGCCGATGAGGAAGACCGAGATGAACCCGACCGCGAAGATCAGGGGCGTCTTGAACTCGACGGTCCCGCGCCACAGCGTCGCGACCCAGTTGAAGATCTTCACGCCCGTCGGGATCGCGATGAGGAACGAGCTGATCATGAAGAAGACGAGCACGACGGTCGCGCTCGGCGTCGAGAACATGTGGTGCGCCCAGACGAGCAGCGCGAGGAAGGCGATGACGACCGTCGCCGCGGCGATCGCCTTGTAGCCGAAGATCGGCTTGCGCGCGAAGACCGGCAGGACCTCGGAGATGATCCCGAAGCCCGGCAGGATCATGATGTAGACCTCGGGGTGGCCGAAGAACCAGAAGAGGTGCTGCCACAGGAGCGGGTCGCCGCCCTGGCTCTGGTCGAAGAAGCCGGTGCCGAAGTGCCGGTCGGTGAGCAGGAGCGTCACCGCGCCCGCGATGACCGGCAGCGCGAGGATGAGCAGGATCGCGTACGTCAGCAGCGACCAGACGAACAGCGGCAGGCGGCCCCAGCCCATGCCGGGCGCGCGCATGTTCGCGATCGTCGCGTAGAAGTTGATCGCGCCGAGCAGCGACGAGATGCCGGTGAGGTGGATGAGGAAGATCCACGCGTCGATGCCGCCGTTCTCGGCGTAGATGTTGTTGCTCAGCGGCGCGTAGGACGTCCAGCCGGCCTCGGGCGGGTTGAAGAACAGCGAGAAGTAGAAGACGAGACCGCCGGAGAGCAGCAGCCAGTAGGACAGGGCGTTGAGCTTCGGGAACGCCATGTCGCGCGCGCCGATCATCAACGGCAGGAAGTAGTTGCCGAAGCCGGCCATGATCGGCACGACGAAGAGGAAGATCATCGTCGTGCCGTGCAGCGTGAAGAGCGCGTTGTACGTCGCCGGCGTCAGGAACGTGTTGTCCGGCGCCCCGAGCTGGATGCGCATGAGCAGCGCCTCGACGCCGCCCAGGATGAAGAAGACGAACGTCGTGACGATGTAGAGGATCCCGATCCGCTTGTGGTCGGTCGTCGTGACCCACGAGACCCAGCCGCGCGGCTCGGGCTCGACGGCATGGGCGGTGATCTCGGGGACGAGGACGGCTGTGTCGGTGGCTGCCATGCGGATCGGTTCCTAGGGGGTCTCGGCGTCGTTGCGCTCGGAGCTGCTGGGACCGCCGGCGAGGTCGGGCTGCCCGCCGCTCGGGCTGTCTTCGTTGGCGTCGGCAGCCTGCTCCTCGGCGATCTGCTCCCGGCGCTCCTGCGCGAGCTTGTCGGCCGCCTCGATCTCGGCCTTCTTGTCGGCGAGCCACGTGCGGAACTCGGCCGGCTCGATCGCGCGCACCGTCGCGACCATGTCGGCGTGGTTGCGCCCGCAGAGCTCGGCGCACTGCCCCTTGTAGATCCCGGGCTCCGGGACCTTGAACCACGTGAAGTTCGTATGCCCCGGAATCGCGTCGAACTTGCCGCCGAGCGCGGGGATCCACCACGAGTGCGCGACGTCCTGCGCCTCGATGTCGAGCGTCACCGTCGTCTTCGTCGGGACGACGAGCTCCTCGTAGTTGAAGACGTTGTTCTGCTGGTTTGTAGTCGCGGTCGGGGTACGTGTAGCGCCAGACGTAGCGCTGCCCGTTGACCTTGATGTTCAGCGCGCGGCCGTTCGGCGTGCGGGGCTGGTAGGCCGACGCGTTCTGGACGTTCGCGACGCGGTCGGTCGGGAAGCCGTCGGCATCCGAGTTCGGCGGGTTGCGGATGTCGTCGAGCATGACGAACGTCACGACGGAGAGGATCACGAGGATGACCGCGGCGCCCAGCGTCCAGCCGATCTCCAGGCGCGTGTTGCCGCGGATCTGCGCCGGCACGGCGTCCTTGCGCGCCCGGAACCGCACGAGCGAGTAGAGCAGGACACCCTCGACGCCGGCGAAGACGACGACGGCGACGGCGAGGATGATCTTGTAGAGCGTGTCGATGCTGTCGGCCTGCGGCGAGCCGCCGGACTCCGGCGTGAGGAAGTCGGCGGAGGCTCCGCCGGCCAGCGCGAGCAGCGCGAGGATTCCCGCGGCGAGCGTGAGGGCGAAGACGCGGCGGGGGTTGCGGACGCGGGCTGCAGGCAAGGCGGCGGGCATTCTATTCATGCAGCGGCGAACTGCCGTCGCGCCGTCCGCGCGGGGCCGGACAGGCCGCCCCGCGCGGGCCTCATCCGCCGGAGAAGTTCGCGACGCGCTTGCCGAGGAACGCGGCGACGCCCTCGCGGAAGTCCTCGGACCCGACCATCTCCTGCTGGATCCGCGCCTCGAGCTCGAGCTGCTCTTCCAGCCGCGCGTACGCCCAGTTGTTGAGCTGGCGCTTCGTGCCGGCGTAGGACCGCGTCGGGCCCGCGGCGAGCTGGTCGATGATGTCGCAGATGTGGTCCTGGAGCTCGTGGTCGGGGAGGACGTGGTTCACGAGCCCCCAGCGGCGGGCCTGCGAGGCCGTGATGCGCCCGCCGAGCATCGCCATCTCGGCCGCGCGCGCCGTCCCCGCCCGCGCGGTCACGAGCGCCATCGCGCCGCCGTCGGGGACGAGGCCGATGTTCACGAAGGCCAGCAGGAGGTACGCCGACTCGGCTGCGAAGACGAGGTCGCAGGAGAGCGCGAGCGAGCAGCCGATGCCCGCGGCCGGCCCGTTGACGGCCGCGACGACCGGCTTGGGCATCGTCCGCAGGGCCGTGAGGATCGGGTGGTAGATCGTCGTCAGCGTCGTGTAGACGTCGATGTTGCCCTCGGGCGTGAGGTCGCGCGACGTGAGGTCGCGGAGGTCCGCGCCGGAGGAGAACGCGCGGCCGTTGCCCGTGATGCAGAGCGCGCGGACGTCGTCATCGTCGGCCGCCGCCCGCACGGCGTCGTACAGCTCCTTGCCGAGCGCGACGTTCCAGGCGTTCAGCGCATCGGGCCGGTTCAGGCGGATGATCGTCGCCGCGCCGCGGCGCTCGAGCTCGATGGTCTCGTACATGCCCGGAAGTATCCCCGGCGGGTACCGTCACTTCCATGCCACGCCCGACGATCGGGATCTGCACGCCGCTCGAGCGGGCGCGCTGGGGCGCGTGGGACCTCGATGCCTACCTGCTGCCGCGCAACTACGTCGACGCCGTCCAGCGAGCGGGCGCGATGGCGCTCCTGCTCGCCCCCGACCCGGCGCTCACCGAGGATCCCGACGAGGTCCTCGACCGCATCGACGGGCTCATGCTCGCCGGCGGCGCCGACATCGACCCGGCGGCCTACGGCGCCGAGCCGCACCCGGCGACGATCGGCTCGGTCCCCGAGCGCGACGCGTTCGAGATCGCGCTCGCGCGTCGCGCGCTCGCGCGTGATCTCCCGCTGCTGGGGATCTGCCGCGGCATGCAGGTCATGAACGTCGCCTGCGGCGGCACGCTGCACCAGCACCTTCCCGAGCTCCACGGCCACGAGGAGCACCGCCGCGTGCTCGGGAGCTTCGACGGCGCCGACCACGACGTGCGGCTGGCGCCGGGGTCGCTCGCCGCGCGCGCCGCCGGCGAGGAGCGCCACGCGACGAAGTCCCATCACCACCAGGGCGTCGACCGCGTCGGCGACGGCCTGGAGGTCACCGGCTGGGCGGCGATGGACGAGCTGCCCGAGGCGATGGAGGCGGCCGGCAGCCGCTTCGCGCTCGGCGTGCAGTGGCATCCGGAGGCCGACGAGTGCAGCCGCCTCATCGCGGCGCTCGTCGAGGAGGCGCGCTCGCGGCGCGACGGCGGCGGCTGAGGACGCCGTCGGAGCGGTCCAGGGTCCTACCTATACTCGCGCGTGCCGGGACCCGACGCCATGAATACGAAGGTCAATCCCCCCGAGGTCGATCCACCGCAGCCCGGAGGAGAGGAGGACGACCTCGACGAGGCGATGCCGCGCGTCAACGTCACGCGCCGCAGCCTCATCCTCGGCGTCTTCTTCGTCGTCTCGGCCGTCGCGTTCCTCTACCTCGTCCTGCCGCAGCTCGCCGACCTCCAGGACACCGGCCAGCGCATCGGCGACGGCAACAACGCCTGGCTCGCCGTCGCCTTCGTCTTCACGCTGCTGTCCTTCGGCGGCTACGTGATGATGTTCCGCGGCGTCTTCGTCCGTGCCGGGACGCGCATCGACTGGCGCGCGAGCTACGAGATCACGATGGCCGGACTGGCCGCGACGCGGCTGTTCGCCGCCGGCGGCGCGGGCGGGATCGCGCTGACGGCGTGGGCGCTGCGGCGCGCCGGGATGCCTCGCCGCCAGGTCGCCGACAAGACGCTCGCCTTCCTCATCCTCACCTACGCGGTCTACATGGTCGCGCTCGTCGTCTGCGGCTTCGGCCTCTACCTCGGCGTGCTGCCCGGGGGCGGCCCGTTCGGGATCACGGTGGTCCCCGCGATCTTCGGGCTCGTCGTCATCGCGCTCGGGCTCGGGCTGTCGCGCGTCCCGCCGGACCTCCAGCGTCGCCTCGAGGGCTTCGCGAGCAGCCACGGCCGGCTCGCGCGGTTCGCGCAGCGCACGTCCAACGCGCCGGCGGCGTTCTCGGCGGGCATGCGCGAGGCGCTGTGTCACGTGCGCGAGCGCGACCCCGCGCTGCTCGGGGCGATCCTCTACTGGGGCGCGAACATCGCGGTCCTCTGGGCGTGCTTTCACGCGTTCGGCGATCCGCCGCCGCTGGCCGTGATCATCATGGGCTACTTCGTCGGCTTCCTCGGCAACCTCCTGCCGCTGCCGGGCGGGATCGGCGGCGTCGACGGCGGCATGATCGGCGCGTTCGCGGCGTTCGGCGTGCCGCTGCCGCTCGTCGTCCCAGCGGTGCTCGCCTACCGCGTGTTCACGTTCTGGCTGCCGACCATCCCGGGCGCGATCGCGTACTTCCAGCTGCGCCGAACGGTCGCTCGCTGGAGGGATGAACGGGGTACCCGCAAGGACCTGCCGGCCGCGGCCGGGGCATGATCCAGGGTTCACTATCCTTTGTGAAGTGACCAGCCCAGACCAGGACAAGATCGAGAACGTCATCATCGTCGGCTCCGGCCCGGCGGGCTACACCGCTGCGCTCTACACGTCGCGCGCGAACCTCGAGCCGCTGGTGATCGAGGGCTTCCTCTGGGGCGGCCTGCTGCAGCAGACGACCGACGTCGAGAACTACCCCGGCTTCCCCGAGGGGATCATGGGCCCCGATCTCATGCAGCGCTTCCGCGACCAGGCGGAGCGCTTCGGCACGCGCTTCATCACCGACCAGGCGACGAAGGTCGAGCTCTCCGACGAGCTCGGCGGCGTCCACTCGGTCTGGGTCGGCAAGGACGAGTACCGCGCGCGGACGGTCGTCCTCGCGATGGGCGCCGAGCACAAGAAGCTCGCGGTGCCCGGTGAGGACGAGCTCGGCGGCCGCGGGGTCAGCTACTGCGCGACGTGCGACGCGGCGTTCTTCAAGGAGAAGCCGACGATGATCGTCGGCGGCGGCGACAGCGCGATGGAGGAGGCGATCTTCCTCTCGAAGTTCGCCTCGAAGGTCATCGTCGTGCACCGCCGCGACGAGTTCCGCGCGTCGAAGATCATGCTCGAGCGCGCCCGCGCCATCGACAACATCGAGTGGAAGACGCCGTACGTGCCCGAGGAGTTCGTCGCGGGCGAGAACGGCGGCCTCGAACGCGTGCGCCTGCGCCACGCCGTGAGCGGCGAGACGGAGGACGTCGAGATCTCGGGCGCGTTCATCGCGATCGGCCACGAGCCGCAGTCCGAGCTCGTCGCAGGGCCAGATCGAGCTCGACGACGAGGGCTACGTCATCACCGAGGGCCGCTCGACGCGGACGAACAAGCCGGGCGTCTTCGGCGCCGGCGACCTCGTCGACCACACGTACCGCCAGGCCGTGACGGCCGCGGGCTCGGGCACGCAGGCCGCGCTCGACGCCGAGTGGTACCTGCGCGACACGCCGGGCATCGAGCCCCCGCCCGGGCTGCCCGAGGGCGATCTCGCCGAGGCGCAGTGGGCGCCTCGCGCGGGCTGATCTCACCGCGAGCGAGCCCTTAAGTACGCGGACCCGAGACCGTCCCGGTCCCGGGTCTAGAAGCCTCCGTGCGCCTCCGCGTACAACCTTGCGCTCCCTCGACATCCATGTCGTGCGCCTCAGCCGACCTTCCGAGTCAGCCGCTAGGCTCTTTCTAAAGGTTTCCCGAGCCGGGCACACTAGGGCAGCTCCCCAGTCTTTTGACGAAGCGCTCACCAGTCGCAGCGAATATGGGGTCGGGGGCTCTCCTCGAACGAGAGGCCGAGTTGCGGGCGGTCGACGACCTGCTCGCCGCCAGCCGTGCCGGCCGCGGGCACCTGCTGCTCGTCGAGGGTCACGCGGGGATCGGCAAGACGTCCCTGCTCGACGCCGCCGTGTCACGGGCGCGCGCGAGCGAGATGACGGTGCTGCGCGCGCGGGCGTCCGAGCTCGAGAGCGACTTCGCCTTCGGCATCGCCGTGCAGCTCTTCGAGCCGCTGCTCGCCGGCGCTGACGACGAGACGCGCGACAAGCTGCTCGCCGGGTCCGCCGCGCTCGCCGGCCCGCTGCTCGAGCGCCCGACGAGCTGGGGCGGCGACGAGGCCGAGGACCGCTCCTACCCGGTCATGCACGGGCTCTTCTGGCTGCTGTCCAACCTCGCCGAGGGCAGCCCGGTGCTCATCGCGCTCGACGACGCGCACTGGGCCGACCGCCCGTCGCTGCGCCTGCTGCTCTACCTCCTCCAGCGCCTGGACGAGATGTCGGTCGCGATCATCGTCGCGCGGCGCCTCGGCGAGCCGGGCGCGCCCGACGACCTGCTCGGGCAGCTCGCCGCGCACGTGACGAGCCGCCGCGTGCGGCCGGCCGCGCTGTCGCGCGAGGGCGGGCGCGAGATGGTGCGCCTGGCGCTCGCCGACGCCGACGAGGCGTTCGCCGACGCCTGCTGGCGGATGACGGAGGGCAACGCCTTCCTGCTCGGCGAGCTCATCGGCGCGATCCAGGCGGAGGGCTGGCAGCCGACCGCGGAGAACGCGCCGCGCATCGGCACGCTCGCGCCCGAGGCCGTGCTGCGCGCGGTCGCCGTCCGGCTCATGCGCCTCTCCGACGACGCCGCCGGCGTCGCCCGCGCGGTCGCGATCCTCGGCGACGACGCCCACCTGCGACACGTCGCGGCGCTCACCGGCCGCGAGCCCGATCGCGTCGCCGCGGCCGCCGACGCGCTCGCCGCCAGCGAGATCCTGCGCCCGATCGATGCCGGCGTGCTCGCCTTCGCCCATCCGCTGCTGGCCTCGGCGGTCTACGCCGACGTCGGCACCGGCGAGCGCGCGGCGCTGCACCGCCGCGCCGCCGAGATCCTGCACAGCGAGGACATCGCGCCCGAGCGCGTCGCGGCCCACCTGCTGCCGAGCCCGGGGACGAGCGAGGGCTGGGTCGTCGACGTCCTCTGCGCCGCGGCCAACCGCGCGCTGACGCTCGGCATGCCGGAGTCGGCGGCGAGCTACCTGCGCCGCGCGCTCGAGGAGCCGCCGGCGCCCGCCGTGCGATCGGGCATCCTGCGCCTGCTCGGCGCGAGCGAGGGCGCGACCGGCCTGCCGACCGCGATCGGCCGGCTCGAGGAGGCGCTGGCGGTGTCGGTCGACGATCGCGACCGTGCGCAGACGCTGCTCGTGCTCGGTCGCACGCTCGCGTCCGCCGGCCGTCATCGCGACGCGCTGCTGGCGTTCGACGAGGCCGCCGCGACTCGAGGACGCAGAGCCGCGCACGCGGGCGCACGCGCGCGCGGAATCCGGCGCGCTCGGCCTGCTGGACCCGGAGCGCCGCAGGATCCTGCTCGACACGCCCGCCGCGCCGACCGACGACGCCGCGAGCGGGCGCGTCCAGCGCACGGTGCTCGCGACGCGCTGCATGCACCATGGCGCTGCTCGGCGTCCCGCACGACGAGGTCGTGACCTGCGCCCAGGAGGCGCTCGCCGGCGACGGCCTGAGCGATCACGGCGCCGACGGGACCGTCCTCTTCGGCGTCTCGCTGGCGCTCTATGCGTGCGACGAGCTGTCGCTGGACGACCGCGTGCTGACGGCGGCGATGACGCAGTCGCGCGCGCGCGGGTCGATGATGGCGCTCGCGACCGCGAGCCTCTGCCGCAGCGCCTCGCGCTGGGCGCAGGGACGGCTGCCCGAGGCGCTCGCCGACGTCGAGCAGGCCGTCGACGCCGAGCGCTACGGCTGGCGCCACTTCCTGCCGGCCGCCTACGGGCTGCTGCTCGGGCTCCAGCTCGACAGCGGCGAGCTCGACGCCGCCGCGCAGACGGCCGGGGCCTACGACCCGTCCGCGTACGCCGGCTCGGCGATGCTCGCGCCGTGGCACGAGGCGCTCGGAAGGCTCGCGCTCGCCGAGCGCCGCGAGAACGACGCGCTCGAGCACTTCGCCGCGTGGCGCGACGTCGTCGCCGGCATCGAGAACCCGGCCTGCTTCGCCGGCTGGCGCGGCGCGACGGCCGTCGCGCTCGCGGGGATCGGCCGCACCGCCGAGGGGCAGGAGCTCGCCCGCGAGGAGGTCCGGCTCGCGCGCGCCTTCGGCGCGCCGCGGGCGCTCTCGTCCGCGCTGCGCGCGCTCGCGCACGTCGAGGTGCACGCCGACGTCGACGGCCCGCTCGCCGATCTCGAGGAGGCCGTCGCCCTGGCTGCCGCCTCGGAGGCGCGCCTCGAGCACGGCCGGGCGCTGCTCGACCTCGGCACGATGCTGCGCCGGGTCGGCCGCCGCTCGGACGCCGGGCGCGCGCTCGGCGAGGCGCTCGAGATGGCGCGCGCCTGCGGGGCCCGGCTGCTGGAGGAGCGCGCGCTCGAGGAGCTCGAGGTCGCCGGCACCCGCGTGCAGCGCGCGGCGCTGCGCGGCGCGGACGCGCTGAGCCCGAGCGAGCGGCGCGTCGTCGCGCTGGCGATCGAGGGGCTGAGCAACCGCCAGATCGCCGAGGCGCTCTTCGTCACCCGCAAGGCCGTCGAGTGGCATCTCGGCAACGCGTATCGCAAGCTCGACGTGCGATCGCGCCGCGAGCTGCCGGGGGCGCTCGGCGCGGGCGAGGGCTAGGGCCGGTCCGTCAGTCCGGCCGGGTCGGCACCGGCCGCCGCGCCGGCGGCTCGGTCACGTCGCGCGACATGAGGATCGTGCGGATCGCGAAGCCGACGACGAGCAGCAGCCCGACCGCCAGGACCGCGACGGTGACGACGCCGTCGGGCAGCAGGAGCCAGAGCAGCGGCGCGCCGATCGCGAAGGCGAGCATGAATCCGATGAAGCGGAACGTCGCGGGCGGCTTGCGGGGCAGGTCGTACGTCTCACGGATGTCGCTCATGCAGCCGCACTACCCGCGCCGTCAGGCGCGCAAAACCGTCAGCGCACGCCGGCCGACGGGCCGCAGGCCGCGACGTCGTCGACGAGCTGGCGCGCCCGCTCGGCCGAGAGGCGGTCGGCGTCGACGAGCTGCTGGGCGAGGTCCTCGACGGCCGCGAGCTCGTCGTAGGCGTCGCCGTCGAAGAGCAGCGCGTCCGCCGCCGTGCGAATGACCTGCTGCTCGGCGGCCTGCAGCTTGGCCGGGCCGAGGTCCTCGAGCGTCTTGACGACGCGTCCGTACGCCTGGGAGCGATCGTTGTCCATGGAGCCCAGGCTAGCGCGCCTGCAACGCGTCCATGCCGACGGCGATCGCGAGGACGAGCCGGCGGTCGATCGTGCGCTGCGGGTCGCGGCGCATGTCGATCGTGTACATGTCGCGGATCTTCCACATCTGGCGGGTGTTCTCGCCGATGATCTCCTCGCCGCGCAGGAAGACGAAGTGGTACGGGATCGGCAGCCAGTCCGAGACGTTCTCGACGTACGGGATGAAGCCGACGAGGCGGCGGATGAGCGCGATCGGGAGGCTCTTCTCCGTGACGATCGCAAGCTCGTTGCCGGTCGCGTCGTTGATGCGGTAGGTCGAGCGCAGGAGGCTCTTGCCGAAGACCTTCTGGATCTCGCCGATCTTCGCGCCCTGCTCGTCGGTGACGTCGTAGGTCGCGCGCGGGTCGAAGCGCTGGCGGGCCAGGATGCGAAGCAGCTCGACGGTCTTGCTCTCGTCGACGTAGAAGCGGATGTCCTCCTTGAACTTGAAGCGCTTCTGCTCGACGAAGCAGATCCGCGGTCCGACGAGGTCCTTCGCGGGCGGCGCGCCGTCCTCCTCGTCGAGCGGCAGGAAGAACTCGTACTGGTTGATGGCGAGCCTGAACTTCTGGCGCAGGAGGAAGACGTCGTGCTGGTTCGGGTCGACGGTCGCGGTCATCCGCCAAGACTAGACGGGCAGGATCCCGCCCTCGATCGCGAGCAGCAGCCGCTTGCGCTCCAGGCCCCCGGTGTAGCCGCCGAGGCCGCCGTCGGAGGCGAGGACGCGGTGGCACGGGACGACGATCGGGATCGGGTTGGAGCCCAGCGCGTTGCCGGCGGCGCGGAAGGCGCTCGGCGAGCCGGCGGCGACGGCCATCCGGCGGTACGTGCTCGTCGCGCCGAACGGGATCTCGGCCGCCGCGCGCAGGACGCCGCGCCCGAACGGCGTGCGGACGAGCGCCCAGTCGAGCGGCGAGGTCGAAGTCGCGCGCGGCGGCCGTCGAAGTACTCCTCGAGCTCGCGCCGGACGCCGTCCAGCCGCCCCGGCGCCTCGACGATCGCGGGCGACAGGCGCCGCGCGACGTCGTCGAGCACGCCGTCGAGGCCGCCGTTCTCGAGCTCGTAGGCCAGGCGCGTGAGGCCGCGCTCGGTGGCGATCGCGACGAGCCGGCCGACGGGGCTGTCGACGAGCGCGTAGGCGAGCTCGGCGACGCCCTCGTCGGCGGCGCGGGCGGCGGTGCGGGCGGCGAGCGCGGCGGCGTGGCCGGCCGCGAGGTCAGGCGGGCGCAGGGACATCGGGCAGCTCCTTTCGCAGGGTCTTCAGTCCGTCGGCGGCGGCGCGGCGCGCCGCCGTCTCGGTGCAGCCGAGCGCGAGCGCGATCTCGGCGTGGGTCAGGTCGGCGGCGTAGCGCAGGGTCAGCACCTCGCGCTGGCGGGCCGGCAGCGCGCGCACGCGCTCCCAGTGGTCGCCGGCGCCGTCCGGCGACGGGTCGGCGGGGCTCGCTCGCTCGCCGACCTCCGCGACCGGCAGCGGGTTGCGGCGGCGCGCGCGGTGGACGTCGAGCGCCTTGCGGTGGGCGATCGTGAGCACCCAGCCGCGGAGGTTGGAGTCCGGGCGCAGCTTCGGGTACGCGCGCAGCGCCGAGATGAACGTCTCCTGGAAGGCGTCGTCGGCGTCGTGGCGGCCGAGCGACGCGACGAGGAAGCGCAGGACGGCGTCGGCGTGCGCGTCGAGGAAGCGCTGGAACGGTGGCAGGCTGCTCACGGAGATGGAACGCGTGCCGGCCCGCAAACGTGAGGTCTATTCGGGCACGAGCGCGTTGATGCCGGTGAGCGCGCGGCCGATGATGAGCTTCTGGATCTGCGACGTGCCCTCGTAGAGCGTCGTGACGCGCACGTCGCGAAACCAGCGCTCGACGGGGTGGTCGTCGACGTAGCCGGCGCCGCCGTGGACCTGGATCGCCTCGTTCGCGCACCACACGGCGGCCTCGGTCGCGTAGAGCTTCGCGATCGACGTCTCGGTCGTGCAGGGGCGGCCGCGGTCGCGCTCGAAGCCCGCCCGCCAGACGAGCATCCGCGCGGCCTCGGTGCGGACCTTCATCTCGGCGAGCATCGCCTGGACGAGCTGGAAGCTCGCGATCGGGCGGTCGAACTGGCGGCGCTCGGTCGCGTAGCGGACGGACTCCTCGACGCAGCCCTGGCAGATCCCGACGCAGCCCGCCGCGACCGAGTAGCGCCCGGAGTCCAGCGCGCTCATCGCGATCTTGAAGCCCTGCCCGACCTCGCCGAGCAGGTCCTCGTCGGCGACGAAGACGTCGTCGAGCGAGATCGAGGCCGTGTCGGAGCCGTGCAGCCCCATCTTGTGGTGGATCTCCTGGGTCTGCGAAGCCGGGGTCGTCGGTGTCGACGAGAAAGCACGCCAGGCCGCGGTGGCGGAGCTCGGGATCGGTCTGGGCGAAGATCAGCGCGACCTTCGCGTGGTTGCCGAGCGAGATCCACATCTTCGCGCCGTGCAGCAGCCAGCCGCCGTCGGTCCGCGTCGCGCGCGTGCGCTGGCTCGCGGCGTCCGAGCCCGCCTCCGGCTCGGTGAGCCCGAAGCAGCCCAGCCACTCGCCCGAGCACAGGCGCGGGAGGTAGCGCTGCTTCTGCTCCTCGCTGCCCCAGGCGAGGATCGAGCTGCAGACGAGCGACGTCTGGACGGAGATGACGGTCCGCATCGCGCTGTCGCCGCGCCCGATCTCCTCGACGATGAGCCCGTAGGTGACGTAGTCCAGCCCGGCGCCGCCGTACTCGCGCGGGACGATCGCGCCGAGGTAGCCCTGCGCGGCGAGCATGCCGACGAGCTCGCGGTCGAAGTGCTCGTCGCGCGCGTTCTGGCGGGCGCGCGCGACGATCTCGCCGTCCGTGAAGGCGCGCGCGGTCGCGCGGATGAGCTGCTGCTCGTCGCTGAGGTCGAAGTCCATGCGGGGTAGCGTAGGCGCCCGCGACCGGCTCGTAGACTCGCGCCGGTGCGCATCCTGCTCGTCGGCGGCGGTTGCCGTGGCCTGGCCCTCACGCGTGAGCTCGTCGCCGACGGCCACGCGGTGCGAGCGGTCACGCGCTCGGAGGCCGGCCGGGCGGCGATCGAGGACGCCGGCGCCGAGTGCTGGATCGGCGATCCCGACGTCGTCGGCACGCTGCGCTACGCGCTGGAGAGCGTCACGATCCTCGTGTGGGCGCTCGGCACGGCGGCGGGCAGCGCGGAGCGGGTCGCGGCCCTGCACGGGCCGCGCCTGGAGATGATGCTCAGCAGGGTCATCGACTCGACGGTGCGCGGCGTCGTCTACGAGGCGGCGGGCACCGCCGACCCCGCGGCGCTCGCCGCGGGGGTCGCGGAGCTCGAGCGGATGGGGCGCCTCAACGAGATCCCGACCGCGGTGATCGATACCGATCCGGCGGACGGGGAAGCCTGGGTAGCGGCAGCACGCCAGGCGATTGGAAGCCTCGTCCGGCGGTAGGCTACGATCAAATCCGAGTATCCGGATAGGGATTCAAACCAGGAGGCGAACACATGGCATTGACGATCGGTGACACCGCACCAGACTTCGAGGCCGAGACGAGCGAGGGGCCGATCTCCTTCCACGAGTGGCTCGGCGACTCATGGGGCGTGCTGTTCTCCCACCCGCGCGACTTCACCCCGGTCTGCACGACCGAGCTCGGGTACATGGCGTCGATCAAGCCCGAGTTCGACAAGCGCGACACGAAGATCATCGGCCTCTCCGTCGACCCCGTCGGCAACCACGAGAAGTGGGCCGAGGACATCGAGACCGCGACCGGCACCGCCCCGAACTACCCGCTCATCGGCGACCACGACTTCAAGGTCGCCAAGGCCTTCGGCATGCTGCCGGCCGACGTCGAGGGCGACCCGACGAAGCGCACGCCGGCCGACAACCAGACGGTCCGCAACGTCTTCGTCATCGGCCCGGACAAGAAGATCAAGCTCGTGCTCGTCTATCCGATGACGACCGGCCGCAACTTCGACGAGGTCCTGCGGGTCCTCGACTCGCTGCAGCTCACCGCGAACCACAAGGTCGCCACGCCCGCCCAGTGGCAGCAGGGCGACGACGTCATCATCGCGGGCTCGGTCTCCGACGAGGCCGCCAAGGAGACGCTACCCGGACGGCTGGGAGTCGCCGCTGCCGTACCTCCGCAAGGTCCCGCAGCCCGGCTGAGCACCGGCGTGAGACGGGGGGTGCGCGGCCTTGCGCGCCCTCCGCTCACGGCCCGATCGGCGCCGGCGCGCCCTCGTCCCAGCCGGCGAGGGGCCCGGCGACGCGGCGCGGGCCGGCGGCGGGTGTGCCGCGCCGCCGCCTCGTGCCCTCCGCGTAGGCGCGCTCGACCGCGCTGTGCAGGTCCTGCGTCCAGCCCCACTTCGGCATCGCGCCGAGGCGCCGGGCCGACGGGGTCGACCGCTCGCAGACGATGACGACGCCGACCCGCGGCACGCCCTCCGCGACCACGCCGGCGATCCGCTCGGCCGCCGGCTCGCAGTCGGTGGCGTCGAGGACGACGACGTCGGGGCGCTCGTGCTCGACGAGCGCGAGCACGTCGGCGAGCTCGTCGCACTCCCAGAGCGCGGCGACCGCGAACGAGACCGGGCCGAGATCGCCGAGGACCGTCGAGACCCGATCTCGGTAGGCGGGGTCGGCGCCGAGGACGAGGGTGCGGATCGGGTGCAGGCGGATGACGGTGGACGCAGCGTCGCTGGTGCTGCTCGGAGTCACGGCCTGAGTCTCGCCGCCCCCGGGCCCCGGTGTCGCTGGATGAAGGTCGAGGATCTGGCGCCGATGGCGCGGTTCAGCGCAGCGGGACGAAGCGGACGGCCTCCAGGACGCTGCGGTGCAGGCCGTCGCCGTCGTCGTCGCGCCGGACGAGCACGAGGTGCTCGCGGTCGCCGCGGCGGACCGGCGCCACGAGGCGCCCGCCGGGCGCGAGCTGCTCCTCGAGCGCGGGCGGCACGGCGTCGCTCGGCCGTCGCGGCGACGTTGATCGCGTCGAAGGGCGCCTCGCCGGGCAGCCCGAGCGCGCCGTCGCCGGCCGTGATCGTGACGTTCTCGATGCCGGCCGCGGCGAGCGAGCGGCGCGCTCGCGAGGCGAGCTCGGGGTCGAGCTCGACGCCGTGGACGTGCTCGCAGAGGTGCGACAGGACGGCGGCATGCCAGCCCGAGCCGCTGCCGACGTCGAGCACGCGGTCGGTCGGCGCGAGCTCGAGCACCTGGCACATCCGCGCGACGACGGTCGGCTGGGAGATCGTCTGGCCGCCGCCGATGCGCAGCGGCGCGTCGACGTAGGCCGCGGCCGCGAGCTCGGGAGCGACGAAGAGCTCGCGCGGGACGGCGGCGATCGCATCGACGACGCGGTCGTCGCGGATGCGCGAGCGCAGGCTGTCGAGGAGCTCGTCGCGTCCCATGGCCGGGCGCTCAGGCGGCGGCGGGCTCGATGAGCGGGTCGAGGCGCGCGAGCAGGTCGCCGACGATGCGGGCCGTCGCGCCCCAGATGACGGCGCCCTCGCCGGCGTCGTAGACGTCGGTGCGAAACGGGATCCCGCGGTGCAGCAGGCGCCGGCGCGACTTCGCGGCGCGCAGGTCGGCGAGGCTGAGCTCGAGGACCTCCTCGACCTCGTCGGGGCTCAGCGTCCACGCGATCCCGGCGCTCGATGAGCCCGACGAACGGATAGACGGCGTAGCTCGTCGCGACCGTCGGCGTCGGCGTCAGCGCGCCGAGGATCTCGACGCGCGCGCGCGGCAGGCCGATCTCCTCCTCGGTCTCGCGCAGGGCCGTCACGTCGAGGTCCTCGCCGCCGTCGCGGCGCCCGCCGGGGAACGAGATCTCGCCGGCGTGGCTGCGCAGGTCGTGACGGCGGCGGGTGAAGACGGCGTGCAGCGCGCCGTCGTCGCCGGGATACAGCGCGACGAGGACGGCGGCCTTCGTCCGGCCGTGGACCTCGAGGGCGGTCGCCTCCGCGGGGTCCAGCAGGACCGCGCGCAGCGCGTCAGGCAGCGAGCTGGATGCGCTCGACACGCTCGTCGAACATGACCTCGCCGTCGAGCGTCCGGTGCACGGGGCACTTCGTCGCGATGACCTTGAGCTTCTGGACCTGCTCCTCGGAGAGATCGGACGGCAGGCGCAGCGTCAGCGTGAACTTCGTCGGGCAGCCGCGCTCGGCCGGGACGTAGTCGCAGACGACCTCGACGTCGCGCAGCTCCCAGCCCTTGCGGGCGGCGTACATCTCGATCGTGACCGCGGTGCAGGAGGCGAGGCTCGCGGCGAGCAGCTCCTGGGGCGAGGGGGCGGCGTCGTTGCCGCCGCTCTCGATCGGCTCGTCGGAGTTCAGACGGTGCTGGCGCACCTTCACGACGTGACGAAACCCGCTGATCCGCTGTGCCGATGCGTGCATGGATGCCATGCTACTCCGCGTCCGTCAGGGGGTGAAACAGGAGGCCGGTCGGGACCTTCGGATAGAAGTACGTCGACTTCGGCGGCATGTTGACGCCCGCGGCCGCGATCTCCTGGATCTGCGCGACGGGGATCCCGCGCAGGAAGAAGCCGGCGTCGAACGTGCCGGATTCGACGAGCTCGCGGGCCTCCTCGAAGGAGCGCGCGTAGCCGAGCCCGTTGAGGTGTGAGATGTCGTCCTCGCTGAGCGCCAGCGGGCCCTTGAGCACGATCGCCTCGAGCACCGCCGTGTCCAGGCGCCGGTAGGGCTCGGGCATGTCGCCGATCGCGTCGTCGGCGATCGCCTGGTCCTTCAGCGTCAGGCGGAACGCGCGGCGGAAGTGGCTGTCCATGTACCCCATCTGGATGCCGGTGCCGTCCTCGGGCGGGACGAGGTCGTCGACCTCGATCGGCTCGATGTCGAAGGCCTCCTTCAGCGTCGTCGCGAGGGTCTCGGGCTTCTCGGTGCCCTTCAGCCCGTCGACGAGGCGGTGCGTCGGGAAGACCGTGAGGCCCTCGTCCTGGAGGGCGACGAGGCACATGAGCACGTAGCGGTGCGCGCCCTCGCCGCCGATCTCCTCGGCGTAGACGCGCGCGGTCTCGTAGCGGTGGTGGCCGTCGGCGATGAGCAGCTCGACGTCGGCGAGCGCGGTCGTGCACCGTCTCGATCGCTGCCGGGTCGGTGACGCGCCAGAGGCGGTTGCGCGTGCCGTCGTCGTCGGTGACCTCGGCGAACGGCTCGTCTGCGGTCGCCGGCTCGAGCGCGCTCCACGCGCGCAGCTCGGGGTCGGAGTAGAGGCTGAAGATCGGCGAGAGGTTCGCCTTCGTCGCGCGCGTGAGCCGGAGGCGGTCCTCCTTCGGGCCCGGGTGGGTGCGCTCGTGGGGGCGGATCGTGCCGGCGCCGTAGTCCTCGACGCGCACGCGCGCGAAGAAGCCGTTGCGCGTCAGCCTGCGCCCGTCGGGCCCGGTGTAGTCCTGGACGAGCGCCCAGAGCGCGGGCTCGTCGTCGATCGTGACCGCGCCTTCTGCGCGCCAGGCATCCAGGAGCCTGGCCGCGTGCGCGTACATGTCGCCGCCGTCGGGGTCCTCGGGGAGGTCGATCGCGACGACGTTGTGGGGCGAGCGCGACTGCAGCTCGGCGCGCTGCTCGGGGTCGATGACGTCGTAGGGCGGCGCGGCGAGCGCCTGCAGCGGCCCCGCGACGGCGGGGTCGTAGTGGAGGGCGCGGAGGGGCTCGACTCGTGCCATGGGCGCGGGAGCCTAGTGGTCCCTAGCCATGTGGTCGTTCCTGCACGGAGTGGCACCGCGGCGCCCCGGAGGGCGCCGCGGTGCCGGCCGCCCCGTGGCCGTTCAGCGTGTCCGCGTGCCGAACTCTGTGGTGTACGTCGCCGCCGGCGAGCCGCCGACGTTCTCCGGTGCGCCGAGCGCGATGCCGATGCCGATGTCCTTGAAGCGGCGGTCGAGCATGTTGCGGCGGTGGCCCGGAGAGTTCAACCAGCCCTGAACGCTCTCCTGCGGCGTGGCGCGCTCGCCCGCACCCCAGTAGAGGTTCTCGCCCAGCGACCAGCTCGCGGCGCGGGCGAGGTACTTCGTCGTCCCCGTGATGCGGGACTTCAAGGTGCTGCCGTCATGCCCGACGTGGTCGAAGAAGCCGTGGGTGACCATCTGCGAGCTGTAGCGGTCGGCGACCTTGCGCAGCTGGCCGTCGTGGCGCAGCTTGCGCAGGCCGCGGCTCGTGCGCTCGCCGTTGATGAGGCAGAGGGTTGCTGTGCGCACCTGGGCGACGTTCGCGGCAGAGGGGACGAGGTCTGCATTCGCGCAAGGTGCCGCGGCCGAGGCCGTGGCGGGAACTGACGAGACGAGAAGTGCAAGCGCGAGGGGGGCGAGCACGCGGCGGAGGGCGGAGCGGTTCATGCCCTCTGATCGGCGCGTCCAGGCGGTGTCCAGGACCGTGTCCGCCGTCAGCTGGACGTTCGGCGGCCGCGGGTGGACCCCCGATCTGGACGTTTGTACGAGTGGGCTCGTCGAGCCGCCGTCCAGCCGGGCCGGCGCGAGTCGCCGTTCCCGTCGCATGGCCGGGAAAAGGCGACTCAGATCGCGTTCGAGGACGGTCTGCGCGCTCCCCCGCGCGAGGCCCTACCGTTCAGCGGGCATCGGGATGTAGCTCAGCCTGGTAGAGCACCGCGTTTGGGACGCGGGGGTCGTCGGTTCGAATCCGGCCATCCCGATGACGCCGGCCCGTCCGGCGCGGGCCCCGGTAGCTCAGTTGGATAGAGCAGCGGACTTCTAATCCGCAGGTCGCAGGTTCGAATCCTGCCCGGGGCGCTTGTGGAATGTGTCGGACGCCCGCTTGACCGCGGCGGCCTGCGGTGGGACGGTCGGTCTCGCAGGCCCAAACCGCTCGACGGAACGAGGAGCAACGCATGGCATACGGGATCGTCCACCACTTCACCGGTGGCACCAAGGAGCAGTACGACGCGGCGGTCGCCGCCGTGCATCCCAGCGACGGCAGCCTGCCGGAGGGTCAGCTGTCGCACATCGCCGGCCCGTCGGCCGACGGCTGGACGATCGTCGCCACCCACGACTCCAAGGAGAGCTGGGAGCGGTTCCGCGACGAGACCCTCCTGCCAAGCTGCAGGCGGGCATCGACGGCGGGTTGGAGGGGCCGCCGCAGGAGATCGCGTTCGAGATCAGCGTCGATCAGTAGCGGCAGCTCAGGGCGCGCGCGTGAGCTCGGAGACCGGGTAGGCGACCTGGCCCTTGCCGCCCGGGAACTTGATGAGCGCGTTGTCGTCGTCGATGTAGGCGACGAAGATCGCCGGGATGATCTGGATGTCGTTCGTCGGCGACATCCGCAGAAAGGCGACCCGATCGCCCTCTTCGTAGACCACCTCGCCCATGACCCGGAGGATACGCCCGCGCACGGCCGCGGCGCGTGGGTCGACCCGCTCAGGACAGCGCCCGCTGCGTCCAGGCGTCCCACGTCGCCGCGGTCGCCGCCTCGACCGCGGCGAGCGACGGGCCGCTCGCGCGCGTGAGCGACCCTGGTCCCGCGAGGTCGGTGGCGGGGTCGCCGGCGCGCACGCCGAGCAGGCACGCCGTCGAGAGGATCCGGTGCCCGGGCGCGAGCGCGACGTGGGCGGCGGCCGCGGGCCCGAGGCGCGCCGCGTCGTGGAGCAGCACCCGCCCGTCGCAGGTCGCGCGCAGCGTGCTGTCGAGCGTGCCCGGCTGCTCGCCGTCGCGCCCGAGCACGATCGTCTCGCGCAGCGCCGCGACGGCGCCGTGCTCGAGGTCGATCGTGCAGCGCCGCGTCACGCCGGCGCCGGCGGCGACGATGAGCGGCGCCTCGTCGAGGACGAGCCGCCCGCCGGCTCGCACCGCGATGTCGAGCGCGAGCACGATCCCGTCCTCGCCGGGCAGCGCGAGCGTCGCGGCGATGGGCTCGACGACGAGCGTCGCTCCGGGGCCGACGACGATCCGGACGCGCTCGGAGTCGCCGTCCAGCGGTCCGGCCTGCGTCGGCACGAACGCCGCTCGCACGACGGCGCCCTGCGAGAGGATCCGCGGTGCCAGCCGCGCGCCGCGGCGCAGCTCGGAGAGCTCGTGGCGGTCGCCCGCCCGGCGGATCGACAGGACCGCCGCCGTCGCCGCCGCCGCGGCGGTCTCAGCGCGCGTGGGCGTGATCGTGCGGATGCGAGGCCCCGACGACGCTCGAGTGCAGGTGCCCGGCCGCGGCGTACGCGCGCAGCTGCGCGCGCACCCAGTCGGCGACCGGGCGCGCGTGCGGGGCCGTCGTGAGCGCCAGCGCCACGACCGGGAGCTCGGCGCGGCGGGCGGCCGCGTCGGCGAGCATCCGCTCGACGTCGGAGCCGACGATACGGCGCGAGGTCGGTCTTGTTGATGACGAGGAGGTCGGCGCGCGCGATCCCGGGGCCGCCCTTGCGCGGGATGTCGTCGCCGCCGGCGACGTCGATGACGAAGATCTGGACGTCCGCGAGCGCCGGGCTGAAGACCGCGGTGAGGTTGTCGCCGCCGCTCTCGACGAGGACGAGGTCGAGCGGGCCCTGGTCGCGCTCGAGCTCCTCGACGGCCTCGAGGTTGATCGTGATGTCGTCGCGGATCGCGGTGTGCGGGCAGCAGCCGGTCTGCACGGCGACGATCCGCTCGGCGGGCAGGACGCCGGTGGAGCGCAGGAACTGCGCGTCCTCGGTCGTGTAGATGTCGTTCGTCACGACCCCGATGCGGACGTCGGCCGCGAGCTCGCGGCAGAGCGCCGCGATGAGGCTGCTCTTGCCCGAGCCGACGGGGCCGCCGACGCCGACCCGCAGTGCGCGCTCAGCTGACAAAGAGGCGCTCCGTGCGGCCGCGCGTGGCGGGCGGCGGCGAGCTCGAGGCCGGGCGCCGCGGGCGGCGGCTGCGCGGCGACGGGCCGCTCGTCGGCGGCGATCTCGCGGGCGGTCAGCTCGATCCCGGGCGCCAGGCGCGCGAGCCAGCGCGCCGTCTGCGCCGGGTCGAGGCCGAGGAGCTTCAGCGCCGCCGAGGCGACCGTCGCGGCGTCGTCGTAGAGCGCGACGGTGGCGAGCTGCACCTCGTCGAGGCCGGCGGCTGCGCCGACGACGCCGAGCGCGACCGGCCGGGGCGTCGTCCGCGAGGCGCCGCGGTAGGCGTCGATCGCCGGGTCCGGCCAGGCGGTCGCCGCCGAGCGCAGCAGCTGCGATCCGAGGCGGCGGGCGACGTCGCGCAGGACGGGGCTCGGGCAGCGCGCGGCGTGCTCGTCGTCGAGCTGCGCGAGCGCGGCGGGATCGCGTGCGGCGCGCAGCGCGGCGACGCTCAGGGCCGCGTCGGGGCGCGCGACGAGCGCCATCCGCGCGGCGATGAACGCCTCGACCTCGGCGGGACCGAGGCCGTCGGCGACCGCCTGCTCGAGGCCGAGCGAGTGCGCGTAGCTCCCCGCCGGGAAGCGCGAGTCGGCGAGCAGCATCGCGGCGGCGCTCATCGTCAGAACAGCTCGTAGCGCTGCGCGAGCGGCAGCTCGTCGACGGGACGCGGCTCGATCTCCTCGCCGTCGACCCAGACGCGGAACGTGTCGGGCTCGACGCGGATCTGCGGGCAGGCGGTGTTCTGCGGCATGTCGGCCTTGCCGAGGCTGCGCGTGTTCGCGATCGCGACGATCTCGGACTCGAGGCCGAGGGCCTCCAGGTCGCCCTCGGCGACCGCGAGCGGCGCGACGAACGTCATCGAGCTGCGGGCCGCGAGGCGCCCGCTGCCGGCGAACATCGGCGCGCCGAGCACCGGCTGCGGGGTCGGGATCGACGCGTTGGGGTCGCCCATCGGCGCCCACGCGATCGCGCCGCCCTTGATGACGAGGCGCGGGCGGATCGCGAAGAAGGCCGGGTCCCAGAGGACGAGGTCGGCGAGCTTGCCGACCTCGACCGAGCCGACGTGGGCGTCGATGCCGTGGGCGATCGCCGGGCAGATCGTGTACTTCGCGACGTAGCGGCGCAGGCGCTCGTTGTCGGCGCCCGCGCCGGAGCCCCCGCCGAGCCGGTGCTTCATCGCGTGCGCCGTCTGCCACGTGCGGATGATCGTCTCGCCGACGCGGCCCATCGCCTGCGCGTCGGAGCCGATCATCGAGATCGCGCCGAGATCGTGCAGGACGTCCTCGGCGGCGATCGTCGTCGCGCGGATGCGCGATTCGGCGAAGGCGAGGTCCTCGGCGATGCGCGGGTTGAGGTGGTGGCAGACGATGAGCATGTCGAGGTGCTCGTCGATCGTGTTGACGGTGTGCGGGCGGGTCGGGTTCGTCGAGGAGGGCAGGACGTTGGGCTCGCTCGCGAGCTCGATGATGTCCGGCGCATGGCCGCCTCCGGCGCCCTCCGTGTGGTAGGCGTGGATCGTGCGGCCGGCGATCGCGGCGACGGTCGACTGGAGGTAGCCGGCCTCGTTGAGCGTGTCGGTGTGGATCGCGACCTGGATGCCGGTCTCGTCGGCGACGCGCAGGCACGTGTCGATCGCGGCCGGGGTCGTGCCCCAGTCCTCGTGGAGCTTCATCCCGCCCGCGCCCGCGCGCAGCTGCTCGCGCAGGCCCGTCCTCGGAGACGGTGTTGCCCTTGCCGAGCAGCAGGACGTTGACGGGGTGCTCGTCGAGGGCGAGCAGCATCTCGCCGATGGCGCGCGGGCTCGGGGTGCAGGTCGTCGCGCGCGTGCCCTCGCTCGGGCCGGTGCCGCCGCCGATGAGCGTCGTCATCCCGGCCGCGACGGCCTGCTCGACGATGCCGGGGCAGATGAGGTGCACGTGGCCGTCGATCCCGCCGGCGGTGAGGATCCGGCCCTCGCCGGCGACGATGTCGGTCGTCGGGCCGATCTCGAGCGCGGGGTCGACGCCGTCGGCGATGTCGGGGTTGCCGGCCTTGCCGAGCGCGACGATCCGCCCGTCCTTGATGCCGACGTCGCAGCGGACGATGCCCCAGTGGTCGAGCACGACGACGTTCGTGATGACCATGTCGGGCGCGCCCTGCGCCGACGTGCGCGAGCCCTGGAGCATCGATTCGCGAATGGTCTTGCCGCCGCCGAAGACGGCCTCGTCGCCGCCGATGCAGCGGTCCTCCTGCACCTCGAGCCAGAGGTCGGTGTCGGCGAGGCGCAGCTGGTCGCCGGTCGTCGGGCCGTAGAGCGCGGCGTAGCGGTCGCGGCCGATCGACGGTCACGCGCGGACCTGGAGGCCGGGGACTTCCCGCCTGCCCGCCAGCGCGACGAGCGCGACGGTGCGCGAGGCGCCGGGCTCGAAGCGCAGCGACGTGCCGGCCGGGATGTCGAAGCGAAAGCCCGTCGCCGCGGCGCGGTCGAGCTGCGAGCGCGGCGTTGACGTCGGCGACGTGGAAGTGCGAGCCGACCTGGATCGGGCGATCGCCGGTGTTGAGGACCTCGAGCTCGAGCGTCTCGCGGCCGGCGTTGAGCTCGACGTCGCCGGGCGCCGTGCGCAGCTCGCCGGGGATCACGTGACGGGCTCGTGCAGGGTCACGAGCTTGCGCCCGTCGCGGAACGTCGCCTCGACCTGGACCTCGGCGACCATCTCCGGGACGCCCTCCATGACCTCGGCGCGCGTGAGGACGCGGCGCCCGTCGTCCATGAGCTCGGCGACCGAGCGCCCGTCGCGCGCGCCCTCGATGACCCAGCAGGACAGCAGCGCGACGGTCTCGGGATGGTTGAGCTTCACGCCGCGGGCGAGGCGGTCGCGGGCGATCATCCCGGCGGTCGCGAGCAGGAGCTTGTCCTTGTCGGCGGGGGAGAGGCGCACGCGGTCGCAACGCTAGTCGCGCGCGGGGTGGGCGACCTTCGGCCCCGTGGCGAAATCTGCGGCGCCCGCGCTACGCCCTCTGGCTAGTGCGGTCTCAGGTCTTCCATTTGACCGAGCAGCCGCGCGGGCGGGTGTCGGCGGTGGGCGGCTCGCGCCCGTCGAGGACGGCATCGAGCGCGTCGCGCAGGTACCGTCGCGTTCTGGCTCGGGTCGCCGTGGTCGGCGTCGGGCGCGCCGCGGTAGCGCAGGCGATGGTCCGCGTCGAGGACGAAGACGTGCGGCGTGACGAGCGCGTCGAGGTCGCGGGCGACCTCCTGGGACTCGTCGTGGAGGTAGGGGATCGGCCAGTCCTGGTCGCTGACGAAGCGCGCCATCGCGTCGGGCGAGTCGGCCGGGTAGCGCGCGGCGTCGTTGGCGTTGATCGCGAGCATCCGCACGCCGCGCGGCGCGTAGTCCTCGGCGACTGCACGCAGGCGCGGGTTCCAGGCGATGACGTACGGGCAGTGGTTGCACGTCACGACGAGGACGGTCGCCGGCGGGGCAGGGTCGGCGGGCACCGCATGGGCCGCGCCCTCCGTGTCGGTCAGCGTGAAGGCGGGGACGGGGTCACCGAGTTCGAAGCTCATGCCCGCAATGCTCTCAAGCGCGACCCCGCTGCTAGATTCAGATCGGCACGGTGGGCGTAGCTCAGCTGGTAGAGCTCCTGGTTGTGGTCCAGGCGGTCGGGGGTTCGAGTCCCCTCGCTCACCCCTCGCGGCGGGGCAGCTCGAGAAGGCCCGGCGCGGGCCGGCGGCGCGCGAGTTCTCGTCGGGCGGGTCCGCCGGCGGCTGTGGCGGGATGAGCCCGCCGAGCACGTCGTCGCGCGAGTAGTGGCCGACGGCGTCGAAGAGGCGCTTGGCGTGCAGGCCCTGGCGCAGGTCGCAGTCGTGGAGGAGCATGCCCTCCTCGCCGTACAAAGGCCCGGCGACGATCTTGCCCCACGCCGGCTCGACGATGACCGCGCCGCCGTTGCCGTAGACCTCGCGGTCGGGGAGCGGGAGCGGGAAGTCGTCGGGGAAGGCGGTGCGCGGGATGTACTGCGGGACGGCGACGACGAACGCGCCGGACTCGATCGCGATCGCCTGCATGTGGGCGATCCACCCGGACGAGTCGTCGGCCGTCGGCGCCGCCCAGATCTGCGGTCCCTGGCGGTAGATGGCGTAGCGCGCGAGCGGCATCCGGTTCTCCCAGCAGATGAGGCCGCCGATGCGCCCGCAGTCGGTGTCGACGGCGCGCAGGTCGTCGCCGCGCCCGATGCCGTGGAAGAGCCGCTCGTGCTGCGTCGGCATGAGCTTGCGGTGCTTGTGCAGCAGACCCTCGGGGCCGAGCCAGAGCATCGTGTTGTAGAGCGTCCCGGGCCGGTCTGACTCGCGCTCGTTGACGCCGATGACGGCGTGGATCTTCAGCGACCGGCAGGCCGCCGCGAGCTCGTCGACGAGCGGGCCGGGGACGTCGACGGAGCTCAGCCACATCCGCTCCCAGAGCTCGTCGGAGCCGCCGAACGTCGCGGACTGATGCGCCCACGCGTTGGACGGATACACCGACACGAACGTCTCCGGCAGCACGGCGAGCTCGGCGCCGGCGCTCGCCGCCTCGTCGAGCAGCCCGATCGCCTTCTGGACCGTCGCCTCGGCGTCGAGGATGACGGGCGTCGCCTGGATCGCGGCGACTCTGACCGTTCGCAGGACCGTCATGGGACGCAGATCATCCCACGCTGATGGCCGGCCGGCGTCGTCAACGCCGCGGGTCGGTGTCCTCCACGATCTCCGCGGCCTCGTCGCGCTTGCGTACGACGTTGTAGCCGCCGGCTTCCTCGACGACGTCCTCGACACCCGGCGCCTCATGGCCGGGGACCAGGAAGAAGAGCATGGAGTTCTGGCGGATCGCCTCGTACGCCGGGACGGGCATCCGGATGGTCGCCTCGCAGTCCGGGTCGCCGCACTCGCAGACGAAGCCGGCGAGGTGGTCCTCCCCGGCGCCGCCGTGGACGCTCGTGCCAAGGCTCTCGTTGAGCTCGCGAAACGCGCTCTCGTTACGCGCGATGCGCGCCGTTCGAGGATCGGTCATGACCAGGACCTACCCGCATACGCGCAAGCGACGCGGACGCTGGGTAGGAGCGGCGGCATGCCACGCTCCGGATCGCGCAGCGGCGCCAACATCCCCGTCCCCGCGTCGTCGCAGGCCCCCGCGGGACCCGACACCGGGCTGCGCCGCGCGATCACGCCCCGCCTGCTGCTGTTCTTCATCGTCGGCGACATCCTCGGCGGCGGGATCTACGCGCTCGTCGGCGAGGTCGCGGTCGAGACGGGCGGCGCGATCTGGGCGGCGTTCGCGCTGGCGCTCGTCATGGCGGCGTTCACCGCGGGCTCCTATGCCGAGCTCGTCAGCAAGTACCCGCGCGCGGGCGGCGCCGGGCTCTACACGAACCGCGCCTTCCATCGCTCGTTTCTGAGCTTCATCGTCGCGTTCGCCGTCGTCGTGTCCGGCATCACGTCCGCGAGCGCGCTGGCGCGCGCCTTCGGCGGGGACTACCTCAGCGCGTTCGTCGATCTCCCCGTCGTGCTGACGGCGCTCGTGCTGCTCGCGCTCGTCGCCGCCGTCAACCTCCGCGGCATCGACGAGTCGGTGAAGCTCAACGTCGGCTTCACGCTCGTCGAGATCGCCGGCCTCGTCCTCATCGTCCTCGTGGCGGCGGTCGCGCTCGGCCAGGGCGACGCCGAGCCGTCGCGAGCGTTCGAGTTCAAGGAGGGCAGCACGGTGCTCGGGGCGTCGCTCGCCGGCGCCGCGCTGGCGTTCTACGCGCTCCTCGGCTTCGAGGACTCCGTCAACGTCGCCGAGGAGACGCAGGAGCCCAACCGCGCCTATCCGCGCGCGCTCTTCGGCGGCCTGGCGATCGCGGGCTCCCTGTACCTGCTCGTCACGATCGGGGCCTCGATGGTCGTGCCGACGGGCGACCTCGAGGGCTCCAGCGGCCCGATGCTCGAGGTCATCAAGCAGGGCCCGCTGGGGATCCCCGAGAAGCTCTTCTCCGCGATCGGCCTGCTCGCGCTCTCCAACGGCGCGCTCATCAACATGATCATGGCCTCGCGGCTGCTCTACGGCATGGCCGAGGAGGGCGTCATGCCGCGGCCGTTCGCCTCCATCCTGCCGAGCCGGCGGACGCCGTGGTTCGCGATCGGGTTCACGTCGGCGATCGCCGCGGTGCTCGTCGCGACGGGCGACCTCGCCTCGCTCGCCGACACGACCGTCGCGCTGCTCGTCGTCGTCTTCGGGATCGTCAACGTCTGCGTGCTCGTCCTGCGCCGCGACCCGGTCGAGCACGAGCACTTCCGCGTCTGGTCGTTCGTGCCGGTCGTCGGCGTCGGGGTCTCGATCGCGCTGCTGACGCAGATCGAAGGGGAGACCTACGTGCGCGCCGCGATCCTCCTGGCCGTCGGCGCCGCGCTGTGGATCGTCAACTGGCTCGTCCTGCGCCGCGAGCAGGAGCCTACGGCGCCGCCGTCCACTTGACCGTGCCCGACTCGCAGGACTGCAGGATGCGGCCCGTCGTCCTGTCGAGCGTCACGTCGCTGAGCGAGAACGTCCCCTTCGCGCCGGTCGAGCCGAACTGCGCGGTGAAGCGGTCGTCGAACGTCACGACGGTGTTGGCGCTCGTCGCCTTGGACTTCTCGACGTCCTTCACGCGCCCCTTGGAGTCGATCACGGCGTTCGTGCGCGGCGCCTCGATGCCGCTCGCGCGCGTGTCGTCGCTGCAGCGCACCGACTCGCCGAACAGCGCGCGGAGGATGACGCGCCCGTCGGAGGAGATGCGGATGACGATCGGCCGCCGCGGCCCGACGCCGCGCTGCGCCGTCGTGCCGTAGTAGCGACCGCCGGGGATCGCGCCGGGCGTGCCGATGCCGCTGCTCGGCCGGCGCGCTCCGAACTTCACCGTCCCGGTCTTGCACGTGCGCGTGCGCCCTCCGGCGCGCCGTGTGATCGTCGCCGACGCGCTGCCGTCGGCGGCGCTCGGGCTCGAGAACGTCCCGGTCAGCTTGTACTTCGTCGTCACGACGACGCCGCGCTCGGGCTCGGTCCTCGCGCTGCCCTCGGCGCTGAACGTGCCGTCCGCGGCGACCGTCGTCGCGGCCGCGACCTCGCCGCCGGCGCACGACGCGCGCAGGGACGCCTCGATCTCGAGCTTGCGCTCGGGCAGCGCGCGCAGGCCGATGACGAGGTTGCCGGGGCCGAAGTGATCGCGCGGCGGGGCGACGAGCGCGCCGCCGCCGAAGTTGCCCTCCGGCGCGGGCGCCTGCGCGGTGGCCGCGGCGGTCGTCAGCAGGACGGCGGCGGTGACGCAGCAGACGGTCGTGCGAGCTCGCATCGGCGCAACCTTATTGCGGCGGAGCGGTGGTTGGCCCGGGCACGCTCGCCCCTGCCCGCGCCGCTGGTGCTCCGCGGTTTGCACTACTGCGCACCGTGCAGTACCGTGCATCGCATGAAAGCGTCGCCGCGCAAGGGGATGGATCCCAGCCAGCTGCTGCGGGGCACGCTCGACGCGGCGGTGCTGGCGGTCGTCGCAGAGCAGGACGGCTACGGCTACGACGTCGTGCGCCGCCTGCGCGACGCCGGCCTCGGCGAGATCGGCGACGCCTCGGTGTACGGGACGCTGCGGCGCCTGTACCGCGATGGCGCGCTGACCTCCTACGTCGTCCCCTCCGACGAAGGGCCGCACCGGCGCTACTACGGCATCACCGGCGACGGGCGACTGCTGCTCGACGACGCCCGCCGGCTCTGGACCGATTTCTCCCATGCGCTGTCGGCGCTGCTGGCCATCGACCTCGAGGTACCCGCGTGAGCACGCTCAAGACCCCATCGCCAGACGTCCTCGAGTACCTCCAGGCCGTGCGCGCGACGCTCGCCGATCTCCCGGCCGAGGAGCGCGACGAGCTCATGGTCGACGTCGAGAGCGCGCTCTTCGAGGCCGCCGAGGAGAGCGAGGGCCCGCTCGCCGCGCGGCTCGGGCCGCCCGAGGAGTTCGCCGCCGACCTGCGCGCGGCCGCCGGCCTGCAGGCCGCGCAGGCGCCGGCGCCGCCGGCCTCGCGGCTGCGCGACGTCCTCGCCGCCGTGCTCGAGCATCCGCGCGTCGTCGGCGCCCGCCGCACCGGCGGCGAGCTCGCGCCGATCTGGTGGGTCGCCCGCGGGTTCATCGCCTTCGCGCTGCTCGCGCTCATGCTCGGCGCCGGCACGTCCGTCCGGCATCCCTGGATGCCCGTCGTCGGCAACCGCGCGATGACGTTCGTCGTGCTCGCGCTCTTCGTCGCGGGGTCGGTGTGGCTCGGGCTCCGCCACCGCGGCGGCGACAGCCGCGCGCTCGTCGCCGCCAACGTCACGCTCGCGGTCCTCGCGCTGCCGCTCGGGCTGTATCTCTCCGGCAAGACCTCGCCGTACTCGCTCGGAGTGACCCAGGTCGTCTACGCCGTCCAGCCGGGCTCGGCGGGGCTCAACGTCGGCGGCCGTCACATCAGCAACCTCTATCCCTACACGCGCGACGGGCGCCTGCTGCACGACGTGCTGCTCTACGACGACCAGGGGCTGCCGGTGACGATCGGCGAGCAGGCCAACGACGCCAACCGCCGCGTGCTCACCACCCGCAGCGGCCAGCAGATCTTCAACTCGTTCCCCGCCCTGTACTTCGACCCCGGCACGCGCCGCGTCGCCGACCCCGACGCGACGGCCGCGCCGATCCGGGTCCCGGCGATCAACAAGCCGCCGCCGCTGCGCGGCCCGTAGACCGCGCCGCCATCGTCGATGATGATCGGGCGATGGCGCCCACGACGGTCTACGCGCGCAACGGCGACGTCAACCTCGCCTACCAGGTCCACGGCGACGGGCCGCTGGACCTCCTGTTCGTCAGCGCCTTCATCTCCCACGTCGAGCACGTCTGGGAGGACCCCGGCCTCGAGCGCTTCCTCACGCGCCTGAGCGGCTTCGCGCGGCTCATCATCATGGACCGCCGCGGCAGCGGCCTCTCCGACGACGGCCCGCTCGACGTCGAGCACGAGCTCGACGACATCAACGCGGTCCTCGACGCCGCCGGCAGCGAGCGCGCCGCGCTGCTGTCCTACACCGCCGGCGGGCCGATCGCCGCGCTCTTCGCCGCCCGCTTCCCCGAGCGCGTCAGCGCCCTCGCGCTCTACGGCTGCATGCTGCGGGCGGTCCGCGACGACGACCTGCCGTGGGCGCCGAGCCCCGAGGAGCGCGCGGCGCGCTTCGAGGCGATCCTCGCGAACTGGGGGCAGGGGACGAACGGCGGCCTGCTCGCCCCGAGCGTCGCCGGCGACCCGCAGTTCCTCGTGTGGCTGTCGCGCCTGGAGCGCCTCGCCGCGAGCCCGGGCCGGATGCGCCGCCTCGTCGCGGCCGCGGGCGAGCTCGACGTCCGCCCCGAGCTGCCGACGATCCGCGTCCCGACGCTCGTCCTGCACCGCACCGACGACGCGTTCATGGACGTCCGTCACTCGCGCGAGTACGCCAAGCGGATCCCCGGCGCGCGGCTCGTCGAGCTGCCGGGGGTCGACTCGCTGCCGAGCGCCGGCGACGCCGACGCGCTGCTCGGCGAGATCGAGGAGTTCCTCACCGGCGGGCGCCGGGGCGCCGAGCAGGAGCGCGCGCTGCTGACGGTCCTCTTCAGCGACATCGTCGGTTCGACCGTCCGCGCCGCCGAGCTCGGCGACAAGCGCTGGCGCGACCTGCTCGCCGCGCACGACACCGAGGTCACGCGGACCGTGAAGCGCTTCGACGGCGAGATCGTCAAGCGCATCGGCGACGGCTACCTCGCGGTCTTCGACGGCGGGCCCAGCCGCGCGGTCCGCTGCGCGGCGGCGCTGCGCGAGGCCGTCGAGCGCCAGGGCGTGCAGGTGCGCGTGGGCCTGCACACCGGCGAGTGCGAGATCATCGGCGACGACGTCGGTGGCATGGCCGTCCACATCGCCGCCCGCGTCGGAGCCCTCGCCGAGAGCGGGGAGATCCTCGTCTCGGGGACGACGTACGGGACGATCGTCGGCGCCGGCCTGGATTTCGAGCACCGCGGCGAGCAGGAGCTCAAGGGCGTGCCCGGGCGCTGGCCGATCTTCGCGCTCAACGGCTAGCGCGGGCGGCAGACGAACGCCACCTGCTGGGCGGGCGTGCGGTAGCGGCGCAGCATGTAGGCGTCGAGGCCGGCGTCCTGGTGGGCGAGCAGCGCGTCGGCCTGGCGGCGGCTCATCGCGCCGGCGCGGACGGCCTGGTCGTTGCGGCGCACGAGGATCGAGCGCAGCGCGTCGCGGGCCGCCGACGGCCTGCGGTCGCCGGCCAGCGCGATCCGCGCGGGGTTCATGCCGCTGTCGCGCAGCCTGCGGTAGCGGTCGGGGCTCATCCCGAAGATCTCCCGTGCGTGGCGCGGGATCGCGGGCGTGTGGTAGATGTGGAACATCACGTGGCGGGCGAGGTGCGGCTGCGTGAGCATGTCCATCGCGCGGGTGCGCAGCGTGCGCTTCATCGCCGGCGTGGCGGTGCGCAGCCGCGGCGCGACGAGGGCGCCGGCGAGCTTGCGGCGGTCGGTCCAGCCGCGCCGCGCGGCGAGCCGGCCGAGCGAGCGCTCGTCGTCGAGCCACGTCGCAAGCTCCGCGCGGTTCGTGTCCAGGAGCCGGTGCAGGCGGGCCTCGTCGAAGGGCAGCCAGCTCGACATGACCCATTCCGAGCGCGGCAGCCAGTCGCCGCGGGCGCCCGCGGGCGCGTTGCCGTCGGTCGCCATCGCGGCGACGGGGGAGAGGGCGGCGAGCAATGCGGTCGTGGCGAGCAGGCGGCGGAACATGGGTAGGCGCTCCTTGGCGGCGGCGGCGGGATGTCAGTCCCTGTAACGGCCGCCGAGCCGCCGGCGCCGCCCCACCCTTGGTGGGCGCGTCGCACACCTGCCGCGCGCCTACATGTCCTCCCAGCGTCCCCGCGCGCGCACGTACCTCGCGAGCACGCCGAGCCAGTCGGCGAGTCCCGCGTAGAGGTGGCCGAGCGGACCGGTGACGACCCAGGCCGCGACGGCCTCGAAGGGGGAGCGGGTCCGGCGCATCGCGTGACGATAAGGTGGACTCATGGCCACCGCAGTCAACACCACCGTCACCGAGCTCCCTGAGTCCCGCGTCAACGTCTCCGTCGAAGTCGCTGCCGAAGAGGTCCAGCGCACGCTCGAGAACCAGGCGCGCAAGCTCGGACTCGAGATGAAGGTCCCAGGCTTTCGCACCGGCAAGATCCCGCCCGCCGTCGTCATCCAGCGCATCGGCCGCGATCCGATCCTCGACGAGGCCGTCCGCGATCGCCTGACGGACTGGTACCTCAAAGCCGTCCAGGACTCCGGCATCGCGCCGGTCGGCGACCCCGACGTCGACCTCGGCGACCTGCCCGCCGAAGGCCAGGCGCTGAAGTTCTCCTTCGAGGTCGGCGTTCGCCCGATCGCCAAGCTCGGCGCGTACCGCGGCGTCGAGGTCGGCCAGCGCGAGCCGGCCGCCGATCCCGAGGCCATCGACGCGCAGATCGAGGAGATGCGCGAGCGCTTCGCGCGCCTGGAGCCGGTCAAGCGCCCGGCGGAGATGGGCGACTTCGTGACGATCGACTTCCTCGGCACGATCGACGGCGAGCCGTTCTCCGGCGGCGAGGGCCGCGACCAGCTCGTCGACCTCGGCGCGGGCCAGCTCATCCCCGGCTTCGAGGACGGCATCGTCGGCGCGAAGGCCGGCGAGACGCGGACCGTCCCCGCGACGTTCCCCGAGGACTACGCCGCCAAGCACGTCGCCGGCCAGGACGCCGAGTTCGAGATCACCGTCAAGGAGGTCAAGCACAAGGACCTCCCCGAGCTCGACGACGACTTCGCCTCTGACGCCGCGGGCTTCGACACGCTCGAGGAGCTGCGCGAGAGCATCGCGCAGGAGCTGCTCGAGCACGACCGCAAGCAGGTCGAGAACGAGTTCCGCGCGGGCGCGCTGGACGCCGTCGTCGCCGGCGCCGAGATCGACGTCCCCGAGCAGCTCGTCGAGGCGCGCGCGCACGAGCTCCTGGACCGGATGCTGCACTCGCTGAGCCACCAGGGCATCTCGAAGGCCCACTACCTCCAGATCTCCGGCAAGACCGAGGCCGAGCTCATCGAGGAGTCCAAGCCCGACGCCGAGCAGGCGCTGCGCCGCGAGGCCGTCCTCGCCGGGATCATCGAGGCCGAGAAGATCGAGCCGACCGAGCAGGAGCTGCTCGACGCCCTCGAGCCGGCCGCGATGCGCGAGCAGATCTCGCGCCAGAAGCTCCTCGACAAGCTCCGCCAGGCGGGCCGCGTCGACGCGCTCGCCAAGGAGGTCGCCGCCGAGCAGGCGATCGACCTCGTCATCAAGGAGGCCAAGCCGGTCAGCGTCGAGCAGGCCGCGAAGAAGCGTGAGGCGGCCGAGAAGAAGGCTGCCGCGGCCCCCGCGAAGAAGAAGCCGGCGGCCAAGAAGAAGCCGGCCGCGAAGAAGGCCAAGCCGAAGGACGAGCTGTGGACGCCGGAGGGCGAGAAGGCCCCCGGCGACGCCGACAAGCTCTGGACGCCCGGCTCCTAGACGCAGGTCCAGACCCGCCGGGCGGCGAGACCACGTTGGTAGGCTGCCCCGGCAGGAGTTCTCCAGACGACGCCTAACTGAAGCGAGGACCATGAGCCCCCTTGTCCCCATGGTGGTCGAGCAGACGTCGCGAGGCGAGCGCGCCTTCGACATCTACAGCCGCCTGCTCAACGAACGGATCGTCTTTCTGGGGACGCCCGTCGATGACCAGATCGCGAACCTCATCGTGGCGCAGCTCCTGCACCTCGAGTCCGAGGATCCCGACAAGGACATCTCGCTCTACATCAACTCGCCGGGCGGCTCGGTCTACGCGGGGCTCGCGATCTACGACACGATGCAGTTCATCAAGCCCGACGTGTCGACGATCTGCGTCGGGATCGCGATGTCGATGGGCGCGCTGCTGCTGGCCGGCGGCGCGGAGGGCAAGCGCATGGCGCTGCCGAACGCGAAGATCCTCATCCACCAGGTCTCAAGCGGCTTCCAGGGTCAGGCGACGGATATCGAGATCCACGCTAAAGAGATCATCGACATCCGCCGACGACTGGACGAGATCATCGCGCAGCACACGAAGCAGCCTTACGAGAAGGTTCGCAGCGATACCGAGCGCGATTACTTTCTCAGTAGCGACGAGGCGCAGGCCTACGGCATCATTGACAGGGTGATCCACCAGCACTGAACCATGGCGCGACCGACCGACTCCAACGAACAGCTGCTCTGCTCCTTCTGCGGCAAGTCCCAGCGCCAGGTCAAGAAGCTCATCGCCGGGCCGGGCGTCTACATCTGCGACGAGTGCATCGACCTCTGTAACGAGATCATCGACGAGGAGCTCACCGCTCCGCCGTCGTTCGACATCGAGAGCCTCCCGAAGCCCCGCGAGATCTACGACGTCCTCGACGAGTACGTCGTCGGCCAGGAGGAGTCCAAGCGCACGCTGTCGGTCGCGGTCTACAACCACTACAAGCGCGTGCAGATGATGCAGTCCGACGACTCGGACATCGAGCTGCAGAAGTCCAACATCCTGCTGCTCGGCCCGACCGGCTGCGGCAAGACGCTGCTCGCGCAGACGCTCGCCCGCATCCTCAACGTCCCCTTCGCGATCGCCGACGCCACGGCGCTGACCGAGGCCGGCTACGTCGGCGAGGACGTCGAGAACATCCTGCTTGAAGCTCATCCAGGCGGCCGACTACGACGTCAAGAAGGCCGAGACCGGGATCATCTACATCGACGAGGTCGACAAGATCGCGCGCAAGGCCGACAACCCGTCGATCACGCGCGACGTCTCCGGCGAGGGCGTCCAGCAGGCGCTGCTGAAGATCCTCGAGGGCACGACCGCCTCGGTCCCGCCGCAGGGCGGGCGCAAGCATCCCCACCAGGAGTTCCTGTCGATCGACACGACGAACGTCCTGTTCATCTGCGGCGGCGCGTTCGCGAACCTCGACAAGGTCATCGAGCGCCGCATCGGCTCCAACGGGATCGGCTTCGGCGCCTCGATCCGCTCGAAGGCCCACGGCGACCAGGGCGAGCTCTTCCAGCAGACGCTGCCCGAGGACCTCGTCAACTACGGGCTCATCCCGGAGTTCATCGGCCGCCTGCCGGTCGTCTCGGCCGTCCATCAGCTCACGCGCGACGACCTCATCACGATCCTCACCGAGCCGCGCAACGCGCTCGTCAAGCAGTTCCAGCGCTTCTTCTCCTTCGACGGCATCGAGCTCGTCTTCTCCGACGAGGCGCTCGTGTCGGTCGCCGAGCGCGCGCTGGAGCGCGAGACCGGCGCCCGCGGCCTGCGCTCGATCATCGAGGAGACGCTGCTGGAGGTGCAGTTCGAGCTCCCGTCGCGCCGCGACGTCAAGAAGTGCGTCGTGACGAAGGAGACGATCGAGAAGGGCCTGTCGCCGACGCTCGTCACCGAGACCCCGCGCGAGGACCCGCAACAGCGCCGCGCAGAGTCCGCGTAGCCGCGGCGGAGACCGGGAACCCTCTCGCCCATGCTGCCGATGACCCGCGTCCGCGCCGTCCCCTGGAGCATCGTCTTCCAGCTCGCGATGGCCGCGCGCAAGCACTGGAAGCGCCTGGAGCCGAAGGACCGCGCGCGCCTCGCCGAGCTGCTGAAGAAGTCGCAGGGCCGGCCGAACCGCCTGTCGGCGAAGGAGCGCGCGGACGTCCGCCAGCTCGTCGCCAAGCTCGAGCCCAAGGAGTTCGCCCGCAACATCGTGCCGATCGGCCGGCGCGCCGTGATGAAGGGCCGCGGCAGGCGCTGACGTGCACGCGCGCTGCCCGGGCGCGCCGCGCGGCGAGATATCACCGCGATCGTCACACGGGCGCCCGCGCCCGCGGGCAGGCCCACCCTCGTACTCGGACGAGGGGAGGCCTCGTGGCCATCACCGGAAATTGGGATCGCAGGGACGTCAGCCGCCGTCATTTCATCGGGTGGGCGGGGATCGGCGCGGGGGCGCTCGCGCTCGCGTCGACCGGCCTGTCGAGTGGGCGAGCGCTCGCAGCGCCGTTCTTCGTCGACGATCCGTTCAGCCTCGGCGTCGCGTCGGGCGACCCGTTGCCCGACGGCGTCGTGCTGTGGACGCGGCTGGCGCCCGAGCCGCTCGCGCCCGACGGCAGCGGCGGGCTGCCGCCGGAGACCTACGGCGTGCGCTGGGAGCTCGCCGCCGACGACAACTTCAACACCATCCTGCGCCGCGGCGCGGTCGAGGCGGGGCCGGAGCTCGGCCACGCGGTGCACGTCGAGGTCGATGGCCTGCAGCCCGGCCGCGAGTACTTCTACCGCTTCAAGGCGGGGCCGGAGATCAGCCCGGTGGGACGCACGAAGACGGCGCCGGATCCCGGCGTCCCGACCGGCTCGCTGGCGTTCGGGGTCGCCTCCTGCCAGGCCTACCAGGACGGCTTCTACACCGCGTACGGCCACATGGCCGACGAGGATCTCGACCTCGTCGTGCACCTCGGCGACTACATCTACGAGGGCGGCGTCAGCGCGACCGCGCCCGCGCAGGCACGACGGCCCCGAGCCCTCGACGCTCGGCGGCTACCGCAACCGTCACGCGCTGTACCGCACCGACGAGCACCTGCAGGCGGCGCATGCCGCGTTCCCGTGGCTCGTGACGTTCGACGACCACGAGGTCGACAACAACTGGGCCGGCGAGATCCCGCAGGACCGCGTCGGGCCCAACGCGACGCGGGAGTCGTTCCTCGCCCGCCGCGCCGCCGCCTTCCAGGCCTACTACGAGCACATGCCGCTGCGGCGCTCGCAGTACCCGTCGGGCCCGGACATCCTCATCTACCGCCGCTCGGCGTACGGCGACCTCGCCGAGTTCAGCGTCCTCGACACGCGCCAGTACCGCGACGACCAGAGCGGCGCGCGGCGGCTGGACCCGGGGCGCCAGATGACCGGCCCCGCCCAGGAGCAGTTCGTGCTCGACGGCCTCGCCGCGTCGCAGGCGCGCTGGAAGGTCATCGCCCAGCAGGTGTTCTTCGGCCAGCGCGACCTCGCGGCGGGCGCGGCGAGGAGCTTCAGCACCGACGCCTGGGACGGCTACGTCGCGGCGCGCCAGCGGATCATGGGCTTCATCGAGGAGCGCGGGATCACCGAGCCCGTCGTGCTGACCGGCGACGTCCACAAGCACTACGCCGCCGACCTCAAGGCGAACTTCGACGATCCGGCCTCGCCGACGCTCGGCTCGGAGTTCGTCGCGACATCCATCAGCACCGGCGGCAACGGGCAGGAGATCAGCCCCGGCGGAACGGCGGTGCTCGCCGACAACCCGCACATCGTGTTCACGAACGAGCAGCGCGGCTACCTGCGCTGCCGCCTGACGCCGGAGCGCTGGGAGACGGACTTCCGCATCGTCCCGTTCGTGACGACGCCCGGCGCGCCGGTGTCGACGCGCGCGACGTACGCCGTCGAGGCCGGCTCGCCCGGGGTGCACCTCGCGTGAGCGGGGCGTCAGCCGGCCTTGCGGGCGACGATCCGGGCGTACTCGGCGTCGTAGGTCATGCCGCCGTCGGTGGCGGTGTTCAGCGAGCGCATGAGGCTGTCGATGTCCTCGGCGAGGGCCGAGTAGCGCTCGAGCGACAGCATCGCCCGCGCGGCGACGATGAAGTTGTTGGACTCCTCCATCTCCTCGCGCGCGGCCGCCGCCGACGGCCATGACCACGCGACCGCGTCGAGCTCGAAGCTCACGTCGACGGCATACGGCGCCAGGCGCTCGCGTGCGGTCGCCTCGTCGCCCCAGAGATGGGGCGCGGGCGGCGGGTTCTCGGGCCGCGGGAAGTACGTGCCCGCGACCTCGACGAAGCGGGCGGCGGCCGACTCGGGCGTCCAGCTCGTGAAGGCGACGGTCCCGCCCGAGCGCGTCACGCGGAAGGCCTCGGCGATCGCGACCTCCGGCCGCGGCGCGAAGACGAGGCCGAAGACCGACAGCACCGCGTCGAAGCGCCCGGCGGAGTAGGGCAGCTCCTCGGCGTCGGCGACGCTCCACGGGATCTCCCACTCGCCGAGCTCGTCGCAGCGCGCCTTGCCGCGCTCCACGAGCTCGGGCGTGAGGTCGCAGGCCTCCGGGACTCGCGCCGGAGCGGGCGATCGCGAGGGCGACGTTGCCGGTGCCGGCGGCGAGGTCGAGCGCCCGCTGGCCGGGCCCGAGGCCGCAGGCGGCGACGAGCTCGGCGGCCGCGCGCTCGAAGCGGCGAGCCGTGACGCCGTAGTCCCCGGCCGCCCACAGCCTGCGCTGTCCCTCCTTGAAGCCCGCGAGGTCGGTGCTCATGGAGCCTCCATAGACTGGTCCAGTCTATGGCCGATCTGCACGAGCGCACACGATTTGATCCCACCGAGGCCGAGCCGCGCATCCTCGAGCGCTGGCTGTCGCAGCGGTCTCGTGCACCCCGAACCCGAGGGATCGCCGGCCGAGAACTACTCGATCGCGGTCCCGCCGCCGAACGTCACGGGCGTCCTGCACATGGGCCACGCGCTCAACGGCTCGATCCAGGACACGCTCATCCGCACCAACCGGATGCGCGGCCGGCGGGCGAAGTGGATCCTCGGCACCGACCACGCCGGGATCGCGACGCAGCGCCAGGTCGAGAAGCGGCTCATCGAGGAGGGGACGTCGCGCGAGGAGCTCGGCCGCGAGGAGTTCGTGCGGCGCGTCTGGGAGTGGCGCGAGGAGCACGGCGGCCAGATCATCGAGCAGTTCAAGCGCCTCGGCGCGACGCTCGACTACGAGGACGAGCGCTTCACGATGGACGAGGCGTACGTCACGGCGGTCCTGAAGGTCTTCGTCGACCTCTACGAGCAGGGCCTCATCTACCGCGACTACTACATGGTCAACTGGGATCCCGTGCTGCGCTCGGCGATCTCCGACCTCGAGGTCGAGGAGCGCGAGGGCGAGGTCGACACGCTGTACTCGATCGCCTACCCGCTGGCCTCCGGCGACGGCGAGCTCGTCGTCGCGACCGTGCGCCCGGAGACGATGCTCGCCGACACCGCCGTCGCGGTGCACCCCGACGACGAGCGCTACGCCGGGCTCGTCGGCCAGGAGGTCGTCCTGCCGCTCGTCGGCCGGCGCCTGCCGATCATCGCCGACGAGTACGTCAAGACCGACTTCGGCACCGGCGCGCTGAAGATCACGCCGGGCCACGACCCCAACGACTTCGAGATCGGGCGCCGTCACGGGCTGCCGGAGATCGGCGTCATCGGCGAGGACGGGCTCATGACCGCCGACGCCGGCGACGACTACGCGGGGCTGACCGTCGCCGCGGCGCAGGAGCGCGTCGTCGCCGACCTCGAGGCGCAGGGGCTCGTGCGCGCGCGCGAGGAGTACGTCCACACCGTGCCCTACAGCCAGCGCTCGGGCGCGCGCGTCGAGCCGCTCATCTCGCTGCAGTGGTTCATGCGGATGGACGAGCTCGCCGCCCCGGCGATCGAGGCCGTCCGCGACGGCCGCGTCCGGATCCACCCCGAGTCGCAGTCCAAGCGCTACCTCGACTGGCTGTCGGAGATCCGGCCGTGGTGCATCTCGCGCCAGCTGTGGTGGGGTCACCAGATCCCGGTCTGGTACCGCGGCGACGGAGGTCTACTGCGCGACCGAGCCGCCCGAGGGCGAGGGCTGGGAGCAGGATCCCGACGTCCTCGACACGTGGTTCTCCTCGGCGCTGTGGCCGTTCGCGACGCTCGGCTGGCCCGAGGACACGCCCGATCTGCGGGCGTTCTATCCGACCGACGTGTTGTCGACCGCGCGCGACATCCTGTTTCTCTGGGTCGCGCGGATGGTCATGATGGGCCTGCGCTTCACCGGCGACATCCCGTTCGCGGACGTCAACATCCACTCCGTCATCCAGGCGCCCGACGGCCGGCGGATGAGCAAGTCGCTCGGGACCGGCGTCGACCCGCTCGACCTCATCGCGGGCGGGCCGCGGCCTCCCGTGTTCCCGCAGGGCGGCGACTTCCCGGCCTACGGCGCCGACGCCGTCCGCTTCGGCCTGCTGGCGATGTCGTCCTCGCAGGACGTCCGCTTCAGCGAGGAGAAGATCGCCCAGGGCCAGGCGCTCGCGAACAAGCTCTACAACGCGACGCGCTTCGTCGCGCTGCGGATCGGTTCGACGGACGTGCGGCCGGCGCCACAGCCGCGGACGGTCGAGGACCGCTGGATCCTCTCGCGCCTGCAGGCGATCGAGGCCGACACCCAGGCGCGCATCGACGGCTTCGACTTCTCGAAGGCGGCGCTCGGCCTCTACGACTTCATCTACGGCGAGCTCTGCGACTGGTACATCGAGCTCGTCAAGCCGCGCCTCGGCGACGACGCGGACCCCGACGAGCGCGCGGCGCTCGGCGCGACGCTCCTGCACGTCCTGCGCGAGACGATCGCCACGGCGCATCCGATCATCCCGTTCGTCACCGAGGAGCTGTGGGAGCTGCTGGGCTGGACGGAGGCCGAGGGCCTGCTGGCATGCAGCCGCCTGCCCGAGCCCGACGAGGCGCTGCGCGACCGCGGCGCCGAGGAGGAGATGGGGCGCGCGATCGAGGCGATCAAGGCGCTGCGCGGCTGGCGCGACTCGGTCGGCGTGCGCGCCGGGACCGTCGTGCCCGGGGTGCTGCAGGCCGCCGGCTACGGCGAGACCGCGGCGCGCGTCGCGGCGCTCTGCCGTTTCGAGCTGCGCGCCGGCACCGGCGACGACGAGCCGGTCGCGACGATCGCGATCCCCGGCGGCGCGGTCGCCGTGCTCCCATCGGACGCCGTCGATCTCGGCGCCGCCGATCGCAGGCTCGCCGCGCAGCGCGACGACCTCGCCCGCGAGATCGCCCGCGCCGAGGGCAAGCTCGGCAACGAGGGATTCGTCGCCAAGGCCCCGGACGCGGTCGTCGCCGCCGAGCGCGCGAAGCTCGGGCGCCTGCGGGAGGAGCTCGCGGCGCTGCCCGCGCCGTCCCAGGCGCCGTCGTGACGAGCCCCGAGCCCCGCGCGGGCGGCTGGGATGCGGCCGGCGCCGAGCACTGGCTGCTGTCGCTGGAGCTCTTCGGGATGCGCTTCGGCCTCGACCGGATGCGCCGCCTCATGACGACGCTCGACTCGCCGCACCGCGCGTTTCGCTCCGTGCACGTCGTCGGCACGAACGGCAAGTCCTCGACGGTCCGGATGATCGCCGCGCTGCTGGCCGCTCACGGCACGCGCAGCGGCGCGTACCTGTCGCCGCATCTCGTCTCGTTCGCCGAGCGCATCCGGATCGACGGCGAGGACGTCTCCGAGGCGCAGTTCGCGACCGCGGTGGGCCGCGCGCGGCATGCGGCCGGGCTCGTCGACCGCACGCTGCAACCAGGCGATCGCGTGACGCAGTTCGAGGCGCTGACGGCGGCCGCCTACGCGCAGCTCGCCGTCGGCGGGCGTCGACGTCGCGGTCGTCGAGGCGGGGCTCGGCGGGCGCTGGGACGCGACGAACGTCATCGACGCCGAGGTCGTCGTGCTGACGAACGTCGGCCTCGAGCACACGCGCTGGCTCGGGCCGACGATCGCCGACATCGCGCGCGAGAAGCTCGCGGTCCTATCGCCGGGCGCGACGCTCGTGCTGGGCCCGGACCTGCACCCCGACGCCGACGCCGAGGCGCGCCTCGCGGCCGAACGCGAGGGCGCGACGATCGTCCGCGCGCCCGCCGAGCCGCCGCCGGGCTTCGAGCTGCTCGCCCGCGGCGCCTTCCAGCGGCGCAACTTCGCCGTCGCGTGCGCGGCGGCGCGGGCGCTGCTCGGGTCGCTCGACGACGACGCGGTGCGCGGCGCGGCGGCGTCGACCGCCGTGCCCGGGCGCTTCCAGGTCCTCGCCGGCGGGGAGGGCGCGGCGGACCTCGTCCTCGACGGCGCCCACAACGCCGGCGGCGTCGCGGCGCTCGCCGAGTCGCTGCCGGACTTCCTCGCCGGCCGCCCGCTCGTCGCGGTCGTCTCGGTGCTCGACGACAAGGACGCCGCGGCGATGCTCGCCGAGCTGCTGCCGCTGTGCGCGGCGGCGGTGTTCACGGCGAACGCCAATCCGCGGGCGCTGTCGCCGGCGACGCTCGCGTCGCTGTCGGGGCAGGTCGGCGGGCCGGCCGACGCGCGGGTCGAGGCCGACCCGCGCCGGGCGGTCGCGCTGGCGCGGGAGCTCGCCGGGCCGGGCGGCGTCGTGCTCGCGACCGGCTCGATCTATCTCGTCGCCGATCTGCTGCGTCCCGCGGGGTCCGGGAGGGGGTCGGCGCTGTGAATCGCGAAGGGCCGTCCGCGCTGGCGCTCATCGGCGTCGTCGCGCTCATCGTCGCGCTCGTGATCCTCGTGTTCTTCGCGATCGGCTACGGATTGGGGCGGCTGTTCCTGTAAACGGCGGCGGCAGGACTCGCCGCGCCACCGTCTAACCTCCAGGCAATCGTGCTAGCCGTCTTCGGCATCAACAGCGATGGGCTGAACCTTGCGGTCAACATGCTCATCCTCTTCCTCGTCGTCATCTATCTGGCGCTCGTGTACTGGACGTACATGGACGCCATCCGGCGCATCGAGGATCCGATGCTCGTCATCTGCGCGACCGTCGCGTCGCTGTTCCCGTTCGTCGGGACGATCCTGTACGTCATCGTCCGGCCGCCGGAGTACCTCGACGACATCCGCGAGCGCGAGCTCGAGATGCAGGCGGCAGAGGCGCGGCTGCACGAGCTCAACTACATGCTCTGCCCGCATTGCGACTACGAGGTCGAGAAGGACTTCCTGCGCTGCCCGAGCTGCACGCGCAAGCTGCGCGACCCCTGCACGTCCTGCGGCAGGCCGCTGGATCCCACCTGGAAGCTCTGCCCGTACTGCGAGGCCGAGCTCGCTTCTACCCCTCCGCCGAGTCGCGCCCGCCGCCGAGCCACGGCCAGCGAGGCGTGACCGCCCCGCATCGACAGCTGACTCGAGGAGCCACATGGACCGGACTCTGATCCTGGTCAAGCCGGACGCGTTCGCGCGCCGCCTGACCGGAGAGATCATCGCTCGCTTCGAGCGCAAGGGGCTGCATCTGGCCGACCTCAAGCTCATGACCGTCGATCAGGCGCTCGCCCGGCGCCACTACGCCGAGCACGAGGGCAAGCCGTTCTTCGAGGGGCTCGTGGCGTTCATCACGTCCGGCCCGATCGTCGCGATGGTGCTCGAGGGGCCGAACGCGATCGAGGCCGCGCGCCAGCTCATCGGCTCGACGAACGGGATCGAGGCGGCGCCCGGCTCGATCCGCGGCGACTTCGCGCTCGAGGTGCGGCGCAACCTCGTCCACGGCTCGGACTCGCCCGAGTCCGCCGAGCGCGAGATCACGCTGTTCTTCGGCGGCTGATCAGACGAATGTCCGTCGCGCGCGCCGTGCGCGCGCGCTACTGTCGAACGCGATGAGGCGGTTGCCGCTCCTGTCCGCGTTCATGCTCGCGCTGGCGATCCTGCTCGGTGGCGCCGCAGCCGCCCAGGCCGCGTTCGTCATCGACGACCGGCCGCTGCCCGACGGGAACGTCGGCACCGACTACGCGAACTTCGTCACGGCGACCGGCGGCAACGGCACGCCGTACCGCTGGTCGATCGTCGCGGGCAAGCTGCCCAACGGGCTGCGGCTCACGGACTTCGCGTCGGCATCGGGGCTCATCTCCGGCCGGCCGACGACCATCCAGACCTCGACGTTCACGGTCCGCGCGCGCGATCAGCGGGGCAACAGCACGACGCGCCAGTTCACGATCAGGATCAACGCGCCGCGGCCGCTCGTGTTCAACAGCCCGAGCCAGCTCCCGTCGGGGACCCGCGGCCAGTCCTACGCGGTCGGGGTGTTCGCCGACGGCGGCACGACGCCCTACAGCTGGACGCGGACCGCCGGATCGCTGCCGCCGGGGCTGAACCTCCAGGCGTCGCCGGGCCGCATCTCCGGGACGCCGACGACGGCGGGGACGTTCAGCTTCACGCTGCGGGTCGCCGATTCGGGCGGCCAGTCGCTCAGCGGGACGTTCAGCATCACGATCAACGAACCGACGCCGCCACCGACGCCGCCCGGCGCGCCGACGCTCGTCAGCCCGGCCAACGGCGCGTCGGTCGTCACGCCGTTTTCGATCTCCTGGGCAGCACCCGCGGGCCCTGTCTCGGCGTACAACTGGCAGGTCAGCACGACATCGAGCTTCTCGACCACGGCCGCTGGTCGGCAGCACGGCCGGCACCGTCACGCAGGCGACGGTGACGAACATCCCCAACGGCACGTACTTCTGGCGGGTCCAGGCGGCCAACGGCGCCACGACGAGCCCGTACTCCGCCGCCGCGCAGCTTCACGATCACGGGCACGACGGCTCCGCCGACGCTCACGGGGCTCGGCTTGAACCCCGGGAATGTCAAGGGCGGGCAGTCCGCCATCGGCACGGTCTTCCTCTCGCTGCCGGCGCCGCTCGCCGGGACGACGGTCGCGCTCTCCAACAACGCGCCCTCGGTTGCATCGGTGCCGTCCTCGGTGACGGTCCCCGCCGGCCACACGAGCGCGAACTTCACGATCACGACGCAAGCCGTGACGTCGAACTGGACCGCGGTCATCACCGCGACGCTGGGCAGCGACAGCCGGTTCGGGTTCCTCTCGATCGCCCCGTAGCGCGCGGGCGATAGCCTGCGCCGCTCGATGGCCCTGATCCTCGCCAGCCGCTCGCCGCAGCGGCGGGCGATCCTCGAGCAGGTCGGCATCGCCTTCGAGGTCGTCGACGTCGACGTCGACGAGCTGAGCGCCGGCGACCCGGTCGAGGTGGCTCGCGCCAACGCGCTGCGCAAGGCGCAGGCGGGGGCGGCGCTGCGTCCCGGCGAGACGGTTCTCGGGGTCGACACGGTCGTCGTCCTCGACGGCGAGATCTTCGGCAAGCCGGCCTCCGCGGAGGCCGCCGAGGCGACGCTCAAACGGCTCTCCGGACGCACCCACGAGGTCGTGAGCGGGCTCGCGCTGCTGAAATCCGGCAACCCTCAGGTTGTGCATGAGGTAACGAAGGTGAGCTTTCGAGCGCTCGACGACGCGTTCGTTCGACGGTATGTCGAGTGCGGCGAATGGCCCGGTCGTGCGGGCGGTTATGCGATCCAGGGTCAAGGTGCGGCGCTCGTTCGCCGCATAATGGGGGACTACCTGAACGTGGTCGGCCTACCCCTCGGAAAATTGCTCGACCTCGACTTGAGCCTTATTCTCAGGTAACGGTAGAGGGATTGCTAGGTGGAAGCCCCTCCGCCGCTAGACTCAAACGAGGCGGTTCGTCCCACGCGATAGGCCCACGCGGACGACAGTCGGGGGCCCCGCCACCTCTTCATGGGCTTCTTCAGCTACCTCACGGGCTTCGGCGGACGCGACATGGCCGTCGATCTCGGAACCGCGAACACCCTCGTCTACGTGCGCGGGCGCGGGATCGTGCTGTCGGAGCCCTCGGTCGTCGCGATCGACTCGCGCAGCGGCGAGGTCCACGCCGTCGGCATCGAGGCCAAGCGGATGCTCGGGCGCACGCCGGGCACGATCTCGGCGATCCGGCCGCTGAAGGACGGCGTCATCGCCGACTTCGACGTCACCGAGGAGATGCTCCGCCATTTCATCCAGAAGGTGCACCAGAACCGCTGGGCGCACCCGCGCGTCGTCGTCTGCGTGCCCTCGGGCGTGACGGGCGTCGAGAAGCGGGCGGTCGAGGAGGCGTGCCTCAGCGCCGGCGCCCGCCAGGCCTACCTCATCGAGGAGCCGATGGCGGCCGCGATCGGGGCCGGCCTGCCGGTCGGCGAGCCGACGGGGTCGATGGTCGTCGACATCGGCGGCGGCACGAGCGAGGTCGCGGTCATCTCGCTCGGCGGCATCGTCGTCAGCCAGTCGATCCGGATCGGCGGCGACGAGCTCGACGAGGCGATCATCAACTACGCAAAACGGGAGTACAAGCTCCTCATCGGCCAGCAGACGGCCGAGGAGGTCAAGCTCGAGATCGGCTCGGCGCATCCGATGGCCGAGGAGGTCCAGGCCGAGATCCGGGGGCGCGACATGGTGTCGGGCCTGCCGAAGACCGTCGTGCTCACGAGCGAGGAGATCCGGCAGGCGCTCGAGGAGCCCCTGTCGCAGATCATCGACGCGGTCAAGGAGACGCTCGACCGCACCCCGCCCGAGCTCTCGTCGGACATCATGGACCGCGGCATCATGCTGGCGGGCGGAGGATCCCTGCTGCAGGGGCTCGACGAGCGCCTGCGCGAGGAGACGCAGATGCCCTGCCATCTCGCCGAATCGCCGCTGACGTGCGTGGCCGTCGGCTCCGGGCGCTCCCTGGAGGAGTTCGAGGTCATCCACCGCACGAACCGCAATTCGAAGAACCGCCGCAGGCGGTACTGACAACCTTGGAGCCTACGTTTCCGTGTACGACAAGACGGTCCGGCGCAGGCGGGCGGTGCTCGGCCTGCTCGTGGCCTGTTCCCTGATTCTCTTAACCGCCTATTTCGGTGAATCCGGCGGCGGCGCCCTGCACGGCGTCCAGCGCGGCACGAGCGAGGTGCTCAACCCGGTGCAGGAGGGGGCCTCGCGCGCGCTGAAGCCGGTGCGCGACCTCTTCGGCTGGTTCGGCGACACGATCGCCGCCAAGGGGCAGGTCGAGGACCTCCGCTCCGAGCGCGACCGGCTGCGGACCCAGGCGCTCGACAGCGAGCGACTCGAGGCCGACAACCGGCGCCTCAGCGCGCTGCTCGAGCTCGACGGCGCGCTCGGCCTCGAGGACTACGCGCCCGAAGACCGGGCGCGTGATCTTCCAGTCGGCGACCGTCTGGTACGCGAAGGTCCGCGTCGACAAGGGCTCCGACGACGGCGTGAAGCTCGGCCAGCCGGTCATCAACGAGGAGGCGCTCATCGGCCGGGTCACCGAGGTCTTCGGCGGCTCGGCACAGGTGACGCTCGTCACCGACACGACGATGAAGGTCCCGGCGCGCGCCGGCCGGCGCGGGGTCTTCGGGATCGTCGAGCCCTCGAGCGCCGGCAACCCGACCGACCTCGTCATGCGCTTCGCCCCGCCCGGCTCGCGGCTGAGCCCCGGCGACCGCGTCCTGACGCGCGGCACCGAGCCCGAGGACAAGCGTCAGTCGCTGTACCCGCCCGGGCTGCCGATCGGCGAGATCACGCGGATCGAGAACGAGGGCACGGACACGCAGGAGGTCCACCTGCGCCCGTTCGCCGACATGCGCAGCCTCGACTTCGTCCAGATCCTGACCCAGCCGCGGGGGCCGCGCTCGGCATGACGGCCACGCCGCAGCTCGTCGCCCGCCTCGCCGCCGTCGCGATCCTCGGCGTCATCGTGCAGACCGCGGCGATCTCGCAGCTGCCGATCGCGGGCGCCAACGCCGACCTCACCCCGCTGCTCGTCATGGCCGTCGGCCTGCTCTGCGGCTCGCTGGCGGGCGGCTGCTTCGGCTTCGGGATCGGCCTGTTCTTCGACGTCGTCTCGCTGCAGACGCTCGGCGTGTCCTCGCTCGTCCTGCTCGGCGTCGGCTACGGCGCCGGCCGCCTGCGCGAGGCGCGCGACCCGGAGGGCACGCTCGTGCCGCTGGCCGTCGGCGCCGCCGCGACGCTGCTCTTCGCGCTCGGCTTCGCGCTCATGCAGTTCCTGCTCGGCGCCGACGCGCCGGTGAGCTGGGCGCTCGTGCGCCAGACGCTCGCGACGCTCGTCGTCAACACGCTCATCGCCGTGCCGGTGTACGCGATCGTGCGCCGCTCGCTGGCCGGCAGCCTCCCGGACGACCCGCGCCGCCGGCGCCGGCGCGGCCTACACGACCGGCGGCCTGTCGCCGCTGTCGCGGGGGATCGATCTGCGGTGATGATGGAACCCGTCAACGAGCGCCGCGCGCCGATCACCCCGCAGCTCGCGCTGCGCGTCGCGATCCTCGGCGGCGTCGCGCTCGCGCTCTTCGCGATCGTCTTCTTCCGCCTCTGGTACCTCCAGGTGCTGTCCGGCGACAAGTACCTCGCCCAGGCGACCGTCAACCGCGTCCGCGACCTGCGCGTCCAGGCGCCGCGGGGCAAGATCGTCGATCGCTCGGGCCGGGTCGTCGTCCGCAACCGCCAGGCCGTCGTCGTGCAGCTCGATCCGTCGAAGCTGCCGCAGGTCGAGCGCGACCTCGCCGCCGAGTGGGGCCGCGCGATGGGCCTGCGCGCGGCCCGCCTGAAGGGCGAGCGCGGCGAGCCGATCAAGATCCCGCCGATCCCGACGGCCGGACTGCGCTCGCGCTACTCGCGCCTGGCGAAGGTCCTCGACACGACCGCGACCTCGATCCACCGCCAGGTCGTGCGCTCGCTCGTGCTCGTCCCGTACTCGACGATCCGGGTGAAGACCGACGTCGACGAGTCGATCCTCGCGTACATCTCCGAGCGCCCCGAGCAGTTCCCGGGCGTGAAGGTCCAGCAGACCTACCTGCGCGACTACCCGCAGGGCACGCTCGCCGCCCAGATCCTCGGCACCGTCGGCGAGATCAGCCCGAAGGAGCTGAAGTCCTCGCGCTTCCGCGACGTGACGGCCGGGACGGTCGTCGGCAAGACCGGCCTCGAGCGCAGCTACGACCGCTACCTGCGCGGCGTCGACGGCGTGCAGCGCGTCCAGGTCGACGCCTTCGGCCGGCCGATCCCCAACGACCGGCTGCGCGACACGAAGCCCGTGCCCGGCCAGCGGCTGCGGCTCTCGCTCGACGTCGAGCTCGCGCGCACCGGCGATCGCGCGCTGCGCGGGCCGCTGAACCCCGGCAACAACCCCGGCGCCTACGTCGCGATGGACCCGAGCAGCGGCGAGGTGCTCGCGATGGGCTCCAACCCGACGTTCAACCCCGAGCTGCTGACGAAGCCGATGACGCAGAAGCGCTACGACACGCTCTTCGGCGACGATGCCGGCGCGCCCGCCTTCAACCGCGCGATCCAGGGCGGCTACCCGACGGCCTCGACGTTCAAGGCGATCACCGCGCTCGCGGCGCTGGACGCGGACCTCATCTCGCCGGGCGCGTCCGTCGACGACGCGGGCTGCATCCAGGTCTACGAGCAGAAGCGCTGCAACGCCAACGACGAGGTCTACGGCAGCGTCGACCTGTCGCGCGCGCTGCAGGTCTCGTCGGACGTCTACTTCTACAAGCTCGGCATCGCCGCCTGGGAGAAGGGCGGCAAGGACGACCTCATCATCCAGGACTGGGCGCGGCAGCTGGGCTTCGGCCGGCCGACCGGGATCGACCTTCCCGACGAGAGCCAGGGCATCATCCCCGACCCGGCGTGGCGCAAGGACATCAACGCCACCGAGCTGCGCTGCCGCAAGAAGCAGGACATCCCGGAGACCGCCACCGTCTTCGCGGCCGGCGCCGCGGGCTGCGGGATCTCGGACCTGCGCGACTACAACGGCGGCGACACCGTCAACCTCGCCACCGGCCAGGGCGACCTCGTCGCGACGCCGCTGCAGCTCGCGGTCGCCTACGGCGCGATCGCCAACGGCGGCAAGGTCGTCACGCCGCACCTCGGCCTCGAGATCGAGACCGAGCGCGGCGAGCTCATCCAGCGCATCGAGCGCGACCCCGCCCGCAAGATCACGATCGACGAGGCCGACCGCCAGGCGGTCGCCGCCGGGCTGCTGCGGTCCACGAGCGAGTCCGGCGGCACGTCGGCCGACGTCTTCGCCGGCTGGCCGCAGGACCGCTACCCGATCTACGGCAAGACCGGCACCGCCGAGCGCGGCATCAAGCAGGACCAGTCCTGGTACGTCGCCTACGTCCCCGACTCAGAGCGCCCGATCGTCCTCGCCGTGACCGTCGAGGAGGGCGGCTTCGGCGCGGAGACCGCCGCGCCGATCGCCCGCCTGCTGCTCTCGCAGTACTACGGCATCGAGAAGAAGATCGTCAAGGGGACCGACACCTCGGCCTGATGAACGAGTCCCGCCCCGCCATCCGCGTCCCGCTCGGCCTCCGGCTCCCATTCGATCCGCTGCTCGCGCTCGCGGCGATCGGGCTCATGGCGGCGTCGCTCGTTACCCTCCATGCATCCACGCGCACCGACGTCCCCGGCGATCCCAACTACTACGTCACCCGCCAGGGCGTGTTCTTCGGGCTCGGGATCGTCCTCGCGATCGTCCTCAGCCGCATCGACTACTCGCGGCTGCGGGAGCTGAAATACGGCGTCTACGCCCTCATGATCTTCGGCCTGCTGGCGGTCCTGGCGATCGGCGGCGACACCCGCGGCTCGCGCCGGGCGATCCAGCTGCCGGGCTTCGAGATCCAGGCGTCGGAGCTCGGCAAGGTGCTGCTGATCGCCGCGCTGGCGGCCTTCATCGTGGACCGTGCGCGGCGCCTCGGCGAGCGCGACACGACGGCGCGGATCGTGCTCCTGGCGATGGTGCCGGCGACGCTCGTCATGGCCGGCGACCTCGGCTCGGGCATCGTCTACATCGCGATCCTCTTCGCCGTGCTGTTCGTCGCCGGGGTGACCTGGCGGCATTTCGCCGGCCTGACCGCCCTCGGCGCGGTCTCGATCGCGCTCGTCCTGGCGGCGGCGCCGGCGCTCGGCGTGACCGTCCTGAAGCCGAAGCAGACCGAGCGCCTGACCTCGTTCCTGTATCCGTCGGACGTCGCGGGCGACGCCGGCTACCAGCAGAACCAGTCGCGGATCGCCATCGGCTCAGGCCAGAAGACGGGCCGCGGCGAGCAGGCCAGCCAGACGAACCTCAACTTCCTGCCCGAGGAGCGCACCGACTTCATCTTCGCCGTGGTGGGCGAGCGATGGGGCTTCGCCGGTGCGGGACTCGTCCTCTCGCTGTACGCGCTGCTCATCTGGCGCGGTCTTCGGATTCTCACCGTGGCCAAGAACCTCTACGGCGCGCTCATCGCCGGCGGCATCGTGGCCATGCTCCTGTTTCAGGTCTTCATCAACGTCGGCATGAACGTGGGGATCATGCCCATCACAGGCATCCCACTGCCGCTCCTCTCATACGGCGGCAGCTCGGTGATCGCCACCCTCTTGGCCATCGGCCTCCTGCAGTCGATCTACGCGCAAGGGCGCGTGTCGGCAGCTGCGAAGGGCCGGGGCCTCTCGTTCTAGGCAAAGGAATCACCTTCACATGAAGAAGCAATTGCTGGTCAGCGTCGACCGCGGGGAGACCCGGGTCGCGCTGCTGGAGGCGACGGGGAAGCCCGGCGCCGCGAAGAAGACGGCCGCCGCATCGTCGCGGGCGAAGAAGGACCCGGCGGCCGGCTACCGCGTCGCGGAGCTCTACTTCGAGCGCCGCGGCGCGCGGTCGATCGTCGGCAACATCTACAAGGGCAAGGTCGACAACGTCCTCGCCGGCCTCGAGGCGGCGTTCGTCGACATCGGCCTCGACAAGAACGGCTTCCTCCACGTCGACGAGATCGTCGTGCCGGGCGTCGACGTCGGCCGCCGCGGCCGCGGCAAGGAGGGCGGCTCGAAGATCACCGAGCTCATCAAGCCCGGCCAGGAGATCGTCGTGCAGGTCGTCAAGGACCCGCTGAAGAGCAAGGGCGCGCGGCTGAGCATGGAGCTCACGATCGCCGGGCGCTACATGGTCTACGCGCCGACCGGCGAGGGGGTCGGCGTCTCGCGCCGCCTCGACGACAAGGAGCGCGACCGCCTGCGCAAGGAGACCAAGGGCCTCGACCTGCGCGGCGGCGGCGCGATCATCCGCACGGCCGCCAGCGGCGCGACGCGCGCGGACTTCGAGCGCGAGCTGCAGTACCTCTTCAAGCTCCACGAGGTCCTGCAGAAGCGCGTCGAGGAGACGCCGGCGCCGGGCCTCGTCTTCCAGGAGGCCGACCTCTCGGTGCGCGTCGTGCGCGACATCTTCTCCGAGCACTTCGAGCGCGCGATCGTCGACGATCCCAAGCAGCACCACCGGCTCGTCTCGTTCTTCCAGCGCACGGCGCCCGAGCTCGTCGACCGCGTCGAGCTCTACGAGGAGAAGGCGCCGCTGTTCGAGGCCTACGGCGTCGAGAAGGTCATCGACGGCCTCATGACGCGCCGCGTCGACCTGCCCAGCGGCGGCTACCTCATCATCGACTACGCCGAGGCGCTGACGGTCATCGACGTCAACTCGGGCTCCTTCATCGGGCGCGGCAAGGGCGCGCGCCTGGAGGACACGATCACGACGACGAACCTCGAGGCCGCCGAGGAGGTCGTCAACCAGCTGCGCCTGCGCGACATCGGCGGGATCATCGTCATCGACTTCATCGACATGGCCCGCGCGCGCAACCGCGAGGCCGTGCTCAAGACGCTGCGCCAGACGCTCGACGAGGACCGCACGAAGACGTTCACCGCCGAGATCTCGAAGCTCGGGCTCGTCGAGATGACGCGCCAGAACGTCACCGAGGGCGTGCGCGAGATCATCTCGCGGCCCTGCCCGACGTGCAACGGCGACGGCGTCATCAAGTCCGAGGAGACGATCGCGATCGAGTTCGAGCGCCGGCTGCGGGTGCTCTCCAAGAAGGCGCCGAAGAAGCACGAGGCGTTCCTCGTGCAGATGAACCCGCGCGTGAGCGCCGTCTTCACCGGCAACGCCAAGCGCGTCCTGCACGCGCTCGAGGAGGAGACCGGCCGCCGCTTTCACTTCACCGGCTCGGAGGGCCTGCCCGTCGACCACTTCGACGTCGTCATGGAGGGCTCGCGCGACGAGGTGCAGGAGCGCGCGGTGCCGTTCCGCGAGGGCGACGAGGTGCACGTCCACATCGTCGAGCCGCACATGTACGACGTCGACGACGCGGTTGCGAAGATCGACGGCTACATCATCAGCGTCAGCGGCGGCGGGCGCTTCGTCGGGGCCAAGCGGCTCGTGCGCATCGAGCACGCCGGGCGCACCTCGGCGACCGCCACGCTGCTGGACGCCGACCCGCCCGTGGACGGCCCCGAGGGCCCCGATGCGGACGCTGAGGACCCAGCCGATGGCGATGGCGTAGAATCGACGACTCGGCGCCGGGGCCGCAGAGGCGGACGGCGCCGTTCGCGCGCCACGGCAGACACGGCCGCGACACCCACCGACTCCCCGAGCTGAGCACCTACTTCCCATGGCCTACGCAATCGTCAAGACCGGCGGCAAGCAGTACCACGTCGAGGAGGGCCAGACCCTGCTCGTCGAGCGCCTGCCCGAGGACGAGGGCGCGACCGTCGCCCTGCAGCCGCTCCTGTTTCGCTCGACGGACACGATCTTCGATGCCGACGGCCTGAAGAAGGTCTCCGTCAAGGCGAAGATCGTCGCGCACGAGCGCGGCGAGAAGCTGCGCGTCTTCAAGTTCAAGCCCAAGCGCGGGTACAAGCGAACCGCCGGCCACCGGCAGGAGCTCACGCGCCTGGAGATCACGGAAGTGAAGGGCTAACCCAGATGGCACACAAGAAGGGGCTCGGCTCCTCACGCAACGGGCGCGACTCCAACGCGCAGCGCCTCGGCGTCAAGACCTTCGCCGGCGAGACGGTCACGGGCGGCGAGATCATCGTCCGCCAGCGCGGCACGCGCTTCCGCCCCGGCGACGGCGTCGGCATCGGCAAGGACGACACGCTCTACGCCCGCGCGGCGGGCACGGTCGTCTTCGGCCAGCAGCGCGGCAAGCGCGTCGTCTCGATCGCCCCGCACGACGCAGACGCGTAGCGCTCGCTGAAGAAATGTGAGGGAGGAGCGGGGGAGCCCCGCCCTTCCTCCCATGAGCGTCCAGGAAGTCCGGCTCTCCCCGTTCGACGACCACCTGCGCGGCGCCGGGCCGCCGGCCGGCCGGGCGCTCGAGCAGGCCTCGCCGGGGATCGTCCGCGGCGGCGGCGGGCTGCTCGGGACGCGCCCTGCCCCGCAGGACGCCGACCCCGCCGGGCGCGCCAGCCGCCCTGGGCTCTACGGGGGGCCCCGCGGGCTCTTCCTCGGGCGCTGGACCTCCGGCCGCGTCGCGGCGTTTATGTGCGCGGTCGCCGCGGGCGCGGGTGCCGTCGCGGTCGCCGGAAGCGGTGACCGGCCGAGCGCCGCACCGCAGATCGCAGCGCCGAAGCCGATCGTGCTCCAGCAGCCCGCGCAGACGCCGCTGCCGCCCGCGCGTCCCGTCGTGCAACGGCCCGAGCCGCGCCCCGTCAAGCGTGCCGTCCGCAAGAAGCGGAAGGCCCGGCGCGCCACCACCCGGCGCCCCGTCCGTCGTGCATCCCCCGCCAGTCGGACGGTGCGCCGGGCCGCGCCGCCTCCGGCGAGCAACTTCTCGCAGGAGTTCACGCCGTGACCGCAGAGCTTCGCCCACACCCGATCGTCAACGAGCAGAAAGAGGTGCGCAGATGAGTGGTTACAAGGTCGACCCCGCCAAGGTCCAGGAGCTGGGCGGGCACATCAAGGCCGGCTCCGGCCGGATCGAGGAGGCGATGCGTGACATCACCTCGAAGATCCAGGGCGTCGGCGGGGCCTGGGAGGGCAGGCGAAGAACGCGTTCATGCAGGTGTCCGATGACTGGCGGATCCACGCAGGAGAAGATCCGCCTGCTGCTGAACGACATCGGCGACGGCACGCTGGACTCCGGGCGCTGCTACGAGGACACGGAGACCAACGTCCGCAAGGTCTGGAGGCGCTGACCGTGCTCCGGGTCTCCTACGAGGCGATCGAGAGCGCGGCCCAGAAGATGGGCCGCGTCTCGGCCGACCTCGGCTGCGGCACGCCGCTGGCGGAGATCCGCGGCGCGGCGGACGAGACGGCCGTCGCGGGCGCGCTCGACGCGCTCGCCGGCGCCTGGACGAAGACGCTGCAGCAGCACAGCCGCCAGGCGTCGCAGATGAACACCGCGCTCCTGGCCGCCGCCCGCTGCTACTACTTCGCCGAGCAGTCGTCGACCAGTCTCTTTGCGAGCAAGTCGCCGTGAACGCATGCCGTTCTCCTTCCCAGTCGCGCCTGCCTCGGCGGCGCTCAGCGCGGACGGCATCGAGATTCCGAAGGGTTCTCCGAGCCGGATCCTCACCGCGTCGCGGAAGCTGAGAGCGACCGCAGGCCAGCTCGACGACGCGTCGATGAGCTGCGCCGACGCCGGTGTGGCGGCAGTCGAGGCAGAGGGCTGGACCGGGCCCGCCGCGCTGCTGTTCGCCGCGACCGCGTACGTCCTGAGCTCCGCGATGCGCGACGGCGAGAGCTCGCTGCGCCGCGCGGCGGCGGCCTGCCGGAAGTTCGCGGACGAGCTCGAGCGCCAGCAGGACGTCGCGCGCGCCGCCCGCCGTGCCGGCCAGGCCGCCGAGCGCCGCGCGCATGCCGCCGTGACGAAGCTGCAGGGCGCCGCCACCGACGGCGCCATCGCCCAGGGTCAGGCCGACACGGCGGCGACCGACGCATCGGTCGCGCGCGGCACCGCCGACAGCGCCGGCGCCGCCCAGGCCGACCATCGCGAGCGCACGGCGCGGGCGGCCGCAGGGCGCGCCAAGGCTGCCGAGAACCGTGCGCGCACCGCGCTCACCGAGGCCAACGGCGACATCTCCAAGGCGATCGAGCGCGCCGAGGAGGCCAACGAGCTCGCCGATGCCGCCGCCCAGCGCGCGCGGGCGATCCTCGAGCAGGTCGCGTCGGAGGCCAAGGCCGCGTGCATCGAGCTCGGGCCGATCCCGGTCCCGGTGACCCCGACGCCCGACGGTCCCAACCCCCTGACCAGCGGGCATCCGTTCGGCCTGCCCCGCCGGCCGCTGACGCCCGGCGACATCCGCCGCCGGGAGCTCGAAGCCGCGGCCGAGCGCGAGCGCCAGGCGCGAGAGGCGAAGGACGACGGCGGCGGCGGGCTGCTCGGGTCGTGAAGGAGTTCAGCGGCTACAACGACGTCAAGCAGATGGTCGAGGACATCGCCGACGGCGATGTCCTCAACGCCGCCGGTCACCTCGCGATGGTTCTCCCGGTCGGCAGGCTCGCCAAGGGCGGCAAGATCATCGAGGAGGGCCTCAGCCACGGCGACGAGGTCGCCAGCGGCGCCAAGGGCGCCAAGGGAGCGGAGGGCATCAAGGGCGCGAAGGGCGCTGCGGACGGCCCGGGCTTCGATCCCGACCTCTCCGACAAGATCGTCAGGGGCATGAAGCGCCGCGACTGGACGCCCGAGCAGATCGAGCAGGCCGTCGAGTCCGGCGAGCAGGTGAGGGCCGTCAACAAGGCCAACGGGAATCCCGCCACGCGCTACATCCATCCCGAGACCGGCCAGTCGGTCGTCGTGGACGACGTGACGGGCGAGGTGATCCACGTCGGCGGGCCGGGCTTCGCCTATGGTCCGGACAGCGGGGACATCGAATGACCGAGCCCGAGAACATCTACGTCCGGCTCCTCGACGAGGGCGTCGAAGTCCGCCGCCCGGTTCGTGCCGAGCACGTCGGAGGTGACGTCTACCGGATCGTCGACCAGCCCTACGAACGCGACGAGGAGACGTGGGAGTTCGAGCCGGGCGACGTCGTCCGTTGCGAGCCCATGCCCTCCAGCGAGGGCACCATCCTCGCCGCCACGCGCCGCGTCGGCTGACCCCGCAAGAAACGTGAGGGGGGTCTGAGCGGGGCCCGCCTTCACTCACATGTTCGGTTTCGCGGGTCCCGTCGGCGACAGCGCTCTCAGCGCCGACGGCATCGAGATCCCCAAGGGCGACCCGGGCGAGATCCTCGACGCGGCGGCGAAGCTCAGGACAACCGCCAAGATCCTCGAGCGCAGCGGCAAGTCCGTCAGGGCGCCGGCACGACCGCGGTCGAGGCCGAGGGCTGGACCGGCCACGCGGCGTTCGCCTTCGACACGCTGACCTACCTCCTCAGCAGCAACATGGACGACGGCGTCAGCGTCCTGGAGCGCGCGTCCGGGATCCTGCGGACGTTCGCCCACGACCTGCGCGACCAGCAGGAGATCGCGAAGGACGCCCGGCGCGCCGGGCGCGAGGCGGAGGGCCGCGCGAACGCCGCGGTCAAGTCGCTGCAGACAGCCGTCGCCGACGGCGCCGCCGCCACCGGCGCGGCCGACACGGCGGCGACCGAGGCGGCCACCGCCCGCGGCACCGCCGACGCCGCCGGCGCGCTCGACGCGGACCGCCGCGAGAGCACGGCCCGCGCCGCAGCGGGACGAGCGAAGGCGACCGAGAGCAAGGCGCGTGGCGCGCTCACCGACGCCAACGACGACATCGTGCGGGCGATCAAGAAGGCCGAGAAGGCAAACCGGCTCGCCGACGCCGCCGCCCAGCGCACGCGGACGGCGCTCATGGACGCGACGGCCGCCGCGAAGACGGCGCTCATCAACCTCGGCCCGATCCCGGTCCCGGTGACGCCGACGCCGACGAACTCCAGCCCGTTCAACAGCACGGGCCCGTTCGACCTCCCGTTCCACGGCCTGACCCCCGGCGACGTCCGCCGCCAGGACATCGAGGCCGCGGCCGCAGCGGCCCGCGAGGCGGCCGAGAACAAGCCGCTCAACGGGCTGCAGAAGTTCGGCCGGGCGCTCTTCAGCACCGGCTTCGCGCCGATCGACGCGCTGACCTTCGGCCAGGCCGGCAAGCTCGTCAGCGGCATGCCCAACGGGAGGGTCTGGGACCCGGACGCCGGCGCGGCGAAGGTCACGAAGTGGTTCGGTCCCGGCGTCGTCGCGAAGAAGGGCCTCGCCAAGGGCGCCGACAAGATCGTCGGCAACGCGAAGAAGAAGGGCCCGCTGCCGCGGATCTTCCCGGCTCATCCGCGCGACAAGCTGCCTCCGATGGCGCCGACGAACGTCCCCAGGAAGGTCAAGATCACGCGCGGTCCCGACGGCAGGCCGCGCGTCGAGGGCGTGCGCGAGCCCGGTGGTCGCGGCGGGGCCGAGAGCCGCAAGGGCTACGACGGGCGCAACAACGGGCCCAAGCAGACGTCCGGCGACCGCAGGGAGGCGCTCTCGAACACGGCGCGCATCGGCATCAACACGAACAAGGCGATCGACGACATGATGCAAACCATCGCGAAGCTCCTCGGATGATCAGCGTGCCCGCAGACCAGGCGGCCGCGCTCCTCGAGGGCGCGATCGCCGCGCTCGAGGCCGGCGACAGCGCCAGCGGCGAGGCGTTGCTGCGCGAGGCCGCGCGGCGCTTCCCCGGCCACCCCGAGATCGCGCTTCACCTCGCCTCGCTCCTGCGCGTGGTCGAGAGCGACGAGACCGAGGGCGCCGTTCGTCACGCGGCGATGCTCGCCGCCGGCGACGCGACGCTGCTCATGCGCAGCGCGGAGCTCACCTTCCGCATCGGTGACCTGCGCGGGGCTCAGCTGCTCCTCCACGAGGTCGCGCAGGTCATGCCCGACGAGTTCGAGCACGCCGGCGAGCTGGCCTACCTCACCGGCCGCGTCGCCGAGCAGGCCGGCCGCGACGACCTCGCCGCGGGGCTGCTCGAGGACGCCTTCGAGCTGCACCCGGAGAACCTCGAGTACGGGCTCGTGCTCGCCGAGTTCCACGCGGCGCACGACCGCTTCGAGCGGGCGCGCGACGTCGTCGCCATCGCGCTCGAGCAGCGTCCCGGCGACGAATGGCTCCTCGCGCTCCAGGGCGCGCTCAACGACTGGAAGGACGCTTGACGATGGCGCTCGTGATGCCTCCCGGCCCGGACACCGCGTTTCACCGCCCGCCGCGCGCGTTCCCGCCGCCCGTGCCCGCCGACGACTTCCTCCTCGCGGCGCCGCCGTCGGTCCAGAACAACCATTTCGAGGGCTGGGTCCACGTCCTCTTCCCGGTCATCGGCAGCCTCAGCATGGTCGCCTTCGCGATCGTCTACGACAACATGATCTTCTTCTACATCGCGATCGGGCTCGCGGTGCTCGCGCTCGTGTTCGCCATCGCGATGCGCTCGAGCCAGAAGCGCCAGGGCCGGCGCAACGCGCGCCGTCAGCGGCGCCTGTATCGCGAGTACCTCGTCGACACCGAACGCCGCCTGGCGGACGTCGCCGAGCGCCAGCGGATCGCCGCCGAGCGCCGTCATCCGGATCTCGAGGAGCTCGCCGACCTCGCCTCCAGCCGCGCGTGGCTCTGGGAGCGCCGGCCCGGCGATGCCGACTTCCTCGCCGTCCGCGCCGGGCGCGGGCCCGTCGCGCACGTCGGATCCCCGCGCGTGGATCTCGGCAACAGCCCGCTGACGGAGTACGAGCGCGCGCTCGTGGACGAGGCCGAGAGCCTCGCGGGGCGCTGGTGCACCGTCGAGGACGTGCCGGTCTCGGTCGCCCTGACCGCGGCGCCGGTCGTGTCGGTCGTCGGGCCCGCGCATCGCTCGCGAGCGGCGGTGCGGGCGATGCTCACGCAGCTCGCGCTCGCGCACGCGCCGTGCGACCTGCAGATCGTCGTCTCACACCACGAGGGCGACGGCGACTGGGAGTGGTGCAAGTGGCTGCCGCACGCGCGCAGCGAGGCCGGCGACGGCCGCTCCCCGCGCCCGGCGCTCGCGGCCGGCAGCGCGGCGCTCGCCGCGGTGCTCGACGAGCAGGTCGCGCCGCGCATCGACGGGCTGCGGATGCTCGCCGAGGCGACGTCGCTCTCCGGACCCAGGCGCCTGGATGCGCCGGTCCTCGTCCTCGTCCTCGACGGCTTCAGCCCGCGCGACCAGCGCGCCCGCCTGCCGCTGCTGCGCGAGGCGCTGAGCCGCCCGGACGAGCTGAACGTCGTCGTCATCTGCACCGTCGAGGAGGCCGCCGACGAGCCGGCCGAGACGTGCGCCCGGCTGCGCCTGGCGGCGCGCGGCGACGCGACGCTCGAGGAGACCGGTCCCGCGGGCGCGATCATCGGGCACGTCGTCGTCGACGAGCTCGGCAGCGGCGCGGCGGAGTCCGTCGCCCGGACGCTCGCGCCGATCCGCCTCTACGACCAGAGCTCGGCCTCCGGCCTGGACGCCCGCGACGGGCTGCTGAGCCTGCTCGGCATCCCCTCGATCGAGGCGCTCGACCCCGCCGCCGAGTGGAACGGGCGCCCGCGGGCGCTGGCGATGCGCGCGCTCATCGGCGTCGACGCAAACGGCGAGCGGCTCGAGCTCGACCTCAAGCAGGCGGCCGAGGGCGGCATGGGCCCGCACGGGCTCATCATCGGCGCCACCGGGTCGGGCAAGAGCGAGCTGTTGCGCACGCTCGTCATGAGCCTCGCGCTCTCGCACCCGCCCGAGGAGCTGGCCTTCGTCTTCGTCGACTTCAAGGGCGGCGCGGCGTTCGCGGACCTCGAGGCGCTGCCGCACACGGCGGGCATGATCACGAACCTCCAGAGCGACCTCAGCCTCGTCGACCGCATGCACGACGCGCTCTACGGCGAGCAGGAGCGCCGTCAGCGGATGCTGCGCGACGCGGGCAACGTCGACGACGTCATCGCCTACCGGCGCCTGCGCGAGCGCGAGCCGTCGATGGCGCCGCTGCCCGACCTGCTCGTCGTCATCGACGAGTTCGGCGAGCTGCTGGCCTCGCGGCCGGAGTACATCGACCTCTTCGTCGCGATCGGGCGCGTCGGGCGCAGCCTCGGCATCCACCTGCTGTTCTCCAGCCAGCGCTTCGACGAGGGGCGGCTGCGCGGCCTCGAGAGCCACCTGCGCTACCGCATCTGCCTGCGGACGTTCAGCGCCGCGGACAGCAAGGGCGTCATCGGGACGCCCGACGCCTACCTGCTGCCCTCCGAGCCCGGACTCGGCTACCTCAAGGTCGACACCGGCCTGTACTCGCGCTTCCGGGCGACGCTCGTGCGCCGCCCGCGCAGTTCGGCGGGCGGCGCGCGCGGGGGCGGGCGACCGGTCGTCTCGTCGTTCGGTGCGGGCGGGGCGCAGCTCGCCGGAGCGCCGGGCGCCGGCGCCCCGGCCGTCGGCGACGGCGCGGCCGACCTGCGCCTCATCGCCGAGCGCCTGCACGCCGCGCCCTCCTCCCGGCCCGTCCACCAGGTCTGGTGTGAGCCGCTGCCCGGCCAGCTCGCGCTCGGCGCGCTGGCGGCGGCGCCGCCGTTCTGGGAGCGCGCGACGCCCGTCGCCGGGCTGCGCGCGACGATCGGCATGGTCGACGTCCCCAAGCAGCAGCGCACCGAGCCGCTGACGCTGAACCTCACCGGCGCCGGCGGGCACCTCGCCGTCGTCGGGGCGCCGCAGACCGGCAAGAGCGTGCTGCTGCGCACGCTCGTCCTCGCCCTCGCGCGCAGCCACACGCCCGAGGAGCTGCAGGTCCACGCGATCGACCTCGGCGGCGGGCTGCTGCGCGGCCTCGGCGACCTCCCGCACGTGGCGGCCGTCGCCGGCAAGGCCGACCGCGAGCTCGTCCTGCGGATCGCCGCGCGCCTGGCGGCCGAGCTCGAGGAGCGCGAGGAGGCCTTCCGCCGCCTCGGCATCGACAGCATCGCCGACGCCCCGTTCGGCGAGATCGTCTTCGTCATCGACGGCTGGGCGCAGCTGCGCCGGGACTTCGAGGACCTCGACCTCGCGATCGAGGCGCTGCTGTCCAACGGCCTCGCCTACGGCATCCACGTCGCGATCAGCGCCAACCGCTGGGCGGAGATGCGCCAGAGCGTCAGCGACACCCTCGGCTCGCGCCTGGAGCTGCACCTCACCGAGCCGCTGGACTCCGAGATCGATCGCAAGCGCGCCGAGGCGCTGCCCTCCCTGCCGGGCCGCGGGCTCACCCAGGACGGGCTCGAGTTCCAGGCGGCGGTGCCGGCCGGCGACGAGGTCGCCGCGATCGCCGCGCGCTGGCAGGGACCGCGCGCGTCGGCCGTCCGCGTCCTGCCGCGCCGCCTCGAGCGCGAGGAGCTTCCGCCCTACGACGCCGCCGGCGTCCCGATCGGCGTCGAGGAGGAGCGCCTGGAGACCGTCGGGATCGACCTCTGCGGCAACGACGCGCACCTGCTCGTCCTCGGCGACGGCGAGAGCGGGCGCACGAACGTCCTGCGGGCGTTCGTCGAGGGCCTCGCCGCAACGCGCTCGCAGGTCACGGTGCTCGACCCACGGCGGACGCTCGCCGACGTCGCCGCCCTGGACCACGTCGAGCGCTACGCCGGCGCGCGCGGCGAGATGGACGACGCGGTCGCAGAGTTCGCCGCCGTCCTGCGCGGGCGGATGGAGCGCGGCGACGGCAGCGGTCCCGAGCAGTACCTCGTCGTCGACGACTACGACCTGCTGGCCGGCGACGACAACCCGCTCGAGCCGATCGTCGGCGCGCTCCCGCACGGCCGCGACCTCGGCTTCCACCTCGTCGTCGCGCGCCGCGTCGCGGGCATGATCCGGGCCTCGTTCGAGCCCGTCTGCCAGAGCCTGCTCGAGCTGCGCGTCCCGGGCCTGCTGCTCAGCGGCGATCCCTCGGAGGGCGCCGTGCTCGAGGGCCGGCGCGCCCAGTCGCTGCCGCCGGGGCGCGGCCATCTCGTCCGCCGCGGCGACTGCCGGCTCGTCCAGACCGTCTTCGCGCCGCCGCGCAGCCGCGGCGCGGCGCCCGCCCACCATGAGATCGCTACGGAGGGACCGACATGAACACCGTGCTCCTGACCATCGTCGGCCCGGACCGCCGGGCGGACGTCGCCGCCCCCTCGGACACGCCGGTGGACGAGCTGCTGCCGACGTTCGCGCAGCTCACCGGCGGGCGCCCGGACGCCTTCGGGCTCGTCCTCGGCGCGCCGCGGCGCGCGCCGCTGGACGGCGATCTCACGCTCGCCGACCAGGGCCTCGTCGACGGCTGCATCCTCCATCTGCGCCCCGCGGGCGAGGCGGTGCGCGAGCACGACACCGTGACGATCCACGGGGGCGCGGGCGACGACGGCCTGACGCCCGCTGCAACGCACGCTCGCGGCGCTGCCCGCCTACAACGGCACGCTCGTCCGGATCCGGCCCGCCGTCCAGGCGGCCGTGCGCCGGCGCAAGCCGGGCACCGACTACGGGCCGCTTCGAGCGCTACCGCACCACCTGGCGGTCCTACGACTACGAGCCCGGCCTCGAGGCTGCGATCCGCGCGCCGCGGATGCGGCGGACGGCGACGATCGCGGTCGCCTCGCCGCATGCCGGCGCGGGCACGACGACGATGGCGCTCCTGCTCGGCTCGCTGCTCGCCCATCTCAGCCGCGAGCGCCCGGTCGTCGTGGACGCGCTCGTCGACGGCGAGCCGCCGCTGCGCCCGCGCGCCCAGGGCGGCGTGCACATCCTCGACTGCGGCGCCGCGCTGGACGCGCCGGCCGTCGCGGCCGCCGATCAGCTCCTGCTCGTCTGCGACGCCGGCCGCGCGACGCCCGCACTCGTCGCCGACGCAGCTCGCGCGGCTCGGCCCGCTCGCGCCGTCGCTCGTGCTGGCCGTCAACCGGCTGAAGGCCGGGCGCGGGCAGCTGCTCGGCCGCCGCGCTCGAGCGCGCCGTCCCGCAGGCCCGCGGGCTCCTCGGCATCCACCACGAGCCGCGGCGCGCGGCGCGGGTGGCCGACGGGTCGTTCGCGTGGCAGCGAGCGCACCGGCACGCTGGGGCGTCGAGCTGCGCGAGCTCGCGGCGGTGCTGGCAGCCGACTGGCAGCGCCTCGGGATCGCGGCGCCGCTCAGGTCGGCTGGCTCACCGGCCGGATCAGGATCTCGTTGACGTCGACGTGCGGCGGCTGCTGCACGGCGAACATCACCGCGCGGGCGATGTCGTCGGGCTCCAGCGCGTTGGAGACCGGGTTGTCGAAGAACGGCGTGTCGACCATGCCGGGCTCGATCGACGTGACCCGGACGCCCGTGTCGTTGAGGTCCTGGCGCGCGGACTCGGCCATCGCCGTGACCGCGTGCTTCGTCGCGCTGTAGAGCGAGCCGCGGCAGCGCGCGGCGCCCGGCGACCGAGCTCGTCAGCAGCAGGTGGCCGGCGGAGTCCTTCAGCGCGGGGATCGTCGCGCGGATCGTGTACGCGCAGCCGAGGACGTTCGTGAGGACCATGTCGCGCCAGTGCTCGGGCGTCTCCTTCAGAAAGCCGCGGGTTGCGCCGAAGCCGGCGTTCGCGAAGACGACGTCGATGCGGCCGAAGGCGTCCAGCGCGGCCTGCACCATCGCCTCCTGCTGGCCGAAGTCCGTGACGTCGCAGGTCACGGCGATCGCGCGATCGGAGCCGCCGAGCTCCTCGGCGAGCGACTCGAGCTTGTCGGTCGAGCGCGCGGCGAGCACGAGCCGGTAGCCCTCCTGCGCGGCGCGCCGGGCGGTCGCTGCGCCGATGCCGCTGGAGGCGCCGGTGATGAGGAAGACGGGGTCGCGGGCATGCGGTCTCCTGGTCGTTGCGGGGGTGCAGCGCAGGATGACGGAAGGAAATGTGAGGGTCCCCGCGCGCGCCCCCGCCTACCCGGCATGAGCGTGCACGTCACACCACACGAGCTGCAGGTCGCGGCGAAGGCGCTGATGGCGGTTCACCGCGAGACGGGCATCGGCGGTGTCAAGACCGCGGGATCGCTCGGCGCTCAGGACGCGGGACACGATGGCGTCGCGAAGGCCCTCCGCGGCGTCTGCGAGCGCATCGAACACGGCGAATCGGCCTTCATGGGCGCGATCTCGATGATGTCCCTGGCCCTGGCCCAGTGCGGCGACGACTTCACCCTCGCCGACGTGAAGTCCGGCAAGGTCTTCAGCGAGCTCAAGCAGCAGTTCCGCAGGGGCGGATCGCCATGAGCTGCTCGAGCCCCGTCAAGACCCTGATGTCGGAGACCGGGATCGAGCTCCCGACCGGTCAGGCGCACCTCGTCGACGACGCCGCCGACGGCCTGCGCCGCTGCGCCCATGCGTTCGCCGACAACATCGGCACGATCGTCCGCGCCGAGAAGATCCTCGGCGACTGGACCGGCGAGGCGAAGATGAGCTGCGCGGCGCAGTGCAACACGCAGCGCGAGAAGGTCAACCTCTTCCGCCACGCCTGCACCCACGCCGCGACCGCCCTGCGCGTCTACGCCGACGCGCTGCGCACGCACAAGCTCGCGATCAAGCGCCTCGACGAGCAGGCGAAGGATGCGATGGACACGGCCCGGCGGGCGCAGAAGCTCGCCGAGGACGCGCGCACGGACGCGACGAAGGCCGGCGAGAAGGCACTCGAGGCCGTCGCCAGCACGCGTCCTGACGCCCCCAACGAGGTGAAGAGATGGGGCGACAAGGCCGCCGACAAGACGGCCGAGGCCGGCCGCCACGCGAAGACGGCCAACGGCGCGGTGCAAGCTCTCGAACGCCTTCGCAAGAAGGCCAGGACGCATCTGCACGAGATCGAGGCGGCGGCCGACGTCGCGGCGTCGCAGCTGACATGCGTCATGGGCTCGCTGCCGACGACGAGCTACCAGGACATCACGGGAGTCGGCGAGCTCGTCCTGCTGTCGAAGACCGTCGAGACGAAGGCCGGCATCACGGTCTTCACGATCCACATCGGGGCGGCCCACACGGTCATCACGGAGAAGCTTGCCGGCGGTGAGGTGAAGGTCACCGTCATGGACACCGTCGAGGCGGGCCTCGATCTCACCGCGGGCGGCAAGCTCAAGGCCGGCTCGGCCGACAGCGCCAAGGGCGGTCTGACGCCGAACGTCGCGCTGACGCTCATGGCGGCGCTCTCCAACGGCAAGACGTTCCAGTTCAAGAACGCCAAGGACGCCGAGAAGTTCATCAACGACATCGAGCACAAGAACATGGAGGAGCTCGCCGGCGACATCTTCGCCATGGACGACTACGACGCCGAGCCGGTCGAGACGTTCCAGAAGGGCGGCGTCGACATGACGGTGTCCGCCGACGGCGGCCCGCTGAGCGGCAAGCTCGGCGCCGGCGAGTCGATCGCCGTCAAGAAGGACGAGAAGACCGGCGCGACGACGTCGATCCACGAGGTCTACGCACAGGCCAGCGCCGCGCTCGAGATCCTGACGGTCGGGGCGAGCGGATCTGCCAAGGCCACGTCGGCGATGGGCGTCACGCGCGACAAGGCCGGCAACGTCACGAAGCTCGTGTTCTCCAGCGGCGTCGAGACGTCCGGGGCGATCAACGTGACGTCGGGGGACCTCAAGGGCCTCTCCAAGCAGATCACGGAGGCCGGCGCCAACGTCTCCAGCGAGAACAGCAAGCTCGTCCAGACCGAGGTCCAGCTCGACGTCAACGACCGCAACCGCGCGCTCGTCGAGCAGTACCTCCAGAAGGGCAGGATCGACGCGCACGCGTCGGAGAACCTGGCGGACGAGCTCGACCGCAGCGGGCAGATCAACGTCAACGTCTACGAACGGCAGATCGACGGCTTCGAGATCATGGCCAAGGGCGAGGGCTTCGCCGTCGAGGCCTCGCACAAGACCACGACCGATGGCCTCGTCTCCTCGAACGTCAAGCCGCCGGGCGATCCCGAGTACCATCGCCAACCGGTGACGAGGTGAATCGCATGGCCATGACGGGACTCCTGCTGCTGCTGCTGCCCGCTCGGGCTGCTCGCCGGATGCGGCGGCGGCGACGACGGCGGCGACGACGCGCCGAGCGGATACGAACGGGTCGAGTCCGACGGGCTGCGCTTCGTGATGCCCGCGGGCCTGCCCCTGGACGAGAGCCCGGCCGACGGCTCGCTCTTCGTCGCCCGCAAGGCCGGGACGCTCGCCGAGCAGGCCCGCATCGTCGCGAGCGTCGACGACTTCCCCGGCAATCTGCTGCAAGCGGTCGGCGAGGTGCGCGACAGCAACCCGACCGGTGTGCGCCGACTACGAGGTGCAGTCCGACGTCGAGTTCGATGTGCCCGGCAGCGAAGGGGCGCGCCGCGCTCGTGGTGACGTTCAAGTCCGGGCAGGGCAGCGACATCCCGACGACCCGCAACACGATCGTCGCCCAGAAGGGCCAGGCGCTTCTACCTCTTCTCCGTCGTCGTTCCCGATGCCAAGCGCGGCGAGCTCGACGTCGGCACGATCGTCGACTCGCTCGAGCTGACCTGAGCGCAGACCTGCCGGGCCGGCGTCGCGGCCCAGCTACGTTGGTGAGGACATGCTCTACGACAAGGCCCGCATCTTCGTCGCGGCCGGTGGCGGCGGCGACGGCTGCCTGAGCTTCCGGCGCGAGGCGCACGTCCCCCACGGCGGGCCCGACGGCGGCGACGGCGGCCACGGCGGCGACGTCGCGCTCGTCTGCGACGACTCGCTGCGCGACCTGCAGACCTACAAGCGCCGGGCGCACTACAAGGCGCGGCGCGCGGGCCACGGCGAGGGCGACCTGCGCCACGGCGCGAGCGGGCCGGTGCTCGAGGTCCCGGTGCCGCCGGGCACGCACGTCACGAGCTGGGACGGCAGCACGCACGACCTCGTCGTGCCGGGCCAGCGCGTCATCGTGGCGCGCGGCGGGCCGGGCGGGCGCGGCAACAAGCGCTTCGCGACCTCCACCCGCCAGGCGCCGCGCCTCGCGGAGCGCGGCCTGCCGGGGGAGGAGGGCTGGCTCGACCTGCGGCTGAAGCTCCTCGCCGACGTCGGCCTCGTCGGCCTGCCGAACGCCGGCAAGTCCTCGCTGCTGGCGCGGATGACGCGCGCGGCGCCGAAGGTCGCCGCCTACCCGTTCACGACGCTCGAGCCGGTGCTCGGGACGCTCGAGGGCGCCGACCGCCAGCTCGTCGTCGCCGACATCCCGGGCCTCATCGAGGGCGCCAGCGAGGGCGCCGGCCTCGGCCACGACTTCCTCGCGCACGTCGAGCGCACGCGCCTGCTCGTCCACGTCCTGGATCTCGCGCCCGTCGACGGCTCGGACCCGATCGAGAACCACGCGACGATCGAGGCCGAGCTGCGCGCGCACGACCGCCGCCTGGCGTCGCTGCCGCGGCTGCTCGCGCTCTCGAAGTCAGACCTCGTCACGCCGGAGGCCGCGCGGGACGCCGCCGAGAGCTGGCGCGAGCGCCTCGGCGGCGACGTGCCCGTCCTCGTGACGTCCTCGGCGACCGGACGCGGCCTCGACGAGCTCGCCGCCGAGCTCCTGCGCCGGGTGCCGCTCGCCGACGGGCGGGCGAGCGCCGGCGGCGACGACGCGATCGACCTCGGCGCGCCGATCGCCGAGCACCGCGTCTTCCGGCCCGCCGCCGGCCGCGGGTTCAGCGTCCGGCGGACCGGCGAGCGCGCGTTCTGCGTCGACGGCGAGGCGGTCCACCGGCTGCTCGCGCGCCACGATCTCGACAACGACGAGGCGCTCGCGCACGTCGAGCACCGGCTGCGGCGGATGGGCGTCATCAGCGCGCTGGAGAGCGAGGGATTCGAGCCCGGCGACGACGTCGAGATCGCCGGCGTGGAGTTCGAGCTGCATCCGGGGTGATCGCCGCGCGGGCGCAACCTTTCCGCCGCGCGGCTGTTGTCGCCCAGAGTGCAAGGGATCCGACGACCCTCTACCGTTCCGCGCCGATGAACCTCCGCCGACTCGCGCTCGCGACCTTCCTGCTGGCGATGCTGTGCGCGCCCGCCGCGCACGCCGCCCCCGACCAGGCGTCGATCATGATGGACGACGACCAGCTCCTGTACCGCAACGGCGTCACGCAGTCACGGACGCTCGTGACGATGCGCTCGCTCGGCGCCGACGCGGTGAAGGCGACCGTCCTGTGGCGCGTCGTCGCCGAGGGCGCCGATCTCACGAACGCCGAGATCGACAAGCTCAAGACCGAGACGCAGCGCGACAGGGCGCGCAGGCAGCGCACGCGCTTCAAGGCCCGCGATCCGCGCACGTACCCGACGCGCAACTGGGACCGCTACGACAACCTCGTCAAGGAGGCGACGAAGCTCGGCATGCGCGTGTTCTTCAACGTCACCGGGCCGGGCCCGCGCTACGGGCACCGCAAGGCGCCGCCGAGCCAGCGCGCGAACGCCGGGACGTTCAAGCCGATCCCGACGCGCTTTCGCAGCTTCGTCGAGGCCGTCGGCAAGCGCTACTCGGGCACGTACCGCGACGAGAACGGCATCCGCCAGCGGCTGCCGCGCGTCTCGCTGTGGTCGATCTGGAACGAGCCCAACCAGCCCGGCTGGCTGTCGCCCCAGTGGGAGAACGGCAACCCCGCCTCGCCCGCGCTCTTCCGCGAGCTCTTCTTCGCAGGCCGCCAGGGGCTCGCGCTCAGCGGCCACGGCGCGGACGCGATCCTGCTCGGCGAGACCTCGCCGCTGGGCTCCGACCAGAAGGGCCCGCGCAACGGCATCAGGCCGGTGCCGTTCCTGCGCGAGCTCGTCTGCGTGAAGCCCGACGGGACGCAGTACGCGGGCCCCGACGCGACCGCCCGCCGCTGCGAGGACTTCACCCGCAACGGCCCGCTGCAGGCGACCGCCTACGCGCACCACCCGTACACGAAGAAGGGCGCGCCATCGGTCGCGCCGAAGACGCCCGACGAGATCACGATGGGCAACATCGGCACGCTTGGCCCGATCCTCGACGCGCTGTCGGCGCAGTCGGGCGGCAAGATCGCGGCGGGGCTGCCGATCTTCCTCACGGAGTTCGGCTACGAGAGCAACCCGCCGGACCCGCGCAACGGGATCCCGTACGCGCGCCAGGCGCAGTTCAACCAGCTCGCCGACTTCCTCGCCTACAACGACCCGCGCGTGCTCGCGACGACGCAGTTCCTCGTCCGCGACGTCGGGCCGGTGACGAAGTACCCGAAGGGCTCGCGGCTGTACTGGTTCACCTACCAGTCCGGGCTCTACACGATCACGGGCCGCGCGAAGCCGGCCGCGTTCGCGTACGCGCTGCCGTTCGTGACCTTCCCGGCGGGGGAGGGCGTCACCGGCTTCTGGGGCCAGCTGCGCTTCCGTCCCAACGGGTCGCCGGACGCCGCCTACGTCTACTGGCGCCAGGTCGCGAACGCGAGGGAGCCCTGCGGCACCGGCGCCTGGGTCGAGCTCGGCGCCTTCCCGACGACGTTCCGCGGCTTCTTCACCGGCGTCGTGGCCGGCGCCGGCGCCGACCGGCGAGTACTGCGCCGGCTACTTCGACGCGACGACCGGCAAGTTCACGCACGTGTCGCTGCCGACGAAGTGAGAGCCGCGCTCTAAGCTGCGGCGGGCCATGGCCCGCTACGTCATCAAGCTCGGATCGAGCATCGTCGCCGAGGACTCCGGCGAGCTGCGCGCCGAGGTCATCGAGCGCATCGTGGCCGAGGCCGCGGCGCGCCACGCGGCCGGTCACGACGTCGTGCTCGTCACGAGCGGCGCGATCGCGCGCGGCATGCGCGTCATGGACCTCGCCGTCCGGCCGCGGGCGATCGAGGACCTCCAGGCGGCGAGCGCGGTCGGCCAGGGCAAGCTCTACCGCGTCTACGACGAGCTGCTGCGCGAGCGCGGGATCACGAGCGCGCAGGTGCTGCTGACGTTCTTCGACATGAGCGCGCGGACGCACTACCTCAACGCGCGCCAGACGCTCGGCAAGCTCCTGGAGTGGCGGGTGCTGCCGGTCATCAACGAGAACGACACGACGACGACCGACGAGATCTCCTTCGGCGACAACGACTTCCTCGCGGCGCAGGTGTCGATGCTCATCGGCGCCGACCTGCTCGTCCTGCTGACCGACGTCGAGGGGCTGTTCACGGCGAGCCCGCGCTCGGATCCGGCGGCCGAGCTCGTGCCCGCGGTCGACGACTTCTCGACCCTCGGGGACCTCAGCATCGGCCACGCGACCTCGCCCCTGGGCTCGGGCGGCATGCGCTCGAAGGTCGTCGCGGCGGAGATGGCGACGGCCGGCGGGATCGAGACGGTCATCTGCAGCGGGCTCGTGCCCGGCGCCCTCGGCGACGTCCTCGACGGCGAGGCGGCGGGCACCCGCTTCGCCGCGCGCGAGACGCGCTACTCGTCCTTCAAGCTCTGGCTGAAGTACGCCAAGCCCTCGCGCGGGACGATCGTCGTCGACGCCGGCGCGGCGCGGGCGCTGCGCGACGGCGGCACGTCGCTGCTGCCGGTCGGGATCACCGACGTGCGCGGCGTGTTCGACGCCGGCGACGCCGTCCAGGTCGCGCACGGCGCGATCGTCATCGGCAAGGGGATCTGCAACTACACGGCGGGCGAGCTGCTGCGCGTCAAGGGCCTGAAGTCGATGGCGGTGCGGGAGGTCATGCCGCGCGCGACCGACGAGGCGATCCACCGCGACTATTTCGTGCTCGCGTAGGCTGTCGGCATGGCCACCGTGACGCGCACGGTCTCCGACGTCTGCCTCGCGGCGCGCGACGCGGCGCGGGCGCTCGCGGCGCTCGACACCGACACGAAGAACGCCGCGCTGCTGGCGATCGCCGACGCGCTCGTGGCCCGGACCGACGAGATCGTCGAGGCCAACGCGCGCGACATGGAGGCCGGGCGCGCGAACGGCCTGGACGCGGCGCTGCTCGACCGGCTCGCGCTCGACTCCGGCCGCATCGCGGGGATCGCCGCGGGCACGCGGGCGATCGCGGCGCTGCCCGATCCCGTCGGCGAGGTCGTCGAGGGCAAGCGGCTGCCCAACGGCCTCGACGTCCGCAAGCTGCGGGTGCCGTTCGGCGTCGTCGCCGTCGTCTACGAGGCGCGCCCGAACGTCACGATCGACGCCGCCTCGCTGTGCCTGAAGTCCGGCAACGCGGTCGTGCTGCGCGGCTCGTCGTCGGCGGCGCACTCCAACGCCGTGCTCGCGCGGATCGCCTCGGATGCCGCGTCGGGGGCGGGGGTGCCCGAGGGCGCGATCGGGCTCGTCGCGGGCGGCGGGCGCGAGGAGCTCGCCGAGCTCGCGACCCAGGACGGCGTCGTCGACCTCATCTTCCCCCGCGGCGGCGAGGGCCTGAAGGCCGCGCTGAAGGCCGTCGCGACGGTCCCGGTCATCTACGCGGCGTCGGGCAACTGCCACGTCTACGTCGACGAGTCGGCGGACCTCGACGCGGCGGAGCGGATCATCCTCAACGCGAAGGTCCAGCGGCCGGGCGTCTGCAACGCGGCCGAGACGCTGCTCGTCCATGCGGGCGCCGCGCCGGCGTTCCTGCCGCGGGCGCTGCGCGCGCTGCGCGAGGCGGGCGTCGAGCTGCGCGTCGACGGGCGCGCGCGGGCGCTGTCGGGCGAGGAGCTCGCACCGGTGCTGGCCGACGCGACCGACGAGGACTGGGACACCGAGTTCCTCGGCCTCGTGCTCGCGGTCGGCGTCGTCGACTCGGTGCAGGAGGCCGTCGAGCACGTCAACGCGCACGGCTCGGGGCACTCGGAGGCGATCGTGACGAACGACGCGGCGGCGGTGCGCGTCTTCGAGCGCGGCGTCGACGCCGCCTGCGTCTACGTCAACGCCTCGACGCGCTTCACCGACGGCGGCGAGTTCGGGATGGGGGCGGAGATCGGCAACTCGACGCAGAAGCTCCACGCCCGCGGCCCGATCGGCGTGCGCGAGCTGTGCACGTTCAAGTACGTCGTGGTCGGCGACGGCCACGCGCGCCCCTGATCGTTCGCGCGGGTGGCGCGGGTCGGGATCCTGGGGGGGACGTTCAACCCGCCGCACGTGGCGCACCTCGTCTGCGCGTCGGAGGCGGCGTCGCAGCTCGGCCTCGAGCGCGTGCTGCTGACACCCGTCGCGCTGGCGCCGCACAAGACCACCGAGCGCGATCCGGGCCCGGAGGAGCGGCTCGAGCTCTGCCGGCTGGCCGCCGACGGGGACGAGCGCCTGGAGGTCTGCGATCTCGAGGTGCGGCGCGGTGGACCGTCCTACACCGTCGATACGCTCCGCGAGCTTCATGCGCTCATGCCGGAGGACGACCTGACGTTCATCGTCGGGGGCGATATCGCCCTTGGACTCCCGACCTGGCGCGAGCCCGAAGCCGTGCTCGGCCTCGCGACGATCGCCGTCGCGGAGCGCTCGGGCGCCGCGCGCGGCGACGTCGCCGAGCGTCTGCGCGCCAGCTTCCCCGACGCGCCGCCGCCGGTCTTCTTCGACATGCCGCGCCTGGACGTCTCCTCGTCGCAGATCCGCCGGCGGGTCGCCGAGGGGCGCCCGATCCGCTACCTCGTGCCCGATGCGGTCGCCGGCCGGATCGCGCGCTCTAGGCTCTACGTATGACGCCAGAGGAGCTCGCAGAGAACATCGCCGCGCTCGCGGCGGACAAGAAGGCGGTCGACGTCGTGGAGCTCGACGTCCGCGGCGTCCTGGGTTACACGGACTTCTTCCTCGTCTGCTCGGGCAACACCGCGCGCCAGACGAAGGCGATCCACGACGGCATCCACCAGACGCTGAAGGACGACCACGGGGTGCTCCCGCGCCGCGTCGAAGGGCTCGGCGAGGCGAGCTGGATCCTCATGGACTACCTCGACGTCGTCGTGCACATCTTCACGCCGGACGCGCGCGACTTCTACCGCCTCGAGCAGCTGTGGGGCGAGGTTCCCGCCCGCCAGCTCGAGTCGGCGTAGCCAGCGCCCGGATTCCTACGAGATGGAGCTGAGGGGGCTCGAACCCCTGACCTCGTGCTGCCAGTCACGCGCTCTCCCAGCTGAGCTACAGCCCCAAGCGGGTAATCGCCGGCCATCTTAACAGCCGTCGGCTCAGCGCCGGCGCGGGAGGAACTCGGGGACGTCGAGGTCCGGTGGCGGCGGCGCGGGCGGGCGGTCGAGGTCGACGGCGTCCAGGCGCGCCTTGAGCTCGGCATGGGCGGCGCGGACGTCGCGCAGGAGTCGCTCGGCGTTGATCCGCAGCGCATCCGACAGCTCGCGGAGGTGGCCGCTGAGCTGCTCGCCCTCGCGCAGGACGTCGCGCGCGGCGGCGCGCGCCTCGTCGAGGACCTCGCGCGCGCGGGCGTGGGCGCGGTCGCGCTCCTCCTCGGCCCTCGCGACGGCGCCGGCGCGCAGCTCGTCGGCCTCGGCGACGGCCTCGGCGCGCACCTGATCGGCCTCGTCGTCGGCCGCCTCGATCCGCAGCCGGGCGGCGCGCTCGGCCTCCGCGATGCGCTCGGTCGCCCGTTTCTCGGCCGCGGCGCGCAGCTCCTCGGCGGCCTGCTCGGCCGCCGCGACGATCTGAGCCACATGGCGGGCGGTGCTCTGTGGCTCGTCGGTCATGCAGGCCGATGGTAGGCCCGTGTGAAAGCCCGTGCGCAAGAACGCCACCATCGGCGCCCGCGCCGGGGCGTGAGGCATCCTTGGCCGGTGCCGCCGGTCGCGAAGGTCGAGCCGATCACGACGGCCCGCGCGCTGCGCGGGCCGTTTGACTACCTGCGGCCGGAGGGCGTCGGCGTCGGGTCCGTCCTCGTCGTCCCCTTCGGCGGCCGCGACGTCGTCGGCGTCGTCGTCGAGATCGCCGACGGATCGGCGCTGCCCGACGACCGGCTCGCCGCGCCGCGGCGGGTGCTCGGCCACGACCTGCCGCCCGAGCTCGTCGATCTCGCGTGCTGGATGGCCGGCGAGTACTGCTCGACGCCCGCCCGGGCGCTCGCGCTCGTGTCGCCCGCCCCGGCGGGCAGGCCGAAGCTCGCCTGGCACGCCCGGGCGACCGGCGCCGAAGCCGGCACGCGCCCGCTCACCGACGGCCAGCGGGCGCTGCTGCACGACCTGCGCGCCGGCGGCCCGCGCGTCGCCGGCGGCGACCTGCCCGCGCTGCGGCGCCTGCAGGCGCGCGGGCTCGTCGAGCTCGAGCGCCGCGCGCTGCGCCGCTACGTCAGCCACGAGGCGGTCGGCGCCCGCCGCGCGCAGCCGCCGCCGCTGACCGCCGACCAGGCCGGCGCGCTCGCGGCGGTCGAGGCGCAGCTGCACGAGGCCCGTCCCGAGCCGCTGCTCCTGCACGGCGTCACCGGCTCGGGCAAGACCGAGATCTACCTGCGCGCCGCCGCCACGACGCTCGAGCAGGGGCGCGGCGTCATCGTCCTCGTCCCCGAGATCGGCCTCACGCCGCAGATCGTCTCGCGCTTCGCCGACCGCTTCGGGGACACCGTCGCCGTCCTGCACTCCAAGCTCTCGGCCGGCGAGCGCCACGACGAGTGGACGCGCCTGCGCAGCGGCGCCGCGCGCGTCTGCGTCGGCCCGCGGTCGGCGGTCTTCGCGCCGATCGAGCGCCTCGGCCTCGTCGTCCTCGACGAGGAGCACGACGCCTCCTACAAGCACGAGGGCGACCCCCGCTACGACGCCCGCCACGTCGCCGCCCGCCGCGCCGCGCAGGCCGGCGCGCTGCTGCTCGCCGGCAGCGCGACCCCGCGGCCCGAGAGCGTCCACGCGCTGCGCCGCGTGCGGCTGCCGGCACGCGTCGACGGCCGGGCGCTGCCGCCGGTGACGATCGTCGACATGCGCGAGCAGGCCGGCGCGCTGCACCCGGACACGAGCCATGCGCTCGTCGACGCGGGCAAGTCGATCGTCCTGCTCAACCGCCGCGGCTGGTCGAACTTCGTCGACTGCCGCTCCTGCGGCCACGCCTGGATGTGCCCGCAGTGCGACGTCGCGCTCGTCCTGCACCGCGCGCGCGGCGGCCTCGCCTGCCATCACTGCGGCCACCGCGAGCGCGTGCCCGAGCGCTGCGTCGCCTGCGGGTCGATGTCGGTCGCCCGCCACGGCGCGGGGACCGAGCGCCTCGAGCACGACCTCGCGGCGATCGGCCACGAGGTCTTCCGCCTCGACGCCGACGTCGCCGACCCGGGGGCGCTGCTGCGCCGCTTCGAGGCCGCGCCGCGCGGGATCCTCGTCGGGACGCAGATGGTCGCCAAGGGCCACGACTTCCCCGACGTCACGCTCGGCGTCGTCGTCGACGCCGACGGCACGCTGCGCTTCCCCGACTTCCGCGCCGAGGAGCGGACGTTCGCGCTCGTCGCCCAGCTCGCCGGCCGCGCGGGCCGCGGCCCGGGGGGCGGGCGCGTGCTCGTCCAGACGCTGTCGCCGGACGCGCCGTCGATCGCCGCCGCCGCCCGCCACGACGCCGACGGCTTCCTGCGCGGCGAGCTCGCCCGCCGCGCGGCGCTGCGCTATCCGCCGTTCTCGCACCTCATCCGGATCGTCTGCTCGGCCGAGCGGGCGCAGGCCGCCGGCGAGGCCGCGCGGGCGCTGCGATCGGCGCTCGGGACGATCCCGTCGGGGGACGTCCTCGGCCCTGCGCCGCTCTTTCGCCTGCGCGGCCGCGAGCGCGCGCAGCTCGTCATCAAGGCCGCGCGAGCGGTCGCCGGCGGTGGACGCCGCGGGGGCCGCGGTCGCCGCGGTCGCGGGGGATCGAGCGCGCCGCGGCGTCGCCTTCAGCGTCGACGTCGACCCCCAGTAAGCGGCATCTAGACTGGGATTCGCATGGCCGAGGACACCGCACCACCCGAGCCCGAGCCCGACGCCCGAGCCCGACGTCGAGGTCGAGGCACCGCCGGCGCCGCCGCCGCTGGACCCCGAGGTCCGGGCGCGCCGCAATGCCGCGCTCGCCCACGTGCGCAAGCTCGGCGACCCCGTGCTGCGCACGAAGGCGCTCGCGGTCGAGGAGTTCGACGACCGGCTGCGCGACGAGGTCGCGCGGATGGCGGTCCTCATGGAGGACGCGCTCGGGATCGGCCTCGCGGCGCCGCAGGTCGGCATCTCGCACCGCGTGCTCGTCTACCGGGTGCTCGCCCGAGTCGCCGGTCACCGCGCTCGTCAACCCGAAGATCGAGTGGTCCAGCAAGGACGAGGAGATCCTCGAGGAGGGCTGTCTGAGCCTGCCGTTCGTGCACGTCGACGTCGAGCGGCCGGTCGCGGTGCTCGTCACGGCCCGCGACGAGCACGGCGAGGAGCTCGTCATCGAGGCGATGGGCCTCGAGGCGCGCGTCATCCAGCACGAGATCGACCACCTCGACGGCGTGCTCATCCTCGATCGCACGTCGCGCGAGCAGCGCAAGGCGGCGATGCGCGCGATGCGCGAGGCCGAGCAGGCCGCCGCCGCCGCGAGCGCCGCGTAGGCGCCGGCGTGCGCACCGTCTACCTCGGCACGTCCGGCTTCGCGGCGGCGGTCCTCGAGCGCCTCGCCGCCGGCGAGCACCGCCCGCAGCTCGTCATCACGCGACCCGACCGCCCCCGCGGCCGCGGCCGCCGCGTCGCTCCGCCGCCCGTCGCCGAGGCCGCCCGCGTGCTCGGCCTCGAGCTCTACCAGCCCGAGAACGTCAACGCCGACGAGGCGCGCGCGCGGATCGCCGCCGTCGACCCCGAAGAGGTCGTCATCTGCGCGTTCGGCGCGCTCATCAAGGAGCCGCTGCTCTCCGACCACCCGCTGCTGAACGTCCACCCGTCGCTGCTGCCGCGCTGGCGCGGCGCGGCGCCCGTCGAGCGGGCGATCATGGCGGGCGATGCGCGAGACCGGCGTCTCGATCATGCGCCTGACCGCCGGCTGGGACAGCGGCCCGGTCTGCCTCGCCGGCACCGAGCCGATCGCGCCGGACGACACGTACGGCACGCTCGCCCCGCGCCTGCAGGAGCTCGGCTCCGACCTGCTGCTGCGCGCGCTCGACGAGCAGCCCGCCGTTTCACCGAGCAGCCCGACGACGGCATCACGTACGCAGAGAAGATCGGCCCCGACGACCGCACGCTCGACCCCGAGGCGCCCGCCGACGTCAACGACCGCGCCGTGCGCGCGCTGAGCCCGCACATCGGGGCGCGCGTCGAGCTGCCCGGCGGGGGCGGGTTCCTCGGCGTCCTGCGCGCCGCGGTGCGCGATCCCGGCGAGGCGGGGCCGCTGCGCGCCGACGGGGGCCGGCTGCTGCTCGGCGGGCTGGAGCTGCTCGAGGTCCAGCCCGCGGGCGGGCGGCCGATGGACGCCGCCGCGTACCTGCGCGGCCACGGCCTGCCGCCGGGCTGACGTGGTCTGCGACGACTTCGCGCAACGTTCGCGCCGGCGACCGCTCGACCGCGGTTGCGGTGCGCGATCGACGCCAGACTCGGGCCGGCCCCGGCGTCGCCGGCGCCTTCGAACGGGTCTTGCCGCGCGACTGCTAGCGGGTGCTAGCAGGGGGCTAGCACCTGCTAGCACTCTCCGAAAGGGACACATCGATGTCGGACCGAACCGAACCTCACCACGACGTGCTCGGCGGCGATGACGCCGGCGACGACGACGAGGAGGTCTGGACGCCTGCGGCCGCGACGCAGCAGACCCACGACGGCATCCCGATCAGCCGCTGGTACTTCGGCGAGCCCGTCCCCGATCTCGATCGCATCCCCCGGGAGCGGTGGCGCGAGGTGCTGATCCCGTTGCGGCACCGCACGCGCCAGATCGCGATGGCCGGCACGCAGAAGGACTTCGTCGCGGCGGCGCAGCTCGTGGGAGGGCTGCTGATCGAGGTCGGCGACAGCGGCGCGCGCGCCCGGGATGCGCCGCCGCCTGGGCTGCCGGAGGGAGCGCCGCCGTCGCGCGGCGCGTCACGACAGGTGAACTTCAGGCTCGGACCCGACGCGCACGAGCGGCTGCTCGAGGCGGCGCGGTTGTTCGAGATGCGCCCGTCGGCGCTGGCGCGGCTCCTGACGGTGCGGGGAGTCGACCGCGCGCTGTACGAGGAGCGGCGCGGGCCGTGAGCGCCGTCACCCCCGCCCGCCGCGCGGCGTTCGCCGTCATCCGGCGCGTCTTCGAGCAGGGCGCGTACGCCGACCGCGCGCTCCACGGCGAGGCCAAGGACCTCGACCCCCGCGAGCGCGCGTTCGCGATGCAGCTCGCGTTCGGGACCGTCCAGCGGCGCCTGACGCTCGACCACCTCATCGAGCAGCTCGCCAACCGCCCGCCGCACGAGCTCGACGCCCGCACGCTCGCGGCGCTGCGGCTCGGGCTCTACCAGCTCGTCTTCCTCGACGGCGTCGCACAGCACGCGATCGTCGGGGAGAGCGTCGAGCTCGCGAAGGGGGAGGGGGGCGGGCACAAGCTCGTGAACGCCGTCATGCGGCGCGCGACCCGCGAGCTGCCGCCGATCCCGGCCGACGACACCCCCGCGGGCGCGGCGATCGCCCACTCCTATCCGCCGTGGCTCGTCGAGCTGTGGTGGGAGCGCTTCGGCGCCGACGAGACGCGGGCGCTGCTGCGGGCCGGCAACGAGCCCGGCGAGCTCGCCCTCAGAGCCAACACGCTCGTCACGACGCCACAGGAGCTGGCGGCGAAGCTGCCGGTCCCGACCACCCCGGCCGGCGACGAGCTGCCCGAGGGCCTCGTCGTCGCGGGCCGCTTCGACGCCCACGCCGACGAGCTCTGGCGCACCGGGGCGTTCGTCGCGCAGTCGCGCGCCTCGATGCTCGTCGGCCGCACGCTCGACCCGCAGCCCGGCGAGCGCGTCCTCGACCTCTGCGCCGCCCCCGGCGGCAAGACGACCCACCTCGCCGCGCTCATGCGCGACACCGGCGAGATCGTCGCGGTCGAGCGCCACGCCGGCCGCGCCAAGGCGCTGCGGCGCACCTGCGAGCGCCTCCGCGCCACGAGCGTCGAGATCCAGGTCGAGGACGCGGCCCGCTTCACGACGAACGACCGCTTCGACCGCGTGCTCGTCGACCCGCCCTGCAGCGGCCTCGGCACCCTCCAGGGCCATCCCGACCTGCGCTGGCGCGCGACCCCCGAGACGATCGAGCGGCTCGCCACGACGCAGCGCAACATCCTCGCCGCGGCGACCGCGGCGCTGGAGCCGAACGGCACGCTCGTCTACTCCACCTGCACGCTGTCGCCGCGCGAGAACGAGGAGCAGGTCGCGCGGACGGGGCTGCGGGTAGAGTCCGAGCGCCTCGTGCTGCCCCACCGTGATCGCACAGACGGCTTCTACATCGCGAGAATGCAGCCGTGACCGACGAGCTCGGCATGGCCTGCCCGAACTGCAAGGAGCCCTGGCTGCGACCGACGAACCTCGCAGGGCGCTATCGCTGCGTGTACTGCCTGCACCGGTTCGAGCTGTGCTCGCTGTGCCCGGAGTGCGGCGAGCACTCCACGATGGTCCGCATGTCCACGACGTCCATCCTGTCCTGTAACGCGTGTGCAGCCTCGATGCTGCAGGAGATCTGAACCGAGCCCATGCCGCTGACCGAACGCCACGTCGCCCCCTCGATCCTGTCCGCCGACTTCGCCGACCTCGCCGCCCAGGTGCGGGAGATCATGGATGCCGGCGCGAAGGTCATCCACTGCGACGTCATGGACGGTCACTTCGTGCCGCCGATCACGTTCGGGCCGATGGTCGTGGCCGCGCTGCGCGAGTCGATCCCCGACCACGCCTACCTCGACGTCCACCTCATGATCGAGAGCCCCGAGCGCCACGTCGCCGAGTTCGCGAAGGCCGGCGCCGACGGGATCACGATCCACGCCGAGTCCACGCCGCACCTCGACTACACGCTCAACGCGATCCGCGAGGGCGGCTGCAAGGCCGGCCTCGTCGTCTGCCCCGGCACCCCGCCGATCTACTACGGCGAGGTCGACGTCGACCTCGCGCTCATCATGACCGTCAACCCCGGCTGGGGCGGTCAGCCGTTCATCCGCAGCCAGCTCGACAAGATCAAGCGCGTGCGCGCGATGCTCGGCGACGGCGTCCCGATCGAGGTCGACGGGGGGGTCAACGCCGAGACGGGCGCGGAGTGCGCGGAGGCCGGCGCGACGTGGTTCGTCGCAGGCTCGGCGATCTTCGGCTCCGACGACCCGGCCGCGACGTTCCGCGAGATCGCCGCGGCCGTCGGCGCCGCCGCCGAGACGAACCCCTAGGGGGGATTCCCGATGGACGCCCGCGGCTGCGCTGCTGCATGCTGGGCGCATGAACGCCACCCCCACCGCCGTTCCCGCTGAGGCGACGGTCGCGCCCACGATCATCGCCACCGTCGACCTCTCCCGCCGCTACGGCGAGGGGAGCGCCGCCGTCGACGCGCTCGCCGGCGTCAGCCTCGACATCCGCCGCGGCGAGTTCACCGCGATCATGGGCCCCTCGGGCTCCGGCAAGTCGACGCTCATGCACCTCATGGCCGGCCTCGACACGCCGACCGGCGGCACCGTCGCGCTCGACGGCATCCAGCTCGACAAGCTCGACGATCGCCGCCTGACCGAGCTGCGCCGCGACAAGGTCGGCTTCGTCTTCCAGGCCTTCAACCTCCTGCCCGTCCTCACCGCCGAGGAGAACCTCGTCCTGCCGCTGACGATCGCCGGGCGCAAGCCCGACGCCGAGTGGCTCGAGTCGCTCGTGCAGGCGGTCGGCCTCGGCGACCGGCGCAAGCACCGGCCCTCCGAGCTCTCCGGCGGCCAGCAGCAGCGCGTCGCGGTCGCGCGGGCGCTCGTCTCCAAGCCCGCGGTCGTCTTCGCCGACGAGCCGACCGGCAACCTCGACTCGGCCGCCTCGATCGAGGTGCTCGCGCTCCTGCGCCGGGCCGTCGACGACTTCGACCAGACGGTCGTCATGGTCACCCACGACGCGGCCGCGGCCGCCTACGCCGACCGCCTCGTCGTCCTCGCCGACGGGCGCGTCGCCCACGACGGCGCGGCCGGCTCGGCCGAGGACATCCTCGACGTCATGAAGCGCGTCGGGCCATGAGGAGCGTCGCGCTGCGCGGCCTGCGCGCCCGTCCGGTGCGCACGGCGCTGACCGCCCTCGCGGTCGTGCTCGGCGTCGCGATGATCTCGGGCACCTACGTCCTGACGGACACGATCAACAAGTCGTTCTCCGAGGTCTTCGAGCAGGCGAACTCCGGCACCGACGTCGTCGTCCTGCCGAAGAAGGTCGACGAGGACTTCTTCTCCGACCCGGAACCGCTCGACGAGCGCCTCGTGCAGCGGATCCAGGGCGTGGACGGCGTCGCCGTGGCCGCGGGCGGCGTGCAGGGCGATGTCTCGATCCGTGACGCCAAGGGCGACAAGATCGGCGGGAGCGTCAACCTCGTCCTCTCCCACCAGCCCGGCCGCCTGGACTCGTTCGCGTTCACGTCGGGACGCGCTCCGCGAACCGACTCGGAGGTCGCGCTGTCGGCGAAGGCCTTCAAGGACGAGCGCTTCAAGCTCGGCGAGCGCGTGACGATCGTCGGCGACGAGGGCGCCAAGCGCTTTGAGATCGTCGGCAGCGCGACGTTCGGCGACGTCGACACCGTCGCCGGCTACCCGGCCGCGATCACGACCCTGCCGACCGCGCAGGCGCTCGCCGGCCGCTCGGGCGAGGTCGACTCGATCTCGATCGCCGCGCGCGACGGCGTCACACCGGTGCGGCTGCGCGCGACCATCGACGCGGCGCTCGCCGGCGAGCCCGTCGAGGTGCGCACGGGCGAGCAGGACGCCGCCCAGCAGACCGCCGACCTCGAGAGCGACTTCGGCTTCCTGCGCACGGCGCTGCTCGTCTTCGGCGGGATCGCGCTGTTCGTCGGCGGGTTCGTCATCTACAACACGTTCACGATCACCGTCGCCCAGCGGACCCGCGAGCTCGCGCTGCTGCGGACGCTCGGCGCGAGCCGGCGGCAGGTGCTGCGCTCCGTCGTGCTCGAGGCCGGCGTCATCGGCCTCATCGCCTCGCTGCTCGGGCTCCTCGGCGGCCTGCTGCTGGCCCCCGGGCTGCGCGGCCTGCTCGCGGCCATCGGCGCCGACCTGCCGTCGACGGCCTCGGTCGTCGCGACGCGCACGATCGTCGTCGCCCTCGCGGTCGGCGTCGTCGTGACGGTCCTCGCGAGCCTCGTGCCCGCGCTGCGGGCGACGAAGATCGCCCCGATCGTCGCGCTGCGCGACGGCCTGACGGCGGAGACGAAGGTCAGCCGCAAGCGGATCGTCATCGCGACGCTCATGTGCCTCGGCGGCGGCGGGATCCTCGCCTACGGGCTCTTCGGCGGCGCCTCGGGCTCCGGCGCGGCCGCGACGCTCGGCGGCGGCGCGGTGCTCGTGTTCCTCGGCGTCGCGCTCTTCAGCCCGCAGCTCGTGCGGCCGATCGCGTGGGTCGTCGGCGCGCCGCTGCAGCGGATCGCGGGCGTCAGCGGGCGCCTCGCGCGGGAGAACGCGACGCGCAACCCGGCCCGCACGGCGGTGACGGCGTCCGCGCTCATGGTCGGCGTCGCGCTCGTCGCGTTCGTCACGATCTTCGCGGCGGGCCTGCGCGGCTCGATCGACCGCGCCGTCGACCGCGCGTTCGCGGGCGACCTGACGGTCGTCGACCAGTCGGGCTTCGGCTCGACGCCGCCGGCGCTCGCCGAGGCGCTGCGCACGACCCGCGGCGTCGGCGCCGTCGGCGCCGTGCGCTTCTCGGAGGGCAAGGTCGCGGGCAAGAAGAGCACGACGTCCGTGTCCGGCATCGACCCCGCGACGATCTCGCAGACGTACACGCTGAAGTGGAAGGACGGCTCGGACGCGACGCTCGCGCGCCTGGGCTCCGACGGCATCCTCGCCGACGTCGGCTACTCCGACGACACGAAGATCGGTGACCGGATCAGCATGCTGACGCCGGCCGGCAAGCGGGTGACGTACACCGTGCGCGGCATCCTCGACGAGGGCAGCGACTTCGGGCTGCTCGGCGGCGGGCTCGTCCTGCCCAACGAGCGCCTCGCCGCCGACTTCGCCGCGAAGGAGGACTCGTTCGTCTTCCTGCGCTTCGCCGACGGCGCCTCGCCGGCCGCGACCCGCGCCGCGATCGACCGGATGCTCGAGACGCGCTTCCCGGACGTCGAGACGCAGGACCGCGAGGAGGTCAAGGAGGCCCAGGCCGGGCAGATCAACCAGCTGCTCTACCTCATCTACGCGCTGCTGGCGCTGTCGGTCATCGTCGCGTTCTTCGGCATCGTCAACACGCTCGCGCTGTCGATCTTCGAGCGCACGCGCGAGCTGGGGATGCTGCGGGCGATCGGGACCTCGCGGCGCCAGGTCAAGCGGATCGTGCGCCTCGAGGCCGTCATCACGTCGCTCATCGGGGCGCTGCTCGGGCTCGTGCTCGGCGTCCTCTTCGCGCTGGCGATCAGCCGCCCGCTCGAGGAGGAGGGCTTCCGCCTGACGTTCCCGTTCACGACGCTCGCGCTGCTCGTCGTGGCCGCCGCCTGCGCGGGCATGCTCGCCTCGCTGTGGCCGGCGCGCCGGGCCGCGCGCCTGGATGTACTGAGGGCTCTCGCGTACGAGTGAGGTAGCTTGCCGGGACCGTATGACGGCATGGATCCGGACACCGCCCGCGCGTCGCGTCCTCGTCGCGGCGGCACTCTGCATCGCGACCGCGCTGAGCCCGGCGGTCGCGAGCGCCGCCGGTCCCGGCGTCACGGTGTTCTCCCGCGACAAGCCGCAGCCGGCGACGATCTCGGGCGCGCAGATCGGCGGCGGCCTGTCACTTCGCGCCCTGCTCTCGCGCGCGGGCATGCTCACAACCGCGCGGTACGTCACCGTCGAGTCCAAGGACGGCAGCCTCGTGGTGGTGCGGCGCTCGCAGTTCGGCGGCGCGATCGTGGCCGACACCGGCGACAGCACCCGCTTCTCCGGCGCGGGCAGGAGCGTCGTCAACCCGACCGCCGCGGGCCCGCTGCAGATCACGGTGAACGGCGGGTCGCTGCTGGCCGTCACCGCCGACGCCAGCCGCGACCAGGCGGACGTCGGTGACGCGATCACGTTCAGCGCGCGCGTGCGCTCGGCGCCTGCCGGGCCGCCCCCGTCGTTCACGTGGGATTTCGGCGACGGCTCCACGGCCGTCGGCCAGACCGTGACGCACACCTACAACTCCCCGAACCAGGTCCAGGTGCAGGTCTCCGCCCTCATCATCGGCGGCTCGAGCCGCTGCCAGGACGTCTGCGGCGGCGTCGCGAACGTCGAGGTGCGCATCGGCGACCCGGAGGAGGGCGAGCAGTCGCCCGACGCCGGCTCGCCCGGCAGCGGGACCGGCAACCCGCAGGCCGGCGGCTCGGGGACCGGGACGGGCGCGGGCGGCGCGGGCGGCTCCGGCGGCGGCACGACACCGGGGGCGACCGGCGAGGACTCGGTCCAGGCGGTCGTCCAGGAGCTCGAGCGCCAGCGGCAGGCCGAGCGGGCGAAGGAGCAGGCCGCGGCGCGCCGCGAGCGCGAGGCGCAGCAGCGCGCCGAAGCCGCCGATCGCGCGCGCCGGGCGGTGTCGCCCGCCGAGGTCACGCGCCCGAGCGGGCTCGTCGTCACCGGCGTCCTGCTCTCCGGGCAGGGCCTGACCGTCACGAAGCTGCCGAAGTCGGTCACCGAGAAGCCCGCGGGCAGCCCGGCGACCGTGCAGGCCGCCCGCGGCCGCAACGACGACCTGGGCGTCCAGGTCCCGCTCGGCGGCGCCCTCGCGCTGCTCGTCCTGTCGATCGGAGCGCTTCGCGAGCAGCGAGGCGTCAGACTGCGCATCGCATGATCGCCGCCAGTGGCATCGAGGAGGTCCTGTTCGAGATCGCCAACGCGCTCCGGATACCCGTGTTCGCGGCGGCCGGCCTTGCGCTGGCGTTTCTCCTGTTCGACCTCGGCGCGTTCCTCGTCGAGCTCAGCCGGCGCGGGCGCAAGGGACGCATCGGCGAGGTCCAGGCGGCCTCCGACAACGCCCGCCAGGCGCTGTTCCTCGGCGATCCGAACGCCGCCGAGCGGGCGCTCATGCCGCTCGCCTCGAGCGCGCAGATGGCCGACACGCTCACCGAGCTCGTCGGCCACCACGGCGACCCGGGGGCCGACGATCGCCGCGCGAAGGCGCTCGCGGACTTCGACCTGCGCTCGCTGCGCAAGCTCGAGCGCAGCCGCATGCTCGTGCGCTTCGGCCCGGCGCTCGGCCTCATGGGAACGCTCATCCCGCTGTCGCCGGCGCTGGAGGGCCTCGCCGAGGGCAACGTCGCGCAGCTCTCGGAGAACCTCCGCGTCGCGTTCAGCGTCACGGTCATCGGGCTGCTCATCGGCGCCGTCGCGTTCGCGATCTCGCTCGTCCGCGACCGGCTCTACGCGCAGGACCTCTCCGACCTCGAGTACATCGCGGCAGCGCTCGAGCCGGAGCGCGGCCGATGAGCTCGGCCCGCGTCTCCTCGCGCGCGAAGCTGCGCGTCGACCGGTCGGGCGACCCGCTCGACGGCCTCGTCAACCTCTTCGACCTCGGGATCGTCCTCGCGGTCGCGTTCCTGCTCGCGGCGCTGCAGTCGGTGAACCTCACCGAGCTGCTGACGCGCGAGAACGTCACGGTCGTGCGCACCGACGCCAGCGGGCAGACGCTCATCGTCAAGGAGGGCGATCAGCTCAAGACCGTCCGCCTGACGAGCAAGACGGTCACCGGGCCAGGCCGAGCGCGTCGGCGACGTGTTCCGCCTCAGCGACGGCCGGCTCGTCTACGTCAAGCAGGGTGCGGGCGGGACGTCGACGACGCCGGCGACGCCGCCCACCACGACGCCGCCGTAGGCCGGCCGCTCAGCGGCCGGAGCGCTTGCCGTTGACGCGCTCGCAGTTGCGCACGCGGTCGCGGCGGTCCTTCAGGACGCGGTCGAAGCCGGCGCCGCAGTCGATGACGTCGCTGCCGCCGCCGACGGAGCGGATCGTGTCGTTCCCGCCGCCGCCGGAGATGCGGTCGCGGCCGTAGCCGCCGTTGAGGCTGTCGGCCCCGCCGCCGCCGTAGAGGCGGTCGTCGCCGCGGCCGCCCTCGATCTCGTCGTGGTCGTCGCCGCCGTAGAGGCGGTCGTTGCCGAAGCGGCCGAAGAGCTTGTCGGCGCCGCCGCCGCCGCGCAGGAGGTCGTCGTCGTGGCCGCCGTCGAGCATGTCGTCGCCGGACTCGCCGTAGATCGTGTCGTCGCCGTCCCAGCCGAGGAGGTTGTCGGCGACCGCGGTGCCGAGGAGGCGGTCGGCGGCGCTCGTGCCCTTCAGCGTCGCGTGGGCGAGCTCGCCGCTGGCGGGGGAGCCGAGCGCGGCGCGCTTGGCGCCGCCGCGCAGCAGGCCGCCGTTCGTGCGGCCGGCGATCGGGTCGAAGCCGCTGTCGTGGACGGGGTCGCCGAGCTTCACGTGCTCGCAGCCGGTCGTGCCGGAGGCCTCGCCGATCGAGGAGACGAAGACCGTGTCGACGCCGTCGCCGCAGTCGACCTCGTCGACCCCGGAGCCCGAGTAGATCGTGTCGTTGCCGGGGCCGCCGAGCAGCCGGTCCTCGCCGGCGCGGCCGCCCGAGAGGACGTCGTCGCCGTCGCCGCCGTTGATCGTGTCGTTGCCCGCGCCGCCGTCGACGACGTCGTTGCCGGTGCCGCCGTCGCCGCTGTCGGCGCCGTTGCCGAGGAGGATGATGTCGTTGCCGTCGCCGCCGCTCACGAGGCGATCGCTGCCGCGGTTGGAGTCCAGGTAGTCGTCGCCGGGGCCGCCGTCGATGAGCCGGTCGTCGCCGAAGCGCTGCTCGACGACGAAGTCGGCTCCGTCGCCCGCGCGGATCGTGTCGTCGCCGTCGTCGCCGTCGACGATGTCATCGCCGCTGCCGCCGTCGACGTCGTCGTTGCCCGTCCCGCCCTCGATGTCGTCGCTGCCCTCGTCGCCGCGGAGCTCGTCGTCGCCCGAGCCGCCGAGGAGGCGGTCGGCGCCGAGGCCGCCGAGGAGCCTGTCGGCCGCGAAGCCGCCGGAGAGCAGGTCGTCGCCGAGGCCGCCGAGGAGCGTGTCGCTCGACCCGCCGCCGCGCAGGACGTCGTTCGTCACGCCGCCGACGAGCCGGTCGACGAGCGCCGTGCCCTCCTCGACGATGCCGGCCGACGCCGGGACGGCGCCGATCGCGAGGCAGAGGATGGACGCGGTGATGGCCGCGGCGAGGAAGCGCATGCCGTGGTTGTCGGCGGGCGCCGCTGCGCCCGCAGCGCGGGGCGCGACTTGATCGTCCGTTCGTCCGTTCGCTGCGTCACCCGCGCCGGTACACCGCCGCCAGCAGCAGGCACAACAGCGCCGTCGCCCCGAAGTACCCGACCTCCGCGCGCAGCAGCTGGTCCTCGACCACGGAGGACAGCATGAACACGACGAACGCGCCCGCCGTCACGAGCCACGACACGCTCGCCGCCACCGCGCGCTCGCGCGCCAGCGCCGCCTGGTTCAGCGTCCCCGCGACGAGGTGCAGCCCCATGCCGAGGCCGACGAGCGCCAGCCCGCCGCGCGCCAGGTCGCGGTCGATGTCGAACATCGGCCCGACGACCTCCGGCCCGACGGCGAACAGCCCCAGGGCGACCGCCGCCCCGAAGCCGCCGCTCGCCAGCACCGTCACCCTGATCGCGCGCGAGAACTCCGAGCCCCCCGCGGTCGCCTGGAGGCCCGCGAGGTGGGGCAGCAGCGACCCCTGGACCGCCTGGAAGAGCTGCAGCGGCGCGCGCGCGATGAGCAGGACGCTGAAGACGATCCCCGCCAGCGCCGGGTCGTCGGAGGTCCCCGAGACCGTCAGCACCGCCGCGTTGAGCAGCGTCTGCTCGGCGACCATGACGCCGAAGACCGCCACCGCGAAGCGCGCGCCGCGGCTCAGCGTCAGGCCGCCCTCGGTCTCGCGCACGGCGGCCGGATCGGCCGGCGGGTCCTCGCGGCGGGCGAAGAACGCCGGCACGACCACGAGGGAGACGAGCGGCGCGGCCGCCATGCCCATCGCGACCGCCGTCTGCCCGGACGCCAGCCCGACGATGACCGCCAGCGCGAAGCACAGCCGCGACGTCGCCTCGAGGAACACGAGCGCCCCGTAGAGCGCGAAGCGCTGGTGGCCGGCGAGAAAGCCGCGCGCGAAGTAGCTCGCCGCGTAGGCGAGCACGCCGACGACGAGCACCCAGTACAGCGACGCCGACCCGTCGAAGATGTCGTTCTGCAGCTCGTCGCGGAAGGCCAGCGCCGCGGCGAGGAAGATCGCCGCGAACGCCGCCTGGATGAGCAGCGCGATCCGCAGGTGCGCCCCGCCGGAGCCGCAGCCCGCGCGCGCGCCGCTCGGCGATCGTCCGCGACAGCAGCTGCTCGATCGGCCGGTAGATCACCGAGACGATCACGAACATGATCGACCACAGCAGGGAGATCCGGGTGTACTGCACGGGTGTCAGCGCGTGGGCGGCGAGCGCGAAGTACGCGAACGTCACGACGCCCGTCGTCGCGATGCCGACCGACAGGATCCGGGCCCCGCGGCCGTAGGACGATCGAGGAGCGGAGACGCTAGAGGCGGACAAGCAGCATGGTCCACGGGAACGGCGAGCGCGCCTGCAACGACCTCGCCGTGGCGGGACAACAGCTCGACGAAGCTGCGCTTGGACCAGTGGTTCAGGTGTCCCGGCGTGTTGCCGAGCTCCTTCAGATAGGCGCCGCGCGCCATGTTCAGCCCGCGCCACAGCGGCTCGCGGGGCACCGACACGAGCAGGTGGCCGCTCGCGACGCGCGCCATCTCGGCGACCGTGTGCTCGGGGTCGGGCACGTGCTCGAGCACCTCGATCGCGCTCGCGACGTCGAACTCGCCGTCGGCGAACGGGAGGTTCTCGGCCTTCATGACCTGGTAGCGTGAGGTTCGACGCCTGGCGCTCCTGCCAGCACGCGTGCAGCTGCGGGTCGTCGAGGTCGATGCCGACGACGCGGCGGCCGTCGAGGCGCTGCGCCCACTTGTGCGTCAGGACGCCCTCGCCGCAGCCGACGTCGAGCAGCGAGCCGGGGTCGGCCTGCTCGAAGAGCTCGTCCAGCGTCCGCTCGAAGGACGCCATCAAGCCGCCGCACGACGGGGTTCGTCGAGCCGTACTTGTCGTAGGTGTTGCCGGTGACGGTGCCTTCGTCGTCGACCGTGATGGCCGGGCGTCACAGCGCCACCACGTTGTGCTCCTCGGTCTTGCCGGTCGCGGCGCCGGACTCGGCGCCGGTCGTCGCGCCGCGCGGCCCGCCCGGAGCGCCGGGCTCGTAGTGCGACGGCGCGACGCCGAGCTGCAGCTCGATGCGGCGCACGCGCTCGAACGTCCGCTGGGCCATCGTGCGCTGGGCCGCGAGCAGGTCGCCCATGACGCCGAGCGCCGCCAGCACCATCGCCGCGTTGAAGAGCACCGCGCCGAGGATGAGCGACTGCACGTGGCCGGCGCCCTCGTCCTCGACGACGTAGAAGTAGGCGAAGCGCGCCCAGACGATCATCGCGATGAGCCCGACGAGCGCCGCGGCGCTCATGAAGACCTTCAGCGGCTCGTACTGGGCGTAGATGCGGAAGATCGAGACGGTGTTGCGCCGGACGTAGGACCACATCGACGGAAACAGCCGCGACTCGCGCGTCTTCGGGTTCGTCCGGATCGCGACGTGGTCGACGGCGACGAGCAGCTTGCCCGCCTGGATGATCGTCTCCAGCGTGTACGTGAACTTCGAGACGACCGCCATCTGGATCGCGGCCTCGCGGTTGTAGGCGCGAAAGCCCGAGGTCGTGTCGGGGACCTCGGTCGAGGACGCCTGGCGCACGACCCAGGAGCCGAGCCGCTGGAGCGTGACCTTCAGCGGCGAGAAGTGCTCGATCGTGTGGACCTCGCGGTCGCCGACGACCATGTCGGCGCGCCCCTGCATGATCGGCCCGACGAGCTTCGGGATGTCCTTGCCGTCGTACTGGTTGTCGCCGTCGGTGTTGACGATGACGTCGGCGCCGAGCTTCAGGCAGGCGTCCAGGCCGGCCTGGAAGCCCGCGGCGAGGCCCTTGTTGTTCGTCAGGCGGACGATGTGGTCGACGCCGCCCTCGCGCGCGACCTCGATCGTGCGGTCGCGGGAGCCGTCGTCGATGATGAGCCACTCGACCGCGTCGAAGCCGTCGATCTCACGTGGGAGGTCGGCGAGGACGAGCGGAAGGGTGTGCTCCTCGTTGAAGCACGGGATCTGGATGATCAGCTTCATGCGGGGGGCCGGCGTGGGATTCTATCCGCCATCGCCCCGTCATCCGTGTCCAGCGCCCTGAGCCCGGCCGCCGTCGAGTCGCCGCCGTCGCCCGCCGAGGCTCCCTCGGCGCGTCGCCGCGTGGCGCGATTGAAGACGCGGACGCTGGAGCGGGCCGGCCTCGCGGCGCTGAGCCTGGCGGCGCTCGTCGGCTTCGTCGTCTATCCGACGTATCCGAACTACGACTCCTACTACTCGCTGCTGTGGGGCCGCGAGCTGCTCGACTTGCAGCAGCTCTCGTTCACGGCCTACCGCGCCCCGACCGAGCACCCGCTCGCGATCGCCTTCGGCGCGCTGCTGACGCCGCTCGGCGACAGCGCCGACCGCGTCATGGTCGCCTTCGCGGTCATCTCCTTCATCGTGCTCGTCGCCGGCGTCTACGCCCTCGGCAAGACCGCGTTCACGCCGCTCGTCGGCGCCGCCGCCGCGGCGCTGCTCGTCACGCGCTTCGACTTCCCGTTCCTCGCCGCCCGCGGCTACATCGACATCCCGTACCTCGCGCTCGTCATCTGGGCGGCGGTCATCGAGGCGCGCAGGCCGCGCGACCGGCCGCTGGTCGTGCTCGGGCTGCTCGCGGCGGCCGGCCTCATGCGCCCGGAGGCGTGGGTGCTGGCGGGGCTGTACTGGCTGTGGCTCTTCCCGCGGGCGACCTGGACCGGGCGGGCCTGCTTCGCCGCGCTGGCGGCCGTCGGCCCGCTCGTGTGGGTCGCCGTCGACTTCGCCGTCACCGGCGACCCGCTCTACTCCCTGACCGCGACCGGCGAGCTCGCCGAGGAGCTCGGGCGCAACAAGGGCGGGGCCGCGGTCCCGGAGGCGCTCTACGCCTTCCTCATCAAGCTCGCGAAGTTCCCGGTCGTCATCGGCGGGGCGGCCGGCCTCGTGCTGGCGGTCCTGCTCACCCCGCGCCGCGCGGTCATGCCCCTCGCGCTGTTTCTCGCCGGCGTCGGGACCTTCGCCCTCGTCGGGTTCGCCGGGCTGTCGGTCATCGACCGCTACCTGCTCGTCCCGTCGCTCTGCGTCATGGTCTTCGCGGCGGTCTTCATCGCCGGCTGGACGATGCTGCGCGAGCGCAGCGCCGCCCGCCGCGTCTGGGCGACCGCGGCGGCCGCGCTCGTCGTCTTCGGGATCGCCTTCACGGCGACCCGCGTTAATCTCGACACGCTCGACAACGAGCTTCGCTTCCGTGGCGACGCGCACGGCGCGCTGGAGAACGTCCTGCGCGACCCGGCGGTCGTCCCGGCCCTGCGCTGCGGTCCCGTCTATGTCCCGAACCACAAGCTCATCCCCGACGTGCGCTGGATCCTGGACCGCGACCGCGCGGGCGTCCTCGCGCGCTCGAGCGACAAGGTCGGAGAGCCGCGCCGCGGGGTCGTGCTCCTCGTCCACGACCGCCTGGCGCTCTTCAAGCAGGCGCTCGTGACCGACAACGACGAGGTCGTCGACAACCTCCCGCCGGCCGGCTTCACCCGCGCCGCGACGAGCCGTTATTACGCCGCATATGTCAGCTGCTGAGCTGGCGGCCCCGGCTCGCGCTGGGGCCTGGCGATCGGCGCCGTCCTCCTGCTCGCCTTCGGCCTGCGGATCTGGGGCATCGACCACGGCCTGCCCTACGCCTACAACGCCGACGAGAACGCGCACTTCGTGACGCGCGCCATCGGCCTGTTCGGCCACGACTGGAACCCGAACTACTACGTCAACCCGCCGGCCTACACGTACCTCGTCCACATGGTGCTCGGCGTCTGGTACGGCGGCCGGGCCGGCGTCTCCGACGCGTTCGCGACCGACCCGACGGAGATCTGGGTCATCAGCCGCGTGCTCGCCGCGATCCTCGGGACGCTCGCGGTCTGGCTGCTGTACCTCGCCGGCTCGCGCCTCGTCGACCGCCGCGTCGGCCTGCTGTCGGCCGGCATCTTCGCCGTCGCGTTCCTGCCGGTCTTCTACTCGAAGCTCGCGCTCAACGACGTGCCGACGCTCTTCGGCGTCTGCCTCGCGCTCTGGGGCACGGCGGGCGTCCTGCGCAACGGCCGGGCGCGCGACTACGCCTTCGCCGGCATCGGCCTCGGCCTGGCGTGCGCGACGAAGTACACCGGCGGGATCGTGCTGCTCGCGCTGCTGGGCGCCGTCGCGGCGCAGTTCGCGGCCCAGGGCGGCAAGGGCTTCGCCGCCCGCGGCGTGGCGATCGCGGCGGTCTCGGCGCTCGCGATGTTCGTCGTCGCAAACCCCTACGCGGTGCTGGACTTCAGCTCGTTCTGGGAGGGGCTGACGCACCAGTCCGACGCGTCGGGAGACGCCGCCGGCAAGCTCGGGCTCACGCAGGACAACGGCTTCGTCTACTACCTGTGGTCGTTCGGCTGGGGGCTGGGCTGGGTGCCGCTCGTCCTCGCCGTCGGCGGCGCCGTGCGCCTGTTCTTCGACGAGGCGCGCCTCGTCTGGATCCTCGTCCCGCCGGTCATCGTCTTCGTCCTGTTCATGGGCTCGCAGGAGCGCTACTTCGGGCGCTGGCTCATGCCGGTGTTCCCGTTCATCTGCATCCTCGCGGCCTACGCGGCGATCGAGTTCGTCGACTGGGCGGGCCGCGTGTCGCCGGCGCTGAAGCCGACGTTCGCGACGATCGCCGTCGTCGCGCTCTGCGGTCAGGGCTTCGTCTACTCGCTGCACAGCGGGCTCGTCCTGTCGCGCGAGGACACGCGCAACCTCACCCGCGAGTGGATGGTCGCCAACGTCCCGGCCGGCAAGAAGGTCGTCGTGGAGCCGGTCGTGCCCGACCAGTGGGCGCAGGACATCGGCAACCCGCTGCCGATCATCCCCAACGGCAACCGCTGGAACAAGTACCCGCTGAGCCGCTCGAAGATCGATCCGAGGACCGGCGAGACGGTCCCCGGCGAGGGCGTCATCGTCAACATCGAGGACTTCGAGAAGGTGCTGCGGCCCGAGCTCGTGGACTTCTTCGAGCAGCAGGAGTACTGCTGGGTCGTCGTCGGATCCACGCAGCGCGGGCGCGCCGAGGCCGAGCCCGAGGTCGTGCCCAACGCCCTGCGCTACTACGACACGCTGCAGCAGCGATCGGAGGTCGTCTACGACGCCTCGCCGTACTCCAAGGGCAAGGGCCCGGTCGGCTTCAACTTCGACTGGACGTTCAACTACTACCCGCTCGCCTACAACCGCCCGGGCCCCGAGATGACGGTCTACCGCCTCACGGGCGGTCAGTGCGCAAACGGCTGACGACGACCTCCCGGCGGCCCTATGCTGCGTCGGTGGCTCTGCTGACGGCAGCTGACAACGAGCATCTCGCGCGGTCGATCGAGCTTGCCGAGTTCGGCCTCGGGCGGGTGCATCCGAACCCGATGGTCGGCGCGGTCATCGTCCGCGACGGCCGGGTGCTGGGGGAGGGCTGGCACGAGGAGTGCGGCGGCCCGCACGCCGAGGTCATCGCGATCGCAGCCGCCGGGGCCGCCGGCGCGAGCATCCACGGCGCGACGCTCTACGTCTCGCTGGAGCCCTGCTGCCACCACGGCAAGACGCCGCCGTGCACCGACGCGATCCTCGCCGCCGGCATCGCGCGCGTCGTCGTGGCGTCCGACGATCCGAGCGAGAAGGCCGCGGGCCGCGGCCTCGGGATCCTCCGCGACGAGGGCGTCGACGTCGTCGTCGCCGACGGCGAGATCGCCGAGCGTGCCCGGCTCGTCAACCAGGCCTTCCGCAAGCACGCCCGCACCGGCCGCCCGTGGGTGCTCTTCAAGTCCGCGATGACGCTCGACGGCAAGGTCGCCACGCGGACGGGCGACTCGCAGTGGATCTCCGACGAGTCCAGCCGCGCCCGCGCGCACCGCTGGCGCGCGAGCGTCGACGCCGTCGCGGTCGGCATCGGCACCGCGCTGGCCGACGACCCGCAGCTCACCGCCCGCGTCGACGGCGTCCACCACCAGCCGCGCCACGTCGTCTTCGACGCCACCGCGCGGCTGCCGCTGGACTCCCAGCTCGTCGCCGCGGCGCCGGGACTGCCGCTGACCGTCGTCGTGTCGCGCGCCGCCGGGCGCTCGGCGACCGAGGCGCTGGAGATGGCGGGCGCCGAGGTCGTCGTCGCGACCGGCGCCAACGAGCCGGCGCGCGTGCGCTCGGCGCTGGACCAGCTCGGCGCCGGCGGCGTGACGTCGATCCTGCTCGAGGGCGGTCCGCACCTGGCCGGCGCCTTCCTCGACGCCGGCGAGATCGACGAGGTGCGCCTCTTCCTCGCCCCGCTGCTGCTCGGCGGCCGCGCCGCGCGCGATCCGCTGGAGGGCGAGGGCGTCGAGCGCATCTCCGAGGCGCTGCGCGCGCTGACGCTCGACTGCGAGCGGGTCGCCGCCGACCTGCTGATCTCCGCCCGCCTCCGGGAGTGGTGATTGTTCACCGGTCTCGTCGCGGGCCTCGGCACCGTCGCAGCCGTTGACAGCACCGCCGAGGGCGTGCGGCTGACGGTGCAGTCGCCGCTGGCGCGGGAGCTGCAGGAGGGCGAGTCGGTGGCCGTCAACGGCGTCTGCCTCACCGCCGTGGGGATCTGCGGCGACCGCTTCGGCGCCGACGTCATGCACGAGACGCTGCGCCGCTCGGCGCTCGGCGACGTCGCGGCGGGCGCGAACGTCAACCTCGAGCTCGCCCTGCGCGCCTCCGACCGCCTCGGCGGCCACATCGTCCAGGGCCACGTCGACGGCGTGGGAGCGGTCGCGGCGGTGCGCGAGGACGGCTTCGCCCGCGTCGTGACGATCCTCGCCGGCCCCGAGGTCCTGCGCTACGTCGTCGAGAAGGGCTCGATCGCCGTCGACGGCGTCTCGCTGACCGTCGCGCGCATCGACGGCGAGGGCTTCGACGTGTCGCTCATCCCCGAGACGCTCGAGCGCACGACGCTCGGGAGCGCGGTCGAGGGGCACGCCGGTGAACCTCGAGGTCGACGTCCTCGCGAAGTACGTCGAGAAGCTCCTCGTGCGCCCACCGCAGCCGGGTTTGCGAAGCTTCTGGGCATGAGCCCGACGAAGCACAGCCCGTTCGCCACGATCGAGGAGGCGCTCGAGGACATCCGCCAGGGCAAGATGGTCGTCGTCTGCGACGACGAGGACCGCGAGAACGAGGGCGATCTCACGATGGCCGCCCAGTTCGCGACGCCCGAGGCCGTGAACTTCATGGCGAAGGAGGGCCGCGGGCTCATCTGCCTGTCGCTGACCGCCGAGCGCTGCGAGGAGCTCGGCCTCGACCTCATGGCGGCGAAGAACGAGTCGCCCTTCGAGACGCCGTTCACCGTGTCGATCGAGGCTCGCGAGGGCGTGACGACCGGCATCTCGGCGCCGGATCGCGCGAGGACGATCCAGGTCGCCATCGATCCCGAGAGCTCGCCCGCGCGACCTCGTCCAGCCGGGCCACGTCTTCCCGCTGAAGAGCCGCGCCGGCGGCGTGCTCGAGCGCGCCGGCCAGACCGAGGCCGCCGTCGACCTCGCCCGCCTCGCCGGGCTGAACCCCGCCGGCGTCATCTGCGAGGTCATGAACGACGACGGCACGATGGCCCGCGTCGACGACCTCGTCGAGTACTGCAAGCGCCACGGCCTGAAGATGGTCACCGTCGCCGACCTCATCGCCTACCGGCGCCGCCACGACAAGCTCGTCGAGCGCGTCGTGTCGACGAAGCTGCCGACCGGCTTCGGCGACTTCGAGGCCGTCGGCTACCGCGAGCTCGTCGGCGGCAAGCACCACGTCGCGCTCGTCAAGGGCGAGGTCGACGGCGCGCGAGGACGTCCTCGTCCGGGTGCACTCCGAGTGCCTCACCGGCGACGTCTTCCACTCGCTGCGCTGCGATTGCGGCGAGCAGCTCGAGGCGGCCCTGGCGATGATCGAGACCGAGGGCCAGGGCGTCCTGCTCTACCTCTCCCAGGAGGGCCGCGGCATCGGCCTGCTGAACAAGCTGCGCGCCTACAAGCTCCAGGAGGGCGGGATGGACACCGTCGAGGCCAACCTCCAGCTCGGACTGCCCGCCGACCTGCGCGACTACGGCATCGGCGCCCAGATCCTCGTCGACCTCGGCCTGAGCTCGATCCGGATCCTCACGAACAACCCGAAGAAGATCCGCGGCCTCGAGGGCTACGGGCTCTCGGTGACCGAGCAGCTGCCGATCGAGCACATCCCCAATCCGCACAACGAGGCCTACCTGCGCGCCAAGCGCGAGCGCATGGGCCACACGCTGCACCACCAGGGCCTCGACGTCGACAAGGAGATGCTCCACGACGAGGAAGCGCGCGACCACCGCGCCGAGCGCCCGTGACCGTCTCCTACGCCATCGTCGTCGGCCGCTTCTACGAGGAGCTCGCCGAGCAGCTCGTGGAGGGAGCGCGCGGGCTGTTTCGAGGCGGCCGGCGGGGAGGTCGACGTCTTCGAGGTCCCCGGCGCCTTCGAGCTGCCGCTCGCGGCGCTGGCGGTCGCCGAGACCGGCCGCTATGCCGGGATCGCCTGCCTGGGAGCCGTCATCCGCGGCGAGACGAGCCACTACGACCTCGTCTGCGGCGAGGCCGCGCGCGGCATCATGGACGTCATGCTGCGGACCGGCGTGCCCTGCGGCTTCGGCGTCCTGACCGTCGACAGCATGGAGCAGGCGCTGGCCCGCGCCGGCGGCGGCAAGCGCAACCAGGGCGAGGACGCCGCCGAGGCCGTCCTGGCGCTCGCGCGCGTCCGCGCCCAACTCGCCTGATCGGCGGCTCGGGCCGGCGCAGCCTGGGTACCCTTGGCGCATGCCCGTCGTCGAGACCCAGGAGGTCGTGGCCCTCGCGCTCGTCTTCGTCGTCCACGTCATCGGCGGCGTCGCGCTCGTGTGGGCGATGCTCGAGGACGACACCCGCGCCGGCTGGCGCCGGCGCTGGGGCTTCGGCGGCCCGCCCGGCGACGGCCCGCCGCCCGGCCCGCCCGCGCCGCCGCCCTCGCCGTCGATCGCGCGCCCGCGGCTCCCGCTCGAGGAGACCGGCCGCAGCGCCGTGCGGCTACGAGGTCCGGGTCGTCTTGCGGACGCTCACCCGCCCGCTCGGCGCCGGCCGGGGCATGCGCCGCGCCCGGCGCGCAGTCCGCGCTGAGCGCTGAGCGAACGACGAGCGCACGGCCCCGTAGGCCGGCTTGGGCTGGTACTGCGCGTCGAAGAGCAGCGGCATCTCGCTCGCCCCGAGCCACGACACCCGGTCGGTGATGCCCCAGGTCGTGAACGCGCTGCACGCCAGGACGGCGTTGCAGGCCCGCGCGGCGGCCCCGTAGGCCTCCGCCTGGCGCGCGAGGCGCTGCTCGCGCGAGCCGGCGAGCAGGCTCGTCCCGACGTCCATCTCGGTGATCTGCACCTCGACGCCGAGCGCGGCGAAGCGGCGGATCGTGTCGGCCAGCGTCGCCTCGTCGTGGAAGCCCTGGATGTGGGTGTGGTACTGCAGCCCGACGCCGTCGAGCGGCACGCCGCGCGCCTTGAGGTCGCGCACGAGCGCCAGCAGCCCTGCGCGCTTGGCCGTCGAGCTCTCGACGGCGTACTCGTTGATGAAGAGCTTCGCGCGCGGGTTGGCCGCCCGCGCCGCGCGCAGCGCGAGCTCGACGTAGTCGTCGCCGATGAAGCGCCGCCAGACGTTGTTCGCGAGGGCGCCGTTCTCGGCCATCGGCTCGTTGACGACGTCCCATTCCGCCACGTCGTTGCCGAAGTGGCGCATGACCGTGTCGATGTGGCCGCGCATGATCCCCAGCAGCTCCTCGCGCGTCCAGCCGCTGAGGAGCGTCAGGAGATCGTTGACGGGCGGCCCGAGCGGCTTGGGCAGGTCGGGGACCGACAGCGGCGGGAGCGTGACGTTGAGGTTCTCCGTGAGCCCGTGGTCGATGAGCCACAGCGGGACCTGCAGGCCCCAGACGAGCGCGTGGCCGTGGACGCGCCTGTCGTGCTTGCGCGCGAAGGCGACCATCTCGTCTGCGGCGCGGAAGTCGAAGACGCCGCGCCGTGGCTGCAGCGTCTGCATCTTCATCTCGTTCTCGGGCGTGAGCTGGTCGAACTCGCGCAGGAACGTGTCGCGGTAGCTCGAGTCCCTGCGCAGCGGATCGAGGCGCAGCGCCGTGCCCTGCTGGACGCGACGCAGGGTCGGCGGCGGCGTGACGACGTGGCCCGGCGCCGTCGCCTGGCGCTTCGTCGCCGCCGCGTCGGCGCGCGCGGCGACGGGACCCGCCAGCAACGCGAGCCCGATGCCCGCGATCACACCCCAGCGGCCTCCTGCCATCGATCGAGGGTAGCGCCGGGGCGGCGGATTATCGAACCTGAACTGGCCGTCCGGGTGGGTGCCCGCGACGGCGGCTACTCGTCGTCGCCCGTCCTTCGCCTTCGTCGTCTTGCCGCCGCCGAGCTTCGCCTGCGCAGCGGCGAGCTCGCGCTTGACCGTCCCCTTCTGGTTGGGGTTGAGCAGGCGCTCCTCGAGGAACGGGATCGCCTCCGCCGGGTTGCCGGAGCGATTGAGCGCGACGCCGAGGTTGTAGAGCGCGAAGTTGTAGCCGAGCTCGCTCGTCTGGCCCGCGTCGCGGTAGCCCTGGACGGCCGCGCGCAGGGGCTCGACCGCGCCGGCGTAGTCCCCGGCGTTGATGAGCGCGAAGCCGCGGTCGTTCAGCGCCGAGGGGCTGGACGAGCCATCGCCGGAGGACTGCGAGGCCCCGGCGGCCTGCGGCTCCTCGGCCGGGGCGGCGGGGGCCGGGGTCGTCTTCTGCTCTGCCCCGGAGGTCTGGGTGCGCGACGGGTTCCCGGCGCGCTGCTGGTTGTTGTCGGCGCCGCGCAGCGCGAGCCCGACGACGACGCCGACGATCACGACGGCGACCGCGAGCACGGCGGCGAGCGGCACGCCGTCGCGACCGCGCGCGGGCCGCGGCGGCGCCGGCGCGGGCTGCGGGGGCGGCGCGGGCTCGGCGGACGCGCCGCGGCCGGCGCGCGCGGGGCCGGCTTGGGAACCGGCGCGGGCTCCGGCTTGGCGGGCACGGGCGCCGGGACCGCCGCCACGGGCGCCATCGGCCGCGTCGTGTCGACCGGCGCGTCGCCGGCCGAGAGCGCGCGCTCGAGCTCGTCGACGAGATCCGTCGCCGTCGCCGGCCGCGCGGCGGGATCCTTCGCCAGCCCGCGCTTGAGGACGGCGTCGACGGCCTTCGGCAGGTCGGGCAGCGGCCTCGCTCGCGCGCGGCGGCGGCTGCTCGGCGTGCTGGAGCAGCTGAGCGGCGGGCGCCGCGGCGTTGAACGGGCGCTCGCCCGACAGCAGCTCGTAGGCGACGACCGCGAGCGCGTAGCGATCGCTGGCCGGGGTGGCGGGCTCGCCGGTCGCCTGCTCGGGGGAGAGATACGCCGCGGTGCCGAGCACCTGACCGGTCTGGGTCATCTGGGTGTCGCTGCCGAGCCGGGCGATGCCGAAGTCGGCGACGGCGAGGCGCCCCTGCGCGTCGAGCAGGAGGTTCGCGGGCTTGACGTCGCGGTGGACGATGCCCGCCTCGTGGGCGACGTCGAGGCCGGCCGCGGCCTCGCGCAGCCAGCCCAGCACCGTGTCGCGATCGACGACCTCGCCCTCCTCGCGCGCCGCCTTGAGGCGAGCGGCGACGGTGCCGCCGGAGAAGTACTCCATGACGAGGAAGGCGTCGTCGCCGTGCTCGCCGATGTCGTAGATCGTCACGACGTTCGGGTGCGCGGAGACCTGCGCGGCGGTCCGCGCCTCGCGCTGGAAGCGCTCGCGGGCGCTCGGGTCGGCGGCGTAATGAGCACCGAGCACCTTGACCGCGACGACCCTGCCCAGGAGGAGGTCCTCGACCTCCCAGACGGAGGCCATGCCGCCGCTGGCGATGTGGCGGGTGACGCGGTAGCGCTCCGGCAACTCGATCTGCGAGGCCAGGGGCATCTGTCTGGTCACGATACCCGGCGACCCCCCGCGTCCAACCCCGCCACCGGCGTCCTCTACACTGCTGTGCGCGATGGCCAAGGTCTGTCACAGCTGCGGGAAGAAGCCGGCGTTCGGCCAGAGCCGCAGCCACTCGATGGTCGCCACGAAGCGGCGCTTCAACCCGAACCTCCAGAAGGTCCGGATCCTCATCGGCTCCGCGCCGCGCCGGGTCTACGTCTGCACCCGCTGCCTGAAGGCCGGCAAGGTCACGAAGGCTGTCTGACCCCAGCCTCGTCCGGTTTCGCGCCGTCGTCGAGGGGGCGCTCGCGCACCTCGAGTCCCGGCGCGAGGAGATCAACGACCTCAACGTCTTCCCCGTCGCCGATGGCGACACCGGCGACAACATGGCGCTCACGCTGCGCGCCGTCCTCATAGAGGTAGACCATCTCGCCAGCGGCGGCGAGCGCCTCATCGACGAGATCGGCCGCGACGAGATCGTCGAGTCGGTCGCACGCGCCGCGCTCCTCGGCGCCCGCGGCAACAGCGGCGTCATCCTCTCCCAGCTCATCCGCGGCGCCGCCGAGGAGCTCGTCTCCAGGCCCGGCGAGCTCGTCGACCCCGTCCTCGTCGGCGCCGCCATGGCGCGCGCCGCCCAGCGCGCCTACAGCTCGGTCCGCGCCCCGGCCGAGGGCACGATCCTCACCGTCATGCGCGAGATGGCGACGCGCGTCGCGACCGATCTCGCGCACATGGGAGACACCCGGCTGGGCTCCGAGGGCGACCCCGCCGTCCAGAACGCGCTCATCGCCGACGTCCTCGAGCGCGCGCTCGAGGCGGGGGAGGAGTCGGTCCGGCGCGGGCCCGACATGCTCGAGATCCTGCGCACGAGCGGCGTCGTCGACGCCGGCGGGCACGCGCTGACGATCATCTTCGCCGGCATCATCGCCGCGCTGCGCGGCAGCGACGGGCCGCAGGTCGCCCGCCACACCGCGCCGGCGCGCATCAGCCATCCCGAGCACAGCTCCTCGACGTACCGCTACTGCACGAACTTCGCCGTCACCGGTCACGACCTCGACCCCGTGGAGTGGATCGACCCGCTGGAGGCGATCGGCGACTCCGTCCTCGTCGTCGGCGACGCCGCGACGCTGAAGGTCCACGTCCACACCGACGAGCCGGGCGCCGCGACGTCGCTCTTTCACGCGGTCGGCGACGTGTCGCGCCTGGACGTCGCCGACATGCACGTCCAGGTGCTCCAGCGCTCCGAGCGGCTCGCGCCGGGCGACGGATCGGACGCGCGGCCCCGCTGCGGCGCCCTCGCGGTCGTCGCGGGCCCGGGGATGCGCGAGCTCTACGAGAGCCTCGGCGTCGCGGTCCTCGACGGCGGGCCGACGCTCAACCCCTCGACGTACGAGCTGCTCGCCGGCATTCACGACGTCCCCGCCGAGGAGGTCGTCGTCCTGCCGAACTCCCCGAACGTCGTCATGGCGGCCGCCCACGCCGCCGAGCTGTCGGAGAAGGTCGTCCACGTGAGCGCCGCGCGCTCGCAGCAGGCCGGCCTCGCGGCGGCGCTGGCGCTCGATCCCCTCCGGTCGGCGGCCGACAACCTCGCCGCCGTCGACGCCGCCCTCGAGCACCTGCGCACCGGCGCCGTCGCGCCCGCGGCGCGCGACGACAACGAGGGGCGCTTCGCCGTCGGCGAGGCCGTCGGCTTCGTCGACGACGCGATCGTCGCCTGGGGCGAGCCCGGCCCGACGCTCGGCGCGGTCCTCGACGCGCTCGGCGCCGGCGCGGAGCTGCTGACCTGCATCGCCGGCGAGGGCGCGCCGCTGGACGAGGCGAGCGTCCGCGCGCTCGGCCCCGGGGGCGTCGAGCTCGAGTGCGAGGTCGGCGGGCAGCCGAGCTACTGGTGGCTCGTCGCCGCCGAGTAGCGCCGACCGCGCCGCCGATCATCATGAGCGCGTGCCCACGGCGTTCGCCGACACCGAGGAGCTGCACCGCGACGAGCTCCTGCACGCCCCGCTGCGCTGGCCGCGGCCGTCGGTCCTCGCGCAGCCGCTGAAGGTCACGCCCAAGACCGCCGCCGACGCCGCCGAGCAGCTCGGCCTGCACACCGTCGCCGACCTGCTCGAGCACCTCCCGCGCGACCACCGCGAGGCGCGCACCGTCTCGACGCTGACGGCCGGCGAGGCCGTGACCGTCGTCGTCGAGGTGCGCTCGATCACGAGCCGGCCGGTGCGCCGCCGCGGGATGAAGCCGCTCGTCGAGGCGACGGTCGCCGACGAGACCGGGGTCATGAAGGCGACGTTCTTCAACCAGCCGTGGCTGCAGCGCAAGTACCCGCCCGGCACCCGCCTGGTGCTGCACGGGACGTACGCGGCGCGCAACTCGTTCCGGGTGTCGAGCCACGCCCCGACCGACGAGCGCACGAGCGGCGAGGGCGAGGGCGCGGTCGCGCACTACCCGACGACGGAGGGGCTGTCGTCGACGCAGATCCTCGCGCTCGTCCGCGCGCACCTGGGCTCGGCGCTGGACGCCGTCGAGCCGCTGCCGGCGCGCGTCCGCGCCCGCGGCGCCTTCCCCGACCGCCCGGCCGCGCTGCTCGCCGCGCACGCCGGCGACCACGAGGGCGGGCGGCGCCGCCTGGCGTTCGACGAGCTGCTGCTCGCACAGCTCTCGCTCCTGCGCCGCCGCGCGCGCCGCCGCGCGTCGAGCAGCGCGCCCGTGCTCGACGAGCCGCCGCAGCTCTCGCGGCGCTGGCGCGAGGAGCTGCTGCCGTTCGCGCTCACCGGCGACCAGCGCGCTGCGATGGACGTCCTCGACGCCGAGCTCGCGCAGCCGCGCCCGATGATGCGGCTGCTCATGGGCGAGGTCGGCTCGGGCAAGACCGTCGTCGCGCTGCACGCGATCCTCCGCGCCGTCGAGCACGACATGCAGGCCGCGTTCATGGCGCCGACCGAGGTGCTCGCCGAGCAGCACTTCGCGACGCTCCAGCGGCTGCTGCCCGGCGAGGCGGTGCGCATCGCGCTGCTGACCGGCTCGACGACGAAGTCGCGGCGCACCGACATCCTCGGCAAGCTCGCAAGCGGCGAGCTGTCGTTCGTCGTCGGCACGCACGCGCTCGTCGAGGAGGACGTGCGCTTCGACCGCCTCGCGGTCGTCGTCGTCGACGAGCAGCACCGCTTCGGCGTGCGCCAGCGCGCGGCGCTCGACGCCAAGGCGCGCGACGGGCTGGTCCCGCACGTCCTGCACATGACCGCGACGCCGATCCCCCGGACGATGGCGCTCATGCGCTACGGCGACCTCGACGTCACGGCCCTGCGCGAGCTGCCGCGCGGGCGCCGGCCGGTCACGACGCACCTGGCCTCCAGCGACGGCGAGCGCGCCCGGGCGTACGAGCGCATCCGCGAGGAGCTCGACGCCGGCCGCCAGGCGTTCGTCGTCTGCCCGCTCGTCGAGGAGTCCGAGGCGCTGCAGGCGCGCGCGGCGACCGCCGAGTACGAGCGCCTGCGCGGCGGCGAGCTCGCCGACTACCGCGTCGCGCTGCTGCACGGCCAGATGCGCCCGCGCGAGAAGCAGGAGGCGATGGCCGCGTTCGCCGCCGGCGGCGCCGACGTCCTCGTCGCGACGACCGTCATCGAGGTCGGCGTCGACGTCCCGAACGCGACGGTCATGCTCGTCGAGGGCGCCGAGCGCTACGGCATCAGCCAGCTGCACCAGCTGCGCGGGCGCGTCGGCCGCGGCGAGCACGCGTCGGTGTGCCTGCTCTTCGGGCCGAAGATGTCGGCGCGGCTGCGGGCGCTCGAGCGCCACTCCGACGGCTTCGAGCTCGCCCGCATCGACCTCGAGCTGCGCGGCGAGGGTGAGCTGGCGGGCACGCGCCAGTCCGGTCTCGCGCAGTTCAAGGTCGCGCGGCTGCCCGAGGACGAGGCGCTCGCCGAGGCGGCGAAGGCGTACGCCGAGGGGCTGCTCGCCATCGACCCCGACCTCGAGGCACCCGAGCACACGCTGCTCGCCGCGGCGCTCGCGGCGGCCTACGGCGAGGCCGAGCTGCTGCCGCTCCCCGCCTGATGCGCGTCGTCGCGGGCCTGTACGGCGGACGGCGGCTCGTCGCCCCCGCGGGCACCGCGACGCGGCCGACGAGCGACCGCGTCCGCGAGGCGCTCTTCAGCGTCCTGGGCGACGTCGTACAGGACGCGCGCGTGCTCGATCTCTACGCCGGGTCGGGCGCGCTCGGGATCGAGGCGCTGTCGCGCGGCGCCGCCGCGGCGGTCTTCGTCGACCACTCGCCGAAGGCGATCGCGGCCGTCAAGGCCAACCTCGCGGCGCTCGGGATCGACGCCCAGGTGCGCCGGATGCAGGCGCGTGCAGCCCTGCGCCCGCCGCCGGATCTCGCAGACCCATACGATCTGGTCTTCCTCGACCCCCCCTACCGGCGCGCCGCCGAGCTGGGGCGGGAGCTCTCCGAGGCGCTTCCCGCGGTGCTCGCACCCGGGGCGCGCGTCGTCAGCGAGAGCGACCGCCGCGAGCCGCTGGAGCTCGGTTTCCCGCTCACCGACGAGCGCCGCTACGGCGACACCGTCATCCGCATCCATGAACCCTGACCACCGCATAGCCGTCTGCCCCGGGTCCTATGACCCGATCACGAACGGGCACCTCGACGTCATCGCACGCTGCTCGGAGCTCTTCGACGAGGTCATCGTCGGCGTCGTCAACCTGCCCGCGCGCAAGGGCCAGACGCTGTTCTCCGTCGACGAGCGCCTGGCGTTCATCGAGGAGGCGACGGCGCACCTCGACGGCGTCCGCACGATGGCGTTCTCGACGCTCGTCGTCGACTTCGCGCGCGACCAGGGAGCCAAGGCGATCGTCAAGGGATTGCGCGCGATCTCGGACTTCGAGTACGAGTTCGAGATGCACCAGCTCAACCGCCTGCAGGCGCCCGATCTGGACACGCTCTACCTCATGGCCAGCCCGCAGTACAGTTTCCTGAGTTCGAGCGGCATCAAAGAGCTGGCGATGTTCGACGGGGCGATCGAAGAGCTCGTACCGCCGCGGGTCGCGCAGCGCTTGAAGGAAGAGCTCGGGCGCTAGCGAACAAGAGGGTTGCCAATGGACGTCCTGGTTCTCATCGACAAGCTGGATGACTTGGTGCACAACGCCAAGCTCGTTCCCATGACCGGCCAGGTGCGCGTCGACAAGGACGAGATCTACGACATCCTCGACCAGATGCGCGCGACGATCCCCGAGGAGATCAAGCAGGCGCGCTGGATCGTCAAGGAGCGCCAGGAGATGCTCGCCGAGGCCAAGCGCGAGGCCGAGCGGATCGTCAAGGAGGCGCGCGAGCGCCAGGATCAGCTCGTCGGCGAGGAAGAGGTCACCAAGCAGGCCGAGCGCGCCGCCGAGGACATCATCGAGGACGCGCGGGCGCGGGAGCGCGAGATCCGGCTCGGCGCGGAGGACTACGCCGACGAGATCCTCAACACGCTCGAGGTCAACCTCTCGAAGTTCATCGCGGCCGTCCAGCGCGGCCGCGAGCGCCTGCAGGGCAAGGACGAGCCCGCCGAAGTCCGCTGAGCGGGCGGCGGGTCACGCGGGCGCGGGAGGTCCCGCGCCCGGCCCACCCGTGCTTACGCCTTCGAGACGTTCTGCGCGAACTGCTTGACGAGCTGCTGCAGCACGGCCTGCACCGTGCCCTCGCCCATCGACGCGGCCTTGCCGCTGACGTTCGCGGTGCCGTCGACCGTCCCGCCGTCGCCGGAGATCTGGATCGTCACGGTGCCGTCGGCGTTGCTCTGACCGCCCGCCTCCTTGGCCTGGGCCTTGATGACCGCGCGCTTGGAGCCGGCGTCGGCCTCGACGATCTCGATCGGTCCGGCGAACTTCATCGACATCGAGCCCATGTCGACCGCGATCTCGGCCTTGGCCTTCGTCGGGCTGTCGGCTGAAACGACCGACGCGCCGGGCACGCAGGCCACGAGCTTGTTGACGTCCGAGACGATGCCCCAGGCCTGCTCGGGGTCCGAAACAGTGAACGATTCCTTCAATTGGGTTGCCATTCGTAGGCTCCCTTCGTGTTGACTCCCAGGAATTGGCGTACCCGCGTTCCCGCGAGACAATCCTGTCTCGCTCATCGCGCCTCGCGCGAGACGACCGTCCAGAACGTCAGCGCACCTCAAAGCGCCCGAGCCCTTCGGGCTCGGCGTCCTCGACGCGGACCTCGTAGACCGTCGCGTGGCGCGGGCCCTCGCGGCTCCAGCGGACGAGCTCGGCGACGGCGTCGGGCGGACCCTCGAACCACGCCTCGACGGTCCCGTCCGGGCAGTTGCGCACCCAGCCGGCGACGCCGTGGCGGTGCGCCTCGCGGCGCGTGCGGTCGCGGAAGAACACGCCCTGGACGTGCCCGCTGACGACGACGCGCTTGGCGATCGGCGCGTCCGTCATGCGGCGAGCAGGCCGGGCAGCTCGGCCATGTCCTCGAACGGCTCGCCGCCGGCCGCGGCGAGGACGCCGGCGTCGGTGTGGCGCGCGAACGCGAGCGCCCGCATCCCGGCCGCGCGGGCGGCCTCGATGCCCGGCACGCTGTCCTCGACGACGGCCGTCGAGGCGGGGTCGAAGCCCATCTGCCGCGCGGCGTGGAGGAAGAGGTCCGGCGCCGGCTTGCCGTGGCGCACCTCGGTCGCGCTGAAGATCCGGCCCTCGAAGCGCTCCCAGAGGCCGGTGCGACGCAGCGTCAGCGCCATCTTGTGGTGCGGCCCGCTGGACGCGACGCACGACGGCAGCGCGATGCGGTCAAGCGCGGCGACGACGCCCGGCACCGGCTCGAGCTCGCGCGCGAAGACGTCCTTGGCCGCGGCGTAGTAGCGGTCGGAGAGATCCTCGGGCAGCGGGCCGCCGTGGCGCTCGGTCGCGAGCGCGAGGACCGACGCCATCGCGCGCCCGCGGTAGTCGCGCATGCAGTCCTCGAGCGTCGTCGGCAGGCCGGCCTCCGTCAGCAGTCCCGCGAGCACGGTGTTGGAGATGTGCTCGGTGTCGACGAGCACGCCGTCGCAGTCGAAGATCACCGATCGCGTCACCGGTCGGAGGCTAGTTCGTGGGCCCGTCCGGCGCTTGGGACACTGGCGTCATGCATCGCGCGCGCGCCGCGCTCGGCAGCCTCGTGTTCCTCGTGCTCGCGCCGGGCGTCGTCGCGGGCCTGCTGCCGTGGGTGCTCACCGGGTGGCAGAGCCGTTCGCCGGGACTCGCGATCGAGGTCCTCGGGGTCATCCTCCTGGCAGCCGGGGCCGTCGTGCTCATCAGCGCCTTCGCGCGGTTCGTCTTCGAGGGCGTCGGGACGCCGGCCCCCGTCGCGCCGACCCAGAAGCTCGTCGTCGGTGGCCTGTACCGCCATGTGCGCAACCCGATGTACCTCGCCGTCGCGGCGACGATCGTCGGCCAGGCCCTCATCCTCGGCCGCCTCGGCCTGCTCGCGTACGCGGCCGTCTTCTTCGTCGTTGTGGCCGCGTTCGTCCGTGTCTACGAGGAGCCGACGCTCGCGGCGCGCTACGGCGACCAATACGACGCCTACCGCCGCGCGGTGCCCGCCTGGCGGCCACGCCTGCGACCGTGGAACGCACGGTGACCCAGCGGGACCGTTCGTGCCGAGAGGCGTTCACCCTGTACGCCGCCCGGCGCGCGGCAGCAGCGGGCCGGCCGCGAGCGTCGACACGAGCCCGAGCAGCGTGAGCGTCGCGTGCAGGCGCGCGTCGATGACGCGCGCGTCGAGCATGTCCAGGGAGATCGCGATCGTCATGATCCCGCCGCACTGCAGCAGCGCGCCGATCGCGCGCGCGTCCGCGCGTGCGAAGCCCGCGGCACGCGCCGCGGCGTAGGCGACGGCGAGCTTCATCGCGATCACGATCCCCAGCAGCGCCAGCGCGGGCGCGAGCGCGTCCGCGCCGAGTTCGCGCAGGTCGGTGTGCAGGGCGGCCAGTCCGAGGAACACGGGCAGCATCACGCGGCGCACGACGAGGCCGAGGCTGCGCTCGACGGCCAGCGCCGTCGCTCCGCCCCTGCGCACGGCCACGCCGATCGCGAGCGGCCCGATCAGCAGGCTCGAGAGCAGTGCATCGCCCGCGAGGCCCGACAGCACCGCGAGCGCGACGGCGCCCGCGACTGCCACCGCGGGGGCCAGAGCGAAGCGGCGCGAGCGCAGGACCGCCAGCACGAGCGCGAGAACGAGCAGCCCGACGCCGGCGCGGAGCGCCACACGGCCGCCGGCGGGCACGTCGCCGCCATCGATCGCGACCGCGGCGCCGATCAACGACAGGCCCGTGATGCACGTCGCGGCAGCGATGATGATCGCGCCGAGCGCGCTGCGCGCCATCGCCCGGTCTTCGAGGATGCGCGCGACGACCGGCACGCCGTTGGCGGCGAGTCCGGCGGCGAGGGCGATGATGAACGCCGCGTCGCTGACGCCCGGCGGCTTCCAGCCGCCGGCAGCGACGAGCAGCGGCCCGGCGACGACCGCGAGGAGCGCCATCGATCCGATCGTCGAGACCGTCAGCAGCCCGATCGCGCCGGCGCGTTCGCGCATCGCGTCGGGGTCGATCGTGATCCCGACGAGCAGCATGTAGAGGATCAGGCCGAGCCCGCCGACGACCGTGACGACCGCGACCGCCGTGTCCGGAAACAGCTCGGCGATCCTGCCGCCGGCCTCCTGGCCGGGCACGACGTCGGCGATCTGTCCCCCGAGCAGCAGCCCGGCCGCGAAGACGGCGGCCATCTCCCCGGCGATCCGCGGCTGGCCCAGCGACTGCATGAGCAGCCCGCCGAGGTACGCGACGACTGCGATCGCGCCAACATCGAGCACCGCCAGCAGCCAGTCAGGCGGCATCGGGCGCCCTCGCTCGCAGATGCGCGTCGGGGATCGTGGCGCCCGATGTCACGGGCCACATCATCGATGCCCGGCTCCTGAAGCGGCGTCCCGGTGCATCGGCACGAGGGCGCGCGGTGACCGGGTCTCGCAACGACGACCGCGAGCCCAGAACGCAGGCGGCGTCGCTGACAGCGACAATGCCGCTGATCGCCGGTACCCGACCGAGACCAGCCGCAGCACATCACCGGCGCAAGCAGGTACGCCACGACCAGCAGGAGGAGACTGGCATGACCGATTACGATCCGAGGACCGACACGGGGATTCCGACGGAGCCTGTGGGTTCGCTTCCGCGGCCGGCGAAGTTGCAGGCGGCGTATGCGGAGTACGACGAGGGCAAGATCTCCAAGGAGGATTTGGAGGCGTTGCAGGATGAGGCTTGTAAGGACTCGATCGAGCGTGGTGAGGCGACGGGCTCGCCGATCATTTCTGATGGTGAGCAGCGTTGGTCGTCGTTTGCGACGTACCCGATCGCCGATACGTTGGCGGGGACGGGGTTGGCGGCGAATCTCGGTCCGGGCGGTCAGTTCTTCGCGATCTTCGCCGATGGCCATGGCCGGCAGTTGCCGAAGCTGACCGGTGGCCCGCTGAAGTACAACTTCTATGCGGCGGACACGCTGAAGAAGTCGTTGCCGTATGCGACCAAGCCGATGAAGCAGGCGGTCATCGCGCCGTCGATGCTGGCGTTGCTGTATCCGCTGAAGGATCCGGTCGAGGGCTACTCGCGCGAGGAGTTCGAGGAGGACATCGTGCAGGAGTGCGTGACGGATATCCGCAAGGCGTTTGAGGCCGGTGCGGCGCGGGTGTCGATCGATTTCACGGAGGGCCGGTTGGCGACGCGTGAGGATCCGCGCAATCCGTGGACGGGCGCGGGGTTGTTGCCGCATTTCATCGAGCTCAACAACCGGGTGCTGGAGAACTTCTCCGATGAGGAGCGCCAGAAGATCGGGATCCACACCTGCCCGGGCGGCGACCGCGACTCCGTGCACTGCGCCGATGTGCCGTACAACAACCTGTTGCCGGAGATGTTCAAGATCAACGCCGGCTACTTCCTCATCCAGTTGGCGTCTGAGCGTGACAAGGACCCGATCTATGAGTCGATCGGGCAGAACAGCCGCGATGATCAGATGTGCTACATCGGTGTGACGGTGACGCAGTCGCCGCGGGCCGAGAGCGCGCAGGAGATCTGCGACATGCTCGTGCGGGCCGCTGACTTCATTCCCAAGGAGCGTCTGGGCTCGACGGATGACTGTGGGTTCTCGCCGTTCTCGATCGACGAGAAGCCCAACCACGGCTCGCCGGACTACGCCCGCGAGGTCGCCTTCCAGAAGATCACCAACCGCGTCGAGGGCACGCGGATGGCCGCCGAGAAGCTCGGCGTCGGCTGACAAACGGAGCAGGTCAAGGCCCTTCGCGACCTGTCGCGGAGGGCCTTGCTCCTGTCCGATCCGGCGCCTGCCGGAGGCTCGAGGCGCTTCGACGCCGGCCTGTTTGCCGCTCGGGCGCGCGAGACCTATGATCGGCCTCCGCTCGTGACTGACCGATCCACCTCGTCCGCCGCTTCAGTGTCGCTCGCTCCCGTCGGCCGATATGCCGGTGCCGACCGCGTGCATCGCGGCGGGTGCCGTCCTCCACGCCCGCGACGGGTCGCCCTTCGTGGCGCACTACGGCTCGGTGTCCGCCGAGATCGCGGTATGCCTGAAGAGCGTCGGGCTCGTCGATCACGCCGACTATGGCGTCCTCGAGCTGCGCGGAGATCGGGCGCTGCTCGATCGCGCGCTGGTTGCCCGCCTGGGCGATCCGCCGCTGGCGATCGGCAGTGCCCGGCGCCTGCGCAACGTCTGGTTCCTGCGTCTCGACGCACGCCGCATCCTGCTTGTCGGGCCGCGTGCGGCGCTCGCCTCCGGGCCCGCGATCGGCCGTGGCCGGGACCGCGCCGAGCTGCAGCACACCGACATCGGCACGTCGCTCACGATCCTCGGCCTCGTCGGTCCGCGGGCCTCGCGACTGCTCGCGGCAGTCGGCCTGCCGGGCGGGCTGGCGATCGGCGCGATCGGCAGGGACGACAGCGACCCGGGCGTCGTGGCGATCCTGCGCGAGAGCCAGCGGCGCTACCTCGCGCTGATCAGCCGGGATCGCGGCGACGCGTTCTGGGCCCGGCTCGTGGAGGCCGGCAAGCCACTCGGCGCCGCCTTCGTCGGCTGTGACGCGCTCACGCTGCTGAACGTCTCGGCGGACGCCGCGGGCTGAAGCGCGCGCTGCGCGCTTGCACGGCTATGGCTGCGGCGCCGTCAAGCGCTCGAGCTTCGCCGCCAGCCACCGCTCGTCGACGGACCCGGGCAGTCCGATGACGACGAGCTGCGATCCGGGCGCGTCGTCTCCCCACGGACGGTCGGGCAGCACGCTGAAGCGCCGTCCGACGACCTGCAGCACGTAGCGGCTGGCGGGATCCTCACGCAGGTACAGCAGCCCCTTCGCGCGCACGACGCCGGCGGGCAGCTCCTTGATCGCCTCGACGAGGCCGGCGCCGTGGATCGCCGCTTCGCCCTGCCAGCTCCAGGTCTCGAAGCTCGGATGGTGGTGGTCTGCCGTGTCTCGTGATCGTGCGGCTCGCGCTCCGGCCGGGCGAACGTCCGCGCCCCGAGCACAACGTCGATCGGGACCTGGCCGAACGACGCCTCGACGATCGCCGTCGACGGCCCGGTGATCTCGCGCAACCACGCGCGCGTCTGCGCGAGCTGCTCGCCGTCGACGAGGTCGGTCTTGTTGAGCACCAGCAGGTCGGCGGCGCGCAGCTGGGCCCTGACGAGATAGCCGGTCGCCGCGTCGGCGGCGCGCGCGCGCACGGTCTCGGCGTCGGTGACGACGACGGCCGCGTCCTTGCGATAGCCCGGCAGGTCGCCGAGCACGACGATCTGGCCGGGGTCGGCGACCCCGCTGGCCTCGACGACGACGTGCGCGGGTGGGTCCGGCCGGTCGCGCAGCAGCGCGAGCTCGCCGATGAAGTCGCCGGCGACGCCGCAGCAGATGCAGCCGTTCTTCAGGCTCACGATCTCGCCCTCGCGCGACTGCACGAGCTCGGCGTCGATGTTGATCGCGCCGAAGTCGTTGACGAGCACCGCGAGGCGGCGGTCGCCGGCATCGCGCAGCAGCCGGTTGAGCAGCGTCGTCTTGCCCGCCCCGAGAAATCCGCCGATGACGGTGAGCTGGATCGGCTCGCGGCGTGCGCCGTCATGCCGGAGGCAGCGTCGGGTCGCCGTCACGCATCAGAGCGTCTTCTCGGCGAAGTAGTCAGCGATGTGGTTGGCATTGTATGGACCGATCTCAACGTAGCCGCAGTCCGCGAACAACCGCTTGCTGTGCTCCTGGCGCGGGCCGGCGTCGAGGCGCACCCGCTCGTAGCCGCGGTCGCGCGCCGCTGCCTCGAGCGCCGCCGAGCAGCGCGCGGCCCACGCCGCGCGACCGCGCGGCGGGCGCGACGTACATGCGCTTGATCTCGCAGACGTCGCCCTGCAACGGACGCAGTCCGCCGATCGCGACGGGGCGCTCATCCTCGTAGCCGACGAGGAAGACGCCGTGCGGGGCCACCATCTCATCGGGCGCCGTCACGGAGCCGGGCCTGGCAGCGCGGCCGGGATACTGGGCGTTGAAGTGCTCGATGAGCTCGTCGAGCAGTTCGCGCCCGGGCGACTCGTCGGAGCGGCCGGCACGAAATTCGAGGCCCATGCCGATCATCGTCGCGCATCGGCCTGGCCGGGACCGCCTTTTGCGGCCTGCGGCTGTCCCAAGATCCTTCTTGAACTCGATAACGCAGGTAAGCGCTCTCGCGCTGTCACTTGAGCTCTCGGCGTGCTGCGTTCCTGCGCTTTACCTTGCCCGACGGCTCGTCGATCGCCCTGGGGGTTGATCCGATCGCAGGGTCCGCCGATTCCGGCGACCTGTCCGACGATCTGGAGAGAGGCCCGTGATCGCCAGACCGGAATCGTCCTCGCGATCGACGAGGGCCAGTACCTCAACGCCGTCGAACTCGCCGCTGTGATCGCCGCGATCCACCGGACCGTTCAGCTCAATCTGCCGATGGTGCTCGTCGGAGCCGGCCTACCACAACTACCCGGTGTGGCGACGGGCGGGTTACGCCCGCCGTTTACCGTTCGGTCCGACGACCCACCACAGGCCACCGTTGAGGTTGACGTTGTGGCAGCGGACTTCGCCCGGGCTCTCGTGTGCGTAGTAGTACAGCGCCTTGCCGGCGTAGGTCGCTTGCAGCCGGCCGTCGCGGCGCTTGACCGTGCCCAGCAGTGAGGCGTTGACGTCCTTGCCGGCAACCGGCGCGCCGTCGGTGAACACCGGTGGCCACGCCTTCGCGCAGTCCGCATAGCAGACGGATGTGTCCGCCGGGTCCTTCTCGAAGATGTAGATCGCCTGCTTCTTGGAGTTGAAGAGCATCTCGCCGAATTGCGACTCGCCGACGGTGATCTTGGTGCCGTCGCGTTTTGCGGCGGTCGGTTTGGGCGCATCGTCGCCCTTGTCCGGGGACACAACGTCGACGGCCCCTTGCGTGCTCGTCGCGATGGTGCGCTGCTGCGCTCCCGCAGCGGGCGTCTCGTCATCGCCGCCGCAGCCGGCGACAGCCATCGACCCGACGACCAGGAGCACCGAGGCGGATCTCACACCGCTATCGTCGCTCCCGCTTCTTACGTCGCCATTAAGCAAGCGCGACAGCGAGTCAGGCGTCGTGCGAGGATCCGCGCCTGCTCGAACCATGACCCGCCACCACCCAACCACGCGCGAGGAGGTCCTGCTGGAGCTCACGCGCTCGATCTGCCCCGTCTGCAAGGTCAGCGTGGATGCGGAGCTCAACGCCCGCGCGGGGCGCGTGTTCCTGCGCAAGCGCTGCGGTGAGCATGGGGAGTTCGAGGCGCTCGTATACGGCGATGCGGATCGCTATCTCGAGATCCAGCGCTACAACAAGCCCGGCGACCATCCCCGGCAGCTGCAGACCGAGACCGTGGACGGCTGCCCGCATGACTGCGGGATCTGCCCGGAGCATCGCCAGCACTCCTGCCTGGGGATCATCGAGATCAACACGAACTGCAACCTCGACTGCCCGGTCTGCTTCGCGGACTCGGGCACGGGACACCAGTCCGATGGCTTCTCGCTCACGCTCGAGCAGGTCGAGACGATGCTCGACGCCTTCGTCGCCGCGGAGGGCGAGCCCGAGGCGCTGCAGATCTCGGGCGGAGAGCCCTCGATCCACCCGCAGGTCCTCGAGATGCTCGGGGCTGCCAAGCGGCGCGGGATCCGCCTCGTGATGCTCAACACGAACGGGATCCGGCTGGCACGCGACCCGCGGTTCGCGCCCGCGCTCGCCGAGCTCGGCATCCACGTGTACCTCCAGTTCGACGGCTTCGACGACACGACGCACCGTGCGATCCGTGGCAAGCGCCTGCAGGACGACAAGCGCCGGGCGCTGGACCGCTGCGCCGCGGCCGGCGTGAGCGTCTCGCTCGCGGCGGCGATCGAGCGCGGCGTCAACGAGCACGAGCTCGGGGCGATCGTGCGCTTCGGCGTCGAGCATCCAGCGGTCAACGGCGTGTTCTTTCAGCCCGTGACCCATTCCGGGCGCCACCTCGACTTCGATCCGCTGGAGCGGCTCACGAACGTCGACGTGATCCGCGGCATCTGCGAGCAGCTGCCCGAATGGTTTCGCGAGGACGACTTCATCGCGGTGCCCTGCTGCTCGCCCACATGCCGCTCGGCCACCTACGCCCTGTATGACGGCGACGACCTCGTGCCGCTGCCGCGACTGGTGGACGTCGAGGACTACCTCGACTACGTCACGAACCGGGCAGTTCCCGACGTTGATGTGCGCGCGCGCGCTCGAGGGGCTGTTCTCGGCGTCGGCGGCCGGGGGCAGCGAGGCCGCCGGCGAGCGACTGGAGTGCGTGGCGTGCGGCGTCGGCCTGCCGGCTGAGCTTCAGGAGGTCGCCGCCAAGGGCTTCATGATCGTCACGCAGGACTTCCAGGACCCGTGGACGCTCGACGTGCGCAAGCTCATGAAGTGCTGCGTGTCGGAGATCGTCCCCGACGGGCGGCTGATCCCGTTCTGCGCCTACAACTCGGTCGGCTACCGCGAGCAGGTGCGCGCCGACCTCGCCGCGCAGCGCACCGCCTCGCCGTGACGGCGCCGGCCAATCCGTTCGCGTCGCTGCTGGACGGCGAGTTCGCCGGCTGCTGCGCCGAGCTGTACGAGCTGCCGGCCGTGCGGTGGCTGCTCGGCGATCAGCTGCACCCGGGCGGGAGGACGCTCACGTTGCGCGCCGCCCGGCTGGCTGACATCAGCGGGGGGAGTCGCGTCCTCGATGTCGCCAGCGGCGGCGGCACGACCGCGCTCCTGCTGGCGGACGAGCTCGGCGCCGCAGGTCGTCGGCGTGGAGCTCGGCGCCGAGGCGGTCGCGCGGGCCGGCGCCGCGGCCGCGGCCGCAGCGCCTCGACGGCACGGTCAGCTTCGTGGCCGGCGATGCCCGCCGCCTCCCGCTGACCGACGCCAGCGTGGACGCCGTCATCTGCGAGTGCTCGCTGTGCCTCTTCGAGGACAAGCCGGGCGCCGTCCGCGAGATGGCGCGCGTCGTGCGTCCCGGTGGATGCGTCGTGATCGCAGATGTGACCGTGCGGCCGGGCGGCCTTCCCGTGCCGCTGCGGACCGCCGCAGCACGCATCGCGTGCGTCGCCGACGCGCTCTCGCTCGAAGGCTACGAGCTGCTGCTGGCAGGCGCGGGCCTGCAGGTCGAGGCGCGCGAGACCCATCCCGGCGCAGTGGCCAAGATGGCCGAACGGGTCGCAGCCCGCCTGCGCACGGAGCGATCCTCCACTGCCCGTGCTCGCGCCGTTTAGACTGAGCTCGACGCGGCGTCGAGCTCGCCCGCATGACCCAGCGGGCGATCGCCGACGAGATCGTGGGTTACGCGCTGATCGCCGCGCGACGACCGGGCTAACGGCGCGAGCGCGGGTGATCGATCGCTCGCAGCAGCGCGAGCAGCGGTCTGAGCAGGCGTACGGCCGGCGGGTCGAGGACCTTGTGCGTCCACCACTCATCCGCGGCGCGGGCGGGGCCCTCCGCAAACGTCGGGTAGGCATGAACCTGCTGGGACAGCGAGGCCAGTGACCTCCCCTCGCGGACCAACCGTGCGACCTCGGCGATGCTCTCGCCGGCGGCCGGGCCCACGATCGTCGCACCGAGCAGCCGTCCGCGCCGGTCGCTGACGAGCTTGACGAAGCCCAGCGCCTCGGCCGCGGCCAGCGCGCGATCGGACTCTCCGTAGTCGTAGCGAAACACGAGCGGCTCCCTGCCCAGCCGCTCCCGCGCCTGGGCCTGCGTCAGGCCGACCCGCGCGACCTCGGGATCGGTGAAGGTCACCCACGGGATCGTCGCGTGATCGACGCGCTGCCGCGCGTGAAACAGCGCGTTGGCCGTCGCTGCGATCGCGTGGTAGGCGGCCACGTGCGTGAGGTAGAGCTGCCCGGTCACGTCGCCGGCCGCCCAGATCCGGTCGCCGCTCGTGCGCATCCGGTCATCGACGCGCACGGCGCCGGTGTCGGTGAGCGCCACCCCCACATCCTGGAGCCCGAGCCCTTCGATGCGCGGGGTGCGGCCGAGCGCGACCAGGATCCGGTCGAACGCGATCCGCGCCGTGCCGGCCACCGAGCACGCCCGACCCGTCGCCGCCGGACTCGACCCGCGCGGCGCGGGCGCCACGATGCACGGCGATCCCCTCGCCCTCGAGCGTGGCCGCCACGAACCGGCCGGCCTCGGGATCCTCGCGCGGAAGCAATTCAGGCTCGGCCTCGACGATCGCGACGCGACTGCCGAGCCGCGCGAACGCCTGCGCCAGCTCGACGCCGACCGGTCCGCCTCCCAAGACGACAAGCCGCGCCGGCAGCTCGCGGATGTCCCACACCGTCTCGTTCGTCAACGCGTCGGCGTCGGCCAGGCCCGGGATCGGCGGGACGGTCGCCGACGACCCGGTGGCGATCAGCGCGGCGCGGTAGACGAGCTCACGGCCCCCCGCGCACACGATGCCGGGCCGCGCGAAGCGGCCCGTCGCGTGCACGACCTCGACGCCGTCGGCACGAAGCGCTGCCGCGGTGTCCGGCGCGCCCGCGCGACCGATCACGACCTGCACCCGCTCCATCACCCGCGCGAAGTCGACCTGCGGCTGCACCGGATCCAGGCCGAGCCTGTCGGCCGTTCGCATCGAATGCGCCAGCTTGGCCGAGGCGATCAGGCTCTTGGATGGCACGCAACCGCTGAAGAGGCAATCGCCGCCCGGCTGGCCGGCCGCCTCGACGAGAACCACCCGCCCGCCGAGGCTCGCGCAGAGCCGCGCGGCGACGAGTCCAGCGGCGCCACCCCCGAGAACGACGAGGTCATAGCGCGGCACTCGCTGATAGTAGGCGCGACGCGTAGCGTTGCCGAATCGAGCTGCTGGCCAGAGCCTACGATCGGCAACTCGCGCTCGAGCGGCCCGCGCTCGCCGCGGCGCTCCGGCTGGCGACCGTGCGACGCGACGATCGCGTGCTCGATGTCGGGACCGGCACCGGTGCGCTGCTGCGCGAGCTCGCCGGGCGCGACGCTCGCCCGGCCGAGGTCGTGGGGATCGATCGCTCCGCGTCGATGCTCGCCCGCGCCGACGTTCTGCTGCCGGCTCGGTGGCGGGCGATCTCGGGCGACGCCCGCCGCCTGGCCTTCGATGACGACCGCTTCGACGTCGTCACCGCGTCCTATCTCCTGCATCTGCTCGATCCGGGCGACCGGGAGCGGGTCCTTCGTGAGATCGCACGCGTGCTGCGGCCGGGCGGCCGCGTCGTCACCGTGACGGTCCACAGCACGCGACCGCTTACCCGCGCGATGCTCGAGCTGCTACCGCGATGGTCGGGGTTGCGGTCGCTCGATCCCACCGACGAGCTCGCGGCCGCCGGGTTCGTGCCGCTGCGAGCAAGGTTCGTGTCCGCGGGCTGGCCGTCGTTGTGCGTTCTCGCGACCGCGTAGGTTCGACGCACGCGGAGATCGGCGATGCCGGGTCCCTCGTCGAGCACTGTCCTCGTGCCGGTGGGGGTGATGCGCACGAGCTCTGTGCCGAGCACGATGACGAACGTGCCGCCGCGGTGCAGGACGGTGCGTCGAGAGCCTGCCGATCTCCGCACGTGAGCGCAACTTCGACGTGTGCAAACACCTCGCCGACGTGCTGGTCGGTCCGTCGCTCGCAGCGGCGAGCAAATTTGGCGCGTTTGCGATTGCGCGCGGCGGCCCGCCAAGGTAGTTTCGCGCCGACGACGCGGCCGCCTCGGGAGGGAGGAACCGTTCGCGGATCAGCGCGTCGTCGCACGACGCACATCAGCCGACGACGCCGGTCCAGGGAGCAGCCATGCCAGTAACCCGTTTCAATTCGCCCACCGCCGCGGCGGCCGCACCCGCACCCGCACCCGCACCCGCCGCGGCAGCCGCGCAGGCACCGATGCCCACCGAAGCGGTCGGACACGGCACGACCCGCCTCTTCGACCGCCCGCCGACGTGGGCCCCGAACTACCCGTTCATCCCCGGCACCCCGCCCCCGAGGGGCGAGACCGCGGGCGCCCACGGAGCGCACAAGGGGAGGATCTCGGTCCGGTAGTGACGCGTCCTGCCTGACCGGCGGCTCGGGCGGGCCGTCGCCGCCCGCCCGACGGCCGGTCTCCTCTAGCCGTCGTCGCGGTCGGCCGCCGCCGCGAGCAGCGTCTCGATCGTCGCGAGGTGGCCGCGCACGTCGGCGGCCATCGCGTCGAGGATCTCGCGCGCCACGTCGACGCCGTTCGTCGCGTTCGTGAGCTGCGACTTGATCCGCCGGACGTTCTCCATCGAGCCCTGCGCGCGCTCGACCTCGGCGCGCAGCGCGCCGGTGTCGATCCCCTCGTCGCCGGCCCGGGCCATGAGCACGCGGGCGCGCGCCAGGCCGTAGCCGACCTCGAGGGCGAGCGTCGAGCCCTCGTCGGGGTCGTAGGTCACGAAGAGCTTGTCGCCGTTGAACTCGCGCAGCGGGTGCGTGCGCGCGGGCAGCCGCGCCTCGCCCGGCACGACGAGCACGGCGTAGTCGGCGCCCCGCGTCTCCATCGCCCCGTCGAGCTCGGCGAGCGCCTCGTTCTTGGAGAGCTTGCGGTCCTTGGCCTCGAAGACGATCTTGCCGCGCGGCGGTCCGGCGCAGGCGTCGATCGCGACGACGACGTCGCCCTTGCGCCCACCCTCGCCGCGCACGTCCCCGACGGCGTCGCAGTCGTCACCGCGCGCGACGGCGATCGCCTCGAGCGCCTCGGCGACGGCCTCCTCGTAGGTGCGGCCCTTCGCCGTGCCCTTCTCCTGCGACCGCCGAGATCTCGGCGAGCTTGTCCTTCTCGGAGCGCAGCTCGGCGATCTCGAGCTTCAGCGCCTCGAGCTTGTCGGTCATCGCCGTCAGCTGCTCGGCCTGGCGGCCGGCGATCTGGTGCGCCGCCGCGAGGTGCGTGCGCTGGAAGACGGCCAGCGGGTTGGAGTCCGCGTCGGCGGAGAACTGCTTGCGCAGGTCCTCGCGCAGCTGGCCGCGCACCTCGTCGAGCACGGCCTTCACGCGGTGCTGGACGGCGACCGACGACTCGTCGCCGAAGTGGCGCGCGAGCGCCTTCGTCACGTGCCCGTGCTCGGGACCGAAGACCTCGTCGACCTTCGCGTCGAGGCGCTCGGCGACCTTGCGGGCGCGCTCGACGAACTCGCCGTCCAGCGCGCGGGCGGTCTTCTCGAACTCCGCGCGGACGAACTCCGCGTTGGCGCCGGTCTGCTCGCGGTCGAGGATCCGCGCGCCGATCTCGACCGCCTCGACGACGAAGCGCGCGGGGTCGTCGCGCTCGGAGGCGAGCCGGACGGCGACCTCGTCGGCGATCGTCAGCCAGTCGATCGCGAGGCGGCCGTTGACGACGTGGACCCGGGCGAGGGGCAGGGGAGTGGCAGCTTCCATGGGAATGACGTCGCACGCTACGGACCGCATCTGACGGAACGCACGCGGGCGTGCGTCAGGCCCCGCGCTTGTCCCACCAGCGCAGGAGGTCCTTGCGCTGGTGCGACAGCGGGTTCGCGCTCGGCTTGCGGGCGCGGATGTGCTCGAGCGCGGCCGGCGCCTCGAGCTCGTCGCGCAGCATGACGATCGCCGCCGCGACCGTCGCCGAGCGCTGCATGCCGGCGCGGCAGTGGACGTAGACGCGCTCGCCCTCGCCGAGCCAGCCGAGGGCGATGCGCGTCGCCATCTCGATGTGGCCGGGCAGGAGGTTGCCGAAGTCGACGACCTCGATCCGGTGCTCCTCGATGCCGGCATCCGCCAGCGCCGTGACGCAGGCGTCGCGGCCGCCGGGGTCGTACTCGATGTCCTGGACGAGGTTCAGCACCCGCGTGACGCCCGACTCCCGCAGGGCGGCGACGTCCTCGGAGTCCTGCGGGTAGGCGCCGATGAGCAGGTCGTCGGCGACCTCCGCATAGCCGAAGTGGGTGAACCAGTCGGACATCTGCGCGCCACCCTAGATACTCGATGACGTGAGCCTGCTCGCGAACGCGCTCGAGGAAGCCGGCGGCGTCGACGCGCCGCGCGAGCGCGGTGCCCGGCTGCGCGCCCTGCTGCGCGACGAGCTGGCGCCGCTCCGAGGACGAGCTCGCGCTCGCGCGCTCGGGCCGCGAGGAGCCGGTGACCGTCGCCTTCGCCGCGCTGCCCGACGCGCTCGTCGCCGTGCTGCCGGTGCCCGTCGCCGTCCGCGCCGATGCCGCCGCCGCGCCGGAGCGCTCCTGGCTGAGCGTCGCCGCCGCGATCGGCGCGCTCGCCGAGATCGCGCAGCTGCCGGCGCCGCGCGACGCCGCCGAGCTCGTGCTCCAGGCCGGCGCCCTCGACGACCATCTCGCGCTGCGGCTGCCGACCGCCGAGCAGGAGGACGCCGAGCTCACCGCCGTGGCGTTCGACGAGCACGTCGCGCCGGTCGCGCGGCTCCGGGCGCGGGCGCTCGCGCTGCCCGGGCACGTCGTCGCCGACGCCGGCGACTGGCGCGCGCCGATCGCCGAGGCGCTGCACACCGCCGAGGCCGTCGCGCGGCTCGGCGGCCGTCCGGCCGACGCCGACTCGATGTCCGAGCACGAGGACGCGGTGCTCGCCCTGCTCGCGCCCGCCGCCGCGGGGGCCGCGCGGCCGCACGACGATCCCCAGCCGGCACGGCGGATCGCGCGGCGGATCCTCCAGCGCCTCAACGGCATGGGGAAGTGGGGCGGCTACCACACCGACATGCGCCATCTCTCGCGCGGCTTCGCCGGCAACGAGCGCGCGCTCGCCGACGAGGTCGGCGAGGCGCTCATCGACGCCGGCCTGCTGAGCGAGAAGCCGAGCGTCGGCCAGCGCCACGTCTATCTCAACCCGCGCCGCGCCGCCGACATCCACGGGCTCATCGACCGCGGCGACCTGCCGCCGGGCCTGCGGCTGCCCTGACGAGCGCTAGTGGAGACGTACGCCGAGCGCCCGGTGCGGGCGGTGGCAGTTGTAGTAGGTCAGCCAGGCCTGTAGACGCGCGCGTCGCCCAGCGTTCGTGGCGTCGACGCCGCCGTAGGCCCAGCCGTCGGTCAGGGTGCGGATGAAGCGCTCTGCTTTGCCGTTGGTGCGAAGCCGGTAGAGCGCCGTGAAGAGGTGTCTGAGCCCGAGCCGCCTGCACGCGGCGGCGTGTGCGTGCGAGCGGTACGCAGCGCCGTTCTCGGTCATCTCGCGCACGACGATCACACCGTGCTCAGCCAGCCACGCGACTGCGCGCTGCAAGAACGCGATTGCCGATCGCTGCGTTCGTCGTCGAGCACTTCGACGTAGGCCAGTCGGGTGCGTCATCGACGCGACGTGCACGACTCCCAGCCGGCGCCGTGCATGCGCCTTGCCTTGGCGCGTGAGCCGGTCACGCCGTGCCGACGCCTCTGATGCGGCCGAGCTTCTTGACGTCGATGTGCACCAGCTCGGCGCTCATCGGGCGCTCAGAGCGTTTCTCTCTCTCTTCATCTTCCTATCTTCTTAATCTTCCTTTTCCGTTACGCTCGACGACGTCCTCGACCGTCGAGTGCGCCTCCCGAGCGCCTCGGCGATCTGCGCTGCCGTGCAGCTCAGCTCTCGCTTCGCGAGGATCGCTTCCTCTGCTCGGGCGGCGTCTCGGTCGCGATCTCTTTCGCTGCGTCGATCTATCAACTATCTCGTGATCGCCCTGTCGATCACGACGCACTCTCTCCGCAGCAGCTACTCTCGCTGACGCCGGCCTCCTCTTCTTCCTCCTCCATCTTTCACCCCTCCTCTATCACCCTTCTATCCATCTACACACTTCTATCTACACTTCTTATCGTTCTTATCCATTATCACTCCCATTTCTCCTTCATCAATTTTCAATCTTCTCATCTCTTAGCCTCCGAGTAATCCCATACAGAACAACGCTCCTTCGATCTACAGCTTTAGCGGCGTACGCGGACCGGGACGACCCGGCTCGTCCCGCGGCTCGAACGGATAGTTCTAGCTCTTTACCCGCTCCCGGAAGAAACGTGCGCCCGGCCGACCCGCGCGGCGAAGCGGTACGGCCAGCGAGTAGCGGCCGCGTCGTCGGTCTCGACGGTGTCGACCGGTGCGCCACGTGCGGCCGTCGCGCGCCTGGATCGCGACGACGACGCCGCTGCGCGGGAGGTGGCGCAGCCGCCCGCGGATGCGTAGCCGCGCGCCCGATCCGCGGCGAGCGCTGCACGACCGAGACGGTCAGCGACACGCGCACGAGCGGTGCGCATCTCGAGCGGTCGCTGCAGGCGTCGTCGTCGCCGACTGAACGCCGATGTACCGCACGGTGATCGTTCCGCGACGGACCGCTCGGCAGCTTCGTGCGTGAACCGTCCCGTCGGCGCCGTGTCGTCGCCGTCGCGATGCCGGTCGCTCGCCGCGCCCGAGCCGACGCTGGCGGGCGAGGACCTCGACCGATTCGCCGAGGCGATCGGCGATCCGCCCGTTTCGTTCGTCGAGCGTTCCGGTGAGCGTCGGTCCTGGTCCGTGAAGCTCGAGGCGCGGCGCACGGTCCCGCGCTGGCCGCTCACACCGGCTGGTGGGCTTCGCGGCGCGCGACGCGGCGGTCCCGTTCGGCGCGCCGACCGCCCCCGGCAAACCCGCCGCGGTCGTCCCGACGACGTTGATCGACCGGGCCACGACCGTCGTCTCGTTGCCGGCCGCGTCGAGCACCCGGACCTCGATCGCGTGGGCTCCGGGCGTCAGCGCATCGGTGTTCAGCGTGAGCACGCCGTTGGGCTGGCTCTTGCAGGGCCGCATGAGGAGATAGGCGGGACGGGCCTCGGCGCCGATGCCGAGGTCCGCGCATGAGCCACCGTTGCTGTCCATGACGGGTCGACGACGAGGCTGTCGTCGACGACGATCTTCGCCACGGCCGACGCCACTGCCGGCGTCGGAGAGGTCGAAGAAGACCTGCTGCGGCCCGCTCACGGTCCCGCCCGTGAGCAGCGGGCCGCGGACGTTGGTCGCGGTCGGGGCCACGTTGTCGGCGACGAGCACGTCGGCCGCCCAGATGCGGACGAGCGCCTGCGGCAGCGTGTCGGCGGTGGCCGGGCACATGCCCATGGTGGTGTTGCAGCTGACGGTGATCGTGGCGCCGCTCTGCGGTGCGGGGAACGTCGCGCCGACGCGGTTGACCGGCGCGAGCGGCGACGACGCGTCGCCCTTCACGCAGGGGAGGTCACAGCCGGACTCGACCGCCGAGTCGTAGCGCGGGACCGCGTCCGCGACGCCCGCCTGCACGCGCACGTCTCGCCAGACGGTCAAGGCGGCGATCCCCAGCTCGGTGGGCGCGGTGAAGATGATCGACGCGAAGTCGCGCGCATGCGCGACGTCGCCGCGCAGCGCGGCGGTCAGCGCGCCGCCCCGCGTGCCGCACGTCGACGACGTCGTCGCCGTGGGCGAGTTGCTCTGCAACAGCACCTCCGGCTCGCTCGCCGGTGCGGGCGCGCCGGCGTTGGGCCCGACCGGGATCCTGCAGGCGTAGACGTGGTAGCTCGCCGCGCTCGCCGGCGCCGCGCAGACCGCGAACCCGGCGGCGCAGAGGACCGCCGCGAGCGCGCCGCCCATGCGCCGCCGCGTCATCGCCGCACGCGGACGCTGATGACCCGGCTGTTGCCCGCGGAGAACGGATAGATCGAGCTGTCGACCCGCGCGCGGAAGAAGTACCTGCGGCCGGCCGAGCCCGCCTGGCGGAAGCGGTAGGGCCAGCTGTAGCGCCCGCCGGCGCCGGTCTTCACGGTGTCGACGGTGCGCCACGTCCGCCCGTCGCGTGCCTGGATCGCGACGTCGACGCCGCGGCGCGGCAGGTGGCGCAGCCGCCCGCGGACGCGCAGCAGGCGCCCGATGCGCGGCGCCCGCGGGCTGACCGAGGCGGTCAGCGAGGCGCGCACGAGCGCGCGCAGCGTGACGCTCGCCGCGGGCGTCGCGTCGCCGCTGAAGGCCGTGTAGCGCACGGTGATGTTCCGCGACGGACCGCTCGGGAGCGTCGTGCGGAAGGTCCCGTCGGCGCCGGTCGTCGCGGTGCCGATCCCGCTCGTCGTCGCGCCGGCCTGGCGCTGGCGGGCGAGGATGTCGACCGCCGCGCCGGAGATCGGCGAGCCGCCCTCGTTGACGAGGCGGCCCCTGATCGTCGGGCGGCCGGTGAAGCTCAGCCGCCGCGTGCGCGGCTCGCCTGCCCGTCCACACCGCCGCAAGCCGCGCGCCGCGCGAGGCGCCCGCCCCGTTCGGGGTGCCGGCCGGGATCGTCCCGCGGACGGTGATCGCGGCGGCTCCCGCGACGGTCTCGTTGCCGGCCGCGTCGGCGACGCGCAGCGAGATCGCGTGGGCGCCCGGAGTCAGCGCGTCGGTGTCGAGCGACAGCAGGCCGCTCGTCGAGGGCGCGCAGGGCTGGGTGTTGACGTACGACGGCCGGTTGTCGGCCGCCGCGTTGAGGTCCTTGCAGGCAGCGCTCGTGTCGAGGTCTGACTCGCCCGCGACGGCGCCGTCGACGACGAGCGTCGCCCGGCTGACGCCGCTGGCGGCGTCGGCCGCGTTGAACGTCACCGACTGCGCGCCCGTCAGCGTGCCGCCCGCGACGAGCGGCCCGCCGATGCCGGAGACCGTCGGCGGGGTCGGGTCGTCGAGGATCATGTCGGCGGACATGACGTTGATGATCGCCGAGGCGTTCTGGCCGGTGGCCCCGCACGTCGCGCCCGGGGCACCGCCGCAGTTCGCGGTCCAGCGCACCGCCGTCACGCCGGCGAGCGGCCCGGGGACCGCGACCTCGTTGCCGGCGGCGAACGGCGGCGTGAAGGTGCCGCGCGTGGTGCAGCCGGGCTGGAAGCACTGGTCCAGCACGGCGCCGGTGTAGCGGATGTCGGTCTGCGGGGCGCCGGTGTTGTTCACCGCTCCGACGATCGCGTTGCGCCAGAGCCGGAAGCCCGAGATCGTCGTCCCGGCGGGAGTCGTGAACGTGACGTTCGCGCCGTCGTTGTACGGGTGCGACACCATCCCGCCCATCGCGGCCGTCATCGGGAGGTCGTGCGCGCAGCCCTGCGCGGCGCTCGAGCCGGGGCCCTGGACGTTGTAGGTCGTGTTGTCCGTCGGGGCCGGCGAGCCGGCCGTCGGGCCGTAGGGAACCTTGCAGAGGAACGCGTGGTAGGTCGCCGCGCTCGCCTGCGTGGCGACGACCGCCCAGCAGCGCGCCGGTCAGCACGGTCGCGATGACGATCGTCCGCATGTGAGGTCCTCTCCTGTTCAGGCGACCCGTCACGGTCGCACCCGTACCCGGATCGACGCGGCTTGCACCGGCCTCGAACGGATAGCTCGAGCTGTCCACCCTGCGCCCGGAAGAAGTAGGCGCGGCCGGCCGAGTCTGCCGGACCGGAAGCGATAGGGCCAGCTGTAGCGGCCGTCGGAGCCTGTCTTCACGGTGTCGACGGTACGCCAGACGCGGCCGTCACGCGCCTGGATGGCGACGTCGACGCCGCGGATCGGCAGGTTTCGCAGACGCCCGCGGACGCGGAACAGGCGCCCGAGGCGCGGGCTACGCGTGCTGGCCGACGCGGTCAGCGACGCCCGGACGAGCGCGCGCAGGGTCACCCGCGCGGCCGGCGCCGCGTCGCCGCTGAAGGCCGTGTATCTGCACGGTGATCGTCCGCGACGGCCCGCTCGGCAGCTGGATGCGAAACGCGCCGTCGGCCCCCGTCAGCGCTGTGCGCGATCCGGCGCTCGTGGTCGCGCGGCGCTCGCTCGCGAGCGAGGACGTCGACCGCGGCGCCGGTGATCGGCGCCCCGCCCTCGTTGAGCAGGCGCCCGGTGATGGTCGGCCGTCGTGCGAAAGCCCATCCGGCGGGTCCGCGGGCGCCTGCCGGTCCAAGCGCGACTCCAGCCGCGCGGCCCGCGATGCGCCCGCGCCGTTGGCTGTCCCGCCGGGACGCTGCCGGCGACGGTGATCGTCGTCGGTGCTCGCGACGGTCTGGTTGCCCGCGGCGTCGGTGATGGCGATCGTGAGGTTGTGGGCACCGGGGGTGAGCGCGTCGGTGTCGAGCGTCAGCAGTCCGCTCGACCGCGGACGGGCAGGGCTGCGTGTTGACGTACGACGGCCTGTTGTCGGGTGCGACGCCGAGGTCCTTGCAGGCCGCGCTCGCGTCCAGCGGCGTCTCGGAGACGACCGCGCCGTCGACGAGCACGATGCCCCTGCTCACGCCGCTGCCGGCATCGGTGGCGTTGAACGTCACCGACTGCGCGCCGGTGAGCGTGCCGCCGGCCACGAGCGGCCCGCGAGCCCCGTCACGGCGGGCGGCGCCGGGTCGTTGAGCAGCATGTCGGCGGCGAAGACGTTGTAGATCGCGGACTGCGTGTTGGCGCCGCTGGCCGGGCAGGTTCCGCCGGGGCCCCACCGCAGGCGGCGTCCCACTTGACCTGGGTCACGCCGCTGAGCGAGCCGACCGTCACCTCGTTGGCCGCGGCGAGCGGGACGCCGGGGTTGCCGCGGGCGGTGCAGCCCAGGCTCTGTGCGCAGAGCCCCTCGACGGACTCGCTGCCGGTGTACGCGAGGTTCGTGACCGGCGCACCGAACGGCTCCGTCGGACCGACCGCCACGTGCCGCCAGACCTTGAACGCGGAGACCGTCAGGCCGGTCGGCGGCGTGAACGTCACCATCGCGCTGTCGCCGAACGGATGGGTCGTCGCCGTCCATGGCGGCCGTCATCGGCGCCGCCGGTCGAGCAGTTCTGGAGGCGCCGAGACGAACGTGCCGGCGTGGCGTGTAGGCGGTGTTGTCCGTCGGCGCGGGCTTGCCGGCCGTTCGGGCCGTAGGGCACGCGGCAGAGGTAGGAGTGGTACGTCGCGGCGCTCGCCTGCGCGGCGAGGATCGCGAGCAGCGCCGCGGCCAGCGACGTCGGCGACCGCGGCGTCCCGCATCCTGAGCTCGCGCGTCATGACGGTCACCTCCTCACTCGGACTCGGATCGTACGGCTGTTGCCCGCCGCGAAGGGATACAGCCCGCTGCTGACCCGCGCCCGGAAGACGTACGTGCGGCCCGCCGAACCGCGCGCGAGCGGAAGCGGTAGGGCCAGCTGAAGCGGCCGCCGGCGCCCGTCTTGACGGTGTCGACGGTGCGCCAGACGCGCCCGTCGCGCGCCTGGATCGCGACGTCGACGCCGCGGCGGGGCAGATGGCGCAGCCGCCCGCTGAGGCGCAGCGGCTGGCCGAGCCGCGGCGAGCGGGGGGAGATGGATGCCGACAGCGAGGCCCGAACGCTCGCGCGCAGCACCGCGCTCGCGGCCGGCTTCAGGTCGCCGGCGAAGGCGACGTAGCCCACGGCGATCGTCCGCGACGGCCCGCTGGGCAGCTGGACGCGGAACGCGCCGTCGGCGCCGGTCGTCGCGCTCGCGATCGGCACGGTGGCCGCGCCCGCGCGCCGCTCGCGCACGACGACGTCGATCGTCGCGCCGGTGATCGCGTTGCCGGCCTCGTCGACGAGCCGCCCGGTGATCGTCGGCCGCGCCGTGAAGGCGAGCCGCCGCGTCCGCGAGCCCCTGGTCCCGAAGCGCGCGCTGAGCTTCGCCAGGCGCGAGGCGCCCGTCCCGTTGTTCGTGCCCGGCGCCCGTGGCCCGGTGGTCGTGATCGTCGCCCGCGTGACCTGCGTCACGTTGCCGGCGGCGTCGGCGACGCGCACGACGAGCTCGTGGGTGCCGGGGGCGATGAGGTCGGTGTTGAGCGGCAGCGCGCCGTCCAGCGAGGAGAGGCACGGCTGGCTGTTGGCGAACGACGGCCGCCCGTCGGGCGCGACGCCGAGGTCCGCGCAGGCGCCGCCGTTGTCGTCGAGCACCTTCTCGCCGACGACCGTGCCGTCGATGGCGAGCGAGGCCTTGTGCACGCCGCTGCCCGCGTCGGTGGCCTTGAAGGACACCGACTGGACGCCGGTGAGCGGCTGGCCGCTCAGCAGCGGCCCGCCGACCCCGCTCACCGCCGGCGCCGTCGCGTCGTTGAGGAGCATGTCGGCGGCGAAGACGTTGATGACGGCGGTCTTCGTGTTCGGCCCGATCGCCGGGCAGGTGCCGCCCGGCTGCGCCGCCGCAGAAGGCGTCGAAGCGGATCTCGGTCACGCCGCTGAGGTTCGGCGCGGCGACGACGTTCGCCGCGGCGAAGGGCGACGACGGATCGCCGCGCCCGAAGCAGCCGCCGTTCTGCTGGCAGGTGCCGCCCTCGGCGGACTGGACCCCGGTGTAGGAGACGTTCGTGAACGGCACGGTGCTGCCGGCGCCGGCCGCGACGGCCTCGTGGCGCCAGGCCGTGAAGCCCGAGAGCGTCAGCCCGGCGGGCGTCGTGTAGATCACGGCGGCGCCCTCGGCGTGCGCATGCGCCACGGACCCGTCGAGCGAGGCGGTCATCGGGCCGCCGGTCGCGCAGGACTGCGTCGCCGAGCCGGTCGCCGAGTTGTGCGTGAACATCGGTGGCGTCCGTCGACGCGGGCGTGCCGGCGTTCGGCGCCGTAGGGCACCTTGCAGACGTAGGCGTGGTACGTCGCGGCGCTGGCGCCCGCCGCGGTGACGGCGAGCGGCGCCAGGCACGCCAGTGCGGCGAGGCCGACGGCGGCTGCGCGGTACTCCGACTTCCGGGTGGTCATGCAGGAAGGGCGGGGCTCACGCACGGGTCCCTCACATCCGACATATGCAACTGCTCCCAGCTTCGTGTGCGCTCCCCGCACCCGGCACCGTAATAGATTGCGCGCCATGCGTCTCGACACCCTGTCAACGAAGGCCTTCACCGCGCGCACGCTCATCGAGTCGCGGATGTTCGGGCCCACCCGCCCGGACAAGCTCGTCCGCGCCCTGATGGCCATCAACAAATGGGGCGCGGGGCCGGCCGCCGGCTACACCGCCGCGGCGATCCGCCATCCCGACTCGATCTCGATCATCGACGAGCTCGGCTCGCTGACGTTCGAGGAGATCCACCGGCGGACCAACGCGCTCGCCCACGCGCTCAGCGATGCCGGCGTCAACGAGGGCGACGGCGTCGCGATCATGTGCCGCAACCACCGCGGCTTCGTCGAGTCGATGGTGGCCTGCTCGAAGCTCGGCGCGCACGCGCTGTTTCTCAACACGGCCTTCGCCGGCCCGCAGCTCGCCGAGGTCTGCGAGCGCGAGAACCCCGCCGCGCTCATCTACGACGAGGAGTTCGCGGACCTCGTCGCGGGCGCGGCCGAGGGGCGCAGGCGCTTCCTCGCGTGGTCCGACGGCAACGCCGAGGGGATCCCGACGCTCGAGGAGCTCATCGAGTCCGGTGACCGGGCCGACGTCGTCCCGCCCGCCGCCAAGGGCCGCCTCGTCATCCTCACGAGCGGGACGACCGGGACGCCGAAGGGCGCCAACCGCCGCCAGCCCGATTCGCTGGACCCGATCGCGGGCCTCCTGGCGAAGATCCCGCTGCGCGGCCGCGAGCGGACGCTCATCGCGGCGCCGCTGTTTCATTCCTGGGGCCTGCTGCACCTCATCCTCGGCATCGGCCTGTCGTCGACCCTCGTGCTGCGCCGGCGCTTCGATCCGGAGGACACCCTCGCCGCGCTCGACGAGTACGGCTGCACGGCGCTCGTCGTCGTCCCGGTGATGCTCCAGCGGATCCTCGAGCTCGGGCCGAAGGCCATCGGCCGCCACGACACCGGCGCGCTGCGCGTCATCGCCGCGAGCGGCTCGGCGCTGCCGGGCGAGCTCGCCACGAGGATCATGGACACCTTCGGCGACCACCTCTACAACCTCTACGGGTCGACCGAGGTCGCCTGGGCGACGGTCGCGACGCCCGCGGACCTGCGCGCCGCGCCGGGCACCGCGGGCCGCCCCCCGCGCGGGACGCTCGTGCGCCTCTACGGCGCCGACGACAAGGAGGTCGGGCCGGGCGAGACCGGCCGCATCTTCGTCGGGTCGGAGGTCGCGTTCGAGGGCTACACCGGCGGCGGCGGCAAGGCGACGATCGACGGCCTCATGTCCTCCGGCGACGTCGGGCACTTCGACGAGGGCGGCCGCCTCTTCATCGACGGCCGCGACGACGAGATGATCGTGTCGGGCGGCGAGAACGTCTTCCCGCGCGAGGTCGAGGACCTCGTCGCCTGCCTCGACGGCGTCGAGGAGGTCGCGATGGTCGGCGTCCCCGACGAGGGCTTCGGCCAGCGGCTGCGCGCGTTCGTCGTGCTCTCCGAGGGGCGCGGAGGTCTCCGAGGACGAGATCAAGGCGCACGTGAAGTCCAACCTCGCCCGCTTCAAGGTCCCGCGCGAGGTCGTGTTCCTCGACGAGCTGCCGCGCAACGCGACCGGCAAGGTCCTCAAGCGCGAGCTCGTCGAGCTCCCGTAGCGCGCGAGCTAGCCTTGATCGCCGGATGGCCGCACGAACCGACAGCCTCGACCTCGGTCGCCTGCGCCTCACCTCGGGCGAAGGCCGCCGGCTGACACTCGAGGTCGCCCTCGACCCGCTGCGGTTCGGCGGCGAGACGTACGCCGTCACGCCGGACGTGGCCGAGGCCGTGCTCGACATCTCGCGCACGACGCACAACGGCCACGCGCTGCGGCTGCGCTTCGACGCGACGCTCGCGGGCCCGTGCATGCGCTGCCTGGAGCCCGCCGAGCCGGCGATCTCCGTCGACTGCGCGCGAGATCGATCAGCCCGGCGACGTCGAGGAGCTGCAGAGCCCGTACGTCGACGACGACGTCCTCGACGTCCACGCCTGGGCCCGCGACGCCCTGGCGCTCGCCCTGCCCGTGCAGCTGCTGTGCCGCGAGGAGTGCGCCGGCCTCTGCGCGATCTGCGGCGTCGATCTCAATACCGCGGCGCCCGATCACGCGCACGAGCGCGCGCCCGACCCGCGCTGGGCGAAGCTCTCCGAGCTGAAGCTCGACTGACGCCGTCGTGGTGACTCGGGCGGCTGCGTTCGCCCGCGGAGCTTGCGAACGGCGTCTCTGAGGAAGGTGACCTGCACGCGGGCGCGTTCCCGCGAGGCGAAGCGCGCGCCCGGAGGGGTGTGGTCTAAAACGTCGCGTATGGCGGCGTTCGACCAGACCCCCGCGCAACCGGGGGTGTGGTCCAGTTCAGACCATCTGCGTCTCGCTCAGACCACACCCCCCGCGCGAGCCACGAGCGAGCCGGACTCACACCCTCAGAGATGCCGGTCGCAAGCGCCGCGGGCGACAACACCGTCAAGGACGCGACCGCGCCGAGCAGCACCTAGACCCGGATCTGCGTGCTCGCCCAGATGTCGCCCGGCTCGGGCGGCAGGGCGGCGGGGGGCTGCGCCGGCGGCGGCTCCGGCGCGCTGCCGCGGCCGATGCGGTCGAGGTCCGTGGCCGAGGCGACGAGCGGGTTGACGCCCGGTGCGAGCTGGATGCGCGCGGCGTCGTCGAAGAGGTCGCGGTAGCCGCGGGTGCCGTGCGGCTCGAAGTCGACGTCGATGTCGGCGTGCGCCGTCATGAACGAGCATGGAGCGAGCGCGAGGAGGTCTGCCGCGCCGCGGCGCAGGTCCAGCGGCCGGTCGTCGGGCTTGCCGGCGATGCCGAGCTCGGCGTCCAGCGAGAGCAGGGCCGCGCAGAGGCGGTCGACGTTGCGCGAGTAGGAGCCGGGGACGATCGCGACCCCGGAGACGAAGCCGCCGTCGTTGTAGATCGCCTCGGCGATGTCGCCGACGAGGACGAACTCGACGTCATGCTCCTCGAGCGTGCGCAGGGTCACGAGGAGCGCCGGATCCAGCTCTAGCGTGCTCATGCGCACGATCTTCGAGCACGAGCGGCGCAGTCCTTCCCCTCCGCGGACGGAGGTCGGCGTCTCGCTGCGCTACCCTGTCGCAGCCATGGCCGTCCCGAAACAGAAGCAGTCGCACAGCCGGACCGCGAAGCGCCGTGCCCAGCACAAGATGGCGGCGCCGACGTACAACGCGTGCCCGCAGTGCCACAGCCCGCGCCGGCCTCACCGCGTCTGCCCGGTGTGCGGGACCTATGCGGGCCGTGAGGTCGTCGCGCCGCACGCGCACGACCACGACCACGACCACTAGGCGGTCCCCGGGCGGATGGCCCGCCGGATCATCGCGAGGGTGAGCCGTTCCAACGGGCAGGCCCCGGAGGCTCCTCAGCGCGTGCCGATCATCGCCGTCGACGCCAACGGCGCCGACCTCGGGCCCGCCGAGGTCGTGGCGGGAGCGAACCTCGCGGCCCAGCACGGCGTGCGCGTCCTGCTCTTCGGCCCGGCCGCGGAGATGGGCGCCGCCGGTCCCGGCATCGAGGTCATCGACGCTCCCGAGTCGATCGCGAAGACCGCCAACCCCGCCGCCGCCGCGCGATCGCACCCCGAGTCGTCGATCGTCCGCGCCGCCCAGGCGGTCGCCGCCGGCGACGCCGACGCGCTCGTCTCGGCCGGCGCGACGGGCGCCGCGCTCGCCGCCGCGCTCTTCAACATCAAGCGCGACCGCGGCATCCTGCGGCCCGCGCTCGCCGCGCAGGTGCCGGTCCCGGGCGCGCCGGTGACGCTCGTCGACGTCGGCGCGAACACCGAGGTCCGCCCCGAGCACCTCGTCCAGTTCGCCTTCATGGGCGCGGCGCTGGCGCAGGTCGTGCACGGCGTGCAGCGCCCGCGGGTCGCGCTGCTGTCGGTCGGCGAGGAGCCGACCCGCGGCACGCCGACCGTCCAGGAGGTCCACGCCCGCCTGAGCGCCGCCGAGGGCCTGCGCTTCGTCGGCAACATCGAGGGCCACGCGCTGACCGAGGGCAAGGCCGACGTCGTCGTCACCGACGGCTTCACCGGCAACGTGACGCTGAAGGTCATGGAGGGCGTCTCGGACAAGATGATCGCGCTGCTGCGCGAGACGGCGACCTCGAGCCGGCGGGCGAAGGCGGGCGGCGTCCTCATGCGCCCGGCGCTGCGCGCGTTCCGCGACGAGATCTCTCCCGAGATCGCGGGCGGCGCGTACCTCCTCGGGCTGCGCCGGATCGGCGTCGTCGGCCACGGCCGCTTCACCGCGCGGGGCTTCGAGCAGGCGATCCTGCTGGCGGCGCGCGGCGTCACGGGCGACATCGTCGGGCGCACGCACGAGGCGCTCGAGCGCGCCGGCGCGCTGCGCAAGCCGGGGGCGGCGATGTCCGACAGCGGGTCTACCGTGTCGGCGTCATGACGAGAGAAGAGGTCTTCGCCATGGTCCAGGCGCATCTCGTCGACGAGCTCGAGATCGACCCCGCCCGGATCGACGACAGCACGAACTTCCGGTCCGACCTGGAGGCCGACTCGCTCGATCTCTACACGCTCGTGCAGGAGCTCGAGGACTCCTACGGCGTGAAGATGACCGACGAGGAGGCGGCACGCATCGCTACTGTCGGTCAGGCCGTCGACTTCGTCCTTGCACATGCCGCGACCCCCGACTGACGAGCTGAGCCCTGAAGCTCCTCACCGCCCTCCTCGAAGAGCTGCCGGAACATCTCTACCGGCAGGTGTTCACGCACGCGTCGTGGACGGAGCGCCGCAGCGACTCCTACTCGCGGCTGGCGTTCCTCGGCGACTCGGTGCTCGGGCTCGCGGTGACCGCGCACCTCTACCCGCGCCTGGAGGCCGAGCGCTTCGGCGCCGGGCGGCTGACGAAGATCCGCGCGCAGAGCGTCTCGGGCGTCTCCTGCCGGGCGGTCGCCGAGCGCCTCGGCGTGCCCGACCGGCTGCGCGCGACGGCGCCGAGCGGGGTCGGTCAGAGCGCCGAGACGCTCGTCGAGACCGAGCGCGTCCTGGCGTCGGTCATCGAGGCGGTCATCGGGGCCTGCTACCTGCACTGCGGCTACGAGCGGGCGGCGGAGGCGGTCGTCGAGGCCTTCCAGCCCGAGATCCAGCAACGCGCTGAGCAACCCGGTCGACTTCAAGTCGACGCTGCAGGAGCGCCTCGCGCGGCGCGCGGAGACCGTCGAGTACACGATCGCCGCGGAGGACGGCCCGCCGCACGACCGGACCTTCGAGGTCGTCGCGACGGTCGGCGGGGCGCCCGTCGGCCGCGGCGCCGGGCGCTCGAAGAAGCACGCCGAGCAGGAGGCCGCGCGGATCGCGCTGGAGGCGCTGCACCCCGACGCGCCCCTGCCCTCCAACGGGAGGAGGAGGCGTGATCGCGTGCACCTGCGCTCGCTGACGCTCAAGGGCTTCAAGTCCTTCCCCGATCGCACGAAGCTCGAGTTCGGCCCCGGCGTGTCGGTCGTCGTCGGGCCCAACGGCTCGGGCAAGTCCAACGTCACCGACGCCGTGCTGTGGGCGATGGGCGAGCAGTCCCCGCTGGCGGTCCGCGGCCAGTCGATGCGCGACGTCATCTTCGGCGGCGGCCGCGGCGTGCAGGCCCGCTCGTCGGCGGAGGTCGAGCTCGTCATCGACAACGCGGACGGTGCCGTCGACGTCCCGATGGGGGAGATCTCGATCGTCCGCCGCCTCGACCGCTCGGGCGAGGGCGAGTACCGCCTCAACGGCGCCCGCTGCCGGCTCGTCGACGTCCTGGAGATCCTCTCCGACACCGGCCTGGGCAAGGAGATGCACTCCGTCGTCTCGCAGGGCCGGGTCGAGACGATCGTGACGTCCAAGCCGCGCGACCGCCGCCTGCTCATCGAGGAGGCCGCCGGCCTCGGCAAGCACCGCAAGCGCCGGCGCCGCGCGCAGCTGAAGCTCGAGCGCACGCAGGACAACCTCGATCGCGCGCTCGACGTCGAGCGCGAGGCCCGCTCGCGCCTGCGCCCGCTCAAGCGCCAGGCCGAGGCCGCCGACCTGCATGCCCGTCTCGAGCGCCAGACGCTCGAGGCCCGCTGGGAGCTCGTGCGCGACCTCGCGCGCCGCCGCTGCGCCGAGCTCGCCGAGGCCGAGCGCGCTGCGTCCGAGGCGCGCGCCGCGCGCGAGGAGGCGCAGGCCCAGCTCGCCGACGTCGCCACCCGCCGCGGCGAGGTCGAACAGGCGATGGCGGCGCGCACCGAGCAGCGCGAGGCCTTCGCCCAGCGCGTCTACGCGGCGCGCTCGGCCGGCGAGCGCGTCGAGCTGCGCCTCGAGCGCACGCGCTCGACGGCCGAGGACCTCGCCGAGCGCGCGGAGCGGCGCGCCGGCGAGCTGCGGGCGCTCGAGACGCTCGAGCGCCGGCCCGACGACGAGCGCTCGCCCGACGAGCAGGGCCGCGAGCGGATCGCCGCGCTCGAGGCCGAGCTCGAGGCGCTCGCCGCCGGCCATGCCGCCGACCTCGAGCTCGAGCTCGCCGGCCTTGACGCCGCGCGCGAGGCGGCAGCCGCGGGCGTCGAGGAGCAGCGCGCCCGCGTCGCCGAGCACCGGGCCGCCGCCGACGAGGCCGCGGCGGTCGCCGAGCAGGCCCGCGAGCGCCGCCGCGAGCGCGACCGCGCGCTGGACGCCGCGCGCCGCGAGGCCGCGCGCGTCGGAGCCGAGCTCGCCGCCTGCAACCAGTTCCTGCGCACCCGCGCCGGCGCGGCATCCAAGGGCGGCGAGGCCGCGCGGACGCTCGCCGACGCCCTCGAGGTCACGCCGGGCTACGAGCGCGCGGTCGCCGCCGCGCTCGGCAACCTCCTGCGCGCCGGGCTCGTCGAGCGCGTCAAGGAGGCCGCCTCGCTGCTCGACGCCGCCGGGAGCGATGGCGGCCGGCTGCTCATCACCGGCGACCTCGCCCCGGGTCCTGCCGTGTCCCCGCGGCCGCCCGCCCCCGGCGCGCGCCATCTCGCCGACCTCGTCGACGGCGACGTGCACACGCTGGCCGTCGCGCGGCGGCTGCTGTGGGACGCCTGGGTCGTCGAGGCGCTCGAGCAGCTGCCCGCGGGCTTCGCCGACGTCGCGGTGACGCGCGACGGGCGCCTCTGGCACGGCCGCCGGCGCGAGCTGCGCCAGGCGCCGGAGGGCGGCGAGGAGCGCGTGCTCGCGGAGCGCAACCGCCGCGAGGAGCTCCTTGCCGCCAGCGACGTGGCCGTCGCGGGCCGAGCACGCCGCGCGCAACGCCTGCGAGGCCGTCGAGCAGGAGGTCGCCGCGGCCGACGCGACCCGCGAGCAGGCCGAGCGCGCGCTGCGCGAGCTCAACCACGGGCTCGCGGTCGCCGAGGAGGAGGCGCGCCGTGCCGCCTGGCGCATCGAGCAGCGCCGCGCCGCGCCGCTGGAGGGCGCCGGCGCCGTGCGCCGCGCCCAGCTCGACGGCGAGCTCGCCGCCGAGCGGCGGGCCGCCGAGCGGGCCGCGCGCGAGCGCGCCGAGCGGGTGGCGCGGATCGAGCGCCTGCACCGCCGCCTCGAGGCCGAGCGGGCGCTCGCGCCGCGCGCCGCGCGACTGGCGGAGGCGCTGCAGGTCGCCGCGACGGCGATCGCCGAGCGCGTGGCGGCGCTGGATGCCGAGCTGCTCGCCGGGCGCGCGGCCGGGGAGGATCTCGCGGCACAGCTGCGGGCGTGCGCGACCGAGGAGGCCGAGATCCAGCGCCGGCTGCGCGACCGCGGCGACCTCGTGACGGCCGCCGAGGTTCGCGCCCAGCAGTCCCGCGACCACGCCTGCGACGCAGACCACGAGCTCGTCCTGCTCGCCGGGCGCCTCGGCCTGCCCGCCGACCGCGCCGCCGAGCCGCTGGATCCGGAGGAGGCCGAGGCGCTGCGCACGCGCATCGAGCGCGTCGCGCGCCGTCGCGAGCAGCTCGGCCCCGTCAACCCGCTCGCCAAGGACGAGTACGACGAGGCGCTCGCGCACGTCACCGAGCTCGAGGGTCACCGCACCGACCTCGAGACCGCGCTGCGCGAGCTGCGCGCGCTCATCCGCGACACCGACCGCCAGATCCACGAGACGTTCGAGGAGACCTTCGAGGCGGCGGCGCGCAACTTCGAGGAGCTCGCCGGCCAGCTCTTCCCCGGTGGCCGCGGGCGGCTGCGGCTCGTCTCGGAGGAGCAGGGGATCACGGGCTTCGCGGGCGCTCCGGTCGCGGCTGACGGCGCCGGCGGCGAGGCGGGCTCCGGCGAGGACGCCGCCGACGCCGCGGCCGAGGCCGAGCTCGCGGCCGGCGAGCAGGAGGACATGCTCGGCGTCGAGATCGAGATCACGCCCGCCGGCAAGTCGATGAAGCGCCTGAGCCTGCTGTCCGGCGGCGAGAAGTCGATGACCGCGATCGCGTTCCTCTTCTCGGTCTTCCTCGCCAAGCCGTGCCCGTTCTACATCCTCGACGAGGTCGAGGCCGCGCTCGACGACCCGAACATCACCCGCTTCCTCGAGCTCCTGCGCCGCTACGCCGATCGCGCGCAGTTCATCGTCGTGACGCACCAGAAGCGCACGATGGAGGCCGCCGACACGCTCTACGGCGTCTCGATGGGCGATGACGGCGTGTCGAAGGTCATCTCGCGGCGGCTCCCGCGCGAGGACGCGCCCGCCGCGGCCGGCGCCGCGTGAGCGCGGAGTTCGACCACGGGTTCTCCGTGGCGGCGCCGATCGACGAGGTCTGGGCGGCGGTCACCGACCTCGAGCGCGTCGCGCCGTGCATTCCCAACGCCCGGGTGACGGCAACCGTCGGCCCGCGCGCGGTGCGCGTCGAGATCAACGTCTCGGCCGGCCCGCTGGACGTCACGAGCGAGGGGACGATCACGGTCTCCGAGCGCGACGACGCCGGCCACCGCGAGGTGCTCAGCGTCTCGACGGCGTACGCCAACGGCGACCGCCTCGCCGAGGCGACGATCACGATCGTGCTGACCGAGGCCGGTGCGGGCACCGACGCCGCCGTCCACTCGGCGGTCGACGTCAGCGGCGTCGCCGCGCTCGTCGGGGAGGGCACGCTGGACTCGATCGCCGCCGACACGATCCGCGAGTTCGCCGACTGCCTCGGCGCGCTCCTGCGCTCGGCGAGCAGCCCGGCGTAGCTATCGTCGCCCATCGCCATGGCACGCGAATGGACCGATCTCTTCATCTCCGACGTCGTCGCCGTCAAGCCCGACGGCGACGTCGCGGCCGGTGAGGAGTCGCCCGAGCGCAAGCGGCGCTTCTTCAAGCGCCTGCGCACGAACCTCTCCAAGACGCGCGAGGCGCTCGGCGCCGAGATCCAGGCGACGCTCCTGGAGGGCGACGTCGACGAGGAGACCTGGGAGCGCCTCGAGGAGGCGCTGATCATGGCCGACGTCGGGGCGTCGACGACGGCGCGCGTCGTCGGCGAGCTCGAGCAGGAGGCGGCCGGCGGCGACCTCGTCGGCGGCGAGGCGCTGAGCCGCCGGCTGGAGGAGATGCTCGCCGCGATCGCCCGCACCGGCGACGACCGCATCGACCTGCGCGCGACGCCGACGGTCATCATGGCGGTCGGCGTCAACGGCACCGGCAAGACGACGACGATCGGCAAGCTCGCGTGGCATCTCCAGCGCGAGCTCGGCCTGAAGGTCGTCCTCGGCGCCGCCGACACGTTCCGCGCCGCCGCCGTCGAGCAGCTCAAGGGCTGGGCCGACCGGGCCGGCTGCGAGATCGTCACCGGCCGCGAGGGATCGGACCCCGGCGCCGTCGCGTTCGAGGCGATCAAGCAGGGCCGCGAGCGCGGGGCGGACGTCGTCATCATCGACACGGCCGGCCGCCTGCACACGCAGGACGACCTCATGGCGGAGCTCTCGAAGGTCCGCCGCGTCATCGCCAAGCAGATCGAGGACGCGCCGCACGAGACGCTGCTGACCGTCGACGCGACGACGGGCCAGAACGGGCTGCGCCAGGCCAAGCTCTTCTCCGAGGCCGTCCCGGTGGACGGGATCGTCCTGACGAAGCTCGACGGCACGGCGAAAGGCGGCATCGCGCTGGCGATCGCCGGCGAGCTCGGCATCCCGGTGAAGCTCATCGGCATCGGCGAGGCGCTCGAGGACCTGCGCCCGTTCGACGCCGACGACTACGCCCGCGCGCTGCTGACGTAGCGGGTCAGGGCCGGTAGACCGCGAGCTGCAGCGGCCCGCGGCGGGCCGGGCTGTCGTCGTAGGGCTGCCAGAGCACGAGCGCGCTCGCCCGCGACGCGGCGATCTGGATCGCGCCGTCGGTCTCCGCGACCGTCCGTGCCGGCGGCCAGCCGGCGCCGGGGATGCGCGCCGCGAGTCGCAGCCGCGCGCCCGTCGCCGTCTCGCTCGGGCCACGCGACGAGGACGCGGTTGTTCAGCGCGCCGATCGCGGGGATGCCGGTCGCAGCACCCGGCGCGGAGACCGTGATCGGCGACAGGACCGTCGGGTCGTCGAAGGCGCCGACCTCGACGCGCGTGCGGTCCTTGCGGCCGTCGCCGGCCTCGCTGATGTCGCGGAACACCTGCCAGGTCGCGACCGGGCCGCCGAGCGGCACCGCGACGAACGGGCCCTCGACCTCGAGCGCCCCACGCTCCGGGTGGACGCGCCCGATCGAGCGCGGGGTGGTGAACGTGCCGTCGCGCCGCAGGCTCGAGACCCGCAGGCGGATGCGCTTGTCCGCGTCGCGGCGATCGTTGCGCCAGCTCACCGCGAGGCCGCCGGGCCCGGCGGTCACGCGCGCGTCCTCGGCGACGTCGCCGCGCGAGATCTTGCGAGCGCGGCCGAACCGCCGCGCGCCGGGGCGCAGCGTCGCCACGGCCGCGGTGGGTGCGTCCGTCGGGCGCCACGCGGCGACGACGGCGCCCGACGGCGCCATGGCGAGCAGCGGTCGCGTGTTGAAGACGATCGAGTAGCTCCCGAGCCGCTGCGAGCGGCCGAAGCTGCCGCGCGCCGGGCGCACGGCGGCGCGCAGCGAGCCGACCGTCGCGTCGCGCGGCCGCAGCGCCCAGGCGACGACCGCTCGCCCGCGCGACCCGGCGACGACGCCGGCGACCTGGATCTGCGGGACGTGGCCCGGCCGCAAGCGGATCCGCGACAGCGTCCGCGGGCGCCCGAAGCGTCGCCCGCGCGGCGCGATCGCCACGCGCAGCTGATCGCGGCCGGCCTCGCGGCCGCGCGCGATCCAGGCCGCGACGGCCGTGCCGTCCGGGCCGACCGCCGCCATCGAGCCGAACGTCGTCACCCGCTGGCCGTGCCCCTCGACGACGCGATCCTCGAGCTCGACGGGCGCGTCGAGGTCGCGCCCCTGCCCGAGGCGGGCGTACAGGCGCTCCGCGCTCGCTGCCGCAGCCCGTGGCAGCAGCCGTGTAGAGCAGCACGGCGCGCCCGCCGGCCGGGCTCGCCGCGATCGAGTACGTGCACACCGGGACGCCCGGCGGGGTGACGGCGCCGGCGGTCGACAGCGAGTCGGCATGGGCGGCGGGCGCGGCGACGAGCGCGGCGGCTGCGAGCGCGCCGGCGGCGCGACGTCCTGCGGTGCGGCGCTGAGCGGTCACTGGCGCGTCCTCGTCTCGGGTGGCACGAGCAGTAACGGTGAAACGCCGCGCGGGTTGCGCGCGCGCGCAACCGGATGGACGAATGGCCCGCGGTCCCTATATTTCGTCGCGCGATGGACGCCTGGATGTTCTGGATCCTCCTTGCCGTGATCCTCGCGGCGGGAGAGGTCATGTCCCTGAGCTTCTTCCTCGCGCCCTTCGCCGTCGGAGCGCTGCTCGGCGCGGTCGCCGAGCTCGCCGGCGCGAGCGCCGTCGTCGCGTTTCTCGTCTTCATCGTGAGCTCCGGGCTGCTCTTCGGCTTCGTGCGCCCGATCGCCCGCCGCCACATGCGCACGCCGGCGCAGCTGCGCACCGGCACCGCCGCGCTCGTCGGCAAGACCGCGATCGTCACCCAGCTCATCGACAACGGCGCGCAGTCGGGCTCGGTCAAGCTCGACGGCGAGCTGTGGACGGCGCGCGCCTACGACGACGACGAGGTCATCGAGGCCGGCCGCCGCGTGCACGTCGTCGAGATCAAGGGCGCCACGGCGCTCGTCAGCGAGACGGGCTGATGCCCGCTCCCCCGACAGCCCACTGGAGGTAGGAATGGAAGCCGGCCTGATCGTGCTGCTCGTCCTCGCCGTGTTCGCGCTGCTGCTCGCGTCGCGGACGGTGCGGATCATCCCGCAGGCGCGGGCGGGCGTCGTGGAGCGGTTCGGCCGCTACCAGCGCACGCTGAACCCCGGCCTCTCGGTCGTCGTCCCGTTCGTCGACCGCGTCAGCCCGCTCATCGACCTGCGCGAGCAGGTCGTGACGTTCAAGCCGGCCGGCGTCATCACCGGCGACAACGTCGGCATCCAGATCGACAGCGTCCTGTACTTCACGATCACCGACGCGAAGTCGGTGAGCTACGAGGTCGCAAACCCGCTGCAGGCGATCGAGCAGCTCACCGTCACGACGCTGCGCAACGTCATCGGCGGCCTGACGCTCGAGGAGGCGCTGACGAGCCGCGACGCGATCAACGCCGCGCTGCGGACCGTCCTCGACGACGCGACGGGCCGCTGGGGCATCCGCGTCAACCGCGTCGAGGTCAAGGCGATCGATCCGCCCGCGACGATCCAGGAGGCGATGGAGAAGCAGATGCGCGCCGAGCGCGACCGCCGCGCGGCGATCCTCACCGCCGAGGGCTCCAAGGCGTCGGAGATCCTCAACGCCGAGGGCGAGAAGACGGCTGCGATCCTGCGCGCCGAGGGCCAGCGCGAGGCCGCGATCCTGCGTGCCGACGGCGAGGCGAAGGCGATCGACACGGTCTTCAAGGCGATCCATGCGGGCGATCCCGACGAGGGCCTGCTCTCCTATCAGTACCTCCAGATGCTGCCGAAGCTCGCGCAGGGCGACGCGAACAAGATCTTCGTCATCCCCAGCGAGTTCAGCCAGGCGCTCGGGAACATCGGCGGTGCGATCTCGGGCGCCGTCCGTCCCGGCGCCGCCGCCGCCCCCGCCCGCCGCATGAGCCCCGGTCTCGTCTCGGACGCGGTCGAGGCCTACGCCGCGGCGCACACGACCGCGCCCGCCGAGCACCTGCGCGCACTGGCCGAGGAGACGAAGGCGACGCTCGACGCGCCGCAGATGCTCACCGGCGAGGTCGAGGGGCGCCTGCTGGAGATGCTCGTGTTCCTCGCGCGCCCGCGGCTCGTGCTCGAGCTCGGCACGTACTCCGGCTACAGCGCGCTCTCGATGGCGCAGGCCCTGGACGACGGCGCGCGGATCGTCACGTGCGAGCTCTCCGACGAGCACGCCGACTTCGCCGAGCGCCACATCGCAGCCGCCGGGATGGCCGATCGGATCGAGGTTCGCCGCGGCCCCGGCCTGGAGACGATCGCCGCGCTCGACGGCCCGTTCGATCTCGTCTTCATCGACGCCGACAAGCAGGGGTACCTCGGCTACTACGAGGCGGTCCTGCCGAAGCTCTCCGAGCGGGGCCTGATCATCGTCGACAACGTCCTGTGGAGCGGCCGCGTCGCCGATCCCCCGAGCGACGACGACGACGCGAACACGCGCGCGCTGCGCGAGTTCAACGACCACGTCGTCGCCGACGAGCGGGTCGTGAGCGTCATGCTGACCGTCCGCGACGGCGTGACGCTCGTGCGGCTGGCCTGAGGCGCCGGCTAGTGCGCTTGCGGGCGGGCGTGCGCTTGGCTGCGCGCTTTCGCTTGGCGACCTTCTTGCGCCTCGCCGGCGGCGTGCAGGCAGCCGTCGCGGGCTTGCGCTTGCCGGCGGTCGCGAGCTTGCGCTTGCCGGCGGTCGCGCGCTTGCGCTCGAGCGCCGTCTTCGGCTTGCGGGCGGCGCTGCTCTGCGCGCGGACCTCTTCTTCTTGACGGCGCTCCGCTTGCGCTTCTTCTTCGCCGGCTTCGGTTTGGCCGGTGCGCACGTCGTCGCCGTCGCGCCCGACCCGCCGCCTCCAGCGGTGCGCGGCGCCACCTGGGTGGCGCCGCCGGGCAGGTCGCGCCGCAGGGCCAGCGGCCGCGCCGGGAGCGGCAGCGCCGGATCGCCAAGGGGATCGAGCTGCGGCGAGTCCACGCCGACGAGGAACTGGGCCATCATGTCGTGGTCCTCGTGGACGTTGTTGTGGCAGTGCATCATGAACCGCCCCTGCTGGTGATCGAAGCGCATGAGCACGCGCACGGTCTCGTTCTCGCCGACGTACGCGACGTCCTTCGGGCCGCGCTCGTAGTCCTCCGGCGGCCGGCCGTTGCGATCGAGGATCTGGAAGTCGACGAGGTGCGTGTGGACGGGATGGAACCAGCCGCCCGACTTGTTCTCGAACTCCCAGATCTCGACATCGCCGAACCCCGGGTTGGCCAGGATCTTCCGGAACCCGCTCTCGATGACGTCCTCCCAGGTCGTGTCGTTGATCGTCCACTCTCCGCCGCCGCGCTCGAACACGAACCGCCGCGTGCGGACCGCCTCGGCCTCCTTGAGCAGCATCGTCGGCTCCTGCGGGTTGAGGTCGAAGGGGACCTCGTTGTTGCGCGTGTCGCTCGCGTCGGCGACGACGTCGAAGGCCATGACGTCCGAGGTCGTCTCGTAGTCGATGTTGTTCTTCGGCGAGTCGTTGCGCATGACGACGCGCTGGCCGATCTGGTACTGCGAGAAGTCGATGACGACCTCGGTGCGCTCGGCCATGCCGATCTTCAGCTGCGAGACCGGCATCGGGTGCGGCATGAGCCCGCCGTCGGTGGCGATGCAGATCAGCGGCTCGCCCGTGTCGAGGCTGAGCTCGTAGGAGCGCGCGATCGACGCGTTGAGGATCCGGAAGCGGTACTTGCGCCGCTCCACCTGCATCGCCGGCCATGGCACGCCGTTGACGAGGATGACGTCGCCGAAGACCCCGGAGCGGTCGTTGTCGTCGTACAGCAGCTGCCCGTCGGACTCGAACATCGCGTCGCGCAGGACGAACGGGATGTCGTACGTGCCGTGCGGGATCGGCCGGCTGAGCTCGTACGGGTCGTGCAGGATGTACATCGCCTCCAGACCCATGAAGACGTTCTCCGCGGTGATGTGGACGCCGTGGTCGTGGTACCAGAGCGTCCGCGCCTCCTGGATGTTCGGGTAGACGTAGTCCTTCCAGAACCCGGGCCTGGTGATGTCGCTCGCGTAGCCGTCGTACTGCGGCTTGGAGCAGGAGCCGTGGAGATGGGTCGAGGTGTAGACGCTCGTAGCCGAGCGTCGGATGCACCGGCGGCAGGACGTTGATCTGCTGCACGACCGCCTGCCGGCCCTGGTTGACGACGATCGTCGGACCGGGCGTGATGCCGTTGTAGCCCCAGATATCGGTGAGCCTGCCCGGGAGGATCTCCTGCGCGGCGGGGCGCTGCGTGAGTGAGTAATAGTCATGGGACGCGGTCTGCAGCTCGGGGGCGAGGACCGGCGGGACCCTGAAGGGCAGCGTGAAGGGCTGGGGCAGCTGGCTCTGCGGGATCCGGTTCTCGAGCGAGGAGGCCGTTTGGGCCGCACGCTGGACCGGCAGCACGAGCACCGCGCTGCTGAAGACGCCGAGCTTCACGAGCTCGCGGCGGCTCATCTGAGAGCCGATCCCCTTCATACACCGGAATATGGAGCCCCGGCTGCGCGTGTCATAGCGTGATTTCACCCTTTTTTTTGCGTGTTAACGCAGAGTTCACGGGCGCCGGCGCTGCTCGCGACTCAGCTCAGCGCGGACGTCTGGCCGCTCGAGACGAGCGCGATGAGGACGCCCATGAGAACGGAGGTCAGCACGCCGCAGCAGAGCCAGAGCGCGGTGCGCTGCGCGTAGCTCACGATCCCGCCCGCGAGCGGGGCGAGCACCGCCGTCAGGAAGATCGGCCATTCCAGCCACGGGATGAGCCACGACGCGCTGACGCAGAGCCCGTCGGTCTCGACGCCGAAGCAGCCGAAGAGCGCGGCGTAGAAGCCGACGACGACGAACGCGGCCGCCGCGACGGCGACGCCGGCGACGATGTTCAGCGCGCGGAGGGTGGCCCGGACCGCCGGCCGCGTCCATGAAGCCGTCTGGATCGTTGCGGTTGACGTGCGGCTTCCAAGCCGGCGCGGTGGGGCTCATCTCGGCGCTCCTTCGTTTGTTGACCGTCGGTTGACAAGAGCGACCGTAGCAGTCTGCTGACCATCGGTCAATAAGGATCGCCCGTCGCGGTCAGCTCGCGCACATCCCTATGCTGGACCGCGGTGTTCGACTCCCTCTCAGAGAAGCTCCAGGCGACGCTCGCCGACGTCCGCTCGCGCGGGACGCTGACCGAGGCCGACGTCAACGCCGCGATGCGCGAGATCCGCCTCGCGCTGCTCGAGGCCGACGTGAACTTCAAGGTCGTCAAGTCGTTCACCGCGACCGTCAAGGAGCGCTGCCTCGGGGCCGACGTCATCGGGCAGCTGAACCCCGGCCAGCAGGTCGTGAAGATCGTCAACGAGGAGCTCACCGCGCTCATGGGCGGCTCGAGCGCGGGCGTCGTGTTCGCGCCGCGCCCGCCGACGGTCATCCTCATGGCCGGCCTGCAGGGCTCGGGCAAGACGACGGCGACGGCGAAGCTCGCGCGCTACCTCCAGAACGAGCACGACTCGTCGGTCGCGCTCGCCGCCTGCGACGTCTACCGCCCGGCGGCGGTCGACCAGCTCGTGAAGGTCGGCGGCCAGGTCGGCGCGACGGTCTACGAGCAGGGCACCGACAAGCGATCCGGTCGACATCGCGCGCTGGGCGCTGGACCAGGCCAAGCGCGACGGCAAGGACGTCCTCATCGTCGACACCGCCGGCCGCCTGCACATCGACGAGAAGCTCATGGACGAGCTCGTGAAGATCCGCAAGGCCGTCAAGCCGACGATGGTGCTGCTCGTCGTCGACGCGATGACCGGCCAGGACGCGGTGAACGTCGCCGAGCAGTTCTCCTCCGCGGTCGCCTTCGACGGCGTGCTCATGACGAAGCTCGACGGCGACGCCCGCGGCGGCGCCGCGCTGTCGGTCAACGCCGTCACCGGCAAGCCGATCCTCTTCGCGTCGACGGGCGAGAAGCTCGACCAGTTCGAGCGCTTCCACCCCGACCGGATGGCGCAGCGGATCCTCGGCATGGGCGACGTCCTGTCGTTCATCGAGAAGGCCGAGGCGCAGATCGACGAGGACGAGGCGAAGGAGCTCGAGCGCAAGCTGCGCCGCAACGAGTTCACGTTCGAGGACTTCCTGTCGCAGCTGAAGATGATGCGCAAGATGGGCCCGCTGCAGTCGCTGCTCGGGATGATCCCCGGCTTCCAGGGCGCGCAGATGAAGAACGTCAAGGTCGACGAGCGCGAGCTCGACCGCATCGAGGCGATCATCCTCTCGATGACCCCGCTCGAGCGCCGGCGGCCCGATCTCATCAAGGGCTCGCGGCGGCTGCGGATCGCTCGCGGGTCCGGGACGACGGTTCAGCACGTCAACCAGCTCGTCAAGCAGTTCGGGCAGATGCAGAAACTCATGAAGCAGCTCGGGAAGGGCAAGATGCCCGACCTTCAGGCGCTCATGCGTCAGGGTCGGTAGGCTCTGCGTTCGCTTATGGCTGTCCGAATGAGACTCACACGCGTCGGTGGACGCAAGGACCCGATCTGGCGCATCGTCGTCGCCGACTCCCGGTCGCCGCGCGACGGGCGCGTCATCGAGACGATCGGCCACTACAACGCGCAGACCCAGCCGTCGACGATCCGCCTCGACAACGAGCGCGCGCAGTACTGGCTCGACCGCGGCGCTCAGCCGTCGGATCAGGTGCGCAAGCTCCTGCGCATCAGCGCCGCATTCCTAGCAGTCCGGGGCCGCTGGCTCGCGTGCAGGAGCTGCTCGAATATCTCGCCCGGGCGCTCGTCGACGATCCCGACGCCGTCCGCGTCGAGCAGTTCGACGAGGACGACGGCACGATCGTGCTCGAGCTCTCCGTCGGCGAGGACGACTACGGCAAGGTCATCGGGCGCGGCGGCCGCACCGCCAACGCGCTGCGCACGGTCCTGAAGGCGGCGGCCGTCAAGGAAGGCTGCCGCGTCTTCGTCGACATCGTCGACTAGATGGCTGGATGAGCCTGCTCAACGCGGGCCGCGTCGGGCGCCCGCACGGACTCGACGGCTCGTTCCACGTCACCAGGCCGCGGGCAGCGCTGCTCATGCTCGGCACCGGCGTCCAGGTGGGGGAGACCGTGCGCGAGATCGTCCGGCGATCGGGCACGGCAGACCGGCCGATCCTCCGCCTGGAGGGCGTCGACGACCGGCCCGCCGCCGAGGCGCTGCGCGGCCAGGACCTCATGGTCGACCGCGCCGTCGCCCCGCCGCTGCCGCCGGGCGAGTACTGGCCCGAGGACCTCGAGGGCTGCGTCGTCGTGACGCCGGCCGGGCGCGAGCTCGGGCGGGTCTCGGCGATGCGCGCGCTGCCCTCGTGCGAGGTGCTCGAGGTCGGCGATCTGCTCGTGCCGATGGTCGCCGACGCGGTGCTCGACATCCTGCCCGAGCAGCGGCGGATCGTCGTCGACCCGGGCTTCCTCGGGATCGAGAACGGCGAGGGGTGAGCCGGTGCGCCTCGACGTCGTCACGCTCTTCCCCGACTGGTTTGACTGGTTCCGCGGGCAGCGCCACGTCGCCAACGCGGCGGCTGCCGGGCACGAGCTGCGGACGCTCGACCTGCGCGAGCACACGCCGTTGAGCGGCGGCCAGGTCGACGACACGCCGTTCGGCGGCGGCGCCGGGATGGTGCTGCGCGTCGACGTCATGGACGCCGCGCTGCGCGGCTTCTACGGCGTCGACCCGCTCGAGCTGCGCCAGTCGCGGCGCGTCATCGCGCTGACGCCCGGCGGGCGCCTGCTCGACGACCGCCTCGTCGACGAGCTCGCGCTCGAGCCCGACATCACGCTGCTGTGCGGGCGCTACGAGGGCTTCGACGAGCGCATCGTCCAGCACTTCGCGACCGACGCCGTGTCGATCGGTCGCTACGTCATCGCCGGCGGCGAGCTCGCCGCGATGGTCGTCGCCGATGCCGTCCTGCGCAAGCTGCCCGGCGCGCTCGGGCACAGCGAGTCGGCGCTCGAGGAGTCCTTCTCGGTCGCGCTCGAGGGGCGTCCGGAGTACCCCCATTACACGCGCCCGGCGGAGTACCGCGGCTGGAAGGTTCCCGACGTCCTGCTCTCCGGCCACCACGAGGAGATCCGCAGATGGCGTCGTGACCGCACGCGCGACAGCGACGACGCGACCTGAGCCCTCCCGGGCCCGACCACGACCGCAGCGCTTCGCTACCATCTTGCCTTCGGCGCGGTCACCCTTTCGACCGCGCCCTTTCTTCGCCATGTCCTCAGCAATCGAAAGTCTCGAGCGCGCCCAGCTGCGCCGAGTCCCCAGCTTCCAGGCCGGAGACCGGCTGCGCGTCCATTTCCAGGTCATCGAGGGCACGCGCCGCCGCACCCAGGTCTTCGAGGGTGTCGTCATCAAGCGCCAGGGCCACGGCGCCCGCGAGACGTTCACCGTCCGCAAGCAGTCCTTCGGCGTCGGCGTCGAGCGGACGTTCCCGGTCCACTCGCCGAAGATCGAGCGCATCGAGATCGCTGCCCGCGGTGACGTCCGGCGCGCCAAGCTCTACTACCTCCGCGACCGCGTCGGCAAGCGTGCCCGCGTCCGCGAGCGCCGGTACACCGGTCCCGAGGAGCGCGTCGAGCCCGGGCTCCTGCACGACCCGTCGGCGCAGCTCGAGGCGGAGGCCGCGGCCGAGCCCGAGGCCGTCGACGCCGAGGGCGCGGCGCCCGAGGAGACGCTCGCCGAGGCCGTCGCGGCCGCTGCCCCGAGCGGCTCCGAGTCGTCCGAGGGGACCGCTGCCGGCGAGGCCGATGAGGCCCCCGCCGGCGAGCAGGCGTGAAACAGGAGCGTTCCTCCGCAGGCAACTCGCTCGTCGAGCTCGTCCTGATCGTCGCCGTCGCGCTCGGCCTCGCCCTGGGCATCCAGGCATTCCTCGTCAAGCCCTACCGCATCCCGTCGCCCTCGATGGTGCCGACGCTCACGCCCGGCCAGCGGGTGCTCGTCAACCGGATCGGCAACAACTTCGGCCAGCCCGCCATCGGTGACGTCACGGTCTTCCACCCGCCGACGGGCGCCGAGGACGGCAAGGAGTGCGGCGGCCCGCACGGCGACGACCAGGCCTGCCCGAAGCCGACGCCCGAGAAGGCCAACGTGAACTTCATCAAGCGGATCGTCGCCGGCCCCGGCGACAAGCTCGCGATCGTCGACGGCCGCGTCGTCCTCAACGGCAAGCGCCAGGACGAGCCGTTCATCCGGCCGTGCGGCGGCGGCGAAGGCTGCAACCTGCCGACGCCCATCACGATCCCGCCGAAGCACTACTTCATGATGGGCGACAACCGGGGCTCCTCCGACGACAGCCGCTTCTGGGGCCCGGTCCCGCGCGAGTGGATCATCGGCAACGCCTTCGCGACGTACTGGCCGCCGAAGCGCATCGGCCTCTTGTAGCCCGCGCCCACGCGGTCTACCGCCGCCATCAGGCGTTCCGCCCGGTCGCTGCTTCATGATGGCCACCAACCGTGGATCCCGTGACCACAACCGCCGCCGCGACCGCCCCCGTGTCGCCGCCGGCGACCGTCGCCGCTGACGGCGCAGCAGCGGCTGCGGCCCGGCGCAAGCGGGCGCAGCGCAAGCGTACGTCCGGCCGCCGCCTCTTCGCGTTCGACCGCCGTCTCGGGGTCCGCTGGGTCGCGGGCGCCGACGAGGCCGGCCGCGGCTGCCTCGCCGGTCCGCTCGTCGCGGCCGCGGTGCTCTTCGACGTCGAGGCGATCACGACGCGCGAGCTGCGCGCGCTCAGTCGCCTCAACGACTCCAAGCAGCACACGATCGAGGTCCGCGAGGAGCTCTTCCCGATCGTGCTGCGAACGGCCGCGAAGGTCTGCGTCGTCTCGCGCTGCGCCGGCACGATCGACTCGCGCGGCCTGCACAAGACGAATCTCGCCGCCCTGCGTGACGCCCTGCTCGGGGTCGCCCGCCCCGGGTGCATCTGCCTCTCCGACGGCTTTCCCGTCAGCGACATCGGCTTCGAGCAGCGCGCGATCGTCGAGGGTGACGCGACGTCGGCGGCGATCGCCGCTGCGTCGATCATCGCGAAGGTCACGCGCGACCGCTACATGCAGCGCGCCGACGAGCTGCATCCGGGCTGGGAGTTCGCAGCCCACGTCGGCTACTCGACGCCCGAGCACCGCGAGGCGATCCAGCGCCTCGGCGTCTCGCCGCTGCACCGGCTGAGCTTTCAGTCGACGGCGTACCAGCAGCTCGCGCTCTAGAGCACCCAGCCGCCTCATCAGAACGCCCCCTCGAGGTGGTCGAGCCGCACGAGCCGGCTGTCGCGGTCGACCGTCACCCCGATGACGTCGAAGCGCAGATCCCGCGAGCGCGGGCGGTCCGTCGTCTCGACGAGCCAGGCGGCGGCCATGCTGCGGACCTGCCGCTGCTTGCTCGGCGGAACCGACTCCATGGCGCCGGCCGCCGCCTCCGCGCGACGAGCCTTGACCTCGACGAAGACGATCGTCTGCGCGTCGCACACGACGAGATCGATCTCCCCGAAGCGGGTCCGGTAGTTCTGCGCGACGACGCGATACCCGAGCCGCTCGAGATGCTCGAGCGCGAGGCGCTCGCCGACGCGTCCGAGGTGGTGGCGTAGATCGATGGCCATGCCGCCGGAAGCTAGGCACGATCGTGTGACATGTCAGGACGCGATTGCGACAACATCGCGCAACCTGTGTGACGACTCTGCGCGCGGAATCTCGCTGCGCAGACTTGTCACGAACAGATGGTGTTCCGGCACACGGTCCGCCCTAGCGTCCGGCCGATGCTCGCCCGTGTCACGACGTTCGCGATCGACGGCCTCTCCTCCCGGCGCATCACCGTCGAGGTCGACCTGCGGCGTGGACTGCCCGCCTTCACGATCGTCGGCCGCGGTGACGCGGCCGTACGAGAGTCGCGCGAGCGCGTCCACGCCGCGCTGCTGAACTCCGAGTTCGCGTTCCCGCAGCGGCGGATCACCGTCAACCTCGCGCCCGCCCACCTGCGCAAGATCGGCCCCGGCTTCGACCTCGCGACCGCCTGCGGCATCCTCGCGGCGTCCGAGCAGGTCCCCGCGCGCGAGCTCGAGCGCTGGGCCGTCTTCGGGGAGCTCTCGCTCGGCGGCGAGCTGCGCCGCTGCCGCGGCATCCTCGCGGTCGCCGAGGGCGCGCGCGCAGCGGGCTTCGCCGGCCTCATCGTCCCGCGCGCGTGCGCGCGGGAGGCGGCGCTCGTCGAAGGACTGACCGTCGCGGGCGTCGCGACGCTCCGCGACGTCGCGGAGATCCTGCGCGGCGGCGCTGCCCCGGAGCTTCCGCCCGAGTCGCCGGTCCGCGCGGCGCCGGCCGAGGCGCCGGACCTCGCCGACGTCCGCGGCCACTCTGGCGCCATCCGCGCGCTGATCGTCGCCGCCGCCGGGGCGCACAACCTCCTGCTCTCCGGGCCGCCGGGCACCGGCAAGACGATGCTCGCGCGGCGGCTCATCTCGGTGCTGCCCAGGCTGCGCCGCGAGGAGGCGATCGCCGTCACGCGGATCCACAGCATCGCCGGCGTGCACGCCGGCGACGGGCTCATCGAGCAACGGCCGCTGCGGGCGCCGCACCACACGATCTCGGCGCCGGGACTGGTCGGAGGCGGCGCGACCCCGACGCCGGGCGAGGCGAGCCTCGCCCACCACGGCGTCCTCTTCCTCGACGAGCTCTCGGAGTTCAGCCGCACGGCGCTCGAGGCGCTGCGCCAGCCGCTCGAGGACGGGTTCGCCGCGATCGTGCGTGGCCAGCGGACGCTGCTGCTCCCGACCCGCTTCCAGCTCGTCGCGTCGACGAACCCCTGCCCCTGCGGACACGCGGGGACCGACCGCTGCCGCTGCTCGGAGGGCGACATCGCCCGCCATCGCCGCAAGCTCAGCGGCCCGCTGCTGGACCGCATCGACCTGCTCGTGCACATGCCCAGGCCGTCGGCGGAGCAGCTGGCCGAACCCCCTGCGACGACGTCGGCGGACGTCCTGACCGCGGTCGCCGAGGCGCGCGAGCGCCAGTCGGCGCGCCTCGCGGGAACGGGGCTGACGACGAACTCCGAGCTGACGCCGCGACTCATCGACGAGCACGTCGCGGCGGACGCGCGCGCGCACGCCGCGCTGCAGCGCGCCTACGCGCGCGGTGAGCTCAGCGCGCGCGGACACGGGCGCGTCCTGCGCGTCGCGCGCACGATCGCCGACCTGGCCTGCGACGCCCGGGTCCGCGAGCGCCACATCGGCGAGGCGCTCGGCTTCCGGCAGGAGGACGTGCTCGACCGAGCGCGCGCCGCGTGATGGCCGCGTGCGACCAGTGCCTGCGCCGGACCGCGCTCGTCGCGCTCCTCGCGCCGCACGTCGAGCGCGCCCGCCGCGACCACCGCCACATCCGCGAGCTGCTCGCGCTCGACGACGACAGCCTGCTGGAGGCTCTCGCCGGCGATCGCCACACCGAGCTGCGCCACGAGCGGGAGCGCTTCGACCCGGGGGCCGAGCGCTCGCGGCACGCCGCGGCCGGCCTCCACGCGTTCTGCCGCCACGACGCCGACTATCCACCCCGCCTCGGCGAGGCGACCGATGCCCCGGCCGTGCTGCACGTTGCGGGCGATCCGGCGCCGCCTCGCGGCACTCGCGCGCCGCGATGCGCCCGCGGTCGCCGTCGTCGGCGCACGGCGGGCCGGCCACGACGGGCTCGAGGTCGCGCGATCGCTCGGGCGCGGGCTCGCGGCGGCGGGCGTGACGGTCGTCAGCGGGATGGCCCTCGGCGTCGACTCGGCGGCGCATGCCGGCGCGCTCGAGGTCGGCGGCCCGACGGTCACCGTCCTCGCCTCCGGCCCCGACGTGCCCTATCCCCCGAGCAAGCGCCCGCTCTACCGCGCGCTCGTCCGCACGCAGGCCGTCCTCTCCGAGATGCCGCTCGGGTTCCGCCCGTTCAAATGGTGCTTTCCGGCGCGCAACCGGACGATCGCCGGCCTCGCGTCGCTGACGATCGTCGTCGAGGCCACGGAGCGGTCGGGATCGCTCATCACCGCCGAGATCGCGCAGGATCTCGGCCGCGCGGTCGGCGCCGTCCCCGGTCCGGTGCTCGCGCCGCGGGCGGCCGGCTCCAACGCATTGCTGCGCGACGGGGCGCTCGTCATCCGCCACGCGCAGGACGCGCTCGACGAGGCGCTCGGCGTCGGCGTCGCGACGGCGCTCGCCGGCAGCGACCCGCGCGAGCTGCCGGCGTCGCTGCGCCGCCTGCTGGCGCGCGTCGAGGACGGCTGCGACACGGTCTCCGCGCTCGCGACGACGCCCGGGGAGGCGCAGGAGGCGCTCGCCGGCCTCGCCGAGCTCGAGCTGCGCGGCCTCCTGCGCCGCGGACCGGGAGGGCGCTATGAGCGCCTCGCATAGCCGCAGATCGGGCGCGCCGAAGCGTGCCGCGAGCGGTTGGACCCCACGAGGCGGGCCGTATCCTCGCTGCCGTGCCCTCCCGTCGCGTCCCTGTCGCGCTCTCGATCGCCGGCTCGGACTCCGGTGGCGGCGCGGGAATCCAGGCCGACCTCAAGGCGTTCGCCCATGCCGGCGTGCACGGTGCGACGGCGATCACGGCGATCACGGTGCAGAACACCGTCGCCGTCAGCGCGGTCGCGACGATCGCGCCCGAGATCATCGCCGGCCAGATCCGGGCGGTTGCCGAGGACCTCGGAGTCGATGCGGTGAAGATCGGGATGCTCGGCGACGTCGCGACGATCGAGGCGGTCGCAGCCGCGCTGGATGCGCTGCCCGCGGGGACGCCCGTCGTCCACGACCCGGTGATGGTCGCCGAGTCCGGCGCGCGGCTGCTGCCCGAGGACGCGGTGCAGGCGCTGCGCTCGCTCATCGTGCCCCGCGCGACCGTCATCACGCCGAACCTCGCGGAGGCCCGTGCGCTCGCGGGCGACGACACCCTGGACGGCATCGAGCTCGCGCGGGCGCTGCACGCCCTCGGCCCGGCGAACGTCGTGGTCACCGGAGGCCATCGTGATGCCGCGACCGACCTCTTCTTCGACGGCACCGAGCTCACCGAGCTGCCGGGCGAACGCCATCCCGACGGCGCCGCGCACGGATCGGGCTGCACGCACTCGTCGACGCTCGCCGCGCGGCTGGCGCTCGGCGACGATCCGCTGGGCGCGGCGCGCCACGCGCGCGAGGTCGCGGCGCGCGCGGTGCGGCTCGGGCTGCGCGATCTGGGCGCCGGTGCGGGCCCGGTGGACGTCTTCGGCCTGTCCGAACGGTCCTGAGGCGGCGACTGCGAGCCGTGCGGGCCCAGGCGCGAGGGCGGGAAGCGGCCCGCCGCAAAGGCGGTCGGCGGGAGGCCTGCGCTTTGTCATAATCGCTCGCGATGCGGTTCCTGCGCATGAAGCCTGGTCATGGCGAGGTCCTCATCGCAGAGGGGGACGTCGCGGTACCGGAGGAGCACGAGGAGCTGCTCGAGGAGTTCCGCGCCCAGTTGGACGCCGGCATGTGGGCCGCGGTGCCGCTGGCGTCGGCCGGGGGTCGCCGCGAGGCGCAGATGGTGTCGAGCTTCGACGACGTCCCGCCCGACGCCGATCGCGTGATCTTCTTCCCGCGCGCGGCCGGCGGGCGCTAGCGCGGCGGCACGCCCATGGTTCTCGCGATCAGCGCCAGCGTCATCGTCGTCCTCGTGCTGCTGTGGGAGGTCGGTTGGCCGGTGCTGTCGGAGCGGATCGCCCGGTGGCGCGCGAGCCGCGCCCGCATCGACGTCGACGGCTACGACCCCGGCCGCGAGCGCCGCGCCGAGCAGCGTGCGCGGACGCTCCTGCGCTCGTGCGTCAACGAGGAGGAGTGGGCGATGTACCGCGACCTGGGCTTCATCCGGGTCTGGGGCGGCCTCGCCGAGGGTCCGCTGCGCGACAAGGAGGGGGCCGGCGCGCCGTACGCCTACCTCGTCTACCCGCACAAGCCGATCGTGGCCTACCTCCCGCAGACGCGCCGGCTGCTGAGCGAGTACTGCGTGACGTTCCCCGACGAGACCCGCCCGTACGGATCGGCGCGCCTGCCGGACTCCGACGACGTGCTCGCGAAGTGGATGGCCCTCACCGGCGACGAGCGGCGGATCATCGCCACCGCGAACATGCACCTGCCCGGCCGCCAGGTCGACCCCAAGCAGGTCAAGCGTGACCTCTGGCGCCTCGGGCAATGGGAGCAGGAGCGTCTTCGCGACCAGCAGCGCGGCGCGGGTAGTGTTCCCGCCCCGTGACGACGACCCAGCCAAAGCTCGACCCCAAGCACCGCAGCCGCGCTCTCACCGAGGGGCCGGAGCGCGCCGCCGCGCGCGCCTACCTCTACGGCATCGGCTTCGACGAGGACGCGCTGAAGAAGCCGATCATCGGCGTCGCGTCGACGTGGATCGAGACGATGCCGTGCAACTTCCACCTGCGCGCGCTGGCGGCGAAGGTCAAGGAGGGCGTCCGCGCGGCGGGCGGCACGCCGATGGAGCTCAACACGATCGCGATCTCCGACGGCATCACGATGGGGACGAGCGGCATGAAGACGAGCCTCGTCAGCCGCGAGGTCATCGCGGACTCGATCGAGCTCGTCGCGCTCGGCCATCTCTTCGACGGCGTCGTGGCGATCAGCGGCTGCGACAAGACGATCCCGGGGACGGTCATGGCGCTCGCGCGGCTCAACGTCCCCGGCGTCATGCTCTACGGCGGTTCGATCGCGCCGGGCCGCTACAAGGGCGCCGATGTCACGATCCAGGACGTCTTCGAGGCGGTCGGCAAGCACGCCGCCGGCACGATGACCGACGAGGAGCTCGACGAGCTCGAGCATGTTGCGAGCCCCGGTGCCGGCGCGTGCGGCGGCCAGTTCACCGCCAACACGATGGCGATGGCCTTCGAGGTCCTCGGCATCAGCCCCATGGGCAGCGCGATGGTCCCCGCGGTGCACACGAACAAGGCCGAGGTCGCCGTCGAGGCCGGCAAGCTCGTCATGGACATCCTCGAGCGCGGCCTGCGCCCGCGGGACATCATCACGAAGGAGTCGCTCGAGAACGCGATCGCCGCGATCGCGACGAGCGGCGGCTCCACGAACGGGGTCCTGCACCTGCTCGCCGTCGCGCGCGAGGCCGGCGTCGACCTCGACATCGACGACTTCGACCGGATCTCCGAGGCGACGCCGCTGCTCTGCGACCTCAAGCCCGGCGGCCGCTACGTCGCCACCGACCTCTACGCGGCCGGCGGCGTGCCGCTGGTCGCCCAGCGACTGCTCGAGGCCGGCCTGCTGCACGAGAACGCGATCACCGTCACCGGCCGCACGGTGGGCGACCACGCGCGCGAGGCGACCGAGACCGAGGGCCAGCAGGTCGTGCGCCCGCTCAGCGACCCGATCAAGGCGACCGGCGGGCTCGCGATCCTGCGCGGCAACCTCGCGCCCGAGGGCTGCGTCGTGAAGCTCTCCGGCCACGAGCGCCGCCGCCATCAGGGCCCCGCGCGCGTCTTCGAGAGCGAAGAGGACGCGATGGCGGCCGTCGTCGGCGGCACGATCGAGCAGGGCGACGTCCTCGTCATCCGCAACGAGGGCCCGGCGGGCGGGCCGGGGATGCGCGAGATGCTCTCGGTCACCGCGGCGCTCAACGGGATCGGCATGGGCGAGCACGTCGCGCTGCTCACCGACGGGCGCTTCAGCGGCGCCACCCACGGCTTCATGGCCGGCCATGTCGCGCCCGAGGCCGTCCGCGGAGGGCCGATCGCCGCTGTCGCCGACGGTGACGTCATCACGATCGACGTCGACGAGCGCCGCCTGGACGTCGAGCTCGACGTCGCGACGATCAACGAGCGGATCGCCGCCTACGAGGGGCCCGACCACACCGAGCTCGGCGGCGTGCTCGGCAAGTACGCACAGCTCGTCTCGAGCGCCTCGCAGGGCGCCGTCACGTAGCGGGCGAGCGCCCGCGCCCGCTCGCGGCGAGTACGCGCAGCTCGTCTCGAGCGCCTCGCAGGGCGCCGTCACGTAGCGGGCGACGCGCCCGCGCCCGCTCCGCCGCGCGCCCGCACGACCCGCGCGGCCATCCGCCGCGTCCGCTCCCGCCGCCGCAGCCACCATCCGCCGCAGCGCGAGCGCGTTGCGCGGCGCGAAGACCTCCCAGTCGTTGTTGAAGTACGCGTAGACGTCCACCGATCGACCCCACTCCGCCAGCCGGCCGGCCCACTCGCGCAGCTCGCTCTCGGAGTAGTTGCCGCGCCGGCCGCGATGGCCGTAGTGGAAGCGCACGTACGCGAAGTCGGCCGTGATCTCGTGCGCCTGGAACTCGGCGACCTCCGGCCGGTCCCCGATCGCGAGCGCCACGCCGTGCCAGCGCAGCAGCTCGTAGACCTCGTCGCAGAACCACGACGGATGGCGGAACTCGAAGGCATGGCGCCCGGGCGGCAGCGCATCCAGCGCCGCGGCCAGCCGCTCGTCGTTGCGGTGGAAGTTCGGAGGCAGCTGCCACAGCATCGGCCCGAGCCTGCCCGCCTCCGACAGCGGCTCCAGCGGCTCGTACAGCCGCTCCACGCCGCGGCCGAGATCCGTCAACCGCTTCATGTGCGTGAGGTAGCGCGACGCCTTCACCGCGAAGCAGAAGTCAGCCGGCGTCTGGCGCACCCAGCGCTCCACCGCCTCGCGGCGCGCGAGCCGGTAGAACGTCGTGTTGACCTCGACGGTGTCGAACACCGACGCGTAGTGCTCGAGCCAGCGCGACGCCGGCAGGCCCTTCGGATAGAAGCTCTCGCGCCACGAGGCATAGTTCCAGCCGCTGCATCCGATGCGGATCACGATGCAGCGGCTACCCGCTACCCGCTACCCGCTACGACTCCGCCTCCTCCTCCAAGAACGAGCGCAGATCCTCGTTGAAGCAGTCCGGGCGCTCGAGCATCGGCACGTGCCCGGTGTCCGGATAGACGATCTTGCGCGAGCCCGGGATGAGCCGCGCGAACTCGTCCGCGTCTCGAACCGGCACGAGCCTGTCGAGCGCGCCCCAGACGATGAGCGTCGGGCAGACGATCTCGCCGAGCCGGTCGCGCAGCGGATAGGCCGCCATCGCCCGCAGCGCCGGCAGCAGGCCGGGCCGCCCGGCGCCGGCGATCTGCTCGGACACCAGCGGCGCCGGTAGCCGCCCGGGATGCGCCGCGACCGCCGACATCACGAGCCGTCGCAGCCCCGCCCGCCGGGCGAGCAGCTCAGACTGCGATGCCACCAACCCGCCGTAGAACGCGACGATCCGCTCGATCCGCGCGAGCCTTCGCAGGAGATGCTCGAGGCGCAGCTCGTCGATGCTGAGCCCAGCCGCCGATACGAGCCCGAGACGCTCGACGCGCTGCGGATACGTGATCGCGAGCTCCGCCGCCACGAAGCCGCCCATCGAGTTGCCCACCACCGCGGCGGCGTCGATCTCCAGCGCAGCGCACACGGCGTCCAGCGTCCGCGCGTAGCCGGCGATCGAGATCGGCTCGCGCGGCAGCTCCGAGGCCCCGAAGCCGGGGAGGTCGAGCGCCACCACCCGCCGGTCGCCGGCGAAGGAGCAGATGTTCTCCAGCCAGTTCGCCCACGAGCCGCCGAGGCCGTGGACGAACAGCAACGGCGGGCCCTCGCCGACCGAGACGACGTTCACCCGGCGGCCGTCCACGACGACCGAGCGCCGGCGCGCGGACCAGTCGACGTCGAGCCACGCCGAGCGTCCGGAGGGCCCGTAGACATTCATACACGGACGCTGTTCTAGGCTTGAGGATGTCCCCACCGGCAGCCGACAACGCTACACACCATGCGCATCGCCATCGACATCGACTCCACCCTGCACCACTACTGGGACATCCTGTCCAATGCCGCGCAGCGCCGGTTCGGAATCGATCTCCCGTACGACGAGCAGCTGGACTGGGGGATCACGCGGCTGCGTCCCCACCAGCTCCATCTCTGCATCCAGGAGACCCACTGCGACGAGGCGATCCTCGCGGCCGAGCCCTATCCCGATGCCGTCGAGACGATCCGCCGCTGGAAGGAGGCCGGCGAGTCCATCCACGTCGCCAGCCATCGCGATCCCCGCGCCTACGACGCCACGGCCCGCTGGCTGGACGCAGATCGGCCTGCCCTACGACGACCTCTACTGCGCCCACGACAAGGTCGGGCGCTGCCTCGAGCTCGGCATCGATCTGCTCATCGACGACAGCCCGGAGAACCTCGCCCGCGCGATCGGCCACGGCATCACCGTTGCGACGATCGCCCACCCCTGGAACCGGGACCTCTGCGAGGAGGAGGACGTCATCTGCGCCGCCGACTGGCGCGGCCTGGCGTCGCATCTGGACCCGCTCGTGCGCCGTGCGCGCCTCGGTCGTGCATGAATCGCTGCGCAGCGGCAAGAACCCCTGCAGTCGTCGCTGCGCCGCAACGCCGTCGCGTACAGTGATCCGCGGCGCGCGCTGAGGCGCAGCGACCAGCAAGGAAGCCATGCCGCGCATCGCACTCATCTCCATCGCCACGCTCGCACTGCTGCTCGCCGGCGCCGGCGCGGTCTTCGCCTACGACTCCAGCCGCAGCGACGTCATCGCCAAGGGCATCACGATCGGTGAGGTCGACGTCGGCGGCCTGACGACGACCGAGGCGAAGGCGAAGGTCACAGCGGCGCTGCTCAAGCCGCTGCAGGCGCCGCTCGTCGTCGCCGCCGGGGACAAGACCTTCGCGCTGTCCGCGCGCGAGGCCCACATCCGCGCCAACCTCGAATCGATGATCGACGAGGCCGTCGATCACGGCCGCGACGGCGGGATCCTCGCGCGGACCTGGCGCGGGATCACCGGCGGCGACGTCAACGCCCGCGTCGCCCCCGACATCGAGTACTCACGCCCGGCGGTCCAGCGGATCGTCGACCGCGTCCGCGTCGCCGTCACCCGCAAGCCACGGGACGCCGAGGTCGACTTCAAGCCCGAGAGCCTCTCGATCCGCCCCGCCGAGACGGGCAAGGGGATCGACTCCCGCCTGCTGCGCTCCAAGATCGAGACCGCGCTCGTGTCGTCCACGAGCGCCCGGACGATCACCGTGCCCGTCGAGACGATCCAGCCGAAGGTCACCGGCGAGGGCCTCGCCGACAAGTATCCGGTCGTGCTCACGGTCGATCGCGGGAACTTCCGGCTGAGCCTCTTCAAGAAGCTCAAGCGCGAGAGGGTCTACCCGATCGCCGTCGGCCAGGCCGGCCTCGAAACGCCCGAGGGCCTCTACAAGATCCAGAACAAGGCCGTCAACCCGGCGTGGCACGTCCCGAACTCCGACTGGGCGGGCGACCTCGCGGGCAAGGTCATCCCGGGTGGTACGCCGGAGAACCCCATCAAGGCGCGCTGGCTCGGCATCTACGACGGCGTCGGCGTCCACGGGACCGCCGCGCGCAACTCGATCGGGTCCAACGCCTCGCACGGCTGCATCCGGATGCTCATCGAGGACGTCGAGAAGCTCTACGACGAGGTCCCCGTCGGGACCCCGGTCTTCATCCACTGATCTCGCTCGCGGGCCCGATCTCGCCGGGCGCGATCTCGTCCCACCCCTGTTCCATGAGCAGGGCATGGTGCGGAGAATGTCGAAGCACGAGCGTGCCGATGAAGACACCCCGCTCCCGCTTGCGCATGACCGCGTACCACATCGTCGACGCATCGCCCGTGCCCTGGATGCGTAGCCACGGGCGCGGCGGGATGTCGGCCCCCTCGACGATCCCCGCGGCCGCGAGCTGTCGCTGCGTCGCGACGGTGCCCTGAGCCGTGTCGATGAAGAAGACGCCCATCGAGATCGAGGCTAGCGCGCCGTGGCTCGCCGCCATCTCCCGCTTCGACGACGACCTGCGCCGCCGCGGCGCCGCGGAGAAGACGCGCCGTGCGTACGCCGCCGACCTGCGCCAGTTCGCCGTCTGGGCGACCTGGGCGCGGGCCGACCCGCCCGACGTGACCCATCGCATCCTGCGCCGCTACGCCGCCGCCCTGTCCGAGCGCCGCGCCGCGCCCGCGACCGTTGCCCGCAAGCTCGCGGCCCTGCGCGCGTTCTTCGCCACGATGCGCGAGCACGGCGAGATCGCCGCCAACCCCGCCGACCTGCTGTCCGCGCCCAAGCGCGCGCAGGATCTTCCGACGGTCCTCGCGCCCGAGGCCGTCAGCCGCCTGCTGGACCGCATCCCCGCGAGCACGCCGCTGGAGCTCCGCGACCGCGCGCTCTTCGAGATCGCCTACGCGAGCGGTCTGCGGGCCGAGGAGCTCGTGTCGCTCGACGTCGGCTCGATCGACTTCGACGCCGAGGAGCTGCGCGTCGAGGGCAAGGGCTCCAAGACGCGCTTCGTCCCGGCCGGGGAGCCGGCGCTCAAGGCCGTCGCGCGCTACCTCGAGCGCGCACGCGACGCGCTCTCGCGCGGCGACGGCGAGCCCGCGCTGTTTCTCAGCAAGTCCGGCCGGCGCCTCTCGACGTCCGACATCCGGCGCCGTCTCAGCGTCTGGGCGCGCCACGCCTCGGTCCAGGGCGCGGTGCATCCGCACGCGCTGCGCCACTCCTTCGCGACCCACCTGCTGGAGGGTGGAGCCGACCTGCGGACGATCCAGGAGCTGCTCGGTCATGCGTCGGTATCGACGACCCAGACCTACACTCGGGTAGAGTCGGCGCGCCTGAAGACGGCATACGCGCGCGCACATCCAAGGGCATAGGGGATGGAGACGAACGTCAAATCGATCGAGCTGAAGGATCTGTGGCGGCGTTACAAGCGTGACGGCGACGATCGCGCGCGGGAGCGTCTGGTCGTCGCCTACTCCCCGCTCGTGAAGTACGTCTCGGGACGGATGGCCTCCGGGCTGCCCGCGCACGTCGAGGAGGCCGACCTCATCTCCTACGGCCTCGGCGGCCTGATCTCGGCGATCGAGCGCTTCGAGCTCGAGCGCGAGATCAAGTTCGAGACCTACGCGATCACCCGGATCAAGGGCGCGATCATCGACGAGCTGCGCTCGCTGGACTGGGTGCCGCGCTCGGTCCGCGCCCGCGCCCGCGCGATCGAACGGGCGAACACGAAGCTCGAGCACAAGCTCCAGCGCGCCCCGACCGACGAGGAGATGGCGCACGAGCTCGAGATGTCCGTCTCGGACTTCCAGGACGCGCTGCTGCAGATCTCCAACTCGACGGTCGCCGCGCTCGACGAGCTGTGGACGGTCTCCGACGCCTCCGGCGACCAGGTCTCGCTGCTCGACACGCTCCAGGACCCCGGCGCGCCGGACCCCGCGGCCGTCATGGACGCGACCGATCTCAAGGACCGGATCGCCGACGCGATCGCCCGCCTGCCCGAGCGCGAGAAGCTCGTCGTGGCCCTCTACTACTACGAGAACCTGACCCTCCGAGAGATCGGCGAGGTCCTCGGCGTCACCGAGTCGCGGGTGTCGCAGCTGCACACGAAGGCCGTCCTGCGGCTGCGTGGCCGCATGAGCGACGAGCACCTCCACGACCACTGACGGCGGCCTGCCGCGGGCCGGCTCCGCCAGCCGGTCGATATGTGAACGCGGCGGTACTAACATCGCGGCCTTCCCCGAGGAGAGGAGCCGCGGTATGCACAAGCCTGCCGACCGCATTCGCAACGTCGCCCTGATCGGTCACCGCGGTAGCGGAAAGACGTCACTGCACGAGGCGCTGCTCTTCGAGGCCGGGGCGACGAACCGCCTGGGGTCGGTCCTCGAGGGCACGACGGTCTCGGACTCCGAGCCCGACGAGCAGTCGCGCAAGATGTCGATCTCGGCGGCGCTGAGCTCGTTCGAATGGGCCGACCGCAAGATCAACCTCCTCGACACCCCGGGCGAGCCGAGCTTCGTCGCCGACACGCTCGGCGTCATGCGCGTCTGCGAGTCCGCCGTCTTCGTCATCAACGGCGTCATGGGCGTCGAGGTCTCCACGCGCCGGCTCTGGGCGCGCGCCGAGGATCTCGACCTCGCGCGGATGGTGTTCGTGAACATGCTCGACCGCGAGCGGGCCGACTTCTTCCGCGCGCTGGAGTCGCTGAAGGACGCCTTCGGGCCGCACGTCGTGGCGACCGAGATCCCGATCGGGTCCGAGCAGGACATCGCCGGGGTCATCGATCTCGTCGACATGAAGGCCTACCGCTACGACGGCGACAGCCGCGACAACTGCACCGAGATCGACATCCCAGAGGACATGCAGGCGCTCGCGGAGGAGTACCGCGAGAAGATGATGGACGAGATCTGCGAGGTCTCCGACGCGCTCATGGAGCGCTACCTCGAGGGCGAGGAGATCGCCCATGACGAGATCGTCACCACGCTGAAGGACGGCACGAACCACGGGTCGCTGTTCCCGGTCACCTGCGGCGTCGCCACGCGCAACCTCGCCGTCAACCGGCTGCTCGACGCGATCGTCGAGGACCTGCCCTCGCCGGTGAAGCACGGCTCCCTCGAGCTCCCCGAGATCACGCTCGAGGCCGACGAGGAGGCGCCGCTGTACGCCTACGTCTTCAAGACCCGCGCCGACCCGTTCGCCGGCCGCATCAACCTCTTCCGCGTCTATCAGGGCTCCATGGCGCACGACACGCACGTCATGAACACGCGCACCCATCACAAGGAGCGCATCGGCCAGCTGCTCGTCTTCAGCGGCAAGGACTCCGGCCACGCCGACGAGTTCGGCCCCGGCGACATCGGCGCGGTCGCGAAGCTCAAGGAGACGCGCGCCGGCGACTGGCTGGCCGAGCGCGACGAGCCGATCTCGATGCCGCAGGTCGCAGCTGCCCGCCCCGGTCATGGCGTTCGCGATGGAGGCCCAGGGCGACGAGGACAAGGTCTTCACGTCGCTGCGGCGCCTCCAGGAGGAGGACCCGACGATCGACCTGCACCGCGACCTGCAGACCGGCGACCAGATCATCGCCGGCCTGTCGCAGATGCACGTCGAGGTCATCGTCGACCGCCTGAAGGAGCGCTTCGGGGCCGAGGTGACGCTGAAGCCGCCGCGGGTGCCCTACCAGGAGACGATCCGCAAGCCGGCCAAGGCCCACGGCCGCCACAAGAAGCAGTCCGGCGGCCGCGGCCAGTTCGGCGACTGCCACATCTCGATCGAGCCGCGCGAGGCCGGCGCCGGCTTCGAGTTCATCACCCACATCAAGGGCGGCGTCATCCCGACCTCGTTCATCCCGGCCGTCGAGAAGGGCGTCGTCGAGGCGATGCGGTCGGGCCCGATCGCCGGCTGCCCGGTCAAGGACGTCAGCGTCACGGTCTTCGACGGCAGCTTCCACACCGTCGACTCCTCCGAGATGGCGTTCAAGCTCGCCGGCTCGATCGCGATGCGCGAGGCGATGTCCAACGCCGCGCCGGTCCTGCTCGAGCCGATCATGCTCGTGACGCTCACGATCCCCGAGGACTCCGTCGGCGACGTCATCGGCGACCTGAACTCGCGCCGCGGCCGGCCGCAGGGGATGGAGGGCGTCGGCGGCGGCCTCACCGAGGTCAAGGCCGAGGTGCCGATGGCCGAGATGCTGAGCTACGCGCCCGACCTGCGCTCGCTGACCGGCGGCCAGGGCGACTACACGATGGAGTTCGAGCGCTACGAGGAGGTCCCGGCGCACCTCCAGCAGAAGATCGTCGAGCAGGCCACCCAGGAGGAGGCGGTCAGCGCCTGAGGGGGCGAACAGCCGAGCGCCGGAGCCTCAGGAGGGTGTGACCGACCGAAGGGAGCTGCCATGTGGCCGCCCGCAGCACTCGAGTTCCTGCGCGACCTCGAGGACAACAACGACCGCGACTGGTTCAAGGCCAACCGCGCGCGCTACGACGGCGATCTGCTCGCTCCGGCGCACGCGCTCGCCGCCGAGCTCGCCGACCTCGGCGAGCCGCATTTCTTCCGCCCCTACAACGACACCCGCTTCCATGCCCGCCCGCCGATCAAGGAGCAGCTCGGCGTCGCGATCGGCTACGGGCCCGGCGGGCGGCTACTACGTCGAGCTCTCGCTCGACGGGCTGCTCGTCGCCGCCGGGCTGCACCGCCCGGCCTCCGACCAGCTCGAGCGCGCGCGGGCAGCGATCGACGACGGCCGCCGGGCCAGGGCGCTGGAGAAGGCGCTCGCGCAGGCCGCCGGCGCGGGCCTCGAGCTCACGGCGCCGGCGCTCAAGCGCGCGCCCCGCGGCTACCCGCCCGACCACCCGCGCGTCGACCTGCTGCGCTGCAAGGAGCTGACGGTCTACCGCCGGCACCCGCTCGAGCCGTGGCTGCACGAACAGCGCTGCCTGCAGGTCATTCGCGACCAGCTCGAGGCGGCGCGCCCGCTCGTCGCCTGGCTGGGCAAGCACGTCGGGCCCGCCGCCGCCCGCCCCCGCGCGGCCTGAGCCGGCTCGCGCCGACGACGGCGCGCGGGCGGTAGATTGGTTCGGCCGATGACCCGCAAGTCGATCACGACCACCCGCGCCGCCGTGTCCTGCGACGTCTGCGGGCGCACGCTGCTGCGCGGCGAGCACGCCGACCCGTTCATCGCCAACGGGTCGCGCAAGATGGTCTGCGAGCTCTGCACCGCCCGCGCCGCGAACGAGGGCTGGATCCGCGAGGGCGCCGACAATGCCCTCGGCGTGCGCCGCAACGGGCCGCGCGGCGGCCGCTCGCTCATCGAGCGCCTCATCCCGCGCCGCGAGGGCGCGGCGCGCGGCGTGCCCGTCGTCCCGACCCGCCGCACCGCGTCGACGAACGTCGCCCGCGTCCAGTCCGTCAGCCGGGCCCGCCCGCACCGCGCCGACGACGGCGGGGCCGACGCCGGCGAGGAGGTCGCCGTCGGCGCTCCGGCGGCCGCCGCCGGCGACGCGCCGCCCGCGTCGCGCGAGCCGCGCCACGTCCGCGCCGTGCCGACGAACGCCGACCTCAAGATGGCCCGCGCGCTCGACGTCTTCAACACGAGCGCCCACCCGCGGCGGATCGCCGGCGTCACCCGCTCGCTCGGCGTCCCGGCCGTCAGCGTGCTGCCGTCGGACACCGAGGGAGCGATCGTCTCGATCGTCGTCGGCTGGGAGCTGTGCTGGTATCGCTACGAGGTCGATCTCGCCGACGAGGCGTCCGGCGTGCGCGTCACGGCCCAGGGCGCCGAGCTCTCCGAGCTGTCGCCCGAGGAGCAGGTGGCCAACGCCGCCGCCGACGAGCACGGCCGGCTCGTGCTCGCCGCGTGAGCCGGGTCCTGGCCGCGTGTACTAGGGTGGCGCCGGGCTCGTGAATCCTTCCGGCGACATGATCTTCAGCAAGGTCACACCGTGATCTATTGCGTCGTGCCAGAGGCGCTCGAGGAGGAGCTCTTCGAGAAGCTCACGACGTACTACGCCGACGACCCGAACGTCACCGTCATCGTCGACCGGCGCAAGTCCGAGCGGCGGGGCCCCGGCGACGACCCGTCGGACATCGAGAAGCGCGAGACCCGCGACCGCCGCCGTCCGCGCGTCGCCGGCGAGTTCCCGCGCCTCGACCCCGAGTAGCCGCACGGTGAAGGTCGTCGTCCACGTCGACGGCGGCGCTCGCGGCAATCCCGGCCCGGCCGCCGCGGCAGCGGTGCTGTCCACGCCGGACGGCGAGGTCATCGACGAGGCGTCGGAGGCGATCGGCAGGGCGACGAACAACGTCGCCGAGTACCGCGGGCTGCTGCTCGGCCTCGAGCGCGCGAAGCGGCTCGGCGCGTCCGAGGTCGAGGTCGTCAACGACTCAGAGCTCGTGGCCAGGCAGGTCAACGGCGTCTACAAGGTCAAGCATCGCGACATGAAGCCGCTGCACGCCGCCGCGCTGGAGGCGCTGAAGGACTTCGAGCGCTGGACGCTGCGCTCGGTCCCGCGCGCCGCAGAACGCCGGCGCCGACGCGCTCGTCAACCAGGCGCTCGACGCGCAGGGCTGAGCATCCACGTCCTGACCGCACGTCCGGCGCTGGCCGCCGTCGCCGGTGCGCTGGCGATCGCGTTCAGCGCGATCCTCGTCGACCTCGCGAGCGTCAGCCCGTCGACCGCCGCCGTCTTTCGCTGCGCCTACGCGCTGCCGGTCCTCGCGGCGCTCGCATGGCGCGAGCGCCGCCGCTACGGCCCGGCTCCGCGCAGGACCGCGCGCCAGGCGGCGCTCGCGGGCGTCTTCTTCGCCGCCGACCTCATCCTCTGGCACCACGCGATCGCCGACGTCGGCGCCGGGCTGGCGACGGTGCTCGCGAACCTCCAGGTCGTCCTCGTCGCGGTCGCCGCGTGGCTGCTGCTCGGCGAGAAGCCCTCCGCCCGCGTCGCCGCGGCCGTGCCGCTCGTCTTCGTCGGGGCGGTGCTGATCTCGGGCGTCGTCGGCGACGAGGCGTTCGGCGCCGATCCCGCCCTCGGCGCGCTCTACGGCGTCCTGACGGCCGTCGCCTACACGGGCTTCATCCTCGTCCTGCGCGAGGGCAGCCGCGACCTGCGCCGCCCGGCCGGCCCGCTGTTCGTCGCCACGCTGTCGGCGACGATCGTCGCGATCGCCGCCGGCGGGCTGCTCGGCGAGGTCGACCTCGTCCCGAGCTGGCCCGCCCACGGCTGGCTCGTGACGCTCGCGCTGACGTCGCAGGTGCTCGGCTGGCTGCTCATCGTGCTCGCCCTGCCGCGGCTGCCGGCATCGCTGACGTCGGTCGTCCTGACCGTCCAGCCGGTCGGCTCGGTCATCCTCGGGATCGTCCTGCTCGGCGAGGATCCCGCGCCGCTGCAGCTCGCGGGCGTCGCGGTCGTCGTCGCGGGGATCCTCGTCGCGACCCGGCGGCGCGCGCCGGTGGCGGTGTGAGCGCCCGCGCGCCGACCGGCGTGGCCGGACGAGTCCGTTTGTAAGGATGGACGCGTAGTCCACGAGAAGAAGGTCGTCGGATTGTGCGGGCCGCTTCGTGGGCAAAGGAGCGGCGGGACGCGGCCGGATGGGGTCGCGCAGCGAGAGGAGATCACATGGCACAGACCGTTGCACTCCAGGTGACCGTCAACGGCACCTCGCACAGCTCCGAGGTGCAGCCGCGCCTGCTGCTCGTGCACTACCTGCGCGACGAGCTGCGCCTCACCGGCACGCACGTCGGCTGCGACACGTCCAACTGCGGCGCCTGCACGTGCCACGTCGACGGCGACGCCGTCAAGAGCTGCACGGTGCTCGCGGTCCAGTGCGACGGCGCCGAGATCACGACGATCGAGGGCATGGCCGGCGCCGGCGGCGAGCTGCACGCGCTGCAGGAGGGATTCTGGGCCGAGCACGGACTGCAGTGCGGCTACTGCACGCCCGGGATGATCATGGCGGCCGCCGACCTGCTCGCCCGCCACGAGGGTGACGGGCCGATCACCGAGGACGAGGTCCGCAAGGGCCTGGAGGGCAACCTCTGCCGCTGCACGGGCTACCAGAACATCGTCAAGGCGGTCATGGCCGCCGCCGAGGCCGGACGCGGGGTGACCGCATGACCATCGCCCCGCAGACATCCGCCAAGTGGGTCGGCCAGTCGATCCGCCGCAAGGAGGACCCGCGCCTGATCACCGGCCGCGCGACGTACGTCGACGACCTCGAGCTTCCCGGCATGCTCCACGTCGCGGTCGTCCGCTCGCCCGAGGCGCACGCCAAGATCCTCTCGATCGACGGCTCGGCGGCGCTCGAGCGCCCCGGCATCCGCGCGGTCTTCACCGGCGAGGACATGGGCGACCTGCTCGCGCCGCTGCCGATGGCCTGGGCGCCGCCCGGCGTCGAGATCAAGACGCCCGAGCGCTGGCCGCTGGCCCGCGGTCGCGTCTGCCACGTCGGCGATGCCGTCGCGATGGTCGTCGGCGACGACAAGTACGCCGTCGTCGACGCCGCGCAGCGGGTCGAGGTCGAGTACGAGCCGCTGCCGGTCGTCGTGAACGTCGAGGAGGCGCTGAAGGACGAGACGCTCGTCCACGAGCAGTTCGGCACGAACACCGCGCACGAGTGGTCGATGGGCGGCGGCGACGTCGACGCGGCGTTCGCGGACTCCGACGTCGTCGTCGAGCGGCGGATCGTCAACCACCGCACCGCGGGAGCGGCGATCGAGCCGCGCGGCTGCATCGCCGAGTACCGCGGCGGCACCCTGACCGTCTGGTCCTCGACGCAGGTGCCGCATCTCCTCCGGCTCTTCTACGCCGTGCAGATGGGCATCAGCGAGGACAAGGTCCGCGTCATCGCGCCCGAGGTCGGCGGCGGCTTCGGCGGCAAGCTCCAGGTCTGCGCGGAGGAGACGCTGTGCGCCTGGGCCTCCAAGCAGCTCGGCCGCCCGGTGAAGTGGATCGAGACGCGCTCGGAGAGCATGGCCGTCTCCCACCACGGCCGCGACCAGGTCGACTACGTCCGGATGGGCGCGAAGTCCGACGGCACGATCACCGCCTTCCACGCGAAGATCATCCAGGATCTCGGCGCCTACTTCGGGCTGCTGACGCCGATGATCCCCGAGCTCGGGGCCTTCGTCATGACCGGCTGCTACCGGATCCCCGCGGTGAAGACCGACATCACGGGCGTCTTCACGAACAAGTTCTTCACCGACGCGATCCGCGGCGCGGGCCGGCCCGAGATGACGCACATGATCGAGGTCATGATCGACCAGCTCGCCGACGAGCTCGGCATGGACCCGATCGAGCTGCGGCGCAAGAACTTCATCGCGCCGGAGGACTTCCCGTACGACGACGCCCTACGGCATCACGTACGACTCGGGCAACTACGAGGTCGCGCTCGACCGGGCCCTGGAGATCATCGACATGGAGGCCTTCCGCGCCGAGCAGTCCGACCTGCGAAGCCAGGGGATCCTGCGCGGGATCGGCTTCTCGACGTACACCGAGATCTGCGGCCTCGCGCCGTCGCGGGCGGTCGGGCCCAGCGGCTTCGGCCTCGGGATCGGCCTCTACGAGTCCGCGCTCGTCCGCGTGCACCCGACGGGCTCGGTGACGGTCTTCACCGGCGCGTCGCCGCACGGCCAGGGCCACGAGACGGGCTTCGCGCAGATCGTCGCCGACCGCCTCGGCGTCGATCCGGCCGTCGTGGAGATCATCCACGGCGACACCGCGACGGGCCCGATGGGCCTCGGGACGTACGGCTCGCGCTCGCTGGCGATCGGCGGCGTCGCGGCCGCCCACGCCGCCGAGAAGATCGCCGAGAAGTGCCGCGAGATCGTCGCCCACAACCTCGAGGCCGATCCCGGCGACATCGAGGTCGCACGACGGCCGGTTCTCGCTGCGCGGCGACCCCGAGCAGGGGATGACGCTCGCCGAGGTCGCCGGCTGCGCGTACATCGACGCGACGAAGATGCCCGAGGGGATGGAGCTCGGCCTCGAGCAGACGCTGATCTACGACCCGTCGAACTTCGTGTTCCCGTTCGGCACGCACGTCTGCGTCGTCGACGTCGATCCCGAGACCGGCAAGGTCGAGGTCGTGCGCTGGGTCGCGGTCGACGACTGCGGCCCGGCGATCAACCCGATGCTCATCGACGGCCAGGTGCACGGCGGCGTCGTGCACGGCATCGGCCAGGCGCTCTACGAGCAGGTCGTCTACGACGAGCGCGGCCAGCTCGTCACCGGCACGTTCATGGACTACGCGCTGCCGACGGCGCCCGAGATCCCGCACATCGAGACCGACCGGACGGAGACGAAGTCGCCGTCGAACTCGCTCGGCGTCAAGGGCATCGGCGAGGCCGGCACGATCGCGGCGACCCCGGCGATCGTCAACGCCGTCATCGACGCGCTGCGCCACGAGGGCGTGTCGTACATCGACATGCCGCTGACGTCGCTGCGCGTCTGGCAGGCGCTCGAGGAGGCCCGCGGCCGCGGCGACGGGCCGCGCGACACCGAGCAGGGCGTGTCCCTGCCGCCCGAGGGCGAGGGCTCCGCCGGCTCCGGACCGACGCCGCCCGAAGGAGGTGCGGCATGATCCCCGCCGAGTTCGACTACGCGGTCGCCGAGTCCGTCGACGATGCCATCAAGCTGCTCGGCGAGGGCGGCGGCGACGCGAAGCTCCTCGCCGGCGGCCACTCGCTGCTGCCGCTCATGAAGCTCCGCTTCACCGCCCCGTCGCTGCTCGTCGACCTGCGCAGGGTCGCGGACCTGCGCGGCGTGCAGAACGGCGGCGACACGGTCCGGATCGGCGCGATGACGCGCCACGCCGACCTCCAGGTGCGCGACGACCTCGGCCTCATCGCGACGGCGGCGGGGCAGATCGCCGACCAGCAGGTGCGAAACCGCGGGACGATCGGCGGGTCGCTGGCCAACGGCGACGCGGCGGCCGACCTGCCGGCGGTGCTGCTCGCGCTCGGCGGCTCGGTCGTCGTGCGCGGCGCCGGCGGCGAGCGCGAGATCGCGGCGGCGGACCTCTTCGAGGGGTACCTCACGACGTCGATCGCGGCGGGCGAGGTCCTGACGGAGGTCCGCATCCCGGCGCTCGCCGGCTACGGCCACGGCTACGAGAAGTTCAACCGCCGCTCGGAGGACTGGGCGATGGTCGGCGTCTGCGCGCTCGTGAAGGCCACCGACGGCGTCTGCGAGGACGTCCGCGTCGGGCTGACGCACATGGCGGCGACCCCGCTGCGCGCGAGCGCCGTCGAGGACGCGCTGCGCGGCAAGCCGCTGAGCGACGAGAACATCGCCGCGGCCGCCGAGCTCGCGGCGGAGGGGACCTCGCCGCTCCGCGACCTCAACGCGACGCCGGACTACAAGCGCCACCTCGCGCGGGTGCTGACCGGCGCGCGCTGAAGACGGCGAGCGGGGGGTGATCGCAGGCGTCGTCCTCGCGGCGGGCGGCGCGTCGCGCTTCGGCGCGCCGAAGCAGCTCGCCGAGCTCGAGGGCATCCCGCTGCTCGAGCACGCGATCCGCTCGATCGAGTCCGTGCCGGCGATCGAGCGGGTCGTGGTCGTCCTCGGCGCACGCGCCGAGGACGTCCGCGCGGGCGTCGACGTCGGCGCGGCGGAGGTCGTCGTCAGCGAGGACTGGGCGAGCGGCCAGTCGGCGTCGCTGAAGACGGGGATCGCGGCGATCGCCGCCGGCGCCAACGCCGCCGTCATCACGCTCGGCGACATGCCGCGCGTGACGGCGCAGGTCATCGCGCGCTTCGCCGAGATCGCCGCCGAGCAGGGCTCTCACGCCCGGGCGCGAGCGGTCTACGACGGCAGGCCCGGGCACCCGGTCGTCCTCGGCAGCGCGTACTTCGACGCGGTGGCGGGCATCGAGGGCGACATCGGCGCCCGCGATCTGCTGCGGTCGATCGGCGTCGAGAAGATCGAGTGCGCGCACCTGTGCTCGGCCATCGACATCGACACGCCCGCCGACCTCGAGCGTCTGCGCACCTGAGAACGCCGGGGATTGAGCCGCGCCAACTTGAGGTAGACGAAGCTGTACGCCCGTGCCCGGGCTTCCGTGCGACGATGGACGACGTCGCTCGCTCGGCGATCGACGTCGAGGTATAGACGATTCTCTCTGAGAAGCGGCGGACATTTCGCTTGAACTCAAAGTTACAGCGCGCGAGGATGACAGCATGACCTTGGTCGAGGAGGAGTCGGCAGGCGCGCTCGCCGGCGCGCCCACCAGCGATCTGCCGGCGAGCCTCGAGTCGCTCGCGCTCGAAGCCGTCCGCGCAGCGGCGCTCGCGGCCGCCGGGCACGCGGGCTCCGGCGACGGCAAGGCCGCCGACGGCGCCGCCACCGAGGCGATGCGCGAGGTTCTCAACCGGGCGCGCGGCCTCGGCGTCGTCATCATCGGCGAGGGCGAGAAGGACAACGCCCCGATGCTCTTCAACGGCGAGGAGCTCGGCGACGGCGACGGCCCGCGCTTCGACATCGCCGTCGACCCGGTCGAGTGCACCGACCTCCTCGCCGCGGGGCTGCCCGGCTCGCTGGCGACGATCGCGTTCGCCGGCGAGGGCTGCGTCTGGTCGCCGGGTCCCGGCCACTACCAGGACAAGCTCGTCGTCGGCCCCGGCGCCCGCGACGCGATCGACCTGCGCGAGTCGCCCGAGCACAACGTCCGCAGCGTCGCCGAGGCGCTCGGCAAGCCGGTCGACGAGATGCGCGTCCTCATCCTCGACAAGCCCCGCCACGTCGAGCTCGCCGCGATCGCCTGCGCGAGCTGGGCGTCTGCGTGATCCATGCCGTCCGCCGGCGACGTCGCCGGCGCGATGTTCGCGCTGCTGCCCGGCACGGGCGTCGACATGCTCATGGGCATCGGCGGCACGCCCGAGGGCATCATGGCCGCGTGCGCCGTCAAGGTCCTCGGCGGCGGCATGCAGACGCGCCTGGCCCCGCAGCGCGACGAGGAGCGCGCCGCGATCCTCGCGGCCGGGATCTCGCTCGACGAGATCCTCGAGGTCGACGACCTCATCCGCGGCCCGGCCGTCTTCGCCGCGTGCGGCATCACCGGCGGCACGATGCTCGACGCGCCGCGGGCGATGCCCGTCGGCTGGATCTCCACCCACTCGCTCATCGTCCGGCCGGGCTCCTACCGCCGGATCGTCGAGAGCACACCCGCACCCCAAACCAACCCCGCAGGAGGATGACCCCTTGCCGCTCGTGACCATGCGCCAGCTGCTCGACGAGGCAGCGGCCGGCAACTACGGCGTCGCAGCCTTCAACGTCAACAACATGGAGCAGATCCAGGGGATCATGGAGGCCGCCGCGGAGACCCAGTCGCCGGTGATCGTCCAGGCCTCCCGCGGCGCCCGCTCCTACGCCGGCGACCGCTTCCTCTACCACCTCATGCTCGCGGCGACCGAGACGTATCCCGACATCCCGGTCGCGCTGCACCAGGACCACGGCAACTCGCCCGAGACGTGCATGAGCGCGATCGAGCTCGGCTTCACGAGCGTCATGATGGACGGCTCGCTGGCCGAGGACGCCAAGACGCCCCTGAGCTTCGAGGACAACGTCGCCGTCACGAAGCAGGTCGTCGACTACGCCCACGAGCGCGGCGTCACGGTCGAGGGCGAGCTCGGCACGCTCGGCGGCATCGAGGACGGCGTCGGCTCCGGCGAGATCTGCCTCACCGACCCGGCCCAGGCCGAGGAGTTCGTCGAGCGCACCGGCGTCGACGCGCTGGCCGTCGCGATCGGCACGAGCCACGGCGCCTACAAGTTCTCGCGCGAGCCCGACGGCGACATCCTGGCGATGGAGATCATCGAGGACATCCACCGCCGCCTGCCCGACACGCACATCGTCATGCACGGCTCCTCGAGCGTCCCCGCGGACATCGTCGAGCGCGTGAAGGCCGCCGGCGGCGAGGTCGACGCCGGCTTCGGCGTGCCGATCAGCGCGATCCAGCGCGGCATCGAGCACGGCGTGCGCAAGGTCAACATCGACACCGACGGCCGCCTCGCGATCACCGCGTTCGTGCGCGAGCACTACAAGGAGAACCCGGGCGACTGGGATCCGCGCGGTCCGGGCAAGGCGGCGCGCGCCGGCCAGAAGTACATCTGCATGCAGCGCATGCAGGAGCTCGGGATGGCCGGCCACGCCGGTGACTACGAGGTCATGTCGCTCGACGAGATGGCCGCGCGCTACGCCGCCGGCGTCCGCAGCACGGTCTAGGGGTAAGCCCCAGGCATGATCGACGTCGCCTTCCTCGGAACGCACGTCCGCCCCGCGGACACGGCCGTCGTCATCGACGTCCTGCGCGCGACCTCGACGATCACGCTGGCGCTCGCCTCCGGCTACGAGCGGGTGCGGGTGGCCGGCAGCATCGACGATGCGGAGCAGCTGCGCGCCGACGGGCGCGTGCTCGCCGGCGAGGTCCGCTGCGCCCGCGCACCGGGCTTCGATCTCGGCAACTCGCCCGAGGAGACGTTGTCGCCGCGCGGTGCCGAGCTCGTCCTCGCGACGACGAACGGCGCGCCCGCGATCGTCGCCTCGGCGAAGGTGGCCGGCGAGGTGCTCGTCGCCTCGCTGCTGAACCTCGCGGCGGTCGCCGGACGGATCGGCGAGGGCGACGTCCTCCTCGTCTGCGCCGGCACCGACGGGCGGGTGAGCATCGAGGACGTCTACCTCGCGGGGCGCCTGAGCGCGCTGCTCGAGGGCGAGCGCACCGACGCCGCGCACATCGCCGAAGCCGTCGCGGCCGCGTATGCGACGCCGCTCGAAGCGCTCGAGGCGAGCGCCGGCGCGGTCGGCCTGCGGCGCGAGAACCTCGAGGCGGACATCGCCTTCTGCGCGCAGGAGTCGATCGTCGAGACCGTTCCGCGGCTGACCGAGATGGTCGACGGCGTGGCGATCCTCGAGCCGGCCCGGCACCGGCTCCGGCTGCGGCCGGCGGAGCGCCCATCGCGATCTCCACGAGCGAGGACCTATAAACCGGACACGATGTAAAAGCCTGGATCTTTTGCTTTGAATCTTTGAATGGTCGGGGTAGCCTCGACCTACATCGAGAGAGGATGGAATGAGCACCACCGAGAAGGACGGAAAGAAGAAGACCAAGAGCCGCTGGGATTCAGGCGTGACTCCGTACGCGGAGATGGGCTACTGGAACCCGGACTACGAGCCCAAGGACACCGACGTCCTGTGCGCCTTCCGCATCACGCCGCAGGAGGGCGTCGATCCCATCGAGGCAGCGGCCGCAGTCGCCGGCGAGTCGTCGACCGCCACCTGGACCGTCGTCTGGACCGACCGCCTCACGCCCTACGAGCACTACCAGGCCAAGGCCTACAGCGTCGAGGAGGTCCCGGGCACCCCGGGCCAGTACATCGCGCTCATCGCCTATGACATCGATCTCTTCGAAGAGGGCTCGATCGCGAACCTCACCTCCTCGATCATTGGCAACGTCTTCGGCTTCAAGCCGCTCAAGGCGCTGCGCCTCGAGGACATGCGGATCCCGGTCGCCTACGTCAAGACGTTCCCGGGCCCCCCGCACGGCATCGTCATGGAGCGCGAGTACCTCGACAAGTTCGGCCGCCCGCTCATCGGCGCCACGACGAAGCCGAAGCTCGGACTGTCCGCGAAGAACTACGGCCGCGTCGTCTACGAGGCGCTGCGCGGCGGCCTGGACTTCACGAAGGACGACGAGAACATCAACTCGCAGCCCTTCATGCGCTGGCGCGACCGCTACATCCACTGCATGGAAGCCGTCCAGCGCGCGCAGGCCGCGACCGGCGAGGTCAAGGGCCACTACCTCAACGTCACCGCCGCGACGATGGAGGACATGTACGAGCGCGCCGAGTTCGCGAAGGAGATCGGCTCGGTCATCATCATGCAGGACCTCACCGTCGGCTACACGGCGATGTCGTCGATGTCGAACTGGGCCCGCGCGAACGGCCTGATCCTCCACCTGCACCGCGCCGGGCACGGCACGTACACCCGCCAGAAGAACCACGGCGTGTCCTTCCGCGTCATCGCGAAGTGGTGTCGCCTGCTCGGCGTCGACCACATCCACGCGGGCACCGTCGTCGGCAAGCTCGAGGGCGACCCGGACATGATCATGGGCTACTACAAGACCCTACG
>CAWHLF010000017.1:0-389734 GCA_963830085.1 uncultured Actinomycetes bacterium | reverse complement strand
GGTGAGGACTCCGTGAGACCTGCTCGCATTCGGGCGCCGGTCGCCTCATAGTGGATGTTGCACTTCTGGAGGCCGATCGCAGCGCATCAGCCGGGGCGGAGCCTCCATGTCGCCCGCCCCCACGCCGACGTATCGGAGACGCTCCTTCATGCCTGTCAAGTTCATCCTGCCCGGACTGACGCTGCTCGCGCTGGCCCTCTCGCCCGCGGCGATGGCCGCCAAGCCGCCCGCCAAGCCCCCGAAGCCGCCGACCGGCACCACCGCGATCACGATCGCCGCGAAGCCGTCGATCATCGTCTTCTCGGGCGCCACGACGCTGAGCGGCCGCCTCAGCGGTGGCGCTTCCGGCGTCGCCGTCCGGCTCGAGCAGGACGACAGCCGTCCCTACGGCGACAGCTACAAGCCCACCGCCGCGGCGACGACGACCGCGAACAACGGCGCCTACGCGTTCACCGTCAAGCCGCTGCTGAACACGCAGTACCGCGTCGTCGCCCAGACGTCGCCGCCGGTCACGAGCCCCGCTTCGCTCGTGCGGGTCCGGCTCGCGCGTCGGCATCAACGTCTCCGACACCTCGCCCGCTCGCGGCAGCCTCGTGACCTTCAAGGGGTCGGTCATCCCCGCCCACGACGGGCGCACCGTCGCGATCCAGAAGCGCTCGTCCAGCGGCGGCTTCATCACCGTGTCACGCACGACGCTGCGCGACGCCGGCGACCTGCAAGTCGACCTACACCCGCCGCCTGCGCGTGTTCCGTGACGGCGTCTACCGCGTGAAGGTCGCCGGCGACGCCGATCACATCACCGGCTTCAGCCGCCTGCGGACGCTCACCGTTCACGGCTGAACGGCGAGGCAGCGCCGGCCCAGCGCCTCGGCTTGACCGGGTGCGCCGTGCCGGCGCTGAGCCGTGACCCACTAGGGTCCGCCCGGTGCCCGTGGCCGGCGACATCGACGCGATCCTGAGCCCGTGGTTCGACGCTCTCATGGACGAGGCGGGCAGGCCCGCGCTCTTCGACGCCCACACGCACTTCGGCCAGAACGACCCGGACACGTTCCGCCAGACGCCCGAGGAGCTGCTCGCCGCCCTCGAGATCGTCGGCGCCCGCGCGCTCGTCTTCCCGATGCACGAGCCCGGCGGCTACACGGCGGCCAACGACGCCGTGCTCGAGCAGGCCGCGGCGTCCGGCGGCAGGCTCGTCGCGCTGACGCGGGTCGATCCGCACGAGCCCGGAGCGGTCGGCGAGGCGCGGCGCTGCATGGATCGCGGCTCGGCCGGGATCAAGCTGCACCCGCGCGCCGAGGGGTTCGGGATGGGCGAGCCGGCGGTGCGCGAGCTCGTCGGGCTGGCGCACGAGCGCAAGGGCATCGTGCTCGTGCACGCCGGGCGCGGCATCCCCGCGCTCGGGACGAACACCGTGAAGTACTCGCGCGAGTTCCCCGACGCCCGCCTGATCCTCGCCCATTGCGCGATCTCCGATCTCGCCTGGCTCGTGCGCGAGCTGCCCGAGCACCCGAACGTCTTCATCGACACGTCCTGGTGGCACCCGTCGGACATCCTCTCGCTCTGCTGTCTCGTGGCGCCCGGCCAGGTCCTCTGGGCGAGCGACTCGCCGTACGGGCGGCCGCTGGAGAGCGCGGTCAACGTCCTGCGCTGCGCGCTCGAAGCAGGCCTCTCGCACGAGCAGATCGCCGGGGTCTTCGGCGGTCAGATCGAGCGGCTCGTCAGCGGGCAGGACCCGCTCGACCTCGGTCCGCCGCCGGGTCCGCCACCGCCGCTCGACCTCCTGCTCGAGCGCGTCGTCGCGCACCTCACGACGGCGTTCGGGCGGGTGTTCGCCGGCGGCGATCCCGCCGAGTCGCTCGCCCTCGCCCGGCTCGCGGCGGGCACCGGCGACGAGCACCCGCAGGCCGATGTCTTCGCCGTCGATCCTCTGGCTGCTCGACCTCCTCGACGAGCACATGGCCCCGCCGCCGCCGGGCCGCGCCTTCCCGCTCGCGGGGTACTTCCTCGTCTGCGCGCTCGTGCTCGCCCGGACCCCGCGCGCCGTGCTGCCGCCCGGCGTCACGGCGCGCGACGCGAGCCACGAGCACGCCGAGCGCGGCAGCGCGCCATAACGAAGCTCAGCGCTGCGGGCGCGCGCCGTACCACGTCGGTCACGGCGCGCAGCTGGCCGACGATAGCACTCGGCGAAGCGCGCGGCCGCGGCGGCGTCGAGCAGATCGTGCGGGTAGCCGAACGTCAGGTGCAGCCGCCCGGCGATCGTCACCGCTCCGACGCTGAGCATCGACGGCTGTCCGAGCGGGTGCCGAGAACCACAGCTCGACGACCTCTCCTGCCTGCGCGACCGAACGCACGGTGCGGCCACGGAACCCAGATTGCAGAGCGCCGAGCTGTCGACGTGGTCGTTGGTGGTGAGCGGCGCCAGCACGATCGTCGACTGCTTGGCCCAGAGCGACAGCAGGCCTGCCCGTTCGAGCGCGGCCACGAGCGCGATGCCCGTCCGCGTGCTCCTGTTGCGAGCCGCCTGGGCGCACGATCGCCCGCATGGCCTCGCTCCGGGCGTGACCCGATCACGATCGGCTCGTCGACATCCGGGCGGTCACCGAGAAGTTGCCGATCGTGTCCTCGCGCCAGGCGGGCGGCCGCAGGTCGGTGTGCGACAGCACGCTGATGCGCCGGCTCGGCGCGGCGTGCTGGGCGTTCCAGTCGCCGACGGCGAGATGCAGCGCGGCGATAAGGACGTCCGCTGCGGCTCTGCGGCAGCGCCGCCTCGAGCCCCTCGCTCTTCAGCGGCCGGCACCCAGACCCGGTGCCATACCCGTGCCCCTCGCGCGCCGTGCGCGGCGATCGGGCGCGATCGACGATGGGCCGGGCGACGGACGTCGCGCAGCCACTGCACCGTGCGCTCTTGCGCCACCGCGTACGGGCGCCGAGACCGGCGTCGTGTGCGGGCACGACCGGCAGATCGGACAAGGCCAGGAAATCCAGCGCGCCGCCGCCGTCGTCACCCGCGTAGCTGCCGGCGATGCAGCGCAGCACGCGGAGGGCTCCGATGCCATCGGCCGTCGCGTGGCTGAAGCTCAGCATGAGCACGTCGCCGTCGGGATGCCGGGCGAGGCACGCGCGCATCGGAGGGCGGTCCAGCGGGACCGTCATGGCGTCGAGTCGATGTCGCGCCGCTTCGAGGTCGGCGTCGGTGCCGCTGGTCGCGACGTCGAGCGCAGCACCGTCTCCCGACGCGGTGCGCAGCGCCGACCGCAGGCGTCCCTCGTCCAGCGAGCCGGCGACGCGGGCTTCCAGCCGCACGCAGGATGCGGACGCCGCTGGAGCCGCGGGGTCGCGCAGCGGTCCCGGTCGTCACCCGTCGTCCACGCGCAGTTCAGCTCGCAGCGATGATCTCCCTGCCGCCCGCGCAGCAGTCGCATGACGTCTTCGGCCACGCCGGCCAGATTGTGAGCGAGCGCCTGCCGCGCCGAGTAGCCCGATGGGCCGTCCGATGCGAGCGCCAGCGGCGAGATCCGGTCCACGTGGGCCTTCACGCGGTTGCCGTGCACCACGACGTGCAGGCTGTCGGCCGCAACGTTCTCGCGCAGCGAGACCATCCCCCGGTGATAGATGCGACCGAGACGGACCGTCGCGGTGAAACCGGCCGCTGGCGTCGAGGTGGGCAAACAGCGCGACGGGATCGCTGATGTGCGGGGCCGGGCGAGCCTGCGCCCGTCGCGACGCGAGAGCTCCGGAGTCGGCCTCGACCTCGAGCCCGGCCTGCAGGGTGTCGTTCATCCGGCGCCCCGCTCGTCGCGCACGCTCGCGCACGCATCACGCTCGTCGGCAGCGGCCAGGCGGTCTGCAGCGCTCTCGTCGCGCCGATGAGGCCGATCGGCCATGGATGGCTCCCATATAGATAGGCCGTGAGTCTCGGTGAGAAGTCGCGCCTATCTTCTAGATGGACTTCAGCCTAGCGTCAGCTATGCTTCGTGCCATCAACTGGATATGCGAGGGGCTCAACCTGAGACTCGACGCATAGCCATCCGGAGGCCCCCGTGGCCGGCCAGCCATCAGTCGATCACCCGTTTTGTGTGAACCGGGCGAGCGACCGACAGGACAGGAGCAGACCGCTCCAGCGCCGCCGCAGGCACGCTGCCTTCCGCTCGAACTTCGCCGCTCGGGCCGCCCCGGCCCACTCGTTGTTCCTCCCCCCGCGAGTGCGGCGAAGAACGCCTCGCGGTCACCCTGAGCCCGGCACCCGGCGCTCCAGGGTGCCCGCGAGGCCCCCGACTTCTGCCTGAGCGCGCCGCGGCGGATCGCCCCGCGATACCGGTTCTTCACTCGAAACCCAGCGGTTAGCAGGGGAAACTCGGGCGTGTGGGAAGCCGCCTCGGCGCCGCCGTCAGCTCGATCGCCGTCCTCGGCATCCTGGGCGCGCTGTGCGTCACCCATGCCGACGAGGTCGGCGCCGCCTTTGCCGCCGTCCCCGCGTGGGCGGTCGCGGCGGCCATCGCGCTGCACGTCATGACGCTCGTCCTGCGCTCGGAGGCCTGGCGGGTGACGCTCGCCGCCGCGGGCGGGGAGACCCTCTCCCGGCGCGCCGTCCACGTCTCCAACGCCGGGGCCTTCGTCGCCGGCGCGGTGCAGAGCCATGCCGCGCTCCCCGCGCGCGTCGCGCTGCTGCGACGGCTCGCCGGCCCGCAGGCGCCGCGCGCCGGCCAGATCTGCGTCGCCGACGTCCCGATCTTCGCGCTCGAGCTCTGCGCCACCGCGCTGCTGCTCGCGGCGGGCGTCGTGATCGCCGGGCACGGGTCGTGGTGGGTCGCGCCGATCGCGGTGGGCGTCGCCGTCGCCGTCCTCGCCGGCGCGCGCCTCGCGCCGAAGCGCTTCTCGCAGCGCACGAGCGTCCGCGGGCTCGCGGTCCTCGCCGACCGCGACCGCCGCGGCCCGCTCGCCGTCCTCGTCGCGGCGATCGTGGGGCTCACCGTCGCGCGCATCTGGCTCGTCCTGCTCGTCTGCGGCCTGCCGCACGGGCTCGGCGAGGTCGCCTGGGTCTTCGCGGCGCTCGGCGTCTTCGGCCTGCTGCCGATCGGCCCCGGCGCGCCGCCCGGCGCGACGCTCGCCGCGCTCGGCACGGCGTCGGTCGGCGCGACCGTCGCCGCGGGCCTGCTGCTCGGCGCCTCGTCGATCGTCGCGGTGCTCGCCTACGCGCTCGTCGTCGCGGTCGACTCGCGGCTGCCCGTCACCTCGCCTTGAGCGCGGCGCTCGCAGTCGCCGGCGACGGCGACCCGCTCGTGCTCGTCCACGGCCTCGCGACGACGCGCTCGATCTGGGTCCACGCGACGCCGCTGCTCGCGCGCTCGCGGCAGGTCGTCGCGATCGACGTCCCCGGCTTCGGCGCCGCGCGGCCGGTGGGGCGCGGCTTCGACCTCACCGACGTCTCCGACCGCATGCGCGGCGACCTGCTCGCGGCCGGCGTGCCCGAGCCGTTCGAGCTCGTCGGCCACTCGATGGGCGCGGCGGTGGCGCTGACGCTCGCCGCCCGCCACCCGAGCGCGGTCAGCAGCCTCGTCCTCGTCTCGCCCGCCGGCCTGCGCCCGCTGCCGTTCGCGCTGAGCGCCGCGATCGGGCTCGCGGCCGAGCTCTACATCCCCGTCCGCCGCCAGGCGGCCCCGCTCGCCGGCTGGGGCTGGGGGCGGCGGCTGCTCATGGCCGGAGGCGTCGTCGACGGCGCGGCCCTCGCGCCCGGCGTCGTGCGCGAGCTCGTCGGCGCCTCGGCGGGCGCGCGGCGGATCGGCCCGGCGCTCACGACGGTCGCGAGCGCGGACCTGCGCGAGACGCTGCGCGCGCTCCCGGCACCGGTCGGAGCCCTCTGGGGCAGCGGCGATCGCGTCATCCCGCCGGGCGGCGTGCAGACCGTGCTGTCGGTCCGGCCCGATGCCGCGTGCGAGGTCATCGAGGGCGCCGGCCACATCTCGATGGTCGAGCAGCCCGCCGCGTTCGTGTCGGCGCTCGAGCGGATACTCGTCGCCATCTCGTGAACGCCCTTGGCGTCGGGAGCCAGGACGACATAACATCGCCGTGAGCAGGCATTTTGCCATGAACTCAGCGGCCACACCGTGCACGACGGTCCTGCGTGACGGACGGCGCCTCGCCTACCTCGCGGCCGGTCCGCCGGATGGCCTGCTCGTCCTCTACTTCCACGGCGCGATCGGCTCCCCGCAGGCCGTCTGCCCGGAGCTCGAGGAGGTCCTCGGCGAGCTGCGCATCCGCTACGTCATGGTCACGCGCCCGGGCTTCGGCGAGTCCGATCCGCTCGCCGGCCGCACGCTGCTGCGCTTCGCCGACGACGTCGCGCAGCTCGCCGACGCGCTCGGGCGCGAGCGCTTCGCCGTCGTCGGCGTGTCGGCCGGCGGTCCGTACGCCCTCGCCTGCGCGCACGCGCTGGGCGCGCGGGTCGCGGCGACGGCGGTCGTGAGCTGCATGGCGGCCGGCGGGTGCTCGGACGCCGGGTTGCCGAGATCCGCGCGCTGCGGCCTGCGCCTCGTCCGCGCGCGCCCGCGGACCTGCGCCCGCGCCGGCGACGCGCTGCTCGGGCTCGCCCGCCGCCACCCGCGCGCCGTCGCACGGGTCATCCGCGCGGGAGCGCCGCCGGCCGACCGGCGGCTCATCGAGGAGTCCGAGGCGCGCGAGCTCGCCGCGACGCGCTTTCTCGCGGCAGCGCGCGGCGGGGTCGGCGGCATGATCGACGACTACCGGCTCTGCTCGCGCCCCTGGGGCTTCGATCCGGCGAGCGTCGCCGGCCGCGTCCAGCTCTGGCACGGGATGCAGGACGCGCTCGCGCCGGCCGACGAGGCGATCGGCCTCGCGGCGACGCTGCCCGACGTCCAGACCGCGCTCGATCCCGACGAGGGCCACTTCTTCTACCGCCGCCGGCTGCGCGAGATCCTCGGCGACCTCGTCGCGGCCGCCGCTCAGTCCACGAGGTCGGCGAGCAGCGAGGACCAGCCGAAGCCGCTGGCGCCGAGCCCGCGGCCGGTCAGCGGGTCGTAGTACTCGCGCAGCCCGTCGCGCATCGCGGCCTGCGCGAGCGACGAGCTGACGCGGTCGGCGTGCTCGCCGTAGCCGAGCTCGCGCAGCGGCGGCACGAGCAGCCACGCGGTGTTCGCCCACGACGGGCCGCGCCAGCAGCGGAAGCGGTCCCAGGTCGCGCGGAAGGACGGCTCGTCCATGCTCACCGACGGGATCCCGAAGGCGGCGGCGTAGCGCCGCGGGTCGAGCAGGTGCTCCTCGACGAGCCGGCGGCGCACGTCGTCGGGCAGCCCGTCGAGGACGAGCGGCGACAGCGACGCCCACGTCGAGACGCGCACCGGCCGCTCGGCGTCGCCCGCGAGGTCGAAGAACAGCCCGCGCCGCTCGTCCCAGCAGCGATCCAGCAGCGCGCCCTCGACGCGCCGCGCGCGCGCGGTCCACGACGGCTCGCCGCTCAGCCGCGCCATCGCATGCAGCGAGAGCGCGTAGGCGACGTTGAACCACACGTCCTCGACGTGGTGGTCGTAGCGCTCGATGATCCGGCGCGAGTCCCAGCGCGCCCGCCGCCCGCGCTCGACGAGCAGCCAGTAGCCCGGCCGGTCGTGCGTCAGCCGGCCGTAGACCGGCTCGTACTTCGGCGAGTCGTCGAGGCCCGACTCGTCGGGCAGGATGATCGTCAGCAGGCCGTCGCCGTCGGGGTCGCGCTCGCGCGCGAGCCAGTCGAGGTGCGCGCCGAGCGCCGCCAGCGCCTCGCGGCGAAAGCCGGGGTCGTCGGCCGCCGAGGCGTCGGCGACGATCTCCCACGCGAACGCCAGCAGCGGCGGCCCGACCGTCTCCGTCCGCCAGTCGCCGACGAAGCCGCGGGTGGCGTAGAACGGCGCGCGCCGCCAGCCGGCCGGCGCGTCCCAGAAGACCGTGTGCGGGAGAAAGCCGTCGGGCCGCCCGGAGCGCAGGACCGTCCGCAGCTCCTCGCGCGCGCGCGCGCCGTCGACGTGGCGCCAGGCGATCGCGTGAAAGCACGAGTCCCAGTGCCACATGTGCCGGTAGCGCGGGACGGCCGGGCAGGTGTACGCGTAGCGCAGGCCCGTCCGGTGCGTCCCCTCGCGCCAGTTGGACCGCAGCGTCGCCTCGGCCGCGGCGCGCAGCGCGCCGCTCGCCACGAGGCTCAGCGCGCGACCGCCAGCGCCGCGGGCCGCCGGCCGATGAGCCGCTCGAGCGCGGCGGTCTCGGCCTCGAACGCCGCGCTCCAGGAGCAGCGCGCGGCGAGCGCCTTCGCGGCGGCGCGGCTCGGCTGCGACGCGCGCGCAGCCTCGATCGCGGCGAGCAGGCCGTCGATGTCGCCCGGGGCGTAGGTGTGCGCCATGCCGCGCATGAAGGCCGCCGACGGCGCGGTGCAGCACGTCACGACGGCGGCGCCGCTGGCGGCCGCCTCGAAGCCGACGAGGCCGAACGTCTCGTGCGCGCCCGGCATGACGACCGCGCGAGCGCTCGCATACCAGCGCGCCAGCCGGGCGCGCTCGCCGATGAACGGGTACAGGCGCACGCGGTCGCCGATCCCGAGCCGCTCGGCCAGCGGCCGCACGCGGTCCTCGATCGGGCCGCGGCCGACGAGCTTGAGCTGCCACGGCTCCTTCGAGCGCGCCGCCGCGTGGAGGAGCTCGATGACGCCCTTCTCGCGCCCGAGGCGCCCGACGTAGAGGACGTGGTCCTCGCGGCGCACGTCGGGCTGCGGCGCGAAGACCGGGTCGACGCCGAAGCGCAGCGCGATCGTCGTGTCGCGCCCGCAGTCCGCGCGCGGGTCGACGGCCGACATCACGGCGTCGGCGTCGCGGTAGGCGTGGTGCATCCAGGAGCGCAGGACCGGGTGCCAGACGATGTCGGGCCCGGGCAGGCCGGCCGCGTCCAGCGCGATCGAGCCGTGGTGCACCGCGACGACCTTCGCGCCGAGGTCGTGCGCGGTCTGCGTGACGCCGAGCGGCCGCCAGAACGGGTCGTGCAGCGCGACGATGTCCGGGCGCAGCTCGCGCAGCGTCGCCTTCAGCGCCCGCGCGCCGAGCGGCAGCCGGTAGCCGTTCGTCGCCGCGAGGCGCAGCGACGGCAGCTCGTGGCGCGCGCCGTCGTGGCGCTCGGCGCGGCCGGGGACGATGACGTGATGCTCGATCCCGCCGCCGTCCTGCGCCCAGGCCGCCTTCGCGTCGATGTACGTGCGGATGCCGCCGCTGCGCTCGCCGTAGAAGAGCGCGACGTCCGCGACCCGCAGCGGGGTGTGCGGGTGAACCTCCAGCGCGCGGCCGCGCCCGCGCAGCCGCCGCCGCGCCTCGATGACCCGCGAGCGCTGGTTCTCCCGGAGCTGAACGTCTCTCACACGCTGCACTTTTGCCTGCAAAACAGCCGCTTTCGTGAACGGTTTGCGACCGCCGGGTGATCTTCGTGTGAACGGGCGGCCGGCCGCGCGCGGGCGCGCCTCTTCAGTTCGTGACGAATGCGCCGATCACAGGCGAGCCCTCGCACCCTAAGGAGCCCCCTGTGAAGATGTTCACGGCCCGCGCGGCCGCCACCCCCACGCAGTCCGACGCCCAGCTCGACGCGGGCCTCGAGGCGCTGCGCGGCCGGCTGGAGAGCCTCGAGGCGCACTGCCTCACGAACCTCGGCCATGGCCTCGACGCGATGACCCGCGGCGACCTGACGGTCGACGTCCAGCCCGCGACGACGCCGCTGGATCCCTGCGGCGACCCCCGCGTCGACGCCCTCATCGAGGTCTTCAACCGCATGCTCACCAAGGCGCAGGCCGGCCTCGTGGGCTACAACACGGTCCGCGAGGAGCTGCGCGACAAGCTCGGCGACCAGTCGGTCCTGCACGACCTCGACGGTCGTCTCAAGAGCCTCGACAGCGTGTGCCTGACGAACCTCGGCACCGGCCTCGGCGCGATGGTCCAGGGCGATCTGACGGTCGACGTCCAGCCGGCCACGAAGCCGCTCGTCGCCCGCAACGGCGACGCGATCGGCTCGCTCGGCGAGACGTTCAACTCGATGCTCGAGAAGGCCCAGGGCGGCCTCGGGCTCTACAACGAGATCCGCGAGCAGCTGCGCGGGGCGCTCGGCGACCACTCGGTGCTCGTCGACCTCGACGAGAAGATGAAGTCGATCGACAACAACTGCCTCGTGTCGCTCGCCGAGGGCCTCACCGGCCTGCGCAACGGCGACCTGACGATCGAGGCCCATCCGGTCACGACGTCGATCCAGGCCCGCAACGGCGACGCCATCGGCTCGCTCGGCGAGACGTTCAACTCGATGCTGCTCAAGGCGCAGGGCGGCCTCGGGCTCTACAACGAGACGCGCGCGGAGCTCGCGACGATGATCCAGCAGATCTCGACGACGTCCGCGTCGGTGTCCGACGCCTCGCAGCGCGTGGCGCTGACGTCCGACGAGACCGGCAACGCGATCGGCGAGATCGCCCGCGCCGTCGGCGACGTCGCCTCGGGCGCCGAGCGCCAGGTGCAGATGGTCGACGCCGCGAAGCGCTCGACCGAGGAGACGGCGGCATCGGCCGGCGAGGCGCGCATCGTCGCCGAGCAGGGCGTCGCCGCGGCCCAGGAGGCGACGCTGGCGATCTCCGCCGTGCGCGAGTCCTCCGGGGCGCTCGTCGAGGCGATGGGCTCGCTCTCCAGCCGCTCGGAGAAGATCGGCGGCATCGTCGACACGATCACCGGCATCGCCGACCAGACGAACCTCCTGGCGCTCAACGCGGCCATCGAGGCCGCCCGCGCCGGCGAGCAGGGCCGCGGCTTCGCGGTCGTCGCCGAGGAGGTCCGCAAGCTCGCCGAGGAGTCGCAGTCGGCGGCGAAGACGATCGCCAGCCTCATCGGCGAGATCCAGAAGGAGACGACGCACGTCGTCGAGATCGTGCAGGACGGTGCCAAGCGCACCGACGAGAGCACCCGCGTCGTCGAGCAGGCTCGCGACGCCTTCGTGCGGATCGGCGAGAACGTCAGCGACATGACGTCGCGGATCGAGCAGATCCTCACGGCCACGTCGGAGGTCGCAGCCGTCGCCGAGCAGGCCTCGGCGGCCACCGAGGAGGTCTCCGCCTCGACGGAGGAGACCACCGCCTCGACGCAGGAGATCGCCAGCTCGGCGGCCCTGCTCGCGCGCAGCGCCGAGGAGCTCGACGTCCTCGTCACCCGCTTCCGCATCGCCGCGTAGCGGGGCGGCAGAACACGCTCAAGGTCGGGTCGGCCCGGTCGATGACCGGGTCGACTCTCCCTCGGAGTTCCCCTCGATGAACTGCAGCCGACTTCTCCACGCAGCCGTGGTGTCGGCGACCTGCGCCCTGTTGACCGCGCCGGCCGCCCTCGCCGCGACCACCACCACCCCCACCGGCGAGGACACGCCGCTGTCGCTGGAGCCGGCCCCCGCGGCCGAGCAGACCTCGAGCGGCGGCGGGATCGTCCGGACGATCGTCGGCCTGGCGGTCGTGCTCGGCGTCATCTACGGACTGCACTGGGTTCTCAAGCAGGTCAAGGCCGGCCGCGAGAACCAGTCCACCGGCCGCGGCCTGCAGCCGCTCTCGACGCTCGCGCTCGGTCCCGGCCGCTCGCTGCACCTCGTGCGCGCCGGCGCCGAGATCGTGCTCGTCGGCAGCGCCGAGCACGGCGTCACGCCGCTGCGCACGTGGAGCGAGGACGAGGCCCGCGCGCTCGGCCTCCTCGACGACGACGACGCGACGACGCCGGCGACGACGACCGCCGCGCGGGCACGCCGCTGAACGCGGGCCCCGGCTCGCCGCCCGACCTGCGCCGGCTCAAGCAGCGCGTCCAGTCCTGGACGGTGAGGATGAACGAGCTCACCGACGGCACGAACGCCGTTCAGATCCTCCTGCTCGTCGGCGGCATCACGCTGCTGCCGGCGCTGCTGTTCACCGTCACCGGCTTCACCCGGATCATCATCGTCCTGGGCTTCATCCGCTCGGGCCTCGGCACCCCGACCGCGCCGCCGAACCAGGTGCTCATCGGCATCGCGTTCTTCCTGACGCTCTTCGTCATGCAGCCGACGCTGCAGGACGTCAAGACGCAGGCCTGGGACCCGCTGAACGGCGGCAGGATCACGCAGGTCGAGGCGCTCGACCGCGCGCAGGGCCCGATGCGCGAGTTCATGTTCCGCCAGACGCGCGAGAGCGACCTCGCGCTCTTCGCCGGCCTCGCGAAGATCGACCGCCCCGAGACGCGCAAGGACATCCCGACCCATGTCCTCATCCCGGCCTTCACGCTGTCCGAGCTCAAGACGGCGTTTCAGATCGGCTTTCTCATCTTCCTGCCGTTCCTCGTCATCGACATCGTCGTGAGCTCGACGCTCATGTCCATGGGCATGGTGATGCTGCCTCCTGTCTTCATCGCCCTGCCGTTCAAGATCCTGCTGTTCGTCCTCGTCGACGGCTGGAACCTCGTCACGCGATCGCTCGTCCAGAGCTTCAACTAGTGGGCATCTGATGGACCAGGGAACCGTCGTCGACCTCACGATGCGCACGCTCGAGCTGTCGCTGAAGCTCGCGCTGCCGCTGCTGCTCGCCGCGCTCGTCGTCGGCCTGCTCGTCAGCGTCTTCCAGGCCGTCACGCAGATCCAGGAGATGACGCTCTCGTTCATCCCGAAGATCCTCGCGATGGTCGTCGTGATCGTCGTCATGGGCCCCTGGATGCTCGGCGAGCTCGAGACCTTCACGACCGAGCTCTACAGCTCGATCCCGGCGCGGGTCGGGCGATGACGCTCAACGCGCTGCTCCAGCAGGTCGGCCAGAACCAGGTCGCGGGCATGCTGCTCGTCCTCGGCCGGATCGGGCCGCTGTTCCTGCTCGCGCCGCTGTTCTCGTCGAAGCTGCTGCCCGGGCGCGTGAAGGGCGTGCTCGCCGTCGGCCTCGCGGTCGGCATCGCGCCGATCGCGCTCGGCGGCCGCGAGATCCCGCTGGAGGTCGGCACGTTCGTCGAGCTCATGCTCAAGGAGATGCTCGTCGGGCTCGCGTACGCGTTCGCGCTCGGCGCGCTCTTCGCCGCCGTCGCGACCGCGGGGTCGTTCCTCGACACGCTCATCGGCTTCTCCTACGGCGCCCTCGTCGACCCCGTGACCGGCAACCAGAGCGCCGTCCTCACCCAGGCCTACATCCTCGTGGGGATCATGGTGCTCATCGCCATCGGCGGCGATGCGCTGATCATCAAGGGGCTCGCGCGCTCCTACGACCTCGTGCCGCTGCTCGAGCAGCCATCGCTGACGGCGCTCGTCGCCGGCGCCCAGCACGCGTTCGCCTCGGTCTTCCTCTCCGCGCTCGAGCTCGCCGCGCCGGTCGTCCTGGCGATCGTCATCACCGACGCCGCGTTCGGCATCGTCTCGCGCGTCGTCCCGCAGCTCAACGTCTTCGCCGTCGGCTTCCCGGCGAAGGTCGCCGTGGGGCTGCTCATGATCGGCGTCTCGCTGCCGTTCGCCGCCGGCTGGATGGCCGACGAGCTCCAGCGCTCGGTCTCCACCGCGCTCGAATCGATCCAGGTCACGGGCTGACGATGTCCAGCGGCGGCGACAAGACCGAGAAGGCGACTCCCAAGAAGCTCCAGGAGGCGCGGCGCAAGGGCCAGGTCGCCAAGAGCCAGGACCTCACCGGCGCGATCGTCCTGCTCGCCTCGCTGCTCGCGCTCAGCGCGCTCGGCCCGGCGGCCTGGGGGCACATGCGCGACGCGATGCTGCGCAGCCTGTCGCTCATCGCGACGCCCGACGCCGTCGACCACGGCGGGCTCTCGCGGCTCTTCATCGACTCGATGACCGACGCCGCGCTGGCGGCCGCGCCGATCGCGCTCGTCTGCATGGGAGCGGGCTTCCTCACGGGCGTCCTGCAGGTCGGCTGGAAGCCCAGCGCCGGCGCGCTGAAGCCCGACTTCAAGAAGCTCGACGCCTTCAAGGGCGCGAAGAACATGTTCGGCGTCCACTTCATCTTCGAGTCGGCCAAGACCGTCGTGAAGTTCGCCGTCGTCGGCGGGATCGCCGCGCTCGCGCTCTTCCCCCAGCTCGACGAGCTCGGCGCGCTCGTCGGCATGTCGCCCGACGAGCTGCTGCGCCGCGGCGCCGAGATGATCCTCATGATCGCCCAGCGCGCGGCGATCGCCTACCTCGTCATCGCCGCCGTCGACTTCGCGTGGCAGCGCTACCGCTTCCAGAAGCAGATGAAGATGGACAAGGAGGAGGTCAAGCAGGAGTTCAAGCAGCAGACCGTCTCCCCCGAGGTCCGCGGCGCGATCCGCCGCCGCCAGATGCAGGTCGCCCGCGCGCGGATGATGGCCGAGATCCCCGGCGCCGACGTCGTCGTCACGAACCCGACGCACTTCGCCGTCGCGCTGCGCTACGGCCGCGACGCGCCGGCGCCGGTCGTCGTCGCCAAGGGCCAGGACATCGTCGCCGCGCGCATCCGCGCGATCGCGGCGGAGCACGGGGTGCCCGTCATCGAGGACCCGCCGCTCGCGCGCGCGCTGCACGCGAGCGTCGACATCGGACGCCAGATCCCCGAGGAGCTCTTCGGCGCGGTCGCCCAGCTGCTCGCCTTCGTCTACCGGACCGCCGGGCGCAGAGCGGAGGCGATCGCGTGAACCTCGACAGCCCCTTCATCAAGAAGCTCACCCGCCACACCGACATGCTCGCGGCCGGCGGCGTCGTGCTCATCATCGCGATGCTCGTCATCCCGCTGCCGCCGTTCCTGCTCGACATCGCGATCACGCTGAACATCGCGGCGGGCCTCGCGATCCTCGTCACGACGATGTACGTCCAGAAGGCCCTGGACTTCAGCGCCTTCCCGACGCTGCTGCTGCTCACGACGATCTTCCGCCTCGCGATCAACATCTCGGTGACGCGGCTCATCCTGCTCGAGGGCGACGCCGGCCACGTCATCACGGCGTTCGGCGACTTCGTCGTCGGCGGCAACGTCGTCGTCGGCCTCATCATCTTCCTCGTCCTCATCGTCATCCAGTTCGTCGTCGTGACCAACGGCGCCGGGCGCGTGGCGGAGGTCGGCGCGCGCTTCACGCTCGACGCGATGCCGGGCAAGCAGATGGCGATCGACGCCGACCTGAACTCCGGCCAGATCACCGAGGACGAGGCCCGCCGCCGCCGCGACGAGATCGCTCGCGAGGCCGACTTCTACGGCGCGATGGACGGCGCCTCGAAGTTCGTCAAGGGCGACGCGATCGCCGCCGTCCTCATCGTCATCATCAACCTCGTCGGCGGGATCATCGTCGGCACGATGCAGCAGGGGATGCCGTTCTCCGAGGCGGCCGCCCACTTCTCGCTGCTGACCGTCGGCGACGGCCTCGCGGCGCAGATCCCGGCGCTGCTGATCTCCGTCGCGACCGGCATCATCGTCACGCGCTCGACGTCCGAGAAGGACCTCGGCAACGACATCGCGACCCAGATCCTCGACCAGCGCAAGGCGCCGCTCGTCGCCGGCGGCGCGATCTGCTGCATGGCGCTCGTGCCGGGCCTGCCGAAGATCCCGTTCCTCATCGTCGGCGGCTCGTTCATGCTCGTCGCGCACATGCTCAAGGGCAGGCCGACGCGCGCCGAGGCCGCGCTCGCGCTCCAGCTCGAGCGCGACACGCCCCAGCCGCAGCTGCCCTCGCCGAGCGACGCCGCGGTCGGCGCGCTGGCGATCGACCCGCTCGAGCTCGCGATCGGCTTCGGCCTCGTGCCGCTCGCCGACAGCGCCGCGGGCGGGTCGCTGCTGGCCCGCGTCGGCGTCGTGCGCCGCCAGATCGCGGGTGAGCTCGGGATGGTCATCTCGCCGGTCCGCATCCACGACGACATCGCGCTGGACTCGCACGAGTACGTCATCAAGGTCCGCGGCTCGGAGGTCGCGCGCTCGCGGCTCATGCCCGGGCCACCGGCTCGCGATGGACCCCGGCGACGCCGTCGGCGAGCTGCCCGGCCTGCCGACGGTCGAGCCGGCGTTCGGCCTGCCCGCGGTCTGGATCTCCGACGACCAGGCCGCCGAGGCCGAGGCGCTCGGCCACACCGTCGTCGACGGCGAGTCGGTCATCGTCACGCACCTCACCGAGACGATCCGCCAGCAGGCCGCCGAGCTGCTCACCCGCCAGGAGACGCGCCAGCTCCTGGACCGCCTCAAGGAGCACAACGCCGCGGTCGTCGAGGAGGTCGTGCCCGACCTGCTGAGCGTCGGCGAGGTCCAGCGCGTCCTGCAGGCGCTGTTGCGCGAGGGCGTCTCGATCCGCGATCTCGGCGCGATCGTCGAGGCGATCGGCGACAAGGCGCGGGTGACCCGCGATCCCGGGTTGCTCGCCGAGTACGCGCGCCAGGCGCTGGGCCGCGCGATCACCGCGCCGCACGTCGACGCCGAGGCGACGCTGCGCGCAATCGCGCTCGACCCTCAAGTCGAGCAGGAACTTGCCGATGCCATCACCGTGACCACGGACGGCGAGTACCTCGCGATGGAGCCCGCGCGCGCGCAGGCGCTCGTCCGTGCCCTCGCCGGCCAGCAGGATTCCGCGATCGCCCGCGGCCGCCGGCCCGTCCTGTTGTGCTCGGCGCGCGTGCGCCGCCATCTTCGCCGGCTGTGCGAGCAGAGCCTCCCGCAGCTCGCCGTCTGTTCCTACAACGAGATCGTGCCCGGGATCCGGGTCGAGACGATTGGAGTCGTCGACGCATGAGCACCGCCGCCGCTGTGGACAACGAGCCGCGGACGTACCGCGGGACGAACCTCGACGAGCTGCTGCCGAAGATCCGCGAGGAGCTCGGCCCCGACGCGATCGTCCTGCGCCAGCGCGACGGCCTGGACGGCGGCATCGGCGGCTTCTTCCAGAAGCGCTGCGTCGAGGTCGTCGCCCGCCGGGCGGCGCCGCGCGTGAACCGCTACGACGAGGACCCGCCGGCCGGCGAGGACGAGCCGCCGGCGCCCGCGATCCAGGAGATCCTGCGCGTCGCCTCGCCGTTCGTCGAGCAGCTCCAGGCGGCGCAGGCCGAGCAGGCCCAGACGGAGGCCGAGACCGAGGCCGACGTGCCGGTGGCGACCGCGGTCGCGGTCGCCGAGCCCGCGGCGGTGGAGCCCGTCGCGGCCATCGAGCCCGAGCAGCCCAGCCGCGCCGCCGCGCTGCACCGCGACGCGCTCGCCGCCGCCGGCCTGCGGCCGGCGCTCGCCGCCGAGATCGTCCGGACGACGGTCTCCCATGCCGTCCCGTTCGCGCCCCGGCGCCCGCTCAAGCACCTCGTGCGCGCGACGCTCGCCGCGCGGATCCCCGTCGCCGGCCCGGCCGCCCCCGGCGGCCGCGCGATCGCCGTCGTCGGCGCGGGCGGCGCGGGCAAGTCGCTCGCCGCGACCCGCCTCGCCACCGCCTACGACGCCGCGAGCGACCTCGACACCCGCCTGCTCGACCTCTCCGACGGCCCGGCCGCCGGGCTCGGCGGCGGCGGGAGAGGCGTCACGATCGTCGACACGCCCGCCGTGTCGCCCGCCGCGGCGGTCGAGGTCCGCGCGCTCGCCCGCCAGCTGCGGCGGCTGGGCACCTGCGAGGTCCACGTCGCGGTCCCGGCGACGCTCAGCGGCGGCGCGGTGCGCCGGCTGCTCGACGGCCTCGCGCCGCTGAAGCCGGCGGCGATCGTCCTGACGCACCTCGACGAGGTCGACCACGCCGGGCCGGTGCTCGACGAGGCGATCGCCCGCGGCCTCGCCATCTCCTTCTGCAGCGACACGGACGCGCTCGTCCCCGCCGACCCCGCCGCGCTCGCCGCGCGCGTCCTGCCATGACGCCCGGCCGCGGACAGCACGCGAAGCTCACGCTCGCCGAGCTCGGGACGTTCCCGGCCGTCGTCGACATGAGCCCGGGCCACGCGACCGCGATGCTGCTCGCCCGCCCGCTGCACTCGCTCGAGGGCAAGGTCGGCGCCGAGGTCGGGATCGACATCACGACGAAGCGCGGCCTGCTGCACATCGACGCCCAGCTCGTCGAGGTCCCCAGCGGCGAGGTCCTCGAGCTCGGCCTCGGGGAGGAGCAGCTCATCCAGCGGCGCTCGTTCGCGCGCGTCGACGCGTTCCTCGAGGTCGTCGCGACGCCCGCCGCCACCGGCGCCGAGATCCCGGCCGCGGTCGTGAACATCAGCGCCGGCGGCGCCGTCGTCTCGCGGCTGTCGGAGATGGACGCCGGCGACGAGGTCCGCCTGTCGCTCCAGCTCGCCCCCTACGAGCCGCCGGTGGAGATCGTCGGGCGCGTCGTGCGCGAGTTCGACGACGAGTTCCGCGCGGTGCACTTCGAGCAGATCCTCGAAGCCGACCGCGAGCGCATCATCCGCTTCGTCTTCGACCGCCAGCGCCTCGAGCGCCGCGAGGGCAGGATCTGATGGCCAAGCGCAAGGACAAAGACGCGCCCGCGGAGAGCACCGGGGGCATCTCGATCGCCGGTCACCCGCGCAGCGCCGTCGCGGTCCGCCGCGCGAAGGGCTGGGGCGGCCTGCTCGGCCTCGTGCTCGGCACCTACCTGTCGCTCGGCGCGCACGTGCCGCTCGAGGACGCGCTGCTGCGCGGTCTCGCCGGCGGCATCCTCGGCTACCTCGCGCTCTGGGCGATCGCCGTCACGGTCGCGCGCCAGCTCGTCATCGCCGAGGTCCGCGCGCGCTACGCCGAGGTCACCGCCGCGGCCGCCGCGACGTCCTCGTCAGAGGCCTGAGAGAACTTCCTCAAGTTCGGCGCAGGAGCGCCGATCACCACGATCGCAGGCGACATGGAGTCGCCTCGGGACACCATAAACCCCACGTCATCAAGGAGATGAACGCATGTCCCTCCGCATCAACAACAACGTCGAAGCCTTCAACACCCACCGTGTCCTGGTCTCCAGCGCGGACAAGATGGCGCAGTCGATGGAGCGCCTGAGCTCGGGCTACCGGATCAACCGCGCCTCCGACGACGCCGCCGGCCTCGCCATCAGCGAGAAGATGCGCGGCCAGATCACGGGTCTCGCCCAGGCGCAGCGCAACGCGCAGGATGGCGTGTCGCTCGTCCAGACGGGAGAGGGTGCCCTCAACGAGGTCCACTCGATGCTGCAGCGCGTTCGCGAGCTGCGGGTCCAGTACGGCAACGACACGCTGAACGCCACGGACAAGACGGCGATCCGCGCGGAGGTCACCCAGCTCGCGACGGAGATCGGCGACATCCGCACGAACACGAAGTTCAACGGCACCGCGCTGCTGAACGCGAGTCGGCTCGGTGGCGCTGCAGGTCGGCGCCAACGACAGCGAGTCGATCACGATCTCGACGACGGATCTCGTCGCCGGCACCGGCATGGCCGAGGTCGTCGCGAGCGCCACGACGGCGTCGGACGCCGGGTTCGTCGCACTGTCGCTGTCCGACATCGACACGGCGATCCAGGAGGTCTCCACCAAGCGCGCGGACTTCGGCTCGGTGCAGAACCGCCTCGATCACCGCCTCGCCAACCTCTCCTCCTACCAGGAGAACCTCATCGCGGCCGAGAGCCGGATCCGCGACGTGGACATGGCCGAGGAGATGGTCGAGTTCACGAAGTCCCAGATCCTGCAGCAGGCCGGCATCAGCATGCTGGCGCAGGCCAACCAGGCGCCGCAGTCGGTGCTCTCGCTGCTGCGCTAGTCACGGTTACCGCACAGATCGTGACTTCCCGCGACGGGCGGCCCTTCGGGGCCGCCCGTTTCGCGTTGGGCGGCGCGCACGCGCGGCGATTTCTCTGAAATCCCGCCATCGATGCGTAGATAGCGCTCATTTTCGGTGATACCTTGCAGCGGGGGTACAAGCAAAGACAGCGAAGGGCTCCATGACCGATTTTCTCGACGAGAAGCGAGCTGAGATCGCCGAGCGCATGAAGGAGCTGCGCCCGCTCGTGACCGAGTACGAGCGCCTCGAGGCGGCCGCCGCCGCGCTCGACGGCCTGCCCGCGACGCCGCGGGCCACGCGCGCGCCGGCGGCACGCCGTTCGGCTCGGCGGTCCGCGCCGCGCCGCCGCGCCGCGGCGCCGTCGGCACCGACTGGCCGGCCGCGCGGGCGCCCGAAGGGCAGCGGCACGCGCGGCAAGGAGGCGCTGGAGATCGTGCGCGCCAATCCCGGGATCACGATCCCCGAGCTCGCGGCGAAGATGGGGATCAAGCAGAACTACCTCTACCGCGTGCTGCCGGCGCTCGTCGAGGAGAGCCTCGTCGTCAAGGACGGCCGCGGCTGGCACGCCACGGACGCCGCCTGAGCCTGAGCCTCACCCGCGCCGGCCGCGCGAGGCGTCGAGCCTGCGCCGGTCGCGCTTCGTCGGGCGCGCTCCGAGATCCGCGCCGGGCGGCGGCGAGGCCAGCCTGCGCCGCTCGGCATCGAGCTCCCTCGCGGCGATGCTCTCGGGCGTCTCCTCGTAGAGCAGGACGGCCTCCCTGGCCGGCCGGCGCTGCTCGGCCACGCCGCGCACGACGACCGTCCGGCGCACCTGGCCGATCGTGACCGCGAGCTCGTCGCCGGGGCCGACCTCCTTGCTCGGCTTGCACCGCTGGCCGTTGAGCTGGACGCGGCCGCCCTTCACGGCGTCGGCCGCGAGCGACCGGGTCTTGATGAGACGCGAGGCCCAGAGCCACTTGTCGACGCGCACCCGCCCTATGCTCGCATGCGCATGGCGACGGTGAACAGCACCGATCCTGAGATCGCCGGGCTCCGCGGGCGCCTGCACGACCTCACGATCCACGACGCCCACCGCCTCCAGCGGCGGCTGGATCGCGCCTGCCGCGAGGGCGGCGAGGCGCTGAACCGCGTCGCCGGCGAGATCGCGAAGGCCGAGGGCCGCGTCGCCCGCCGGCGCGCGACGGTGCCCGAGCTGAGCTATCCGCCGCAGCTGCCGGTCAGCGCCCGCCGCGACGACCTCATGGCGGCGATCTCCGAGCACCAGGTCGTCGTCGTCGCCGGCGAGACCGGCTCGGGCAAGACGACCCAGATCCCGAAGATGTGCCTCGAGCTCGGCCGCGGCGTCCGTGGCTGCGATCGGCCACACGCAGCCGCGGCGGCTCGCGGCGCGCACGGTCGCCGAGCGGATCGCCTCGGAGCTCGGCGTCGAGATCGGCGAGGCGGTCGGCTACGCGGTCCGCTTCGACGACCGCTCGCGCGAGGACACGCTCGTGCGCCTCATGACCGACGGCCTGCTGCTCGCCGAGATCCAGCACGACCGGCTGCTGCGCCGCTACGACACGATCATCGTCGACGAGGCCCACGAGCGCAGCCTCAACATCGACTTCCTGCTCGGCTACCTGCGGGGGCTGCTGCCCCAGCGCCCGGACCTCAAGCTCGTCATCACGAGCGCGACGATCGACCCCGGGCGCTTCAGCCGCCACTTCGGCGGCGCGCCGATCGTCGAGGTCTCCGGGCGGACGTTCCCGGTCGAGGTCCGCCACCGCCCGCCGGCCGAGGAGGCCGACCCGGTCGACGCGATCGGCGACGCCGTCGAGGAGCTCCTGCGCGACGGTCCCGGCGACGTCCTCGTCTTCCTCAGCGGCGAGCGCGAGATCCGCGACGCCGCCGAGGCGCTGACCGGACGGCTCGGGGACGGGGTCGGCGTCCTGCCGCTCTACGCGCGGCTGTCGCCCGCCGAGCAGCAGCGCGTCTTCCAGCCCCACGACGAGCGCCGCGTCGTGCTCGCGACGAACGTCGCCGAGACGTCGCTGACGGTCCCCGGCATCGGCTCGGTCGTCGATCCGGGCAGCGCGCGGATCAGCCGCTACAGCACGCGGCTGAAGGTCCAGCGGCTGCCGATCGAGCCGATCTCGCAGGCCTCCGCCGACCAGCGCAAGGGCCGCTGCGGGCGCACCTCCGACGGCATCTGCATCCGCCTCTACGACGAGGAGGACTTCGCCGCCCGGCCGGCCTACACCGACCCCGAGATCCTGCGCACGAACCTCGCGTCGGTGATCCTCCAGATGGCCGCGCTCGGGCTCGGCGAGGTCGAGGACTTCGGCTTCCTCGACCCGCCCGACCGCCGCCAGATCCGCGACGGGATGAACCTCCTGCACGAGCTCGGCGCGCTGACGGACGCCGCCGGCGGCGCCCGCGAGCGGCTGACGCCGCTCGGCCGCCGGCTCGCCCAGCTCCCGGTCGACCCGAGGCTCGGCCGCATGGTGCTCGAGGCCGACCGGCTGTGCTGCGCCGACGAGGTCATCGTCATCGCCGCGGCGCTGTCGATCCAGGACCCGCGCGTGCGGCCGGCCGAGGAGCGCGCCGCCGCCGACGAGCTGCACGCCCGCTTCGCCGACGAGCGCTCGGACTTCCTCGCCTACGTCCACCTCTGGGAGCACCTGCGCGAGCAGCAGCGCGAGCTGTCGGGCAGCGCCTTCCGCCGCCTCTGCCGCGCCGAGTTCCTGCACTACCTGCGCGTCCGCGAATGGCAGGACCTCGCCGGCCAGCTGCGCCGCGCGGCGCGCTCGGTCGGCGTCACGGTCAACAGCCGGCCCGCCGACCCGCAGCACGTCCACGTCGCCCTGCTCTCCGGACTGCTCTCGCACGTCGGGCTGCGCGACAGCGGCCGCCGCGAGTACCTCGGCGCCCGCGGCGCGCGCTTTCAGATCCAGCCGGGCTCGGTGCTCGCCAAGCGCCAGCCGCCGTGGGTCATGGTCGCCGAGCTCGTCGAGACCGCGCGGCTGTACGGGCGTGTCGCGGCGCAGGTCCAGCCGGCGTGGATCGAGCCGCTGGCCGAGCACCTGCTGACGCGCACGTACTCCGAGCCGCGCTGGGACCGCAAGCGCGGCTGCGTCGTGGCGACCGAGCGCGCGACGCTCTACGGGCTGCCGGTCGTCGGCGGCCGGCGGGTCGGCTACGGCCCGATCGATCCCGTCGCGTCGCGCGAGATCTTCATCCGCCACGCGCTCGTCGAGGGCGAGTGGGCGACGCATCACCGCTTCCTCGACGACAACCGCCGCATCCTCGAGGAGCTCGAGGAGCTCGAGCACCGCGTCCGCCGCCGCGACCTCGTCCCCGGCGAGGAGGCGATCTTCGCGTTCTACGACGAGCGGCTGCCGGCGACGATCGTGTCCGCGGCGCACTTCGACCGCTGGTGGAAGCAGGCGCGCCACCGCGATCCGCCGCTGCTGACCCTCACCTGCGAGCACGTCCTCGACGCCGCCGGCCACGACCTGTTCGAGCCCGCCGCGCTGCCCGACGCCTGGCGGCAGGGCGAGCTGACGCTCCCGCTGACCTATCGCTTCGACCCGGGCGCCGACGACGACGGCATCACCGTCCACGTCCCGCTCGCCGCGCTGGCGAGCCTGCGCCAGGAGGGCTTCGACTGGCTCGTGCCGGGCCTGCGGACCGAGCTCGTCACGAGCCTCATCCGCTCGCTGCCGAAGGACCTGCGCCGCCCGCTCGTGCCGATCCCCGACGTCGCGGCGGAGATCGTCGACCATCTCCAGCCGCGGCGCGGAGCGCTGCGCGACGCGGTCGCCCGCGAGCTCGAGCGCCTGCGCGGCGTCCGCGTCCCGCCCGACGCGTGGGATCCCGGCCGGCTGCCCGCGCACCTGCGGATGCGCTTCTGCGTCGAGGACGAGGACGGCGCGTTCGTCGCCGCCGGCGAGGACCTCGAAGCGCTGCGCGCCGAGGTGCGCCCGCGCCTGCGCGCGCAGCTCGCCGCGCAGACGGCGACGCTCGAGCGCAGCGGCCTGCGCGAGTGGACGATCGGCGACCTGCCGCGGACGGTCGCGCTGCCGGGCGCCGGCGCGGCGGTGCAGGCCTACCCGGCGCTCGTCGACGAGGGCGAGACGGCCGGCGTGCGGGTGCTCGAGACGCCCGGCGCCCAGCGGCTCGCGATGCGCGCCGGGACGCGGCGGCTGCTCGCGCTCACCGTGCCGAGCCCGCTGCGCGCGGTCCAGCACGGGCTCGGGACGGCCGCCGCCCTGACGCTCGCCGGCGCGCCGCACGAGGGCGTGCTCGACGACGTCCTGAACGCCGCGCTCGACGCGCTCGTCGCCCAGGCCGGGGGCCCGGCGTGGGACGAGGCCGCCTTCGCCGCGCTGCGCGAGCACGTCGCCGCGGGGCTGCCGGCGCGGGCCGCGACGGTCGCCGGGCAGGTCGTCGCGATCCTCGACGCCGCGCGCGAGGTGCGGCTGCGCCTCGACGCGCTGCCCGCCGACCCGCCGCTGCAGCCCGCGCGCCTCGACGTCGCCGCGCAGCTCGGCGGGCTCGTCTATCCCGGCTTCGTGACCGCCGCCGGCGCCGGGCGCCTCGCCGACGTCGCGCGCTACCTGCGCGGCGCCGCGCAGCGCCTGGACCGCCTGCCCGACGCCGTCGCGCAGGACCGCGACAAGCTCCGCGCGATCCAGGAGCTCGAGGCCGAGGTGCGCGCCGCGCCGTCGCCTCCGGCCGATGTCCGCTGGATGCTCCAGGAGCTGCGCGTGAGCCAGTTCGCGCAGGGCCTCGGCGTTCACGGGCAGGTGTCGGCGAAGCGCATCCGCCGCGCGCTGGCGCCCTGAGCGCGCCCCGCGCGACAAGTCGTGCTTGCGGCGAGCCCCGGGAGGGCATTGCAGTCCGGCAATGCTGCTCTCCCGATTCGGCGCCCCCGCCCGCGCGACGCTCGTGCCGCGCCTCCGCGCGCCGCGCCCGGTCATCGTCGCCCGGGTCACCGCGATCGGCGCGCTGATGGCGCTGTTCGTCTGCGCGGCGTCGATCGTCATGGCCGGCAAGACGACGCTCCCCATCGCCCAGGCCGACGCGGCGTACATCAACGCGCGTGTCGTCGAGATCGACCAGGGCGTCCGCGCGCAGCTCGTCAGGATGCGGTCGGCCGGCGCCATCGCGCTGGCGCGCCGGGACACGCGCGAGGCGATCGCCGAGGTCGGCGCGCTCCTGCGGCCCGTCCAGGGTGCGGCCGGCGGGGCCGCGCTGCAGCGCGCGATCGAGGCCGAGCTCGCCTTCCTCGACGCGGTGGGCTCCGTGCTCGCCAATGCCCGCAGCCCGCTGCGCGACCGTCTCACGGCGCTCGACGCCGCCGCCCGCGGCGCGATCGCCGAGCTCGACGGCCCGCGCGCCCGGCGCACGGGCGGCGTCGGCGCGCTGCGGCGGTTGTGGTCGGGCCGCGCGGCTGACGTAGCTCCTTCGCCGCGCTCGTCTGGGTCTCCGCGCTTCCAGCGGCTCTGAGGGAAGCGAGCCGGATCGCCCGGGCGCTCCCCCGGAGCCGTCGTGTCGGTCGTGCGTCGCCGATCGAGGCATAGACGCCACGACCGTCGTGTGACGCCTCGCAGGACCGCCGGGGCGAGCCGTCGTTCTTCATCGATGCAGTTCGCCCGCTGAAGACGACCGCCGAGCGAGGAGTCACCAGCGAACGACTACGCAGCCCGAGCCGGCGCCTCCACCTCTTGCAGCGCCAGCGCCCACTGCGGCGCGACGGCGTCGATGCAGCGCCGCGCCCGGACGAAGTCGCGCGCGGCGGCGCCGATGCGGTCGCGCAGGTCCTCGTCGTCGACGAGCGTCAGGATCGCCGCGCGCGCCTCGGCGGTCGTCGCGGCGTGCAGGCCGGTGACGCCGTCCGTGATCGCCGGGTAGACGACCGGGTCGGCGATCGTCGGGATGCCGAGCGCCGAGGCCTCGAGCCAGCGCAGGTCGCTCTTGCCGCGGAAGAAGGCCGACCGCGTCGCGGGCGCGAGGGCGATGTCGAACGCGCTCATCGCCGCCGGATAGGTCTCGATCGGGCCCCACGGCAGGCCGACGCAGCGGCTGGACCCGAAGCGCTCGGCGAGCGCCGACGCGAAGTCCTCGGCCCCGACGCTCATGAAGCGCGTCGCCGGCCGCTGCTCGAGGACGAAGAGCAGCTCGCGCAGCCACGGCACCATCGCGGGACGGTGGCCGGTCCCGCCGGCCCAGCCGATCGTCACCGTGTCGCGCCGGACGCGGGTGAGGTCGTAGCGGCCGAGGTCGATGCCGTTCTGGCAGACCCAGGTCTCGGGGTTGAAGCGGCGGTAGCGCATCGCGATGTGCTCGGTGGAGCAGATGAGCCCGTCGCAGGCGCTCATCGCGAGCTCGAGCGCGCGCAGGATCTGCTTGGAGAACTGCTTGGAGGTCCCGTGGTAGGCGGCCTTCGCGGCGCCGTGGACGTCGTCGTCGATCTCGAACAGGACGCGCGTCCCGCGCCGCTGGAGCTCGGCGATCGTCGCCAGCCAGGCGGTGCCGCGCGGCTGCTGGAGGACGACGGTGTCGTAGCTCGCGAGATCCTCGACGGCGGCGATCTCGCGGCTGAACTCACCGGTGCGGATCGTCAGTGCGGATGGGTCGCCGCCGATGCCGATCCAGTCGGCGCCGAGCGCGCGCGCCGGGAGCGCGCAGCGATACCAGCACGGGGCGGACGTGCCGATGCCGGCGAAGAGGACGTTCATGCGTAGGAGGGGACGAAGGCGGACAGGTCGGCGCCGCCGTGCTTGGCCAGCAGCACGGCGAGCGAGCGGCGCTCCCAGTCCTCCTGGCCCTTGGCCGTGCGCGAGCGAAACAGCGACTCGGCGTGGGTGGCGCAGGCGGCGGGCTCGTAGATGACGTCGCGGCCCGCGGCGAACACCCGCAGGCAGTAGTCGACGTCCTCCCAGCCCATGTGGAAGGCCTCGTCGTAGAGCCCGACGCCGTCGAGGCACTCGTGGCGGATGAGCTGCAGGGCGCCGGTCACGGGGCAGCGGCAGGGGACGAGCGCCTCGGGCAGGTCGCCGGGGCCGAGGTTGAAGCGGTGCGCGAAGCCGCGGTGCAGGAGCGAGAAGTAGATGCCGGCGTGCTGGAGCAGGCCGTTGGGGTACAGCAGGCGCGCGCCGACGACCGCCGCGGGGGTCCCGTCGGTGCCCGTGCGCGCGACCATCGCCTCGAGCCAGCCCGGCGCGTGGAACTCGATGTCGGCGTTGACGAGCACCGCGTCGCGGCCCTCGTCCAGCGCCCGCCGCAGCCCGACGTTCACGGTCGTCGCGAAGCCGCCGTTGACCGGGCGGCGCTCGAGCTCGAAGCCGATCTCGGTCGCCGTCGCCTCGAGCAGGTCGACGAGCTCGCCCGCCGGGCTGCAGTCGTCGACGACGAGGACGTCGGCCTGCGGCGCGGTCTGCACGAGCGACACGAGGCAGCGCAGCAGGACGTCGAGATCGCCGCCGGTGCGCAGGTAGATCGGGACGATCGCGAGGGGTGCGCAAGACACGCACCCGTGGTCGGCGGCGCAGGCCTGTTCTTGAGCGCCGGCGATCTCAAGTCTCGCCCCGCTGAGCCGATGACGCGGGGCAGCTGATGAGTGCGTCCCTCCGTTCCTCGACCCAGCCCCACGAGCGACGCGTCCGCCGCGGCACCGCCGCGGTCGCGCGCGACCGCGTGCCCTTCCAGCGCCCCGAGCTGCCGCCGGTCGAGGCGATCATGGCCCACTTCGCTCGCTCCGTCGAGGCGTCGTACTTCGCCAACGGCGGTCCCTGCGCGCGCGAGTTCGCGACGCGGATCGAGCAGCGCCTCGCGCACCGCGCGCTCTGCGTCCCGGTGTCCAGCGCGACCACCGGCCTCATGGCGGCGCTGCGCGCGCTGTGCGGCGAGCCGGCCGCCCGCCGCCGGCTCATCGCGTGCCCGTCCTACACCTTCACGGCGACCGCCGGCGCGATCGCCTGGGCCGGCTTCGAGCCGCTCTTCGTCGACGTCGAGCCGCACGGGTTCGGCCTCGACCCCGAGAGCCTGGACTCGGCGCTGCGCGTCCGCCCCGGCCGCGTCGCCGGCATCCTCGCCTGCTCGCCGTTCGGCAGCGCGCCGGCCGCGGCGCTGCGCGAGGCCTGGCGCGAGGTGGCCGCGCGCCACGGCCTGCCGCTGCTCGTCGACTCCGCTCCCGGCTTCGGCGCGATCGACGAGCACGGCGCCGCGCTCGGCGGGCAGGGCGACACCGAGGTCTTCTCGTTTCACGCCACGAAGGTCTTCGCGATCGGCGAGGGGGGCGCGGTGACGACGCCCGATCCCGAGATCGCCGCCCGCATCGGCCGCATCGTGAACTTCGGCATCGAGCCGTCGTCGCGCACGAGCACGATCGCCGGCTTCAACGGCAAGCTCTCCGAGCTGCACGCCGCGACGGGCCTCGCCGTGCTCGACCGCTTCGACGAGATCCTCGCCGCGCGCATCAAGCTCGCCGGCCGCATCCGCTGCGCCGCCAAGGGCGCCGGGCTGAGCTACCAGCGCGGCAGCATCGGCTCGCCGTGGCAGTACTTCCAGGCGCTCGCGCCGGACGTCACCGCCCGCGAGCGCGTGCTCGCCGCGGCGGCCGCCGGCCACGTCGACGCGCGCACGCTGCACGACCCGCCGCTGCACCGCCATCCCGCGTTCGCCTCCGCCGAGCGCGCCGCGTCGCTGGAGGTCACCGACGCGCTCGCAGGGCGCTCGATCTCGCTCCCGCTCGCCAACCACCTCACCGACGACGAGGTCGATCGCATCGCCGCCGTCGCACTGGCCGCGGCATGCTGAACTGGCTGACGCGGTACGTGCCCGCCGCCGCGGCGGTGCTCGACGACGCCGGGTCGATCCTCGACGTCGGCTGCGGCCCGCACGGCCTCGCCTGCCTCACGGACGACGTCCCGTTCACCGGCGCCGACGTCGCCTTCCCGGGCGCGCCCGCGCCGTCGATGGTTCCGGTCGTCCTCGATCCCGGCCCGCTGCTGCCGTTCCCCGACGCCGCCTTCGACACCGTCCTGTGCCTCGACGTCCTCGAGCACGTGCCGCCGGCCGAGCGGGCGCCGTTTCTCGCCGAGCTCGCCCGCGTCGCCGCGCGGCGCGTCGTGCTCGCCTGCCCGACCGACGCCGCCCAGCCGCTCGACGACCTCCTGCGCGCGCGGCTCGGCGAGCCGCTGCCGGGCTGGCTCGTCGAGCACGGCGAGTGCGGCCTGCCGGCGACCGCCGAGCTCGACGCGCTCGTCGCCGGCCTGCCCGGCTACCGCGCGACCGAGCTGACGATGCCCAACGAGCTGCTCTGCACGATGATCGTGCTCGCCGACTGCGACCCGGCGACCGCCGCCGCCGCGGCCGAGTCCTTCCGCCGCCACGGCCGCGAGTGGGCGGCGCTCCTGCGCGCCGCGACGTTCGGCGAGAGCTTCCGCGCCGGCTGGGTGCTCGAGCGGGTCGCGCCGCGCGCGGCGCTCGTGCCCGGCGGCCTCGACCGCGACGCGCTCGGCGCCGCCGTCGACGCGCTCGCCGACCTCGCGCCGCTGCGCACCGGCGCCGAGCTGCGGCTGTGGCTCGCGCCCGACTGGCCCCGGCCGGAGACCTGGCTCGGCGCGCTCGCGCGCTACATCGCCCACGCGCCCGGCGACGGCTCGACGTGCCTCTGCCTCGACGCCCGCGGCGCCGACCTCGACCTCGCCGCGGAGCTCGCCGCGATCGCCTGCGAGGCGCTCGCGCCCGACGGCGAGTTCGCCGACGTCCTCATCGTCGACGGGCCGGTCGACATGTCCGGCGCGGTGCCGGTGTCGGACGGCAGCGACGTCCTCGCGGCGCTCGGCGTCGCCGCGCCCGCGCCGCCGAGCGAGGCGGAGGAGATCGTCGCGCGCGCCCGCCGCGGCAAGCAGCTCGCCGACGAGCTGCGCGCCGTCGCCGACCACCGCGTCCTGCACGCCGCCGGCGATCCGTGGCTGGAGCCCGAGCCGCTCGTCACCGTCCGCATCCCGACCTGGAAGGGCCACGAGCGCCTCGTCTCGCGCACGATCCCGTCGATCCTCGAGGGGACGTACGCGAACGTCGAGGTGCTCGTCTGCTCCGACGGCCCCGACCCGGCCGCCCGCGCCGCCGTCGAGGCGCTCGCCGCGCGCGACGCCCGCGTGCGCTACCTCGAGCTGCCCGAGCGCCCGAACCATCCCTCGCAGCCGTGGTCGTTCTGGGAGACGACCGGCCTGCGCGCCGCCAACCGCGCGCTCGACGACGCGCGCGGGCGCTTCGTCGCGCCGCTGGACCACGACGACGAGTTCACCGCGACCCACATCGCCGATCTGCTCGCGCGCGGCCGCGAGCAGCGCGCCGACCTCGTCCACGCGCAGGCGCTGTGCGAGCAGCGCTCCGGCCCGCCGCAGCTCGTCGGCGGCCAGCCGCTCGCGCACGGCCACGTCTGCCACGGCGCCGTCCTGTACTCCGACCGGCTCGCGCACATGCGCTACGACACCGCCTGCTGGCTGCTGGAGGAGCCCGGCGACTGGAACATGTGGCGGCGGATGCGCGAGCTCGGCGCGCGGACGATCTACCTCGACCGCGTCGTCCTGCTGCACACCGCCGAGCGCACGTCGATCGAGGATCGCGTCGACGAGCGGACGGTGCGCTTCGGCGCCGCCCGCAGCGCCGAGGACCTCGCGCCCGACGTGCTCGGCACCGACGCCGCGTGGTATCTCGACGTCGAGTTCGCCCGCGCGGAGGTGACGGCGTGAGCCTCGATCTCTACGTCGGCGGGACGCTCGGCGACTGGGCGGTGCGCAACGCGCCGCCGCCGCTCGTCAGCCGGGTCGTCTGCCACGACGAGTCGCTCGCCGCGCTCGCCCGCGCGCTCGGCTTCTCGGTCTGGCAGCGCGACCCGCACAACCGCGCGTTCGCGCCGGCGCCGGCCGCGCTGTCGGTCCACTACCCGCGGATCCTGCGCCAGGAGCTCATCGAGCGCTACGACGGCCGCATCTGGAACCTCCACCCCGGCCTGCTGCCGTGGGGGCGCGGCATGTACCCCGTCTTCTGGGCGCTCTGGGAGGGCACGCCCGCGGGCGCGACGCTCCACGAGCTCGTCGCGCGCCTCGACGCCGGCCCGATCGTCGAGCAGCGCGAGGTGCCGGTCCTCGACCGCGACACCGGCGGCAGCCTGCACGCGCGCGTCCAGGACGCCGAGCGCGAGCTCTTCGTGCGCTGGCTGCCGCGGCTGGCGAGCGGCGAGCGCGCGCTCGCCACGCCCCAGCCGCCCGGCGGCACCTACCACGCGCTCGCCGAGTTCGAGCACCTGCGCGACGAGGGCCGCTACGAGGTCCCGCGCGCCGACCGCCCGCGCCTCGCCCGCTGCCTGACCTTCGACCGTGACCACAGCACCGCTGCGGTCTGCTGACCCCCGATGGAGGAACTCCTCGTGACCCCCAACGCCACTGCCGTCGCCACCCCGCCGCCGCCGGCGGCGTCGCCCATGCCGGTCCCGCCGTTCGAGCTCGCCAACCGCGTCGGCGCGCTTCCATTCGAGACCTGGGAGGAGACCTTCGAGGCGATCGGCGCCGGCATCCGGCGCGACGTCGACCGGCTGCTGCCCGCCGGCTGGGTGTGGCAGGGCAAGCGCGTGCTGGACTTCGGCTCCGGCGCCGGCCGCGCGCTGCGCCACTTCCACGACCTCGTTCCCGCACAACGAGTTCTGGGGCTGCGACATCCACGAGGAGTCGATCGACTGGCTCAACGAGAACCTCGCCCCGATGCGCGGCGTCGTCTGCGGCCACGCGCCCGGGCTGCCGCTCGCGAACGGCTCGCTGGACCTCATCTGGGCGAGCTCGGTCTTCACGCACCTCACCGACCACTGGTCGGGCTGGCTGCTGGAGCTGCACCGGCTGCTCGACGAGGGCGGCATCCTCATCGCGACGTTCCTCGGCGACGCGATGGCGCAGCCCGTCTTCGGCGAGCCGTGGGACGACGAGCGCATCGGCATGAACGTCTCCGCCTACGAGGAGTCCTTCGACGTCGGCGGGCCCAACGTCCTCATGTCGCCGTGGTGGATCTGCGCGCACTGGGGCCGGGCCTTCGACATCCTGCGCATCGAGCCGTCGGGCTTCACCGGCGTCGCGGGCAGCGGCCAGGGGATCATCGTCGCGCGCAAGCGCCAGATCCCCGTGACGACCGCCGAGCTCGAGCGCCCCGAGCACGGTGAGCCGCGGGAGTGGACCGCGATGGTCCACCAGCGCACGCAGCTCTATCGCGAGATGACGCGCTGGCGCTCGCGCGCACGGCACCTCGAGGTCGCGCTGGACGTCGCCGAGCGCAAGAGCGCGCGCGAGCCCGCCGGGCTGCCCGAGGACGTCCAGAACGTGCTCGACCTCGCGCCGGTCGTCATCGAGGAGAACCACCGGCTCGCCGCCCAGGTCATCGATCTCGCCCGCGAGGCCGCCGACCTCGAGCGCGAGGTGGAGCGCCTGCGATCGCGATGAGCGTCCAGGACGTCCTCGTCCGCATCGCGGAGATCCAGTCCGGGCTCGTCGCGCCGGGCGCCGCGCCGGCGCCCGCGCAGCCTGCCGGCACGAGCGCGGCGTTCGCGCAGATGCTGCAGTCCGCGGGCGGCCAGACCGCCGGTGCCGCGAGCGTGCCGTTCGCGGGTTCGAGCTTCCCGGCGGGAGCGGCCGGCCTGCCGGGAGCCATGATGGGCGCCGTGCCCGCGGGCGCGGGCGGCGCCGGCGTGCTCGCCGCCGTCCAGGGCGAGGTCGGCCAGGCCGAGCAGCCGCCGGGCTCCAACGACTCGGCGCGGATCGCCGTCTACCGCAACGCCACCGCCGGCAGCGGCGTCGGCCCGTGGTGCGCGTACTTCACGTCGTGGGCGGCGCGCGAGGCCGGCATGCCGCTCGGCGACAACGGCCAGGGCTTCGGCTCGGTCGACGCGCTCTATGCCTGGGCGCAGGGCGCCGGGCGCGCCGTGCCCAACGGTCCCGGCGTCGTTCCCCGGCCCGGCGATCTCATCGTGTGGGACGAGCACATCGGCGTCGTCGAGAGCATCGCTCCGGACGGCGGCATCGCGACGATCGAGGGCAACTCGTCAGACCGGGTCTCGCGCCGCGTGCACCCGGCCGGCAGCGCGCTCGGCTACGTGCGGATGGGCTAGACTGATCGCGGAGGGTGTGGGAAACCGCACCCTCATGCACAGGCAGGCCGCATAGCCGGTGATCCGCACGGGTGGCAGGCTGCGCATCATCAACTGACTCCGAAATCACAACGCGACACTCGTGCGGGCGCCCTCCCCCTTCGGCCCGCGACGACGATGCTCCTGGGCTATCCCATCGAGCGACCACGGCAGGGACACGGTCGCCCGGATCGCACACGAGCTGTCGCAGGCGATGAGTCTCCTCGGTCACGATCGTCTCGGGCCACAGCCAGCCGCGACAGCGCCGCAGCACCCGCCGGCCGAGGTTCGCCCGGCGCCGCCGTGCCCGGTGCGCGCCGGCGGCGCGCCTGTGCGCGATGGAGCGGTGATCGCCGCGGGCGAGCCGGGGCCGCGGCCGCAGCCGCGGCCGTTGCGCGGGCTCGGCGCCGCACGTCGCGGGCGTCGCGGCGCGGGCGACCGACGGCGCGGCCGGCAGCGTGAACGAGTGCGCCGGCGCGAACGCGGGGCTCGCGCTCGGCATCGCCGCGGGCGGCGCGAGGACCGGGAGCCCGTCGTCGTCGGGCGCGGACGGGGCTGACGGCCACTGCGGGCCGGGCGTGCCACCGCCGTCGTCGTCGTCGCCCTCCTCGACGTCCTGCGGTGGCAGCGGCGCACGCGCGAGCCACAGGCACGGGATGACGATGAGGCACGCGAGCGCACCGCAGACCGCGCTGTGCACCGGGAGGTTCGCCAGCGCGAGCACGCCGGTGAGGATCGTCATGAGGCTGCCGACCCCCAGGAGCGTCAGGTTGACGCCGGCCTCGGCGTCGACCGTCTGCCGCGGAGCCGGCACGCTGATCGCCGCGACCATCGCCAGCAGCGCGACGAACAACCCACCGAAGACCAGGACGTAGATCCCTGCACCCACGGCCTCGACGTTACGCCTCTCGCGCGTGCTGTCAACCGTCAGGCGAAGCTCTGGCGCGCAGGCGCGGGTTCGCGCCGCGCCTCGTAGGCGAGCCACAGCCCGGCGGCGAGCCCCGCGAGCATCTGGATCCACGATCCGGCGTCGAGGTAGCGGTCGGCGTAGGGGTCGCTGAACATCGACCAGTGCGGGGCGAGGTGGACGGCGACGAAGCCGATCGCCGTCAGCAGCCCGAGCGTGCCGGCGACCTCACGCGCGAAGCGGTGCCCGCGCACGACGAGCGCGAGCGAGACGAAGACCGCGACCGTGCCGAGCAGTCCCGGCAGGCTCGCGACGAGGCCGAGCTGCTCGCCGGCCGGCTGGCGCACGACGTGGTCGGCGACGTGCCCGGCGAGCAGGACGGCGAGCGTGATGTTCGCGAGCAGCAGCCGGCGCATGAGGGGTACTACGCGCCGCGCGCCCGCGCGGACGTGCCGCGGCTCACGGGACGACCTCGAAGCGCGCCGAGAAGTGGCGCAGGGTCGGCGCCTCCTCGACGATCCGCAGTCCCCGCAGCTCCGGCGCGCGCGCGGCGACCGCGAGCACGACCTCGATGACGTAGTCCATGTGGCTCTGGGTGTACGTCCGCCGCGGGATCGCCAGGCGCACGAGCTCGACGGCCGCCGGCGCCTCGCTGCCGTCGGGCCGGCGGCCGAACATGACGCTGCCGATCTCACAGCCGCGCACGCCGCCCTCGACGTACAGCGCGGCCGCGAGCGCCTGGCCGGGGTACCGCAGGGGCTCGATGTGCGCGAGCAGCGCGCCGGCGTCGATGTAGACGGCGTGCCCGCCGATCGGGCGCACGACGGGGACGCCGGCCTCGTGCAGCGCGTCGCCGAGGTACGCCGTCGAGCGGATGCGGTAGTGCAGGTAGTCGTGCTCGACGACCTCGCGCAGGCCCTGCGCGATCGCCTCGAGGTCGCGGCCCGCGAGCCCGCCGTAGGTCGGGAAGCCCTCGGTGAGGATGAGGAGGTTGCGGCATTGCGCGGCGAGGTCGTCGTCGCGCATCGCCAGCCAGCCGCCGATGTTCGCGAGGCCGTCCTTCTTCGCGGACATCGTCATGCCGTCGGCGAGCGCGGCCATGTCGCGGACGATGTCGGCGACGTCGCGATCGCCCTGGCCCGGCTCGCGCAGGCGGATGAACCAGGCGTTCTCGGCGAAGCGGCAGGCGTCGAGGAACAGCGGTACGCCGTGGCGGTCGCAGACCTCGCGCACGGCCCGCAGGTTCTCGAGGCTCACGGGCTGCCCGCCGCCGGAGTTGTTCGTCACGGTCACGAAGACGACGGGGACGTCCTGCGCGCGTGATGCGAGCAGCCGGTCGAGGGCGTCGACGTCCATGTTGCCCTTGAACGGGTGCTCGGCGCCCGGCGTGCGCGCCTCGGGCAGCGGGAGGTCGACCGCCTCGGCGCCGGAGAACTCGACGTTGGCCCGCGTCGTGTCGAAGTGCGTGTTGTTCGGGATGACGCGGCCCGGCCCGCCGAGCACGGTGAAGAGGATCTTCTCCGCGGCGCGGCCCTGGTGGGTCGGGATGACGTGCTCGAAGTCCCAGAGCTCGCGGACCGCGGCGAGGAAGCGGTACCACGACGGCGAGCCGGCGTAGCTCTCGTCGCCGCGCTGCAGGCCGGCCCACTGCTCGGCGGACATCGACCCGGTCCCGGAGTCCGTCAGCAGGTCGATGAGGACGTCCTCGCTGCGCAGCGCGAAGAGGTTGAGGCCGGCCTGCTGCAGGCAGCGCTCGCGCTCGGCGCGGTCGGTCATCCGGATCGGCTCGACGTTGTGGATCCGGAACGGCTCGATGATCGTCCGGAAGCCGTCCATCGTTCAGCCCGTCAGGCCCTTGCGGGCGAGCTCCTCCTGGGCCGCTGGGGACTTCTCGAGACCCTCGGGTGCGAGCGCGGCGAGGATCGCCGGCGTCTTCGTGAACTGGACGTCGCGGTAGTCGACGATCTCGACCTGGTTGCCCCACGGGTCGTCGAAGCGCAGGCCGCCGCTGGGCGCGACGTCGACGCCCGCGTGCGTGAGTGCCGCCCGCACCGCCTCCTTGTCGTCGACGACGAGCCCGAAGTGGCGGCCGTCGTCGGCGGCCTGCGTTCGCGGGGAGCTCAGCGCGAGGAACTGGTCGCCGAGGTCGATCCACGCCATCGTCGGGCGCCTGCCGCGCAGCTCGAAGTCGAGGAACCGGCCGTAGAACTCGAGCGCCTCGCCGACGTCGCCGACCTCGAGCGCGACGTGGTTGATGCCGATCGCCCGGGCCATGCAGGCGAGCGTACCTTGGCCACGGCGGCCGCCGACCAGCGGCAGGACGCTGTCACTGAGGGTGACGTGACGTCACCCGCGCGGCCGGCGGGGGTGTGGCCTGAACCGGACCACATACGTCTCATCCAGACCAAACCCCACGCGGCGAGGGGGGTCTGGCCTGGAACGTCGCGTATGTCGTCGTTTCAGACCAAACCCCCCCGCAGGAGCGCCTGCCCGATCCGGACCGGTTCTTCATCGCTGCTGGTCGCACGCGCCGCGCACCCACCGCGCGCCAACCGAGTCACCCGCGCGGCCGGAACTCCAGCAGGTCCCCGGGCTGGCACTCCAGCACCTCGCACAGCGCCGCAAGCGTCGAGAACCGCACGGCGCGCGCCCGGCCGTTCTTCAGGATCGAGAGGTTCACGACCGTCACGCCGACGCGCTCGGCGAGCTCCGTCAGCGTCATGCCGCGCTGCTCGAGCAGGCGGTCGAGACGGACGGCGATCCGGTCCTCGGACGGTTCGGGCGGCATCTCAGATCGTCGCCTCGACGTCCTCGCGCAGCCGCACGCCGTGCGCGAAGACCTGGGCGAGGACGAAGGCGCCGAGGCCGCAGAGCAGCTGCACGCCGGGGAAGTCGGGCTCGTCGGGCGGCTGCAGCCCGGCCGCGCGAGCGTTCGGCGCGGACGACCCGAGGTAGGGCTCGAGCAGCGCGTCCTGCAGCTCGGTGTCGAGGAAGCGGACGGCGAGCACGCCGACGATGAGCAGCACGCCCATCGCCCGCAGCCGCCGGACGTTGTCGCCCTTGAACGGGTCCCCGTCGCGGACCGAGCGCGCGATCCCGCGCAGGAGCCACATGATCGCCGCCACGAGCAGCAGCGGGATGGCATCGCGCGCGCCGGCCAGGCGCGCCTCGCGGTCGGTCGGCCGGTCGATGACCATCGTCGTCCGCTGCTCGCCGGTCGTGTAGATGCCCTTCGGGATGCGCTTCTCGTCGAGCGCCGCCTGGGCCTCGAAGACGATGTCGCCGCGGTTTCCGCCGAACGCCGTCACAGCGCCGACGTAGAGCGCGAAGCCGAGCGCCGCGACGAAGATGAACGTCGTGAGACGGTGGGCGACGACGACGGCGTAGGTCGGTTCAGGGCGTTGCACGACTACCAACTCCTTATCGTTTATCGTTGGTATCGAGAAACGATAGGGCAACGATGATCGATATGTCAAGTCGTGCGCACAGCCGGTAGAAGCCGAGCCTCGGCGAGCGCCGGCCCGCTAGCGTCTGCCGGACCATGGGACGCACGTACGACGAGATCGACCAGCGCTGGACCGACTGGATCGCCGAGCAGCCGATGTTCTTCGTTGCGACCGCGCCGCTGAGCGCGGAGGGCCACGTCAACGTCTCGCCGAAGGGGCCGGCGGGCGCGCTGCGCGTCCTCGGGCCGCACCGCGTCTGCTACCTCGACGTCGGCGGCAGCGGCGCGGAGACGATCGCGCACCTGCGCGAGAACGGGCGCATCGTCGTCATGTTCTGCGCCTTCGAAGGGCCGCCGCGGATCCTGCGCCTGCACGGCACCGGCGAGGCCGTCCTCGAGGACGACGAGCGCTTCGCCGAGCTCGTCGAGGGCCTGCCGAGCATCGGCCCGCCGGAGTCGACGCGCTCGGTCATCGTCGTCGACGTCGAGCGCATCGCGGACTCCTGCGGCTACGGCGTCCCGCTCATGACCGTGGACGGCTGGCGCGAGCACTACGAGCTGTCGGCCGCCAAGCGGATGCGCGTCGGCGGACCCACCGCGCTGTCCGAGCGCCGCGCGAAGGTCAACGCCCGCAGCATCGACGGCCTGCCGGCGCTCGAGCGCGGCTGACTCGCAGCGCCTCGCGGGCGCGTTCCAGTGCATTTGTAGACCCGCGGTGGCGGGTGCTCGCGCCGCGACACTAGCGTCGGCCGTCGACCCTCGGGGAGGAGGTGGGATGGAGACCGAACGGCTGTCGCCGGGCCCCCGAGCGGCCCTGTTTCTCGGGATCTGCGTGCTGGTCGCCGGACTGGCCGCGCTCGTCGATCTCGGGACGGAGTTCCATCCCCGCGACAAGACGATCGACGCGCTCGCGGGACTCGCGATCGGCGCGTTTCTCATCGACCGGCTGCTGACGTTCGTCCCGGTCTTCGGCGTGCGCAAGGACCCGAAGGAGCGCGCCGCCGACCTCGACTGGCTGCGTCTCGGCTGGGGCGCCCTGCTCGCGGCGATCTTCGTGAGCCTCACCGACCTGCGCGCCGTCGACGTCCTCAGCGGCGGACAGGACACCGGCATGAGCCCCGCCGTCGACCGCCTCGTCGCGACGTTCGCGATCGCGGGCGGCGTCGCCGGGCTCGCGCGGCTGCTGTCGGCGATCAACCCGCCGAAGCCGACCGACGGCAAGAAGTCGGCGGCCGATGCGCCGCGGGAGGGCGACACGTCGATCCCGCCCCCGTCCCTGAGCGCCCGCGTCTTCGGCCTCGCGATGGTCGCGGTCGCCGCGGCGATCGCGCTCGTCTCGATCGACGACACCGAGGGCCTGCGGCTGCTCGTGCCGGAGACCCAGGGCGACGGCACGGTCGCGATCGCGCTGCGCTTCGGCGTCGTCATCCTCGCGGCCGCGATCGTCGAGCAGCTGCTCGAGCGCCTCGTGGCGCCCTGGCTCACGAAGAACAACAAGCCGATCGTCGTCGGGGCCGTCGCCGTCGTGCTCGGCGTCCTCATGGCGCGCGGGTTCGACCTCTACCTCCTGCACAACCTCGGCTTCTTCGGCGAGGCGAACCAGTCGTTCGAGGCTGCGATCGAAGGCTCGTCGAAGGCGGCGCGCTGGGGCGACACGTTCCTCACCGGCGTCGCGATCGCAGCCGGCACGAAGCCGCTGCACGACCTCAGCTCGCGCCTGCGCAAGGCGAAGGCCAAGCCGAAGACGTAGCGTCGCCTACGTGCCGCGCGTGCTCGCGTGCGCGCCCGGCAGGACGTTCTCGATCGGCTCGGGCATCCCGAGGTGGTAGCCCTGCCCGTAGTCGACGCCGAGGCGCCGCAGCAGCTCGACCGTCGGGTCGTCGCCGACGAACTCGGCGACGGTCCGCGTCCCGAGCCCGCGCGCGATGTTCACGACGGCCTCGATGACGAGCTGGTCGGTCGGGTCCTTGACGATCTGGCGGACGAACTCGCCGTCGATCTTCAGGTAGTCGAAGGCGAGGTGCTTGAGGTAGTAGAAGGAGGCGAAGCCGGCGCCGAAGTCGTCGAGCGCGAAACGGCAGCCGAGCGTGTGCAGCCGCTCGGCCAGCCGGCGGGCGCGCTCGACGTTGACGATCGCGGCGGTCTCGGTGACCTCGATGACGAGCCGGCCCGGCCGCACCGGCCGCGCCGCGAGCAGCGACTCGAGGTACTCGCCGAGCCCCGGGTCGCTCATCGTCCGGCCCGAGAGGTTCACGGCGAGCGCGACGTCGCGCCCGGCGGCGTGCTCGTCGTGGAGCATCCGGACCGCCTCCTTGAGCACCCAGCGGTCGATCTCGCAGATGAGGTCGAAGCGCTCCGCGATCGAGAGGAACGCGCCCGGCGGGACGAGGTCGCCGCTGTCGTCCTCGTAGCGCAGCAGCAGCTCGTACCACGGGAACGAGCTGTCGCCGAAGGACTGGATCGGCTGGGCGAAGAGGCGGAAGCGATCGTCGGCGACGGCGCAGCGCAGGCGCTCGAGCCATGTCGCGCGGACGTTCATCTGCTCGCGGCTGCGGTCCTCGTCGCGGTAGACCTTCACGCCGTCGCGCCCGCCGTCCTTGGCGTCGTACATCGCGATGTCGGCCTCGACGAGGAGATCCTCGCCGGTCAGGCCGCGGCGCCCGTCGAAGACCGTGACGCCGATCGAGGTCGTCACCCGCGCCTGGCGCTGCGAGCTCGTCGTGACCATGCCCTGGCGGCGGATCGCCGACAGGAGCTTCTCGGCGACGGCGGCCGCGGTCGCGGCGTCGGCCTCGGGGAGGATCGCGGCGAACTCGTCGCCGCCGATGCGCGCGACGAGGTCGGTCTCGCGCAGCGTCCCGCGGATGACGTGGGCGATCCGGATGATGAGCTCGTCGCCGACGGAATGCCCGAGCGCGTCGTTGATGTACTTGAAGCCGTCGAGGTCGAGCAGCAGCACGGCGCCCTTGCTGCCGTAGCGCTCGGCATGGGCGATGGAGCGGTCGAGCTCGTGCTCGAAGCGCCTGCGGTTGACGAGGCCGGTGAGCGCGTCGTGGTCGGCGAGGTGCTGCAGGCGCCCCTCGAAGGTCTTGCGCTCGGAGATGTCGAGCACCTGGATGACGGCCTGGCGCCCGCGGCCCGCGGAGCCCTGGACGAGCGAGCCCGACAGCAGCGTCCACACGTCGTGCCCGTCGGCGCCGGTGAGGCGCTGCTCGCAGTGGACGCTCTCGGCGCCGGCGAGCAGCCGGGCGAGCGTCGCGATGAGCCCGGAGCGGTCCTCGGCGGGGGCGAGCGCCGTGAGCCCGCGGCCGGCGAGCGCCGCCGGGTCGCCGCCGACGAGGTCGGCGAGCGCGCGGTTGGCGCGGACGATCGTCCCGGCGCGCGGACCGTCCGTGGCGACGAGCGCGACGCCGATCGGCGCGTGCTCGAAGGCGCCGCGGAAGAGCTCCTCGGCCTCGCGGCGGGCGCCCTCGGCGCGCTTGACGTCGGTGATGTCGGTCGCGATCGCGAGAAAGCCGGTCATGACGCCGCGCTCGCGCTGCGCGGTCACGGTGACGCTCACGGGGACGCGGATGCCGTCCTTGCGGACGTACGTCCACTCGCGCGTCTCGGCGCCGCCCTCGCGGGCCGCCGCGGCGAGGACCTCGAAGCCGGGCTCGAGTCGCAGCGCCCGCCCGCGCTCGGCGAGCTCCTCGGCGTCGTGCAGGACGGCCGGCGTGCGCTGCCCGACGAGCTCGCGCGCGCTGTAGCCGAGCATCCGCTCGGCGCCGGTGTTGAAGACCGTGATCGTGCCCTTGGAGTCGGTGCCGATGATCGCGCACTCGGTCGCCGCCGCGAGGACGTGGGCGTAGCGGTCGTGGGCCTTGGCGAGGTCGCGCTCGAGCAGCGTGCGCGCGCGCTCGGCGTGCACGGCCGAGGTGACGTCGCGCGCGATCGTCGAGCCGCCGACGACGTTGCCCGCCGCGTCGCGCACCGGCGAGACCGTGATCTGGACGTCGACGAGGCTGCCGTCGCTGCGCCGCCGGCGCGTCTCGAGGCGCTCGACCGTGCGGCCGGCGCGGATCTCGTCGTTGATCGCCTCGACCTCCTCGACGCGGTCGGCCGGCTGCAGCAGCTCGAGCGACTCGCCCATCGCCTCCTCGGAGTCGTAGCCGAAGAGCCGCTCGGCGCCGCGGTTCCAGGTGAGGATGTGGCCGTCGAGGTCGGTCGCGACGACGGCGTCCTCGGCGAACTCGACGACGGCGAGGTAGCGGCCGAGATGGGCCTCGGCGGCCCTCTGCGCGCGGATGTCGCGGATCTGCGCGACGAGGTGGACGGGGTTGCCGTCGTCGTCGGTGACGAGCGAGACGTGCAGCTCGGCCCAGGTGTGGCTGCCGTCGGCGTGGATGTAGCGCTTCTCCATCGAGTACGACGTCGTCTCGCCGGCGATGAGGGCGCGCAGGTGCTCGAGGTCGGCCGCGAGATCGTCGGGGTGCGTGATCTCCTGGAAGGTCAGGTCCAGCAGCGCCGGCTCCTCGAAGCCGACCATCTCGCAGAGCGAGCGGTTGACGCGCATGAAGCTGCCGTCGAGATCGACGAGCGCCATCCCGATCGGCGCGTTCTCGAACGACGTGCGAAAGAGCTGCTCGGCGGTGCGGACGGCGCGCTCGCTCTGGCGGCGGTCGAGGTCGTCGAAGATCGCGGGTCCCTGGAGGAGGACGCCGTAGCTCTTGCGCAGGCCCCAGTAGATGTAGGCGACGGCGGCGGTGACGGCGTCCCAGACCGCGAGGTGCCAGTCGATCCCGGCGCGCGTCTGCTCCGCATCGGCGAGCCCGATCGACGGCGCGAGCAGGTGGTCGACGTGCAGGAGGTGGCCCATCCCGCAGCTGAAGAAGATCGCGGCGGTGGCGACGCCGAGCCGGTTCGTGCGCAGCTGGCCCGAGCGGCGCAGGCCGCGGAAGATCACCGCGAAGATGCCGAAGTAGGCGACCGCGATGACGGCGTTCATCGCTAGGTCGATACGCCAGGCCACACCGCTGATATCGGTCCCGCGGCGGGCGCGGCTGAGCCGTTGGGCAGGCTCGCGGCCGCGACGGTTGATTTTCTGGCGGAACCGCTAGCCGTCGGGCGCCGGCGGGGCGATCGGCCCGCGCGGGAGGTCGGCGGCGGCGCTCGCGGCCGCCGCGTTCTCCTCCTTGACCGCCGCCCAGATCTCCTCGCGGTAGACGGGCATCTCCTTGGGCGCCTCGATGCCGATCCGCACCGTGCTGCCGCTGACCTCCTGGACGTGCAGGACGATGTCGTCGCCGATGACGATGCGCTCGCCGACGCGGCGCGTGATGCTGAGCACGGTTCCTCCCTGGATCCGGTGGCTGCGAGGAGCGAAGACTAGATCACGTCACCGCGGTCTCGTCAGGCGAGCTTGTCGCGCAGCGAGGCGTAGAAGATCGACAGCGGGAACTCGTCGTCGCGGACGAGGTCGATGTAGCCGCGCGGGTCCTCGTCGTCGCTGAGCTCGCGCCGGCCGGCGGTCCACGCCGAGGCGCTCGCCGGCGCGACGTGGGCGGCGACGAGGTCGTGGGCGGCGGCCCAGTGCGCCAGCCGCGAGCGGTCGATCCCGTCGCGGTAGAGCGCGTCGACGAGCGCGCGCAGCTCGAGCACGCCGCCGGTGACGGCGGCCCAGTCGATGGTCAGGCGGCCGTCCGTCCAGTGCAGGCGGTGCGTGCGGTGCAGGAAGGCGAACAGCAGCTGGCCGGCGAGGCCGTCGTAGTTGCGCACGCGCTCGCCTGTGATCGGGAAGCGCAGCATCCGGTCGAGCAGGATCGCGTGGCGCACGTTGCGGGCGAAGCCGAAGCCCTCGGCCTCGAGCGTCGCCGCCTCGGCGTAGGCGGTGAGGTCGCAGCGCAGCTCCTCCAGCGCGTACATCCAGTACGGCATGCGCTGGCGGATCATGAACGGGTCGAACGGGAGGTTGCCCCGGCTGTGGGCGCGGTCGTGGATGAGGTCCCAGAGCGCGAACGTCTCCTCCGACATCCGGTCGGACGCGACGAGCGCGGCGGCGTCGGGCGGCAGGTTCAGCGACAGCAGCGTCGCCGCCGCGCGCGTCGTGCGGCGGAAGCGCTCGGCCTCGCGGTCGCAGAAGATCGCGCCGAAGTTGTTGACCGGGCGGCCGGCGACGGCGACCGTCTCGGGGAACAGCACGGCACACTCGCCGTCGTAGCCGGCGGTGTGGTCGACGAGCGTCACCGGCACGAACTTCGGGTTGTCGTAGCGCGTGGCCTGCAGGTCGGCGAGCCAGTCCGGCCACGGGACGCGCACGATGAGCGCCTCGAGCACCTGGTCGCGCGAGCCGTTCTGCTTGTACATCGGGAAGAGCACGAGGTGCTCGATCCCGTCGCGGCGCGCGAGCTCGGGCCGGAACGCCGCCAGCGACGCGCCGAAGTCCGGCCGTGCCGAAGCCGCCCTGCGCCCAGGCGCGCATGTCGGCGACGACGGCGTCGACGTACTCGCGCTGGTGGGGGAAGCGCCCGGCGAGCGCGAGCGACCGCCGCGCAGATGCGCTCGCACTCCGCGTCGAGCCACGCGCGGTCGTGCTCGGCGAGGTCGACCGAGCCGTCGCGCTGCTGGGCGAGGCGAACGCGGTCCACGCCGTCACGCAGCAGCGCCCAGTTCGGGTCCTGCTGCGCCGGCGAGCGCGGCGCCGGCGCCGGCCGCCCGAACGCGTCGGCGGCCAGCCAGTGGACGAGGTTGCTCCACAGCGCCTCGTGGTCGCGCAGCGCCAGGCAGTCGTCGCCGAACAGGTCGGAGTCGGCGGCCACGACGACGCGCCCCGCGCCGATCTGCGCGGCCGCCAGCAGCGCCGCCCGCGGGGAGGAGGCCGACGGCGCGCTGCGCGCCAGCGGCCGCGCGCCGTTGCACAGCGTGAGGCGGCCCGCGCGGTAGAAGCAGGCGCTGCCGCACGCCGGCGAGGACGTCGACGCCGTCGGCCGACTCGTGGTCGAGCTCCGCGAGCACCCAGTGCGGCGCGTCGTCGTGCTGCTCGTAGTCCGACACGGCGTCGTTCTCGATCGTGATGCCGAAGCGCGCGACGAGCGCGTTGAGGTTGTTCGCGTACTTGTCGTGCTCCTCCTCGCCGAGCACGAGCAGCCCGCCGCCGGCGCGGACGAAGGCCTCGATCGCGTCGAGCTCGTCGTCGGCGAGCACGGGACCCGCGCCGCCGGGGACCGTCCGCTCCCACCGCGAGTCGGACGGGTGCGCGAGCACGAGCACGTCCGCCTCGCCGAGCGCGGCGGCGTCGAGCGGACCCGCGACGTGGGCGGTCACCGCGATGTCGCGCTTCCCGAGCGCCTGCGCCGCGAGCACGTAGGAGGAATCCTCCGGGTGGGCGGGCGAGATCGCGCGCGCGATCTCCGGACGGATCGTCCAGGCCTCGCCGTGGGACTCGTCGAACAGGACGCGCGCCACCGGGCGGCGTGTGGGCATCTCGGCCTCCTCGAGCTCAGAGGGTCGCTCCACGGTACTGCGCGGCGGCGGGCCTGCCAAGACGAATGGCCACTGGTTGTACGAACCGGACAACATCGCTCGCGCTCTTTGGCCGTGATTGCCTCTTGAGCTGCTCGCCGCCCACCGCTACGGTTGTCCAAAGCGGACAGGCCGGCGTCGGCCGTGCGCCAAAGAGAGGAGCGACATGGCGATCGACCTCGGCGGCCGATCCTCGGGCCGGGCGGACGACCCCGCGCAACTGCAGAGCCGGGCCAGGCGCCATCTGTGGATGCACTTCGCGCGGATGGGCGCGTACGCCGAGGGCGCCGAGATCCCGGTGATCGCGCGCGGCGAGGGCTGCTACGTCTTCGACGCCGACGGCAAGCGCTACCTCGACGGGCTGTCGGCGCTGTACTGCGTCAACGTCGGCCACGGGCGTGAGGAGATCGCCGACGCGATCGCCGCGCAGGCGCGCGAACTGGCCTTCTTCACGAACTGGAGCTACGCGCATCCGGCCGCGATCGAGCTGGCGGCGCGGATCGCCGAGCTCGCGCCGCGCGGCATGGAGCGCGTCTTCTTCACCTCGGGCGGCTCGGAGGCGGTCGAGTCCGCCTGGAAGCTCGCCCGCGCCTACCATCGCGAGCGCGGCGAGGCCGCCCGCTACAAGATCGTCGCTCGCAACCTCGCCTACCACGGCACCTCGATGGGCGCGCTCGCGGCGACCGGCGTGCCCGCGCTGCGCGCGCCGTACGAGCCGCTGACGCCGGGCGCCTCCCACGCGGCGAACACGAACAGCTACCGCTGGGACGAGGGTCGCGATCCGCTCTGGGCGGCGGACGCGATCGAGGAGCAGATCATCTTCGAGGGGCCCGAGACGGTCGCGGCGGTGATCCTCGAGCCGGTCCAGAACGCCGGCGGCTGCTTCACGCCGCAGGACGGCTACTTCGCGCGCGTCCGCGAGATCTGCGACCGCCATGGCGTGCTGCTGATCTCCGACGAGGTCATCTGCTCCTGGGGGCGCCTCGGCCACTGGTTCGGCTGCGAGCGCTACGGCTACGAGCCCGACATCATCACGACGGCCAAGGGGCTCACGTCGGCGTATGTCCCGATGGGCGCGATGATCGTCGCCGACGAGGTCGCCGAGCCGTTCATGCACGGCAGCTCGAGCTTCGGTCACGGCTTCACGTTCGGCGGGCATCCGGTCGCGGCCGCGGCGGCGCTCGCGAACATCGACATCCTGCGAGCGCGAGGGCCTCTGCGCCCACGTGCTGGCCAACGAGCCCGCGTTCCGGGCGATGCTCGAGAGCCTGCGCGACATCGAGATCGTCGGCGACGTCCGCGGCGCCGGCTACTTCCAGGCGATCGAGCTCGTCAAGGATCGCGCGACCAAGCAGCGCTTCAGCCGCGAGGAGTCCGAGCGGCTGCTGCGCGGCTTCATCGCCGGCGAGCTCTACCGCCAGGGCCTGATCTGCCGCACCGACGACCGCGGCGACCCGGTCATCCAGCTCGCCCCGCCGCTCATCTGCGGCCCGCCGCAGTTCGACGAGATGCAGGCGATCCTGCGGTCGGTGCTGACCGCGGCGTCCGAGCGGGCGGCCGCCGGGTGCTGACGGTCGCCGCCCTGACAGGCGAGCTCGGCCTGCGCCTGCTCGAGCCCGAGGCGGGCGCGAGCGCGCCGGTCCGCTGGGTGCATTCGACCGAGCTGCTGGACCCGACGCCGTGGCTGCGCGGCGGCGAGCTGCTGCTGACGACCGGCATCCAGCTCGACACCCGCGCCCGCCAGCGCGAGTTCGTCGACCGGCTCGTCGACCACGGGATCGCGGCGCTCGGCGTCGGGACCGGGCTGACGCACGCCGCGCTGCCGCCGGCGATCGCCGACGCGGCGCGGCGGCGGGCGCTGCCGCTGTTCGAGGTGCCCTACGAGCTGCCGTTCATCGCCATCACCGAGCGTGCCTCGGCGCACCTCGTCAACGAGCAGTACGAGGCGCTGCGGCGGAGCACGGAGATCCAGGACCGTCTCGAGCGGCTCGTGCTCGAGGAGCGCGGGCTGGACGCCGTCATGCGCGTCGTCGCCGAGGCGATCGGCGGCGACGCGGGCGTCCTCGATGCCGGTGGCGACGCGGTCGCCTGGCAGCGCGCGGAGGGCGAGCCGCCGGCGGCCGGCCGCGAGTCGCTCGACGCAGCACTCCGGCTGTGGGCCGGCGACGATGCCGAGCCGCTGCTCGGCGGCCGCGGCCTCGATCCTGCCCGTCGAGGCGCGCGCGGGGTTCCCGCGCAGGCCTGGCTCGTCGGCGTCGGCAGCGCCGAGCTCGGCGACTTCGAGCGCCTCATCCTGCGCCAGGCGGTGACCGTCGTCGCGCTGGAGCTCATGCGCGTGCGCGTCGCGCGCGACACCGAGCGGCGGCTGGCCGGCGACGTGCTCGCCGAGGCGCTCACCGGCCGCCTGCACCCCGAGGAGCTCGCGACGCGGCTGCGCCCGTTCGGCATCGGTGACCGCGTCGCCGTCATCGCGTTTCAGTGCGCGGATCCGGGCGGGGCCGAGCCGCTGCTCGAGCGTGCGCTCGCGGCCGCCGGCGTGCGCGCCCTGCTGGCGATCCGCGGCCCGCTGCTGTGCGCGGTCATCGACGCCGCGGCCGGCGACCCGATCGAGGTCGCGCGCGCCGCGCGCGCCGAGCTCGCCGGCGCGGTCGGCGACGTGCGGGCGGCCGCCAGCCGCGCCGCCGACGCGCAGTCGCTGCGCCGCAGCTTCCACGAGGCGCGCTGCGCGCTGGAGGCCGTGCGGATGAGCAACGGCCACACGCCCGAGGTCGCCTCCTACGCCGACCTCGGCTCCTACCAGCTGCTGCTGTCGCTGCACGACGACGAGGCGCTGCGCTCCTACTGCGACAGCGTCCTGGCCGCGGTCGACGAGGCCGATCCGGCCTACGGCGACGAGCTGCTGCGCTCGCTCGATGCCTACCTCGACAGCAACGGCCACTGGGAGCGGGCAGCCGCCCGGGTGCCCTGCCACCGGCACACGCTGCGCTACCGGATCCGGCGCATCGAGGAGCTGACGGGGCGCGACCTGGGGAGCTCGCGCGACCGGATCGACTTCTGGCTCGCCCTCAGGGGGCGCGAGCTGACGCTGTGACGCGCGACATCTCACCGACAAGGAGCGACGCCGGATGACCGAACCCGCGACGACGACCGAGATCCGCAACTTCATCGGCGGCGCGCACTGCGCGACGGCCGACGGCGGCAGCGAGGCGATCCTCGATCCGGCGACCGGCGAGACGATCGCGACGGCGCCGCTGTCCGGCGAGGCCGACGTCGACGCGGCGGTGGCGGCCGGTCAGGACGCCTTCGAGGCGTGGTCGCAGACCCCGCCCGCCGAGCGCGCACACGCGCTGCTGCGGATCGCCGACGCGATCGACGGCTCGCGGCGAGGAGCTCGTCGGCGTCGAGTCGCGCGACGTCGGCAAGCCGATCTCGGCGGCGCGCGAGGAGCTCGCCGTTCATCGTCGACAACCTGCGCTTCTTCGCCGGCGCCGCACGCTGCATGCGAGGGCCGCGCCGCCGGCGAGTACATGGCCGGCTACACGTCGATGCTGCGCCGCGAGGCGCTGGGCGTCGTCGGCCAGGTGGCGCCCTGGAACTACCCGCTGATGATGGCGATCTGGAAGATCGCCCCGGCGCTCGCGGCCGGGCAACACCGTCGTGCTCAAGCCGTCCGAGCAGACGCCGATGACGACCGCGCTGCTCGCCGAGATCGCCGCCGAGCACCTGCCGGCGGGCGTCCTGAACGTCATCTTCGGCCACGGCGAGACGGCGGGCGCCGCGCTCATGCGCCACCCCGGCGTCGCGATGGTCTCGCTGACCGGCGACGTCGCGACCGGACAGGCCGTCGCCGCGCGCGGCCGCCGAGTCGCTCAAGCGCGTGCACCTCGAGCTCGGCGGCAAGGCCCCGGTGCTCGTGTTCGACGACGCCGACGTCGCGGCCGTCGCCGAGGGCGTGAAGATCGCCGGCTACTTCAACGCCGGCCAGGACTGCACGGCCGCCAGCCGCGTCATCGCCGGGCCGAAGGTCTACGACGATCTCGTCGCGGCGCTCGCCGACGCCGCCTCCGGGCTCGTCGTCGGCGACCCCTCCGACGAGGCCACCGAGCTCGGGCCCGCTCGTCTCGGTGCAGCAGCGCGACCGCGTCGCCGGCTTCCTCGAGCGCGCGCCCGGCGCACGTGCGAGACGGTGACGGGCGGCGGCGGCGCTGCCGGGCGCCGGGCTACTTCTACGCGCCGACGGTCCTCGCCGGCCGTCGAGCAGGCCGACGAGATCGTCCAGCGCGAGATCTTCGGCCCGGTCGTCACGCGTCCAGCGCTTCGACTCCGACGAGCAGGCGATCGCGTGGGCCAACGGCGTCGACTACGGGCTGGCGGCGAGCGTCTGGACCCGCGACGTCGGCCGGGCGATGCGCGCCGCCCGCGCGCTGCGGTTCGGCACGGTGTGGATCAACGACCACCTCCCGCTCGTGTCGGAGATGCCGCACGGCGGCTTCAAGCAGTCCGGCTACGGCAAGGACCTCTCGATGTACTCGCTGGAGGAGTACACCGAGCTCAAGCACGTGATGATCAACCTTGCCTGACGATCTCCCGCACCCCATCCTGGAGCGACCACATGGCCACCCACCCCAGCGTCCCTCGTCACCGGCGTGGACTTCGTCACGATCCCGACGGACGACTTCGACGCGTCCGTCGCCTTCTACCGCGACGTGCTCGGCCTCACCGCGGGCAAGCAGTGGGGCGAGCATGCCGGCGATGGAGTTCGAGACCGGCAACCTCACGCTCGCGGTCATGGACCCCACGGCCTTCGGCCAGGAGTTCCGCCCGCACGCCGTCCCGGTCGCCCTGCAGGTCGCCGACGTCGCCGCCGCCCGCGAGCAGCTCGAGGCCCAGGGCGTGACGTTCGTCACCGACATCATCGACAGCGGCGTCTGCCACCAGGCGATCTTCCTCGACCCCGCGGGCAACGCGCTGGACCTCCATCACCGCTACGCGCCGCCGCCGGGCTGAGCCGGCAGCGCGCGCCGCTCAGGCTGCCTGGATCGTCTCGCTTGTCGCGACCGGCGCAGGCAGCCGATGTCCGAGCGCCGCCATCTCCTCAGCGTAGGCCCGGAGTGCCTCGCGGATACGCTGCGACACCTCATCGCGCGAGGTCCCGAGGGCGACGACACCCCGGGAACGTCCGGCAGATACGCCCCCCACCCGCCGTCCTCGGCCTGCTCGATGACCACCATGTACTCGTTCATCGCAGATGCTCCAATCCGCTTGCCCTGCGGATGCTAGACAGTGTGCCCACCGGCACCGTATCGCTGTCCTTTCCCGCCACGACGATCCGGGTCGTTCTCGCGGGGCTTGCCCCAAACCTCATGCGAGCCGCTCTGGCGCAGGACCTGCCAGCCGGCCTCGGTCAGGGCAGCGCGAATCTCTCGGTACTTCTTGGGCACCGCGCTGACGCTACGTCGGTCGGCGGACGCCCGACCAACATGCTTCAGGTGCAGGCCGTCGCGTGCCCGCTCACAGATCTGTGAGGCAGGCATCTGACGACGGCCTCACACCCGCATCAGCCGCAGGCGCGGCCGGTGCGCTGCCAGCGCGCCCATTCGGCGTGTTGCGCGCGGGTCGCCTCGCGCAGCGGGCGGCGGTCCTCGGTGCGGGGCGCGGGGCCGGAGGGGATCGCCGGGCGCAGGCGGCGGTCGGCGCCGGCCAGCCGCGCGGCGAGCTCGTCGGCGCGGTGCGCGTGACGGCGCGGGATGCGCACCGTTCCGTCGGTGCGGATGTGCAGGAATGCGAGCGGGCGCTCGCCGGTCTGCTGCGCGCGCAGCGCCGCGTGCTGGGAGTGGTCGCCTTCGCCTTCCGGCCAGGTGAGCACGTGGCCGGAGTCGAAGACGATCGCCTTGCCGTGCTTGCCGGGCGCCCACCAGAGCCGGTCGGCGCGGCAGGCCTCCTCGTCGCGGGTGCTGTGGTCAGGACAGGCACAGGTCACCTCACCCGTATCGGGCGAACGGCCGCGGTGCTGAAGCCCGGACGCACGCGGGTCAGGGCACCGGCGCCGCGCTCACCCCAGCAGGTCGTCCAGCGTCCGGCCGCTGAGCACCGACTCGGGCCGCTCGGCGACGATGTCCGAGCCGGGCCGCGCGTCGTCGTCGCGGCGCTTGATGAGCAGCCACTGCGGCTTGGCGCCCGGGCGCGTGCGCTGCAGCGCGAAGCCGCCGCGCAGCTTCTCGCCGTGCAGGACGAAGACCGCGTGGCCGCGCTCGATCGCCGCCGGCCAGGCGACGCGGCCGCCCTGCTCGTACGTGCCGCGGTCCCACACGATGACGCCGCCGTCGCCGAGCGTGCCCTCGAAGTCGTTGTGGCCGAGGCCGTGATCCTCGACCTGCACCGCGAGGCGCTTGGCGGCGGGATCGAGCGACGGCCCCTTCGGCACGGCCCACGAGCGCATGACCCCGTCGACCTCCAGGCGCAGGTCGTAGTGGTGGGCGGTCGCCCGGTGCTCCTGGACGACGAAGACGCCGGCGGGCACCCCGCGGATGGCGAACTGCTCGTGGCCCTCGACGCGCGCGCGCTCGGTCGGCAGCGCGTCGCCTGCGAACGCGATGAGCGCCGCGACCGCGCCGGGCGCGCCCTCGGCATGGATCTCGCCCGTCGGCCGCACCCAGCCCATGACGCCGAGCTCGCGGGCCTTCGCCCTCACGGCCTCCGCGTCGACGGCGGCGCCGGCGGCCGCGCGCAGCGCCTCGTCACGAGCCGGGGACGTCATCTCGCTCACAGTCGCGCGGTCGGATGGATCGCAGGCTGCCAGCCGGCGCGCATCGCCGCGACGGTCGACGCCGGGGTGAGCACGACGACGGGCTCTTCGCGGCCACGCCCGGCGGTCCGTGTAGCCGCCGTGCGTCCAGGCCCGCAGGCCGCCGTCGACGACGAGCCAGGCGCGACCGTCGAGGCCGACCATCGCCCCCTCGGGGAGGTCGGCGCAGGCGGCCAGGCGATGCGCCTCGAGGTTGCGTTCGCGGTGCAGCCGCGCATCGAGCTGCGGGAACCGCGTGTCGCGCGGATGCAGCTCGCCCCACGCCGCGCGAAACGCGTCCGCGGCCGCCCGGCGGCATTCATGGCACGGCCGGTGGCCCGCCGCGCAGGCCGTCGCCTCGTCGAGGAAGAACAGCTCCGTGTACTGCCCGGGCTGCATGAGCGCGGCGCGCCGGCGCCCCTTGAACTCGAGCAGGCACGTGATCCAGCGCTCGACCTTCCAGCGCCGGACGAGCTCGCCGTCCGCGTTCACGAGGCAGCCGCGGTTGCCCATGAGCGTGCCGCGGGCGGGATCGGCTTCGAGGATGCCGAACGGCGAGACGCGGTTCTGATGGGTCATGCGCCACAGGGTTGCGCGATCGCGGCCCGTGCGCGAGGCTCCGAGCCGGCCATGGCGAGTGCGGAGATCGAGACCCCGGTGCTCCAGGCGTTCCTCGACGCGTTCAACGCCCACGACATCGACGCGATCATGGCCTTCTTCGCCGAGGACTGCGTCATGGAGATGCCGCGCGGGCCGGGACCGGGCGGACGGCGGCTCGTGGGCAAGCAGGAGGTCCGGGAGGCGATCCAGTCGCGCTTGGACGGGATCCCGGACGTCAGCTACGGCGACGACCGCCACTGGGTCTGCGGTGACCGCGGCGTCTCCGAGTGGACGATCCGCGGGACGCAGCGGACGGGCGAGCCGATCGAGGTCCGCGGCTGCGACCTCTTCGAGTTCGCCGGCGGGAAGATCAGCCGGAAGGACTCGTTCTGGAAGATCGTCGGCTGACTACGCCGCTGCCGCGCCCTCGCTGCCGGCCGCGAACAGCGGCACGCGCACGTCGACGTTCGGGGCGTCGTTGATGACCTGGTAGGCCTGCGGCCCGCGCGAGCCCGGGGTCACGATGATCGGGGCGCGGAGGTTCACGGTGAAGTCCTCGACGCGCTCGGTCGCGCGGACGGTCACCCAGACATCGGTCGGCGCGTCGCCCGACAGGCCGAGCGACGCCGCCTCGGCGTCGGAGAGCTCGACCTCGTAGCCGGGGAAGAACTGCCACGGGCGGGTCACGGGCAGCGCGAGGTCCGGGTCCTCGACGGAGTGCAGCCACGAGAACGGGCTGTCGGGGTCGGTGCTCAGCAGCGCGTAGCGCGAGCCGCCGAGGCCGATGAGCCCGCGCGGGAACACGAGCACGGCCTCGGCCTCGATCTCGAGCGTGCCGAAGCGGGTGCTCTCTACGGTCAGGGACATGTCGGAAGGCTCCTAGCGGGCGGTCGGGGTTAGCGCAGGAAGTCCAGCAGCGATGCTTGGACGATGCCCGCGCCGGCTCGCAGCGCGGACTGGTAGACGGACTGCTGCATCGAGTAGTCGATGAGCGTCGCGGCCATGTCGGCGTCCTCGGTCTCCGACAGCAGCCCGCGGACGCCGTTGCTGCAGCTCGGAGAGGCGGTCGTCGGCCGACGTGATGCGGTTGGCGACCGAGCCGATCTGGGCGCGGGCGCTCAGCAGGTCGTCGATCGAGCGGTCGATCGCGACGATGTCCGAGCCGCCGAGCGCGGCCTGGTCGGCGGGCGTGCCGCCGCGCAGGTGCGTCGCGATGTCGCGCAGCGTGTCGAGCATCTTGCCGTCGGCGCCGTTGCCGATGACGTCGGACGCCCGGACGTTGACGATGACCGACACGCCGGGCCCGATCGAGCGCACGATGTCGCCGCCGTCGCCGAGGTAGGCGTCGGCCGGGGTGCCGTAGGGCTTGACGTCCGTCGCGGTGCCGGCGAACAGCGAGCGCCCCGCGTGGGTCGCGTTGGCGTTCTGCTTGGCGGCGTCGATGAGCTGGTCGATCTCGGCGGCGATCATCGCGCGCTCGCTCGGCGACGCCGTGCCGTTGGCGCCGCGCAGCAGCAGCTCGCGGCCGCGCTGGGCGATGTCGGTCAGCGTGCCGAGCGCGGCGTCGCTCGCCGACGTCCAGGCCTCGGCCTCGGCGGCGTTGCGGCGGTACTGGTCGAGGCCCTCGAGCTCGGTGCGGAGGTTCAGCGCCCGGCCGACCGCGAACGGGTCGTCGGACGGCCGCGTGAGCTCCTTGCCCGTCGCCATCTTGCGCTGCGTGTCGGAGATCCGCGTCGCGACGTCGTTGAGGTCGGCGAGGATCCCGCGCGAGATCATCGAGCTCGTGATGCGCGGAGCGGACATCGCTACAGCCCGACCCGGCCGGTGCGGTTGATGAGCGTGTCGAGCATCGCGTCGGTCGTCGACATCGCCCGCGCGGCGGCCTGGTAGCCGCGCTGGAAGCGGATGAGGTTCGTCATCTCCTCGTCGAGCGAGACGCCGGCCGTGCTCTGGCGGCGGTCCTCGATCGAGTCCGCGAGCGCCGTCGCGTTCAGCGTGCCGCGCCGCGCGTCGGCGACCTCGGTCCCGATCCGCGTCACGAGCCGCGCGTAGAGGTCGTCCGGCACCGCCGGCCGTGCCGCGCAGCTCCGACGAGCGCGAGCGCCGCGCTGTTGTCGCTCGCCGCGCCGCCGCCCGCGCGGACGGTCACGGCCGTCACCGCGGGGTTCATCGAGAGCGTCGACGTCGCGGTGTCGTAGGCGAAGAAGGGGACTCCGACAGCCGGCTGGTAGATCGCGTTGACCTGCGCCGTCAGCGCCTGGGCGAACGCCGACAGGTCGGCGCGGTAGGAGGCGATCGTGCCGGTCGCCGAGCTGAGGTCCATCAGCGCGCCGATCTTGCCGCCGGGGCTCGTCATCGCCGGGGCGGGCCAGGTCAGCGCCGAGCCGTCGACGAGCGGCGTCGCGGCGCCGCCGAGCGTCACGCGGATCGAGCCGGCGCCGTCGTCGGAGACCGACACCTGGGCGAGGCCCGCGAGCTTGTCGAGCAGGAGGTCGCGGCGGTCGAGCAGGTCGTTGGGCTGCCCGCCGACGCGCTCGGCGTCGCGGATCGCGCCGTTGAGGCCGGCGAGCTCGCGAGCGATCTGGTGCAGCTCGCCGCCGGTGGCGGTGAGCGCGGCGAGCTCGGACGCGGCCTGGTCGGAGACCGTCTGCAGCCCGTCGTCGAGCGCGTTGATCGAGCTGACGAGCGTCTTGGAGTCCTCGATGAGCGCCTGGCGGGCGGCGCCGCTGTCGGGCGAGTTGGCGAGGTCCGCCCACGAGCTCCAGAAGCTGTTCAGGCGCGCCGCGATGCCGTTGTCGCCGGGCTCGGCGAGGCGCAGCTCGGCCTGGTCGAGCGCGCCGGCGCGCGCCGTCCCGGCGCCGACCTGCATCGCCTGGGCGCGGTACTGGAGGTCGAGGAACGAGTCGCGGATGCGCTTGTAGGCGATGACGTCGATGCCGGTGCCGAGCCGGTCGCCCGTCGGCAGCGCCAGCGCGTCGGACGCCTGCAGCTGCGCCTCCTGGCGCGAGTAGCCCTGCGTGTTGGCGTTCGCGATGTTGTGGGACGTGACGTCGAGCGCGCGCTGCTCGGCGAGCAGCCCGCGCAGCGAGGTCTGAAGTCCCATGAAGGTCGAGATCGGCATGTCGTCAGGCCTCCAGGTCCAGGACGTGCAGGGCGCTGCGCGAGGCGCTCGGCGCGCGGCGCGCGGACTCGGCCCCCGCGTGTCCGGGCGGGCGGTAGCCGCCGTGCTCGGATCCGCCGCCGAGCATCCGCGTGAGGTGCTCGAGGAACGACAGCTCCTGGCGCATGAGCGCGCGGTTGATCGCGTGCTCGCGCTCGATCTCCGACAGCAGCCCGCGCAGCTCGGCGCTGCGAGCGTGCCGCCTCCTCGCCCTCGCGCGGGTCCATGAGGCCGGTGAGCTCGCGCGAGCGTCACGGCCTCGGGGGCGACGCCCAGCACGCTGCCGGCGCGCCACAGCAGGTCGGTGCGCTCGCTCTCCAGGCGGCCGCGGGAGGCCATCTCGCCCTGGATGTCGGTCATCGTCGCGAGCACGGCGTCGACGTCACGCCGGCGGATCGCGCCGCTCTGGCGCAGGATCTGCGCGAGCAGGCGGCGGGCGGAGCCGAGCTGGGCGTCGAGGTGCTCGAGCACGTCGGCGGAGATCGGGTGCGCGGAGACGCTCACGAGCCGCCGGTCTTCAGCGTCCGGACGAGGTCGGAGGCGAGGCCGATGCCGCCCGCGTCGACGAGCGCGTCGGCCATCGTCGCCGGCAGCATGTCGCGGTAGGTCTTCGTCGCGGCGCTCGCGCCCTCGTCCTCGCCGGTCGTCGCCGCCAGCGCCTTCGTGAGCTGGCTGAGCAGCATGTGCTCGAAGCCGAGCGCCGTGCGGTACTCGCGCTGGACCGCGGGCGCGGCGTCGCGGATCGCGGGCGGCAGGATCGGCGTGATCACTGCTTCAGCCCGTTGGCGATCGACAGCATCTGGTCCTGCGTGCGCACCGCCTGGCTGGCCATCTGGAAGCTGCGCTGCGCATCCATGAGGTCGACCATCGCGTCGGCGATGTCGACGTTCGAGGACTCCAGCGCGCCCTGCACGAGCTTCGTGTCGGTCCCGGCGACGCGCGGCGGTCCGCTCTGGGCGGTCGTCGTGTAGAGCCCGTCGCCGGCGTCGTCGAGCTTCGCGGGCGACGCGACGCTCACGAGCGCCATGCGGCCGATCGGCTTGCCCTCGTGCACGAGCGTGCCGTCGGGGCTGATCGAGAGGTCCTTGGCGGACACGCCGCGCGGCAGCGTCACCGGCGGCTGCAGGAGCTGGCCGGAGGCCGTCGTCAGGCGGCCGCGGGCATCGACGCGCAGCGAGCCGTTGCGCGTCATCGCGACGCGCCCGTCGTCGAGTGAGACCTGGAGGTAGCCGTCGCCCTCGATCGCGACGTCGAGCGGCTGGTTCGTCGTCAGCAGGACGCCCTGGCCGCTCGCGCGGCCGGCGGAGCCGACGGCGACGCCCGCGCCCGCCTGGACGTCGTCGGCGGCGCCGAGGCCCGGCGCCGAGGAGACGAGGTCGCCGAAGGCGACGCGCGAGTGCTTGTAGCCGGTCGTGTTGACGTTCGCGATGTCGTTGGACAGCGCGTCCATCCGCCGCTGCTGGGCGGTCATGCCGGTCGCGGCGGCCTTCAGTCCTTCGAGCATCCGCTAGATCCCTCCGACCTGGTTGGCGGCCTTGGCGAGCGTCGAGTCGATCGTCGTGATGACGCGCTGGCCGGCCTCGAAGGCGCGCAGCGAGCCGAGCATCTCGACCATCGTCGTCACCGGGTCCACGGCGCTGCTCTCCAGCGCGCCGGCGCGGACGGTGCCGGGCCCGGCGCCGCGCGCGGTCCCGGTGAAGAGGTTGTCGCCCTCGCGGCGGGCCGCGTCGAGCGCGACGACGCCGATCGCGGCGGGGTCGACGCGGCCGTCCGCGCCGACGCGGACGGGCTGGCCGCTCGGGCCGAGGACGTCGTTGCCGGAGGCGGTGACGAGCGTCCCGCGCGACGAGGCCGCGAACTGGCCCTCACGCGTGTAGCGGACGCCGGCCTCGGTCCGGACGGCGAAGAAGCCGTCGCCCTGGACGGCGAAGTCCAGCGGCTCGCCGGTGTCGCGCAGCGGCCCGGCGCTCGTGTCGGTGACCTGCTCGTCGATGCGCGTCCCGAGGCCGAGCGCGCCGATCTGCTGCCCGTCGCGGGTGTCGTGCAGGAGCATCTCGCCGAAGCTCCGGCTCGCGACCCGGTCGGCCTTGTAGCCGGGCGTCGAGGCGTTGGCGAGGTCGTGCGCGATGAGGTCCTGGCGGACCTGCTCGGCGAGCATTCCGGATGCGGCGATGTAGAGACCACGCTCCATAGGGCCGGGTGATCGGCGGCGATGGGTCATCCTTGAGCCATGGACATGCTGCGCGTGGACGCCGCTCTCCTGCGCCAGGTGCTCCCCGAGCTCGTCCTGCGAGAGGGGATGCGGGTGGTCGCCAGCGTCGCCGAGCGCGCCGGTCAGCGCGGGATCATCGTGCTCGCCGGGACGCCGCTTGCGGCGCAGCTGCCCGAGGAGGTGCAGGTCGGCGACGTCCTGCGGCTCGTCGTCGCCGAGACGAGCCCCGAGCGCGTCGTGCTGCGCATCGCCGAGCAGGCGCCGTCGCTGCCGTCCGCGCCGGTGCCCGTCACCGTCCCGCTGCCCGGCGGCGCGACCGCGCGGATCATCGTCGACGAGCGCGACGACGCCGGCAGCGGCGAGCCGCGCGAGCAGCACGAGGTCCGCCTGACGTACGCGTCGGCGACGCTCGGCCCGCTCGAGCTGCGCCTCGCCCTCGCCGGCGCCGACGTCGTGCGGGTCGTCGTCCGCGCCCGCGCCGGGCCGCCCTTCGAGCTCGCCGACTCCAGCGCGCCCGCGCTCGCGGAGGCGATCGGCGCCGCGACCGGCCGGACCGCGCAGGTGACGGTGAGCCCGCGCCACGACCCGCTCGACGTCTATGCCTGAGCAGCGACCGCCGCGCGAGCGCCGCGCCGCCGCCCTGCGCTACGACGCGGGCGACGACGCGGCGCCGAAGGTCGTCGCGACCGGCCGCGGGCACGTCGCCGAGCGCATCGTGGCCGAGGCCCGGGCGGCCGGCGTCGCGGTGCGCGACGACGCCGCGCTGGCAGAGGCGCTCGCCGGCCTGGACCTCGGCGCCCAGGTCCCGGAGGAGCTCTACCGCGCGGTCGCCGAGGCGCTCGCGTGGGCCTACCGGCTCGACGCGAGACCGGGGCAGGGCTAGGCGACGTCGCGCAGGAGCTCGGCGTCGTTCGCCAGTGCCCGGCGCAGCGACTTCTTCAGCTCGCCGTGGATCTGGCAGACGCGGCTCTCGGAGACGCCGAGGACCTCGCCGATCTCGCGCAGCGTGAGGTTCTTGACGTAGAGCAGGACGGCGACCTCGCGCTCGCGGCGGCCGAGGGCGGCGAAGGCGCGGCGGAAGTGCTCCTTGGCCTCGGTCTTGGCGGCCTCGCGCAGAGGATCGGAGTCCGGGTCGTCGCTGGACAGCACGTCGATGCGCTCGACGCTCGCGCCGTCGTGGGCGAGGACGAGGGTGTTCAGCGACGTGACGTCGGAGGTGATGAGGTCGCGCTGGCGGTTGCGCAGCTCGTCGAGCGTCATGCCGAGCGCGTCGGCGAGCTCGGCGTCGCTCGGCGAGCGGCCGTGGATCGAGCGGAACTCGCCCTGGACGCGGCGCATGTCGCGCTCCCAGCGGCGCAGCGAGCGGGGTGCCCAGTCGCCGCGGCGCAGCTCGTCGATGACCGCGCCGTGGATGCGCGTCCAGACGAACTGCTCGAGCGTCGCGCCCTTCGCCGGGTCGTAGCGGTCCAGCGACTTGATGAGCGCCTCGAGGCCCGCCGAGACGAGGTCGTCGACCTCGCAGCTGGCCGGCAGCTCGCCGATCTTGCGGTACACGATGAACTTCACGAGCGGGGCGTACGTCAGCACGAGCCGGTCGCGGAGGCGACCGTCGCCGCTGCGGTGGTACTCCCGCCAGAGCGCCATCGCGTCCTCGGACTCCATCCAGCGGCGGGTCGTCTCGGACCGCTGCGGGGCTGGACGGGTGTTGCGGGGGAAACCGGAGAGGACTGACATGACCCACTTATCGCGCCGGGACCCCTGCGGCGACAGTCCGCGGGTGGATTTCGCGACGCGGTGGGACCCGATGGGTAGGTTCGGCCAGAACGTGGCTAGGTTTGCCCCGAAGCCTCGCCCGGACGTTCGTCCAGCGGGAGTGCGAAACCTCGCATCGGCCAACCGGCTGCGATTCAGGCGGCGGGGTCCAGCGTGAGCTTCCCGGTCGTCCGGCGCTCGGCGAGATCGGTCTGCGCCCGGGCCGCATCGGCGAGCGGATACGCCGGTCCCGTCACGACGCGCAGCTCGCCGCGCGCGACGCGGGCGAAGAGGTCGGCGAGCGCCTCGTCGATCATCGTCGGGCGCCCGATGCAGTGCATGAGCCAGAAGCCGACGACGGCCCGCGAGCGCCCCATGAGCTTTCCCGTCCGCACGGTGTTGCCCTCGCCGGAGGCGATGCCGTAGATCACGAGGCGGCCGAACGGGGCGAGCGCCGCGAGCGACGCGTCGAACACCGCGCCGCCGGCCATCTCGAAGACGACGTCGACGGGCTCGCCGTGGTTGGCCTCGACGAGGCGCTCGGTCAGGCCCTCGGCGGCGCCGTCGACGGCGACGTCGGCGCCGAGCTCGAGCGCCAGCGCGCGCTTCTCCTCGGTGGACGCGGTCGCGATGACGCGCCCGGCGCCCAGCGCGCGCCCGAGCTGGACGGCGAGCGAGCCGACGCCGCCGGCCGCGGCGTGGACGACGACGGTCTCGCCGGGGGACACGCGCCCGCACGTGCGGTAGAGGTGCCACGCGGTGAGGCCCTGGAGGACGAGCGCCAGTGCCGTCTCGTCGCCGACGTCGTCGGGAATCGGGAAGGTCAGCGCCGCCGGCGCGGTGGCGTACTCGGCGTAGCCCCCGTCGCCGCAGAGCGCGACGACCCGCGCGCCGGTGTCCTCGCGCACGCCCGCGACCTCCGAGCCGGGCACGAGCGGCAGCGTGTCCTTGGAGATGTAGGTGTTCTGGCGGCGGTGCGTGTCGGCGAAGTTCAGCCCCGCGCGGGTGACGCGGATGAGGACCTCGCCGTCGCCGGGCTCGGGGATCGGCAGCTCGACGAGCTCGAGCACCTCGGGGCCGCCGTACTCGGACATCTGGATGGCGCGCATGGGGCGGCGAGGATATCCGCCGAGGCACTAGGGTCCCGCCGCATGACCGTCACCGTCGTCGGATCCATCGCCTTCGATGCCGTGCGCACGCCGCACGGCGCCCGCGAGCGCATGCTCGGCGGCGCAGCCGTGCATTTCTCGCTCGCCGCCTCGTTCTTCGACGAGGTCCGGGTCGTCGGACCGGTCGGCGACGACTTCGGCGAGGACGAGTACGCCGTCCTGCACGGCCGCGGGGTCGACACCGGCGACATCGAGCACGTCGAGGGCGGCAAGACGTTCTTCTGGAGCGGCGTGTACGGCGAGAACATGAACTCGCGCGAGACGCTCGAGACCGACCTCAACGTCTTCGAGACCTTCGAGCCGAAGCTCTCACCACGAGTCGCGCGACGCCGACGTCCTGTTTCTCGCGAACATCCTCCCGGCGCTGCAGCTCAACGTCCGCAAGCAGTGCGAGCGCGCGCGGTTCGTCGCGCTGGACTCGATGGACCTCTGGATCAACATCGCGCGCGAGGCGCTCGTCGCCGCGATCTCCGAGGTCGACTGCGTCATCCTCAACGACTCCGAGGTCGAGCTCTTCACCGGCGAGCGCGAGGTCGTCGCGGGCGCGCGGAAGATCATGGCCCACGGGCCGTCGGCGATGGTCGTGAAGCTCGGCAAGTACGGCGCCGCGCTCGTCACCGAGGACGACTCCTTCTGGGTCCCGGCCTTCCCGGTCGACTTCGTCGCCGACCCGACGGGCGCCGGCGACTCGTTCGCGGGCGGGTTCGTCGGCGCGATCGCGGCGCACGACGGCGAGATCACGCCCGACGTCCTGCGCCTCGCGATGGCCTACGGGACGGCGATCGCCTCCTTCAACGTCGAGGAGTTCGGCACCGAGCGCGTCGCGCGGCTGACCGGCGAGGAGATCACCGCGCGCGTCGACGAGCTCAAGCGGATCACGACGTTCGACACGCCCGCGCTCGCGCTGCGCGCGTAGAACGACGAAAGCGGGACCCTCCGCTGAAGGCCCCGCTCTCGCCTTGCAACCGCTCGGTATCGAGCGGCTACGACTCAGTGGTCCGCTAGCCGGTGATGAACTTCGTGTCGGTCACGGCCTTGAGGATCGCCTTCTCGGACTTCGGCGTGTCGAAGGCGGCGGGCGCCGGCGACTTGCCGTTGATGAAGCGGATCCAGGCGGCGTGGCGCGCCTCGACCGTGGCGATCGTGCCGGCGGCGCTGAGGACGCCGGGCTGGAAGACGTTCTTGACCTGGCCGAGGTACGCGCTGACGCCGGTGTCCTCGAGGACCTCGGCCGTCGCGGCGAACGTCGCCTGGTCGGTGACGGCGGCGCCGAAGTCGAACTTCGGCTTCTTGATCGCCGCCGACTTCAGCGCGTTGCGCAGGAACGTCACGTGCGTCGCCTCGTGCTTGGCGACCGTCTCGGCGAAGACCTTGAGGTCGGCGCTGCTGCCGTAGGCCTGGTTGGCGACGGCCTGCTTGTAGAACTCGGCCTCGAGGAACTCGAGCGTCAGCGCGTAGTTCAGGATCTTCACGTCGTTCTTCACCGAGCGCTTCTTGGAGATCGCGGCCTCGGCAGGCGACAGGATCGAGCCGAACATCGCGCCGCCGACGAGCAGGCCGCCGCCGGCGAGGGCGCCGCGGCGCAGGAAGTCGCTGCGGTCGAGGCCGGCGGCCTCGGCGCTGTCGCGGATCGCGCCGTCGGCGTCGAGCACTTCGAGGTTGAGCAGATCAGACACGGGAGCTCCTGAGGTCGTTTTCAGCGGTCATCTGACGGTGATGCGCCCGGTCATCCCGGGGTGCAGGGTGCACACGTAGCGATAGGTGCCGGCGCGCGAGAAGGTCCTGGAATGCGTGCCGGAGGACCGGTTGGAGACGGTCTTGAAGCGCTTGCTCCCGGTGCTCGTGACGTTGTGCACGGTCGTCCCGTCCCGGAACGCGAACTTCACGGTCGTGCCCTTGGAGATCGAGATCGCCTTCGGGGAGAAGGCGATCTCCTTCAAGGTCACGGTCTTCGTCGTCGCGGCGCCGGCCAGCCCGGCTGTCGCCAGGGCGGTAGCGAGCGCGAGGCCGCAGGCGGGGAGGACGGAGCGCCTGCTGATGTCACGCAAGGGGTTGGTCATCGCCGGGTCTGCGGCGATGTCGCCCGAACGGATCAGAAAACCCGGCCTGCCAGCCCCGGCATGGCGCACGCGCGGTCCCAAGAAGGGGTGCGCTGCGGCGTCCGGACGGGTATGTTCCGCCGAATGAGCGCGACCTTCATCTTCCTGATGGTCGTCCTGAAGCTCCCGATCTTCGGGCTGTTGTACATCGTCTGGTGGGCGATCCATGCGACGCCCGAGCCCGTCGTGGCGGCTCCCGAGGACGATGGCGGCACGAAGCAGCCGCGCGAGCCCTACCGGCACCCGCGCGCGCCGCTGCCGCGCTTCCCCCGCCGCGGACCGCACGGCACGCCGCCGGTGCCCTCGCCGCCGCGCACGCGCACCGTGCTGGCCCGCGCGCGCCGCGTCGCGTCCTGAGCGGCCTAGACTCCGGGGCGCATGAGCGCGCCCAGCTCCGTCCTCTCAGACGGCACGATCCTGCGCCTCGTCGGCGAGGGCCGGATCCGGATCGACCCCTGGGAGCCGGGGATGGTGCAGCCCGCCAGCGTCGACCTGCGCCTCGGCAACACGTTCCGCGTCTTCCACAACCACCGCGCGGCGGCGATCGACCTCGCCCAGCCGCCGACCGATCTCACCGAGCAGATCGCGATCACCGACGAGGAGCCGTTCGTCGTCCATCCGGGCGAGTTCTGCCTCGGGCGCACGCTCGAATGGGTCGAGCTGCCCGATGACGTCGTCGCGCGCATCGAGGGCAAGTCGAGCCTCGGGCGGCTCGGGCTCATCGTCCACGCGACGGCGGGGTTCGTGGACCCCGGCTGGAAGGGCACGCTGACGCTCGAGATCACGAACCTCACGCGCGTGCCGATCAAGCTCTGGGCCGGCAAGCCGATCGCGCAGCTGTCGTTCATGGCGCTCGACGCCCCGGCGCTGCGCCCGTACGGGCATCCGGATCTCGGCAGCCACTACCACGGCCAGGTCGAGGCGACGGAGAGCCGCTACGAGGGTGGGCCGGCGGCCCGCCCGGTGCGATAAGGTCGCGCCCGTCATGGACCTCAGCATCCTCCTCGCGGCCGCGGAGCGCCGCCGAACACGGCTGCCGGCGCCGCCGAGGAGCACGCCGACAAGTCCGAGACGCCGTTCTTCATCGCCGGCGGGATCCTCGCGACGTTCGCCGTCCTCATCAGCGTCTTCGGCTTCAAGCGCCCGGACTTCCCGGCGACCGAGAGCGCGGCGCGCATGGTCATGGCCGTCAGCGCCGTGCTCGTCGCGGCGGCGATGGTCTCGATCGTCTATGTCGCCAACTGACGACGACGACGGCTACGCCATCTCCTACAAGGTGCTCGAGGCGGGCACCCCGGTCGCAGACCGCGACGGCGATCCGGTCGGCACCGTCGTGCAGGTCCTCGAGAACAAGGCCGAGCACATCTTCGACGGGCTCGTCATCCAGACGCCGGCCGGCGAGCGCTTCGTCGACGCCCCCGAGGTGGCCCGGATCGCGGAGCTGCGGGTGACCCTGACGCTCGACGCCGAGGGCGTGGCCGCGCTGCCCGAGCGCGATCCGGCGGGCGCCCCGACGTTCAGCGCGAACACGCGCGGCGGGCGCCTGAGCCGCTATCTCGGCGGCGGCTGGAAGCGCGACCGGCGCTGACGTTCGGCAAATCTTCACATCGCAAAGCGCGTGTTTTCGGATCCTGGGGTGCATAATCGGATGACGTGAGTACATCCAAGGACACGAAAGACGCCGGCACGACGGCCACCGCCGAGACCAACGGCGCGCAGGGCCCGATCCGGCGCAGAGACGCTGAGCGTCACCGACAACCGCACCGGCCGCACGTACGAGATCCCGATCACCGACGGCACGGTGCGCGCGCTCGATTTCCGGGCGATCCGCACGGATGAGGACGACTTCGGCCTCATGACGTACGACCCGGCCTTCATGAACACGGCCGCCTGCCGCTCGTCGATCACCTACCTCGACGGGACGAACGGCGTCCTCGAGTACCGCGGCTACCCGATCGAGCAGCTCGCCGCGCAGTCGAGCTACCTCGAGGTCGCCTACCTGCTCGTCTACGGCGAGCTGCCGACGGCGGCGCAGCTGGAGACGTGGACAGCACGACATCACGATCCACACCTTCGTCCACGAGAACGTCAAGGAGTTCCTCGGGGGCTTCCGCCACGACGCGCATCCGATGGGGATGCTGCTCGGCGCGACCGGCGCGCTGTCGACGTTCTATCCGGACGCCAACGACATCGACGACCCCGCCAATCGCGACATCCAGACGATCCGGATGATCTCGAAGATGCCGACGCTCGCGGCGTTCGCCTACCGCCACGCGCAGGGCCAGCCGTACGTCTATCCCGACAACGACCTGGACTACTCGGGCAACTTCCTGAACATGATGTACAAGATGACCGAGCTGAAGTACGAGCCCGATCCGCGGCTCGAGCGCGCGCTCGACGTCCTCTTCATCCTCCACGCCGACCACGAGCAGAACTGCTCGACGAGCGCGGTGCGCTCGGTCGGCTCGGCGAAGCCCGACCCGTACTCGGCGGTCGCGGCCGGCATCGCGGCGCTCTACGGCCCGCTGCACGGCGGCGCGAACGAGGCGGTGCTGCGGATGCTGCACCGGATCAAGGACCGCGAGAACATCCCGGACTTCGTCAAGGGCGTGAAGGAGGGCAAGGAGCGCCTCATGGGCTTCGGCCACCGGGTCTACAAGAACTACGACCCGCGGGCGCGGATCATCAAGAAGGCCGCCGAGGACGTCTTCGAGGTCGTCGGGCGCAACCCGATGCTCGACATCGCGCTCGAGCTCGAGCAGATCGCCCTCGAGGACGACTACTTCATCGAGCGCAAGCTCTACCCGAACGTCGACTTCTACTCGGGCCTCATCTACCAGGCCATGAAGCTCCCGGTCGCGATGTTCCCGGTGATGTTCGCGATCGGGCGCACGAGCGGCTGGGTCGCGCAGTGGCGCGAGATGGTCGAGGACTCCGAGCAGAAGATCTCGCGCCCGCGGCAGATCTACACGGGCGAGCGCGAGCGCGACTACGTGCCGATCGACCAGCGCTGACGGTCGCCGGACCCGGTCGGCGGGCTTCGGCGGTTACCATCGCGGCCGGTGCCCTACACGGTCACGATCCGGGTCGGCCCCGAGGTGACGCGCGAGCGCGTCCCGTCGGTCGCCGATGCCGTCGACGTCCTCGAGATGCGCCTGACGACGCTCGGCCCCAAGGGCCGGCGCCGCACGCAGCGCGCGCTGGCGCGTGAGTACGAGCCGATCGCGCAGGTCGCCGCGCGTGGCGAGCTCACCGGGCCCTCGCGCCTGAACCCGCGCGTGCGGGCGGGCGCCGACGTCCGCGGCGACGGCTCGATCGAGGCCTATCGCGGCAAGGTGCGCCGCGAGGTCGTCACGCAGCAGCGCGGCGAGACGCCGTTCGACGCGCTGCGCCGGGAGCTCGAGGCATGACCCGGCTGACGCAGCAGACCGCCGACGAGTGGACGCCGGTCGTCATGGACTACATCGCGGTCCTCGACCGCACCGCCGCAGAGCTGACGGAGACGTTCGGGTGGACCTGGGCGACGGGCGACGAGGACGGCCTCGGCCCGATGTCCTACGTCGGTCTCGCCGACGACGGGCGCTCGCGCTTCGCGCTGAGCACGTCGCCCGAGCACCCCGAGCGCGGCGTCGCGCTCGAGGCGCCGCAGGGCGAGGACCCCTCGTCGGCGCGAGCGGATTTCCTGGCTGCGCTGGGGCTGGCGGCCGACGTCTTCCTCTCGATCCGCGAGGGCGGGTCGTGGTTCGAGCGCTGGGACGAGAGCAAGCCGTTCCGGCTGCGGGGCGAGGGTTCGTAGCGCTTCGCCGAGTCATCCCGACGCCAGCTCGAGCTGCGCGCCGTACGGCCCGCGCCCGCAGAGGCACGCCGCCCCGCAGCGCGCGCCGAGGTCGATCGCCTCCTCGAGCCCCATCCCGGCGGCGAGGCCGTACGTCAGGCCCGCTGCGAACGAGTCGCCGCAGCCGTAGGCGTCGACCGGCTCGCCGGGCAGCGGCGTCGGCGCCCACGTGCCCGCCGTGCGACCGGAGGGCACCCACGCCGCAGGCGGCTGCGGGCCCGCGACCTCCCACTCGCCGCCGGCCCCGCCGCGCGTGCGCACGAGCACCCGCGGCTCGGGGTCGAGCATGCCCGGCCCGTAGACCTCGCCCGGATCGGTCGCGCTGCCGACGAGGACGTCGACCGCGACGCCCGACCCCGCCAGCGCCGTCAGCGCGCGCGGCGTCGCGACGAGGATCCGGGCGGCGCGCGCGGCCCGCACGGCGCCGGCGTCGCCGCCGGTGAGGTAGATCCCGTCCAGCTCGCCGAGCTGCGCCCACGGCAGCGGGTCGCCGGCCACGGGCACGATGCGCTCGCCGAGCACCGTGATCGTCCGCTCGCCGGCGTCGTCGAGGAACGTGAACGTCCGCCGCTGGGGCGCGGCCCGCGACGCCGCCCGCAAGCGTCACGCCGTAGTGCTCGCGCAGCCGCTCGGCCGTGGCGGCCGCCGCGTCGTCGTCGCCGAGCGCCGTGAGGAACGTCGCCTCCCCGGCGAGCTTGCGCAGCTGCACCGCCGCGACCGCGCCGCCGCCGGCGGGCTCGGAGAACGTCTCGCGGGCGTGGACGATCTCGCCCGCCACCGGCACGCGCTCGACGACGGCGAAGTCCACCCACTCGACGTGGCCGACGACGCCGACGCGGGTCACGAGCCGATCAGCGGCCGGACCCGAGCACGCCGCCCGGCGCCGCAGGGTGGACCTGCGGGAAGCGCTGGTTGCGGCCCTGGAACGGGATCGGGCCGGCGACCGTGCAGCCCGGCGTGTTCGTCGGCAGCTTCTCGCCCGTGCTGTTGCAGTCGAAGCTCGGCAGCGTCATCGCGCTCTTGTCGCGCTTGGACGCCGGCGAGAGGTAGGCGTTGCCGCGGTTGTCCTTCGTGCGCCTCGTGGCCGGCAGCGACTGGCTGCCGAGCACGATGATCTGCGGCAGGACGTGGCCGTTGCTCTTGCTGTTGGGCACCGTCGAGCGGATGCCGCCGAGCGCCGACGGGCCGATGTTCATGAAGTCCGTGAGCTTCGTCTGGTTGAGCTCGAGGAACTGGAGGACCGGGTTGAGCTGCTGGAGGAACGGCCCCGTCGACGCCAGCGCGGGGTCGAGGCCGCGCAGGACGCGCGACAGCGCCGGCAGGCCGTCGTCGCCCGCGCTGATGAGCGGGTCGACGTTGTCGAAGAGGTTCTCGAGGTCGGGCGAGAGGCGGCCGAGCGCGACGAGCGTCGGGCGCAGGTCGTCGAGCACGGGGTCGAGGTCGCGGACGAGCGGCTCGGCGTCGACGGCGAACGTCCGCACGCGCGAGAGCGTCTGCTTCGTCTCGTCGAGGAACGTCGGGAAGATCCGGATCGAGTCGGCGAGCTCGTCGCGGCGGCCGGAGAGCTCGTCGAAGAGCTCGGCGTTGCGCGTCACGAGCGTCGCGAGCGCGGCCTCGTCGCTCGAGATCTGCTCGAACGTCCGGCCCGCGTTGGCGACGAGGTCGCGCAGCGCCGCCCGGCGGTCGTCGAGGACGTCGACGACGCCCTGCGCGTTCTCCGTGAACACCGGCAGGTTGCCGAGCGCGTCGGAGAGGTCGCGGCCGCGCCCCGCGCCGGCCTTCGCGAGGCTCGCGTTCCACTCCTGGAACGCCTTGCGGGTCGGCTTGTCGAAGACCTGGAGGAACTCGTCGAACTCGACCGCCTGCGCGACGCGCCCGTTCGCCAGCCGGCCGCCCTCGGCGATGTCCTCCGCGCCGGCGCTGCCGGTGTCGAGCTCGACGTACGTCTCGCCGAGCAGCGTCTTCTGGCGCAGGATCGCCCGCGCGTCCTGCTTCAGCGGCGCGTAGCGGCTCTCGAGCTCGAGCGTCGTGATCGTCCTGTTGCCGGTCGGGTCGAGCTCCTTCTTGACGACCTTCCCGATCGACACGCCCGCCGTCCGCACGTCGGCCTGGTCGGCGAGCGTCGTCGCGTCGGTGAACGCGACCTTCACGCGGTAGCCCTCGGGCTTCAGCGGGATCGGCCCGCCGAACGCGAGCCAGAGGAACAGCAGCAGGCCGAAGCACGTCAGCGCGAACGCGCTGATGACGAAGATCCGGCCGGGGGTCGGTGCCGATGTGTTCATCCGCCGCTCTTGCTTTCCGAGCGTCCGCAGCGCCTTGGTCCGGTTCAGCGACGTCGTCGACGGGTTGCTGCAGACGGTCGCCAGCAGCGGCGAGAGCCCGAGCGCGAACTCCGCCTGCGGGAGGTCGTTGACGAGGCTCGTGAACGTGCTGCACGTGCCGGTGAGGAAGATCGGGCGCATCGGCCCGTTGGCGTCGTCGATGCTCTGGAGGTTCGTCGTCTGGTGGCTGAGCCACGACAGCCAGAAGAGGTAGCCCTCCTCGCGACCCTCCTTGTCGGGCGCCTCGCGGCCGTTGGGGTTGTGGCCGAGCATGTTCACGATGTCGTTGAGGACCTCGGCGTTGCGGTCGACCTCGGGCAGGGCGCGGGCGAGGCCGCGCGCCGCGGGGGCGAGATCGCGGGCGACCGGCACCGAGCGGCGCACGAACGGCCGGATCTTGTCCTCGACGATCGGCGTCGCCTCCCGCGCGAACGGGCTGACCTGCTCGTTGACGTTCTCGAGCTCGCGGACGGCCGGCAGCAGCGCCCGCGTCGTCGGCCCGAGCTCGTCGGCGAACGGCGCGACCGCCCGCAGCGTCCGCGTCGCCGTCTGGAGCGTCGGCGCGAGCTCGCCGACGGCGGCGCTGAGGTTCTCGTCCTCGGAGGCGAACGCGCGCAGCGTCGTCGCGCCGGTGCTCACGAGCCGCGAGAGGTCCTGCGGCTTCTTGGCGAGCTCGCCGTTGACCTGCGACGAGCGAGGTCACGAGGCGGCGCAGCGCGATCCGCTCGTTCCGCGAGGGCGTGGTTCACGCGCCCGAGATCGCGCACCGTCGGGCCGTAGCGCTCCAGGACGCCCGCGAGGTTCTCGCCGCGGTTGCGCAGGCCCTCGCCGGCGCCGTTGGCCAGCAGCGTGACGTAGTCGCGCGTGCGCGCGTCGAGGACGGAGAGGATCTCGTCGAGGTCGACGTCGGTCAGCGAGTTCGAGACCGGGATCGTGAAGCCCTCCTTCACCGGCGGGCCGTCCTTGCCGGGGAAGATCTGGACGTACATGTCCTTCAGGCCGGTGCGCGGGCGCAGCTGGGCGCGCGCGTCGCGCCGGATGAGGTCCGCGTACTCCGGCTTGATGTCGAGGCCGACGATCGCGCGGCCGTCGCGCAGCGAGACCTCGGCGATGTCGCCGATCTGCACGCCCGCCACCTGCGCCGTCTGACCCTGACCCGGCGTCACGGCCTGCGCGGTGTCGAGCTCGACGTTGATGCGCATCGGCTTGTCCTCGACGAGCGGGAAGCGCAGCCGCTGCTCGTTGAGGATGTAGCCGCCGACGACGACCGCGATCGCGACGAGGCCGATGATCGCGAGGAACGGCCCGAGGTTCTTGCGGATGACGCGGCTCATCCGCCGGCCCTCTTCAGCGTGCGCTCGAGCTGCTTGCTCAGGCCGTTGCGGGAGGCGATCCGGCGGATCTCGTCGAGCGTGATCGCCCTGTCGAGCACCTTCGTGTCGTCGCCCTTCAGGCGCAGCTCGCGGCGCATGAGGTCGACGGCGACCGACTGCGCCCGCGCCTGGCGCCGGGTCGTCGGCAGCCCGGACGTGTCGACGACCGTCGGCGGGCCCTTCGGGATCGAGCGCAGGTCCGGCTGCTCCTGCGTCTCGCACGGGACGTCGGGGCGCAGCGGCGGGCGGTTGCGGACGGGCGGCGGGTTGTTGCCGACGATCGGCTCGAGCGTCGTGCCGAACAGCCCGTTGCCGAGGTTCAGCGTCTCGGCGCCGCCGGTGCCGAGGACCTTGAAGAACTGGGCGTTGCCGTCGAAGGAGCGGCTCTCGCCGGCGAGGCCCGGCAGGAACTTGCCGAGGTCCTGGAAGACCGGGCCGTGCGTCGGGAACGCCTTGTCCTCGATCTTGTCGTTGCCGGTCGGGACGAGGACGTTCGTCGTGCAGCTCGCGAGCGTGCGGAGCTTGCCGAGGACCGAGGTCGTGCTGACCGCGACCTTCGCGAGCGGCGGCGTCGCGCTGCGCAGGCTGCGCGACAGCGAGCCGAGCTCCTCGTCGCGGACGGCGCCGCGCAGCTGGCGGATGAGCGGCAGCGTCGCGTCGACGGTCGGCCCGAGCGACCGCACGCCGGGGCGCGCGCCCTCCGCGAAGCGCCGGACGTCCGGGAAGGCGGCGTTCAGCGAGTCGAGCGCCGGCGAGGCGGCGCGCAGCGTGTCGGGCAGCTCGCCGACGGCCGCCGACAGCGCGTTCTCGCGCGCTGCCAGCGCGCCCGCGGTCGTGTTGAAGTCGGCGATGAGCGAGCGGAGCTTCGCGCGGTCGCGGGCGAGGCCCTCGGCGACGATGCCGCCGTCGCGGACGAAGTCCCCGAGGTCGCCCGGGCGCTTGCCGAGCAGCGCCTCGGAGACGATCGCCGCGAACTTGTAGGACGCCGGCTGGTACTTCAGCGAGTCGTTGAACGCCTTCGCGCCGCCCGCGTCCTGGGCCTTGCCGACCTCGATGAACGTCTGGCGCAGGTCGTTGCGCGTGTCGCTCTTCAGGGCGCCGAGGACCTGCGCGAACTGCACCGGGCTCGCGGTGCGGGCGACCGGGATCGTGTCGTTCTCGTCCATCTCGCCGGCGGCCGCCGTGCCGGGCGAGAGGTCGACGAAGAAGTTGCCCTCGAGGAAGATCCGCGGCCGGATCTTCGCGCTCGCGTCGTCGTACACCGGGCGGCCCTTGTCGAGGATCGCGAGCGTGATCGTCGCCGAGCGCGACCCGGGCTCGGTGTGCTCGATCGTCTCGACGCGGCCGACCTCGACGCCCGCGATCCGCACCGGCGAGCGGGCGTTGATCCCGTTCGTGTCGCGGACGGCCATCTTGATCGTGTACGGGCTGTTGAGGAACGGGACGTCCTTGCGGAAGCCGAGGAACGTCACGACGACGGCGACGACGAGCACGATCGAGCCGACGAGCAGGGAGCTGGGTCCGCGGTTGCGCATCAGGGCGTCCCGGAGAGGTCGACGGGGGGCGCGATGCCATCGGGCTCGGCCGAGAAGGTCTGGCCCTCGGGGACGCGCGGGCGGCCCTTGAACGTCGGGCCCTGGGCGCCTGGCGTCCGCGGGTCCACGACGATCTTGAATTCCTCGGGATAGCCCGACGCGAGGCGGTCGAGGTAGCCGCGCTGGCCGGACTCGCAGTCGGCGTCGCCGTTGGCGTTGACCGCGGCCCCGTACTCCTGGCCGTGGAAGTTCACGGCGTCGCCGAAGAGCGTGTGCTGGACCGGGTCGACCGTGCCGCCGTTGGCGGGTTCCGTCGCGCCGAACGCCGCCATCGAGTTGTGCTGCGTGAGCGGCGCCCCCTTGACCTGGATGCGCTGGATCGTGCCGGTCGCGTCCTCGTCGGAGAGGTGGTCGGAGAGGAACGTCCAGAAGTACGTGAAGTAGTTGCAGACCGTGACGTGCGGCCCGGCGAAGCGCAGCGTCGGGTTCAGCGTCTTCATCGTCGAGGTCAGGCCCGCGAGCGTCATGTCGGTCGTCGGCGACTTCGCGAGGTCGCGGGTCGCGCGCAGCGTGCCCTCGAGGTCGTCGGTGAAGGCCGGCAGGCGCCGCAGCACCGGGGTGCCGGCGGCGAGCGCGCTGTTGATCGCGGGCAGGTTGCGCCGCAGCGCGGCGGCGGTGCCGCTGACCTCGTCGGAGAGGCCGGCGAGCTCGGTGAGGAACGGGCGCGTGTCGGGCAGCGAGCTGATGCCCTCGTCGAGCAGGGCGGGGGTGGCGGCGATCGCGTCGCGCAGCGCCTGCGGGTCGCGCGAGAGCGCCTCGAACGTGTCGGCCATCCCGGTGAAGCCGCGCGCGAGGTCGCCGGAGACGGGGGCGAGGATGCGCGAGACGTCGCCGGTCTCGGCGACGAGGCGCTGCAGGCGGGTGTCGGGATTCGAGAGCGTGCGCATGACCGGCGGCAGGTCGCCGAAGAGCTCGGGCAGCGCGGCGATCGAGCGGTTCAGCGCCGTCCCGCGGCCCGCGAGCGCCGTGCCGAAGTAGTCGAGGTTGCGGTCGACGTCGGCGCGCGTGCGCTCGTCGAAGATCGAGAAGAAGTCGTCGAGCTCGGGGCCGACGACGTCGCCGCGGGCGGCGATCGTCGCGCCGTCGGGCAGCTCGTCGCGCGACTTGCCGCGGATGATCTCGACGAACTTCAGCCCGAGCGCGGAGCGCGGGCGGATGCGGACGCTCGAGTCGTCGGGCAGCGGCGTCGAGGAGGTGTCGAGCTTCAGCGTCAGCTGGGCGCCCGCGCCGCCGCCGGGCACCGGCTCGATCTTCGCGACCTGGCCGATGCGGAAGCCGCCCTCGCGGACCTCGTTGCCGACGACGAGCCGCGCGGCGTTCGGCGTGTCGACCTTGAGCTCGAACGTCGGGACGAACGGCAGGCCCTTGTTCGCGTTGTAGGCGAGCAGGACCGCGACGACGATGACGAGCGTCGTGACGGCCCCGACGAACACGGGGTTGGAGGCGATCGAGGGCGCGCGGCGGGTTCTCATCCCGGGCCCAGGAGGTAGTCGAGGAGGTTGCGGTCGCTCTCGGTGGAGCTCGGCTTGCGCGCGGGCGGCGGCGTGAGCGTGTCCTTGAGCTTGTCGGTGACGCCCGGCAGGACCTTGTCGACGAGGTCCTTCGGATCGGGCAGCAGCGGCTTCTGCGGCGCGGGGGCGGCCGGCTGCGGGGCGGCGGGCTCGGGCGCCGCGGCCTGCGGCGCCGCGGCGGGCTCGTCCTGGCTCGTGCTCTCCTGCTGCTTCAGCGCGGTCGGCGCGCGCCGCGAGACGACGCCGGAGTTGATGCCCGGCTGGTTGGGCCCGAGCCACTGCTTGCAGTCCTCGGTGCGCTGCTTGTCCTCGATCGCGGTCTGCGCGTTCGTGTACTGCGTGCACTCGTTGACGAGCAGCTCGAGCTTGAGCATGTAGCCCTTGGAATCGAAGATGTTGATCGCCTGCGACTGCGTGAACGCGTACTGCAGGAAGGCCTCGAGGCCGGTGAAGCCGGCGCCGTTGCCGGGGCTCAGCCGGTTGGGCTCGACGGCGCGGCTGCGGTCGTTGAGGTCCTCGAGGACGAAGCGCAGGTTGCGCATCGGCTCGGTCGCGCTCGCGCCGAGGGCGCGCAGCTGGCGGACCGTCGAGCGCGCCTCGGTGACGGCCTCGCTGCCGGTCTCCGACGCCTCGCCGAGGCCGCGGACGGCGGGGCGGGCGGACTCCGCGAACGGGCCGAGGCGGCGCAGGAGCGTCGTGAGATCGGGCGCGGCGCGGCGCAGGTCGGCGAGCGCCGGTGTCTGCTGCTCGGCGGCGGTTCCGAGCTCGGCGAGCGTCGGGCGCAGCTCGCGCAGGAAGCCGGGCAGCTTGCGGACGGTCTCGGCGAGCTCGGCCTTGCGGTCCGCGGAGGCGGCGGTCGTGTCGCCGGCCTCGCTGATGAAGCGCGCGACGTCGCGGCGGTTGCCGGCGAGGTCGACGAGCACCTGGTCGGCGTCGTCGGTGAGGGTCCGCAGCGTCTGGCGGTTGGCGGCGAGGATCTTCAGGACGCGGTCGGTCTCGCGCAGCGCCGGGACGCCGCGGCGGATCGTGTCCTGGAGGTCGTCGCCGCGGGCGGTGAGGCCCTGGCCGAGCTCGGAGAGGATGAGCCCGAAGCGCTCGCGCGCCGGCCGGCGCAGGATGTCGAGCACGAGGTCGGGCGGGATCGTGCCCGCCGTCTGCTCGACGGGGATCGTGCTCGGCGCCGGCTCGGCGGACTTGCCGGGCGCGCAGTCGAGGTAGTACTCGCCGATGAGCGACTGCGGCTTGACCTCGCAGAAGACGTCCTTGCGGAAGCCGGCGAAGTCGGGCCGGGAGATCTCGATCTCCGCCAGCGCGCGGGCGGTCGAGCGCTGGACGTCGAGGCCGGTGACCTTGCCGACGTTGACGCCCGAGGAGCGCAGGTCGGCGCCCGTCGTGAGGCCGAAGGCGTTGTCGAGCACGACGGTGTAGCGCCCGCCGTCGTCGTCGGCGCCCGACGCGGTCACGGCGAACGTCGTCGCGGCGCCGGCGACGAGGACGAGCAGCGTCATGAGGAGCGCGCGCGTGGTCACGGGCCGATCGGGACCTGGGTCGGGTCGCAGTTGAAGTCCGGCGTCGGGCGGTAGGGGTTCGAGCCGTCGGGCGCGCGGCGCTCGATCGATCCCGGGCAGCGGTTGTTGCGCCCGAACTTCGTCTCGGCGCTCAGCAGCAGGGTGCGCAGCTCGGGCGGGATCGGCAGCGCGTTGAGCACCGGGCCGAGCGAGAAGCCGTTGAGCGCGAGTCCGGCGCGCGAGAAGTTGCCCATCGCGTCGTAGGCGCCGGTCGTCGAGAAGTCGTCGAACCAGCCGATGAGGTCGGTCGAGTACGGCCGCAGGAACGCGAGCTGCGGCGTGGCGCCGTCGAGCGCCTTGATCGTCTCGGGCAGCGCCCCGGGCCGCTCTGAGCCGTTGCGCGAGACCGGTCTGGGTCGCGATCTGGTCGAGCGCGGGCTGGCGGCGCAGGAGCTCGACGAGGTCGTTGTCGGCGCCGCTGCGGCGGACCGTCGAGGAGAGGTCGCGGATGACGGGCCGGGCGTCGCGCGCGAACGGGCGCAGCTGAGCCATGAGCGGGCGGAGCTTGTCGCGGACGATCGGCTTGGCGTCGTCGACGAGCGGCGTGAGGTCGTCGAGCGAGGCGCGGAGGTTCACGAACGTCGTGTTGGACTTGCGCATGACGTCGGGCAGCAGGCCGATGCCCTCGGCGAGGCTCTCGCCGTTGGAGGTCAGCGCGGCGGTCGTCGCGGAGAGGTTGCGGACGAGCCCGGAGAGGACGTCGTCCTGCGCGGAGACGTCGGTGACGAGCTTCGAGGTCTCGACGATGAAGCGCTCGAAGTCGGGCGTGTTGCGGTTGACCTCGGCGAAGAGGCGGCTCGACGAGGACAGCGCCGGGTTGAGGTAGCGCAGGGCGGCGTTGGCCTCGTCCTCGCTGCCGGCCTGGAAGTCGCGCAGGAACTCGATCGACTTCTGCGTCCCGGCGCGGGCGGGCGGGTCGAAGGTGTTGAAGATCTGGTCGAGGTCGACCGCCGCCTCGGTGCTGTCGGTCGCGAGCGTGCCGCCCTCGGCGATGTCGGCCCCGTCGGCGCCGCCGAGCTGGAGGTCGACGTAGCGGTTGGCGACGCCCGACAGCGAGCTCTGGCGGATGATCGCCCGCGTGCCGCGGCGCAGCGGCAGGTAGCCGTCATCGGAGATCTTCAGCTCGACGTCGGCCTGGCCGTTGTCGGTGAGCTCGATCTCGCCGACGGAGCCGATCGAGACGCCGCTGACCTTCACGGCGTTGCCCTTGACGATCTGGCTCGCCGAGACGAAGCGCGCGTGGACGGTGTAGTCGCTCCCGCCGGCGAGGAGCAGGACGAGCACGATCACGACGATCGCAGCACCGCCAGCGATCGCACCGACGATCGGACCTCTCCCCGCCACCGTCACTAGAGCACCAATGTATTCCCATGACGCCTGAGCCAGCGCCGGTGCTCGGCGAAGGTCGGGCAGTGGTGCGCCACGAGCGCCCAGAAGCGCGGTGAGTGGTCCATGACCCGCAGATGGCAGGCCTCGTGCCAGACGACGTAGTCGAGGACCGGCTCGGGGGCGAGCAGCAGGCGCCAGTTGAAGCTCATCGCGCCGGTCTGCGAGCACGAGCCCCAGCGCGTGCGCTGGTTGCGGATCGTGAGCTTCGTGTACTCGACGCCGAGGGCCTGCGTGGCGTCGTCGAGGCGGGGTGCGATCTCGCGCTGGGCGGCGCGGCGGTACCAGCGCTCGATCGCGGCGGGCGCGCGGTCGTCGCCGGGGACGAGGAGGACATCGCCGCGGCGGTGGACCCGCGTGCGGCCGGGTTCGGCGCGCAGCTCGAGATCGGTGCCGAGATATGGCGCGGCGCCGGCGCGGGCGGCGATCGCGTCGCGCACCGCGCGCGTCTCGGCGAGGCGGCGCTCGATCCACGGGCGCAGCTCGACGACGGCGGCGGCCGCGGCGCGCTCTGGGCTGCGCCGCGGCAGGACGACCTCGACGTCGCCCCGCGCATCGACGCTGACCCTCACGCGACGGGCGCGATCGGAGCGGCGGACGCTGTAGGGCAGGTTGGCGGTCATAGAAAAACGGAGATGTCTCTTACACCACGCCGAGAGCGCGTGCGCCAGCCGATCCCGCTGCTGTGTGGATTCGGGCTCCCCCCGACTCCCCCTGCGGCCTGGAACGAAGGTGCCCGGCGATAATGGCGGGCGGTGCGGTCGATCGTCCCCCTTCCCCCCGGCGTGCGGGCGCCGTTCGACGTCTACGTCAACGGCGTGCACCAGGAGGAGGGGTCCGACTACGCGGTCGCCGACGGCCGGCTCGTCTTCGAGCGCGAGCTGCGCAAGGAGGGCAACCTCGGCTTCTGGCGCTGGTTTCTCGGGGCGTTCGGCGTCGGCACGTACCGCCAGAACGACTCGGTCGACGTCCGCTACGAGATCGAAGGCCGCCCCGCGCTCGTCGAGGGCCTCGACATCGAACCCGGATAGCTGGATGGCTCCGCCGTGACCCGCACTCGCTCGCTGGGGGCGTCGCTCCTGCTCGCCCTCGCGGTCGGGCTCGTCCTGGCCGACTCGTCGGTCGTGACGCTCGCGCTGCCGGCGATCCTCCGCGAGTTCGACTCGTCGGTGAACGCCGTCGCGTGGGTGCTCGTGGCGTTCAACCTCGCGCTCGCGCTGCTGGCGCTGCTCGGGGCGCGGATCGCGCGCGGGCGTGCCGGGATGGTCTTCGCCGTCGGGCTCGTGCTCTTCGCGCTCGCGTCGCTGGCCTGCGCGGCGGCCCCGTCGCTCGAGGTGCTCGTCGCGGCGCGGACCGCGCAGGGCATCTTCGGGGCGGCCGTCGTGGCGGCGGCGCTCGAGCTGCTCGTCCTGGCCTCCGGTCGCTCGCGGGCGATCCTCCTGTGGGCGGCCGCCGGCGTGCTCGGCGGCGCGGTCGGGCCGGCGCTCGGCGGCTTTCTCACCGAGGCGTTCTCCTGGCAGGCGATGTTCGCGCTCCAGGCGCCGGTCGCGCTCGTGACGCTGCTGGCGCTGCGCGGCGTCCCGCGGGCGACGGAGCCGGTCGTCGCGCCGGCGCGTCGGCGGCGACCCGCCGGCGCCGCGCCGCGGCGCTGCCGGTCGGCGGCGACCGGCCGGCGCTCGCGCCGCTGATCGCGCTCGCGCTGGCGTCGGCGGCGCTGTCGGCGGCGCTGTTCCTGCTCGTGATCATGCTCATCGAGGGCTGGCGCCACTCGCCGGGCGAGGCGGCGCTGACGGTGACGGTCATGCCGATCGCGGCGCTCGTCGCCGGCCGCTGGGCCCGGGCGCGCGGCGGTCTCGTGCCGGCGCTGGCGGGCTGCGTGCTCGTTGCGGGCGGGCTGGCCGCGCTCGGGCTGCTGCCGAGCGCCGAAGCCGCCTGGACGCTCGTGCCGCAGCTCGCGATCGGCCTCGGGCTCGGCCTCGCGCTCGCGACGCTCATCGGCGCGACCGTCGGCGAGCGCGGTCCCGAGGAGGGCGCGCCCGCGGCCGCCGCCGTCGCCCGGCCCGCCGCCTGGACGATCGGCGCCCGCCACATGGGGATCGTCGTCGGGCTGCTCCTCCTGACGCCGATCTTCACCGCCGATCTCGACCGCATCCGGCCGCCGGGCGAGCGCGCCGGCCTCGCGCGGGTGCTCGACGCGCCGCTGCCGCTCGCGCCGAAGATCGACCTCGCCCGCGAGCTCGACAGGCAGATCCAGGCCGCCGGCGACCAGGAGCTGCCCGATCTCGACGAGGCGTTCGCGGACCTCGACCTGCCGGCGTCCGAGGCGCGCGCCGTCGCCGAGCTGCGGGCGGGCCTCGACGAGGAGCTCGATCGCGCCGCGACCGAGGCGTTCTCTCGCTCGTTCCTCGCGGCGGCGCTCATCGCGCTGCTGGCGGCGGGCGCGGTGGCGGTCGCGGCGCGGCGCGACCCGGGGCGGCCACGGGGGGAGCCCGGGAGCAACGGCAGCCCGCTGAGGTCCGGCGCGCCCCTGGCGGTCGCGGTGCCCGCGGCGGCGACCGCGGCGGCGCTGCTGCTCGGCGCCTACGTCCTGCTCGGCGGCGGCGGCTACGAGCCGTCGAAGGTCGCCGACCCGTGCGTGGAGCGCGCGCGCCCCGACGTCGACCGCACGCAGCTCGTGGCGCTGGCCGCTCTTGGACGGGACGGCCTGCGACCTCGGCCTCACGCGCGAGGACCTCGTGCTGTCGCTGCTCGACGGCAAGGTGCCCGAGGGCGTCTCCGACGACGAGTTCACCGACGCTTTGGAGGCGGGGATCGACCGCGCGGAGCAGGAGGGCGCGCTGAGCTCGCTCGCCGCGACGGGGCTGAAGCTCGGCGTGAAGACCGGCGGGGCGCTGGGGATCATCGGGTTGCTCCTGGGCAACGGGTAGGGCTCAAACTGCATCTTTGAGGAAGAAGTCGCGTTCGTGGCTCGGCCGGATTGCCCGTGGCGGTTCGCTGCGAGCGGTCGTGTCGACTCGGGGGTCGTAGAGCCACCTCGTTCGACACGATCGCCTTCACGGCAGCGAGCATGTCGGCTTGGGGCGCATATCGCCCCTAACGCTTCATTCATACGGCGGGAGCGCCCAGGCGACCCGACCCGCTTCCCTCAATGCCGCTGTTCGCCCGCGCCGGTGCTCTCCCAGCGCTCCGGATCCCCACCGACGCGCCGCACCGAGCCCAGAGCCTCCAGATGCGTCAGGTAGCACAGCGTCTCGGGCAGCCACCAGCCCGCCGTCAGCTGCGTGAGCTCCGCCCCGTGCAGCAGCGGCACGACGTCGTACGCCGTGATCGGGCCGTGCTCGGCGACGGCGCGGCGCACGCGCTCCAGCCGCTCGGCCACGAGCGCGCGGTTGGCGTCGATGTGCGCGTCGACGTCGGCGAACGTCCGCCCGTGGCCGGCGAGGCACAGCCGCGCGTCGAGCCGCTGCACCGCGTCCAGCGACGACAGGAACTCGCCGACGGGATCGGGCGTCCAGCCGTAGTCGAAGTACAGCGACACGCGGCCGAGCAGGTGGTCGCCGGAGATCAGCAGCCGCCGCTCGGGCTGGTGCAGGCAGACGTGCGACGGCGCGTGGCCGGGCGTCTCGACGGCCGACCACGTGCCGAGGTCCGTGTCGATCGTCACGCCGGAGACGAGGTCGCGGTCGGCCTCGACGAGCCGCGCGATCCCGCTGCCACGATCGCGCGCGCCCGCCGACCACGCCTTCAGCGGCTCGATCGGCACCCCGCTCTGGCGCGCGACCTCGAAGCGCCGTGCGAGCGACGCCTCGCGGTCGTCGATCCCCGCGCGCATGTGCGCGTTGTTCGGGTGCATCCACAGCTCGCAGCCGCTGGCGTCCACGACGGCGGCGGCCTGGCCGTAGTGGTCGGCGTGCGCGTGCGTGCAGACGAGCAGCCGGACGTGCTCCAGCCGGAGGTTGACCTGCGCGAGCGCCCGCTCGAGGTGCGCCAGCGAGCCGGGCTCGTGCAGGCCGCAGTCGAAGAGCACGATCCCGTCGCCGGCCGCGACGGCCCAGGCGTTGCAGTGCGGGACGCCGGGCCACGGCAGCGGGAGGCGCAGCCGCCAGACGCCGGGCAGCACGCGCTCGCCACGACCGAGCTCGCGCCGGCGGGTCGATTCGGGCATCGCCCGGGACGATAGATTGAGAGCGACGATGGGCAAGCGAAACCGCGGAGTGGGACGCATCTCGGCAGCGACGACCGACTACCGCGACGCGGACGGCAACGTCCTGACGCTCAAGGGCTCGATGTCGCCGCTGACGCGCCGCAAGTACGCGTCGACGCTGCACGACCAGCGCCGCACGACCGACGACTCCTGGCAGCGCGCGGTGGAGTTCCTCTTCGAGCGGCTCGTCGAGCGCTGGACGATCTTCGACGTCCCGACCGAGGGCCAGAAGGAGCTCCTGCAGCGCTACCGCATCGCGAGCGCCGACGAGCGGCGCTGGATCCGCGACGTGCTCCGCGAGCACCTCGCCGCCAACTTCCCCGACGTGGAGGCCCCGTAGTGACCACGACGACCGACGTCCCGACCCGCCTGCTGCTCGGCTCCGGACCCAGCCCGGTGCCCGAGCGCGTGCTCGCCGCGATGGCCCAGCCGACGATCGGCCACATGGACCCGGCCTTCGCCGCGATCATGGGCGAGACGATCGACCTCCTGCGCGAGGCCTTCCAGACCTCCAACCGCGCGACGCTGCCGGTCTCCGGCACGGGCAGCGCCGGCATGGAGGCGCTCGTCGCGAACTTCGTCGATCCCGGCGACCGCGTCGTCTGCGGCGTCAACGGCCTCTTCGGCGTGCGGATGGCCGACGAGCTGGAGCGGGCGGGCGCGGAGGTCGTGCGCGTCGAGGCCGACTGGGGCCGCGCGATCGAGCCCGAGCGGCTCATCGCCGCCGCGAGCGAGGGCCTCGACGCGATGGTCGTCGTCCACGGCGAGACCTCGACCGGCGTCGCCCAGCCGCTCGACGGGCTCTCCGACGCCTGCCGCGACAAGGACGCCCTGCTGCTCCTGGACTGCGTGACGTCGCTCGGCGGCCACCCGCTGCGCATCGACGAGGCCGGCGTCGACGCCGCCTTCTCGGGCACGCAGAAGTGCCTGAACTGCCCGCCCGGCCTCGCGCCGTTCACGGCCGGCGAGCGCGCGCTGGCGAAGCTCGGCCGCCGCGAGCAGCCCGGGCGCTCCTGGTACTTCGACCTCTCGCTCGTGCTCGGATACTGGGACCCCGGAGGCGACGGGCGGTGGCGGCGCGCGCGCCTACCACCACACGGCGCCGATCAACATGATCTACGCGCTGCGCGAGGCGCTGCGGATCGCCGTCGGCGACGAGTGGCTGCCGAGCGCGTGGGAGCGCCACCGCCGCGCCCACCACGCCCTGCGCGACGCGCTCGCCGTCTTCGGCTGCGAGCGCCTGGCGCCCGACGGCGAGCAGCTGCACCCGCTGCTCGCGGTCTCGCCGCCCGAGGGCGTCGACGAGGCCGCGATCCGCACTGCGCTGCTGCTCGAGCACGGCATCGAGATCTCCGGGGGCCTCGGGCCGCTCACCGGGAAGCTCTGGCGCGTCGGCGTCATGGGCGCCGGCGCCAACCGCGAGCCGCAGGAGCAGCTCGTCCGGGCGCTCGCGACGCTGCTCGACGCCGATCCCGCCGAGCCGCTCGCCGCGCTGCAGGACGGCTGGCGCGCTTGAGCATCGACCCCGCGCGCTTCGCGGACCTGCTCGTCGGCTACTGCCTCGAGGTCGAGAGCGGGCAGGAGGTCGTCGTCCGCTCGACGACGCTCGCCGAGCCGCTGCTGCTCGAGTGCCAGCGCGCGATCCTCGAGCGCGACGCCTGGCCGCTGCTGCGCGTCGAGCTGCCCGGCGCCACCGCCGCCTTTCACCGCGCCGCCCGCGACTACCACCTCGACGGCTACCCGGAGGTCGCGATGGCCGAGGCGCGCAAGGCCCATGCGTCGCTCGCGATCCAGGCGCCCGAGAACACCCGCGCGCTCGCCGGCATCGACCCCGCCCGGCTCGCGCGCGCCGCGCGTGCGCGGATGCCGCTGCGCGAGCAGGCGCTGAAGCGCCGCTGGTGCTCGACGCTCTGGCCGACGCAACGCCGGCGCCCAGCAGGCGGGCATGAACCTCGCCGACTTCGAGCACTTCGTCGCGCGCGCGCTGTTTCTCGACCAGCCCGACCCCGTTCGCTCGTGGGGCGAGCTGCACGACTTCCAGGCCACGCTCATCGACCGGCTGCGCAGCGCGAAGGAGCTGCGCATCGAGGCGCCCGGGACCGACGTGACGCTGAACGTCAAGGGCCGGACGTGGGTGAACTCCGACGGCAGGCGCAACATGCCCAGCGGCGAGGTCTTCACCGGGCCGCTGGAGACGAGCGCCAGCGGCCGCATCCGCTTCGGCGTCCCGTCCTCGCCCGCCGGCGTCGACGTCGCCGGCGTCGAGCTCGAGTTCCGCGACGGCCTCGTCGTCGCGGCCGCCGCCGAGCGCGGCGAGGACTACCTCCAGCGCGCGCTGGCCACCGACGACGGCGCGCGGCGCCTCGGCGAGGTCGGCATCGGCACGAACTTCGGCATCGACCGCCCGATCGGGGCGACGCTCTTCGACGAGAAGATCGGCGGGACCGTCCATCTCGCGCTCGGCCGCTCGTATCCGGAGACCGGCGGCAAGAACGTCTCGGCCCTGCACTGGGACCTCATCTGCGACCTGCGCGAGGGCGGCCTGTTGACCGCCGACGGCGAGACGATCCTCCAGAACGGGCGCTTCAGCCGCGCGTAGCCGCTACGGCGCGTCGAGGCGCAGCGCCATGATCGCGACGTCGTCGCGCAGCGCGCCGATGCTTCCGCACGCCGTCCCACAGCCGGTCGACGAGCTCCTGCGCGCTCGCCTCGGCGCTCGGCCGCCGAGCAGCGCGCGCGATCCGCCGCTCGTCGAGCTCCGAGCCGTCGGCGAGCAGGTCGAGGACGCCGTCGCTGTAGACGACGATCGCGTCGCCGGGCGCCAGCGCGACCGCGCAGGTGTGGAAGGCGGGATCGGGGAAGGCGCCGAGCATCGTGCCGTGGGCCGGTGTCGTCTCGACGCTGCCGTCGCGGCGGACGACGAGCGGCGCCGGGTGCCCCGCGACCGCGAGCCTCACCGAGGCCGCGCCGCCGGTCGTGTCGATCTCGCCGTAGACGACCGTGCACGTCAGCATCGCCTCGCCGCGGTCCATTCGCAGCGCCGTGTTGAGGTCCGCGAGGATCGCCCAGGGATCCCTCGTCGAGCATCGCCGCGGTGCGCATCGTGTAGCGCGCGAGCGACGTCACCGCCGCCGCCTCGGCGCCCTTGCCGCAGACGTCGCCGAGGAAGAAGCCCGAGCGTCCCTGGCGGCGATCGGGAAGTGGTCGTAGAAGTCGCCGCCGACGTCCTCCGGGCGCGTACGGCTCGTAGAGCACGGCGACGTCGAGCCCGTCGATCGCTCGGCAGTCGCGGGCGGCGAGAGGCTGCGCTGCAGCGTCGCGCGCCAGCTCCTCGGCGCGCTGGTGCTCGATCGTAGCCTGCGCGGAGCGCTCCTGCTCGCGCCCGATCTCGCGGATCGCCGCGAGCCGCAGCTCGAGCTCGTCCATGACGATCGCCGCGAGGTCCTCGAGCGTCTCGGGTCTCGTCGCTCGGTGATCGTCGCGCGGCTCGGTGTCGATGACGTTCACGGTGCCGAGCCGGTAGCCGTCGCTCGTCGTGATCGGCGCCGCGGCGTAGAAGCGCACGGCGAGGTCGCCGTGGACGAGCGGGTTGCCGGCGGTGCGCTGTCGCCCAGCGCCGTCGTCGACGACGTACGGGCTCGTCCTGGAGGATCGCCGAGGCGCAGAGGCCGGGCAGCCGCGGGATCTCCCCGCCGTCGAGGCCCTCGACGGCCTTGAACCAGATGCGCTCCTCGTCGACGATCGTCACCGACGCGAACGGCACGTCGAAGAGGCGCGCCGCGAGCGAGCAGATGCGGTCGAACGCGCCGTCGGGAGGCGTGTCGAGGATCGCGTAGCGGCGCACGGCCGCCAGGCGCTCCGCCTCCAGAGTTGCCGGATCTACGAGTTCGAGCGTCATGTCCTCGGTCGTCTTTCCACGGGCCTCGAAGCCACAAACACGGCGGTCTAGTGATGATCGTGATGTCCGTCTCGCACCGTGCGCCAGCTCTGCGCGGTGATGCGCAGGATTACGAGCGTGATCGCCAAGCCGATCAGCGGGTCGGCGACCGGCGCGCCGAGGGCGATCGCCGCGGCGCTCGCGACGACCGCGAGCGAGACGTAGGCGTCGGCGCGCGCGTGGGCGCCGTCGGCGACGAGCGCGGGGCTGTTCAGCCGCTGGCCCGCGCGCGAGCGGATCTGCGCGGCGAGCATGTTGCCGAGGTAGCCGATCGCGCCGGCGGCCGCGAGCGCGAGGAGGTGGTCGGGCCGGTCCGGCTCGATGAGCCGCAGGACGGCCTCGTAGCCCGCGACGCACGCGCTGATGAAGATCGCCAGCACGACGAAGAGCCCGGCGCGCCGCTCCGCGATCTCGCTGCGCAGCAGGAACGCGATGCCGAGCGGGATCGCGGTCGCCGCGTCGCCGATGTTGTGGATGAGGTCGGCGAGCAGCGCGACGCTGCCGGACGCGACGAAGACGATCGCCTGCAGCGCGGCGGTGACGCTGAGCACGGCGAGCGCGAGCGCGACGGCGCGCAGTCCTTCGCGCGAGCGCTTGATCGACGGGTCGACGAGGCCGTGGCTGTGCCCGTGGCCGCCGTGGCCGTGCCGTGCGTGCTCGTGCGTCGTGGTCGTGCTCGGCGTCGTGGTCGTGCCCGGCGTCGTGGCCGTGCTCGTGGTCGTGCACGTGTTCGTCGGCCCCGGCCATCGGCGGCTCCTACCCCGCCGGCGGCGCCCATGCCGCGCGCATGTCCACGCGCTCGCCTGCAAACGGCACGTCCTCGGCCTCCAGCAGCCGCCGCTGGCGCTCGCCCTTGGCCAGCGAGCCGTCGGCGCGCACGACGCGCTGCCACGGCACGCCGGGCTCCTCGCAGCGCGCGAGGACCGCCCCCGCGCGGCGCGGCGCGCCCGGGCAGAGGTCCCCGTACGTCGCGACCCGACCCCGCGGGATCGCGCGCACCGCGGCGAGGATCTCGCTGTCCGGCCCCATGAAAAGCACGGTGACAGAACCAGAACGCGCGCGCCGACCATTACCTTGAGGGGACGTGAACCGCCGCACGAAGATCGTCGCCACGATCGGCCCGGCATCGAGCGACCCCGAGATCCTCGCGCGGATGGTCGACGCGGGCATGGACGTCGCGCGCCTGAACTTCTCGCACGGCAACGCCGAGCAGCACGCGCAGACCGCGCAGCGCATCCGCGCGGCCGCCGACCGCGCCGGCCGCCCGGTGGCGATCCTCCAGGACCTCCCCGGCCCGAAGCTGCGCATCGGCCCGCTCGAGGACGACATCGCCGAGCTCAAACCCGGCGACATCGTGACGTTCGCCTGCGGCGAGGAGGGGCTCGGCGACTCGCGGCGGATGACGATCGCCCGCCCGGAGCTCGTCGGGGCGCTGAAGCCGGGCGACGTCATGTACCTCGCCGACGGCGCGGTCCGGCTGCGCGTCAAGGCGGTGCGCGAGGACGCGCGCGAGATCGACGCCGAGGTCGAGGTCGGCGGCGCCGTCGCCTCGCGGCAGGGGCTGAACATCCCCGGCCCGCTCGACATCCTCTCGTCGGTTCCGGAGGAGGACCTGCGCCACCTCGCCGACGGCGAGCGCATCGGCGTCGACCTCGTCGCGCTGTCGTTCGTGCGCCGCGTCGAGGACATCACGCTCGTCCGCGAGCACACGCGCCTGCCGCTCGTCGCGAAGATCGAGAAGCCGCAGGCCGTCGAGGCCGCCGAGGAGATCATCCGCGCGGCCGACTGCGTCATGGTCGCCCGCGGCGATCTCGGGATCGAGCTGCCGATCGAGCGCGTCCCGATCGTCCAGAAGAACCTCCTGTCGCTCGCCGGCAAGCTCGCGCGCCCGTCGATCACCGCGACGCAGATGCTCGACTCGATGGTCGCCTCCACCCGGCCGACGCGGGCGGAGGTCGCCGACGTCGCCAACGCGATCCTCGACGGCACCGACGCCGTCATGCTCTCCCAGGAGACGGCGATCGGCCACTACCCGGTCGAGACCGTCGCGATGATGGCGGCGATCGCCGAGTCCACCGAGCTCGCCGCGCCGTACGCGCGCTGGAACGAGGAGCGCGTGCACCGCGGCACGCGCGATCCGTCCTACACCGTCGCCTACGCGGTCTGCATGGCCGCGCGCGAGCTCGAGCTCGACGCCCTCGTCATCCCGACGCTGTCGGGCCGCTCGGCCCGCCTCGTCTCGGCCCACCGCCCGACGGTCCCGATCTACGCGCTGTCGCCGGGGCGCGAGACCGTGCGCCGCTGCGGCCTCATGTGGGGCGTGCGCGCCGCGCACATCCGCCGCCACGACGTCACCGAGGAGCTTCTCGGTGACGCCTGCCGGAGGGTCGTCGAGTTAGGCTGGTGCGAGCCCGGGCAGCGCGTCGCGGTCACCGCCGGCCTGCCGAGCGGCATCCCCGGCTCGACCTCGCTCTTTCAGATCCAGCAGCTCTAGCTTGCGCCGCCCCCTCATCGCGATCGTCCTCCTCGGTCTCGGGCTGACGCTCGTCTCGGTCGCGGCCGCGCGCGAGTTCCGCGGCGGCTTCGGCCCGGAGAAGATCACCGGCACCGACAGCGCCGACACGATCTTCGGCGGCTCGGGCAACGACCAGCTCATCGGCCTCGACGGCGCCGACCGGCTCGTCGGCGGCACCGGCAACGACCGCATCCTCGGCGGCCCCGGCGTCGACGCGATCGACGGCAGCGACGGCGACGACCGCATCGACGGCGGCCCCGGCAACGACCAGATCGTCGAGGAGGGCTTCGGCGACGACCGCGTCCAGGGCAGCGACGGCGACGACGTCATCCGCACCGGCCGCGGCAAGGACACGGTCTTCGGCGGCAACGGCAACGACACGATCTATCCCGGGCCCGCCGGCGACACCGTCGACTGCGGCCCCGGCTTCGACACCGTCTACCTCAACACCGACGGCGACGAGCGCGACCGAATGCGAGCGCCGGCTGCCCGAGCCCGACATCCGCCGGCGCAGCTGCCGGCAGGGCGGCACGCGCGCGCGGCGAGCTCATCCTCGGCCGGGGCGGCGACGACCGCTGCCGCGCGGGCGGCGGCGACGACGACGTCGAGGGCGCGGCGGGCGACGACACCCTCTTCGGCGAGGCCGGCAACGACCGCATGTACGGCCGCACCGGCAACGACGTCATGCGCGGCGGCCCCGGCGACGACGTCATGCAGGGCGGCCGCGGCCGCGACCGGATGTTCGGCGGCGAGGGCGACGACGAGGTCACCGGCGGCTTCGACCCCGACGTCCTCGAGGGCGGGCCCGGCAGCGACCTCATCATCGCCCGCGGCGGCGGCGGCGACACGATCGACTGCGGCCCCGGCCGCGACAAGGTCATCCGCGACAGCCGCGACCGCGTCCGGCGCTGCGAGGTCGTGACGCGCCGCTGACTACGCCGCGCCGCGCAGCACCGCGGCGGGCGGGTGCTGGGCGTAGAACTCGGCCTCCTGGCGGCCGAGCTCGGTCACGGGCGGGTCGCCGTAGATCCACTCGCGGGCGATGCGGTGCCAGTTGCCGCGCGCGCGCAGCTGGCTCATGACGGCGAGCGTCAGCATCTCCAGCCGGCGCCCGAAGAGGTGGTCGGGCGGCAGCGTCTCGTGGCGCATCTTCGAGAAGTGCGACGACCGCGGGTCGGACATCTCGATCATGATCTCCGTCGCGATCTCGGGCGTCAGCTCGACCACCTGGTCGGCCCCGTACCACCACGTCATGTCGTAGAGCTGCTCGAGGATCCCCTCGGGCGTGTAGATCTCGGGCTTGCGCGATGAAGCCGCCCTCGTGGAGGTGCTCGATGAGCGCCGCGCCGTCGCCGGCCTGGCCGAGGCGCGCGATCTGCAGCTCGAACTCGGAGATCGAGGCCGGGATGCGCTTGAAGAGCCCGAAGTCGAGGAACGCCATCCGCCCGTCGTCGAGCAGCAGCGAGTTGCCCGGGTGCGGATCGCCGGAGAACTGGTGATGGCGGTACATGCAGCCGAAGTAGAAGCGAAAGACGATCTCGCCGAGGCGGTCGCGCTCCTCCTGCGGCAGCTGCTTGATCTCCTCGAAGCCGCGGCCGATGACGAACTCGGTGACGATGACCTTCTCGTGCGACAGCGCGGTGACGACGCCGGGCACGACGATGAACGGGTGCCCGCGGTAGATCCGGGCGAGCGTGCGCTGGTTCTGGGCCTCGAGCTCGTAGTCGAGCTCCTCGTCGATGCGCGAGCGGATCTCGTCGCCCATCGCCTTCGGATCCAGGCCGGGCGCGACCCGCTTCATGAGCCGCAGGATCATCCCGAGGTTCTGCATGTCCGAGCGGACGGCCTGCGCGACGCCGGGGTACTGGACCTTCACGGCGACGTCGCGCCCGTCGTCGAGCTTGGCCTTGTAGACCTGGCCGATCGAGGCGGCGGCGATCGGGACCGGGTCGAAGGTCTCGAAGACGTCCTCGATGCGCTCGCCGTACTCGCTCTCGATGACCTTCTTCATGTCCTTGAAGGCGACCTTCGGCGCGGCGTCGCGCAGCTCGGCGAGCTTGGCCTGGAACTCCTCGCGGTACTCCTCGGGGACGAGGCCGACGTCGAGGAACGACATGACCTGGCCGAGCTTCATCGCGGCGCCCTTCATCGTCCCGAGGGCGGCGACGATCTGCTCGGCGGTCTCGAGCTGGCGCTTGGCGAGCGCCCGCTGCTTGCCCGCGTCCGAGCGCGCGACGTTCGTCGCGCGCGTGCCCATCTGCTTGGCCGCCTGCGTCGCCGCGAGCCGCCCGACCTTCGTGGAGCGGCTCAGGCGCGAGGTCGGGATCGCGTCCTTCTTCGCCATCCTCGAGCTACCCGCGCTGGACCTGCGAGCCCGGGACGATGTCGTCGCGCCCGTCGCCCCACCGCACCCAGGCCTTGTGGCCGCCGTCGTAGTCGTCGCCCCACACGACGAGCGTCGCGGGGTCGCCCCAGACGGTGACCTGCTCGTCGCCCTCGGGATCGACGCCGCGCCAGACGCGGACGAAGGCGTTTGACTCCCACTCGTCGCCGATCGTCGTCGGGTCGGTGTGGCCGGGGTGGACCTCGGTCGCGTGGTCGAGGCCCATGAGGCCGTCCATGATCGAGGCCTTGATGTCGTCGTAGGACGTGCTCAGCGGCGCGCGCACGCCGCCGATCGAGCCCTTGAAGAGCGTGTCGCCGGTGAAGACGTGGCCGGGGACCGTGAAGTTCAGCATCCCCTTCGTGTGGCCGGGCGTGTGCAGCGCGTCGATGTCGAGGTCGCCGATGCTCAGCGGCTCGAAGGGCTGCGCGTCGACCGGCTCGTCGGGGTGGGCGAGGATCGTGATGTCCGGATAGCGCGCCGTGACCTCGTCGAGCGCGCAGACGTGGTCGTGGTGGTGGTGGGTCAGCAGGAGGTGCGTGACGTCGATGTCCTGGCGCTCGGCGGCGTCGAAGAGATCCTGCCATCGGGCCGCCGGCGTCGACGAGGAAGCCCGGGCCGCCGGGAGCGGCCGCCACGAGGTACGTGTTCGTCAGAAAGCCGTCCGACATGGCTCGTTCGATGACCATGAGGCCCAGGGTACTGTGTGGTCTATGGCTGCTCCCGCCCTCATCCACACGTGCTACCGGATCGGCGACATCGATCGCTCGGTCGCCTTCTACGAGGCTCTCGGCTTCGAGGAGCTCAGCCGCAAGCCGATCCGCGACGAGGCGATCAACGTCTTCATGGGCCTCCCCGGCGACGGCCCGCGCCTCGAGCTGACCTACAACCACGGCGTCTCGGAATACGAGCTGGGCACGGGCTACAACCACATCGCGATCACGGTCGGGGACATGGACGAGGCGCTCGCGAACCTCTCCGAGCAGGGCATCGAGCCCGAGAAGCCGCCCTATCGCGTGCGCGAGGGCGGCTCGCTGCTGTGCTTCGTGCGCGACCCGGACGGCTACCGGGTCGAGATCATCGAGCGCGGCTGACGGGGCTCAGCCGGTGATCCGCACCGTGCGGGTGCGGATCTGCGTCGTGTTGCCGGCGGCGTCGGTGACGGTGATGCGCACCGTGGCGGCGATCGACGAGCGCTCGCGCAGCGCCTTGCGCACGCGGGCGCGGACCGTCCCGCGCAGGTCGAAGCGCAGCCGGCGCTCCTGACCGGCGGGCATCGGGCGCGGCTTCGTGACGAGCAGCGGCGGGCGGCGCGCCCGCGGCAGCCGCAGCACGGCGATGCCGATCGCGGTGCAGGCCTCGGCCGGGCAGCCGACCGTCACGACGATCCCGCCGCGGCGCAGCGCGCGCTGGCGCGGGTCGCCGTCGAGCTGCGCGGCGGGCGGCGTCGTGTCGGCGGCGGTGCGGCGGCGCCGGCAGCGGCGCGAGCACCGGCGGCAGCGGCGCGGTCGGCGCGGGCGGCGGCACGCACGCCGCGCCGACGAGCACGCGCGCTTCGCCGAGCCGCGGCTGGTAGTCGCCGCGGCGCTGGGCGGCCGGCCGCTGCACGTCGGCGATCCAGTCGCCCCACGCGGCCTCGGCCGCCGCGGGATCGGGCGCGCCGGCCGCGATCCGGCGCTGGCGCACGAGCGTCGCCTGGTCGGTGAACCACTTCAGCTGGAGCTGCGGGTTCTGGGGGTAGCCGGCGTAGTCGCCCTGGTTCCAGATCGACGTGCGCATCTGGAAGAACCCGACGCTGTCGGCGTCGCCGGTCTGGAGGTTCTGCAGGCTGGACTCGACGAGCGCGGCCATGACCGGCAGCTCGCGCGGCAGCGCCGCCACGGCGGCGCCGTACGCCATCCACTGCGCGATCGCCTCCTTCGCCGCGGTGTCGCCCGGATACGGCGGCGCGGGACAGGGATCGGCCTGCGCGTGCGCGGCGGCCGGCGCGAGCGCGAACGCCACCGCGACCGTCGCGGCGACACGGACGGCGAGTCCCCGTTTCACCTCGCGAGCATATGCGGGGCGGCGGCGAGCAGGCGTGCAGCGTCCGGCCCGCGCCGCGGGCGGGTCTAAGCTCCGCCGTCGTGGCTCAGCGACGCACAGCCGTCATCGACATGGGCTCCAACTCGTTCCGGCTCGTCGTCTTCACGGCCGCCGACGGCTGGTGGAAGCGCACCGATGAGATCTACCTCGCCGTGCGCATCGGCGAGGGCCTCGACGCGACCGGCGAGCTCGGCCGCAAGCCGATCAAGCGCGCGCTGCAGGCGGCCGAGGTCTTCGCGCACTTCACGAAGGCGACCGGGATCGGGGCGGAGGACATCCAGGCCGTCGCGACGAGCGCCATCCGCGACGCGACGAACCAGCAGGAGTTCCTCGAGCGCGTGCGCGAGGAGACCGGCCTCGAGGTGCGCGTCCTCTCGCGCGAGGAGGAGGCGAACTTCGGCTACGTCGCCGCGATCAACTCGACGACGCTCACCGACGGCGCGGTGCTCGACCTCGGCGGCGGGTCGCTGCAGCTCGTCGAGGTGCTCAGCCGCCACCCGGGACGCCTCGGCTCGTGGCCGCTCGGCGCCGTGCGCATGACCGAGCACTTCCTGCCCGACGGCGACGAGGCGCCGAAGAAGGCGCGCAAGGCGGTGCGCGCCCACGTCACCGAGATGCTCGACGCCGAGGACGGCGCCCCCTGGCTGCCGCGCAGCGGCCGGCGGCTCATCGGCATCGGCGGCACGATCCGCAACCTCGCGGCCGCCGCGCAGGCCGCCGCGGACCTGCCGTCGACCGGCGTCCAGGGCTTCGCGATCGAGCGTGAGGCGCTCGACGACCTCATCCACCGCATGGCCTCGATGCCGGCCGCCGAGCGCGCGTCGATCAAGGGCATCAAGTACGCCCGCGCCGACCTCATCCTCGCCGGCGCGCTCGTCGTCCGGGCGGTCATGGACTACGGCGAGTTCGACGCGATCGAGGTCACCGAGGCGGGCCTGCGCGAGGGGATCTTCTTCAGCTCCTACCTCGACGGCGACCCGCCGCTCTTCGACGACGTCCGCAGCGCGAGCGTCATGAACCTCGCCGCCCGCTACCACGTCGATCCCGCGCACACCGAGCACGTCGCCCGCCTCGCGCTCGGCCTCTTCGACGAGCTCGCCGCCGAAGGCCTGCACGAGGGCGATCGCTGGGAGCGCGAGCTGCTGTTCTCGGCCTGCGTCCTGCACGACATCGGCATGTCGGTCGACTACGACGACCACCACAAGCACTCGCGCTACCTCATCCTCAACGCCGGCCTCGCCGGCTTCGCCCCGCGCGAGGTCGCGCTCATCGCGCAGGCCGCCCGCTATCACCGCAAGGGCATGCCGGACTTCGGCGAGCTCGCGCCGCTCGCCGAGGACGGCGACGACGCGCGCCTCGACCGCCTCGCGATCCTCCTGCGCCTCGCCGAGGACCTCGAGCGCAGCCGCGACCAGAGCGTCCGCGCCGCGCACATCGCCGCCGACAACGGGACGATCCGCCTCGAGCTCGAAGCCGACGGCGCGGCCGCCGTCGAGCGCTGGGCCGCCCAGCGCGAGGTCGACCTCTTCGACCGCGCGTTCGATCGCAAGCTCAAGGTCGAGGCGGCGTAGATGAGCCTCACGCAGGGCAGCGGGCCGCTCGGGCGCAGCGCGGGCGACACGAACTACGCGTTCGAGGCGCCCGCGCACCGGATCCTCTTCCAGCCCGACGGGCGGCGGCTGCGCGCCTACGTCGGCGACACGCTCGTGCTCGACACGACGCGCGCCCACCTCCTGCACGAGACCGGCATCCGGCCGGTCGCCTACGTGCCGCTCGAGGACTTCGACGCAACGCTCATGGAGCGCAGCGAGAAGACGACGCACTGCCCGTTCAAGGGCGACGCCTCCTACTGGACGCTGCGCGTCGGCGACGACGTCCGCGAGGACGCCGTCTGGGCGTACGAGGACCCGATCGAGAGCGCGTCGTGGCTGCGCGGCTTCGCGGCCCTGTACTTCGACCGCGCCGACCGCTGGAAGGTCGAGGACGAGCCGGTCGCCGGCTGGCTGCGCGACCCCTACCACCACGTCGACGTCCACACGAGCTCGCGGTCGGTCCGCGTGACCGCGGCGGGCGAGCTCATCGCCCAGAGCGACCGCCCGACGCTCGTCTTCGAGACGAGCATGCCCGTGCGCGCCTACCTGCCGCGCAGCGCCGTCGTGGCCGGCCACCTGCAGCCGAGCAGCACGACGACGACCGACCCCTACATCGGCGACGCGATCTACTGGCACGTCCACGCCGGCGGCGAGCGCTTCGACGACGCCGCCCGCTGCTACGAGCTGCCGCGCGCCGAGGCGATGCGGATCGCGGGCCTCGTCTGCTTCGAGGGCGACGGCGTCACCGTCGAGCTCGACGCCGCCGATCAGGGCTAGGGCAGCTCGGCCGACAGCTGCGAGCCCGAGCGCGCGTCGAGGCCGTCCGGGCTGCGGCGGAAGTCGACGAACGGCGTCGTGACGAGGACGTCGCCGGAGACGACGGCGAAGTGCTGGTTGTGCAGCGCCGGGTCGTCCTGCACGCGCTCGAGCGAGCTCGCGGCGCCGCGGCTCGCCAGCCCGCGCGTGAGCTCGCGGAACTGCGTGATGCCGGCCTCCGTGAACTCGAAGATGATCACCGGGCGGTCGTTGATCGTGTCGGTGCCCTGCTGGGCGGCGCGGATCTCGCCGCCGCGCACCGCGACGTCGTCCTCGATGACGTACCAGCGATCGCGCGACGTCTCGGCGCGGATGACGGCGGTGCCGGGCTTGACCTCGTAGACGGTCGCCCCCGCCCGGCGGTCCGCCGGGGCGTCGGCGAGCGCCTCCTCGCGCGTCAGCTCGCCGCGGCCGATGACCTGCCGGCGCGCGCGGTCGGCGGCGTAGAAGAGGCTCACCGTCCGCGCGTTGTCGGGCTCGGTCTCCGCGGGCCGCGCGGCGGCGCGGCGGACGGCGTCGAAGAACGGCAGCGCCCCGGCCTGCCCGGCGTCCGGGCCGCCCGTGACGCGCGGATCGCCCGGCTCCGGCCGCCCGCGCGGGCCGATGACGCTCGCCTCCCAGTCATAGAACGCCAGGCGCTGCATCTTCTCCAGCAGCGCCGGGTCGTTCTTCACGGCGCCTGCGTCCTCGTCGTCCGAGCCGCGGCGCTGCAGCGCGAGCACGCCGGCGACGGTCGCGATGACCGCGATCGCGGCGACGACCCAGAACAGGCGCTCGCTCATGCCGTCGACGTCGTCGCGGCGGTCAGCGCCGGCGGGCGGCGTTGCGCGTGACGTCGTCCTCGCGCGGCGCGCCGACCGGGACCATCGTCGTCTGCGTCGAGACGGCGTCGATGACCTCGGCCTCCTCGGCTTCCTTCTCGGCGAGGTGGTCGCCGTCGCAGAGGATGCGGAAGTTGCCGGTGACGCCGCCGTCGGCGTGGATCGTGATCCCCGCGAGGATCTCCTCGCCCTCCTCGAAGCCGAGGCGCTCCATGTCGAAGTGCGCGAGGCCGATGCCGTACGCGGTGTGCGTCGGGTTCTCGCGGTCGTGGGCGTTGAGCCCGATGACGAACGCGCGCAGGTTCTTGGCGACCTTCGACGTGGTATCCGACATCGCGCTTAACCGTAGCGGCTATCGCGCATCGAGCAAGACCCCCGGGTTCATGAGACCGGCCGGGTCGACAGCGTCCTTGGCGGCCCGCAGCGCGGCCGCGAACGGCTCGGGGCGCTGGCGGTCATACCACGGCCGGTGGTCGCGCCCGACGGCGTGGTGGTGGGTGATCGTCCCGCCGGCGCCGACGAGGGCCGCGGTCGCCGCCGCCTTGATCTGCGCCCACTGCTCGATCTCCTCGCCGCGGCGCGCGGGCGCGAGGACGGTGAAGTACGGCGCCGGGCCGTCGGGATAGACGTGCGAGATGCGGCACGTGATCCGCCCGTCCGGCCCGATCGCCTCCTCCGCGGCGGCCGTCACCGCGGCGTGCAGCGCGCCGAAGCGCTCCCACGTGATCGCGGTCTCGAACGTCTCCGAGAGGATTCCCAGCGAGACGAACGCGTCGCGCAGGTACGGCGCGCGGAAGAACGCGGTGCGCCAGGCGCCGACCGCGTCGCCGCCGCCCGCCTTCCCGCCGCCGCCCCCGCCGCGGCGCAGCGCGCTCTCGTCCCACTCGCCGCCGGCCTGCGCGCAGAGGTGCAGCCCGCGGTCGAGCAGCTCGCCGACCGGCGCGAGCGCCTCCTCGGCCGCCTCGAAGCCGAGCACGAGCAGCGCCGCGGTGCCGTCGCTGGCGCCGGTCATCCGGGCCTCCTCGGCGTCGATGAGGCGGCAGTTGGAGGGCCGCAGCCCGGACTGCGCGATCGCGCGCAGCGCGTCGATCCCGGCGGCGAACGTCGCGAAGCGCACGGCCGCCAGCGAGTGCGCCTGCGGGCGCGGGCGCACGCGCACCCAGGCCTCCGTGATGACGCCGAGGATCCCCTCGGAGCCGAGCAGCATCCGGTCCGGCGACGGCCCGGCGCCCGAGCCCGGCAGCCGCCGCGACTGCCAGGCGCCCGTCGGCGTCACCGCGCGGACGGACTCGACGAGGTCGTCGATGTGCGTCTCGGCGGTCGCGAAGTGCCCGCCCGCGCGCGTCGCGATCCAGCCGCCGAGCGTCGAGAGCTCGAAGGACTGCGGGTAGAAGCGCAGCGTGAGGTCCAGCGCGCGCAGCTGGTTCTCGAGCCCGGGCCCGAGCGCGCCCGCCTGGATGCTCGCCGAGCGCGAGACCGAATCGATCTCCAGGACGCGATCCATCGCGCCGAGGTCGAGCGACAGCGCGCCGTCGAAGCGCCCCGGGATCTCGCACTGCACGCCGCCGGTGACGCTCGTCCCGCCGCCGTACGGGATGACCGCGACGTTCGCGCCCGCCGCCCACTCCAGCAGCGCCTCGACGTCGCGCTCCCCGCGCGGGCGGGCGACGACGTCGGGCGGGAAGTCAAACTGGCCGCGGAAGCCGCGGACGACGTCGGAGTACGACCTGCCCCAGGCATGCGACGCCCGCGAGTGCGTGTCGGTCGCGCAGATCTCCGCGAGCGCGACGGGCGGCAGCACGCGCGCCTCGGGCAGCTCGACGTCCTCGAGCGCGACCGGCTCCTCCAGCTCGCCGCCGGCGATCCGCAGGTGCTCCTCGAGGCCGGGCGCGGCGGCCCGCAGCTGCTCCGGCGACCAGGCGTCGTCCTCGTAGCCCCATCCCCAGTGCTTGCGCCTGCGCATCATGCGCGAGGCTAATGGGCGCCCCGCAACGGTGCCGAACATGAGCAGGCGATCTATCGTTGCCCGCATGAAGGCGCCCGCGATCCTCGCCCGCGGCCACTGGCCGGCCGAGCGCGTGCGCGCGCGCTGGCGCGAGGAGCACTACGAGCCGCCCGAGCACAAGGCCGAGGCGGCCGACGCCGCGATCACGGCGCTGCGCGAGCGCGGCTCGCCGAGCCACGACGGCCTGTCGGCGCGGCTCGTCGCCCACGCCGAGGAGGGCGGCGAGCTGCTGCTCGAGCTCCAGCCGGCGCGCTGGGCGCTGCGTCTCGTCGAGGGCGACGCGTCGCTGTCGATGGCGGCGCTCACGGTCACGCGCGATGCCGACGGGCGCTGGCTGGCGGGGCGCCGCGCGCCGTGGCTGTCGACCTGGCCCGGGCGCTGGGCGCTCGGCGCGGGCGGGGCGGTCGACATCGGCGAGAGCCCGGCCGACACGCTGACCCGCGAGCTGCGCGAGGAGTGGGACGTCGAGCCCGAGCGCCTGACGGTCGAGGCGCTCGTGCGCCTGCCGCACGACCTCGTCATGGTCGTCGGCCTCGCGTGGCTGCCGCCCGGGGCCGAGGTGACGATGGACGACGAGCACGACGACTACGCGTGGTGGCCGGCCGACGTCGAGCAGTGGCCGCTGGAGGCCGACGAGCCGCTGCGCCGGATGGCGACGCTCCTGGCGGCCGGCACATGAGCGGGCTGCTGACGTTCGAGCGCCTGAAGTGGGCGTCGTTCACGCACTCCGCGATCTACACCGTCCTGCTCGTCGTCTGGCTCGTCCCCGGCCTGTCGGGTCTCGAGATGGTCTTCGGCATGGCCCACGGGCTCGGCTGGATCGCGATGTCGCTGGCCTGCATCGCCGCGCTGCGCCTGCGCGTCATCGACCTGCGCCTCGGCGTCGCGGTCGCCGTCCTCGGCGGGATCGGGCCGTTCATCGGCTCGGCGGAGTTCGTCCGCCAGAGCCGCCGCGACGCGGCGGCCGCGTGGCGAGCCCCGCGCCGACCCACGCCTAGGTGCCCACGGCTTTCTCCATTCTCATCCGCGGCCATCTGCCACGAGACCGCGCGGACGAGGCGATGCCGAGTCCTCGAACAACATCGGCTCGAGGCGCCCAATCTGCGCGCTCCTTTCGGCCGGTCCCCGCCCTCAGTGCTAACGCTGCATGAGTGACGCGTCGATCAACCGGCCAGACAGTCCTGTAGCTTCTCGACCGGCAGGTACAGCCCACGCTCTGCCCGAGGTTCTCCCGCGACGATGGCTCCTCTCACCATTCCCCGGCGGTACCGCGTCGGACTCGCCGCCGTCGATAGCCTCAGCGATGCCGACGTGAGGTTGCTCGTGGAACACCTCCAAGCTGCCGAGCCGGAGGTCTCGTTCGAGGAGCTAGCCACCCCAGTGGCTGGCCGGATGTCCGCCGATGTGGATCTGGCGCGCTTGCTGGAGGCAGTCGCCTCGCTCAACACGCTGCTCGCTGAAGATGGTTCGGGGGCCGACAGCCTCGCCCAAGAAGTCGCGGAGTCAGAGAACCTGGACCTGACAGAGGAGAGGCGAGCTGCGTACGCGAGGCGGCTCGAACGTCTCATGCGACTCCCCGTACTCGTCATGGCAGCACGCGCGATAGAGGTCGTTGCCGAGCACGACAAGGTCTTTCATGACGCCCGCATCCTTACTGACGTGAGGCCGGTCTTCGAACCCGATCCGTCGACCGGCGTGAAAATGGCCGCCGTCATGGCGACGATGAAGCTCGAGTACCACCCTGGTGGCAAGAGCCGCATCGAGCCCATCTTCGTCTCGTTGGACCATGGCGACCTCGAACACCTCAGACAGGTCATCGACCGAGCGTTAGCGAAGATGGATGCGCTATCCGGGCTTCTAAAGGAGACGAACGTACCGCGATGGACAGGTACCTACCACGATCATGACTGAGTTTCATCGCACCGAAGAGCTGCCGGTGCTCGATTGGCGTGAGGAATGCGAGCGTGATCGCGGCCTCGCGCTCGTCTGGTCGAGTGACGCCACGCCCGCCCACGTTGGCGGCTGGACGGACGACGCGCGCGATCACTTCGCCCGCCGGTTGCGTGAGCGCGCGAAGCCAGTAGTCGACGACACGGATCCCGATGAGGTTCGGCACGAGTTCGAGGAGCTTGCGGCCATCTGGCGACGTGAGACCAAAGGTTCGCCTTTCCTCACCACGCGTGTCACTCACTGGGCATACCAGCGAACCATCGGGCTGGGTCCGCGGGTGCTGCCCCTGATCCTGCGCGAGCTGGCACGAGAGCCAGACCACTGGTACTGGGCCCTGAACGCGATCAGCGGCGAAGACCCAGCCGAAGGCGTGGAAGACTTCGATGAGGCCGCGGCTAGATGGTTGGAGTGGGGGCGCGCTGCCGGGCTCCTGACCTAGAGCGCCATGGCTTATGGCCCTTGACGAGGAGGCGGAGCGGTCGTCGCTTCACGAGTGGCAGCCGTTCCTGTGGTCCCGCCACCTCCAGATTAGAAGTCCCACGGACCGCAGGTACAACTGCATCGCGTGGGCCGCGGGTGACAACACGAAGCCCTGGTCCCCGGCCGTCGGCGTCGGCGGCAAACTGCTGGGTGGTTACTACTGGCCCGACCACGCTCCAAAGCTCCCGACAGTGACCGCTGTGGAAGAGCTGTTCGAGGGTTTCGGCTATGTCAAGACCCATCTCGGCGACACTGCCGTCGAGGCTGCTGTGCAGAAGATCGCGATCTTCGGCTACGACTCGATGAACTTCGTGACGCACGCGGCGCGGCAGTGCGTTTCGGGTCTTTGGAGCAGCAAGATGGGAGACAACGCCGATATTGAGCATGCGCTGCATGACATCGAAGGGGGGATCTTTGGCGAGGTTCGCTCGCTGATGCGAAAAGACCTGAACCGATACCCCTCGTCACATGAACCGGCCCCCAGCCTGATCGTGGTCGAACGCCGCACCCGAGAGTGATGAAGCAGCTCAGATCGTGGGGTGCCCAGAGGACGAGGAAGGACAAGGCGACGACGAGCGCGAAGCGGCCTGGTCTGTACGCGCTCGTTCGGTCGCCCCGCCGCGATGGCCGGACCCATGAAGCGCAACGTGCTACCCGAGCAGCTCGCAGTTGTACTTCTGCGCCACGGCCGCGACGTGCGCGAAGTCCGGCTCGCTCGGCGGCGGCAGCGTCCGCGACTCGGCCGGCCGGCCCATCTCGCGGACGAGGCCCTCAAAGCCGCCGGGGCTCATGAGGAAGAGCATCCGGCAGCCGGCGTCGCCGACGGTGTAGCGGTGGGGGATGCCGCGCGGTCCGAGCGCGTAGTCGCCCGCGTGGCACTCGAACGTCTCGTCGCCGACCTCGATCGTCACGTCGCCTTCGAGGATCCAGAACCCCTCCTCCTCGCCATGATGGACGTGCAGGGGGCCCGCCGCGTTCGGCGGCTCGGTGATCTCGATGATCGACATGAGGCCGCCCGTGTCGGCTGCGGTGGCCTTGATGACGGCGAGGCAGTCGAACCACCAGATCGCCTCGCCCTCGTCCGCCTTCGTCGCCGCCGCCGGCAGCGCGGCCGTCGTCTCGCTCGTCATGTCCGCCCCTCTCGATGGTTGTTCTCGATCGTCAGGAGCGCGATCGCGTAGCGCCACGCGCCGTCGGGCGCGCGCCGCACGACGTTCACGCCGTGCGACGCGACGACGAGCGCGGTGTCGCCCGCCTGCAGCACGCGCTGCGGGCCGGCGAGGTACGTGCGGTCATCCGCCCACAGCGCCGTCGCCGTCCGGGCGATCTCCTCGCCGCCGCGCGCCTCTCCGCGAGCGCCGCCGAGCACGAGCACGGCGTCCGTCTCGAAGAGCGCGGCGACCGCCGCGCGGTCGCGGACGACGAAGGCGTCCTCGAACAGCGTCTCGAGCTCCTCCGGCGTCCGCGCTCCTGGTCTCATGCACGGCGACGCTACGCCGCCGTCCCGCGAGCGGACATTCCAGAAACCTGGTGTCTCGCGACCGCGACGGCGAAGCCGCCGGCGCCTCAGTGCTCGGCCGCCTGCTCCGCGCGCAGGTTCTTGACGACGGACTGCAGGAGCTTCCAGCTGATCTCCGCGCTGCCCTGGACGAGCGGGCGGAAGTCCCAGTACGTCAGGCCGTAGCAGTGCAGCTCGGTGGCGGCGGTGACCGTCGCCGAGCGCGCGCCCTCGTCGATGAGCCCGATCTCGCCGAAGGACTCGCCGGGCCCGAGCCTGCGCCGCTCGTGCCCGGCGACGGTGACCACCGCCTCGCCGGAGTCGATGAGGAAGAACGCGGCGGCGCCGGAGCCCTCGCGTGCCACCGTCTCGCCGGCCTCGAAGCGGCGCCGCTTGAACAGGCGGGCGACCTGCGCGGCCTCGTCCTCGCTGAGCTCCGCGAAGAGCGGCACGCGCAACACCGCCTCGACCGGTGCGCCGGCCATCAGAAGCGGGTCACCGCCCGGCACTGCAGGAGGTAGAGCTCGCCGCCGGCGAAGGCGAACTCGATGTCGCGCGCCGGCCCGTAGACCTCCTCGCAGCGCGAGGCCAGCCGGTTGAGCGCGGCGAGCTCGTCGTCGCCGAGGCACAGCGCCTCGACGAGCTCGGGCGCGACCGGGTCCTCGAACGTCCCGCCGTCGGGACGGCTGCGGATCGCGATCTTCTTCAGGCCCGGCCGGCGCTCGAGCACCTCGCCGGAGGGCGCGATGCGGAAGCCGTCGGGGATCACCTGCCCGGCCACGACGGCCTCGCCGAGGCCCCAGCTCGCCTCGATCATGCGCTCCTCGGCGCCGGTCATCGGGTTGCGCGTGAACATCACGCCGGCGGCGTCGGGATCGAGCAGCGACTGCACGACGACCCCGACGCTCGGCCGCCGGAAGAGCCCGACCTTCTGGCGGTAGGTGATCGCCGAGTCGGAGTTCGCCGACCACCAGATGTCGCGCACCGCGTCGCCGAGCACGTCGACCGACGGCACGTTGAGCAGCGTGAGGTGCTGCCCGGCGAAGCTCGCCTCGGCGCCGTCCTCGTCGACGGCCGACGAGCGCACCGCGAGCGGCACCGAGAGCGCGCGCGCGGCGCCGATCACCTCCGCGATCGCGTCCTCCTCGCCGGACGCCACCGCCTCGACGACGTCGCCGGCGAGCGCGATGCCGGGCGGCAGCGGCAGGCCGCCGCGCGCCGCCTGCCCGAGCCCGACCGCCTTGGACCCGAAGATCGCGTCGTCGTGCGCCTCCGCGAGCGGGACGACGCCGATCACCCCAGCACCGTCACCGTGCCCTCGCCGCCATCGACCCGCACGCGCGTGCCGTCGGCGATGAGATCGGTCGCGTTGCGGGTGCCGACGACGCCCGGGATGCCGTACTCGCGCGCCACGAGCGCCGCGTGCGAGAGCAGCCCGCCGCTGTCGGTCACGATCGCGCCCAGCAGCGGCAGGAGGATGTTGAACGCCTCCGACGTCGCCTCGGTGAGCAGGACGTCGCCCTCGACGATGCGATCGAACTCCGTCGCCCCCGCGACGCGTCGCGCGGGACCCTCGTAGGTCCCCTTGCTGGCCCCCATCCCGCGGATGAGCTGCTCCTCGTGCGCCTCCTGGGACGGGGCGAACATCCCCTCGATGACGATGCCCATCCCCCGCATGACCCGCGCCGCCGCCGGCGGCAGGCCGGATGGGTCCGGAGGTTGCGGCGGGGGCGGCCCGAGCAGGCGCGGCGCGGTCTTCGCGTCGCGCGACGTGCGGTCGGCGCGGCGCGCGGCGAGCTCGTCGGCCGACGGCCCGTCGTCGCCGCGCACGAGCGCGCACATCTCCTCGAGGCTCGCCTCGATGAAGTCCTCGGCGTCGTGGATGCGGCCGGCGGCCGCCACCCGCTCGCCGGCGGCGAGCGCGGCGCGGCGCATGACGCCCGCCGCCCAGATGTCGCTGAAGACGCCGCGCTCGTCGCGCAGGCGGTACATGAGCCGGGCCTCCCCGAGCAGCTCGTCGAACGCCTCGCGGTGCTCCTCGGGCACCTGGTCGCGGATGGCGGCGGTGCGCTCGTCGATGTCGGCGTCGACGTTCTCGCGCCCCTCGACGGCGATCCGCATCGCCTGGCGCAGGACGTCGGGCAGCTCGATCGCGCGCGGGTTGGAGATGTCGAAGCCGTCGAGCAGGCGGTCGCCGACGAGCTCGAGGTAGGCCTCGACCGCGCGCCCGGCCTCGTCGTCACGCGAGCGCAGCGCCTGCAGCGCCTCGCCCGCGTCGCCCTCGGACTCGAGCAGGGCCCGCGCCTCGTCATCCGCCTGCAGCGCGGCGATCATCCGCTGAAGCTCGTCGGAGGCGCCGGCCGAGACGGGCGCCGCGCCGCGCATGAGCGTCAGCAGATCGGACGCCGGCAGTCCGGTCCAGTCGCCGACGTGCGCGAGGAAGTCGCCGGTCGGCAGCATCGAGCCCGCCGTGTAGCGCATGTGCTGGGCGACCATGCCCGAGTGGTGCTCGCCGCAGCTCGCGAGGTAGCCGGCCAGCTCCTCGTCGTTCAGCTCGCCGGGGTCGACCGACTGCAGCTCCTTGTGGCGGCGGATCGACCCGGGCTTGAACGTCTCGTCCCATTCGCGTCAGCTGCTCGCGCCAGAGCTTGTGCTCGAACACCTCGGCGGCCCGCTGCAGGCGCTCGGGGACCTCCTCGCCGGCGGCGGGATGCGTCGTGGCGTATGCGAAGCCGTTGACGTAGCGGTACTCGCGCCCCTCGATGAGGAGCCCGTAGAAGCGGCAGAACTCGCTGAAGCCGCGGCGGAACGGCTCGGGCATGCATCTCCGAGAAGTAGCGCGTGACGGGACGCGGGAAGTGGACGTCGTCGAGCTCCCAGGAGCCGGGGCCGGGAGGGTCATATGACAGTGCCGGCTCGGTCGTCATCGCGGGGGCTCCTCTCGAAGGGTGGCTGCGACGTGCAGTATGGGCGTGTCGATGGGCAAATGGAAGGCGGCGTCGCGGATGCCGGAAACCTGGCATTCACACCGCGCGCAAGCACGCCTACGATGCGCCGTATGGCCACGTACGCGCGTGAACGGGCGAAGGACCGGATCACCGATCTCGCGACGCGCGGCGACGACCTCGTGACGTTCTGGCGCGGGTCGACCGAGGTCCTCGAGCAGACGCTGCCGCATTACTGGTCGCCGTGCTGGTTCACGCTGGACCCGGCCTCGCTGCTCGTCACGAGCCACTTCCACCAGGGCCTCGAGGAGCTGCCGCCGGAGTGGATGTCAGCCGAGTACTACGAGGACGACGTCAACAAGCTCGTCGACGTCGCGCGCTCCGAGCGCGGGATCCAGACGCTCCACGAGGCCACCGGCGGCGATCCGTCGACGAGCCCGCGCTGGCACGCGAACATGGAGCTGGGCGGCGACCAGGAGCTCATCGCCGCGCTGCGCACGCCGGCGGGCGACGTCTGGGGCGCGCTCGGCGTCTACCGCGCGCCCGGCGACCCGATGTTCGATCGCGACGACATCGCGTTCGTGCGCGACCTCGCGCCGGCGTTCGCCGAGGGCGCCCGCCGGGCGCTGCTCGTCGGCGAGGCGAAGGACCCCGACGGCCCGCAGTCGCCGGGGCTCGTCGTGCTCTCGGAGCGCTGGGAGGTCGAGTCGGCGACGCCGGGCGTCGAGCGCTGGCTGTCGGAGCTGCCCGACGGCGACTGGGACGCCGGCCGGCTGCCGGCGGCCGTCCACGCCGTCGCCGGGCGTGCCCTGCGCACCGCCGAGCGCCCGGACAGCCCCGGCGAGATCGCGGTCTCCCGCGTGCTCTCGCGCTCGGGCACCTGGGTCGTCCTGCACGGCGCCGCGCTCGTCTCGGGTGGCGCGCGGCGGGTCGCGGTCATCGTCGAGCCCGCCCACCCGGCGCGGATCACGCCGCTGCTCATGTCGGCCTACGGCCTCACCGAACGCGAGCAGGACGTCACGCGGCTCGTCCTCCAGGGCGACTCGACCGCCGAGATCGCCGAGCGCCTCGTCGTCTCGCCGCACACCGTGCAGCAGCACCTGAAGCGCATCTTCGAGAAGACCGGCGTGCGCAGCCGGCGCGAGCTCGTCGGCAAGGTCTTCTTCGCCCACTACGACCCGCGCATGCGCGACAACGAGCAGCGCGCCCTGCGCGACAAGCCGCTTCGCGGCGGCCCGTTCCCCGAAGCCCTGCGTGTTCGCGGGGAGCGGCCGATAACGCGATAGATCCCCCGCATATGGGGGCAAATAGGCCCCGCCAACGGAGATACAACCTCTGCCCCGCCCGATCGTGGTGGGCTAGAGTGGACCTCACGCGCATGGCAGTGAACACGACAGTTCAGGTGACCCTCCCCGCGATGGGCGAGTCGGTCCGCGAAGGCACGATCCTCGAGTGGCACCGGCAGGAAGGCGAGTCGATCGAGGCCGGCGAGACGCTCGTCGACGTGTCGACCGACAAGGTCGATGCCGAGATTCCGGCTCCGGCCGGCGGGACGATCGTGAAGATCCACGCGGCCGAGGGCGACACGGTCGCCGTCGGCGACGTCCTCGCCGAGATCGCGCCGAACGGCAGCGCTCCCGCGGCAGCCCAGCCGGCATCCGCGCCCGAGCCCGAGGCCGCGTCCGCCGACGCCGACGCCGAGCCGGCCGAGGAAGCCGCCCTCGTCGACATCGTCACCCCCGGCGGCGGCGAGTCGGTCACCGAGGGGACGATCCTCGAGTGGTCCGTCGCCGTCGGCGACGCCGTCGAGGACGGACAGACGATCGTCGAGATCTCGACCGACAAGGTCGACATGGAGCTTCCGGCGCCGACGGCGGGCACGATCGCCGAGATCCTCGCCGAGCCGGGGGAGACGGTGAGCGTCGGCCAGGTCATCGCCCGCATGCGGCCCGGATCGGGCTCGGGCTCCAACGGCGCCTCCGCCGCCCAGCCAGGGGCGCCCGCCGCCGAGCCGCAGCCCGCGCCGGCGCCCGCCTCCGCCGGAAACGGCGCGCCCGCGTCGCCGGTGGCCCGCCGCGTCGCCGCCGTCGAGGGCGTCGACATCTCCGCGCTGCACGGCAGCGGCCCCGCCGGCCGCATCACGAAGGCCGACGTCCTCGCCGCCAAGGCCGCTCCGCCCGCTCCGGCGGCGACCGCGGGGCGGGTGGGCACGGCGTCATCGACGGAGCTGCGCGGCGGCGCCGCGATGCTCGCCCGCTACATGGACGAGTCGCGCTCCGTGCCGACCGCGACCTCGTTTCGCACGGTCACGGTCACCGTCATGGACGGCCGCCGGCGCGAGCTGAAGGCCGCCGGCCACCGCGTCTCCTTCACCCACCTCATCGCCTACGCGATCGCCCGCGCCGCGACCGACGTCATGCCGGTCATGGCCCACCACTTCGCCGAGGTCGGGGGCAAGCCGCACCGCGTCGACGACGGGGCAGTGAACCTCGGGATCGCCGTCGACGTCGAGAGCAAGGACGGCTCGCGGACGCTCATGGTCCCGGTCATCCGCGACGCCGGCCGGCTGAGCTTCCCGGAGTTCCTCGACGCCTTCGGCGCGCTCATCGCCGCCGCGCGCGACAACACGCTGACCGCCGACGACCTCACCGGCGCGAACGTCTCGCTGACGAACCCCGGCGGCATCGGCACCGTCGCGTCCGTCCCGCGGCTCATGCCGGGGCAGGGCACGATCGTCGCCACCGGCGCGATCGGCTACCCGCCCGGCCTCGGATCCGTCGGCGACATGATCGGCGCCGAGAAGGTCATGACGATGACCTCGACGTACGACCACCGCGTCATCCAGGGCGCCGAGTCGGGTCGCTTCCTCGCCGTCGTCGAGGAGTACCTCCAGGGCGAGCACGAGTTCTACGAGCGGATCTTCGCGCAGCTCGGCACGCCGCTCGGCCCGCGCCCGGCGCCGCCCGCACCCGCCGCCGCCGCGGCCGCCGCGCGCGAGGCGCCACCGGCCGAGGTCCCTGCCGGAGAGCAGATCGAGAAGCTCATGGCGTCGGTCCAGGCGGCGACGTCGCTCGTCAAGGCGCACCGCACGCACGGACATCTCGCCGCGCGCCTGGACCCGCTCGGCCGCGAGCCCGACGGCGACCCGGCGCTCGAGCCGCAGACGCTCGGCCTCACGCCCGAGATCATGGCCCGGATCCCCGCGAGGATCCTGCGGATGCACGTGCCGGGCGCGACGCTCGCCGACGCGCTGCCGCACCTGCACGAGACCTACACCGGCACGATCGCCTACGAGATCGAGCACATCGCCTCGCACCGCCAGCGCACGTGGCTGCGCGAGAAGATCGAGTCCGGCGCCTACCGGATGCCGCTGAGCCCGGACGAGCAGAAGGCGCTGCTGAAGCGGCTCATCGAGGTCGACGCGCTCGAGCGCTTCATGCACAAGGCGTACCTCGGCCAGAAGCAGTTCTCGATCGAGGGCCTCGACATGACCGTGCCGATGCTCGACGAGCTCATCCAGCTCGCGGCGCTCAGCGGCGGGCGCGAGGTCGTGCTCGGCATGGCCCACCGCGGCCGGCTCAACGTCCTCGCCCACAACCTCGGCCGCCCGTACGACACGATCTTCGCCGAGTTCGAGGGCGCCTCGACGCTCGAGGCCGTCACGACGATCCCGCAGGGCGGCACCGGCGACGTGAAGTACCACCACGGGGCGCAGGGCTCCTACCAGCTGCCCGACGGCTCCTCGATCCTCGTGAACCTCGAGTCCAACCCGTCGCACCTGGAGTACGTCGGACCCGTCGTCACGGGCGCCACCCGCGCCGCGCAGACGACGCGCCAGGGCCCGCACGCCCACCGCGACACCGACAGCGCCGTGCCGATCGTCCTGCACGGCGACGCGGCGATGCCGGCGCAGGGCGTCGTGCCGGAGACGCTGAACCTCCAGGGCCTCGACGGCTACTCCGTCGGCGGCACGCTGCACCTCGTCCAGAACAACCAGGTCGGCTTCACGACCGATCCCGACGACGCCCGCTCGACGCGCTGGGCGTCTGATGTCGCCAAGGGCTTCGACGTGCCGATCATCCACGTCAACGCCGACGACGTCAGCGCCTGCGTCGCCGCCGTCCGCCTGGCCTGGGCGTTCCGCAGCGAGTTCGGCCACGACGTCCTCATCGACCTCATCGGCTACCGCCGCTTCGGCCACAACGAGGCCGACGAGCCCGCCTACACGCAGCCGGAGATGTACCAGCGCATCAAGCACCACAAGCGCGTCGCGGACATCTGGGCCGACCAGCTCATCGCCCAGGGCGTCGTCACGGCGCAGGACGTCGACCGTCAGAAGGACGAGGTCTGGAACGACCTCACCCGGCTGCACTCCGGCCTGAAGGACCAGATCAAGCGCGCGAGCGAGGTCGGCGCCGTCGAGCAGCCGACCGGCGAGTACCAGCTCGACCGCACCCCGTCGCCCGAGGTCAAGACCGCCGTCAGCGCCGAGCGGCTGCGGATCCTCAACAGCGAGCTGCTGCGGATCCCCGACGGCTTCACCGTGCACCCGAAGCTCGTCAAGCAGCTCGAGCGCCGCGCCGAGGCGCTCGGGCCCGACGGCGGGATCGACTGGGCGCACGCCGAGTCGCTGGCGTTCGCGTCGCTGCTGTCGGAGGGCACGCCGATCCGCCTCACCGGCCAGGACGTCGAGCGCGGCACGTTCTCCCAGCGCCACGCGGTCCTGCACGACGCGAAGACCGGCCAGACGATCTGCCCGATCCAGTCGCTGCCCGGCGCGCTGGCGCCGTTCGAGCTGCACAACTCGCCGCTCAGCGAGGTCGCCTGCCTCGGCTTCGAGTACGGCTACAGCGCCGAGGCGCCCGAGACGCTCGTCCTCTGGGAGGCCCAGTTCGGCGACTTCGTCAACGCCGCCCAGGTCATCATCGACCAGTTCATCGCCAGCGGCCTGGCGAAGTGGGGGCAGACCTCGCGCCTCGTCCTGCTGCTGCCGCACGGCTACGAGGGCTCGGGCCCCGAGCACTCCTCGGGCCGCCTCGAGCGCTTCCTCCAGCTCGCGTCGGAGGGCAACATGCGCGTCGCGAACGTCACGACGCCGGCGCAGTACTTCCACCTCATCCGCCGCCAGGCGCGCGTCGCCAAGCAGCGCCCGCTCATCCTCATGACGCCGAAGTCGCTGCTGCGCCTGCCGCAGGCGACGAACCGCATCGAGCACCTGTCCGAGACGCGCTTCTTCCCGGTCCTCGGCGAGCCGCGGGTGCCGATCGACAAGGTCAAGCGCCTCGCGCTGTGCACCGGCAAGATCTACTACGACCTCGTCGGGCATCCCAAGCGCCAGGGCAACGAGGGCGTCGCGATCGGCCGCGTCGAGCTGCTCTACCCCTTCCCGCAGGGCCAGATCCTCGAGCTCATCGAGAGCTACCCGAACCTCGAGGAGGTCGTCTGGGTCCAGGAGGAGCCGCGCAACATGGGCGCCCGCGCGCACATGTTCCCGCGCCTCATGCAGATCCTCCCCGAGAACCTGCGCTTCGGCTACGTCGGGCGCCCCGAGCGCGCGAGCACCGGCGAGGGCTATCCCGCCGCGCACGTCGCCGAGCAGTCGCGGATCGTCGAGACGGCGCTCGACCTCAGCGTGCCCGTCTCGGTCTATCCGCTGAAGACGCCCGGCGAGCGGTAGCGCGCGGTCACGCCGCCGCGCGCCGCCGCGCGCGGTCCTGCGCGACGCGGAAGCGGCCGTGCAGCCACCACGCCAGGCCGCCTGCGAGCGCGAGGTCGGCGACGAGCACGAGCGGGCCGCGCCAGTCGCTGGAGATGAGCAGGACGATGAGCATGTGGACGACCGTCACCGGCAGCAGCCCGAGCAGGAGGCTGTGCGACTTGAAGCCGGCGAAGTGCTCGCGCAGGCAGAGCTCGGCGACGACGACCGCGAGGACGCCGACGCCGATCGTCAGCAGCCACGCACCCTGCGCCCCGCCGCCCATGAAGCCGAGGAAGAAGAGGACGATGCCGACGGCCATGCCGATCTCCGTGAGCGGGAACGGCGCCCAGATCGCGACCGGTCGCGGGATGCCGTCGCGGACCTCCAGGCGCGACGGGCGCCGGGGAGCGGCGGCGGGCGGCGGCGCGGCGGCGGACCGCGTCGGCGGCGCGGCGGCGGACCGCGTCGGCGCCGCGCCGGCGGGCCGCGGACGATCCGCGCGCGAGCGCTGACGCTGCTTCTTCTTCGCCCGGGACTTGCTCATCGCGACGGCGCGAGGCTAGTGGATCGCGCGGCGCTCGCGGGCGAACGCCGAGAACCAGTCCAATGCGGCCGGGTTGGCGAGCGAGTCGCGGCTGGCCGCCCGCTCCGGCGGCGTGCCGGAGAGGATTCGCTTGACCGGCACCTCGAGGACCTTGCCCGACAGCGTCCGCGGCACCTCGGCGACGGCGAAGACGTCGTCGGGCACGTGCCGCGGCGAGCAGTCCGCGCGGATCCGCCGGGCGAGCGCGGCGCGCAGATCGTCGTCGAGCGCCGCGCCCTCGCGCAGGACGACGAAGAGCGCCATCCAGTTCTCCTCGCCCTCGCGCGGCACGTCGACGACGAGCGCGTCGACGATCTCGTCGAGCGCGAGCACGGCGCGGTAGATCTCGCTCGTCCCCATCCGCACGCCGCCGCGGTTGATCGTCGAGTCGCTGCGGCCGTAGATGATCGCCGTCCCGCGTGACGTCAGCTCGATCCAGTCGCCGTGGCGCCAGATGCCGGGGTACATCTCGAAGTACGCCTCGCGCAGCCGCTCGCCGCCGGGGTCGTTCCAGAAGTACAGCGGCATCGACGGCATCGGCTGCGTGATGACGAGCTCGCCGACCTCGTCGACGAGCGGGCGGCCGTCCTCGTCGAAGGCCTGCACGTCGCAGCCGAGCGACCGGCCCTGCAGCTCGCCCTCGTAGACGGGCTCGAGCGCGACGCCGCCGACGAACGCCGTGCAGACGTCGGTGCCGCCGCTCGTCGAGAACAGCCAGGTGTCCGAGCCGAGCTCGTCGTAGACCCAGCGAAAGCCCTCCGGCGACAGCGGCGAGCCGGTCGCGCCGACGCTGCGCAGCGCGCTGAGGTCGCGGCCCTCCGCGGGCTTGACGCCGGCCTTCATGCAGCCCGCGATGAAGGCGGCGCTCGTGCCGAAGCACGTGACGCCCGCGTCGGCGGCGAGCTCCCAGAGGCGATCGAGCGACGGCGTGCCCGGATTGCCGTCGTAGAGGACGATCGAGGCCGGCGTCAGCAGGACGCCGAGGAGGAAGTTCCACATCATCCAGCCGGTCGTCGTGAACCAGAAGACGCGGTCGTCGGCCTGGGCGTCGAGGTGGAGGTTCAGCTTCTTGAGCTGCTCGAGCAGGATCCCGCCGTGGCCGTGGACGATCGCCTTCGGCAGGCCGGTCGTGCCGCTCGAGTACAGGACCCAGAGCGGGTGGTCGAACGCGACCGGCGCGAGCTCGAGCTGCGGCGTCGTCGCCGCCGAGGAACCCGTCCTGCCAGCCGCCGTCGTCGAGGTAGCCGAGGCGGACGAGCTCGCCGCCGACCTGCTCGTGGATCTCGTCGACGACGGCGCTGCGGTCGAAGTCGCGGCCGCCGTAGCGGTAGCCGTCGACGGCCAGCAGGACCTTCGGCTCGATCTGCGCGAAGCGGTCGACGACCGAGCGGGCCCCGAAGTCCGGCGAGCAGCTCGACCAGACGGCGCCGAGCCCGGCGGTCGCGACGAAGGCCGCGATCGTCTCCGGGATGTTCGGCATGTACGCCGCGACGCGGTCGCCACGGCCGACGCCGAGCGCGCGCAGCCCGGCCTGGATGCGGGCCGCGTCGCGGCGCAGCTCGCCCCAGGTCAGCTCGGCGAGCGGGCGTGACTCGGACGCGTGGCGGATCGCGACGGCGTCGTCGTCGCGGCCGCGCAACAGGTGCTCGGGATAGGAGAGCGTCGCGCCCTCGAACCACTCGGCGCCGGGCAGCTCGCGGCTGCCGAGCACCGCGCGCGGCGGCTCATGGAAGCGAACGTCGAAGTAGTCGGCGATCGACGACCAGAACGCGTCGAGGTCGCCGACCGACCAGCGCCACAGCTCGTCGTAGGACGAGGCGGTGACGCCGCGTTCGGTGGCGAGCCACTGCATGTACGCGCGCAGCCGCGTGCGCGCGGCGAACTCCTCACTGGGCTGCCAGAGGACCGTCGGATCGCGGCTCACGCCGCGATCCTACGATGAGCGCTCCCCGAGCTAGTCGGTCGGGAGCTTCGCCTCGACCTGGACTTCGACCTGGTCGGCGACCTTCAGCGCGCCCATGAGCGCCTTGAACTGCTTGATGCCGAACGCGCTCTGGCTCAGCGTGATCGAGCCGCGCACGGTCCCGTCGTCGCTGACGGTGAGCGGGACGTTGATCGAGTCCGAGCCACCGGCGACGCTGAGGTCGCCCTTGACGTTCATCGAGCCGTTCTCGGCCTTCACCTCGCTGGACTTGAAGGTGATCTGCGAGGACCCGAGCACCTTGCCCGTGATGCCCTTCTTGATGTCGGCCTTGTCCTTGTCGTTGAGGGCCTTCGCGCCGCCGGTGCCCGAGACGACCTCGATGCTGCCGGGGTCGACGTTGAGCTGGAGGGACGGGCTGTCGCCCATGTCGAGGGTTCCATCCCAGGACGTCGCTTCGAGCGTGAGGTCGTGGCCCGCCTTGGCGGCGGCGCCCTCGCGCCCTGTCTTGATCTTGACCGACCCGTTGCTGGGCCCGATCTGGTGAGTTCCTGGCTGAATGGACATACGTTTGACTCTACCCGGGATGACTGCTTGCACACGTCGCGGCTCGGCGCCGCGTAGCCTGCGGCGCGATGCCCTGGAGTCAGCATGAGGTGAAGCTGCGCGCGCGCCCGCGAGGCGTGCATCTCGTGACACAGGAGATCGCCGATGCCGTGCCGGAGATCGGGGAGCTGCGGATCGGTCTCGCGCACATCTTCATCCGTCACACCTCGGCGTCGCTGACGCTCAACGAGAACGCGTCGCCCGACGTCCGCCATGACTTCGAGACGTGGTTCGACGAGGCGGTGCCGGAGGACTTCGCGTGGACGCACACGCTCGAGGGCGCCGACGACATGCCCGCGCACGTCAAGGCGTCGCTCATGGGCTCGTCGCTGACCCTGCCGATCTCGCGCGGCCGCCTCGCGCTCGGCACGTGGCAGGGGATCTACCTCTGCGAGCACCGCGACCGCGGCGGCTCGCGCTCGCTGCTCGTGACGCTCAACGGCGAGTAGCCGTCGTCAGCGGGAGCCGCTCCAGCCGCTCCAGTCGGTGCGGCCGCCGGCGCCGCCGCGCCCGGATGCTCGTCGAGGCGACCGGGGATGAGCGCGTCGGCGATCGGGACGTCCCTGTCGACCACGCGCACGCCGTAGACGTACGCGAGCGCGCCGCCGAGCGTCCCGCCGAGGACGAGCAGGCCGAAGGCCGCGACGCCGAGAATCAGGGCGGCCGTCGTGACCTCGCCGTCGAGGTAGCCGTCGCGCTGGGCGAGCCACGTCGCGACGAAGAGGCCGGTGGCCGTGATCATGAGGAAGAGGTGGTACGTGGCGATCGTGCGCGCGGCGCTGCGCTTGGCCAGATCGAAGTAGTCGAGCAGTCCGGTCAGCGATGTCGGGATCGCGACGATGAGCCCGCCCGAGATCGCCAGCAGCGCGCCCTTGGCCATCGCCTCCTCCTCGACCCCGGCCGCGCCGAGCACGAGCATCGCGACGCCGACGGTGTACGCGCCGATGCTGACGTCGGTGAGCGGCGGGTGCGACGGCTTGCCCGCGAACCCCTTGATGAGCGTCATGAGCAGCGACATCCGTCCTCCCTCGGTGGCCGATCGCGTGCGCAGCGGCGCACGTCGATTGTGCGCGCGCCTGGGCGCGATGAACAGGCGTCCGCGCGGACCTGGCGCGCAGCGGCGCGCCCAGCGCGCGGCGGGGCGCCAACTACGCCGTTTTCGTCAGCGGCGGCGCCCGTGGCGGGCGGCGCGGTACTCGCGGATGTCGGCCGGCATGTCGCGGCGCGTGCCGAGCGTCGCGGGGTTCAGCAGCTCGGGCTCGACGGCGGTCTCGTCGACCGCGGCGTCGGCGCCGGCCGCGACGCGATAGGCGTGCGCCCCCGGACGCGCGCTGACGATGCGCACGAGCGCACGGTCATGGAAGAGCAGCCCGACGCCGTCGTCGGCGCCGTAGCCGCCGGGCATCGCGCCGCGCGCGACCGCGTCGAGGAAGACCGGCCGGCGCGTCGGGTCGCCGTCGTAGTGGACGCTGAAGCTGCCGGGCAGGAAGCCGAGCCCGCGCGCCGGCGCCGGGCGCCCGGTCGAGCGCGTGATGCCGTGCTCGAACCAGCACATCCCGCCGGCGCTGAGCCCGGCGAGGACGACGCCCGTGTCCCAGGCCTCGCGGAGGATGAGGTCGAGCTCGTGCTCGCGCCAGATCGCCAGGAGGTTGCGCATCGAGCCGCCGCCGACGTAGACGACGTCCTGCTTGAGGATGAGCGTCCGGATGTCCTCGGCCTCGTCGTCGAGGCGGAAGAGCGACAGGTGGCGCGCGTGACACTCGCGGTTGCCGAACGTCGAGCGAAACGCGGCGATCTGCTGGTTCGGATCGCCGCTGGCGGTCGGCAGGAAGAGGATCCGCGGCTCGCGCTTTTTCGTGAGCGAGAGGATGTACTCGTCGAGCGCCGTGGTGGACTGGTCGGCGGTGAAGCCCCCGCCGCCCATGGCGAAGATCGTCCGGGTCATCGGCGCCCAGGCTAGGCCGCGGTCAGCTCGCGCGACTCGCCGAGCCAGCTGACCGGCAACGAGACCTCGGAGACGCTGCCGCCGACCTCCTCGACCCAGTACGCGGCGGCCTTCGGGCGCGAGGACACGACGTGCGCCAGCGACTCGCCGCGGAAATGCAGCGCCGCGCCGTCGCTCGCCGCGTAGCCGGGCGCCATGCCGGCGGACATGAAGCGGTGGTAGGCGTCGCGGCGCTCGGGCTCGCCGTCGTAGTGCACGCAGTTGGAGTACGGCAGCAGGCCGAGCCCGGTCACCCGCTGCGGCGGTCCGTGAAACGCCGTCACGGCCTCGCCGAACCAGCACAGCGAGCCGGCGCTGAGCCCGCACAGCACGATGCCCTGCTCCCAGCACTGGCGCAGCACGTCGTCGAGCCCGTGCGCGCGCCAGACGCCGAGCAGCGAGAGCACGCTGCCGCCGCCGACGTAGATGAGGTCCTGCGACAGCAGGTGCGTCCCGATGTCGGCGCCCAGCCCGGCGCCCTTGTCGCGGCGGAAGAGCGAGACGTGCGACGGCTCGCAGCGCGCGGTCGAGAACGCGCGGTAGAAGCGGACGATGTAGTGGTCGGCGTCACCCGACGCCGACGGCAGGAAGCAGACCTTCGGCCGCTCCGCGCCGGTGAGCCCGAGCACGTACTCGTCGAGCAGCGCGTTCCCCGCCTCCATCGAGAACCCGCCCCCGCCGAAAGCGACGATCTGAGGAGGGCGCAGGCTCATCGGCCGAGGATAGGCCGGAATTTGCGAGCCCGTTGAGATTTGCGCGCTTGGTCCAGGGGGACTGGACCGCGTGTCGAGTCGAGGGCCTTGCTCGTCGCCGCGAGGCCTGATCCTGCCGGCGTCCGCCCGCCGGCCAATGAGTGACTCATGTCACAAGCGGTGACGCCGCGGCGTCGATTTTTCGACACCGGCACCCACGGGCGTTGGTAAGTTGGGTTCACATCGGCCTGACGGGGCCCGAGCGCGGGGACGAGCTGCGGAGACCTGGAGGCTGCCCTTCACCACGAAAGGGGGTCAGCGTGGCGCGCGAGCGACCGACTGCCTCCGACGTTCCGCAGATCCCCGCACACGCCGAAGACTCGCCCGCACGAGGGGCGCCGGATGATGTGGCCGGGCTCAGTCACGCGCAGGCGCGCGCTCTGCGACGGTGCACTCCGCTGAAGAGCGCCGAGTTCAAACCACCCGCGTCGGGGACCGGCCGGCCGGACCCCGAGGCCAACCGTGTCGATCGCTGACTGGTCACGACGCGCCGACGAGACCGTGGCGCTCGCACGCACGCCGCCCGCCGAGCTCGCGCAGATCATGCGTCGCGCGGCGGCGATCGGCATCCCGGCGTGGCGGGTGACCACGGCCCTGGGCCTGCCGTCCTCGGATGACGGCGGCCCCGCCGGTCCGCCCGGCTAGCAGCGGCGCCCGAGCGCGATGCGCGCGGGTTGCGCCTGCAGCCTGCGGTCGACCCAGACGCTGAGCCGCACGCACATCGGCTTCGAGACGACGACGAAGCCCGACCAGAACGTGACCGGGTCGCCGTCGGCGTCGCTGCCGGACCGGCGGGCGCTGCAGGCGCGGAACGTGATCGCGCGGTGCCCGTCGCGGACGCGCGTCTGGGTCAGCGCGCCGCCGCCGCCCGTCGCGTAGTAGAGCGACGCGCTGCGGTTCGCACGCTGTGACAGCTCGACCGTCACCGTGTGGCCGGCACGCACGAGCAGCGGGAACTTGTTGCCGCCGAACTCCTCGACGGTGGCGCGTGAGGTGAACCGGCCCGCGCCGATCATCGACAGCGGCCCGACGACGAGGTTCGCGCGGCGGGTGAAGGCGCCGGGGAAGCTCGCGCCGGACTGCCCGGCGCAGCTCGCACGGTGGCCGACGTGCGGCGACTTCGCCGCGGCGAGTCCCAGCGGCGTGAGGATCGCCGCGAGGAGGGCGAGGAGGACGAGGCGCGAGAGCATGCTCGACCGCAATACACCGCCCCCCGCAACGTGGTTCCGCGCCCGTTATGCGGCGAACAGCGTGAGGTCGGGCTCGCGCTCGCCGCGCAGCACCGCGAGGTCGATCTCGACGCAGGCCAGGCCGCGGGCCTCGGCGAGCACGCGCGCCTGCGGCTTGATCGACTGCGCGGCGAGGATCCCGCGGCAGCTCGCCATCGCCGGGTCGCGGCGGATGCGCTCGAGGTAGCGCGAGAGCTGCTCGACGGCGTCGATCGTGCCGACGCGCTTGATCTCGACGGCGATCCAGGCGTCGTCGCCGTCGCGGCACATGAGGTCGACGGGACCGATGTCGGTCGGCCACTCGCGGCGCGCGAGCCGGAAGCCCTCGCCGCAGAACGCCGGCGCCGCCGCCAGCGCCTCCTGCAGGTCGCGCTCGACGCCGTCCTTCTCGAGCGCGGCGGCCGTGCGCCCATGTCATGGATGACGTCGGACACGATCTCGTCGATGAGGATCTCGAGGCGATCCTCGGTGCCGGCGGCGCGCTTGCGCACGACGATCCGGTCGGGCTCCTCCTCGATGACCGTCGGCGCCGTCATCCAGTTGCTCGGCTTGTAGCCGCCGGTATCGGCGTGGACGAGCACCGAGCCGTCGGCCTTGAGCATGAGCAGGCGCAGCGCCTGCGGCAGGACGGCGTTCAGGCGGCCGCTGTAGCGGACCTCGCAGCGAGCGACGATGAGGCGCATCGTTCGGCACCGTACCGCCCGCGCCGGACCGGTCGAGGTGTCATTCGCCGCGCGCGGGGTAGCCCGCGTCAGTGATCAACCAGGAGCCTTCGTCATGACCACGATGACCGACTACCTCGAGACCTACCTCCAGGACCACCGTGCCGGCGCCGAGGCCGGCAGCGATCTGGCACGGCGCATGCTCGAGGAGAACCGCGACACCCCGTACGAGGACTTCCTCGCCCATCTCGCCGAGCAGATCGAGGAGGACGTCGAGGTGCTCGAGCAGATCATGGACCGCTTCGGTGTCGACAGGTCGTTCATGAAGACCGCCACCGCGAAGATCGGCGAGAAGGTCGCGCGCCTGAAGCCCAACGATCGGTTCACGGGCTACTCGCCGCTCAGCCGGGTCCTGGAGTTCGAGGGGCTGCGCGGGGGCGTCCAGGGCAAGCTCTCGCTGTGGGACTCGCTCATGGAGATCGAGCCCTTCGACGAGCGCCTCGACGCCGAGGAGATGGCCGGGCTCATCACCCGCGCCGAGTCCCAGCTCAAGGGGCTGCGCGTCCATCACCGCCTCGCCGCCCGCGAGGCGTTCGCCGCCGTCAACGGCGGCTAGACCGCGTAGTACGCCGCCGGCAGCACGCGCGGCAGCTCGGAGCGCAGCCTGTCGAGCAGGTCGGCGACCTCGCGGTCGTCGCGCAGCCGCAGCGCGCGGTCGCAGGCGTCGATCGCGTCGCTGACGCGGTCGGTCCGCGCGAGCGCGTGGGCCAGGCGCGACCAGGCGTCGCCGCTGTCGCGATCGAGCAGCGTCGCCTGCTCGCAGGCCGTGACCTCGGCGCCGAGCTCGCCGGCGAGGTGGAACGCGAGCGCGAGGTCGAGCAGGCCGTCGACCGACGGACCCAGCTCGCGGGCGCGCTCGAGCGCCGAGATCGCGCCGGAGCGGTCCATGAGCCGCAGCCGCAGCCGCCCGAGGCGCTCCCAGGCGTCCGCGTCCTCGGGCCCGCGCACGACCGCGCGCTGCGCCGCCTCGGCGGCGAGGTCGATCGCGCCCATGTCCTCGTAGATCCGCGCGGCGAAGCGGTGCGCCGTCGGGCGGTCGGGGTCCACCCGGGCCCAGTCGCGCACGGCGCGCCCGGCGGCCGGGAGGTTGCCGGCCTGCCAGAAGGCGAGCGTCAGCAGGCGCAGGACGGTCGTGTTGTCGGGCTCGGCGTCGCGCGCGTAGACGAGCCGCTGCGCGGCGAGCTCGTGGTTGCCCTCGAGCGTCGCGTGCTGGGAGGCGGTGACGTAGCGCTCGACGCGATCGGCGGCCGCGTCGGGCTTGGAGAAGTCGACGAACTGCAGCGAGCCCGCCGGCACGGTCCGCACGCCGGGGTGGAAGCGCACGCGCGCCCACTGCTGGATGTCGTCGCCGCCGCCCGTGAAGTAGATGCCGGTGACGCTGCCGACGCCCCACTCCGGATACGTCACGCAGCGCGCGTAGCGGTGGACGACGGAGTGGTCGGGGACCTGGCTGCCGAACGGGTCGTGCGTGCGCCGGTCGGTGTCCTGCGGCCCGGGCGCGCTCGGCCTCCTCGTAGGCCCGCCGGCCCTCCTCGGCGCGCGCGGCGCGGGCCGCCGCGGCGTTGACCTTGACGGCGTTGCGCGACACGGTCCCGCCGCGCATCCCCTCGGCCAGGCGCTCGAGCTGGTCGGCCGCCTCGTTGATCGCCTTGAGGTGGCGCTCGTGCTCGAACTGCCGTCCCGGAGGAGCGATGTCCGGGTGCCAGACCTTCGCCATGCGGCGCCGCGCCATCTGGACCGCGCGCTTGTCGAAGGGCGGCGTGATCTCCAGCAGCAGCAAGGCTTGTTCGAGGTCGAGGACGTTCGGCATGAACCCACGAGGGTAGCGTCCGGCGGCCCTCCGGCGGACACGCTAGAGGCTTGACAAACCCGCTATGTGATGAGCTTGCGCTCGAGCGCGCGGATGGCCAGCCGCCACATGACGAGGCCGAACAGGACGAGCGCGCCGAGGTGCAGGAGGTCCGCGCCCGGGTCCCAGCCGAAGGAGGCGTGGCGCACGAGCTCGACCGTGTGGTGCAGCGGGTTGAAGTTGCCCGCGATCTGCGCCCATTCCGGCAGCCCGCTGAGCGGGAAGAACGTCCCGGCCACGAGGAACGTCGGCGTGATGACGGTGCTCGTGACGTAGTTGAAGTTGTCGATCGTCTTCAGCAGCCCGGCGATCATGATCCCGAACGAGGCCCAGCCGAAGCCGCTGACGAACGCGATGAACGGCACGGCCAGCATGTCGATCCGCGGGTCGAGGCCGAAGAGCATCGCGACGAGCAGCGGGACGCAGCCGTACGTGCCGGCCCGCATCGCGAGCCAGAGCGCCTCGGCGGTGACGATCTCCTCGGTGTCCACCGGCGCGGCGAGGATCGCGTCGTACGTGTGCTGGAAGGCGTACTTGATGTACGTCCCGAACATCGAGGGGAACGCCGACGCGAAGAGGACGGCGGTCGCGACGGTCCCGGTGCCGACGAAGTCGACGTAGTCATAGCCGCCGACCTGCGAGACGAGCGAGCCGAAGCCGAAGCCGAACGCGAGCAGGTAGATCGTCGGGTCGATCGTCGAGGAGAACGTCGTCGAGCGCCAGTACGAGCTGAAGTTCGTCATCTCGCGGACGAGCACGCCCCCGATCGCGGCGCGATCGAGCCGTCCGACCCTCCGAGAGCGGTTTCGCCCCTCGGCCCTCGCAAGCTCGGGACTGCGGGGAGAACGGTTTCGCCCTCCGGTCCTCGCAAGCTCGGACCTCCGGTCGACGTTACTCATGCCACCTCCTCGCCCGTGAGGAGCACGAAGACGTCCTCGAGGTTCGCCGCGCGCCGCACGCCCGTCGGGGAGGTCGCCGTTGCGGTTCTCGATGCCCATGAGCGCGACGCTCGTGCCCGTGCGCCGCGTGCGGGTCCCGGCGGCCGCGGCCTCGACCTCGACCTCGGCCAGCCGCGCGGGCGGCCCGTAGACCTCGAGCACCTCGTGCCCGGCGTGCTCGGCGACGAGCTCGGACGGGCGGCCGGTCGCGACGGCCTTGCCCTCGGACATGATCACGACGGTGTCCGCGAGGCGCTGGGCCTCCTCGATGTAGTGCGTCGACATGAGGATCGAGGTGCCCTCGCTGCGCAGCGCGTCGATGAGCGCCCAGAGCTCCTGGCGCACCTGCGGGTCGAGGCCGACGGTCGGCTCGTCGAGCAGCAGCAGCCGCGGCTGGTGGACGAGCCCGCGCGCGATGAGCAGGCGCCGGCGCATCCCGCCCGAGAGCTCCTCGACCTTCGACGTGCGGCGGTCGGCGAGCTTCGCGAGCGCGAGCGCCCGCTCGACCGCGGGCCCGCGCTCGGAGCGGCCGAGGCGGTAGAGGTGCGCGAAGACGCGGAGGTTCTGCTCGACGGTCAGCGTCGAGTCGAGGTTGTCGAGCTGGGGCACGACGCCCATCTGCGCGCGCGCGACCTTCGACTCGCCCGGCAGCGTGTACCCGAGCACCTCGATCTCGCCCGAGTCGGCGATGACCTGGGCGGTCAGCATCTTCATCGTCGTCGACTTCCCGGCGCCGTTGGGGCCGAGCAGGCCGACGCAGCTGCCGACGGGCAGGTCGAGGTCGAGGCCGTCGACGGCGACGATGTCGCCGAAGTGCTTGACGACGGCGCGCAGGCGGATCGCGAGGTCGGGCATCGAAGCAAAGCTAGTCATTGCCACCTCAGACCGCTGCGAGGACCCGAACTCATCGGTGGCTACGCTGTCACGCGATGTCGACCCAGTTCGTCTACACGATGTACCGCCTGTCGAAGGACTATCCGCCCGACAAGCAGGTGCTCAAGGATGTGACGCTCGCGTTCCTGCCCGGGGCGAAGATCGGCGTGCTCGGCTACAACGGCGCGGGCAAGTCGACGGTCCTGAAGATCATGGCCGGGGTCGAGACCGAGTACCGCGGCGACGCGATGCTCGCGCCCAACGCGACCGTCGGCCTGCTCGAGCAGGAGCCGCAGCTCGACGAGTCCAAGGACGTCAAGGGCAACGTCGAGGAGGCGGTCGCCGAGACGAAGGCCCTGCTCGAGCGCTTCAACGAGCTCGCGGCGAACTACTCCGAGGAGACGGCCGACGAGTTCGCCCGCCTCCAGGACGAGATCGACGCCGCCGACGCCTGGAACCTCGACACCGCGATCGAGTACGCGATGGACGCGCTGCGCCTGCCGCCCGCCGACGCCGACGTCACGACGCTCTCCGGCGGCGAGCGCCGCCGCGTCGCGCTCTGCCGCCTGCTGCTGCGCGCGCCCGACCTCCTGCTGCTCGACGAGCCGACGAACCACCTCGACGCCGAGTCCGTCGACTGGCTCGAGCGCCACCTCGCCGAGTACAAGGGCACGATCGTCGCGGTCACCCACGATCGCTACTTCCTCGACAACGTCGCCGGCTGGATCCTCGAGCTCGATCGTGGCCGCGGCCTGCCCTACGAGGGCAACTACTCCTCCTGGCTCGAGCAGAAGCAGAAGCGCCTCGCGATGGAGGAGAAGGGCGACAAGGTCCGCCAGCGCACGATCGAGCAGGAGCTCGAGTGGGTGCGCGAGAACCCGAAGGGACGGCGCAAGAAGGCCAAGGCGCGCCTGAACAACTACGAGGCGCTGCTCGCCGAGGAGCGCAACGTCAAGCTCGACCAGGTCCAGATCCACATCCCCGCGGGGCCGCGCCTCGGCGACGTCGTCGTCGAGAGCGAGAACCTCCGCAAGGGCTTCGGCGACCGCCTGCTCATCGAGGACCTGACCTTCAAGCTCCCGCGCGGCGGGATCGTCGGCGTCATCGGCCCCAACGGCGCCGGCAAGACGACGCTCTTTCGGATGATCACCGGCCAGGAGCAGCCCGACGCCGGCACGCTGCGCGTCGGCGACACCGTCGAGCTCGCCTACGTCGACCAGTCGCGCGACGCGCTCGACGGCGACAAGTCCGTCTGGGAGGAGATCTCCGGCGGCATGGACCAGATCAAGGTCGGCGACCGGACGATGAACTCGCGCGCCTACTGCTCGTCGTGGAACTTCAAGGGCTCCAGCCAGCAGAAGAAGGTCGGCACGCTGTCGGGCGGCGAGCGCAACCGCCTGCACCTCGCCAAGCTCCTGCGCGCCGGCGGCAACGTCCTGCTCCTCGACGAGCCGACGAACGACCTCGACGTCGACACGCTCCGCGCGCTCGAGGAGGCCCTGCTGGCCTTCGCCGGCTGCGCCGTGGTCATCTCCCACGATCGCTGGTTCCTCGACCGCGTCGCGACCCACGTGCTGGCGTTCGAGGGCGACTCGCAGGTCACGTGGTTCGAGGGCAACTTCGAGGCCTACGAGGAGCATCGCCGCGAGCTGCTCGGCGACGAGGCCGACCGCCCGCACCGGATCACGTACAAGCGCCTGACGCGCACGTAGCGGCCGTGAGCAAGCCGGACGTCTGCATCGTCGAGTTCACCGACCCGGGCTGCCCGTGGGCGTACTCGGCCGAGCCGTTTCGCCGCCGCCTGCGCTGGCTCTACGGCGACAAGCTCGACTGGAGCACCCGGATGGTCGTGCTCGCCGAGGACCCGCAGCACTACCTCGACAAGGGCCTCACGCCCGAGAAGCAGGCGGGCGCGCTCGCGAAGATCGCCCGCGACCACGGCATGCCGATCGACACGGGCGTGCGCCCGCGGATGGCGGCCACCGCGCCCGCCTGCCGGGCGATCATCGCCGCCCGCCTCAACGCGCCCGAGGCCGAGGAGGCGGTGCTGCGCGCGCTGCGCGTGCGGGCGATGAGCGGCGAGCTGCTCGACGAGGAGGCGACCGTCCTCGGCGCCGCGGCCGATGCCGGCCTCGATCCCGGCGAGCTCGAGCGCTGGGCGGCCTACGGACGCCGTCGAGACCACGATGCGCGAGGACATGGCGGCCGCGCGTGAGCCGATCGCCGCCGCGCGCGTGCTCGACGACAAGCTCGCCAACTGGTCGGGCGGGCGGCGCTACACGTGCCCGTCCTACGAGATCGTGCGCCGCTCCGACGGCGTGCGCATCGCCGTGCCCGGCTTCCAGCCGTTCGCCGCCTACGACGTCGTCCTGGCGAACCTCGTCCCGGGAACCGACCGCCGCGAGCCGCCGCAGTCGGCGCTCGAGGTGCTCGAGTGGGCCGGGGAGCCGCTGGCCTCGCGCGAGGTCGCGGTCGTCTGCGACATCGATCACGCGAAGGCGCGCGAGGCGCTCGGCCACGTCGCCGACGAGCGTCACGTCGGCGCCGACGGCTTCTGGTCCCCGCGCTAGCTGCGCCGGCGTCCGGCTAGGGCTCGACGACGAGCTTGGCGATCTGCGTCGCCCTCGCCTCGAGCTCGATCTCGAAGATCCCCTCGGCGTTCGCCGTGAAGGTGAAGCGCACGCGGCCGCCGGCCTTGAGGTTCTTGCTGAGGTCGTAGCCGTGGATGTGGATCTCGTCGGAGGTGTCGTTCGAGCGGACCGCGATACCCACGCGCTTCCCGCTCTTGACCCTGATCGTCTTCACGCCGCCGACCGGCCTGCCGCCGCTGACCCGGACCGTCGTGAACTTCACAGCGGGCGCCGTCGAGGTCGGACGCTTCGCGGTGGTCGCGGTCTCCGTCGTGGTCTCGGTGCCGGTCGTCGTGGCGGGCGCCTCGCTCGTCGTCGTCGCGGGCGTGGTCACCGTCGCCTCGCTGCCGCTCTGCTCGTCGTCGTCGCCCGGTGAGAGCAGGACGAGGCCGACGCCGAGCAGGAGCACGGCGCCGACGATGAGGATGAGTCGCTGTCCGCCGGTCATGCCGCAGAAGGGTAGCCGGGGGCGATCCGGCTCGTGCCCGTCAGGCCAGCGCGTCGAGCAGCTCGCCGAGCTCGCGCGCGTCGCGCGCCACGCCATCGGCCTCGCGCAGCGCGTCGGCCGCGAACGGCCCGGTCGCGAGCGCCAGGACCCGCACGCCGTCGGCGCGCGCGCAGGCGATGTCGCGCGGGGTGTCGCCGATGACGACCGTGCGCCTGCGCGGGTACGGCTCGCCGTCCTCGCCGGCGCGACCGCGGGCGATCCGCGGCAGCTCGGCTCGCTGCTCGTGGTCTGACCCGAAGCCGCCCTGGCGGCTGGGGAACCAGCGCCCGATTCCCGCGGCACGGAGCTTCATCCGCGCGATCGGCTCGTAGTTGCCGGTGACGAGCGCGAGCAGCGTGTCGTCGCGCTCGGCGAGCCGTTGCAGCAGCTCGGCCATCCCGGGCGTGACGTGCGCCGAGAGGTCGCCGGGCACGCGCTCGCGCGTAGGCCTCGCAGGCGGCGATCCGGACGTCGTCCAGGCGCTCGTCGATCGTGCGGGCCGAGACCCCGGCGGCGAGCAGCAGCCCGCGCACGATCTCGGGATCGGTCTGCCCGGCGACCTCGTGACCGGCGCGGTGGGCGGGATCCCTGATGCCGTGCACGACGCGCAGGGCGTCGTGGATCGCGTCGCGGTGGGCGTCCGCCGCGCGCTGCAGGAGCGTCCCGTCGATGTCGAAGAGCAGCAGCACGCGGGTCTAGTTGCGCGCGAACGAGGTCTCCGCGCTCAGCGACTGGGCGAACGCGGCGATGAGCCGGGCGCAGGCGGCGACGTCGTCGAGCTGGACCATCTCGACGGGGGAGTGCATGTAGCGCAGCGACGACCGACACGCCGCCGGTCGGCACGCCCGCGCGCGAGAGGTGGATCGCGTCGGCGTCGGTGCCGGTCGAGCGCGCCGAGGCCTGGACGGTGAACGCGATCCCCTCCTTCTCGGCGGCGGCGGCGAGCAGCTCGTAGACGACCGGGTTGAGCACCGAGCCGCGCTCGATGACGGGCCCGGAGCCGAACTCGTGCTTGCCGAGCTCGTTGACCTCGACGCCGGGCGCGCTCGTCTCGTGGGTGACGTCGACGACGATCGCGACGTCGGGCCGCAGGCTGTAGGCCGAGGTGCGCGCGCCGCCGAAGGTGATCTCCTCCTGCACGACGCCGACGGCCGCGACGTCGCCGGGCGCGCCGCCGGCCTCGGCCACGAGCCGCGCGGACTCGAGCGCGATGAACGCGCCGAGGCGGTTGTCCATCGAGCGCGAGATGACGCGTTCGTTGCGGAGCTCGACGGGCTCGCCGGCGATGACCGCGACGTCGCCGATGCGCACGAGGCCGCGCGCCTCGTCGCCGTCCTTGGCCGCGATGTCGATGTGCAGGTCGCGCAGCTCGGCGGCCTTCTTGCGGTCCTCCTCGCGCAGGAGGTGGATCGCCTTGCGCCCGACCGTGCCGGGGACGACGCCGTCGCGGGTCGTGACCTCGACGCGCTGGCCGACGAGGATCTGCGGGTCCCAGCCGCCGACGCCGATGAAGCGCAGAAAGCCGTTGTCGTCGATGTGCGTGACGATGAGGCCGATCTCGTCGATGTGGCCGACGACCGCGAGGAACGGCGCGCCCTTCGGACGGTTCCCGGGACGCGCGCGGTGACCGAGCCCATGACGTCGATCTCGACGTCCTCGGTGAAGGCCCGGCCGGCCTGGGCGAAGACCGCGGCGGGCGCGGTCTCGTAGCCGGAGGGACCGGCGGCGGTGAGGAGCTGGCGCAGGACGTCGGGCAGTGGCATGACGGCGAAGGGTACCGGCGCGTCCTCGGCCGGAGAGCTTTGCAAGGATGCGGATCCGCCTTCGATGACCCTCGCCATCATCATCTTCGTCGGAGCGCTGGCGGCCATCGCCTCCGAGCGCGTCGACAAGACGAAGGTCGCGCTCGTCGGGGCGGTGCTCATCCTCCTGACGCAGACGATCGATCAGGAGCACGCGATCGAGGCCGTCGATTGGGAGACGATCGGCCTGCTCGCGGGGATGATGCTCATCGTCCGCGTCACGGAGCCGACCGGCATCTACAACTTCCTCGCGATCCGCGCGGGCCAGATCGCGCGCGGGCGCCCGTTCGCAGTCGTCATGTCGCTCGCGTTCTCGACGGCGATCCTCTCGGCGTTCCTCGACAACCTCACGACGATCCTGCTCATGGTGCCGATCACGTTCCTGCTGGCCGACGCGCTCGACATCGACCCGATCCCGCTGATCCTCATCGAGATCATCGCCTCGAACATCGGCGGCACCGCGACGCTCATCGGCGACCCGCCGAACATCCTCATCGCGGGCGCCACCGGCCTGTCCTTCAGCGAGTTCGCGGTGAACCTCGCGCCGATCTCGGCGATCGCGTTCGTCGCGGTGACCGCCATGCTCTACCTCGTCTTCCGCAGGCGGCTGCAGATCGCGCCGGAGGCCCGCGACCGCGTCATGGAGCTCGACGCGGCGAGGTCGATCGAGGATGCCGCGGAGCTCAAGCGCACCCTCCCGGTGCTCGTCCTCACGATCCTCGTCTTCTTCGTCCACAAGCCGATCGGCCTCGAGCCTGCGACGGTCGCGCTCACGGGCGCCACCGTCATGCTGCTGCTCACCCGGCAGTCGGTGGAGGACGCGCTGCGCGGCATCGAATGGCCGACCCTGTTCTTCTTCATCGGGCTGTTCGTGATGGTCGGCGCGCTCGAGGAGCGGGGCGCGATCGACGAGGTCGCCAACGCGATCGGATCGGTGACCGACGGCAACCGGACGGCGGAGCTGCTCGGGATCCTGTGGGTGTCGGCATTCGGATCGGGGGTCGTCGACAACATCCCGTTCACGGCGACGATGATCCCGGTGGTCGAGCAGCTGCAGGTCGACTCCGGGGACGACGCCTACTGGTGGTCGCTGTCGATCGGCGCGTGCTTCGGCGGCAACTTCACGCTCATCGCGGCAGCCGCGAACGTCGCCGCGGCCGGCATGGCCGCTCGCGCCGGGCAGCCGATCGGCTTCGTGCAGTTCCTGAAGGTCGGCGTGCCTGCGACCCTTCTGTCGATGCTGCTCGCCACCGCCTACGTCGCACTGCGCTACCTGTGAGCCCGCGGGAGATCACGAGCACCGTGCGCCGCGAGGTTCCGTTGCTGCGCGTCGACGACACCGATCCGCGACGCGATCGCGGCGCTCCTCGAGGCGGCCCTGCCGGCGCTGCCGGTCGTGGATGCCGGCGGCAGGCTGCGGGGCATCTTCGGCGAGCGAGAGTTCATCGCGGCGATCTTTCCGGGCTACCTCAGGCAGCTCGGGTCCGCCGGCTTCGTGCCCAGGTCCCTGGAGCAGGTGCTCGAGAAGCGAGCGGTATGCGCCGCCGAGCCCGTCTCGGAGCACATGAACACCGAGCACATCGACGTCGACGAGAACCACTCGGACACGCAGCTGGCCGAGATCTTCCTGCACCACCGCGTGCTCATCGTGCCGATCGTCGACGGCGGCCGGGTGACCGGGATCGTCACCCGCTCGGACTTCTTCCGCGCGCTCGCCGAGCGCGTGCTCGAACGCTGAGCCGCGCGGCGTCAGGCGTGCCCGACGAGGACGCCCACGGTGGCGACGATGATGCCGCCGAGCGTCACCTGGATGAGCGACGTTCGCAGCGGGACGCCGAGGAAGCGCTTGCGGATCCAGGCGATCGCGACGAGCTCGATGCTCACGACGACATAGGCGACCGTCAGCGCGGTGCCGACGTCGTTGATGAGGAACGGCAGCGCGTGCGCGGTGCCGCCGATGAAGGTCGCGACGCCGGTGATCATGCCCGCGCGTCAGGGCGGCGCCGCGGCCGGTGATCTGGCCGTCGTCGGAGAGGCCCTCGGACATGCCCATGCTGATCGCGGCGCCGAGCGCGGCGGCGAGGCCGACGAGCAATGCGGCCTGCGAGCCGGCGATGTAGGCGGCGGCGAAGATCGGCGCGAGCGTCGAGATCGTGCCGTCGATGAGGCCGATGAGCGCGGGCTGGATGACCTGGAGGAGGCGCTGGCGCTCGTCAGCGGCGTTCCATCGGGTGCGCAAGGTGGCGGCGGGGGCGTTCATGCTCGAGAACTATAACACTTGACTTGCAATAAGGATGCCCTAAGATGGGCGCATGAGTGAAGATCTTGTGAACGCGCTCCGCGCCCGTGGGATGCGGGTTACCCCGCAGCGGGTCGTTCTGCACCGCGCGCTGCGCGAGCTCGACCGCCACGTGACGGCCGACGAGCTGCTCGACGCCGTCGGCGAGCGGCTGCCCAACGTCTCGCTGCCGACGATCTACGCGACGCTCGAGCTCTTCGAGCAGCTCGGCATGGTCCGCCGCGTCCAGCGCGCCGGCACGACGCTCTTCGACCCGCGCACCGACGACCACCACCACCTCGTCTGCAGCGAGTGCGGCTCGATCGAGGACCTCGACTCCGATCTGGACATCGCGGCGCTGGACCGCGCGGCGCGGCGGCACGGGTTCGAGCGCCGGCGCGTGGAGGCCGTCGTGCACGGCGTCTGCGCGGCGTGTCAGTCCAGCAGCGCGCGCAGCGTCGCCGCGACGTAGCCCGGCTCTTCTGTCAGCTGGCGCCAGGTGAAGCGCACGACGCGCCAGCCGAGGAGCGTGAGGCGCTGGTCGCGCCGGCGGTCGTGCTCGAAGGCTCGTCGCGTCGCGTGCACGTCGCGCCCGTCGGCCTCGACGACGAGCCGCTGCTCGTGCCAGACGAAGTCGGCTTCGGCGCCGCCGCCGTCGGGGAACGGGATCCACGCGTTCGTGGCGTCCGGCGGGCGCTCGATGTCGCGGCAGATCGCGAGCATGAGCTCCTCGAGCTCGCTTCGCGTGATCGTCGTGCCGGGCCGCGTCACTGAGAGCACGGCTCGGAGCGTCGCGGCGCCGCGGCGGCCGTGCGCGCGGGCGAGGACGTCGTCGATCGCGCGCATGTCGAGGATGCGCAGGACCTCGGCCTGGTCGAGGAGGCGCTCGATCTCGCGGTGGGTCGCGTCCTCGGCGACGTCGAGGATCGTGCGGGCGACGGTGGTGCAGCGGATGCCCTCGACGATCGTGACGTCTTCGGGCTGGAGGGTCGCGCCGCTGTGGACGGTGATCCCCTCGATGTCGCGCCCGGCTCGCGTCCGGTTCGTGACGTCGATCGTCTTCGGAAGCCCTCGCCGCAGGCCGCGGTGATAGGCCGAAGATCGATGAGAGAGGGCCGACCCATCGCCGCACGCAAGGACCGCGGCCATGAGGCGCCCGGCCGTCGACAGCGGCGCGTGGCCGGTCGCGAAGACCCCCGGGTACTCGAGTCGCAGCCGACCGCGCGCTACACGGTGCGACACGCCGCGCGAGCCCAGACCGGCCGCACGCGAGCTGCGCACAGCGTGACGACGCTCATGCTGGCTCCGCGCGAACGCCGCGATCGCCCGCTCGACGGGGGGCTTGGTCTCATCCGGCCCGTATACGTCTCGTTTCAGGCCAAACCCCCTCCACAGCCGCCGACTCTCGCGCCCCAAACGCAACGAATCACCACCCGTTCGCCACAAAACACCAGACAGCGAACGCCACAGACACCCCGCGCCCTTCCCTCATCGATGCAGGTAAGCGCCGCGCGCCACACGAGCGCACCAAGGGAGCTCAGGACGACGGGCGATCGCGCAGCTGCCGCAGCACGTACTGCAGGATCCCACCGTGGCGGAAGTACTCCGCCTCCTTCGGCGTATCGATCCGCACCCGCGCGCTGAACTCGCGCCCGCCCGCCCGCACCGTGACCGAAGCCGGCAGCTCGCCGGCGTTCATCGGCTCGGCCAGCCCGGTGATCGAGAAGACCTCGTCGCCCGTGAGGCCGAGGTCGTCGGCCGACGCCGGCAGCTGCAGCGGCAGGACGCCCATCCCGATGAGGTTCGAGCGGTGGATGCGCTCGAACGACAGCGCGAGCACCGCGCGCACGCCGAGCAGCCGCGTCCCCTTCGCCGCCCAGTCGCGCGACGAGCCCGAGCCGTACTCGGAGCCGGCGAGCACCACCAGCGGCGTGCCCTCCTCGATGTACGCCATCGCCGCGTCGTAGATCGACATCTCGACGTCCTCGGGCAGCTTGCGGGTCACGCCGCCCTCGGTTCCCGGCGCGAGGCGGTTGCGCAGGCGGATGTTCGCGAACGTCCCGCGCACCATGACCTCGTGGTTGCCGCGCCGCGCCCCGTAGGAGTTGAAGTCGCGCGGCGCCACGCCGTGCTCCTGGAGATAGAGCCCCGCCGGGCCGTCGCGCTTGATCGCGCCCGCGGGCGAGATGTGGTCGGTCGTCACGGAGTCGCCGAGCAGCGCGAGCACGCGGGCGTTCTCGATGTCGGTGACCGGCGCCGGCTCGGCGGGCATGCCCTCGAAGTACGGCGGCAGGTGGACGTACGTCGACGCCTCGTCCCACGCGAAGCGATCGCCGGTCGGGACCTCCAGCGAGTTCCAGCGCTCGTCGCCGGTGAAGACGCCCGCGTAGGAGGAACGGAACATCTCCGAGCGCACGGCCTGCTCGACGGTGAGGCCGACCTCGCGGCCCGACGGCCACAGGTCGCGCAGGTACACGTCGACGCCGTCCGGATCGACCCCGATCGGCTCGTTGACGATGTCGGCATCCATCGACCCGGCGAGCGCGTAGGCGACCACCAACGGCGGCGAAGCGAGGTAGTTCATCTTCACGTCGGGGTTGATGCGCCCCTCGAAGTTGCGGTTGCCCGACAGCACCGAGACGACCGCGAGGTCGTGCTCGTTGACCGCCGCCGAGATCTCGCGCGGCAGCGGGCCCGAGTTGCCGATGCACGTCGTGCAGCCATAGCCGACGAGGTTGAAGCCGAGCTGGTCCAGCGGCTCGTCGAGTCCCGCCTGCGCGAGGTACTCGGTGACGACCTTCGAGCCGGGCGCCAGCGACGTCTTCACCCACGGCCGCGAGCTCAGCCCGCGCGCGACGGCGTTGCGCGCCAGCAGCCCGGCGGCGAGCATGACCGACGGGTTGGACGTGTTCGTGCACGAGGTGATCGCGGCGATGACGACGCGGCCGTGGTCGAGGTCGGTCACCGTGCCGTCGGCGAGCGTCAGCGGCACGACCGTGGACGGCCGCTCGGCGAGGCGGGCGGCGGCGATCTCCTCGGCGTGCGACGCGTCGGTGGCGTGCTCGGGCGGGCGGCGCGCGCCGGCGTACGTGCCGGTCGGCGGGTCGGACGCCGGGAACGAGAGCGCGTCGAACTCGATCGTCGCGCCGCCGTCGTCGGCCGGCTCGTCGTCGCCGTCGACCGCCGGCAGGAAGTCCTTCAGCGCGATCCGGAAGGCCGCCTGCGACTCCTGGAGCGCGACGCGGTCCTGCGGCCGGCGCGGGCCGGCGAGCGAGGGCACGACCTCGCCGAGGTCGAGCTCGATCGTGTCCGAGAACACCGGCTCGGGCGAGGTCTCGTCGTGCCACATCCCCTGCTCGCGGGCGTACGCCTCGACGAGCGCGATGACCTCCGGCGGCCGCCCCGAGAACTCGAGGTAGCGCACCGTCTCGGCGTCGATCGGGAAGATCGCGCACGTCGAGCCGAACTCCGGGCTCATGTTGCCGATCGTCGCGCGGTCGGCGAGCGGCAGGTGGGCGAGACCCTGGCCGTAGAACTCGACGAACGTGCCGACGACGCCGCGCTCGCGCAGCATCTCGGTCACGGTCAGCACGAGGTCGGTCGCCGTCGCGCCCTCGGGCAGCTCGCCGCGGAGCTTGAAGCCGAGGACCCGCGGGATGAGCATCGGCATCGGCTGGCCGAGCATCGCCGCCTCGGCCTCGATGCCGCCGACGCCCCAGCCGAGGACCCCGAGGCCGTTGATCATCGTCGTGTGCGAGTCCGTGCCGACGAGCGTGTCCGGGTATGCGACGGTCGGTACCGTTTTCCTCGACGAACACGACGCGGGAGAGGTACTCGAGGTTGACCTGGTGCACGATGCCCGTGTCGGGCGGGACGACGGCGAAGTTGTCGAACGCGTCCTGGCCCCAGCGCAGGAAGGCGTAGCGCTCCTGGTTGCGCTCGAACTCCCGCTCGGCGTTGCGCGTGAAGGCGTCGCGCGTGCCGAAGGCGTCGACCTGGACGGAGTGGTCGATGACGAGCTCGGCCGGGACCAGCGGGTTGATCATCGCGGGATCGCCGCCCATCGCCGCCATCGCGTCGCGCATCGCCGCGAGGTCGACGACCGCCGGCACGCCCGTGAAGTCCTGCATCACCACGCGCGCGGGCGAGAACGCGATCTCCTTCGACGGCTCGGCGCCCGGGTCCCAGGTCGCGAGCGCCTCGATGTCGGCGGCGGTCACCGAGCCGTTGCCCTCGGTGCGAAGGAGGTTCTCGAGCAGGACCTTCAGGGAGAACGGCAGTCGCGCCACGTCGAACGCCTCCTGGAGGGCGCCGAGGCGGTAGATCTCGAGCGTGCGATCGCCGACCGTGAAGGCGCCGCGGGCGTCGAAGCTGTTCGTTGACAATCGGTTCTCCGGGGTGATGCTGGGATCAATCGAACTCAGGAGTGTGCCAGCAGGCCACGAGGCCCTCCTGTCACATCCCCACGAATGGGCCACGGGAAGGTACCGTCCGACGACGTCCAAGCATGTCGGGGAGGCCGGAAGGTGCAGCGCAGCGCATGATCCACGCGGGCGTGCCGGGCCTGGTGGGGCGCGAGCGCGAGCTGGCGCAGCTCGACGACGCGCTCGGCGAAGCGCTGTCGGGTCGCGGCCGCCTCGTCGTGCTCACCGGAGAGCCCGGGATCGGCAAGACCGCGCTCGCGCGCGCGATCGTCGAGCGCGCGGCCGGCCGCGGGGCGTCGTGGGCGTGGGGCACCTGCTGGGACGGCGGCGGCGCGCCCGCGTACTGGCCGTGGGTGCAGGTCGTCCGCGCCCTCGCCCGCAACGAGGAGGCGACGTCGCTGCGCGAGCTGCTCGGCGACGGCGCGCCGTGGCTCGCGGGCCTGCTGCCCGAGCTCTCGGACACGCTCGGCCCGCCCGCGCAGCACGGCGGCGCGATGAACTCAGACCAGGCGCGCTTCCGGCTCTTCGACGCGCTCGCCAGCCTGCTCGCCGCCGTCTCCGAACGCCGGCCGCTCGTCGTCGTCCTCGACGACCTGCACTGGGCCGACGCGTCGTCGCTGCTCGCGCTCGAGTTCGTCGCCAAGGCCATTCCCGACATGCCGCTGCTCGCGATCGCCGCCTACCGCCACGTCGAGGCGCACGCGCGCGAGGAGCTCGCCGCGCCGCTCGGCGGGCTCGCGCGAGCCGCGATACGCCTGCCACTCAAGGGCCTGGACCGCGACGAGGTCGGCCGGCTGGCCGCCGAGCGGGCGCGCGACCTCGGCAGCGCGGAGACGGGCGCGATCGCGCCGCGGCTCGTCGCGGCCGTCCACGCCGCGAGCGCCGGCAACCCGTTCTACGTCGACGAGCTCGTCCAGCTGCTCGCCCGCCAGGGGCGGCTGCACGACCACCGTGGCCTGGATCGCCCGCTGCCGCTGCCCGACGGCGTGCGCGACGCGATCCGCCGCCGCCTCATCATGCTCGACGGCGCGGCGATCGACACGCTCGGCGCGGCGCGCGGTCCTCGGCGGCGAGTTCCGGCTGGCGGCGCTCGCCGGCGTGCTCGCGGCGCCGCAGCCTGTGATCCTCGAGCGCCTCGAGGGCCCGCTGCGGGCGGGGATCGTCGTCGCCGCGCAGGATCCCGGCAGCTTCGCCTTCCAGCACGCGCTCGTCCGCGACACGCTGCTGGAGAGCCTCGGCGCCACCCGCCGCGCCCAGCTGCACCGCGTCACGGCCGAGGTCCTCGAGGAGCTCGCCCGCGACGATCCCGAGCCACGGCTGTCGGAGATCGCCCACCACTTCCTCCACGCCGCGACCGAGGGCGGCGCGGCGCGGGCCGTCGACTACGCCGCCCGCGCCGCGCAGCGCGCGATCGGGCAGTTCGCCTACGACGAGTCCGCGGGCCTCTACGAGCGCGCGATCGACGTCGCGGCGTCGCTGCCGGCGGACGACGCCCGCGCCTGGGCGCTGCAGCAGGGGCTCGGGGAGGCGCTCATGCGCGCGGGCGACGTCGAGGGCGCGCAGGTGGCGCTGCGCACGGCCGCCGAGCAGGCGCGGCGGCTGGATGATCCCGAGCGGCTCGCGCAGTCCGCGCTGGCGACCACGCTCGGCTCGCTGTCGCCCGGCCTCGTCGAGCCCGAGCTCGTCGCGCTCCTCGAGGAGGCCCTGGCCCGGCTGGACGGCGCGGCCCGCTGCCGCCGGCGCCGCAGAGCAGGCGATCGCCGACGCCCTGCGCGTGCGAGTCCGCGTGCAGCTCGCGCTCGCGCTGTACTGGTCGCCGCAGCACGAGCGGCGCGAGGCCCTCGTCGACGAGGCGCTCGCCCTCGCGCGCGGGATCTTCACGGGCGAGGCCGCGCGCAGCTCGCCCGCCCAGCGGGTGCTCGCCGACCGGACGCTCGCGTTCGCGCTCGCCCAGGGCTTCCTCGCCGTCTGGGGGCCCGACACCGTCACGCGCGGTCTGCCGATCTCGGCCGAGGTGCTCGAGCTCTGCGAGCGCACGAACGACGCCGAGCTCGCGATGCAGGTGCGCCTGTGGCGGATCAGCCTCCTGCTCGAGCTCGACGATCCCGCGCGCGCGGAGGAGGAGATCGAGGCGTTCCTGCGCACCGCGCGCCGCCTCGGCCAGCCGCGGATGCTCGTCTGGGACCCGCTGCATCGCGCGATGGCGGCGCATCTGCGCGGCGACCTGCGGGCCGCCGAGCTGCTCACGGCGGAGGCGCTCGCGCAGGCCCGCGCGGTGCCGGGATCGATGGCGCCGATCGCCGCCGACGAGCAGACGCTGGTCGTCCGGCGCGCACAGGGACGCCGGGAGGAGCTCGAGGCGCTCGTGCGCAAGAACGCCGACCGGCTGCCCGCGATGCGGCGCTGGCGCTGCGGGCTGGCGCTCGTGCTCGCCGAGCTCGGCCGCGAGGAGGAGGCGCGGCGCGAGCTCGAGCACCTCGCGGCCCACGACTTCGACGACATCCCCCGCGACGGGCTGTGGCTCGTGGCGATGGCGCTGCTGTCCGAGCTCTGCGCGCGGCTCGGCGAGCACGACCACGCGCGCCGGCTCTACGAGCTGCTCGTGCCCTACGAGGGCCGCAACGTCGTCGCGATGGGCGCCGCCTACCTCGGGCCGGTGGCCCGCTACCTCGGGCTGCTGGCGATGACGGTCGGCGAGCCCGAACGGGCGCTCGGCCACCTCGAGACCGCCCGCTCGGCGGCCGAGCGGATCGCGGCGCGGCCGGCGGTCGTCCTGACGTCGCTCGACGCCGCCGAGGTGCTCGTGCGACGCGGCGCGCCGGGCGACGCCGACCGCGCGACGGCGCTCGTCGACCGGGTCGAGGAGGAGGCGGCGCGGCACGGGATGGCGGGCGCCGTGGCACGGGTCGCGGACCTTCGCGCGCGGCTCGGGCCGCCCGTCGCGGCCGGCCGGGTCGAGGATGCCGCCGACGGCGCCCTCCGCGCGGCGCTCCGGCGCGAACAGGACGTCTGGCGGCTGGAGTACGGCGGCCGCAGCGTCTGCCTCCAGGACGCCAAGGGCCTGCACCACCTCGCGGTGCTGCTCGCCAACCCCGGCACGCGCATCGCCGCGGTGCGGCTCGCCGGCCAGGACGGGCAGCCGCGCCCGCCGGCCGACCTGCGGGCCCCGAGGGCGCTCGCGGCCGAGCTGCAGGAGGAGATCGCCGAGGCACGGGAGTTCAACGACCCCGAGCGCGTCGCCCAGGCGACCGCGGCGCTCGAGGCGCTGGCGTCCCGGCTTGCGGACTCGGAGCCGGACCCCGCGCCCGGCCCGGCGGCGGAGCGCGCGCGCCTGAACGTCACGCGGGCGATCCGCGCGGCGCTGAAGCGGATCGCCGAGCACGAGCCGGAGCTCGGCCACATGCTCCAGAACGCGATCCGGACGGGCTCGTGCTGCGCGTATGAACCGGATCCAGGTGTGACTTTGGAGTGGGAGGTGCGAACCTAGCCTTTTGCCACCTATGCGCACCGCGGGGCAGCGGCTAGGGTCCGGTGCCCCGTGCCGGGAGTCGATTGCCGTCGTCGAGGAAGTTGTCTGCCGGACGCGTAGCGGGCGAGGGCCCGCTCGTGGGCCGCGTCCGCGAGCTGCGGGAGCTGCGCGAGTCGCTCGCCGACGCCCGTCGCGGCCGCGGCGGGGTCCACCTCGTCCTCGGCGATCCCGGGGTCGGGAAGACGCGTCTCGCCGCGGCGCTCGCGACGCAGGCTGAGCGCGAGGGCGCAGCCGTCATCTGGACGCGCGGCTGGGGCCGCGCCGCGCCCGCCTACTGGCCGTGGGTGGAGGTCGTGCGCAGCCTCTGCCACGACGTCGACGCCGAGGCGCTGCGGCGCGAGCTCGGCGCGGGGGCGGCGGAGCTCGTGCGGCTCGCGCCCGAGCTCGCCGAGCGACTGCAGATCCCGCTGCCGGCGGCCGAAGCCAGCAGCGAGGAGAACTCCGACATCGCTCGCTTCCTGCTCTTCGACGCGCTCGTCGCCCTGCTGCGCATGAGCAGCGCGCAGCGGCCGGTCGTCGTGCTCATCGACGACCTCCAGGCGGTCGACGAGGGATCGCTCCTGGCCCTGGACTTCGTCTCCAGGATGCTGCGCGACTCCTCCGTGCTGCTCGTCCTGACGATGCACGAGCGCACGCCGCGGCGCACTCCGGGCGCGCAGGCGGCGGTCGCGAACATCGCGCGCGCCGGCCGCCGCCTCGTCCTCGGCGGTCTCACGCGCGAGGACGTCGGCCAGCTCATCGAGCTGGAGAGCGGCAGCGCCCCGACGCCGCGCCTCGCGCACACCGTCCACGCCAAGACGGAGGGCAACCCGTTCTTCGCGCGCGAGATCCTCGCCCTCCTGCTCGCCGAGGGGCGCCTCGACGACCCGCCCGACGAGCTGCCGCTGCCCGACGGCGTGCGCGAGACGATCCGCCGGCGCCTGGAGCCGCTCGGCGACGAGGCGCTCGAGACGCTCGCGCTCGCGGCGATCGTCGGCCGCACGTTCGTGCTGTCGGCGCTCGAGCGGGCGTCCACGCAGGACCGCGACACCGTCCTCGCGAGCCTCGACGCCGCGGCCGATCTCGGTCTCGTCGTCGCGGTGCCCGGCACGCTCGGCCAGTACCGCTTCGGGCACGGCCTCATCGCCGAGACCCTCGTCGCCGGCATGCGCGGAGCCGCGCGGATGAACGCCCATCGCGCGGTCGGGGAGGCGCTGGAGCAGGTCTACCGCGGGGCGATCGAGAGCCATCTGCCCGAGCTCGCGCACCACTTCCTCTCCGCCGCGCCCCGCGGCGACCTCATCAAGGCCGTCGACTACGCCGAGCGCGCCGCACAGCGGGCGCTCGACAACCTCGCCTACGAGCAGGCCGCCGAGCTCTTCTCGCGCGCGCTCGAGGCGCTCGAGCTGCTCGGCGTCGACGTGCCGCGCCGGGCGGCGCTCCTGCTCGGGCTCGGCACCGCCGAGTCGCGCGCCGGGCGGCCGTCGGCGCGCTCGACCTTCGAGGCCGCGGTCGCCGCCGCGCGCTCGATCGGGGCGCACGACATCCTCGTGCGCGCGGCGCTCGGGATCGCGCCGTTCGCGCTGACGCCGGGCTTCGTCGACGACGCCCACGTCGCGCTGCTCGGCGAGGCGCTGGAGCGCGTCGGCCCCGAGGACAGCACGCTGCGCGTGCGCCTGCTGGGGTCGCTCGCGGTCGCGCTGTACTGGTCGGACACCGCGCCGCGGCGGGCCGAGCTCGCGCGCGAGTCGCTCGAGATGGCGCAGCGGATCGGCGACGACGTGACGCTGGCGTTCGCGCTGTCCTCCGCGCAGCTCGCGACGACCGGGCCGGACTCGACCGAGCAGTCGCGCGAGTGGCTCGAGACGCTCTTCGCGCTCAGCGACCGGGCGGGCGAGACCGTCATGACGCTCGCGGCGCGCAGCCGCCACGTCGACGTCCTGCTCGAGCTCGACGAGCTCGCCGCCGCGGACATCGCGATCGAGGCGCTCGAGCGGCTGGCGTTCGAGTCCCGCGACCGGCGCGCGGCCGCCTTCGTGCCGCTGCACCGCGCGCGCCGGGCCGCGCTGGAGGGGCGCTTCGACGACGCGCGCGCGCTCGTCGGCGAGGTCGCGGCGATCAGCGGCGAGCTGTCGGCATCGACGATCCCGATCACGGTCGCCTCGACCGTCGTCGTCCTGACCTGGCTCCAGCACGGCCCGAGCGCGATCGGCGAGCAGGTGCGCGCCTACGCCGACGGCGCGCCCGCGATGCCGTGCTGGCGGGCCGGGCTGGCGGCGGCCCTGGCAGCGAGCGGCCGGACCGAGGAGGCGCAGCTCGAGTTCGACCGGCTCGCCGCCGGCGACTTCGCGGCGCTGCCGCGCGACAACCTCTGGCTCACGGCGATGGCGCTGCTGGCCGAGACGGCCGCGGCGCTGAAGTCGCGCGAGGGCGCGGCCGCGATCCACGCGCAGCTCGCGCCGTTCGCAGGGCGCAACGTCGTGCTGCCGACGGCGGCGTTCCTCGGCCCCGTCGAGATGTGGCTCGGGATCCTCGCGCGCGTGGAGGGCCGCCACGCGGCTGCGCTCGAGCATCTTGCCGCCGCGCGCGCGTCGGCGATCCGCAACGGCGCGCGGACGAGCCTCGCGCGCATCGCGGTGGAGGAGGCCTCGGTGCTCCTCGCCGACCGCGAGCGCGGCGAGAGCGGGCGGGCCGCCGAGCTGCTCGAGCAGGCGGCGACGTCCTGCGAGGACATGGGGCTCACCGTCCTGCTGCACCGCGTCGCCGTGCTGCGGGACCGCCTCGGCGCCGACGTGCCGGTCAAGGTGGCTGCGGCGGTCGCGGCCGCGCCCGCGCCGGCGCCGGCACCGGCGCCGGCTCCGACGCGGCCTTCCGGCGCGCGCGAGCCCGTCTCGTCGATGCGGCGGGTCGGCGACGTCTGGATGATCGACCACGACGGCGGCCGGCTGCACCTCTCCGACGGCCGCGGCATCCGTCTGCTCGCCCTCCTGCTCGCGCGGCCGGGCGAGCGCGTCGAGTGCCTCGACCTCGTGGCCGCCGTCGACGGCGAGGAGCGCGAGCCCGACGAGCGTGCCGAGCGGGCCCGGGTGAACGTCACGCGTGCGGTGAAGTCGGCGATCAGGCGCATCGCGCAGTACGACCCCGCGCTGAGCGCCGAGCTGGCGGCCACCGTCCGCACCGGCGCGTCGTGCGTCTACGAGCCCGACCGGCGCGGGCCGCGGCGCTGGCTCGTCGACGACGCCGGCTGAACCGCCCGTTCGATCGGCCGTCACGAACGCGGTCGGCGAGGAAGAACACCGTTCATCGCATCGTTACGCCCAGTCGGCATGGAGGCGGGACAGCACACATTTCTCTTCGCGGACCTCGTCGGGTACACGGCGTTCACCGAGCGCGTCGGCGACGAGGCCGCGGCCGATGTCGCAGTCGCCTTCAAGGTCGCTGCCGCCCACGCCGCGAGCGAGCTCGGCTGCGAGATCGTCAAGGACCTCGGCGACGGCGTCATGGTCCACGGCCGTGACGCCGCCCGCGTCGTGACGCTCGCCCTGCGGCTCGCGCGCGAGATGCGCGAGGAGGGCTGGTGCCCGCCGATCCGCATGGGCATCCACTCCGGCACCGCCGTTGCAGCGCGGCGACGACTGGTACGGCCAGACCGTGAACATCGCCTCGCGGATGGCCGAGTCCGCCGGCTCCGGCGAGATCCTCATGAGCGTCACGACGCGCGACTGCCTGCAGCGGCGCAACGGCGTGACGATCGCCGACCGCGGCGCCCGCCAGTTCAAGCACGTGCGCGGGCCGGTCGCGGTCTTCGCCGCCGCCTGAGCCCTCCGGGAGAGAACCGACGCACACGAAGAAAGGGCGCCACGGGGAAGAGGCGCCCTTTCTTCTGGTAGGCGTGAAGCTCCGGAACGTCAGGGAGCTTCAGGTGATTCGGGTGGCATATCCCTGCCTGTCGTCGGTATCTCGGCGTGAGTCCGGACGGAACGTCGTTCAATCGCGGTGAACAACGCCCGGAGCGGCTACTTCTTGTCGTGCGCGTCCTCGCTCTTGGACCCCGTGCCGCGGGCCGCCTTGCGCTGCACCTGCTCGCATGAGCCGTTGGCGTTCTCGGCGGAGGCGTCGGTGATGACGTCGACCTCGTCGAGCAGCGCGCGATCGTTGCCGGCGCCGCAGGTGATGCGGTCGACCTCGCCGTCGCGGGTGCGGAAGACGTCGTCGCCGTTGCCGCCGTCCAGGGCGTCGCCGGCGGTGTCCACGGCGCCGCCGGGGCCGGGGGTCACGTCGACGCGCGCCAGCGCCCAGAGGTTGTCGTTGCCGTCGCCGCCGGTCGAGGCGTCCCGGCCGGCGTTCGCGTAGATCGTGTCGTTGCCGGGCCCGCCGTCCTGGACGTCGTCGCCGCCGCTGCCGGACATGCGGTCGTTGCCGTTCTCGCCGGCCGAGTTGTCGTTGCCGGAGCCGCCGATGATGCGGTCGGCGGAGTCGCCGCCCTTCAGCGTGTCGTTGCCCGCGCCGCCGAAGATGCGGTCGAACGACGTGAGGTCGCCGACGGCGTTCGCGTCGCCCGTGATCGTGTCGTCGCCGGCGCCGCCGTCGAGCCGGTCGTTGCCCTGCACGCCGGCGATGACGTCGTTGTCGCGCCCGCCCGAGATCCGGTCGTTGCCGGGCCCGCCGTTCAGCGCGTCGGCGCCGCGGAAGCCGAAGATCCGGTCGTTGCCGCCGTTGCCGTTGATCGTGTCGGCGACGTTCGTGCCGCGCAGGCGCTCGCCGCCTGGACCGCCGTCGATCGTCGCGGCCAGCGCGGCGGCGGGGACGATGAGGCCGGCGGCTGCGACGGTTGCGACGAACTGCATCTTCGTGAGGTTCATCTCTCGCTCCTCCTCGTGGGGTCTTGCGACCTCACTCTGCGCCGCCTCGCGACGATCCGACAGCGGGTCTCAGAGAAGCCTCACGGGGCATGAGAACTTCATGAAACGCCAACGGCCGCCCCGGAGGGCGGCCGTCGCCGAGATTCGGATGCGGGCGGGGGCTTACGCGTCCGGATCGCGGTCTGAGATCGTGACCTTCTTGACGTCGACGGCGCCGAGGCGGTCGGCCAGGCTCGTGCCGGCCGGCGCGCACTTCTTCGTCGTCATGGCGATGCGGCCGTTGATCTTGACCTTGTCGCCGACGGACGGCGTGTCGGGAGCCTCGTAGCCGTTGAGGCGCAGCTTGTAGGCGTCGGTCGCCGGGACCGTGTACGTGGCGCCCTTGATCTGGGTGCCCTTCTTCGCGGCGTTCTGGTCGGCGATGTCACCGGCGCGCTTGGCGGCGGCGTTGCCCGACGTGATCATCATCGTGACGGTCGCCTCGTTGACGTCGGTCGTCGCCGGGTCGTCGGCGGTGACGCTCACGAGCGTCCCGGACAGCGAGAAGCCGACGGACTTGGCCTTCGTGCAGCTCTTCGTGCTCTTGGAGTGCGTGCCGGACTTCCCGGGGCTCGCCGGCTTTGCAGCCTGGCCGATCGCGGGGACGGCGAGCAGCGAGCCCGCAGCCACCAGTGAGGCAAACGTCCGTGTGTGCTTCAGCATGGTCGCGTTCATCTTGGGTGCTTCCTCCTCGAATGGGGACGAACAAAGGTCTGCGACGTACTGTGCCCCCCGAGGTCGCGCGATCCCAGCGGCTCTCACAGAAGCCTCACGGGCGGTGAGAAGTCCATGAGAGACGGGTGCATGCGGTGCGCGCGAGGGCCGCGGTGCGTCATGGTGTCGTCCATGCGCAGGATCCCCTCCCTTTTCGCCGTCCTCGTCCTCGTCGCGTCGCTCAGCGGCGTGGCCGTCGCGGCGTCGCCGAAGGCGCAAGGGCAAGGGCAACGGCAAGGCACCGGTCGTGCTGACCGGCACACCGGGTCCCGACCAGCTGTCGGGCGGGCGCGGGGACGACCGGCTCGTCGGCGGCCCCGGCAACGACCGGCTCACCGGCGGCCAGGGCAACGACACGCTCTTCGGCGACGCCGGCAACGACAGGCTCCGCGGCGGCCAGGGTGCCGACACGCTCGTCGGCGGCGCCGGCAACGACCAGATCACGCCGGGCCCGGGCGCCGGCGACGTCGTCGCCGGCGGCGACGGCCGCGACGACATCCGCGCACGCGACGGCGCGCGCGACACGATCACCTGCGGGCCGGGCCGCGACCGCGTGCTCGCCGACCGGGTCGACGTCGTCGCCCGCGACTGCGAGCGCGTGTCGCGTGGATGACGACGACCCCGACGGGCCGGTCGTCCTGCTCGTCGACGACGACGCCGCGATCAGGCGCGCCGTCGGAGCCGGGCTCGAGCTCGAGGGCTTCCGCGTCGTGCGGGCGTCCGGCGGGCGCGCCGCGCTCGCCGCGGCGGAGTCCGTCGCTCCCGCGGTGATCCTGCTCGACCTCGGGATGCCCGACCTCGACGGCCTCGAGGTCCTGCGCCAGCTGCGCGACGGCGGCGACGACGTGCCCGTCTGCGTCCTGTCCGCGCGCGACGAGGTCGAGGACCGCGTCCGCGGGCTCGAGGCGGGCGCCGACGACTACGTCGTCAAGCCGTTCGCCCTCGAAGAGGTGACCGCGCGCCTGCACGCGCTGCTGCGCCGGCGGCCACCGGCGCCGGAGGCGGTGGCGACGGTCGGCGACATCGCGCTGGACCCGCGCTCGCACACGGCCCGGCGCGGCGACCGCGACCTCGGCCTCACCCGGCGCGAGTTCGATCTGCTGCATCTCTTCCTCCGCCATCCCGGCGAGGTGCTCGACCGCGCGCGCCTGCACGAGGAGATCTGGGGCTACACGTTCGACCCCGGGACGAACATCGCCGACGTCTTCGTCGGCTACCTGCGCCGCAAGCTCGAAGCCGGCGGCGAGCCGCGCGTGCTCGAACACCGTGCGCGGCGTCGGCTTCATCCTGCGAACCTGAGGTCCAATGCGCAGCCTCCGCGGTCGCCTGACGCTCGGGATCACCGTCGTGCTCGCCGTCGTGCTCGCCGGCGCCGGCGTCATGGTGTCGCGCTACGTCGACCGCTCCGAGCGCGCCGCGCTCGACGACCGGCTGCGCGCGATCGCCGAGCTCTCGCGCGAGACGGCGCTGGCCTCCGTCCAGCGCGAGCTGCCCGCCAGCGACCGGCGCCTGGACCAGGTGCTGTCGGCGAGCGACACGTCGCTGCGCCTCCTGCTCGGGCGCCGGGTGCTGCTGGAGTCCGGCGAGCCTCCCGCCGCCGGCCGGCCCGCGCCACGCAACGGCCTCTCGACCTTCACGGGCCGGGGAGACCGCTACCGCTCCTACGCCGTGAGCCTCGAGGAGCCGGACCTCGGCGGGCTCGCGCGCCTGGAGGTCACGACGAGCATCGAGCCGCTCGAGTACCGGCTGGCGCAGCTCGACCGCCGGCTGACGGCGTTCGGGATCGCGGCGCTGCTCGTCGCGGGGATCGGCGTGTGGTTCGTCGCCAACGTCCTCCTGCGCCCGCTGCGCCGGCTGCGAGCGGCGACCGCGAACATCGCCGGCACCGAGGATCTCGACCGCCGCGTTCCCGGCGACGACGGCGCCGCCGAGCTGCGGTCGCTGGCGGCGAGCTTCAACGACATGCTCGCGCGGCTCGGCCGCTCCGCCGCCGACCGCGAGCGCGCGCTGGCGGCGACCCGCCGCTTCACGGCCGACGCCGGCCACGAGCTGCGCACGCCGCTGACGAGCGTGCAGGCGACGCTGTCGGCGCTCAGCAGGCACCCCGACATCCCGGCCGCGCAGCGCATCGAGCTCGTGCGCGACGCGCTCGCCGAGCACCGCCGGCTCGTCGCGCTGCTCGACGGCCTCCAGGCCCTCGCGCGCGGGGACTCGGCGGCGGTCGCCCATACCGACGTCGACCTCGCCGAGCTCGTCGCGACGGCGCTCGACGCGGCTTCCGGCCGTCACCCGGAGATCGACTGGTCGTCGAAGCTCCCCGACGGCGCGGTCGTCGTGCGCGGCTGGGAGCCCGGCCTGCGGCTGCTCGCCGACAACCTCATCGAGAACGCGGCGCGCCATGGCCGCCCGGGCGGGGCGGTGTCCGTGACGCTCGGCGCCGGCCCGACGCTCGTCGTCGACGACGACGGCCCGGGGGTCGGCGAGGCCGATCGCGAGCGGATCTTCGAGCCCTTCGTCCGCGCGAACGGCGCCTCCGAGACGCCGGGCTCGGGGCTCGGGCTCGCGCTCGTCGCCCAGCAGGTCCGCGACCATGGCGCCAGCATCGAGGTCGCGGACTCGCCGCTGGGCGGCGCGCGGTTCAGCGTGCGCTTCTGAGGGGGCCACGGGCCGGTCAGGCCCGGGGCGTGACCGCGATGAGCGCGATGAGCGTGCGCCCGCGGTCGCGGACGACGCCGAAGACGATCCGGCCGCGGATCGACTCGCCGCCGGCGCGACGGACGAGGTACGCGCCGCCGGCGCGGCCTGCGCGCCCGCCCGTGCGGCGAGCTCTTCGAGCTCGTAGCTCTGCGTGGCGTTGTCGCGAAACTGCGTCGCGTACTGGCGGACGACCTCGTCGCGGCCGCGGGCGACGCCGTCGGGCAGCACGCGCTCGACGTCGGCGGTCAGCAGGCGGCGCAGCGCCTCTGCGTCCTCGGTCTCGTAGGCCGCGGCGAATGCCTCCGCGGCCGCGCGGACCTCGCCCCCGGCGAGCGGGGCGGTTCGCGCCGCCGCCGTGTTGCTGCCGCCGTCGCCGGCGAGCATGAGCGCCGCGACGGTGGCGATCCCGGCGAGCGGGACCAGCACCGCGGCGCCGAGCGCCCAGCGCCGCGTGCGGCGTCTCCGGGTGCGAACTGCGGTGGCGCGAGCGCGGTCGCCGCGGTCCGCGCCGGCACGGGGGGAGCGGCGGCTCGATGCGGCGCGTCGCGGGCTGTGGCGCCGCCGGCCCGATCGCGACCGTGCGCTCGCTTTCGGTGACCGCCTCGCCGCGGGCGGCGGCGAGCGCCGCGCGCCCGAGATCGCCGGCGGACGGGTAGCGGTCCTCGGGCGCCTTGGCGAGCGCGCGGGCCATGACGCGGTCGAAATGCGCGGGCGCGCCGGAGGCCGACGGGCGCGGCGGCGCGTCGTGCAGGTGCGCCAGCAGCGTCGCGGGCACGGTGCCGCGCGGGAACGGCGCCGAGCCGGTGAGCGCCGCGTGCAGGACGCAGCCGAGCGAGTAGACGTCCGAGCGCGCGTCGACGCTGCCGCCGCTGAGCTGCTCGGGCGAGGCGAAGTCGACGGTCCCGAGCCACTGGCCGCTGTCGGTGATCGGGTGCTGGGGATCGATCTTGCGCGTGAGCCCGAAGTCGCTGAGGTAGGCGTGGTCCTCGTTGCCGGCGAGCAGGACGTTCGCGGGCTTGACGTCGCGATGGACGAGGCCGGCGGCATGCGCGACGTCGAGCGCGGAGCCGAGCTGCGCGACGATCTCCGCGGCGCGCGCCGGCGGCAGGCGCTGGTCGCGGCGGATGACGGCGTGCAGGTCGCTGCCCGGCACGAAGCGCATGACGAGAAACAGCGCGCCGTCCTCCTCGCCGGCGGCGTAGACCGGCACGATGTTCGGGTGGTCGATCGCGGCGGCCATGAGCGACTCGCGCTCGAAGCGCCCGCGAAACTCGACGTCGCCCGCGCGGTCGGCGGCGATGACCTTCAGCGCGACCGGGCGGCGCAGGTCGAGCTGCAGCGCCTTGTAGACGACGCCCATGCCGCCGCGGCCGATGACCGCCTCGACGCGGCAGCCGCCGAGGACGTCGCCTGGCCTGAGCTCTGACACCGCTTCATTCTGAAGGTCGATGGCTACGGGCCGAAGCAGTGCGGCGACGAGTCGCCCTTGTAGCAGTCGGCATCGATCTCGGCGGACAGCCGGCCGCGACCGGCGAGGACGTGGAGGTAGGCGTCCCCGCGCCGCAGGCTCACGTACTCGCGCGACCCGGCGACCTCCGTCCACGCGGGCGACAGCGCCCGGCGGTAGTGGTCGACGGCCGCGGGGCCCGACGTGCCGCGCGGGAGGCGGTACTCGCGGCTCGTGCCGTACCCGGCGGTGCGCGCGCCGGGGTTGTCGCCGTCGCGGTACGCCGATGAGCTCGTGCCGATCACGCGGGCGCCGGGCACGGCCGGCAGCGTGTCGAGGAGCGCGAGGTTGGCGCTGACGTACGGCCCGCGCTCGACGTCGTCCCCCGCGCCGCAGCCGGCGACCAGCGCCGCGAGGCAGGCCAGCAGCAGGGGGCGACGGGAGGTCAAGTGCCCGAACGGGCTGATTTGGGTGTGTCGCGCGGCACGCGGGTTGTCGTCGCTGAGCGGTCTCACGATACTCCCGGCCTCCCCGCCGGGCTCCAAGCGTCGAGGCTTCCCGCGGGCGCCGCCATCTGTGAGAGGAGTGTTCTCGTGACGTCCAGGTACCGCATCATCGGTGTGCTCGCAGCGACGGCGGTGCTGCTCGCGTCCCCGGCGTGCGCAGGCGGACGGTGACGGTCGACGTGCTCGAACCGAGCGCTGGCGCAGGACCCGCCGCTGCCACCGCCGCCGCCTCCGCCGCCCCCACCGCCTCCAGATCCGCCGCCTCCGCCGCCGCCTCCACCTCCGCCTCCGGATCCGCCGCCGCCTCCACCACCACCGCCTGCCGCCCCCCGCGACGGAGCCGGCCGTGTCGCCGCTGCTCTGCGCGGGCCGCGCGATCGACATCCTCGAGCTCACGCCAAGCGGTACGAAGGTGCGCGTGTTCGGCATCACGCTCGCGCGCTACGCCGGACAGACGGTGAAGCTGACGTCGTTCCCCGGCGGCCAGGCGGCCGGCACCGCTGTCGTGCAGTTCGACGGGACGTTTGCCGCCACGGTGAAGAAGCCGTCGGCGAAGGCGGGCCCGCCTGCGCGCGACCGTCGCCGGCCGCAACAGCGGGCAGCTCGCGCTGACCCGCCGCTTCGCGGCGACCACGTCGGGCAATCGCGTGACCTTGCGCGTGCGCGGCGTCGTACCGGCCGGGTCGCGGGCCACGATCAACCGTCTCGTGAGCTGCGCCAAGCAGCAGCCGTTCAAGAGCGTTCGGATCCCATCGAACGGGATCGTGCGGTTCACCGTTCCCAAGCCGGCAACGGGCGAGCTCGCGATCTTCCGCGCCACGACCAAGATCCGCACGACGACGCGGCCGCAAGACGACGTTCCCGACGTTCACGCTGCCGATCGTGATCCGCGGCTGAGCTGACCTGATACGGCTACACGACGCGACGCCGGTCGTGAATCCCAAGGAGGTCTTCCATGACAGTCCGTCCCCGCGCAGCCGTCCTCTTCGTGCTCGCGATCGTGCTTGCAGCCGCGACGGGTGCGTTCGCCGCAGGAGCTCTCCAGAGCGCCGCTCCGGTGTCGCGCGCCGCGCTTGGCCAGCAGGTCGACCCTGCCGGCGCACCCGGGCGGACCCTCGGGCTTTCGCGGGTGACGATCGCGCCCGCGGCTCGGATCGCGCTTCACCGCCACCCGGGCACGCAGCTCGCATACATCGAGCGGGGCGCGCTCACCTACACCGTGCGCACCGGTTCGGTGAACGTCATGCGGGGCGACGCGGAAGGGTCGCCGCGGCTGGTTCGCAGGATCGGCCGCGGCCAGACGAGCAAGATCCGCGCCGGGGAGTGGATCGTCGAACGGCCCGGCACGATCCACCAGGCCCGCAATGACGGCCGCGGGCCGGTGGAGATCCTGCTGTCCACGCTCTTCACCAACGGAAGCCCACCCTCGCTACCGGTCAAGTAGGCCCGGGCCGGCACGGCCCCCTCTAGGCTCGCGCGGGAAACCCGATGGCGACGTCCGATCCCGATCGACCGCAGCTCCGCACGCTCGACCGGGCGGAGGTGGACGTCGTGGTGGACTGGGCCGCCGCGGAGGGCTGGAACCCCGGCCTCGGCGATGCCGACACGTTCTGGGCGACGGACGCGGACGGCTTCGTCGGAGTGCATCGCGACGGTGCGCTGGTCGCATCCGGCTCGATCGTCTCCTACGCCGGCGAGTTCGGCTTCCTGGGCTTCTTCATCGTCCGGCCCGAACTGCGCGGTCAGGGGCTGGGCCGGCAGCTCTGGTGCTGCGCTGCGCGACGAGCTGCTCGCGCGGCTGCGCCCGGGCGCGGCGATCGGGATCGACGGGGTCTTCGACATGCAGGCCTTCTACGCATCCACCGGCTTTCGCTTCTCGCACCGCAATCTGCGGATGTCCGGGGTTGGCGAGGCCGGCTGCGGCCGACCCCTCGCTGCGGCCCCTGTCCGAGCTTGCGTTTGCCGACGTCGCGGCGTTCGACCGGCTGCACTTCGGCTTCGACCGCCCGCAGTTCCTGCGCCCGTGGATCGATCCGGCCGGCGGGCTCGGCCTCGGGCTCGTCGAGGACGGCGAGCTGCGCGGGATCGGCGTGGCGCGGCCGTGCCGCGAGGGCTTCAAGATCGGCCCGCTCTTCGCCGAGGACGCCTCCGCGCCGAGCGGCTGTTCGCCGGGCTCGGACAGGTCACCGCCGGCGCGCCGGTGTTCCTCGACGTGCCCGAGACCAACGAGGCGGCGCTCGCGCTCGCGTCGCGGCACGGGATGCAGGAGGTCTTCGGCTGCGCGCGCATGTACCACGGCGACGCGCCGCCGCTGCCGTGGGAGCGGATCTTCGGCGTCACGACGTTCGAGCTCGGCTGATGGCGCTCTCCGCGGGGGGTCGGGTCGCGGTCATCGGCGCCGGCCCGAGCGGGCTCGCGGTCGCCAAGGACGCCCTCGAGGCGGGCCTGTCGACGCGACGGTCTTCGAGGCCGCCGACGACCTCGGCGGCCAGTGGAACGCGAGCGCCGCCCACAGCGGGATCTGGCCTGGCATGCAGGCGAACACGAGCCGGGCGATGACCGCCTTCTCGGACTTTCCGGCGCCCGCCGACCATCCGCTGCACCCGTCCGCGGAGCTCGATCCACGCCTACCTGCGCGCGTACGCGGAGCGCTTCGGCGTCATCGGCGTGCATCCGTTTCCGGACGGCCGGTGCAGCGAGGTCTCCGCGGGCCGGCGCGTCGATGGCGAGCCGTTCGACGCCGTCGTCGTGGCGTCGGGTCGCTTTCGCCGGCCCGCACGTCCCGGCCGCGCTCGAGCGCTTCACCGGCGAGCTCCTGCACGCCTTCGACTACCGGGCGCCGCGCCGTTCCGGCGGCCGGCGCGTGCTCGTGTCGGCAACGGCATCAGCGGTCTCGAGATCGCCTCGGACCTCGCCGCCGTCGCGTCCGTCGTGTCCGCGTTTCGCAAGCCGCGCTACGTCATCCGCAAGAACGTCGGCGGGGTGTCGTCGGACTGGCAGTGGTACACGATGTTCGGCGCGCTGGAGCGCCGCTGCTGCCGCGCGAGACGCTCGCCCGCACGCTGCGCGAGCGCGTCGTGGGCGTGGCCGGCGACCCCGCCGACTCACGGGGCGCCGCGGCCCGACCCCGACATCCTCGTCGCCGGCCTGTCGCTGTGCCAGGAGTAGCTCGCCCAGGTCGCCGGCGGGAGCATCGCCTGCCGCCCGGCGATCACCGCGATCGACGGCCGCGCGGTCACGTTCGCCGACGGGACCCGAGAGACCTTCGACGTGCTCGTCTGCGCCACCGGCTACGACCTCGACGTCCCCTACCTCGACGCCGACCTGCGGCGCGTGCTCGGTCCCGGCCTCGCCCTCTATCACCGCACGCTGCACCCGGACGTGCCCGGGATGGGCTTCGTCGGGCAGTTCCTGGCGCAGGGCCCGTACCTGCCGCTGCTCGAGCTGCAGGCGCGCTGGGTCGTGGCCGTGCTCGCCGGCGCCGTGCCGCCTCCCGATCCCGTCCGCGATGCGACACGCGATCGCGCAGCCGCGACCGCCGCTGGACCCCCACAACGTCCTCGCCCAGACCCTGGCCGAAGAGCTCGGCGTGGCCCCGGACGTCCGGGCCCGCCTCGACCTGGCCGAGCCGCTCGTGTTCGGACCGATGCTCCCGCCCCGCTACCGCCTGGACGGCCCGGGCGCGCAGAGCGAGGCGGCGGGCCGCTTCAGCGAGCAGCTCGCCGCGTCGCCGCGCGCACCCGTCGATCCCGCCGACCTCGAGGCGCTGCACGGCTTCGGCCTCGCCGACGTCGCCGATGCGTTCCGGGCGTGTCACTGCTGCGTCCTCGGATCGTGCGTCGGGTCGGCGTACATCGGCGGGCAGCTGTGATCGACGGCCTCCGGGCGCAGTTCGTAGTGCCACGGCTCGTTGCCGTAGATGCGGCACAGCCCGTACTCGGCGCCGTGTGCCGACAGCCACTGCGCGGCAGCGGCGGGCCCGATGTCGACGGCGTCCCCCGACACGTGCGCGGACCTGTCGGGAGCGGCGACCCAGCGGGCGGCCTCCTCTGCCGAGCCGTGCTTCGCGGTCGCCTCGCGGCGGAGTTGCTCCTGGTAGGCCTCAGAACGCCAGCCGCTGTTGACGACGAACTCGACGCCGTCGTCCGCGGCATCGGTCGCAGCCTGGCGCAGGGCACCGAGAAGGGCTGTATCGAGCTTGGCCACACCCGCGATCGCGTCGTCGAAGACCGACGTGCCGTCGGGGACGGCACCGTCAGCTTCCGCGACCGCGCCGCGGTGCTCGCCGGGAGGGGCGCCGATCCGCCATGCGGCCTCCCACGACGAGGACGCGGGCGAGGTCGCCGTCGAGAGCGAGAGCCAGATCGACTGATGGCCGAGAGCTACGGCGATCGCGGCGATGGCGACGAGCAGGCCGGCGACCCGGGTCGTGCGCATCCGGATCGGGCGGGCCGGTGGTCGTGCTGATCGGCTGTAGGGCACGTCTCCATCAAACGCGGCGCGACGTTGCCGGCACGTATGCGATTTCCGATACGCCGACGATATGCGCGAGCCCGTACCTTCGGTGCGTGCGCGTGCTGATCGTCGAGGACGAGCCCTATATGGCCGAAGCCATCCGCGAGGGCCTGCGCCTGGAAGCGATCGCGGCAGACATCGCCGGCGACGGCGGCACCGCCCTGGAGCTGCTGAGCGTCAACGCCTACGACATCGCCGTCCTCGACCGCGACATCCCCGGGCCCTCCGGTGACGAGATCGCCAACCACATCGTCGCGTCCGGCAGCGGCATGCCGATCCTCATGCTCACCGCTGCCGACCGCCTCGACGACAAGGCCTCCGGGTTCGGGCTCGGCGCCGACGACTACCTCACCAAGCCCTTCGAGCTCCAAGAGCTCGTGCTCCGTCTCCGAGCACTCGACCGCAGGCGCGCACACAACAGGCCACCCGTGCGAGAGATCGCGGGTCTGCGGCTTGATCCGTTTCGGCGCGAGGTCTACCGCGACGGCCGCTACGTCGCGCTCACCCGCAAGCAGTTCGCCGTGCTCGAAGTCCTCGTCGCCGCCGAAGGCGGTGTCGTCAGCGCCGAAGAGCTGCTCAAACGGGCGTGGGATCAGAACGCCGACCCGTTCACCAACGCCGTGCGCATCACGGTCTCGGCACTGCGCAAGCGCCTCGGCGAACCCTCGATCATCGCCACCGTGGCCGGCGCCGGTTACCGCATCAGCACTCCCCCAGACGCCGGGCGCGCGGGAGGGGACGGTGGATAGGGCGCCTGGTTTGAGCGTTCGTCTCAAGCTCACCCTCAGCTACGCCGGGTTCGTCATGCTTGCCGGTGCCCTGCTGCTCGCGGTCGTGTGGGTGTTCCTGCTGCGTTACGTGCCCGACCCACCGCGCGGCGGCGGCGATTCGCTGTTCGGACCGGGGCTGCCCGCACCATCGAGTCCCAGCCGCGATGACCTCGTGCGCGCTTTCGCTCCGAAGGCAGCCGGGATGTTGGCGTTCCTGCTGTTGTTCGGTCTCGTTGGAGGGTGGCTTCTCGCCGGGCGGATGCTCGCCCCTCTGACCCGCATCACCGACGCCACACGCGTGGCCGCGAACGGAACGCTCTCCCACCGAATCCGGCTACTCGGCCGCAACGACGAGTTCCGCGAGCTCGCCGACAGCTTCGACGCCATGCTCGCCCGGCTCGAGGCACACGTCGCCGAACAGCAGCGATTCGCCGCCAACGCCTCCCACGAGCTGCGCACCCCATTGGCGATCACGCAGACCCTTCTCGACGTCGCCCGCAACGATCCTGACCGCGACAGCGGCGAGCTGGTCGACCGCCTCCAAGCCGTCAACACCCGAGCGATCGACCTCACCGAAGCCCTGCTGCTGCTCAGCCGCGCCGACCAGCGGTCCTTCATCCGAGAGCAGGTCGACCTGTCGCTCATGGCCGAAGAAGCCACCGAGACGCTCCTCCCCCTCGCAGAAGAGCGCGGCGTCACCATCGAGACCTCCGGCGACCTGACCCCCACCATCGGCTCGCAGGCGCTGCTGCTGCAGCTGACCACGAACCTCGTGCACAACGCGATCGTCCACAACCTGCCCGAGGAGGGCACGGTGTGGGTCACGACCCGCGTCGACCCCGAGAGCGTCGTGCTCACCGTGGAGAACACCGGCGAGAAGCTCTCGCCGCGGCTGGTCGCCACGCTCGTCGAGCCGTTTCGTCGCGCCTCCGAACGCATACGCACCGCGCACGCCGGCGTCGGCCTCGGCCTGGCGATCGTCAAGAGCATCGCCCAGGCACACGACGGATCCGTCACCCTCACGCCCCGCCCCGCCGGCGGACTCTGCGTCACGGTCCAACTCCCCGCCGCGCCACCCGGCACTCGCAGCTGACATGACCGAGGATGGACGGGAGCGACGGGACTCGAACCCGCGACCTCCGGCGTGACAGGCCGGCGCTCTAACCAACTGAGCTACGCCCCCGGGCAGGGCAGCAAGTATGCCAACACGGCGGGGCGTGCGGTCGGGCTGCGGACGGGGGTCGTAGATTGCGCGGGGTGGACGCGCGCCCTGCCGTGGACGTCGTGCTGCCCTTCAAGGGGACCGACGAGGCGCTCGCTCGGGCGGCCGAGCGACTGGCGAGCCTCGCCCGCAGGCCCGGCGACACGCTGACGATCGCCGACAACCGCCCCGGCGCGATCGACTCCGCGATCGGCCCGGTCCGGATCGTCGCGGCCGGGGAGCGGCAGACCTCCTACCACGCGCGCAACCGCGGGGTCGCGCGGGGCGAGGCGCCCTGGCTCGTGTTCCTCGACGCCGACGTCATCCCGCCGCCCGATCTGCTCGAGCGCTACTTCGACCCGCCGCCGCCCGACACGACCGGCGTCCTCGCGGGCGCGGTCGTCGACGAGGAGCCCGAGCCGGGCTCCGCCGCCGCCCGCTACGCGTACCTCAAGTCCTCGATGAGCCAGGAGGTCACGCTCGCCGACGACGACTGGCCGTTCGCGCAGACCGCCAACGCCGCCGTCCGCCGCGCGGCGTTCGCGCAGGTCGGCGGCTTCGAGGAGTCCGTGCGCTCCGGCGGCGACGCCGACCTCTGCTTCCGGCTGCGCGCCGCCGGCTGGGCGCTCGAGCGCCGGCCGCAGGCGGCGGCGGTCCATCGCAACCGCGCGACCGTCCCGCGGATGCTCGCCCAGCGCGCGCGCCACGGCGCGGGCGCCGCCTGGCTCGCCGCCCGCTGGCCCGGCGCGCTGCCGCGCCGCCGCTGGCCCGGCCTGGCCTGGTGGAGCACGAAGCGCGCGGCGCAGGGGCTCGTCGCGGCGGCGCGCCGAGACCGCGACGGCGCGCTGCTCGGCCTGCTCGACGGCCCGGCGGTGTGGGCGTTCGAGCTCGGGCGGCTCATCCCCAACCGGCCGCGGCCCCGCCTGGGCGCGCGTCAGCGGTAGGGATCGCGCCGGGGCACGAGCGCGCGCAGCCCGCGCCGCTGCGCGGACCGCAGTGCCGCGGCATCGGCGGCCAGCACGCGCTCACGGATCTCCGGCGCCACGAGCTCGCCGTGGGCGCGGTGCAGCTCGAGCTGGCAGCGCGCGAGCGCCGCGACGTCGGCCGTCAGGCCGCCCGGATGGCGCCGGTAGCGCACGAGCGCGCCGGGCTCGGACACGAACCCGAAGCCGGCCGCGGCGAGGCGCAGCCAGAGGTCCCAGTCCTCGGCGACGCGCACCGGCGACGCGAACCCGCCGACCGCCTCCAGCGCCTCGCGGCGCAGCACGACGCTTGACGTCGGCAGCGGGTTGGCGGCGTACAGCCGGGCGACGAGCTCGTCGCCCGCGTGCAGCCCCGCCGCGAGCTCGTCCCAGCGCTCGCCGGTCTGCCGCCCGTCGGCGCCGACGACGAGCGCGCGCCCGAAGCACAGCCCGGCGCCGGCGAAGCGGCGCATCGCCGCGAGCTGCGCCGCGAGCTTGCCCGGCGTCCACGCGTCGTCGGCGTCGCAGAGCGCGACGAGCTCGACGTCCGCCCCGAGCTCCGCCAGGCCGGTCGCGCGCGCGCCGGCGGGGCCGCCGCTCTCCGGGCGGCGCACGAGCGTGCAGCGCGACGCATGGTCGGGATGCAGCGCGAGCGGCTCCGGCGACCCGTCGTCGACGACGACGACCGCGGCGGGCGCCGGCTCCTGGGCGAGGACGCAGTCCAGCGCCTCGGCGAGATACGGCGCGAAGCCGTGCACGGGGACGATGACGCCGACCACCCGGCGCAGCGTAGTCGTGGGAGCCGGCGTGCAGGCAAAGGCCCGAGCATGCCCGCGTCGAAGCCGCACCCGGTGGGTGGGACGTGATTCGAGATCGCTTGCGGCCGGCGGCGCTGGCCCGCAACGTGCTGCTGCCGCCGCTCCTCGCGGGCATGGCGGTCGTCTGCCTGCTCGTGATCGTCGCCGCGACCGCCGGCGGCCAGCAGAAGGCGAGCAACCCGCTCGGCGGCAGGGGGCGACGAGCTCGTCCGCCAGCTCGCCAGCGACATCGAGGGCACGCCGTCGGCGGCCGACATCCTGCGCGCCCGCCGGCCGCTGAGCGAGCGCAAGCGGCTGCTCGCGGCGCACCCCTACTTCGCGCTCTACAAGCTCGCCAAGCGCCGCTTCGACGTGCCGTGGCTGCTCGTCGCCTCGATCCACTACCAGGAGACCGGCTTCGAGCGGGCGCCGAGCGAGCGCGCGCAGCGCCGCGTCATCATGGGAATCGCCGCCGATCTCGCGGCCGCGAGGCCCAGCGATCTCGGCGACAGCGCGGTGCGCGCCACGTCGTCGCGCTACGGCAACGACCCGTCGGGCCGGCTGTCGACCGCGATGGTCGTCGAGCGCGCGCGCGCGTGGAAGGTGCTCGGGACGCTGCCGCTGCCCGGCCGCGGCGAGCTCGCGACGCCCGTCAGGGGCATCATCGGCGGCTGCGGCTACTTCGGCTGCCCGCGGCCGGGCCATCTGCACAACGGCATCGACATGCTCGCGCCGGCGGGCACGCCGATCCACGCCGCGGACTCCGGGACGGTCGCCGTGCTGGAGTCGATCGGGCAGTCCTCCGGCTACGGCAACTTCGTCTGCCTCCAGCACCGCCCGCATCTGGCGACGTGCTACGCCCACATGAGCGCCGTCGCCGCTCGGTTGAAGCTCGGCACGCGCGTGCGTCGCGGCGAGGTCATCGGGCTCGTCGGCTCGACCGGATCGAGCACGGCGCCGCACCTGCATTTCGAGGTCCGCCGCGGACCGGCCGCGTGTCAGGGCTGCGCCGTCGACCCGGCGCCGTTCCTCTCGGGGGAGGTCCCGCAGTCCGTCGTCGGGGAGATGCTGGGGCTCGTCGCCAGCACGCTGACGCGGCGCGTCTTCTCCGGCTTGTCCGCGCCGCCGCCCGCCGTCACGCAGCAGGACCCGGACGGCGATGATGGCGAGGACGAGGAGCTCGCGCCGGCCCCGGCGCCGCGCCCGCCGGCACCCGACGGAGCGAAGCTCCCGCCGCTGACACCGGTCGCGCCCGCGGCGCCGGCGCCCGCGGTGACGCCCGCGCAGCCCGATCCCCAGCCCCACGCGGCACCGGCGGAGCCTGCCGCCGAACCGCAGCCCGTCCGCACCGCAGCCCGCGGAGCCCCCGCCCGCGGAACCGACGCCGCCGCCGGCACCGCCACCACCACCGGCAGATCCGCCGCCGGCGCCACCGCCACCGCCGCCGGCCCCGGCGGAGCCGCCGGCGCCGGTCGAGCCGCCACCGGCGCGGCGATGATCGCCCGGTTTCCGGCGTGCTGCGGGCCGATGGGCGGTACTGGGCTCGAACCAGTGACCTCCTGCTTGTAAGGCAGGCGCTCTGACCAGCTGAGCTAACCGCCCGGGGGCGCGTGGAAGCTTAGAACGACGCCCGAACGCCCACGCACGTGAGCGCCGGTCCTCCCGGCGGTCTTCGATCCGCACGCGGACGACCGCACCTGCGGGCGAGGGACGCGCACGGCGGCACGCGGTGAAGCCCGGCGCAGAGAAGCCCAGCAAGTTGTGGCCTTTCGGACCTGTTGCCCGTCCCCCCGGCGTGCCGTGGGCGGTCAGCCTGCGACCCGTCCGCGACAGAAATCGGCAGGCTTTGTGCTGATTTCCGCACCGGTGTTGCAACTTATGTACGTCAACTGGTCGTCTTCTGCGCTGGAAGACCGCCCTGCCCGCTGGGAAGGTCGCCTCCATATAGCGACGCAAACTGTCGCGTGACACAGGGGGCTGGACATGAGGTTTCGTCTCGCGGCACGAGCTGCTGCAGGAGCGTTGTTGTGCATGGCCATGACGGCCGGATCCGCCGGGGTGGCGCACGCGGTTGGACGCCAACGAAGCTGACATCGATTTCATCCTCGCGCAGATCCAGAAGTCCGAGGCGCACGCCGCCGGCGGCTCGCTGCTCGGTCCAGGCCCGCTCCAGGTCGGCGATCCGCTGCTGCCCTTCGGCATGCGGACGGTCAACGGCGAGTTCAACAACCTCGTTCCCGGCCAGGAGAAGTTCGGCGCTGCTGACCGCCTCTTCCCGCGCCTGCTCAACCCCTTCTTCCGTCCCGCCGAGTCGATCGCCTTCGATCCCGACGGAGCCGGCCCGCTGACGGCCGGCCCGACGAGCTACGCCCAGAAGACCGGCCCCGCCGGCATCGTCCAGGACTCCCAGCCGCGCACGATCTCCAACCTCATCGTCGACTCCTCCGGCCTCAACCCGGCCATCGTCGCCGCGGCGCGACCAGCATCCGGTTCCGGACCTCGTGACGGCCCCGGCCGACCTCACCGATCCCAAGGGCTCGTTCTTCCTCGGCAACGTCGCTCCCGACGTCGGCCTCTCCGCGCCCTACAACTCGTGGTTCACGCTCTTCGGCCAGTTCTTCGACCACGGCCTCGACCTCCTCACGAAGGGCGGCTCGGGCACCGTCATCATCCCGCTGAAGGAGGACGACCCGCTCTTCGTCACCGGCTCGCCGACGAACTTCATGGTCCTGACGCGCGCCAACAACCAGAAGGGCCCGGACGGCCTCATGGGGACGGCCGACGACGTCCAGGAGCATCAGAACACGACGACCCCGTTCGTCGATCAGAACCAGACCTACACGTCGCATCCGTCTCACCAGGTCTTCCTGCGTGAGTACGAGCTGCGCGGCGGCCGGCCGTTCTCGACCGGGCGTCTGCTCGAGCGCCCGACCGCCGGCGGCCTCGCGCGCTGGGCCGACGTCAAGGCCGAGGCGCAGGCCAAGCTCGGCATCGCGCTCGACGACCAGGACGTCCTGAACGTCCCGCTGGTCCTCACCGACCAGTACGGCAAGTTCATCCCGAATCCGACGACCGGCATGGCGCAGATCGTCACGAGCGTCAACCCGACGACGGGCGCGGTCACCAGCACGAACTCGGGCACGCCCGCCGCCCCGGTCGACGCCACGACCGCGGTGCGCACGAACCACGCGTTCCTCGACGACATCGCCCATGCGGCGGCGCCGTTCGGCGAGACCGACACCAATCCGGCGACCCCGCGTGGCCCGCTGACCCCGGACGCCGACACGGTCGTCACGACGACGCCGCAGGCGGTCGGCCAGTACGACAACGAGCTCCTCAACGAGCACTTCATCACCGGTGACGGCCGCGGCAACGAGAACATCGGCCTGTCGACGGTCCACTTCATCTTCCACGCCGAGCACAACTCGCGCATCCCCGAGATCAAGGCGCTCATCGACGTCGCCCGGCGGTCCCGAATCTCGCCGATTGGCAGGTCTCGCCCGGCGTGTGGAACGGCGAGCGCCTGTTCCAGGCGGCGCGCTTCGTGACCGAGATGCAGTACCAGCATCTCGTCTTCGAGGAGTTCGGCCGCAAGGTCCAGCCGCAGATCAACCTGTTCGCCGGCTACGACTCGGCGATCGATCCGGCGATCGTGTCGGAGTTCGCCAACACGGTCTACCGCTTCGGTCACTCGATGCTGACGGAGACGGTCGCCCGGAAGACGCCGACCGGAGCCGCCTACGACATCGGGCTCATCCCGGCGTTCCTCAACCCGCTCGAGTTCCGCAAGGGCCCGGGTGGCGCGACGCTGACCCCCGCCCAGGCGGCCGGCGGCATCGTGCGCGGCATGACGCGGCAGGTCGGCAACGAGCTCGACGAGTTCGTGACCGGCGCGCTGCGCAACAACCTCGTCGGGCTGCCGCTCGACCTCGCGACCATCAACATGGCGCGTGGCCGTGACACCGGCGTCCCGTCGCTGAACTCGGCACGGCAGACGTTCTTCAACGAGACGGGCAACTCGGCCCTGCGTCCGTACGACGACTGGGAGGACTTCCGGCTCGGCCTGCGTCACCAGGAGTCGCTGGTGAACTTCATCGCCGCGTACGGCACCCACGCGTCGGTCACGGGCGCGACGACGGTCGCCGCGAAGCGCACCGCGGCCCAGGCGCTCGTCAGCAACACGGCGTTCATGAACCAGAGCGCCGCGACGAGCGGTGTCAACGACATCGACTTCTGGGTCGGCGGTCTCGCCGAGAAGCAGCTGGTGTTCGGCGGCCTGCTGGGCTCGACGTTCAACTTCGTGTTCGAGGTCCAGATGGAGAAGCTCCAGGACGCCGACCGCCTCTACTACCTGTCGCGGACGGCCGGCCTGAACTTCCTGACCCAGCTCGAGGAGAACTCCTTCTCCGAGATGATCAACCGGCTCACGGACACCAAGCACCTGCCGTTCGACGTGTTCTCGCGTCCCGACTTCATCTTCGAGATGGCGAACATCAACGGCTCCGCGCCGGGCGCCGCTCACGGATGACCCGACGACCGACTACGACGAGACGGCCGAGCTCACGAAGGACGCCAACGGCAAGGTGCGCTACGCAGGTCCCGCGCACACCGTCTTCGGCGGCACGGCCGGCAACGACAACATGCAGGCCAGCGAGGGCGACGACACCCTCTGGGGCGACGAGGGCAACGACCGCCTCGAGGGCGGCGACGGCGTCGACGCCATCAACGGCCAGGACGGTGACGACATCATCACCGACCTCAACGGCGACGACAACATCAAGGCCGGACCCGGCAACGACGCGGTCAACGCGGGCCCCGGCTTCGACCTCCTGCTCCCCGGCCCCGGCAAGGACTTCGTCATCGCCGGCGCGGATCCGAAGGAGACCTTCGGCGGCTCAGGGCGACGACTTCATCGTCGCCGGCGACTCCGCTGACACCGTCTTCGGTGACCAGGGCGGCGACTGGATCGAGGGTGGCGGACAGGCCGACCTGCTGCAGGGCGAGCACGGCGACCCGTTCCAGCAGGGCCGCGTCGGCGACGACATCATCGACGGCGGCGGCGGCAACGACGACTACGACTCCGAGGGTGGCGACGACATCATGGTCGCCGGCACCGGCACGGAGCGCATGGAGGGCCAGATCGGCTTTGACTGGTCGACCTACGCACGCACGGCAGGGCCGGCCGACGCCGACCTGGCCTTCACCGGGCTGCTGCCTCCGGACATCGACAACCTCCGCGATCGCTTCGACCTCACCGAGGGCCTGTCGGGCTGGGACGGCAACGACATCCTCCGCGGTGACAACGCCGACGTGACGACGCTGGCAGCCGACCACACGCTGTCGAACCCCGGCCTCATCACGAACCTCCAGAGCACGGTGCTCGGCGGGGCGACGACGTTCAACGCCGGCAACATCATCCTCGGCGGCATGGGCTCGGACCTCATCGAGGGCCGTGGCGGCGACGACATCATCGACGGCGACCGCTGGCTGAACGTGCGGATCAGCGTCAGGGCGACGGCTGACCCGGCCTCGGCCGAGACGGCCACGCACAACGGCATGACGGCGCCGCTGCAGACCGCGGTGTTCGCCGGGACGATCAACCCGAGCCGGCTCCACGCCGTCCGGGAGATCATCACGCCCGCCGCGCCGACCGGCGTCGACACGGCGCTGTTCACCGGCAACCGCGCCGACTACACGATCACGATCAACAACACGACCGGCGTCATCACCGTCAATCACGGTGGCGGCGGCGTCGGCACCGACGGCATCGACACGCTCCGCAACATCGAGCGTCTGCAGTTCGCCGATCAGGTCGTCAGCATCGCGCCGACCGCGACGCCGAACCCGACGTCGCTGGCGTTCGGCAACCAGGGCACGCTCAGCACGAGCGCGCCGCGCACGGTCACGGTCACGAACACCGGGCTCACGAACCTCGTGCTGTCCGGCGTCGCGATCGCCGGCTCGACCGAGTTCGCTCGGCCGGCCGCTCCGAACGGCGGCAGCTGCATGACGACGGCCGCCACGACGACGCTGGCTCCGAACGCGACCTGCACCGTCCTCGTCACGTTCCGTCCGACGACGACGGGCGCGAAGACCGGGACGCTGCAGATCACGAGCAACTCGACCGGCGTCGCCGGGACCGTGACGTCCGTGCCGCTCACCGGCACGGGCATCGTCAACGGGCCGATCATCAACCTGACGCCGGCCGCAGGCCACGCGTTCGGTGACCAGTCCAGGCTGACGACGAGCGCCGCTCGCACCTCGGTGCTGCAGAACACGGGCAACCAGACGCTGAACATGGCGATCACGGTTGCCGGCACGAACCCCGGGGACTTCGCCCGGGTCACGCCCGCCGGCACGAACTGCGGCACGACGCTGGCGGCAGGGGCGAGCTGCAACATCGCCAACACGTTCCGGCCGACGGCGGCCGGGGCACGGTCGGCGACCCTGTCGGTCAGGAACACCGCAACCAACGTCACATCGACGATCCCGCTGACCGGCAACGGCATCAACGGCGGCCTCGCGATCCCGACGCCTCAGGCCAACTTCACGGCCGCGACGCCCGCTGGGACCGCAGGGACGATCGCGTTCGGGAACTCGTCGCGGACGCTGCTTCCTGTTCCTGTGCAACCCGTCCACCGTGACGCGGAGCCTGCAGCTGCGAAGCTCAGGTCCGGGCTCGCTGGTGATCACCGGGCTGTCGATCGTGGGCGCACCCACGTCCTCGGCGCCGGCCGACTACGCCGTCCAGCCGGGCACGTGCACGACGAACACGGTCCGCGCGATCAACACGACGTGCACGCTCACCGTGACGTTCCGGGCGGGAGCGACCGGATCCCGCCAGGCACGGCTCAGCATCGCGACGAACGCCGCGGTGTCCCCGACCCTGGTCCACCTGACAGGCAACGGGGTGGCATAGGCCCGTGCTACCGGGCACAGCCCGGCAGCGCACCACCGCGACCCGCGCAGGGAATCCTGCGCGGGTCGTCGTGCGTCCGGGACGCGAGCCGCCCGCCGATCCGTCCGGCGCGTCGCGCAGACTCCGCCGCTCGTGATCGTCGCCGTCGCCGCTTCAGCCGCCGCATCTTGACCTCCCTCCGGGCCTGGCAGGAGCGCGCGCTCGCGCGCATGGCGGCGTGGGATGACGGCCCGTTCCTCCTGTCGGCCGCGCCCGGCGCGGGCAAGACGATCCCGAGCCTCCTGTTCGCCCGCGGGCTGCTGCGAGCGGGCGTCGTGCGGCGCGTCCACGTGCTCTGCCCGACGACGCCCCTGACACGGCAGTGGGCCGAGACCGCGGGCGCGCTCGGCGTGCAGCTCGCGCCGGACGCCGAGGAGCTGCACCCGCCGCGCGACTTCGACGGCATCGTCGCGACCTACGCCCGGGCGGCGTCGTCGGCGGCTCGCTGGGCGCCGCAGTGCGGGCGCGACACGCTCGTCATCGCCGACGAGGCGCACCATCTCGGCGAGGACCTCGCCTGGGGCGAGGGCTTCGCTCGCGCGTTCGGCGCGACGCGGCGCTGGCTGCTGCTCTCCGGCACCCCGTTTCGCTCCGACCAGAGCCCGATCGCGGGCGTGCGCTACGAGGACGGCGTCGCGGTGCCCGACGTGAGCTACACGTACGCCGACGCGGTCCGCGACCGGATCTGCCGCCCGGTCGTCTTCATCCCCTACGACGGCACGCTCTCCTGGCAGTCGGGCGACGACGTCGTCGAGTCGTCGTTCGCCGACGTCCTCACCCGCCGCGAGGCCGGCCGCCGCTACCGGACGGCGATCTCGACCGAGCTCGCCGATGGCCTGCCGCGCATCCTGCGGGCCGCCGACGAGCGTTTGGACGCCGTCCGCGCCGCAGGCCACCGCGACGCCGGCGGCCTCGTCGTGACGGCCGACGGCGAGCACGCTCGCCGCGTCGCCGCGGTGCTGACGGACGTCACCGGCCGCGCGCCGACGGTCGTCGTGCACACCGACCTGCGCGCGGCCTCGAAGCTCCGTGCGTTCGGCCACGGCCGGGAGCGCTGGCTCGTCGCGGTGAACATGGTCTCCGAGGGCGTCGACATCCCGCGGCTGCGCGTCGGCGTCTACGCGTCGGCGGCCAAGACCCCGCTGATCTTCCGTCAGATCGTCGGGCGCTTCGTGCGGACGCTCGCGGACCGGCCGGCCGACCACAGCTACCTCTTCCTGCCGGCCGACGGGCTGCTGCGCGCGCACGCGGCCGAGGTCGAGACCGAGCTGCGCCATGTCCTCGCTCCGCCCCCTGAGGAGCTGCCGGAGGCCTTCGACGAGGCACGCGAGCGCCGGCGCACGGAGCCGCCGCCGCCGGACGAGTTCGTTCCGCTCGCCGCCGACGTCGCGCCGCAGCTCGCGCTCTTCGGCGGCGGCCCGCCGGCGCCGCCCGTCGCCCCCGCCCCAGCGGCATTCGCCGGCCCGCCGGCCGTCGCCCCTGGTCCCGCTGCGGTGCCCGCGTTCAAGCGCCGCGCGACCCTGCGCGACAAGCGCCAGGGCCTCGTGCGGACGCTCGCCGGGATCGACGGGCGCACGCCGCGCGAGATCAACACCTGGCTCAACCGCGAGACCGGCACGGCCGGGGTCCGCGATGCGTCGCTCGAGCAGCTCGAGCGCTCGGTCGACCTCCTGCTCGCCGAGCTCGACCGCCGCAGCCGCAGCCGGCGCCGGGCGAGCTGACCGGGCGGCGGCAGGCATGGGCCGCCTGGGACTCGAACCCAGAACCTAGGGGTTAAAAGCCCCGTGCTCTGCCAGTTGAGCTAACGGCCCGCGCATACCCCCAGGGGGAATCGAACCCCACTCTTCGAGATTGAAAGCCTCGCGTGCTAACCGGTACACCATGGGGGCCGGTCGGACGCCGATTCTACGGACAGCTCACGGGTGCACTGCGCACTGCTACGCGGGCGCGCCGGTTCTTCTAGGATGAGCACCCGATGACCGTCCGCAGAACGCAGCCGGAGGGTCCGTCCGTTTCGCGGCGACGACCTCTGACGGCAGCGCTGCTCGCGAGCATGATCCTCCTCGTCAGCTGTGGTGGCGACGACGAGAAGAAGGCCGAGGAGCGGCCGTTCAGTCCCGACACGACCGGCGTCACGTCGCCGACCCCCGCGACGACGTCCAACGAGCCCGTCATCACGCCGAAGGGCACGGTGACGTCGCGCACGACAGCGGCCCGGCCGGCGACGATCCGCGACGCCCGCGAGGCCGTCGACGACGACAACTACGCCGCCGCCGAACGGACCTTCCCGGCGCTGAGCCGCGCGGAGCGCAGCGATGTCCGGACGCGGATCGCCAACCGCATCGCGCGACGCGCGCGGGCCGCGCTGCGCCGCGGCGACCGCGCCCTCACGGTCTCCCTGCTCACGGCCGGCCGGCGCTATCCCACGACGAAGCTCGCGCGCACCGTGCGCGCCGAGCTCCGCGCCGCCGAGAAGCGCCTCGCCGACGCGCGGCGCGACAGGCTGCTCAAGGCACAGGAGCGCGCCCGCGAGCGGCGCCAGCGGGCGCGCGCGGAGCGGGCGGCCCGGCAGGCGCGCGAAGCGCAGCGCAGGCGCGAGCAGCAGCAGCAGAGCACGACGCCGTAGCGGCGGGCGTCAGCGGGGCCGAGACTGTGCTCCAAGGGCGCGCCCGCGCCGCCACGAGCTAGTGACGGAAGTGGCGCCGGCTCGTGAAGACCATCGAGACGTCGGCGGCGTCGGCGGCTTCGCGCACCTCCGGGTCGTTGCGCGACCCGCCCGGCTGGATGATCGCGGTGATGCCGGCCCCGATCGCGATCTCCGGTCCGTCGCTGAACGGGAAGAACGCGTCGGAGGCGAGCACCGCCCCCTGCAGCGACTGCACGCGCGACTTGTCGACCGCGAGGCGCACCGCGTCGACGCGGCTCATCTGGCCCGGCGCCGATGCCGGCCGTCGCCTGGTCCTTCGCGAGGACGATCGCGTTGGAGCGCACGTGCTTGCAGATCGCGCCACGCGAACATGAGGTCGCGCCATTCCTGGTCGGTCGGCTGACGCTGCGTGGCGACCTCCATCTCGGTGCGGTCGCCGAACTCGATGTCGCGGTCCTGGATGAGCAGCCCGCCCATGACCTGCTTGATGTCGGGCTCGGCCGTCAGCGGCTCGCGGCGCTCGTTGTCCTCGAGGATCCGGATCGAGGGCTTGCGCGTGAGGATCTCCAGCGCGCCGTCCTCGTAGCCGGGCGCGAACAGCACCTCGACGAACTGCTGCGACAACGCCTCGGCCGTGGCGGCGTCGATCGGCCGGTTGAAGGCGATGACGCCGCCGAAGGAGCTGAGCGGATCGGTGGCGTACGCGCGCTCGTAGGCCTCGAGCGCGGTGGCGCCGAGCGCCACGCCGCAGGGGTTGTTGTGCTTGACGATGACGCAGGCGGGCTCGTCGAACTCGCGCGCGAGGTTACGGGCGGCGTCGAGGTCGAGGAGGTTGTTGAACGACAGCTGCTTGCCGTGGTGCTGCTGGACCATCGACAGCACGTGCATCCGCGATCCGACCTGGTGGTAGAAGGCGGCGCGCTGGTGCGGGTTCTCGCCGTAGGGCAGGTCGGCGACCTTCTCGTACGCGCGGACGTGAAGCGCCGGGAAGTCCTCGGACTTCTCGGCGAACCAACGGGCGACGGAGGTGTCGTAGCGCGCGGTGTAGGCGAACGCCTCGGCGGCGAGCGACTCGCGCGTCGGCGTCGACAGGCGCCCGTCGGACGAGCGCAGCTCGTCGAGGACCGCGTCGTAGGACTCGGGGCTCGTGACGACCGCCGCGAAGGCGTGGTTCTTCGCCGCCGCGCGGATCATCGTCGGGCCGCCGATGTCGATGTTCTCGATGATCTCGCTCTCGGGCAGGCGGCGGGCGACGCTGCGCTCGAACGGATAGAGGTTCACGCAGACGAGGTCGACGTACTCGATGTCGTGCTCCTCGGCGGCATCGACGTGCGACTGCTCGGAGCGCAGCGCCAGCAGGCCCGCGTAGAGGCGCGGGTGCAGGGTCTTCACGCGCCCGTCCATGATCTCCGGGAAGCCGGTGAAGTCCTCGACCGACCGGACCGCGAGCCCGGCGGATTCCAGCGTCGTCGCGGTCCCGCCGGTCGAGACGATCTCGACGCCGAGCCCGGCGAGGCCGCGCGCGAACTCGATGACGCCGCGCTTGTCGGAGACGGAGAGCAGTGCGCGGCGAACCTGCACGGCTCCGGGAGCCGTCAGCTCCTTGGGTGTCTCACTCGTGCCGGCGATGCCGCGAGGATACTCGGCCGCGCCGCTTCAGCCGGTCTGCTCGCAGCGCTTCAGCACGTCGCTGCGGTCGGCGATGACGCGGTCGTTGCCCGGCCCGCAATCGATCTCGTCCCTGCCCCCGCCGACGCTCGTGATGACGTCGTTGCCGCTGCCCGCCGAGATGAGGTCGTTGCCGAAGCCGCCGTTGAGCTTGTCGTTGCCCGGGCCGCCGTCGAGCAGGTCCTCGCCGCGGCCGCCCTCGAGCGTGTCGTTGCCGCCCGAGCCGACGAGCAGATCCGCGCCGCCGCGCCCGAAGAGCCCGTCGTTGCCGGGCCCGCCGTAGAGCTTGTCGGACGCGCTGTCGCCCTCGAGGCGGTCGTTGCCGCCGAGGCCGTAGAGGCCGCCGTCGGGCGCGAGCGAGCGGCCCTTGTTGCTGCGGACGCTGAGCGAGTCGTTGCCCTGGGTCGCCGCGCCGAACCTGCGCAGCGGCTGGTCCTCGTTCTGGTTCTTCACGAGCGCGACCGCGGCGGCGCCGGGCTCGCCCGCACCCTGCAGTCCCGCGTTGGACGACGTTCCCTCGAGCTTGCGAGAGTCGGTGAACTGCGGGTTCAGGCGCTCCTGCGACTGGGCGTTGTCGCGGACGCTGACCGGGATGAGCACCTCGCAGTCCGTGAACGACCACGGCGCGCGCACGGCGGGATCCTGGACCTGGCCGGGCGTGCCGCGCTCGATCCTGCCGAGCGTCACGAAGCCGCCGTAGACCGTGTCGATGCCGGCGCCGCAGTTGACCTCGCCGGGGTTGACGAAGCCCGTGTAGATCGTGTCGTTGCCGCCGCCCCCGCGGATGACGTTCGCGCCCTCGCCGCCGATGATCGTGTCGTCCTCGCCCTCACCGTCGATCGTGTCCGCGCCCTGGCCGCCCTCGATCCAGTCCTCGCCCGCGCCGCCGTTGAGCTCGTCCGCGCCGTTGCCGCCGATGAGGATGTCGTCGCCCTCGCGGCCGAGGACCTGGTGGTCGCTGCCGCGGTTGGTGTGGATGTAGTCGTTGCCGAGGCCGCCGTCGACGAGGATCTCGTTGCCGAAGCCCTTCTCGAGGATGAAGTCGTCGCCGTCGCCGCCGAGGAGCGTGTCATCACCGTCGCCGCCGTCCATGCGGTCGTTGTCGGCGCCGCCGTCGACGTTGTCGTTGCCGGTGCCGCCGTCGAGCTGGTCGACGCCGACGTCGCCGAGCAGCCGGTCGTTGCCGGAGCCGCCCTCGAGGCGGTCGTTGCCGCCCTGGCCGAGGAGCCGGTCGTTGCCGAAGTCGCCGAGCAGGACGTCGGGGCCGGCCTTTCCGGTGATCCGGTCGCTGCCGTGCGCGCCGAAGAGCAGGTCGCGCTCGTTCGTGCCGGTGATCGTGTCGCCCTGGCCCGTGCCGTTGCGGACGATGCCCTGCGCGGCGGGCGCGAGCGCCAGCAGCGCGAACGCGAGGAGTGCGGCGAGCGCCCGCGGGATCATCTCGAGAGCTCCGCGCGCGGCACGTTCACATTCTGGCGCGCGGGCACGCGCGCGGCAAGCCGCTCTGGACGGGAGGCTAGGAGACTCCTAGGGCTCCACGACGACCCGGCGCGGGTTGGCCGGATCGCGGCTCACGGCGCCGCGCGCGATGAGCCGCACGGCCTCGGGCAGCAGCGCGTGCTCGAGCGGGCGCAGGCGCTCGAGGACCTCGGCGGCGTCGGCGGCGCCGGGCAGCTCGATCGCGCGCTGCACGAGCACCGGGCCGGTGTCGATGCCGCCGTCGTCGTCGACGAAGTGGACGGTCACGCCGAAGACCTTCACCCCGTAGTCGAGCGCCTGCTGCACCGCGCGGATGCCCGGGAAGGCCGGCAGCAGCGAGGGGTGGATGTTCACGACGCGCTCCGGGAAGCGGCGCAGCAGCGGGCTCGTCAGCAGCGCCATGTAGCCGGCCAGGACGACGAGCTCGACGTCGTGCGAGGCGAGCCAGTCGGCGATCGCGCCGTCGCGGGCCGGGCGGTCGGCGTGGTCGGCGAGCGCGAAGACCGCGGTCTCGACGCCCGCGTCGCGGGCGCGCTCCAGCGCGTGCGCGTCCGCGCGGTCGGACGCGACCGCCACGATCCGGGCCTCGTTGCCGTGGACGCTGTCGAGCAGCGCCTGGAGGTTCGTGCCGCCGCCCGAGGCCAGGACGCCGACGCGCAGCGGCTCGGCCATCAAGCGGCGCGCGCGGCGGCGACGGCCTGGAGCTTCGGGTACGCGCCGCCCGTCGAGCGCAGCCGCCCCGCGTCGATGAGCTCGTCGACGCGCCCGAGCACCTGCGCCGCGGTGAGGTGGTCGAACGTCGCGTAGGCGGGCAGCCCGTCGTGGCCGCTCTTGACGAGCGCCTTCGAGCGCCCGCCGCGCAGGATCTCGACGGTGCGCGTGCGCCCGACCGCCGGGTTGGCCGTCTCGACGACCGAGATGATCGCGTCGTCGAGCTCGCCCGGCGCGCGGGCGGCTCCCCCGCGGGCGCGCGAGCGGCCGGCCGGCACGGCGGGCACCCAGCCGGCGTCGCAGACGTCGCAGCACGGGACGCCCGCCATCGGCGCCGGCGCGCTGCGGTCGCCGAAGTGGCGCAGGATCGTCTCGCGGCGGCAGGCCGAGCCCTCGACGAACGCCCAGACCGCGCGGTACTGGCTCCAGCGCGCGCGCTGCGCGTCGCCGGCCGAGGAGCGGCAGGCGGCCCGCGCGCGCGAATCGAACGGCGCCTCGATCCGCCCGCGGACGCGATCGGGCGACGACGGGGCCGGGCGCACGACGCCCGCGCGGGCGAGATGGCCGATGACGGCTCGCACCTGCTCGGCGCCCTCGCCCCGGCTGTCGAGGACCGCGGCGAGCTCGTCGGCGCCGAGGTCGTAGCGGCCGTCCTGCGCGCGCATCTGCAGGCGCCGGGCGATCGTCGCGATCGCCTCGTCGCCGATCTCGCCGCGCTGGATGAAGAAGACGTGCAGCCCCTTGTCGCGGCCCTCCGCGAACAGCAGGGCGCGGGCGGGCCTGCCGTCACGGCCCGCGCGGCCGGCCTCCTGGTAGTAGGCCTCGACCGAGCCCGGCACGCTCTCGTGGCAGACCGTCCGCACGTCGGCCTTGTCGATGCCCATGCCGAAGGCGTTCGTCGCGACGACGACGTCGAGGCGGCCGTCCATGAAGCGGCGCTGCACCTCGCTGCGCTGCTCGCGCCCGAGGCCCGCGTGGTAGACGCCGACGGCGCCGTCGAGCGCGCCGGACAGGCGGTCGGCGAGCTTCTCGGCGCCCGCGCGCGTGCCCGCGTAGACGATCGCGGGCGTCGCCCCGTCCGCCGACAGCGCGGCGGCGATGTGGCGGTGCTTGACCTGCGTCGAGGTGCACGGCACGACGCCGAACGAGAGGTTCGGCCGGTCGAAGCCGGTCGAGACGAGCACCGGATCGCGCAGCCCGAGGCGCGTCGCGATGTCGCGCGCGACCTGCGGCGTCGCGGTCGCCGTCGAGGCGATGATCGCCTCGGCCCGCAGCCAGCGGGCGGCGTCGGCGAGGCGGAAGTAGTCGGGGCGGAAGTCGTGGCCCCACTGCGAGACGCAGTGCGCCTCGTCGACGACGAAGAGCCCGATCTTCGTCGCGCGCATCGCCTCGAGGAACGGCGCCGAGGAGAAGCGCTCGGGGGCGACGTAGAGCAGGCGCAGCTCGCCCGACGCGGCGCGCTCGAGCGCCGCCCGGTTGTCGGCCGCGAGGTTCTGGGAGTTCACGAGCGCCGCACGCCCGGGCGCCGCCACGGCGAGCGCATCGACCTGGTCCTGCATGAGCGAGACGAGCGGCGAGACGACGAGCGTCAGGTCGTCGCGCATGAGCGCGGGGAGCTGGTAGCACAGCGACTTGCCCGCGCCGGTGGGCATGACGACGAGCACGTCGCGCGCCGGAGGGCCGGTCGCCGCCCGGACCGCCTGCTCCTGACCGGGGCGGAAGGCATCGAAGCCGAAGTACTCGTGCAGCGCGGCGGCGGGGTCCATTCGGCGACCGACCTTAGCGGCCGTCCCGGCGAGCAGCCCGGGGTTGCGGAGATTCGTTGCACGAGTCCAGGTCGATTCGGCGATGTGGCTGTTGCCGGGCCGTCGAGAGGGGTACTGTGGACCTACCGATGTCAGTACGGCTCGTCTTCCGCTGTCAGTTCTGCGACGCGCAGCCTGATCCGCTGACGCAGATCAGCCTCGAGACGACGGTGCGCGAGATCGTCTGGGGCCAGTACCTCGACGCGATGCCCGGGAAGTGGCTCGTGTGGCATGGCCGCGGCCTCTACGGGCCGGCGCGATACGCGTGTCCGAGGCATCGCGGCGAACTGACCGCCTATCTGAGGCAGCATTACGGTACGGTCGGCTGGCACCCATGGAAACGCCCGCCCTACCCGACGAGCGTTCGCAACGACGACATGGACAAGGCCGCCGCGCAGGGCGCCCTCTCGGCGATGCCGAAGTGGGGCTACGGCCCCCAGGTCAAGTAGCGAGGAGATCGCGCCGGAAGCTCCGGCTGCTCGCCCCTACGCTCGTGCTGCTGCTCGGGATGGCGCTCCTGCTCATCCCGCGCCCCGCCGCCAGCGACACCGTCGGGTCCAAGCTCGTCGGCTACATCAACGCGATGCGCTCGGCCAACGGCATCCCCGCGGGCATCAAGGAGAACCCGGTGTGGTCGGCCGGCTGCGAGGCCCACAACCACTACGGCGCGACGAACGAGATCCTGACGCACTCCGAGAGCGCCACCGCCCCGGCCTACACCGAGGACGGCGCGCGGGCCGGGATGACGTCGGTCCTCTATCGCAACCTCCGCTGGACGGCGGCGTCCAACCCCTTCGAGCACTCGCCGATCCACCTCCATCAGCTGCTCGCCCCGCGTCTTGACGTCGTCGGCGCGTGGGAGAGCGAGGGCTTCGGGTGCGCGACGACGCTCTCCTCCCGCAAGCGCGCGGCGCCCGCGCGCAACGTCACCTACACGTACCCGCGCGACGGGGCCACCGACTGGCGCTCAAGCGAGGTCGCGTCGGAGCGGCCGCTGACGCCGGGCGAGCTGCTCGGCATCGCGCCGGGGACCGAGACCGGCCCCTACCTCTACGTGCTCTTCGACGGCCCCGATGTCGGCATCAACGATTCGGCGAACGTCACGAGCGCCTCGCTGACCGGACCGAGCGGCCCCGTGGCCCTCGCGGTCGCCGACAACACGACGGCCGGCCTCGAGGGCTACCTGCCGGTCGGCGCGCAGCTCATCCCGCGCGAGCCGCTGCGGCCGGGAGCGACGTACACGGCGACGGTCGCCGCGGCGGTCGGCGCCAAGCGCTTCTCGCACCGCTGGTCCTTCACGACCGACGGCCCGGGGACCGACCGCCCGGCCGCCCCGGCGGCGGCGGCCAAGCCCGCGATCGCCGTCCGCAGCGCTGCCAGCGGCTCGTCGCGCTACGTCCCGGCGGTGCGCGTGGGCCAGCAGGTCGAGGTCCCCGTTCTCTGCCCGCGCGCCTGCCTCGTCAAGGGGGTCGCCCGCCTGACGAACTTCTACGCGAAGCACCGGCTGCCGCGCGCCCGCGTCATCCGCTGGTCGGAGGGCATCGTGCGGCTGCGCTTCCCGCTGACGCACCGCGCGCGGCGCTGGATCGCGACCCACCGCGGCGTTCGCATCCGCCTGAAGGTCGAAGGCCCGCAGACGCGGACGATGAAGGCGACGCTGCCCTACGCCCTGAGGAGCGGGAGCTCGAGCGCGTACTTGCCGTTGGCCTCGGCGGTCCCCTCGAGGGGATAGCGGCCGCTGAAGCACGCGTCGCAATGGCGGTTGCTGTCGCCGCGCACCGCCTCGTAGACGCCGGCGAGCGAGAGGTAGGCGAGCGAGTCGCAGCCGAGCTCCTCGGCGACCTCCTCGACCGTCCGCTCGTGCGCGATCATCTCCTCGCGCGTCGACATGTCGATGCCGTAGTGGCACGGATGCTTGATCGGCGGCGCGGAGATCCGCATGTGGACCTCGATCGCGCCCGCGTCGCGGAGCATCTGGACGATCTGGCGCGTCGTGTTGCCGCGGACGATCGAGTCGTCGACGACGACGATCGACTTGCCGCCGACGATCTCCGGCAGCGGGTTGAACTTCATCCGCAGGCCGTGCTTGCGCAGCTCCTGGCCGGGCTCGATGAACGTGCGCCCGACGTAGCGGTTCTTGATGAGGCCGTCGTCCTGCGGCAGGCCGCTGGCGCGGGCGTAGCCGCGCGCGGCGGGCGCGCCGGAGTCCGGGACCGGGATGACGAGCTCGGCGTTCGGCGCCGGCGCCTCGCGGGCGAGGATCTCGCCCATCCGCCCGCGCGCCGCCTGCAGCACGTCGCCGTTCATCCGCGAGTCGGGACGGGCGAAGTAGATGTACTCGAAGATGCAGAAGGCCTCGCGCGCGCCCTCGACGATCTGGCGCGAGTGCAGCCCCTCCTCGTCCATCCAGACCAACTCGCCGGGGCGGACGTCGCGCACGAGCTCGGCGCCGATGATGTCCAGGGCGCAGGATTCGCTCGCGACGCAGTAGTGATCGTCGATGCGGCCGAGCACGAGCGGGCGCAGCCCCGCCGGGTCGCGGAAGGCGACGAGCGTGTCCTTCGTCATGAGGACCGTCGAGAACGCGCCCTGCAGGCGCGGCAGGACCTCGCAGACGGCGTCCTCGATGCGCTCGGCCTCGTGTGCGGCCAGCAAGGCGGCGATGATCTCCGAGTCCGACGTCGAGCGGAAGCGCAGGCCGCGCTCGCGCAGCTCGCCGTGAAGCTCGACGGCGTTGATGAGGTTGCCGTTGTGGCCGAGGGCGAGCTCGCGGCGGTCGGAGCGGTGGACGGGCTGGGCGTTGTCCCAGCCGTTGGAGCCGGTCGTCGAGTAGCGGACGTGGCCGACCGCCATGTCGCCGCCGAGCGCGCGGAGCTTCTGCTCGTCGAAGACCTGGTTGACGAGGCCGAGCTCGCGCAGCGTCATGATGTGCCCGCCGATGTCCGCGGCGGCGATGCCGGCGGATTCCTGACCGCGGTGCTGGAGGGCGTACAAGGCGAAGTACGCCAGGCGGGAGACCTCGTGACCGGGAGCATGGATCCCGAAGACCCCGCACTCGTCCCGCGGTCCTTCGCGCTCATCGAGTGTCGTCACTCCGTCAAGGATAGCCTGGCGTTCGGCCGCGAACCGATGGGAGGCCGGCGGACGCACCGGGCCGGCTGCCGCACCCTCCGAGAAAGTCTTCTGGAAAACGGAGCACCGACCGCTCCGGCGCAGCTACGCTACCCGGGACGGCTGGCACCGAGGCGGCCGCCGGGACGCGCGCCGCGGGGTAAGGGGAAGGCCATGCTCAGGGGCATCGAGGTCGGTCGGCAGCATCGCCGGGTCGCGGCGTGCGCGCGGATCACGCGATGAGCCTCTGGCTCGTCCTCGCGCTCGTCGCCGTGTGGTTCGCCGTCGCCGGGATGGTCGTCGCGCTGTGCGTCATGGCCGGTCGCAGCGACCGTCGCGAGGCGGCCTTCCGGCGCATGCGCCGCACGTCGCTGGAGCCGCAGCCGCGAACGGACGGCAGGCGCCGCCGGCGCCGCGCCGCCGACGCGGCGCGCGACCAGCAGGACGCGACGGGCTGAACCGCCCGCAGGGCGTCAGTCAAACAGCGCCGCGAGCGCGCCGTGGGCGCCGCGCAGCTCGTCGAGCGCCGCCGTGATGCGAACGTCGCCGCTCGTGACGTCCAGCGCGTCGCCGCCGACCGTGCCGAAGATGTCGAGCTCGACGCGCTCCGCGAGCCGCCGCAGCGCGTCCTCGGGGCCGGAGACGACGAACCCCGCGCCGGGCGACTCGCCGAAGAGGATCCGGTCGAGCTCCTCGGCGCCGTCCACCGCCCCGAGGTCGAGCGTCGCGCCGATGTCGCCGGCGAGGCAGGACTCGGCGACCGCGACGAGGAAGCCGCCCTCGGAGACGTCGTGCGCGCTCGTCAGCGAGCCGTCGCGGACGGCGTCGCGGATCGCCTCCTGGGCGCTCCGCAGCGCGGCGATGTCGATCGCCTCCAGGCCGTCGGGCAGCTCGTCGCCGCGGAGCTTCGCGAGCTCCGAGCCCGCCAGGCGCGGCCGGAAGGGGCCGGCGAGGCCGACGGCGTCGCCCTCGCGCGCGAAGCCCGAGCGCCCGGCCCGCGCGGCGTCGGGCAGCTCGCCGACCATGCCGACGACCGGCGTCGGGTAGATCGGCCCGCCGCCGCTCTCGTTGTAGAGCGAGACGTTGCCGCCGACGACCGGGACGTCGAGCGCGCGGCAGGCATCCGCGAGGCCGCGGATCGCCTCCGTGAGCTGCCAGGCGATGTGCGGCTTCTCGGGATTGCCGAAGTTCAGGCAGTTCGTGAGCCCGAGCGGCTCGGCGCCCGTGCAGGCGAGGTTCGCCGTGCACTCGAGCACGGCCTCGACCGTGCCGGTGTAGGGGTCGCAGGCGACGCGCCGGCCGGAGCCGTCGATCGACACCGCGATCGCGCCGCCGCCCGGCAGCGCGAGGACGGCGGCGTCGGCCTGCTCGGGCCGGCGCACCGTGCGCGACTGGACGATCGAGTCGTACTGCTGAAAGAGCGGCAGCCGCGAGGCGATGTTCGGCGACGCCAGCAGCGCGAGGAGGAGCTCTCGCGGCTCGCTCGTCTCAACTGGCAGCGCGCGCGGCGGGGCGGGGTACAGCGGCTCCGACGGCCGCTCGGGCGAGAGGTCGTAGAGCGGGCAGTCGTCGACGAGCGCGGGCACCGGCATGTCGCCGACGAGCTCGTCGCCGGTGAAGACGCGCAGCGCGCGCGTGTCGGTGACCGTGCCGATCGCCGTCCCGCCGACCTCCCACTTCTCGCAGATCGCGAGGACCTCGTCGAGCTTGGAGGGCTCGACGACGCAGAGCATCCGCTCCTGGGACTCGGAGACCATGATCTCCCAGGCCGCCATGCCCTCCTCGCGCAGCGGCACGAGCGAGACGTCGATGTCGAGGCCGACCTCGCCCTTGGACGCCATCTCGGCGCTCGACGACGACAGGCCGGCGGCGCCGAGATCCTGGAGCGCGACGAGCAGCCCGCGCTCGAGCAGCTCCAGCGAGCACTCCATGACCTTCTTCTCGGCGAACGGGTCGCCGACCTGGACCGTCGGGCGCTTGTCGGCGTCGGCCTCGCCGAGCTCGGCCGAGGCGAGCACCGACGCGCCGCCGATCCCGTCGCGGCCGGTCGACGCGCCGAAGAGCACGAGCGCGTTGCCGGTGCCGGTCGCGGCGCTGCGGATCAAGCGCGTCGCCGCGCGCGAGCCCGAGCGCCATCGCGTTGACGAGGCAGTTCTGCTCGTACGGGCCCTCGAAGTAGACCTCGCCGCCGATCGTCGGCACCCCGATCGAGTTGCCGTAGTGGCCGATCCCGCCGACGGCGTGGTCGAGGAGGTAGCGCGAGCGGGCGCTGTCGGGCTCGCCGAAGCGCAGCGAGTCGAGCACCGCGATCGGGCGCGCGCCGATCGCGAAGATGTCGCGCAGGATGCCGCCGACGCCGGTCGCCGCGCCCTGGAAGGGCTCGACCGCCGACGGGTGGTTGTGCGACTCGACCTTGAACGCGACGACCCAGCCGTCGCCGACGGTGACGGCGCCGGCGTTCTCGCCCGGCCCGAGCGCCAGGCGCGGCCCCTCGGTCGGCAGCGTGCGCAGGAGCTTCTTGGAGTGCTTGTAGGCGCAGTGCTCGCTCCACATGAGCGAGAAGACCGCGAGCTCGACCTCGTTGGGCTCGCGGCCGAGCTCGGTCTTGATGAGGTCGAACTCGGCCGGCGTCAGCCCGAGCGCGACGGCGGCGTCAACCGTGGGCATGGGCCATCGAGGAGAAGATCTTCAGCCCGTCGGTCGAGCCCGTGAGCGGGTCGACGGCGTGCTCGGGGTGGGGCATGAGCCCGAAGACGTTGCCGGCCGCGTTGCGCACGCCGGCGATGTCGTTCGACGAGCCGTTGGGATTGCCGTCGCGGGCGTATCTCAGGATGATCTGCCCATGTGCCTCGAGGCGCTCCAGCTGCTCGGGTGGCGCGTAGTAGCGGCCGGTCGTGTGCTTCACCGGGATCGAGAGCAGCTCGCCGGGGGAGCAGTCGGCGGTGAAGGGCATCGAGGCCTGCACGACCTCGAGGTTGACCTGGCGGCAGATGAAGCGCCGCTCGATGTTCGGCAGCAGCGCGCCGGGCAGCAGCCCCGCCTCGCAGAGGACCTGGAAGCCGTTGCAGATCCCGAGCACGAGCCCGCCTGCGCGTGAGAACGCGATGACGGACTCCATGACCGGCGAGAAGCGGGCGATCGCGCCGACCCGCAGGTAGTCGCCGTAGGAGAACCCGCCCGGCACGACGACGGCGTCGACGCCGTGCAGGTCGCGGTCCCCGTGCCAGAGCAGCTGCGCCGTCGCGCCCGGCACGCGCTCGCAGGCCAGCACGGCATCGACCTCGTCACACGAGCCCGGGAAGCGGATGACGCCGAACTTCACTGCGTCAGGACGGCGGGGACTCGAGGATCTCGTAGTCCTCGATCAGCGGGTTGGCGAGGAGCTTCTCGCACATCGCCTCGAGCTGGCCCGGATCCTCGATGTCGAGCTCGATGAGGCGGCCGACGTGGACGTTCGCCACGCCCTCGAAGCCGAGCGCCGGCAGCGCGCGCTCGACGGCGACGCCCTGCGGGTCGAGGATCCCGGCCTTCGGCCGCACGAGCACGCGCGCGTGGACGGTCACGGCTTCACGCTGTCCAGCCAGACGTCGAAGGACTGCCCGGTGATCCGCTCGTAGGCGTCGATGTAGCGCTGCCGCGTGCCCGCGACGACGTCGTCGGGGATCGCCGGCGCCGGCGGCTTCTTGTCCCAGCCGGTGCCGGAGGCCCAGTCGCGGACGTACTGCTTGTCGAAGCTCGGCTGCGGGCGCCCGACCTCGTACGTGTCGGCGGGCCAGAAGCGCGACGAGTCGGGCGTCAGCACCTCGTCGCCGACGCGCAGGACGCCGTCGGCGTCGCGGCCGAACTCGAACTTCGTGTCGGCGAGGATGACCCCGCGCGACGCGGCGTGGTCGGCGGCGAAGGAGTACAGCGCGATCGACAGGTCGCGCAGCTCCTCCATGACCGCGCGGTCGCCGACGATCTCGGCGGCCTGGTCGAAGTCGATCGTCTCGTCGTGGCCGACGTCGGCCTTCGTCGAGGGCGTGAAGATCGGCTCGGGCAGCTTCTCGGAGTCGCGCAGGCCCTCGGGCAGCGTGATCCCGGCGACGGCGCCGGTCGCCTGGTAGTCCTTCCAGCCCGAGCCGGTGAGGTACCCGCGCACGACGCACTCGACCGGCAGCATCTCGAGCTTGCGGACCGACAGCGCCCGTCCGCGCGCCTCGCCGGGCACGTCCTCGGTCGTCGAGACGAGGTGGTTGGGGACGATGTCGCCGGTCTGCTCGAACCAGAACGTCGAGAGGCCGGTGAGGACCTTGCCCTTGTCGGGGATCGGCGTCGGGTGGACGACGTCGTAGGTCGAGATCCGGTCGCTGGCGACCATGAGCAGCCGGTCGCCCAGGTCGTACATCTCGCGCACCTTGCCGGAGGCGACGAGGGGCAGGTCGGCGAGGGCGGTGGTCACTGTCCGCAGGCTAGCAACGGGCTCGGCGATCGTCAGGCGTCGAGGCGCCCGACGATCTCGGCCGCGTGCTTCGTGTAGTGCCCGAGGTCGAAGATCTCGTCGAGGTCGAGGCCGAGCTCCGGGCGCTCGGCGAGCAGCTCGCGCAGCGGCACGCGCTCATCCCACGCCTGCTGGGCCGCCTCCTGCACGATCCGGTAGGCCTCGTCGCGCTGCATCCCGGCCTCGACGAGCGCGAGCAGCACGCGCTGGGAGAAGAGCGCCCCGTAGGTGATGTCGAGGTTCTCGCGCATCCGGTCGGCGTGGACGACCATCCCGCGCACGACGCGGATCGCGAGGTGCTGGAGGTAGTCGAGCAGGATCGTCGAGTCGGGCAGGATCACGCGCTCGGCGCCGGAGTGCGAGATGTCGCGCTCGTGCCAGAGCGCGACGTTCTCGACGGCCGCGCTCGCGTTGCCGCGCAGGACCCGCGCGAGGCCGGTGATGCGCTCGGTCGTGATCGGGTTGCGCTTGTGCGGCATCGCGCTCGAGCCCTTCTGGGCGCCCGTGCGAAACGGCTCCTCGACCTCGCGCACCTCGGTGCGCTGGAGGTGGCGGATCTCCGTCGCCAGGCGCTCGAGGCCCGCTCCGGCCAGCGCGATCGCCTGCAGCAGCTCGGCGTGGCGGTCGCGGGCGACGACCTGCGTCGAGACCGGCTCGCGCTCGAGGCCCAGCCGGCCGAGCACGCGCTCCTCGAACTCGGGCGCCGTCGCCGAGTACGTGCCGACGGCGCCGGAGATCGCGCCGACGCTGACCTGGGCGAAGGCGCGCTGCAGCCGGTCGGCGTTGCGCCGCGCCTCCATCGCGAAGCCCGCGAGCTTGATCCCGAACGTCGTCGGCTCGGCGTGGACGCCGTGCGTGCGCCCGACGCAGACGGTGTCGACGTGCTCGCGCGCGCGCTCGGCCAGCGCGCCGGCGAGCTCGCGCGCGCCCGCGAGGACGATCTCCCCGGCCGCCCGCAGCTGGATCGCCGTGGCCGTGTCGAGCACGTCGCTGGAGGTCAGGCCGAAGTGGATCCAGCGCCCGGCGGGGCCGGCCGACTCGCTGAGCACGTCGACGAACGCCGCGACGTCGTGGTCGGTGATGCGCTCGCGCTCCTGGACGGCGTCGACGGTGAACGTCGCGGCGCGGATCGCCTCGAGGTCGTCCGGCGTCGGACCCTCCATCTCCTCGCTGGCGGCGACCTCGACGCGCCGCCAGGCCTCCATCCGCGCCTCGTCGGTCCACAGCGCGCCCATGTCGGGCCGTGTGTAGCGGGCGATCACGCGCGGAGGATCCGCAACGCCAGGTGCCCCGCGTTCTTCGCGTTGTCGAGGCCCACCGACGCGACCGGCACGCCCGGCGGCATCTGCACGACGGAGAGGATCGCGTCGAGGCCGCCCATCGCCGACAGGCGGCTGGACAGCGGCACGCCGATGACCGGCAGGTCCGTGTGGGCGGCGGCGACGCCCGGCAGCGCAGCGGACAGCCCGGCGCCGGCGACGATGACGCGCAGGCCGCGGATGCGGGCGTTGGCGCAGTACTCGGCGACGAGGTCGGGCTGGCGGTGCGCGGACATGACGCGCACCTCGTGGAGGACGTCGGCCTCGCGCAGGACGCTCGCGGCGCCGTCCATGACGTCCATGTCGCTCTTGGAGCCCATGATGATCCCGACGAGCGGCACGGCCTCGCCGATCTCCTCCAGTGCGACGGCGACCTCGGTCTCGGTCACCGGTTGTGCCTGCTCGCTCATCCGCCCACCCTCTCCACGGCGCGCAGGGCGATGTCGGTGCGCATCTGCCGCCCTGCGAAGTCGATGTGCTCGGCCGCAGCATATGCGGCGTCGCGGGCGGACGACGGCGTGGGGCCGAGCGCCGTGACGTTCAGCACGCGCCCGCCGGCGGTCACGATCTCCCCGTCCTCGCGGCGCGCGGTGCCGGCGTGCGTGACCTCGATCCCCTCGCCGGCGTCGCCGAGGCCGGTGATGACGTCCCCGATCGACGAGGAGGACGGGTAGCCGGCGCTCGCGAGCACGAGCGTCACGGCCCAGTCCTCGCCGAACTCGAGCTCGGCGTCGCGCAGGCCGCCGGGGACGGACGCCGCGGTCAGCAGCTCGAGCAGGTCCGAGCGCAGCCGCGGCAGCACCGCCTGGGTCTCGGGATCGCCGAAGCGGACGTTGTACTCGAGCACCTTCGGTCCGCCGGCGGTGAGCATGATCCCGGCGTACAGCACGCCGTGGAAGGGGGTCCCGCGCTCGCGCAGGAGGTCGACGACCGGCTGGTGGACGGCCGCCGCGATCTCCGCGGCGCGCTGCGGATCGACGCCCGCCACCGGCGAGTAGGAGCCCATCCCGCCGGTGTTCGGCCCCTCGTCGCCGTCGAAGATGCGCTTGTAGTCCTGCGCCGGCGCCATCGGCAGCGCCCGCTCGCCGTCGCAGAGCGCCAGCAGCGAGAGCTCCTCGCCCTCGAGGTGCTCCTCGACGACGACCTGGCCCGCGCCGAAGCGCCGCGCGACGAGGAAGTCCTCGAGCGCCGCCCGCGCCTGGTCCTCGTCGACCGCGATGACGACGCCCTTGCCGGCGGCCAGGCCGTCGAACTTCAGGACGACGGGATAGGACTCGATCGCCGCCATCCCGGCCTCGACGTCGTCGACCGCCGTCCAGGCCGCGGTCGGCACGCCGGCGGCCTCCATGACCTCCTTGGCGAACGTCTTGGATCCTTCGAGGCGGGCGGCATCGGCGGACGGCCCGAACGCGGGGATGCCGCGGGCGGCGAGCTCGTCGACGAGCCCGGCGACGAGCGGCGCCTCGGGGCCCACGACCACGAGGTCGCAGCCCGCGGCGGCCGCGACGAGGCCGGGGATGTCGTCGACGACGACGTCGACGAGCAGCGCGTCCGCGGCGATCCCGGGATTGCCCGGCGCGCAGATGATCTCCGGCGCGCCCGCGGACCGCTTCAGCGCGCGCACGAGCGCGTGCTCGCGACCGCCCGCGCCGACGACGAGGACCCGCGTCACCGGCGGTCGCCGCCCCGGGCCATCAGATCGCGGCGATGAAGTCGTCGATCGGGATCGCCGGCAGCGTCTCGTACTTCGCGGTCCCGCGCGAGCCGAGCTCGAGCGAGACGCGAGCCATCGTCGCCTCGTCGGGGGCCTCGACGACGCTGACGAAATCGAAGCGCCCCAGCGTGCCCCACTGCATCATGACCTTCGCCCCGAGCTGCTCGACCTCGCGGTTGACCTCCTTGATGCGCTGCGGGTTGTTCTTGATCGTCTGCACCCCTTCGGGCGACAGGGTCGCGAACATGAGATACGTCGGCATGGCGCCTCCCGGCGGTCGAAGCGTGGCGTGCGCAAACGTTGTATCCGATACCCGCGCAGGGGCGTTCGGTGATCCGCTACCGTCGAATGCGATGAAGCCCCGGCGAACGACACTCGCGCTGACCGTCGCGATGACGCTCGCCGCCGTGCCCTCGGCGTCGCGCCGCGACCCTCGAGACCGACACCCGCTGCTACCAGGAGGGCCAGGACGTCGTCCTCAACGGCGCCGGCTACGCCCCGCTCAGCACGGTGACGGTGTCCAAGGAGGGCCGGCCCCTCGGCAGCGCGCAGACCGACGCCAACGGCGCCTTCCAGCGCAAGTTCCCGACCGACGAGCTGCCCGGCGGCTCCGAGGAGGGCGTCTTCAACCTCACCGCGACCGACGCCCTGAACTCCGCCGCGACGCGCTACCGGGTCACGAAGGTCTTCGCCGACTTCTCGCCCGGATCGGGCGACCCGCGGCGCCTGCGGGTGCGCTTCAGCGTCTTCGGGTTCGGCCTCAGGCGCCAGGGCGCGACGGTCTACCTGCACTACGTCCGCCGCTCGACCGGGAAGGTGCGGCGCACCGTGCGCCTCGGCAACGTCCGCGGGACCTGCGGGGTCATCCGCCGGACGAAGGAGCGCCGGCTCTTCCCGTTCACCCCCCAGCGGGGCACCTGGATCCTGCAGTTCGACACGGTCAGCCGCTACGAGCGCGCGACGAGCAGGCGGACGACGCCCTGGGTGCGCAAGCCGGTCGAGGTCTTCACCCGCAACGGGTGACGCGGGCTCACACTTACACTGACGCCTGTGGCTCACACGGGGAAGTTGGTGGGACGTGAGCGCGAGCTTGCCGAACTTCGGAACGGACTCGAAGGTGCGCTGAGCGGTCGCGGCGGCCTGTTCATGGTCGCGGGCGACCCGGGTGTCGGCAAGACCGCGCTCGCCGACGCGATCGGCGCCGAGGCCGTCGAGCGCGGCGCGAGCGTGCTCTGGGGGCGCGCGTGGGACGGGGGCGGCGCGCCCGCGTACTGGCCGTGGCTGCGGATCGTGCGCCGGCTGGCGTCCGAGCGCGACCTCGCGCCCGCCCTGCACGCGCTCGGCCCCGAGGCTGCCGGCCGCCTGACGCGCGTCATCCCGGGCCTCGTCGCGCCGGTGGCCTCGAGCTCCGGCGCGCCGGCGGGCGCCGAGGCCGGCCCCGCCGACTCCGACGCGGCCCGCTTCCAGCTCTTCGACGCGATCACGTCGCTGCTGCGCACCGCCGCCGCGCAGGGCCCGCTCGTGCTCGTCCTCGACGACCTGCACGGCGCCGATCACCCGTCGCTGCTGCTGCTCGGCTTCCTCGCGGTCCACCTGCGCGACTCCCCGATCCTCGTCATCGGCACGTACCGCGAGGCCGAGGCGCGCCTGGATCCGCAGCTCGCGGCGACGCTCGGCGACATCATCCGCCACGGCCAGCGCCTGCCGCTCCGGGGCCTGCGCGAGCGCGACGTCGGCGAGGTCGTCGAGCGCGTCGTGGGCCGGCGCCCGCCCGACCGCGTCCTGCGCGCGATCCACCTCGCGACCGAGGGCAACCCGTTCTTCATCGACGAGGTCGTGCGGCTGCTCAGCGCCGAGGGGCGCCTCGACGACGCCGCGCAGGTCGCGACCGTCCGGATCCCCGACGGCGTCCGCGAGACGATCCGCCACCGCCTCGAGCCGCTGCCCGACCGCACCCGCGTGCTCCTGCTGACGGCCGCCGTCATCGGCCGCGAGTTCCGCCTCGACACGCTCCAGCGCGTCTGCGACCTCGACGCCAACGAGCTCGACCTCGCGCTCGGCGAGGCCGTCGGCAGCGGCGTCATCGTCGAGCGACCATCGTCGTTCGGGGTCTACGCCTTCTCGCACGGCCTCATCCGCGAGACGCTCTACGACGACCTCGGACCGCAGCGGCGCGGGCTCCTGCACGCAGCGGTCGGCCGGGCCCTCGAGGAGCTCTACGCCGCCGACCCCGAGCCGCACGTCGCGGAGCTCGCGCACCACTTCTTCGTCGCCGCGACGGCCGGCGAGCCGGCCCGCGCGATCGACTACTCGGTGCGGGCGGGAGAGCGCGCGATGTCGCTCGTCGCCTACGAGGAGGCGTCGCATCATTTCCAGCGCGCCCTGCAGGCGTACGGCCTGCAGGAGCGCGCCGACGTCCCGCGCCGCTGCGACCTCATGCTCGCGCTCGGGACCGCGCAGAGCCGCGCAGGGTCGACGGCGCTGGCGCGCGAGACGTTCATGCGCGCGGCCGGGCTCGCGCGCAAGCTCGACGCGCCCGAGCGGCTCGCGCGCGCCGCGCTGGGCTACGGCGCCGGGATGGGCGGCTTCGAGTTCGGCCGCGTCGACGACGGGCTGCTCGCGCTGCTCGTCGAGGCGCGCGACGCCCTCGGCGAGCAGGACGGGCCGCTGCTCGCGCGCGTCCTGGGCCGCATGGCGACCGAGCTGTACTTCTCCGATCGCACCGGCGAGCGCGACGAGCTCGGCGCGCAGGCGGTCGCGATGGCACGCCGGATCGGCGATCGCAGCACGCTGGCGTCGACGCTGAGCGCCCGCTTCATCACGCTCTGGGAGCCCGAGAACTCGGCCGAGCGGCTGCAGATCGCAAGCGATGTCGTGGCGCTCGGCGAGGAGGTGCGCGACCGCGAGCTCGTCCTGCGCGGGCACGTCTGGCGGGCCGTGAGCCTCATGGAGCTCGGCGACTGGGTGCAGGCAGACATGGAGCTCGCCGTCCACTCGCGCCTCGCGGCCGAGCTTCGCGACCCGCTGCACCTCTGGTACGTGCCGCTCTTCCAGGCCTCGCGGGCGCTGCTCGAGGGTCGCCTGGAGGACGCCGAGCGCCTCGCCGACGAGGCCTTCGAGGTCGGGCGCGGGACGCAGCCGCAGAACGCCGCCCAGCTCTACGCCGTGCAGCTGCTCGGGCTGCGCACCGAGCAGGGCAGGCTCGGGGAGGTCGCCCAGAGCCTCGCCGAGTTCGGCCGCCGCTACCCGGCCGCGCCGGTGTGGCGCGCGGCGGCGACGTTCGCCCAGGCGATGCTCGGTCACACGGAGGACGCGCGGCGGGCGTTCGAGTCGCTCTGCGCCGGCGGGATGGCGGAGATCCCGCGCGACGCCGAATGGCTCGCGACGGTCGCGTTCCTCGTGCGCGCCGGGGCCCGGATCGGCGACGCGGAGCGCACCGGCGAGCTCGGCGAGCTGCTCGAGCCCTACGTCGACCGCGCGGTCATCGCCGGGCGCGCGGCGATCTGCCTCGGGCCGGTCGCCCGCTACGCCGGCGTCGCCGCGGCGACGGCGGGGCGGCTGGACGTCGCCATCGCACATCTCGAGCACGCGCTGGCGATGTCGCGCCGCTGGGGCGCCGAGCCGATGGTCGCCGCGATCCGGCTCGAGCTCGCCGACGCCCTCGAGCGCGCGGGCGACGCGACCAGCGTCGCGCGGGCTCGCGAGCTGCGCGACGAGGGGCTCGCGCTGGCGCGGCGGCCGGAGCTCGGCGGGCCGGGCCCGGCCGAGGCCGTCAGGCAGGCGCCGGCGCGGCCGCTGCCGGCGCCCATCGGCTCGGCGGTGCTCGGGCCCTGGGCGTTCTATCGCCGCGGCGACATCTGGACGATCGGGCCGCCGGACAGCCAGATCCAGCTGCGCGACGCCAAGGGGCTGACGCACGTCGCGCGCCTGCTCGCGGCGCCGCACGTCGAGTTCCATGCGCTCGACCTCGTCGGCGGGTCGGGGGTGCGCGGGGAGGCCGAGCCCGCGGTGGCGATCGGCGCGGGGCTCGAGATCCGCGCGCGCGGCACCGACGACTCCGGGCCGATCCTCGACAGCCAGGCGAAGACCGCCTACCGCATCCGGCTCGACGAGCTGCAGGAGGTGATCGACGAGGCCGAGTCCTTCAACGATCCCGAGCGCGCCGCGGCCGCGCGGGACGAGTTCGCGTTCGTCGCGCGCGAGCTCGCGGGCGCCGTCGGCCTCGGCGGCCGCGACCGCAAGACCGGCTCGGACGCCGAGCGTGCCCGCGTGAACGTCACGCGCGCGATCCGCACGGCGCTGAAGCGCATCTCCGAGCACGACGCGCGGCTCGGGCGGCGCCTGGGCACCGAGATCAAGACCGGGACGTTCTGCGTCTACGAGCCGGACCCCGGCGACGAGCCCGTCTGGGATCTCGCCGGACCCGGCTGACGACGACGCCGCGGCGCTGTCAGCCCCGGCGGTACAGCCGCGTCGTCAGCGGGGCGAAGATCGCCGTCAGCGCAGCCGCGGTCACGAGGACGATGACGATGTCGGTCGTCTCGGCGCCGCCGTGCATGAGCCCGCGCGAGGCCGTCGCGAGGATCGAGATCGGGTTGACCTCGACGAACTCCTGCAACCCGGCGGGCAGCGTCTCGGGCTCGACGAAGACGTTCGAGAGGAACGTCAGCGGGAAGATCGCCATGAAGCCGGCGTTCATCACCGCGTTCGGCGAGCGCATGAGCAGCCCGAGCGTCGTGAAGACCCATGACAGGCCGAACGCGAAGACGGTCACGAGCGCCATCGCCGCGACGACGCCGCCGAACCCGGCGTCCGGCCGGAAGCCGAGCGCGACGCCGAGCACCATGATCACCGTCCCGCCGATGAGGTAGCGCGCGGTGTCGCCGACGAGCGCGCCGACGAGCGGCGCGGGGCGCCAGACCGGCAGCGAGCGGAAGCGGTCGACGACGCCCTTGGTGAGATCCGTGTTCAGCGCGACGCCCGAGTAGACCGTCACGAACAGCACCGACATGACGAGCAGGCCGGGCAGGATGTAGTCGAGGTAGGCGCCGGTCGAGCCCGCGATCGCGCCGCCGAAGAGGTAGGTGAACATCAGCACGAACATCACCGGCGTGATCGTCACGTCGAGCAGCTGCTCGGGGACGTGCTTGACCTTCAGCATCCCGCGCCAGGCGAAGGCGAGCACGGCCTGGCCGGCGCTCGCAGGCGGCGGCCGCGGCGTCGAGGCGAGCGCCGAGCGCAGCGCGGCCTCCTCCGTGGCGGGCGTCGCGGCGTCGCGGGTGGTCGTCTCGGTGCTCATGCCGCCCGCTCCTCTCGCGGGTCGCCGGTCCGCTCGTCGGCGGTGTGTCCGGTCAGCGCCAGGAAGACCTCGTCGAGGCTCGGCTGGCCGAGCGTGAAGCCGGCGATCCGCACGTCGGAACGGGCGAGCTCGGCGACGGCCTCCGCGGCGCGGTCGGCGTCGGCGCATTGCGCCGACAGTGCGGCCGGATCGGGCTCGAGGCCGACCTCGCCGCCGAGCGCGCGCTCGAGCACCGCCGCCGCCTGCGGGCGCTGCTCGGGGTCGAGCAGCCGCACGCGGAGCGCGCCCGAGCCGACCGACGCCTTGAGCTCCGCCGGCGTGCCCTCGGCGATGACCTTGCCGCGGTCGATCACCGCGATCCGGTCGCAGAGCTGGTCGGCCTCCTCGAGGTACTGCGTGCAGAGCAGGATCGTCGTCCCCTCGGCGACGAGCGTGCGGACGATGTCCCACACCTGGTTGCGCGAGCGCGGGTCCAGGCCCGTCGTCGGCTCGTCGAGGAACATGAGCTGTGGCGTGACGACGATGCTCGCGGCGATGTCCAGGCGCCGCCGCATGCCGCCCGAGTAGTTCTTGACGAGCCGGCCGGCGGCATCGGTCAGCCCGAACGCGGCCAGCAGCTCGGCCGCGCGGACCTTCGCCGCCGAGCGGCGCAGCCCGAGCAGCAGCCCGAGCAGGACGAGGTTCTCGTTGCCGGTGAGGTCCTCGTCGACGGACGCCAGCTGGCCGGTGAGGCTGACGAGCTCGCGCACCTGCCGGGCCTCGTCGACGACGTCGTGGCCGAGCACGCGCGCCTCGCCGCCATCGGGGCGCAGCAGGGTTGCGAGCATCCGGATCGTCGTCGTCTTGCCGGCGCCGTTGGGGCCGAGCACGCCGTACACGGTGCCGCTGCGGACGACGAGATCGACGCCGTCGACGGCGCGCGTCTCGCCAAACGACTTGACGAGACCCGTGGCTTCGATCGCAAGGGGTGGCTGGGAGCTCATGTGACGTAGACCGGGCGGCGTCCCGAAACTCATCGGGCGCCCGCCAGAGCCTACGCCGCGACGTCCTCGGAGACCGTCGCCTTGACGAGCACGAGCTCGCCGTCGGCGGCGCCGACGAGCACCGTGTCGCCCTCGGCGAAGTCGCCCTGGAGCATCGCCAGCGCGAGCGGGTCGACGAGCCGCTTCTGGATGACGCGCTTCAGCGGCCGCGCGCCGTAGACCGGGTCGTAGCCGAGGTCGCCGAGCAGCTCGCGCGCCTCGGGGGTGAGCTCGATCGCGATCCCGCGCTCGGCGAGGCGATCGATGACGCGGCGCGTCTGCAGCGCGACGATCTCGCCGATCTGCGAGCGGTCGAGGACGTCGAACTCGACGATGTCGTCGAGGCGGTTGATGAACTCGGGCCGGAAGTGCAGCTCCGCGCCCTCGCGCCCGCCCGCGATGTTCGAGGTCATGATGAGCACGACGTTCTTGAAGCTCACCGTCCGGCCCTGGCCGTCGGTCAGGCGACCGTCGTCCATGACCTGCAGGAGCGCGTTGAAGACGTCGGGGTGCGCCTTCTCGACCTCGTCGAGCAGCACGACGCCGTAGGGCCGGCGGCGGACCGCCTCGGTGAGCTGGCCGCCCTCCTCGTAGCCGACGTAGCCCGGAGGCGCGCCGACGAGCCGCGCGACGGAGTGCTTCTCCATGTACTCGGACATGTCGATGCGGACCATCGCGTCCTGGGTGTCGAACATGAACTCCGCCAGCGCGCGGGCGAGCTCGGTCTTGCCGACGCCCGTCGGGCCGAGGAAGAGGAACGAGCCGATCGGGCGGTCGGGATCCGACAGCCCGGCGCGCGAGCGGCGCAGCGCGTTGGCGACCGCGCCGACGGCCTCGTCCTGGCCGATGACGCGCTGGTGCAGGCGCTCCTCCATGTGGATGAGCTTGGCGACCTCGCCCTCGAGCATCCGGCTGACCGGGATGTGCGTCCAGCGCGCGACGACCTCGGCGACGTCCTCGGGCGTGACCTCCTCCTTGAGGAAGCCGGTGTTGCCGTCGGAGCGCTGCTCGGCCTCGGCGAGCTCGCGCTCGAGCTCGGGGATCTCGCCGTAGCGCAGCTCGGCGGCGCGCTGGAGGTCGGCCTCGCGCTCGGCGCGCTCGGCCTCGCGGTGGGCCGCCTCGAGGCGCTCCTTGAGGTCGCTGACGGCCGTGATCTTCGCCTTCTCGGCCTGCCACTGGGCGGTCATCCCGGCGCTCTGCTCCTGGAGCTCGGCGAGCTCGCGCTCGAGCGCCTCGCGGCGCGCCTTCGACGCGTCGTCGCGCTCCTTCTGCAGCGACGTCAGCTCGATCTCGAGCTGCATCGCGCGGCGGCGCAGCTCGTCGATCTCCTCGGGCATCGAGTCGATCTCGATCCGCAGGCGCGAGGCGGCCTCGTCGATGAGGTCGATCGCCTTGTCGGGCAGGAAGCGGTCGGCGATGTAGCGGTGGCTCAGGGTCGCGGCGGCGATCGTCGCGGCGTCCTGGATGCGGACGTGGTGGTGGACCTCGTAGCGCTCCTTGAGGCCGCGGAGGATCGCGATCGTGTCCTCGACGGACGGCTCGCCGACGAGGACCGGCTGGAAGCGGCGCTCGAGCGCGGCGTCCTTCTCGATGTGCTTGCGGTACTCGTCGAGCGTCGTCGCGCCGACGGCGCGCAGCTGTCCGCGGGCGAGCATCGGCTTCAGGAGGTTCGCGGCGTCGACGGCGCCCTCGGCGGCGCCGGCGCCGACGATCGTGTGCAGCTCGTCGAGGAAGAGCACGACCTGGCCGCGCTCGTCGGAGACCTCCTTGAGGACGGCCTTCAGGCGCTCCTCGAACTCGCCGCGGTACTTCGAGCCGGCGAGCAGGGAGCCGATGTCGAGGCTGATGACGCGCCGGTCGCGCAGCGACTCGGGGATGTCGCCGCTGACGATCCGCTGGGCGAGGCCCTCGACGATCGCGGTCTTGCCGACGCCCGGCTCGCCGATGAGGACGGGGTTGTTCTTCGTGCGGCGGCTGAGGACCTGGATGACGCGGCGGATCTCGTCGTCGCGGCCGATGACGGGGTCGAGGTCGCCGTCGCGGGCGGCCTCGGTGAGGTCGCGCCCGTACTTCTCGAGCGCCTGCATCTTCTCCTCGGGCGACTGGTCGGTGACGCGGTGCGAGCCGCGCACGTCGGCGATCGCCTGCAGGAGCCGCTCGCGGGTCGCGCCGGCGGCGCGCAGCGCCGTGCCGGCGGGGCCGTCGTCCTTGGCGAGCGCGAGCAGGACGTGCTCGACGGAGACGTACTCGTCCTTGAGGTCGCGCATCTCGCGCTCGGCGGCGCGCAGGACGGCGATGAGCTCGGGGGAGGTCGTGGGCTCGGCCTCGCTGGCGAGCGTCGGCAGCTCGCCGAGGGCCGCGTCGACGTCGCGGCGCAGGGCGTCGGCGGAGACGCCGATCTTCCCGAGGACCGGCACGACGAGGCCGCCCTCCTGGTCGAGCAGCGCGGCGAGAAGATGGATGGGAGTGACCTGCGCGTGGCGCCGGGCGGGAGCGATCGCGAGCGCCGCCTGCAGGGCCTCCTGGGTCTTGATCGTGAACCTGTCGGCTTGCATGGATCTGAGTGTAGCCCACTCAGATTTGGTCTTCAAGGGCCGCTCGTGCAGCCTTCCGTGCGCGCCGTCGGTGCTCAGCTCACGCCAGGACGAACCGGTCGTCGCCCGACCAGCCGCAGAGCTCCAGCACCTGCACGAGCGCGGGGTTGGGGTCGCGCAGGACGATCCGCCGCTCGGCGGCGAGCCGCTCGGCGACTCGGACGAGCGCGCGGCAGCCGGAGATGTCGGCGAACGCCAGGCCGGAGGTCTCGACGACGAGGTCGCCGTCGCCCTCGACGGCCTCCAGGCGCGCCGCGACGTACGCCGAGGAGTCGATGTCGAGCTCGCCCGCGAGGGCGATGCGGCCATCGGGATGCTCGGTCACGCTGATGCGCCGGCGCGCCGTCGTCGTGACGTGCGGCCCGGTGCAGAGCCGGAAGTCGTGCGTCGCGACGAGCGTGTCGAGCGTCGCGGGCTCGAAGACGCGGCGGTCGTACTGGCACAGGCCGGCGATGTCGGCGGCGGCGAAGACCGCGTCGACGTCGCACTCGTAGCGCACGGCCGCGTCGATCTCGGCCGGCCGCGACAGCACCCAGCTCATCTCGGCGGTGGCGCAGAGCGCGCTGTAGCCGTCGCGCCGCGCGGCGAGCCGGTCGCGCTGCAGCGCGGCGACGAGCGCCTCGGGATCGATGCGACGGCGATCGTGCTCGATCCGCCGGATCTCGATCTGCCCGAGCGCGAGCCCGGCGTCGACGTCGATGCCCTCCGCGGCGAGGTACGCGCGGACCGTCGACTCGTCGCTGCGGTGGGCGAAGTACAGGAAGCGCTCGTTGCGCCGCAGCGCCTGGCGCGCGTAGCGCCCGACGAGCGCCCGCTGCTCGTCGTCGGAGCCGAACGTCGCACACACGTGGTCGCCCGGGACGATGCCCGTGACGGCCCGCCTGGCCATCGGCGCGCAGGTCCGCGAGCGCCCGATCCGCCTCCCCTGCCGACTCCCGATGGTCACGACGCTCGACCTCCTTGTCCAAGCTACCTCGCGCTGAGTGTAGTCACGGCGCAGCTACCGCCGAGCAGGGAAAACGGACCGATTTTTCGCCGCGCTAGTCGCGGTCGGCCGGGCGCTCGATCGGGATCGTGAACGGCTTGATGTCCTTCGCGCGCACGAGCGCGGAGCCCGCGCCCGCCTCATAGCGGACGATGTCCGCGCGCACCTGCTCGCGCCGGCCCTCGAGGGCCTGGATCTCGGACTGCAGCTCGTCGCGCCGGCGCTCGAGCGCGGCGACGCGCCGCCGCATGCGCTCGAGCTGCTCCTCGAGCTCGAGGACCTTCTCGACGCCGGCGAGGTTGAGGCCGAGCTCGGCCGTCATCTGCTGGATGCGGCGCAGGCGCTCGACATCCTCGTGCGAGTACAGCCGCGTGCCCTTCGGCGAGCGCTTGGGCTCGATGAGCCCGCGCTGCTCGTACATCCGCAGCGTCTGCGGGTGCATGTCGGCGAGCTCGGCGGCCACCGAGATCATGAAGACGCCGCGGTCGGAGGACACCTCGATCCGTGTGGTGGTCCGCCGCCGCGTCGTCACGAGAAGAGCCTCGCCCGCGGGTTGCCGTTGAAGACCTTCGCGAGGTCGTCGACCGCGGCCTCCTGCTCGGCCGTGAGCTTGTCGGGCAGGTCGAGCACGAAGCGGTAGTGGATGTCGCCGCGGCCGGCCTTGCCCAGGCGCTTGGGCCCCTCGCCGCGCAGGCGCTGGACGCTGCCGGGCCGCGTGCCCGCGGGAACGCGGAGCTTCTTGCGGCCGTCGAGCGTCGGCACCTCGATCTCGGCGCCGCGCAGCGCCTCCGGAAGCGTCAGCGGGACCTCGACCTCGACGTTCTCGCCCTTGCGCGCGAACACCGGCGAGTCGTCGACGCGGGTGACGACGAAGAGGTCGCCGTCGGGCCCGCCGTTGCGGCCCGGCTCGCCCTTGCCGGCGAGGCGGATGCGGCTGCCGTCCTTGACGCCCGCCGGGATGTTGACCCGGTAGCGCTTGACGGTCCGGTTGCGGCCGGCGCCCTTGCACGTCGGGCAGGGCTCCTCGATGACCGTCCCGGCGCCGCCGCAGCGCGAGCACGGCTGCGAGATCGAGAACAGGCCCTGGCCCTCGGACTCGATGCCGCGGCCCTGGCACTTCGGGCAGACGGTCGGAGCGGTGCCGGGCTTGGCGCCGGTCCCGCCGCACGTCCCGCAGCGCTCGTAGGTCGGCACGGAGATCGGGACCTGCGCGCCGTTGATCGCCTGCTCGAAGCCGATCGAGACCTCGGCCTCGAGGTCGCGACCGCGCTCGGAGCGCGGACGGGCCCCCCCGGCGCCGCCACGGCCGCGGGTGGCCTGGCCGAAGAGGTCGGAGAGGATGTCGCCGAAGCCGCCCGCGTCGAAGCCGGGCTGCGAGGCGCCGCCGCCGCGCCCGGCGCCCGAGAACGGGTTGGCGAGCGCGCGGTCGTACTCCTTGCGCTTCTCGGGGTCGCCGAGGACGTCGTGCGCGAGCGAGATCTCCTTGAAGCGCGCCTCGGCCTTCGCGTCGCCCGGGTTCTTGTCGGGGTGGTACTGGCGCGCGAGCTTGCGGTACGCCTTCTTGATCTCGTCGGCCGTCGCCTTCTTGCCGACGCCGAGCACCTTGTAGTGGTCTTGGGCCATGGTCCTCGCGCTCAGCCGGCGACGATCACCCGGGCGGGGCGCAGGATCGCGTCGTGCAGGCGGTAGCCCGACTGCAGGACCTCGACGATCGTGCCCGCCTCCGTGCCCTCGACCGCGTGCTGCGCGACGGCCTCGTGGCGAACCGGGTCGAAGCGCTCGCCCTTGGCGGCGTAGCCCTCGATGCCGGTGCGCCCGAGCGCCGCCGTCAGCTCGGCGGTCACGAGCCGGATGCCGTCGGTGAGCCGGTGCTCGTCGTCGGCGGCCTCGAGCGCGGCGACCGCCCGCTCGAGGTTGTCGATCGCCGGCAGCAGCTCCTTCGCGAGGCGTCCCATGCCGCGCGCCTCGGCGGCCCTGACGTCGCGCACCATCCGCTTGCGGTAGTTCTCGAAGTCCGCCTGCGTGCGCTGCGCGAGCGCGAGGTACTCGTCGGCCTTCGCCGCGCGCTCGCGCAGGACCGCGGGGTCCGGCTCGGGCTCGGGCTCGGCGGCCGCGGGCTCCGCGGCGACGGGCTCGGGCTCGAGCGCGGGCTCGGCGGGCGGCGGCGCCGGGCCTGGGCCGGGCGCCGCCTGCTCCTCGATGGGATGCTCGTCCGTGGTCACGGGCTAGCGCGGATTCGTCGTCGTGTCTTCCTCGACGACCTCGGCGTCGACGACGTCGTCGTCGTCGGAGGACGCCTCCGCGCCGTCGCCGTCGGCGCTGCCGTTGGCGGACTGCTCGCCGGCGGCGCGGGCCTTCTCGTACATCGCCTCGGACACCTTGTGGAACGAGGTCTGCAGCGCCTCGGTCTTGCGGCGCAGCTCGTCGGCGTCCTCGGACTGCAGCGAGTCACGGAGGTCCTTGATGAGACCCTCGATCTCCGTCTTGGAGGACTCGTCGATGTTGTCCGCGAGGTCCTTGAGCTGGCGCTCGGCCTGGTAGGCCGCGTTCTCGGCGCCGTTGCGCGCCTCGGCGAGCTCGCGCAGGCGGCGGTCGTCGTCGGCGTGCGTCTCGGCGTCGGAGACCATCCGCTTGATCTCGTCGTCCGACAGGCCGGAGCCCGACTTGATCTCGATCTTCTGCTCCTTGCCGGTGCCCAGGTCCTTCGCGGACACGTTGAGGATGCCGTTGGCGTCGATGTCGAAGGCGACCTCGACCTGCGGGATGCCGCGCGGCGCCGGCGGGATGCCGGTGAGCTGGAACTTGCCGAGCGACTTGTTGTAGCTCGCCATCTCGCGCTCGCCCTGGAGGACGTGGATCTCGACCGAGGGCTGGTTGTCCTCGGCGGTCGAGAAGACCTCGCCCTTGCGGGTCGGGATCGTCGTGTTGCGCTCGATGAGCTTCGTCATGACGCCGCCCTTGGTCTCGATGCCCAGCGTCAGCGGGGTCACGTCGAGCAGCAGGACGTCCTTGACGTCGCCGGCGAGCACGCCGGCCTGGATCGCGGCGCCGATCGCGACGACCTCGTCCGGGTTGACGCCGCGGTGCGGCTCCTTGCCGGTGAGGTCCTTGACCTTCTCCTGGACGGCCGGCATGCGGGTCATGCCGCCGACGAGGACGACGTGGTCGATCTTCGCGGCGCCCTTGTCCTTGGCGTCATCCAGGGCCTGGCGCACGGGGGCGACCACGCGGTCGAGCAGCGTGCTCGTGAGCTCGTTGAGCTTCGCGCGGGTGAGGCGCACGTCGAGGTGCTTCGGACCCGAGGTGTCGGCGGTGATGAACGGCAGGTTGATCTGCGACTCCTGCGCCGTCGAGAGCTCGATCTTCGCCTTCTCGGCGGCCTCGTAGAGGCGCTGGAGGGCCATCGGGTCGTTCTTGAGGTCGATGCCCTGGTCGCGCTTGAACTCCGACGCGAGCCAGTCGACGATCGCCTTGTCGAAGTTGTCGCCGCCGAGGTGGTTGTCACCCGCGGTCGACTTGACCTCGAAGACGCCGTCGCCGATCTCGAGCACGGACACGTCGAACGTGCCGCCGCCGAGGTCGAAGACGAGGATCGTCTGGTCGGACTCCTTGTCCAGGCCGTACGCGAGCGCGGCGGCCGTCGGCTCGTTGATGATCCGCTTGACGTCGAGGCCGGCGACCTTGCCGGCGTCCTTCGTCGCCTGGCGCTGGTCGTCGTTGAAGTACGCCGGCACGGTGATGACCGCGCCGTCGACGGTGTCGCCGAGGTAGGCCTCGGCGTCGGCCTTGAGCTTCTGGAGGATCATCGCGCTGATCTCGGGCGGCGTGTGCTGCTTGCCGCCGGCATCGACGCGGGCGTCGCCGTTGGGACCGGAGACGACCTTGTAGGGGACGATCGACTCCTCCTCGCGGACCTCGGCCTCCTTGCGGCCCATGAAGCGCTTGATGGAGAAGATCGTGTTCTGCGGGTTCGTGACCGCCTGGCGCTTGGCGACGGTGCCGACGAGGCGCTCGCCGGATTGCGCGAAGGCGACGACCGAGGGGGTCGTGCGACCGCCCTCCGAGTTCTCGATGACGGTGGGCTCTCCACCCTCCAGCACGGCCATGCAGGAGTTGGTGGTGCCCAGGTCGATACCGATGGTTCTGCCCATGTGGGGTGGGTCTCCTTCCGAAATGCCTGACTAGGAAATCTGCGTCACAGTGTAGTAGATCTGTGATGCGTGCCCGCAAGGGCGGCGAGCCGGGCGCGCTAGCAGCCGGTGCCGAGCGGGATTCCGAGGACCGTCAGGCCGCAGAGGCCGGCGACGTCGTGGACGAGGCCACTCGCGCCGTAGACCGTCGTGTTGAGCGTCGAGACGCTGGAGCTCAGCCCCGTGACCGTCGTGCCGAGGCCGCTGACCGTCGTGCCGAGCGCCGACACCGTCGCGTTCGTCGTCGCGAGGCCGCCGGAGAGCGTCGTGATCTGCGCGGTGAGGCTCGTCGTCGTGCTCGCGAGATCGCCCTGGAGCGTCGCGATCGTGTCCTCGGCGTCGCCGAGCTGCGTCGTCAGGCCGCCGACGGTCGTGCCGACGGTCGTGAGGGTCGCGTCGAGCGCGTCGAGCTGGCTCTGGAGGGCGTCGTCGGCGACGCCGAGCGCGGCGAGCGCCGTGCCGGCGGTCGTCAGCGCGCCCTCGGCGGTCGTGACGCGGCCCGCGAGCGTGCCGAGGCTCGTCGCCAGGCCGTCGACGGTCGTGTCGACGGCGCCGATCTGGCCCTGCAGGACGGTGTCGACGGCGCCGAGATCGGCGATGTCGGACGTCAGGCCCGTGACGGTGGTCGTCAGCCCGCCGACGGTCGTGCCGATCCCTGTGACAGCGCCCGACAGCGTCGCGAGGCTCGCCGTCAGCGTGGCGTCGGTGACGCCGAGGTCGAGGATGTCGGCGGTCAGGTCGCCGACCGATGTCGTCAGCCCGCCGACGGTCGTGCCGAGCGCGGTGAGCCCGCCGCCGAGGCCGGTGACCGTCGTGGCCAGCCCGTTGAGGCTCGACGTCAGCGAGAGGACCGTCGTGTCGAGCGTGTCGAGGCGCCCGGTGAGCGTCGAGACGGCGGTCGTGACGTCGCCGGCGATCCCGGTCACCTCGCCCGACAGCGTCGCGACGGTGCCGGTCAGCCCGGTGAGGCCGGTCGCGACGGTGCTGAGGTCGCCGGTGAGGCCGGTGATCTGGCCCTGGAGCGTGAGGATGTCGGCGAGCGCGCCGGTGATGCTGCCCGGCGAGAGCGCGGCGATGAGCGCCTCGGCGTCGCCGACCCGCGCCGTGAGGCTCGCGAGGTCCGCGGCGAGGTCGCCGACCGTCGTGCCGAGGCCCGTCAGGCTCGCCTGCAGCGCGGCCAGCGCCGCCGTGATCTGGGCGAGGCTCGCGTCGATCGCGTCGAGGCGGTCCTCGACGAGCTGCGTGCGCCCGAGCACGGTGTCCACGGTCCCGTGCAGGCCGGTGAGGTCGCCGTCGATCGCGTCGACGCGGGTCTTCAGCGCGGCCTGCGAGACGGTCAGCGCATCGGACAGCGACGCGACCTGCGAGCGCACGGCCGTGAGGTCGAGGCGCAGCGACGCGAGGTCGGCGCGCAGCCCCGCGACGTCGGCGCGCAGCGCGGAGAAGCCGGCGGTCGTCGTGTTCGCGAGGTTGCGGACGAAGCTCTGCAGGCTGGGCGAGGTCGATCTGCGTCTGCGCGACGAGCGTCTCGAGCTCGTCGGTCGAGAGCGTCTTCGAGCGCTTGTAGACGGTGATCTTCTTCAGCGAGATCCGCGTGTAGACGTCCTTGCGGGCGGACCTCGAGATCGTCGCGCTGCCCTTCCAGCGATCGCCGAGGCGCAACCGGCCGGGGAGGACCGGGCCCTCGGGCGTCGCCGACCTGCCCGCGGCGGCGCAGGATGACGACGCCGACGGGCGACTTCAGGCCCGCGTCCTTGGCGCTCTGCTTGGAGATGAGCACCGGGACCGCGGTGGTCGATCCGCTCGCGACGTAGGGGGCGCCGACGACCGTGCCCTTGAGCTTCGACGACTTCGCAGCGTTCGCGGTGGCGGGGGCGATCGCGAGCAGCGCGAGCAGGAGCAGCGAGGTGAGGCCGGGGCGACGGATCCAGGGCATGGCAGCGTCATCGGCATCGGGTACCGGTCGTCAGTAGCCTGCATGGACGCGATGGCCGACCTGACCGTCTACGAGGTGCGCAGGTGCTCGACCTGCCAGAAGCTCTCGGCGCTGCTCGCCGCCAACGGCGTCGAGTACGAGGGCGTCGAGTACCACGAGACCGGGCTGACGGAGGACGAGATCCGCGGGCTGCTGGCCAAGGCCGAGCTCGGGCCGCGCGACGTGCTGCGCACGCGCGAGCCGCTCGTCGCCGAGCTCGGGCTGCTCGACGGCGCGGGCGCGAGCGACGACGAGCTCATCGCGCTCATGGCCGAGCACCCCCGGCTCCTGCAGCGCCCGATCGTCGTTCGCGGCGACCGCGCGCTGCTCGCGCGCCCGGTGGAGCGGGCGCTCGAGCTGCTGGACTGAGCCCCGGCGGGCCGCCGTACACTCAGCAGCCGGTGGTCATCGGCACGCATGTGAGCGTGCGTCTCGCACGCAAGGACGACTACGGCCCGCTCGCGGCCGTGCTCGCGGGCGCGTTCTACGACGATCCGGTGACGGCCTGGTTCTATCCGAACGCCGCCAAGCGGATGGAGCACGCGCGCCGCTTCTTCGCGATCCGGCTGCGCCAGCTCGCAAGCCAGGAGCTCATGTTCACGACGCCGGAGCTCTCGGGCGCCGCGCTGTGGGCGAAGCCCGGGCGCTGGCGCGAGGACCTGCGCCAGTCGCTCATGCTCCTGCCGATGCTGCCGGTCCTGCTGCCGCGGATCGTGCGCACGACGGCGGCCGTGCGCGAGATCGAGCGCCGCCATCCGGTCGAGCCGCACTACTACCTGTCGGTGCATCGGCACACAACGAGAACAGCAGGGCGGAGGCATTGGCTCCGCCCTGCTGGGTCCCGTCCTGCAACGCTGCGATTCCGACGGTGTGGGGGCCTACCTCGAGTGCTCCAAGGAGGGCAACGTCGATTTCTACGTCCGTCACGGGTTCTCCGTGACGGAGCGCATCGAGTTGCCCGAGGGCCCTCCGTTGTGGCTTATGTGGCGGGAACCAGACCGCCGAGCAGGCCGCCGAGGAGGCCGTCGATCATTCCCGTGACGCTGCCGATGATGCCGCCGATGCCGCCGGTGGTGCCGCCGGCCGGAGCCGAGGTGCCGCCGCCGAACAGGCCGCTGAGCATGTTCGTGATCATCGAGCCGATGCCACCCGGAACCGTCTCCGAGCTGCCGCCGCCGAGGATGCCGCCGAGGAGGCCGCCGAACAGGCCGCCCGCCGGTCGCGGAGGCGTTGCCGACGAACGGCAGCGAGCCCAGGACCGAGTCGATGAGGCCCGTGACCGTGCTGAGCACGCTCGGGATGATCGTGCCGACGGTCGACGTGACCATGTCGAGGATCGAGGCCAGCGGGGCCTGAGCGACCGCCGGGAGCATCGGGAGGATCGTGGACTGGATCATCCCGAAGGCGCCCTCGATGGCGGACGTCGCCATGCGCGAGGCACTGGGTGACGATCGAGCTGATGTTCAGCGGCAGGCCGCTGTTCTCGGCAGCGTCGTCGAGGTTGACGACCTCGGTCGCGTCGCCGACCGACAGCGCCGTGATGAGCGAGGCGACGACCGGCTGGATCTCGGCCGGAAGCTTCGTGAGCATCTCGGTGAGCATCGTCACGATCTGCGTCTTGCCGGCGATGCTCGGCGAGATCGCCTGGGCGATGAGCGCCTGAGCCTGGCCGCTGATCTCGTCGACGAGCGCGGTGATCGTCTCGAGGAGGGTGTCGTACTGCGTGCCCGCGAGGGCGAGCGCCTGCGTGGCGGCGACCTCCTGCGAGTCAGAAGAAGCGGAGTAGGCCATCTTCTTGGCGGAGCGCGCGGCGGCGGCGGTCTGCGAACGGGCGTTCTTCAGCTCGCGCTTGGCGACCGAGCTCTTGCCGGCCTTGACGGCCTTCTTCAGGCGCTTGACCGACTTCTTGGCCTTCTAGACCTGCGTCTGGACGGTGACGCTTGGTCGGGCGCTTGACGGAGTCCGAGGACTTCGCCGTGGCGGTGGCGGGGACCGCAACGAGATGCGGCGAGCGTCGCGACTATGGCGACGAGACGACGGTGCTGTGACATGTGGGTTTATGCCCCCTTCGGCAACTGGGCGGCCTGCGTGAGGCCCCTGGTTTTGCGCCCCCGTCTCGCGACGGGTTTGCCTTTTCGTGTGTTGTCTGTCCCTACCACGCGATCCGTCGCCTGTTGTGATGGGGTACTTGCGGAGAAGTTCGTAGTTGGCGCGTTGGCGCTCAACCGGAGGTGCGGCCGAAGAGCTTCGACAGCATCGAGTCCACGCCGTCGAGGACCGACTGGACCGGCTGCAGAATCGTGGTCGGCAGCGAGCTCGTCGGGGCGGAGGTCGTGGTCTGCGCGGGCGCGCTCGTCGTCTCGGGCAGCGAGAGCCCGACCATCGCCAGGACGCGGTCGATCGTCGGCCGCAGGGAGCCGAGCGTGCTGTCGAGGAGGTCGTTGGCCGCCTGCAGCGCGCCCGCGGTGCCGGCGGCGGCGATCCCCTGGGCCTGCTGGATGACGTTCATGACCTGCTGGCGGATGTCCGTCAGCTGCGTGATCGCCGTCTTCACGGGCGCCTTCGGCGTCGCGACGTTCTCCTTCTGAGCCTGCGGCTGCTGTTGCTGGCGCGGCCGGGGCCGGCGCGACCGCGACGGGCGCCGCCGTCACCGGCGTGGCGACCTTCTCGGCGCGCTCGGCGATCGCCTTCGGGGCGCTGGAGTCCGAGCGCAGCCCGCCACGGCTCGACGTCACGCTCGCGCGCCGCGGCCGGCTGACGGCCGTGCGCATCGCGGCGGGCTTCAGCGCGGGCGCCGTCGGCGAGCTCGCGGCCGCCGCCTTGCGCGCGGCCTGGGCCTGCGCGGCGGGGCTGTCGGGCTTCGTGACGTGCTTGATCTCCGCTGCGGCGCCGCCGGCGGTCGCGACCACCGCTGCGACGGTCACGCCCTTGAGGAAGACCGGCATGCTGCTCCAGCCGGCGACCGTCGCGGTCGCCGCGCCGCCGCCGGCGGCGATGAGCGCGCCGCCGCCGATGAAGTTCGCGATCGCGGCGCCCGAGAGCCAGGGGCCGAGGAGGTGGAGGTCGGCGCTGCGCGCTCCGATCGCGCGCTGGAAGGAGGCGCAGTCGTCGCAGGAGCGCAGGTGGGCGCGGATGCTGCGGCCGCGCAGGCGGCGGCGGTCGCCGTCGGAGATGCAGTGGCGGACGCTGACGCACTCCGTGGCGCGGCCGTCGACGGCCTCGTGCAGGGCGCTGCGGGCGTCGAACACGGCGCGGCGGGCGGCCTCGTTGGAGACGCCGAGGGCAAGCGCGATGTCGTCGTAGCTCAGGCCGCTGAGCTCGCGCATGACGAGCGCGCCGCGCTGGCGCTCGGGCAGCCCGCGCAGGTCGTCGACGAGCTGGGCGAGGCGGACGCGGTGCTCGGAGTCGACCTCGGGGCCGGGCACCGACGGCTCGTCGAGCTCGGTGAGCTCGGCATGCGGGCGGCGGCGGCGGACGATGTTGATCGCCTCGTTGTGGGCGATCCGGTAGAGCCAGGGCTTCAGCGGGCGGCCAGGCTCGCGCCGGGGGAGGCTGCGCAGGGCGTTCTCGAGCGCGTTCTGGGTCGCGTCGTGGGCGTCCTCGTCGTTGAGGAGGATCGAGCGGCAGTAGCCGAGCAGGGGTCCGTGGTAGCGCTCGTAGAGGGCGGTGAAGGCCGCGGTGCTGCCGGCGGCGGCGCGGTTGGCGAGCGCCTCGTCGCCGAGGCGGGAGAGCATGCCGAGGCGCGGCAGGGCCGGCGCAGGGGGGGCGATCGCGGTCATCGTGGTGCTCCTATCGGCAGCACCTCTGCGATCTGTGAGCGTCCGTAGTCTTGAGCCGAGTGCCCGTCCACGCGTCCATCGGCTCGTTCTTCGATGCGGTCGGCTCGTTCTTCGACTCGCTGTCGCGCGTCGGCTGGGGCCCGCTGATCATCGGGGCCATCGCGTTCGTCATCTACCTGACCCTGCGAGCGCGCGCGTTCTTCCACACGCTGCAGGCCGCCTACCCGTCCGAGCCGATCGCCTTCCGGCGCATCTGGGGCGCGTACATCGCCGCCTACGGGTTCAACAACGTCATCCCGGCGCGCGGCGGCGACGTCATCAAGCTCTTCCTCGTCAAGCAGTCGATCCCGCACGCGACGTATCCGGCCGTCGGCGCCGCGATCTGCGTCGAGGCGATCTTCGACGCCTTCATGGCGATCTTCATCCTGACCTTCGCCTTCAGCCAGGGCGTCTTCCCCAAGCCGCCGGACTTCGCGAAGCTCAACGCCTTCGACCTGTCGTTCTTCGCCGGCCACCCGCGCTTCACGCTCTTCGTGCTCACGGCGCTGGCGGTCGGTGCGCTCGTCGGCATCGCGGTGCTCTCACAGCGGGTGAAGGCGTTCTGGGCACGCGTGCGCCAGGGCCTGACGATCCTCTCCGACCGCCGGCGCTACCTGCGCGAGGTCTTCGCGTGGCAGTTCGCCGGCTGGATCTTTCGCTTCTTCGCCTTCTGGATGCTGCTGGAGGCCTTCAACGTCGGCGGCTCGGTGCGCAACGTCCTGCTCGTCCTCGGCGTCAACGCGGTCGCGGCGGTCGTCCCGTTCACGCCGGGCGGGGCGGGGGTGCAGCAGGCGCTGCTCGTGAAGGTCTTCGCGGGGGCGGCCTCGGGCGCGACGGTCGCGGCCTACTCGGTCGGCCAGCAGATCGTCATCGCGGTGACGACGATCGCGGTCGGCTTCGCGGCGCTGCTCGGGATCTTCCGGATCCGCTCGTTCAAGGAGGCGATCCGGCTCGGGCAGGCCGAGCGCGACCGCGAGCGGGCCGCGGCCGGGGGCGAGGCCTACTGAAGGCCGCTGCGAGCCTCGCGCACGAGCGCGACGGCGTCGGGAAAGACCGTGGCCATGACCGAGCGGATCTGCTCGGCCTGTTGCTCGATCGTCCCCTGGATGTTCACGCGGTTGATCGCCGCGACGGTCATCTCGACCGCGAGCTTGATCGCGTTGTCGGCCCAGACGAGGCCCTGCTGCGCCTGCATCTGCTCCGCGAACTCGGCCATCTTGCGCGACAGCTCCTCGGGGTCGCCGAAGAGTCCTCCGAAGCCTTCCATCGACCCATCGTACAGGCCCGGGAGGCTACGCTCGCGGGCATGCCGGTGATCGAGGGCGCGGGGGTCGCGCTGCACTACGACGAGCGCGGCGGCGGCCGGCCGGTCCTCGTCATCCACGGCATGGCGTCCGATTCGCGGTCGTGGTCGGAGCCGCTGGAGTCGCTCGAGGCCGCGGGCGCGCGGGCGATCGCCTTCGACCGCCGCGGCTACGCGCGCAGCGGCGCGCCCGAGCCGTACGTCGCCACGACGGTCCAGGAGCAGTCGCAGGACGCGACGGCCGTGCTCGAGGGCCTCGACGCGGCGCCGGCGCTGCTCGTCGGCGAGGGCTTCGGGGCGCTCGTCGCGCTCGAGCTGCTCGTGCGCCGGCCCGATCTCGCGACGGGGGCCGTGCTCGCCGACGTGCCGCTCTTCGCGTTCGTGCCCGCGGCGACCGAGGCGCTTGCCGCGCAGCGCGAGCTGCTCGAGGGCGCGCTGCGCGAGGGCGGGCCGCAGGCCGCGGTGCTGGCCTGGCTCGGGGACGGCGCCGACGAGCCCCGCGCGCGTGAGTGGCACCGCGGCTTCTTCGCCGACTACGCCGGGCTCGCGAGCTGGTCGCCGTCGCGGCGCGAGCTGCGCGCGGTGGGGGTGCCGGTGGCGTTCGTCACCGGGCCGGCGTCCGAGTCGCACGTCGTCGCGGCCGCCGACGCGGGAGCTTCGCTCGTGCCGGGGGCTGCGCGGCTGGTCGACGGCGACGTCGTCGGCGCCGCCGTGGCGCTGCTGGCGCCGGGGTGACTCGATCCGAAGCACGGTCTCACCCCGGCGTCCGCCGCGCGACCACCGCCACCGTCCCACCGCGCCCCAGCACCCCGAACGCAGCCTCCACGACCAGCGCCACCGGCGCCAGCGGCAACGCCACCAGCGTCACGAGCGCATCGCGCGACCGAAGCGACGCGTTGCGCTTCAGCGCGTGGTAGAGCCAGGACGGCACCCGCGTCGCCCGCGAGACCACCGACTGCCACAAGCCGAACGGGTTGTGCTCGAGCAGCACGTGGTGCGTCGCCACCGGCTCCAGCCCGTTGGCACGCAGCAGCGCGTGCAACCCCGCGACCGTGAAGTGCGTGCGGTGACGCGGGACGTCGAGGTGGTACCAGCGACCGCCGCCGGCGCGCGCCTGCAGGCTGCCGAGGTTCGGGACGCCGACGAGCAGCAGCCCGCCGGGGCGCAGCCAGCTCGCGACGCGCGCGACCGCCGGACCCGGCTCGTCGAGGTGCTCGACGACGTGCCACAGGGTCGCGGCGTCCAGCGAGCCCTCCGGGACGGCCGCGTCCTCGATGCCGCCGCGCGTGAGCTCGATCCCGAGCGATCGCGCCCCCTCGATCCCGCGCAGCGAGGGCTCGATCCCGTGCGCGTACCACCCGGCCGCCCGGGCTACGGCGACGAAGCGCCCGCGGCCGGCGCCGACGTCCAGCAGCCGCCCCGGCGTCCGCGCGCCGGCTGCGGCCAGCAGCTCCAGCCGCCGCCGCGCGAACGCGCGCAGGATCGGCGCCGCGAGCTTCGACCCGCGCGGGGCGCCGCCGCCATAGGCGCCGGACTCGTGCGCCGCGACCGGCGCGGGGGCGAGCGTCACCGCCGAGCCGCAGCTCGCGCAGCGTGCGAGCTCGTAGCGCCCGGGCAGCGCCGGGTCCGAGCCCGGCACCGTCCGCCACGGTGCCAGCGCGCCGCCGCACGCGGGGCATGCGCGGTCGGTCGTGATGTCCGGTTGGAGACTGCTAGCCACCGCTAGCACGGGGCTAGCACCTGCTAGCACGGCCGCGAGGAGACCCTCGCAGCACGTCACCCGCCCCGGTCGTGGAAGTAGAACCCGGGCAGCGCGGCGCGCGTGATCTGCGCGGTCATGTGGTGGGCGAGCTCGAGGTCGCCCGTGCGGGCGGCGAGGTCGTCGAGCGTGATGATGCCCGTCAGGCGGCCGCCGTCGAGGATCGGCAGGCGGCGGATCCCGTGGCGCACCATGAGCTCGGCGGCCTCCTCGACGTCCATGCCCGGCTCGGCGGTGACGACCGGCGACGACCCGTGGGCGCCGACGGGATCGCCCGGATCGCGGCCATCGGTGAGCGCGCCCAGCGCGAGGTCGCGGTCGGTGACGAAGCCGGCGAGCGCCCCGGTGTCATCGACGAGGACCACGGAGCCGACGTTGCGCTCGCGCATGAGCTCGGCCACCTGGCGCACCGTCGCCGAGGGCTGCGCGGTCACGACGCTCTCGGTCATGACGTCACGGATCTCCACGAGCGCAACATACACTTGCGCCGTGCCGCCGACCGCCGACGAGACCCTCGCCGACGAGGCCGCGCGCCGCAAGACGGCCGGCATCGCCGGGATCGCCGCCGGCGTCCTGACGATCCTCAGCGGCGCGCTCGCGGCGATCATCTACAGCGACAAGCCGACCGTCCCGCTGCTCGACGCCCTGCGCGAGCAGCTCTCGGCGAACCCGGCGGTTCCGGGACTGAAGGTCCGCCAGGCGCTCTGGTACGACGACAACGCGGCGCAGATCATCCTCGTGTCGGTCCTGCTCGCGCTCGCCGCCGGGGCGATGGGCGTCGTGCTCGTCCACCTCTACCGCTCGACGAAGGCGCGCCGCAGCGAGCTGCGCCGCGGCGTCGTCGTCGCCGCGATCGCCGGCGCGAGCATCGTCGCCGTCTGCGAGATCGTCCTCTCGGTCAGCTTCATCGTCGAGGCGCACTCGCTCGCCAACGACGCCCAGGCAACCGGCGAGGAAGCCCGCGACGCGCTCCTGCCGCCGACCGCCCTCGCGGCCGGCATCCTGCGCCAGCTCGGCGTCTTCGCGCTCGGGATCGCCTTCATCTTCCTCGCGCTGAACGCCATGCGCGTCGGCCTGCTGACGCGCTTCATGGGCGTGCTCGGGATCATCGTCGGCGGCCTGTTCATCATCCCGCTCGGCGCCTCGCTGCCGATCGTCCAGGCGTTCTGGCTCGTCGCCCTCGGCGCGCTGTTCGCCGGCTACTGGCCTCCGGGTCTGCCGCCGGCCTGGGTCACCGGCGAGGCCCAGCCGTGGCCGACCCAGCAGGAGCTGCGCGAGCAGCGCCTCGCGCGCAAGGGCGAGAGCTCGGGCGCCAAGCCCGAGAAGCCGCGCAGGAAGCGCCCCGAGCCGCCGGAGACCCCGGCACCCGAGGCGCCCGCGCGCCCGGCGCACTCCTCGTCGAAGAAGCGCAAGCGCAAGCGCCGCTGACCTGCGCCGCACATCTTCGCCCGCAGAGGGTACGGTGCGAAACATGACCTACGAGGAAGCGTGTGCCGCGCACTCGTGGCAGGTGCCCGAGCGCTACAACATCGCCGCGGACGTCTGTGACAAGCACCCGCGCGACAAGCTCGCGATGATCCACGAGGATCCCGACGGCGCGATCCGCGAGGTCCACTGGGGCGAGCTGCAGGACATGTCCAACCGCTTCGCGCGGCTGCTGACCGAGCGCGGCGTGCAGCGCGGCGACCGGGTCGCGATGCTGCTGCCGGCGACGCCCGAGACGGCGGCGGCGTTCCTCGGCACGTGGAAGACCGGCGCGATCCTGCTGTCGATGTCGATCCTCTACGGGGACGAGGGGATCCGCCACCGGCTCGGCGACTCGCAGGCGCGCGTCGTCGTGACGAACGCCGCCAACCGCTCGCGCGTCGAGGGGCTCGCGGAGATCGTCGAGCTCGAGCCCGGCGGCCTCGACGACGGCGACACCGAGTTCGAGCGCGTCGACACCGCGGCCGACGATCCCGCCCAGCTCTACTACACGTCCGGCACGACCGGCCTCGCGAAGGGCATCCTGCACGCCCATCGCTACATCCTCGGCCACGAGGAGTTCGTCTACTGCCACGACGTCCAGGACGGCGAGCGCTTCCACGGCATGGGCGAGTGGGCCTGGGCCGCCGGCATCTGCCCGCTCATCGGGCCGTGGCGCCTGGGCGCCGTCCAGCTCGTGCTCCAGCGCAAGGGCGGCTTCGACCCCGACGGGCAGCTCGATTTCCTCTCCCGCCACGAGGCATCCAACGTCTTCGCGACCCCGACGGCGATCCGCTCGATGATGGGCATCTCCGACGCCGGCACGCGCTATCCCGCAGCGATTCCGCATCGTGTGCTCCGCCGGCGAGCCGCTGAACCCGGAGGCGATCCGCTGGTTTCGCGAGCAGTACGGCGTGACGGTGCTCGACTACTACGGCCTCAGCGAGTCCTATCCGCTCTGCGGCAACTTCCCCTTCATGGAGGTCCGCGAGGGCTCGATGGGCAAGCCGATGCCCGGCTGGGAGGTGCGGATCCTCGACGAGGACGAACAGCCCGTCGAGCAGGGCGAGCGCGGCGAGATCTGCCTGCGCGCACGCTCCAACCCGCACTATCCGCTCGGCTACTGGAACAACCCGGAGGCCGGCGAGGAGACCTTCGGCGGCGACTGGTTTCACACGAAGGACGCCGCCAGTCAGGATGCGGACGGCTACGTCTGGTACGAGGGCCGCGCCGACGACGTCATCATCTCCGCCGGCTACCGGATCGGCCCGTTCGAGGTCGAGTCCGCCTGCCTCGAGCACCCCGCGGTCGCCGAGGCGGCCGCCGTCGCCTGGCCCGACGAGCGGCGCGGGAACATCGTCAAGGCCTTCGTCGTGCTCGCCAAGGGGCACGAGCCCAGCGACGAGCTCGGCAAGGAGATCGGCGCGTTCGTGCGCGATCGGCACTCCGCCTACGCGTATCCGCGGCTCGTCGAGTTCGTCGACGACCTGCCCAAGACCCTGACCGGAAAGATCCGCCGCATCGAGCTGCGAGAGAGGAGCAAGGCAACGTGAGCGTCGACGCTTCCACGCACGAGAAGCTGGCCCGCCGACTCGAGGAGCTGCTCGAGGTCGAGACCTTCCCGCCGCCGGAGGAGTTCGCCCGCGATGCGCTGCTCGGCGATCCCGAGGTCTACGAGCGCGCGGCCGCCGACCCCCTTCGCTGGTGGGCCGACCAGGCGCGCGCGCTGCAGTGGATGCAGGAGCCGGCGCAGACGCTCGACGACTCCAACCCGCCGTTCTACAAGTGGTTCGCCGACGGCAAGATCAACGCCTCGCAGAACTGCCTCGACCGCCATGTCGAGGCCGGGCTCGGCGACCGCGTCGCGTTTCACTGGCACGGCGAGGAGGGCGAGGAGCGGGCGGTGACGTACGCCGACCTGCTCGCCGAGGTCCAGCGCTTCGCCAACGCGCTGCGCGACCAGGGCGTGCAGAAGGGCGACGTCGTCGGGATCTTCCTGCCGATGATCCCCGAGGTCGTCGTCGCGATGCTCGCCTGCGCGCGGATCGGCGCCCCGCACAACGTCGTCTTCGGCGGCTTCTCGCCCGAGTCCGTCAGGGAGCGCATGGAGGTCTCCGAGGCCAAGGCGCTCATCACCGTCGACGGCGCGCGGCGCAAGGGCAAGACCGCGCCGATCAAGCAGGCCGTCGACGACGTCGGGATGCCCGTGCAGACGACGATCGTCGTGCGCCACACCGGCATCGACTGCCCGATGGGCGACGGCGACGTCTTCTACGACGAGATCATGGCCGCGGCCGAGCCGGAATGTGCGCCCGAGGAGCTCGACGCCGAGCATCCGCTCTTCATCCTCTACTCGTCGGGCTCGACGGCGAAGCCGAAGGGGATCCTCCACACGACCGGCGGCTACCTCACGGGCGTCGCCTGCACGCACAAGTACGTCTTCGACCTCAAGCCCGAGAAGGACGTCTACTGGTGCTCGGCCGACGTCGGCTGGATCACCGGGCACTCGTACATCGTCTACGGGCCGCTCTGCAACGGCGCGACCTCCGTGATGTACGAGGGCGCCCCCGACTACCCCGACAAGGACATCTGGTGGGCGCTCTGCGAGCGCTACGGCGTGACGATCTTCTACACCGCGCCGACCGCGATCCGCGCGTGCATGAAGTGGGGCGAGGAGTACCCCGGCCGCCACGACCTCTCGGCGCTGCGCCTGCTCGGCAGCGTCGGCGAGCCGATCAACCCGAAGGCCTGGGTCTGGTACCACCACGTCATCGGCGGCGAGCGCTGCCCGATCGTCGACACGTGGTGGCAGACGGAGACCGGCAACATCATGATCACGCCGCTGCCGGGGATCACGCACACCAAGCCCGGCTCGGCGACGACGCCGTTTCCGGGCGTCGCGGCGCGCGTCGTCGACGACGGCGGCGACGAGGTCGACCGCGACACCCAGGGGCTGCTGTCGCTCACGCGGCCGTGGCCCGGGATGCTGCGCACGCTCTACGGCGACGACGAGCGCTACGTCTCGACGTACTTCGAGAAGTTCGGGCCGCAGACGTACTTCGTCGGCGACGCGTCACGTCAGGACTCAGACGACTACTTCTGGGTCATCGGGCGCGTCGACGACGTCCTCAACGTCTCGGGGCACCGGATGTCGACGGCCGAGATCGAGTCGGCGATCGTCTCGCACGAGAAGGTCGCCGAGGCCGCCGTCATCGGGCAGGCCGACGAGGACACCGGTCAGTCGGTCTGCGCCTTCGTGACGCTCGAGGGCACGCTCGAGGGCGACGACGCCCTCGTCGCGGAGCTCCGCGAGCACGTCGCGCGCAAGATCGGCAAGCTCGCGCGGCCGAAGCGGATCGTCTGGGCCGACGACCTGCCCAAGACGCGCTCGGGCAAGATCATGCGCCGGCTGCTGCGCGACATCGCGGAGGGCCGCGAGCTCGGCGACGTCACGACGCTGCGCGACCCAGACGTCATGAAGCAGCTCGGGTCGACGCGTCGCGGCCAGGGACGAGGACGTTAGAGGTCCGCGAACGGCAGCCGCTCGACGAGATCGGTGATCTCGAAGACGCGGTGGACCTGGCGCGGGCCCTTGAGGAGCGAGAGGCGGCTGCTCTCGCTGCAGCGCTCGGCGGCCATGAGCAGCAGCCGGATCCCGGTCGAGTCGATGAACTCGAGGCCGCCGAGGTCGATGATGATCGACGGCGCATCGCTCTCCTCCACGCGCAGCAACTCGGCCTCCAGGCGCGGCGCGCCGTCGAGGTCGAGCTCGCCGATGATCTCCACGACGTGGACGTCGCCGTCGCGCTCGCTGCGAAGCGCCAGGCTTCCTAGCCTGCGGGCTTGCTCCGCGCGCTCGCCGGGTTGCATCGGCAAATCCCCTCGTCCCGTTCCAAACCCGCTCGTGCGGGTAATCGTCCAGGCGGCGGACCCTAGCAGCGACGGGCGCAGCCGCTACGTGTGCTGCGGCGAGCGGGCATCGAGCTTGGCCTGCGTGCGCAGCTCGGAGACGATCCGCTCCAGGCGCGGCTCGGTCTCGCGGTCGACGTGCGTCATCGCGGCCGCCACGGCCGGGTGGACCGCCGCGATGCGCTCGTGCATCGCGTGCGCCACGGCGCGGTAGGCCGGATGGCCCTCGCGGCCGGAGCGCAGCTCGATGAGCTGCATGGCCTCGCGGGCGTTGAGGTCCAGGACGTAGCGCAGCCGGTAGCCGAGGCACAGCGCGTACATCGCGGCGCGGCGGTCATGGCCGGACGTCGAGCAGGCGCTCGTAGGCGCTGCGCGACACGTGCAGCGCGCGGCGGAAGTCGTCGCCGACGCCCGCCTCGTCGACCTCCGCGGGCACGCCCGCACCGAGATCGGGCGTCAGCGTCTGCCACTGGCATGTGAGCATCCGATGGCGCTGGAGGTCGCGGAAGGCGCCGTAGTCGCTGACGATCTCGAAGCGGTAGCGCAGCGACTCGAGGCCGCGGCCGGGACGGTGGCGGCGGTTGGAGCGCTCGCCGACGAGGTCGGCCAGCAGCAGGCCGCGCTCGTCGTCGGACAGGCCGTCGAGCGCCTCGCGGGTCGCGCGCTCGTCGACGGCCGTGGCCTCGAAGAGCAGCGCGGCGAGCAGCTGGTCCTCGTCGCCGTCGTGATGGGTCAGCCGCACCGACGGGCCGCCGGCGCCGTCGTCTCCGGGCGCGCGGTCGAGGCCCAGGCGCGCCGCCCAGCGCTCGGCCGCCTGCTCGCGCGTGCGCAGGTAGGAGACCCACTCGCCCCCGCGTTCGGGCCGCTGCACGCGCGAGACGAAGCTCGGCATCACGGCCTGGACGGACTCGAGGATCATCGCGCCGTAGTGGCGCGCCTCGGGAAGCGGGTGGGCCATGAGGTGCAGGATGAGCTGCTCGTAGGTCTGGCCGGTCGCGAAGATGCCCATGTGCGAGAGCGAGGCCGCGGGCAGCAGCCCGCGCAGGAGGTCCAGTGCCTTGGCCTTGATCGCGCGCGCGTGCGCGCCCGCGGACTCGCCGGGCGCCGCCGGATAGCGCTCGGCGGCCCAGGCCTGCACGCGCGGCAGGGCCGACGCGTAGACGTCGAAGATCTCGTCCATCGCGGCCTCGTACTCCGGGCCGAGCTCGGTGTCGCGGTAGTAGCGGTAGCGCGTGGTCCCCTCGATCGGGGCGTCGTACGCGATGTAGCGCGTGGACTGCTCGAGGTACGCCCCCAGTCGCGGGCGCTGGAGGACCTTCGTCAGGACGTTGGAGACCCACTCGCAGGCGATGTGCGCGCCGCCGAGCTGGGCGATCGAGTCATCGCCGTAGCCGACGAAGATCCGCTCGTAGAAGTCCGCCGCGCGCGCTCCCTCCTCGTTGTCGTAGCTCGCCGCCCCGGCAGGCAGCGACTCGGCGAACTCGTCGAGGTACAGCCGCCGCAGCGTCCCCGGGTAGCGCGAGTAGCGGGCGAACAGCGCGCCCTTGACGGTCTCGGGCAGGTTGACGAGCGCGAAGACCGGCTTGTCGAGGTTAGAAACGTGCCCCTCGAGGGTGGCGCGTTCGCGGGTTGTAAACGTTTCGAACGGGTACTCCACGGGCGTCGGAGGGTAGCGAGCGGCCCGGCAGACCCGAGCAGGGCCGTTTCGTTGTGAGAACTGCGTGAGTTTGTCAGGGTCCCCTTGCCACCCCGGTTTTTACTGACATCGTGCGCGGACCGATCAAGTGAGGTGCTGCATGCGCAGGATTCTGCTGATGGTTTTCGCCCTCGCCATGTTCATGGGTCTCGGCACAGCCGCGGCCGTGGCGGAGGACAAGGGCGGGGACGACAAGGGGAAGAAGGAGTGCAAGTACGGCAAGCACTCCAGCGGCAAGTGCAAGGCAAAGCCCAAGGAGTGCAAGTACGGCAAGGACGAGCAAGGGCAAGTGCAAGCCGAAGCCCGAGGAGTGCAAGTACGGCCAGGGCGCCGATGGCAAGTGCAAGCCGAAGCCCGAGGAGTGCCAGTACGGCATGGGCTCGGACGGCAAGTGCAAGCCGAAGCCCGTCGAGTGCCCGTACGGCAAGGACGACTACGGCAACTGCAAGCCGCCGCCCGTCGTCGTGCCGCCCCCTGAGAAGGGGCCGTGCACCAAGGCAGATCTCGTCCTGCTCGAGGATCTCCTCAAGGGCACGGGCGCGCTTCTGTGCCTGTACGTGGGCGACAACGCTCCGAACGCCACCGATGAGAAGGACTGCGGGGGCGCGCTGCTGGCCCTTCCGGTCGACAGTCTCATCGGCGCGTGCCTGTTCCTGCCGCCGGCTGACGTCGGAGGCGAGGCACCGCATGACGACGCCGCTGGTGGGACTCCCCTGACGAAGGGTGGCCCGCTCGACGGCCTGCTGTCGATGGTGACGGGGCTGTTCAAGCTCGGCTGACGAGCACCGGCCGCTGAGGCCGATCAGCCGACGGACTGCACAGGGGGTCCCGGAGACGGGGCCCCCTGCTGCGTCCGGAGCTCGGCCGTGAGCTGGGTCAGCGTGAAGCCCGGCGTGAGCGAGAAGTCCCTCCACAGGCGCGCGCAGAACGCCTCGTGGCAGCGCTGTGCATGGCTGTGGCGCCCCTCCGCGAGCATGATGGCGAGCATCCGCCGGTGCGCGTCGATGTCGTACGGGCGCATCTCCGCCAGGCGCCACAGGCACGAGATCGCCGCGGTCCCGTCGCCCGCCGCGACGTAGAGCTCTCCCAGCGCCTCGAGCGCGTCCTCCATGTGCTCGCGCAGGCGCTCGCGCTCCATGTGGGCCCAGTCGGCCTGCGGCTCGTCGGCGAGGAAGTCGCCGCGATACATCGCCACCGCCTGGCGCAGGTGCACGGTCGCGATCTCCGTGTGCCCGCGGCCGAGCGCGGCGATCCCGCGGCGGACGTGCACGGCGAAGTCGTCGGCGTCGACGGTGACGCGGGGATCGAGCGCGTAGCCGCACTGGCGCGTGACGACGAGCTGCTCGCCGGGGGCCCGCCGCGCGGCGTCGAGCTTCTCGCGCAGCTCGTGGACGCACTGGCGCACCGTGCCCGACGAGACGAAGCCGGAATGACCCCACAGCGCCTCGGCGACGTCCTGCGCGTGGACGGAGACGTAGCGGCGGCAGATGAGGAACTTCAGGAGGCTGCCCGGGCGCCGGCCGAGCCAGCGCCCGCAGGACTCGTCGCCCTCGATGTCGGTGCAGCCGAGGGTCCGCACGCGGACCATGTTCTCGCCGACCGTTGCGGGCGGCGGCAGGAGGAGGGCGCGCAGCGGGCTGCCGAGCCCGACGGCGACGCTCGGACCCCCGAGCGCGAACGGCTGGGCCAGGCCGTCCTCGACGTCGACGACCCCGCCGTCGGCGTCGACGATCGCGATGTACGGGACGCGATGGACGTGCTCCGGTCCGCCGTAGTCCCACGGCTCCAGTGCGACGCGCTCTTCGTAATCTCCGATTGTGATGTTCATCCCGGTGCCTCATGCTCCGGTGTTCCCCATCCCCACGGGGGGCTTCCCGGGCATCATGCTGGCGAGGGCGCATCCGGGGCAATAGGGAGTCGCGCACGGCTTGCTGCGCGTTCCCGCAGGCTTTGACCGACGCGGGACTCAGACCCCCTGCTGCGCAGCGGCCTCGCCGACGCGCCGCACGACCTCGTCGAGGTCGTCGGTGACGTGCAGGAGGTCGAGGTCGCCGAGGTCGATCTTGCCCTCGGCGGCGACCCGCTCGCGCAACCACGTCACGAGCCCCGACCAGTAGGCGCTGCCGACGAGGATCACCGGGAACGAGCGGATCTTCTCCGTCTGGATGAGCGTCAGCGCCTCGAAGAGCTCGTCGAGCGTCCCGAAACCGCCGGGCAGGACCACGAAGGCGTTCGCGTAGCGCACGAACATGACCTTGCGGCAGAAGAAGTAGTGGAAATCGAGCTCGAGGTCGATGCACGGGCTCGGGCCCACGTCCTCGAACGGGAGGTCGATCTTCAACCCGATCGAGCGCGCGCCGGCGTCGTGCGCCCCGCAGTTGGCCGCCTCCATCGCGCCCGGGCCGCCGCCCGTGATGACCGCGAACCCGGCCTCGCCGAGACGGCGGCCGGTCTCGCGGGCGAGCTCGTACTCGGGCGTGCCGGGCCGCGAGCGCGCCGTGCCGAACACCGAGACGGCGCGGTGCAGGCCGTCGAGCTCGCGAAAGCCCATCGCGAGCTCGCGCGCCATCCGCTCGACGCGCGTCGCGTCGCTGAGCTCATGGGCGACCGCCTGCTCCTGTGCGCCGATGAGCTCCTCGTCGGGGGTGGCGGGCTGCCTCGGCATGCCCACCGAGGGTAGAGCGCCGCTACTCGCGGCTCAGCGCGGGCGCCTCGGCGGCGACGCCGAGCTGCGCGTGCTCCTCGCTCACGCCGCCGGCGGGCGGGTCGGCGAGCGTCAGCGCCCGCGGGAGCCGGCGGCTGCCCTTCACGCGCCACTCCGTCAGCGGTTGCAGCACGCCGCGCAGCGCCAGCGCGCCGCCGACGTAGCGCGGCGCCCAGACGCGGGCCGAGCGGCGCTCCACCCCGCGCTCGATCGCGTCGATCGCGTCCGACAGCGGCGCCGGCTGGGACACGAATCGCGGCATGAGCGCGGTCAGCGCCTGCGTCGAGGCGTGGGCGAAGCTCGCCTGCACGAGGTCGGTGTCGATGAAGCCGAAGTACGCGCAGCCGACGCGCGCGCCGCTCGGGGCGAGCTCGACGCGCAGGGAGTCGGTCATCGCCTCGACGCCGGCCTTCGATGCGGTGTAGGCGCCCATGAGCGGCGCGTGGCTGGCGGCGCTCAGCGAGGAGATGTTCAGCAGGTAGCCGCGGTTGCGCACGATCTCGTCGAGGACCGCGCGGTCGGTGCGCCAGACGCCGAGGAGGTTGACGTCGATCGTGCGCTCGAACTGCTCGCGCGGCACCGTCGCCATGCGCCCCATGAACTGGACGCCGGCGTTGGCGATCGCGACGTCGATCGAGCCGAAGCGGGCGACCGTGCCCTCGACGGCGAGGGCGATGGCGTCGTAGTCGGTCACGTCGGCCTCGAACCAGGCGGCGCGCGACCCGAGCTGCCGGGCGAGCGCCGCCAGGCGGTCGGGCTCCAGGCCGACGAGCGCGACGTTCGCGCCGCGGGCGTGCAGTCGCTGCGCGATCCCGGCGCCGATCCCGCGCGCGGCGCCGGTGACGAACACGGTCCGGCCCGAGACGTCGAAGCGCGAGCGGCGCATCATGCGGTCGTCGCCGGCATCGCGGCGGGCAGGTCGGCGCCGTGTCGCAGCACGTAGGCGCGCGTGTCGAAGCGCCTCGTCCGCCGGCGGAAGCGGAACGTGAAGTCGGGCCAGATCGTCGTGTTGCGCCCGTCGGCGTCGAGGTACCAGCTCGCGCAGCCGGACATCCAGACCGTGCCCGGCATCCTGGCCTGGATCTGCGCGTTGTAGGCGGCCATCGCCTCGGGGCGGACCTCGAACGTCGCGATCCTCTGCTTGTCCATGACGCGCAGCGCGTCCATGACGTAGCGCAGCTGGGATTCGATCATGAAGACCATCGAGTTGTGGCCGAGGCCGGTGTTCGGCCCGATGAGCTTGAAGAAGTTCGGCAGCCCGCTGATCGTCGCGCCGAGGTAGGCCTGCGCGCCCTCCGCCGCGCGCTCGGACAGCAGGACGCCGTCGCGGTCGCGCACGAGCCGCGTCGTCGGCGGGTCGGTGACGTGAAAGCCGGTGCCGAAGATGATCGTGTCGACCTCGCGCTCGGTCCCGTCGGCCGAGACGATCGTGCTGCCGCGGATCTCGCGGATCGGGTCCGTGACGAGCTCGACGTTGGGGCGCGTGAGCGCCGGATACCAGCGGTTGGACAGCAGCACGCGCTTGCAGCCGAGCCGGAACTTCGGGGTGAGCCTGCTGCGCAGCGCGGGATCGCTGACCTGCTTGCGCAGGTGCGAGGCGGCGATGCGCTCGGCGCCGCGCATGAAGCGCTCGTCCTTGATGAAGCCGAGCAGGAAGCTCTCGCGCGCCCAGTAGACGCTCGCGCGCACCGCCTTCTGTGCGGGGGGCAGCAGCTTGTAGAGGCGGCGCTCGAAGCCCGTCGTCGGGCGGTCGGTGTGGGGGAGGATCCACGGCGCCGTGCGCTGGTAGACGTGCATCTGGCCGACGTGCTTGGCGATCCGCGGCACGAACTGGATCGCCGATGCTCCCGTGCCGATGACCGCGACGCGCTCGCCGTCGAGGACGTGGTCGTGGTCCCACCGGGCCGAGTGGAAGACCGTGCCCTCGAACGCGTCGAGGCCCTCGATCGCGGGGACCTGCGGGTGGCTCAGCGGGCCCGTGGCGTCGACGAGCACCTGCGCCAGCCACGATCCCCGCGACGTCTCGACGAGCCAGCGCCCGGCCGCCTCGTCCCATGCGGCGGCCCGCAGCTCGTGGCCGAGGCGGATGTGGTCGCGCAGGTCGTAGCGGTCGACGAGGCCGCGCAGGTAGTCCCAGATCTCCGGCTGGCGCGAGTACGTCCGCGTCCAGCCGGGGTTCGGCGCGAAGGAGAACGAGTACAGGTGCGACGGGATGTCGCACTGGCAGCCGGGATACGTGTTGGCCTGCCACGTGCCGCCGACGTCGTCGGCGCGCTCGAGGACGACGAAGTCCTCGATGCCGTCCTGCTTGAGCTTGATCGCGAGGCCGAGTCCGGCGAAGCCGCTGCCGACGATCGCGATCCGCACCCGCGTCGCGTCGCTGCCGTCGCCCGCCGGCTCTCCGCCGGGCCGGGCCGGCAGGTCGGTGATCGTGCTCATCGGTCCGCGTACGTCGGCAGGCGCGCGGGCCAGACGTCGGACGGCACGAGCAGGGCGTCCTCCTCCTCGGGCTCCGGCGCGCCGTCGGGCTCGGGCGGTTGCGGCGTCCCGGCTCCCGGCGGCAGGCCGCGGCGCTGGCCGGCGGTGGCGCCGACGCGGTGGATGCCCCAGGCGAGCAGCATGAGGATCAGCAGCGTGCAGCCGAGCACCGTGCCGTAGGCGGCGTACGTGATCGTCGCGTTCTGCGTCCTGGCCTCGCGCTGCAGCAGCTCCTTGTCGGAGAAGAACGGGCGCTCGAACGCGGCCGGGGCCGGCACCTCCGGCGCCGGGATCGCGGCGTCGGCGGGCGCGTAGATCGGCAGGCCGAGGATCGAGTTGCCCTTGTGCAGGCGGATCATCGTCTTCCACTCGCCGTAGACCGGGATCGGCTCGGTCGTCCGGTAGACGCCGCGGGAGATCTCGCGCAGGTGGTTGACGACGAGGCCGCCGCCCTGCCACGCGGTGGCGGTCAGCCACGTGCTGTTCTCGGCCGCGTCGCGCGGGTTCATCGTCACCGTCGCGATCGCGGTGCGCTGCGCGCCGGTGTCGACGTCGCGCAGCGTGACCTTCGCGCTGAGGTCGGTCGTGGACTGGGTGGCCAGCGGGAAGGCGAGCATCGCGGCGACGGCGAACGCCGAAGCGAGCGCGGCCCAGCGCAGCCGCGGGTCGTAGGTGATGCGCTCGGAGCCCAGTCGCGCGCCGACCCAGGCGCCGATGAGCGAGCCGGCGATCGCCATCGCGAGGCCGAGCGCGATCGTCTCGCCGAGGATCTCCTGCGGCCACGGGATCGGCATCCAGACGTGCGACCAGCCCCACTCGGCGGCGAGTCCGATGGTGCCGATGAGCGCGCCCGCGGCGGCGCCGAACGCGAGCGGGCGGCGCTTGACGGCGATGAGCAGCGCGAGACCCTCGACGACGAGCGCCTCGGCGATGTAGAGCGGGAAATGGGGCAGGCTCTGGCCGAGCGAGTCGTGGACGGTCAGCGCGAGCAGGCCGCGCATCGCGATGAAGAACGCGACGGCGCCCAGCGCGCGGCCCGGGCCGAGCCAGACGCGCGCGGCGACGAGCGTCACGCCGGCGGCGAGCATGAGCAGCATCGGGTGGTAGATGAGCTGGAACTGCGGGACGCCCCAGTCGAACTCGCCCTGGAACGTCGAGATGCCGACGAGCAGCCCGCCCGGCAGCCAGACGTGGCGCAGGTGGCGGACCCAGGCGAACTCGCGGTCGGGCATCCCGCTCATGCGCACGGCGCGGCGGACCTCGACCTGGATGATCGCGATGCCGATGAGCGTCATCGCGGCGCCGCCGATGAGCATGAGGTGCGTCGGGCCCCAGAGCGTGACGTCCTGGCCGAAGAGGCGATGCCAGCCGTCGTCGAGCGGGAAGCCGAGCAGGGCGAACGCGCCGGCGCCGCACATCATCACGCCGCCGAGCGGGGCGTACCAGTCGTGCGCGATGCGGATCGCCGTCGGGCCGGGCCGGTCGGCGCGGTCCTCGCGGGAGAGGCAGATCGAGAACCAGCCGGCGGCGAAGATGCCGTAGAGCCCGGCGAGGATGAACCAGTGCGACGGGTTGCTGAACACGCCTTCGTCGCGCCCGCGGTCGATGTGCAGCGAGACGTCCCAGTACAGGCCGAAGACGGCGGTGAGGAGCGAGACGATCGCCAGACCGCAGGGCAATGAAGCCCACGCCGGCTGGCCGGAGATCCGTTCTGCGAAGCGCTCGAAGAACGCGAGCGTCGGCACGAGCTCGCCCCGGTGGCCGAGGCCGCCGAGCAGCAGGACGATGATCGCGAAGCCGGCGATCCCGCCCGCGAGGCCGAGATCCTTTTCAGAGGCGCCGCCGGCGGAATCCGCTGCGGCCGAAGCGAGGAGGGAGACCTGTCCGAGAAGAGCGCTCATGACGTCACCGTAGCATGTAACGTCAATCGATGTCGAATAGAATTCTCCGCTTCGAGCGGGTTTTCCGACGCTACAGGCCGACGGAGGCGCCGACGTCGCGCACGAGGTCGAACAGCGGCGACGGGACGATCCCGAGGATCACCGTCAGCGCCCCGAAGAGCACCGCCACCGCGACGACCTCGCCCTGCGCGCGCAGCCCGGTCGCCTCGTCCGAGCCGCCGGCGAGGAGCGGGGGCTCGGGCGCCGGCACGAGGCCGGCGGCGGCCGCCTGCGTGTCCGGGGTCATCCAGATCGCGGCGATGACCCGCAGGTAGTACGCCAGCGAGATCATCGACCCCACGACGATGAAGACCGCGAGCCACGTGTAGCCGTCCTGGACCACCGCATCGATGAGATAGAACTTCCCGATGAAGCCCGCGGTGGCCGGGAAGCCGGCGAGCGCGAGCATCGCGATCGTCATCGGCCAGGCCAGCAGCGGCCGCGACGCGCCGAGGCCGTTGAGCGACGAGATGTCGTCGCCGAACGGCGTCTCGCGCTCGCGGGCGACGATGACGGCGAACGCCGCGAGGTTCATGACGAGGTAGACGGCGAGGTAGAAGACCGTCGCCTGCAGGCCGAGCCGCGTCGCGACGACGACGCCCGCGAGCATGTAGCCGGCCTGCGCCACCGACGAGTACGCGAGCAGCCGCTTCAGGGACGACTGACCGAGCGCGCCGACGTTGCCGACGATGATCGTCACCGCCGCGAGCGTCGCGAGCGCCGGCGCCCAGTCGACCGACGCGTCGATGAGCGCGACGTCGAAGAGCCGCAGCATGACGCCGAAGGCCGCGGCCTTCGTCGCGACCGCCATGAACGCGGTGACCGGCGTCGGGGCGCCCTCGTAGACGTCCGGCGTCCACTGGTGGAACGGCGCGACGGAGGCCTTGAACGCGAGGCCGACGATCGTCAGCGCGATGCCGGTCAGCAGCAGCGGGTCGGTGACGAGGTCGTCGTTCTCGCTCAGCGCGGTGGCGATCGCGGAGAAGTCGGTCGCGCCGGTGGCGCCGTAGAGGAACGCCAGGCCGTAGAGCAGCGTCGCGGACCCCAGCGACCCGACGACGAGGTACTTCAGGCCCGACTCCAGCGACGACGCGCGGCGCATCTCGGTCGCGCAGAGGACGTAGAGCGGGATCGAGAGCAGCTCGAGGCCGAGGAAGAGCGTCACGAGGTTCTGCGCGGCGACGAGCACGATCATCCCGGCGATCGACGTCAGCAGCAGCGCGTGGTACTCGCCGTGCGCCGCCTCGCGCGGGGCGACGTGGCGCCAGGACAGCACGATCGCCGCGATCCCCGCGACGCAGAACAGCAGCGTCAGCAGGAGCGTCAGCTCGTCGAGGCGCAGCGCGCCGGAGATGAGGTCGGTGCGCTCGCCCCACTGCCAGATCGACAGCGCGGCGGCCACGAGGAGCGTCACGATGCTCAGCGCCGGGACGGCGATCTCGCGCAGCGCCCGCGAGCGCGCGAGCCCGAGCATGAGGACGACGAGCGCGCCGCCGAACACCGCGATGAGCGGCGACAGCCCGGCCCAGTCGATCTCCGGCCCGGCGATCTTGGCGGCGGCGAGCATCACGGCGCCTCCGCCTCCGCCTGCGCCTCGAGCGCGCTCGGGACCGCGCCGGAGACCGTCGCCTCGCTGCGCTCGAGCGCGAACTGCGGGTAGAGCGCGATCGCGAGGATCGCGAGCACGAGCGGCACGAGCACGAGCCCGTCGCGCATCGACATCTCGCGCGACTCGACGCGCGGCCCGGTCCGGTTGTGCATCGTGACGATGAAGAGCCGCAGCGCGTAGACGGCGGCGAGCACGACGCCGGTCGAGGCGATGATCGCGATCGCCATCTTCGCCTCGAAGACCCCGAGCAGGATGAGGAACTCGCCGGCGAAGTTCGACGAGCCCGGCATCGCGAGCGTCGCGAACGTCACGATGAGGAACATCGTCGCGAGCACCGGCGCGCGCATCGCGATCCCGCCCATGTCGCGGATGTCCTCCGAGCCGCCGGCGCGGTCGGCGAGCAGCGCGACGATGAAGAACGCGGGCGCGACGACGAGGCCGTGGTTGAACGCCTGGAGGATCGCGCCCTGCGCGCCCTGCGCGTTCAGCGCGAAGATCCCGAGCGTGATGAAGCCGAGCTGCGCGACCGACGAGTAGCCGAGGACGAGGCGCGCCTCGGTCGTCGTGAACGCCATCGCCGAGCCGTAGAGGATCGACGCGAGCGCGACGAGCAGCATGAGCGTCTGGAAGTCCTCGGTCGCGTCGGGGAACAGCGGCAGGCAGATGCGGATGAAGCCATAGGCGGCGACCTTGCTCAGCACCGCCGAGAACAGCGCGAGCACCGGCAGCGGCATGTTGCGATAGCCGTCGGGCATCCAGCCGTGCAGCGGGAAGGCGGGCATCTTCACGAGGAACGCCGCGGCGAAGAACAGGAAGATCCACTGCTGGCTGGACGTCGACAGCGACCGCTCGGCGAGGTCGGAGAACGCGAACGACAGCGGCGCGTCGCCGGACGCCATGAGCACGCCGGTCGCGACCGCCGCGGTGAGCATGAGCAGCGACCCGACGAGCGTGTAGATCACGAGCTTCATCGTCGCCTCGACGCGCTTGGCGCCGCCCCAGATGCCGGTGAGGAAGAAGAACGGCACGAGCATGAGGTCGAAGAAGACGACGAAGAGGGCGAGGTCCTGCGCGAGCAGCGCGCCGAGGACGGCGGTCTCGCCGATCGCGAGGTGCAGGTAGAAGAGGCGCGCGTTGGCCCACTCGCGCTGGCTGGCCCACAGCGTGCAGGCGAACCACAGCACGCCCGTCAGGAGGACGAGGAAGAGGTTCAGCCCGTCGAGGCCGAGCTTGTAGTGGATCCCGAGCTCGCCGATCCAGATGTCGTCGGTGACGTACTGCAGCCCGCCGGCGGCGCTGTCGAAGTCGGCGACGTAGAGGACCGCGTAGGCGGCGACGAGCAGCGTGCCGACGAGCGCGACCTTCGCCGCCTCGCGGTCGGGCACGAGCAGCCCGACGAGCCCGAACGCGAGCGGGATGAAGAGCATGATCGAGAGGTGCAGCGTCATGCCGCGACCACGAGGAAGTAGCAGGCGATGACGACCATGCCGAGGACGACGAGCGCGGCGTAGTAGCGCAGGAAGCCCGTCTGCGCCGCCCGCACCGCCGACGAGCCGGCCCGCACGACGCCGGTCGTGCCGCCGACGAGCACGCCGTTGACGACGACGCGCTCGAACGTCTGCTGGGCGAAGTTGCCAAACCAGCGCGACGGCCGGACGACGAGCGCGTCGATGAGCTCGTCGAAGAACCACTTGTTGACGAAGAGCTTGTGCAGCGCGGCGAGGCGCTCGCGCACGCGCGCCGAGAGGCCCGGGTTCTTCACCCACACGTAGTACGCGACGGCGATGCCGGCGATCCCGACGATCGCGCCGAGGATGAGCCCGAACGTCAGCAGGCCGGTCTCGACCTCGCGGTGGTAGAGCGCCGAGTCGTGGAAGGACGGCTCGAGGAAGTGGTCGATGACGTGCGTGACCTTCGGGATCTGCAGGAAGCCGCCGATGACCGACAGCACCGCGAGCGTCCCCATCGCGGCCTTCATCGACGGCTCGCGCTCGGCGATGTGGTGCTCCGGGCCGGGGAAGCCGACGTCGGTGTCCTCGACCTCGCCGGTGGCGGGGTTCGTGTGGACCTCGGCGTGGTGCAGGTGGCCCTCCTCGAGCTCGCGCGCCTCGGGCACGGGCTCGCCGTAGAAGGCGCGGAAGATCATCCGGAACGTGTAGACGCCCGGTGAGGAACGCGCCCGCGTAGCCGGCGACGTAGAGCATCCAGTACCAGCCGCCGCGATCGCCGATGAGCAGGAGGATCTCGTCCTTGGAGAAGAAGCCCGAGAACGGCGGCACGCCCGACAGCGCGAGGCCGCCGATGACCATGCAGCCGAACGTGAACGGCATCGCGCGCCGGAAGCCGCCCATCTTGTCGAGGTTCTGCTGGCCGGCCATCGCCGCGATCAGCGAGCCGGCCGCCATGAAGAGCAGCGCCTTGAAGAACGCGTGCGTCATGAGGTGGAAGAGGCCCGCGGCGTAGGCGCCGGCGCTGACGGCCATGATCATGTAGCCGATCTGGGACATCGTCGAGTAGGCGATGACGCGCTTGAGGTCGGTGACCGCGATCGCGATCGTCCCGGCGACGAGCAGCGTCAGGCAGCCGATGACCGCGCCGACGTCGGCGGCCGTCGGGGCCAGCTCGAAGAGCGGGTGCATGCGGGCGATGAGGTAGACGCCGGCCGTGACCATCGTCGCGGCGTGGATGAGCGCGCTGACGGGCGTCGGGCCCTCCATCGCGTCCGGGAGCCACGTGTGCAGCGGGATCTGCGCGGACTTCGCGAACGCGCCGACGAGCAGCAGGATGCAGCCGGCGGTGAGGTCGCCGTCGCCGCGCTCGAACTCCTCGGGCGCGCGCTCGAACGTCGCGAGGAAGTCGAGCGTCCCGACGTGCTTGAAGATGAAGAACGTCCCGAGCACGAGCCCGACGTCGCCGAGGACGTTGATGACGAACGCCTTGATGCCCGCCCGCGTCGCGGTCCCGCGCCGGTACCAGAAGCTGATGAGCATGTAGGACGCCGCGCCGACGAACGCCCAGCCGACGATGAGCAGGAGGAAGTTGCCCGCGAGGACGAGCAGGAGCATCGAGAAGACGAAGAAGTTCAGGTACGAGAAGAAGCGGACGTAGCCCTCGTCGGAGTCCAGGTAGCTGATCGAGTAGAGGTGGATCAGCGTCGAGACGCCGGAGACGACGAGGATCATGAAGACCGACAGCGGGTCGACGAGCAGCGAGATCTGGGCGTCGACGCCGACGGTGTTCGCGTAGTCCCAGGCGACGGCGACGACCTGGCGCTCCTCCTCGGGCAGGTCCTGCAGCGCGAAGAGCGCGCCGATCGCGGAGACGAACGACAGCGCCAGCGCGCCGGTGCCGACGTAGCCCGCGCCGCGGCGCGGCAGCCGGTTGCCGGCGAGGCCGAGGACGATGCAGCCCGCGAGCGGCAGCAGGAGCGTGAGCCACGCGCAGAGCTCCAGGCGCGTCATCCCTGCAGCTCCCGCAGCTCGTCGACGTCGATCGGCAGCCGGCGGCGGTGCATCGCGACGATGATCCCGAGGCCGATCGTGACCTCGCAGGCGGCGACGACCATGACGATGATCGCGAAGATCTGGCCGTCGGGATCGCCGTGCATCCGCGAGAACGCGATGAGCGCGAGGTTCGCCGCGTTGAGCATGAGCTCGAGGCAGAGCAGGATGACCAGCGGGCTGCGGCGGGTCAGGACGCCGGCGGCGCCGATCGTGAAGATCAGCGCCGAGACGGCGAGGTACCAGCCGATGTCCATCAGCCGGCGTCCCTGGGCGCCGGGACCGTCGCGGTCGACTCGCTCGCGCCCAGCTGGCGGTGCGGCCCGCCGACGCCCTCGGCCATCGTGCCCGTGTACGCCGGGCGCAGGAGGTCGCGGGCGCTGAAGGCCGCCTGGTCCTCTGCCGCGGTCATGCCGCCGCGGCGGCGGGCGAGGACGACGGCGCCGACGGCGGCGATGAGCAGGAGGAACGACGCGACCTCGAACGCGACGAGGAAGCGCGTCAGCAGCAGCTCGCCGATCTGCGCGGGCGCGCCGAAGTCGTCGCTGACGGGCGCGCCGTTGGAGTCGATGAGCTGCAGGCCGGAGCCGAGCGTCGCGATCGACAGCTCGATGAACAGCACCGCGCCGAAGATCACCGACAGCAGCCGCAGGCCGCTGCCGGCGCGCGGTCCGAGCGGCTCGTCCTGGCCGCCGACGTAGGCGACGACGAAGACGTAGAGGACCATGACCGCGCCCGCGTAGACGACGACCTGGGCGGCGGCGACGAACTCCGCGCGCAGCAGGAGAAACAGGGCGGCGAGGCACAGCAGGTGGCACACGAGCGCGAGCACGCTGAAGAACGGGTTGCGGACGGCGACGACCCCGATCGCCCCCGCAATAGCTCCCGCTCCGGCCAGGAAGAACAGCACCTCCGCCATGAAGGGGGCAATCTATCCGCCCTGGCCTCTACGGGGAACCCTCGGGTACGGTCGCGGCATGGGCCAGGAGTCGGCGAGCTACTTGCTGCCATTCGCGCCGGAGCTCGACGCGCGCTGTCATCGCCGCCCTGCGAGACGGCGGGGCCGAGGACTGCCGGTCCGATCAGATGTGGATCGGCCTGCGTCCTGCCGCAGCGAGTGGCGCTACTGGATCGATCTGTCGGATCCATCGCGGGGTCGAGTCGCTGCTGGAGCGCGTTCGCGGCGCGCGTACCGCTCCAGCAGCGCGCGGATGCGCTGACGCGGATCGCCGCCCGCAGCGCCCGCAGGCCCGTGCTCGACGCCGCAGCCCGGACGAGATCCTGGGCTACGGGCCCGACGGCCTGCCGTGCCTGAGCGACGTGGACGGCGACACCTCCGCGCTCCTGGCGATCCTGCTCGGCGAGGCCGAGCGGCTGGCTCCATCGCGCTGCTCGAGGCGCGAACGATCCGCTGATCTCGGCCGCGACGCTGCTGGAGGCCTCGATCGTCATGGTGCGTCGGCGACTGCGACGAGGGCGTCCGGGATCTCGACGACCACTGGCCGCACGCACGGTGCGCACCAGACGCGGTCGACGCCGCGCAGCGACACCTAGCTCGAGACGCGTTCGCGCGAGTTCGGCAAGATCGGGCGCCGACGGGGCTGAACTTCGGGACTGCTTCGCCGTACGCGCTCGCGATGGCCGAGCGCCGTCGCTGCCGCTCAAGGGCGAGGACTTCGGACGCGCGCGACCGGGGCGCCGCAGCGCGTGAGCCCTACTCGCCCTCGCGCCGCAGCGGCGTGCGCTCCAGCGGCTCGTCGAGCAGCATCTCCTTCGTGAAGATGAGGTCCGAGCGGTTGTAGTCGGACATCTCGTAGTCGTGGCCCATCGTGATCGCGTCGAACGGGCACGCGACCTCGCAGTAGCCGCAGAAGATGCAGCGCGCGAGGTTGATCTCGTAGACGGCGGCGTAGCGCTCGCCGGCGCTGACGCGGTGCTCCGGCGTGTTCTCGGCGGCGACGACGCGGATGCAGTCGGCCGGGCAGGCGGCGGCGCACAGCGAGCAGCCGACGCACTTCTCCAGGCCCGTGTCCTCGAAGCGGTGCAGGCGGTGGCGGCCGCGGAAGCGCGGGTAGACCGGGACCTTCTCCTCGGGGTAGGAGATCGTCTTCGGCCCCTCGAAGACGCGCGCCATCGTCGTCTTCAGGCCGCGCAGCGTCTCGCCGAACGTCCGGTACGCGCCGCCGGCGCCGCCCGGCTGCGGCGCGCGCTGGACGGCGATGACGTCGTCGCCGGGGTCCCAGCGGCCGGTCATGAGGTCGCCACGACGACGACGGCCGTCACGAGTGCGTTGATCGTTGCCAAGGGGAGCAGCACCTTCCAGCCGAAGCTCATGAGCTGGTCATAGCGCAGGCGCGGGAGCGTCGCGCGGATCCAGACGAAGATGAAGACGAACACGAAGATCTTGCCGAAGACGACGAACGGGTCGACGAAGCCGGGCGGATCGATGCCGAACGGCAGCATGCCAGCCGCCGAGGAACATCGTCACCGCGATCCCCGAGACGACGAGGATGTTCACGTACTCGGCGAAGAAGTAGGACGCGAACTTCGCGCCGCCGTACTCGGTGTTGTAGCCCGCGACGAGCTCGGCGTCGGCCTCCGGGAGGTCGAACGGCGCGCGGTTGGTCTCCGCGAAGCCGGCGACGATGAAGATGAGGAAGCCGACGAACTGCGGCACGACGTACCACATGCCCTCCTGCGCCTGGACGATCTCCGTCAGCGACAGCGTCCCGGCGGTCATGAGCACGCCGACGAGCGACAGGCCCATCGCGACCTCGTAGGAGATGAGCTGCGCGGCCGCCCGCATCGCGCCGAGGAACGAGTACTTCGACCCGCTCGCCCAGCCGCCGAGCATGAGCCCGTAGAACGCGATCGCGCCGAACGCGAAGACGTAGAGGACGCCGATCCCGACGTCGATGCCGTAGAGGCCGACCTCCTGGCCGAAGATCGTCGCGACGTCGCCGAACGGCAGGATCGCGAACGCCGCCAGCGCCGTCAGCAGCGAGATGATCGGCGCGAGCGTGTAGAGGAAGCCGATCGCGGTCGACGGCTGGAAGGGCTCCTTCGTCGCGAGCTTGATGATGTCCGCCAGCGGCTGGGCCATGCCGAACGGGCCGACGCGGTTGGGGCCGTAGCGGTGCTGGAAGCGGCCGAGCAGCTTGCGCTCGGCGAGCAGGACGATCGGCACGATCTGCACCGCGATCGCGAAGAGCACGACCGACTTCAGGATCTGGACGTACCACGGCTCGGCGTAGCCGACGTCGGCGAGGATCGGCGGATCACTCCGGGCGACACCTCGACGAGCGGGTCATCGAGGCTCGACGCGCTGTCCTCCGGGATGCCGGTCTCGAGGAAGACGGTGCCCTCGGGCACGGCGGCCCGCAGCGTCGCGACGGCATGCACCCGCGTGCCGTTGGACCCGACCGTCACGCGGTCGCCGTGGGCGACGCCGAGGCGCGCGGCGTCGGCGGGCGACAGCTCCGCGCGCTGGCGCTGGCGCAGGAACTTCAGCGCGGGCGAGAGCTCGACCTCGGGCGCGGCCCAGATCGAGCGGAACGTCCCGAGCCGCAGCGCGCCGTTGGGCGTCGGGGCATGCGGCGGGGACTCGAGGCCGAACGGGCCGTGGTCGGCCTCCGGCCACGCGGCGGCCGCCGCGGTCGCCGGCCAGCGCACGCCGCGCCCGCCGATCGCGTCGAGCGTCAGCCCGTCGTAGAACCCGATCGCGTCGAAGAGGACCTGCGAGGCCATCGGGCCGGTCCGCACGCCGGGCTCGTGGCCGAGGCGCCGCGAGAGGTCGGCGAGCACGCTCCACTCGCTGCGCACCTCGCCGGGCCGCGCGATCGCGGGGCGCAGGCGCTGCACGCGCCCGTCGGGGTGCGTGACCGTGCCCTCCTTCTCGGCGTAGGACTCCGACGGGAAGACGACGGTCGCGTGCTCGAAGAGCCCCTCGGTGAGGAAGGCGGCGTGCGCGACGACGGTCGTCGCGTTCGCGAGCGCGGCCGCCCAGGTGCGGCGGCTGGGCAGGTCGCGCAGGGGGTCGACGTGGAGGAGGTAGAGCGCGCTGCAGCTCGCCCGCCGCGGCGGCGGCGCCGATCGCGGCGGTGTCGAGGCCCGGGTCGTTGACCGGCGTCAGGCCCGGGCCGGCGTTCGGCAGCACGCCGACCTCGCGCAGCCCGCGGCCGTTGCGTGCCCGCCGGCAGCTCGAGCAGGCCGGCGCCGTCGTGGTCGGGCGCGACGAGGCGGCCGGTGACGTTCAGCAGCGCCCGCGCCGCGTGCTCGCCGCGCGCGCCGTCGCAGAGGCGCTCGCCGTAGACGACGACGATGTCCTCGCCGGCTTCCGACAGCAGCGTCGCGAGCGCGCGGACCTCGCCCGCGTCGGCGCCCGCCGCGTCGGCGAGCTCCTCGACGACGCCCCCGCCGCCGAGCGCGGCGTTCAGCGCGCAGCAGAAGGCCTCGGCCGCGCCCGGCGCGTACCGCACGACGGCGTGAGCGTTCGGATCCAGCGACGACGGCCGGCTCGTCGCGACGGCGAGCTTGACCCTGTTGCGGCGCACGCCCTTGCGGATGCGCAGGTCGATGACCGGCGCGTCGTCGACCGGCTCGCAGTCGAGCACGAGGACGGCATGGGCGAACTCGAGGTCGGGCACCGTCGCCTGCAGCGCGGGCGAATGCAGCGCGGCGTGCAGCTCGCGCGGCAGCGAGCCGCCGGTGCGGGAGTCGAGGTTCTCCGAGCCGAGCGCGGCGCGCACGAGGTGGGCGAGCAGGAAGCCCTCCTCGTTCGTCGTCTCGCCGCCGGCGATCGCGCCGGTCGCCGCGCCCGCCTCGGCCAGGCCCGCCGCGGCGGCGTCCAGCGCGCGCTCCCAGCTGACCGGGACGAGCTCGCCGTCGACGCGCAGGTGCGGGTGCGTGATGCGCTCGTCGACGTGGACGGCCTGGTAGGCGAAGCGGCCCTTGTCGCAGAGCCAGCCGTCGTCGACGTCGTCGTGGTCGCGCGACAGGACGCGCAGGACGCGCTCGTCGCGGACGGTGAACTCGACGTTGCACTGCGCCGGGCACAGCGTGCAGACCGAGCCCGAGCCCTCGACGTCCCACGGCCGGGCGCGGAAGCGGTAGGGCTGCGACGTCAGCGCGCCGACCGGGCACAGCTCGATGATGTTGCCGCTGAACGGCGCGACGTACGGGTGGCCGTCGAACGTCGAGACGAACGTCTGCGCGCTGCGCTCCTGCAGGACGAGCTGGTAGTCCTCGGAGATCTCCTGGCTGAAGCGCACGCAGCGGTAGCAGAGGATGCAGCGCTCGCGGTCGATCGCGATGAGCGGCGAGAGCTCCAGGGGCTTCGTGAAGTGGCGCTTGGGCTCGATGAAGCGCGAGCGGCCGGGGCCCCACCCGAACGCGATGTCCTGCAGCGGGCACTCGCCGCCCTTGTCGCAGACCGGGCAGTCCAGCGGGTGGTTGATGAGCAGGAACTCGACGATCGCCTCCTGGGCCTCCTTGACGCGATCGGTCTGCGTGAAGACCGCCATGCCGTCGCGCACGGGCGTCGAGCAGGCCGTCTGGAGCTTCGGGATGCCCTCGATCTCGACGAGGCACATCCGGCACGCGCCGACCGGCTGGCCGAGCTTCGGCTCGTAGCAGAAGACCGGGATCTCGACGTCGCCGAGCTTCGCGGCGTCGACGAGCATCATCCCCGCCGGCGCCTGCACCTCGAGGCCGTCGATCGAGAACGTGATCGTCTCCGGGGCGGGCCTAGGCACCCACGGCTCCCTGCACCAGCGGCGGCGGCGGGTCCGGAGCCTCGTCGCCGAACGGGTTGCGCGCCCGCGCGGCCTCGATGTGGTCCTCGAACTCCTGGCGGAACTTCGCGACCATCGAGCCGATCGGCATCGCCATCGCGTCGCCGAGGACGCAGAGGCAGTTGCCGATGATCTGCTCCTGGACGGAGGCCATGATGTCGAGGTCCATCGGCGTCGCGAGGCCGTTGTCGATGCGCTCGAGCATCGAGACCGTCCAGCGCGTGCCCTCGCGGCACGGCGTGCACTTGCCGCAGGACTCGTGGCGGTAGAACTTCGCGAGCTTCAGGGCGACGTCGACGACGGGCACCGAGTCGTCGACGACGATGATCGCGCCCGAGCCGAGCATCGAGCCGGCCTTCGCGAGCGTGTTGAAGTCGTAGGGGAGGTCGAGGTCCTCGGCGAGCAGGACCGGCGACGACGAGCCGCCGGGGAACCAGAACTTCACCTCGCGCCCGTCGGGCGGGCCGCCCGCGAGGTCGTAGATGATCTCGCGCGACGGCGTGCCGAGCACGACCTCGTAGTTGCCCGGCTTGCGGACGTTGCCGCTGACCGAGACGAGCTTCGTGCCGGTCGAGCTCTCGGTGCCGATCTTCGCGTACTCCGCGCCGCCCATGAGGATGATGTGCGGCATCGTCGCGAGCGTCTCGACGTTGTTGATGACCGTCGGCCCCTGGTAGAGGCCCTGGTTGGCCGGGAACGGCGGCTTCAGGCGCGGGTTGCCGCGCTTGCCCTCCAGCGAGTCCAGGAGGCCGGTCTCCTCGCCGCAGATGTAGGCGCCGGCGCCGCGGTGCAGGACGAGCGAGAGATCGAAGCCCGAGCCGAGGATGTCCGTCCCGAGGTAGCCGGCCGCCTCGGCCTCCAGCAGCGCGGCGTCGATGATGTCGGCCTGCTCGACGTACTCGCCGCGGATGTAGATGAACGAGCGGTTGGCGCCCGCGGCGTAGGCGCCGATGACGATGCCCTCGATGAGCATGTGCGGGCTCTTCTGCATGAGCTCGCGGTCCTTGAAGGTGCCCGGCTCGGACTCGTCGGCGTTGCAGACGAGGTACTTGTCGACGTTCGCCTTCGGGATGAAGGAGATCTTCTTGCCGCTCGGGAAGCCGGCGCCGCCGCGGCCGCGCAGCCCGGAGGCGGAGAGCTCCTCGGTGACCTCGTCGGGCGTCATCGACGTCAGGACCCTGCGCAGCGCCTCGTAGCCGCCGCGCCGCTTGTACACGTCGATCGTGTTCAGGCCCGGCTCGTCGATGCCGGCGAAGAGGATGGTCGTGCTCATCGCGCGCCCGGATCGGTGCTCTTGCGCAGGCGCAGCTGCTTGTTGGGCAGCGGCGGCAGGCCCTCGCGGATCTGGCCGACGAGCTTGGGCACCTCGTCGAGGTCGACCGGCCCGACGTAGATGCCGTCGACGGACGCCATCGGCGCGATGTCGCACGCGCCGAGGCACTCGAACGAGCGGACGTTGAAGTCCGGGTCGCCGGCGGTCTCCTCGAGCATCCGCTCCATGAGCGCGTCGGCGCCGCAGAGCGAGCACGAGATGTTCGTGCAGACGTAGACCGCGTGCTTTCCGACGGGGCGCGTCTCGAGCATGTCGTAGAACGACGCGACGGAGATGAGGTAGCCGGGCGTCAGGCGCATGACGCAGGCGGCCTGCTCGATCGCCTCCGGCGAGCACCAGCCGTGGTGGCGCTGGGCGGCGGCGAGCGCCGGGATCGCGGCGCTGCGGAAGTCGGGGTACTTCGCCATGTGCGCCTCGATCTCGGCGCGGAGCTTCGGGTCGACCGGCGTCGTCGCGGGATCCGGGACCTCCGACGGGTCCTTCGTGAGGTCGACGGCGTCGTCCCAGCCGGGGACGCGCGAGCCGTGGCCGAAGCGGGGAACGGAGCGCTGGGGCGGCGCCGGCGCCGCGTCGCGCCCGCGCTCGGGCGGCGGGACGAGCACCGCCTCGGCGGACTTCTTGCGCCGGCCGATCACCGGTCGATCCCCCCGAGCACCGGGTCGAGCATCGCGAGCGTCGCGATGAGGTCGGCGATGTAGGAGCCCTCGGTCATCGGGGCCGTCGCCTGGAGGTTCACGAACGAGGGGTCGCGCATGTGCACGCGCGCGGGCTTGCTCGAGCCGTCGGAGCGCACGAAGCACGCGAGCTCCCCGCGCGGGGACTCGATCGGGTAGTAGACCTCGCCCGGCGGGACGCGGAAGCCCTCGGTGACGAGCTTGAAGTGGTGGATGAGCGCCTCCATCGAGGTCGCGAGCTCGTGGCGCGGCGGCAGCGCGACCTTGCGGTTCTCGGTGATCCACGGCCCCTCGGGCAGCCCGTCGAGCGCCTGGTCGATGATCTTCACCGACTCCTTGATCTCCTGGACGCGGACGGCGAAGCGGTCCCAGTTGTCGCCCTCGGTCCCGACCGGGATCTTGAAGTCGAAGTGGTCGTAGGAGCAGTAGGGCATCGCCTTGCGCAGGTCCCACGGGTTGCCGGCGGCGCGCAGCAGCGGGCCGCTCACGCCGAGCTTCAGCAGCTCGGACTCGGCGAGCGGGCAGACGCCGCGCAGGCGCTGCAGGACGATCTCGTTGTTCGCGAGCAGGTCGTTGTACTGGTCGACGCGCGACGGCATCTGCGCCGTGAACTCGCGCACCTTCTCCACCCAGCCGCGCGGGATGTCCTCCGCCACGCCGCCGACCTGGATGTAGCGCGTGTGCATGCGCTGGCCGGAGCTCTGCTCGAAGAGGTCGAGGATGAGCTCGCGGTCGCGGAAGCAGTACCAGAACATCGACATCGCGCCGAGGTCCAGCGCGCTCGTCCCGAGCCACACGAGGTGGCTCATGATCCGGTTGAGCTCCATGTGGATGACGCGCAGGTACTGGGCGCGCGGCGGGACGTCGACCTCCAGCAGCGTCTCCGTCGCGCCGCAGAACGCCATCGCGTTGAAGTAGTAGGCGAGGTAGTCCATCCGCTCGACGACCGGGATCGCCTTCCAGTAGCTCTTGTCCTCGGCGGTCTTCTCGATGCCGGTGTGGACGTAGCCGATGATCGGCTTGAGGTCGCGCACGACCTCGCCGTCGAGCGTCACGAGCAGGCGCAGCACCCCGTGCGTCGCGGGGTGGTGCGGGCCCATGTTCAGCGTCAGCAGCTCCTGGTCGAGGTCGTCGGTCCCGAGGCGCTCGACCGGCGCCATCGTGATCGACTCCTCGAGCTGGCGGTACTCCGACGGGGTGCGGGGTGACGTCGGTGCTCACTTCGTGTAGGCCCTCCCGTCGCTCTCGTCGATCGTGAACATCACGGGCTCGCCGCCGATCGGGAAGTCGCGGCGCTGCGGGTGGCCCTCGTAGTCCTCGGGCATGAGGATCCGGCGCAGGTCCGGATGGCCCTCGAAGATGACCCCGAACATGTCGTAGACCTCGCGCTCCTGATGGTTGGCGGTCGGCCAGCCGGGCGTGACGGAGGGGACGACCGGGTCGTCGAGCGGCACGCGGAGCTTCACGGTCAGGCGGTCCAGGGCGCCCATGTCGAGCAGCTCGTAGTGGACGCCGAGGCGCGGCTCGTCGGGGTGGTAGTCGACGCCGTGCACCGACATCAGCGCGTCGAAGCCCTTGCCGCGCAGGTGCTCGAGCGTCGCGCACGATCGACTGCGGGCTGACGACGAGCTGGCCCTTGTCGCGGAAGTAGACGGTGTCGAGGACCGCGCCGGCGTCGGCCTCGCGCAGCTCCTCGGCGAGGAGCTCGAGGCCGACGGCGTCAGGCACCGGCGGTGTTCGATCGCGGGACGAAGACGTTGATCGCGCTCTCGGTGTCCTCGTCGGACGGCACGACCTCCTCGGTGCCGCGCGCGCCGTAGCCCTCGCGCCAGCCCATGTCGGGGTCCTCCTGGATCATCTTGCGGAGCTTCAGGATCCCGTGCATGAGCGCCTCCGGCCGCGGCGGGCAGCCGGGCACGTGGACGTCGACCGGCATGAACTTGTCGGCGGGCACGATCGCGTAGTTGTTGAAGACGCCCATCGAGCTCGAGCAGGCGCCCATCGCGATCGCCCACTTCGGCTCGAGCATCTGGTCGTAGATGCGCCGGACGACCGGCGCCATCTTGATCGAGACGCGGCCGGAGAGGATGAGCAGGTCGGCCTGGCGCGGGGAGGCGCGGAAGGCCTCGAAGCCGAAGCGCGCGACGTCGACGCGCGCGGCGACGATCGACATCATCTCGATCGCGCAGCAGGCGAGGCCGAAGGTCGCCGGGAACAGCGCGTTGGAGCGCGCCCAGGCGACGGCCTTGTCCATCGTCGTCGTCAGCACCCGCTCCTGCATGTACTGCTCGAGGTCGTCGCCCTCGAGGTCGCCGCGGAGCATGTCGCGCGCGCGCAGCTGGCGGATGCGGAAGTCCTCGGTGTCGCTCGACAGCGGCGAGCCGTCGGTCCTCGTGAGCTTCTCGCGCTTCACCGCCATTCCAGTGCACCCCTGCGCCAGACGTAGACGAGCGCGGCCATCAGCAGCGCGATGAAGACGGTGATCTCGATGAGCGCGAACGTCCCGAAGGCCTTGAGCTGGATGGCCACCGGATAGAGGAAGATGACCTCGATGTCGAAGAGGATGAACAGCATCGCGATGAGGTAGAAGCTGATCCCGAAGCGGAACCCCTGCTGGACCTCGGAGGGCAGGCCGCACTCGTACGGATCGCTCTTGCTCGGGATGTTGCGCCGCGGCCCGAAGAGCTGGTTGAGCACGGCAAACGTGACGCCGACGAGCCCGCCGAGCGCGACGAAGATGACTGCTGGCAGGTAGCTCGTGAGCACGAGTGTCTTTCTATCACCTATGTCCTGCCGCCCAACGTACCCCAGTGGCTGAGGCGACGATCGCCGAGATCGCCGCGCTCGCGACGCTGACGGTCAACGCCGTCGCCGCCGCGTTCGCCGGGTGGCGCTGGTGGCAGGTGGAGCCCAGCGAGGCGGTCTGGCCGCTGCTGCGCGCCGCGCAGATCGTCGCGGGGGCGCAGGCGGTCGTCGCCGGCGGCCTGCTGATCTCCGGCTTCGAGCCGCCCGACGGGCTGTACTGGCTCTACGCGGCGCTGCCCGTCGCGATCGGCTTCGTCGCCGAGCAGCTGCGCATCGCGTCCGCCGAGCAGGTGCTCGAGAACCGCGACCTGCCCGACGCTCAGGCCGTCGGCACGCTGCCGGAGGCCGAGCAGCGCTCGGTCGTCCTGGCGATCGTCCGCCGCGAGATGGGCGTCATGGCGCTCGCCGCGTCCGTCGTCGCGTTCCTCGCGCTGCGAGCCGCGCTCATCCTGTAGCGACGGTGCGGGTGATCGTCAGCGAGCCCTGCGCCTGCAGCGCGGTGCTCCTGCTGTAGACCGGCTTCTGGTCCATGAAGATCGTCCACGTGCCGAAGCGGGTCTCCGTCGGCAGCAGCCGCATCCGCCTGGAGACGATCCCGCAGGGCGACCTGGGCAGGCCGACGCGCACGTTGCGCCGCGTCTTGCCGCCGTGGCGGAAGTGCGCGTAGACGGGCCCGCCGCCCGGCAGGAAGCCCGCGCGCGGTGTACGTGACCCGGCGGTCGGGGCGGCCGGTGCTCGGCTTGGCGTCGAACCCGAAGCGGACCTGGCGGAAGGTGGACTCGGCCGTGGTCGCCGGGTTCACGGTGTCGACGGCGAGGAGCTTGAACTTCTGGTCGAGCGTGGCGTCGTTGTTGAACGCCGGCGGGTCGACCGCCGTCGTGATGACGCCGAGCGCGTTGGCGGTGACGGTCGTCAGCGCCTTCGCGGCCGGGTCGGACGGGCTCGACGTGCGGATCGCGACCGGCGCGTTGGGCGTGAAGCCGGTCCCGGCGAGGCGCAGGGTGGGCGCGACGCCGATGCCGAGGCTCGCGACGCACGGGACGGTCGACGTGATCGTCGCGGCGCGGGCGGGCGACGCGAGGCCCATGAGCGCTGCGAGCGCGGCCGCCCCGGATGCGGCGAGGAAAGATCGTGGAGCGACCATGCAACCTCCGACGTCGTGAGCCCTGCCTGCAACTGTCCCCGTGGCGGGCATCCTAGTGGTCGCTCCTCAGGCGTCCGCCACCGTCGTGTAGCGGCCGCGATGGTAGACGAGCGGCGGTCCCTCGTCGCCGTGACCCAGCGCGACGACCTCGCCGATGCCGATGACGTGATCGCCGCCGTCGTGCAGCTCGCGCAGGTCGCAGGCGATCCAGGCGAGGGCGCCGTCGAGCACCGGGACGCCGAGGGCTTCGGTGTGCGTCACGCGCTCGTACTTCTCGCGCCCGACGCGCTTTGACGCGAAGACCCGCGCGAGCTCCTCGTCGCCCTCGCGCAGGACGTTGACCGCGAAGCGCCTGGAGACGCGCACGGTGGCCAGCGTGCGCGAGCGGCGCTCGAAGCAGACGAGCAGCAGCATCGGGTCCAGCGACAGCGAGGTCACGGCGTTCGTCGTCATCCCGGCGGGGCCGTCGGGGCCGGTCGTGGTGACGACGGCGACGCCGGTCGGGAAGTGGCCGATCGTGTCGCGGTACTGCCGGGCGTTCACCCCTGCACCTTCAGGGAGCCGAACTGCCCGAGGTCGTCGTGGTTGGCGATCGTGCAGACGAGCCGGTACTCGCCGGCGCGACAGCGTGACCTTGATCGGCGCGGCGGTCTGGCCGGGCTGCATCGTGTCGACCTTCGCGACGGTCAGCGGCTTGCCGTCGGGTCCCTCGGGCACCTGGACGACGAGGTTGTGGGTCAGGCGGCCCGTGTTTCGCACGACGAACTTCATCCGCCCCGCCTGCACCTCGACGTCCTGCGGGACGATCCGGTACTCGTCGAGCGTGACCTTCAGCTGCGAGCTGTCGGTGCGCAGGACGTCGCCGTCACCGCAGCCGCCGAGCATGAGCGCGGCGACGGCGAGCGCGGCGGCGGTGGGGGTGCAGCGGGACATCGCCCTGGGGATTGTTCCGTATCATCTGCGCCGCCAATGGCCCGCCCCGTCGTCATCGCCGCCTGCATCGCCGCCGCGGCGCTCATCGCGTCGGGTTGCGGCTCCGAGGGCGTGCAGATCTCAGCGACCGATCCGAACCACGAGGGCGCGCGGATCTTCGCCGCCCGCTGCGGCAGCTGCCACACGCTCGAGGTGGCCGGCACGCAGGGCTCGGCGACGAACGTCGCCGACCGCGAGAACGTCGACGGCCCGAACCTCGACTTCCGCAAGGAGGACGTCCCCGACGTCCTCTTCGCGATCGCCAACGGCGGCTTCTCCGGCGCGATCATGCCCGAGAACATCGTCACCGGCGAAGAGGCGCGCGAGGTCGCGGAGTTCGTCGCGAAGTACGCCGGTCAGCAAGTCCGACTCCGGCGGGTAGCCGCCCACCACATGCTGGATCTCAGGCTGATCCGCCGGGACCCCGAGGCGGTTCGGACGGCGCTCGCGCGCCGTGGCGGCGACCTCGCCGAGCGCGTCGACGCCGTCGTCGATCTCGACCGCCGCTGGCGCGACGCGACGCAGGCCTCCGAGGCGCTGCGCGCCGAGCAGAAGGCGGCCTCGGAGGAGGTCGCGAGCGGCAAGCGCGAGGGCCGCGACGTCGCGGGCACGCTCGACCGGCTGAAGACGCTGTCGGCGGACGTCAAGGGCCGCGGGGAGGAGGCGCGGCAGGCCGACGCCGAGCTCCAGGCGCTGCTGCAGACGCTCCCGAACCTGCCCGACCCGACGGCCGCCGAGCCCTCGGACGAGGTGCTGCGCGTCGTCGGCGACGCGACGAAGACCGGCCGCGACCACCTCGAGCTCGCCGGTGACCGGATCGACATGGAGCGCGGCGCGCGGCTGTCGGGCTCGCGCTTCGCCTACCTGCGCGGCGACCTCGCGATGCTCGAGCTCGCGCTCGTCCAGTGGGCGCTGGCGAAGCTCCGCGGCCACGGCTTCGAGCCGGTCATCCCGCCGGTGCTCGTCCGCGGGCAGGCGCTCTACGGCACGGGCTTTTTGCCCGACACCGAGCAGCAGATCTACCACCTCCCCGAGGACGATCTCTACCTCGCCGGCACGAGCGAGGTCGCGCTCGCGTCGCTGCACGCGGGCGAGATCCTCGACGCCGCCGACCTGCCGCTGCGCTACGCCGGCTTCTCGCCGTGCTTCCGCCGCGAGGCGGGCGCCGCGGGCAAGGACACGCGCGGGATCTTCCGCGTCCACCAGTTCGACAAGGTCGAGATGTTCTCGTTCGTCGAGCCCGATCGCGGCGCCGAGGAGCACGACGCGGCTGCTGTCGATCGAGGAGGAGATCATGGGCGAGCTCGGGATCCCCTACCGCGTCGTGAACATCGCCGTCGACGACCTCGGGGCGAGCGCCGCGAAGAAGTACGACATCGAGGCGTGGCTGCCGGGCCAGGGCCGCTACCGCGAGCTGACGTCGACGTCGAACACGACCGACTTCCAGGCCCGCCGGCTGGAGATCCGGATGCGCGGCGAGAGCGGCCGGCCCGAGATCCTCCACACGCTCAACGGCACCGCGGTCGCGGTGGGGCGGACGATCATCGCGCTGCTGGAGAACGGCCAGCGCGAGGACGGGTCGGTCGTGCTGCCGGAGGCGCTCGTCGCCTACGGGGCGCCCGCGGAGCTGCCGCCGGCGTCCTGACCGCCCGTGACGTGGGCGATGGCCGCTTCGCGGGTGTCGAAGATGTCGAACGTCGTGTCGAGGCTCGTGATCTGAAAGAGCCGCAGGACGGTCGGGTTCGTGCAGACGAGCGCCAGCCGGCCACCGCGCTGGTTGACGAGGCGCAGCCCGTTGAGCAGGACGCTGAGCCCGGTCGAGTCGATGAACTCGACGGCGCTGAGGTCGAGCACGAGCAGCGTCTTGCCGCTCTCGATGACGCCGTTGAGGCGCTCCCAGAAGCGCGGCGCCGTCGACAGGTGGATCTCGCCGCGGACGAAGACGATGTCGGCGCCACCGCCGCCCGGCTCCTCGCCGAGCTCGAAGTGGGGGATCACCGGCGACACCTCCGACTATCAGACCGGTCTCGCCTGAGCATGTCAACACGACGTGAGCAGCGCTGCGAGGATCCAGGCTATGGTCGTCATGTGACATCGGTTGATGACGACGGATCTGACGATCGACGAGCTGGCGCGGCGGATCGGGATGACGGTGCGCAACATCCGGGCGCACCAGTCACGCGGCCTGCTGCCGCCGCCCGAGGTCCGCGGCCGCACGGGCTTCTACGGCCCCGATCACGTCGCCCGGCTCGAGCTCATCCAGGAGCTCCAGGCGGAGGGCTTCAACCTCGAGCTCATCCGCCGCCTGCTGGAGAACGCCGGTGGATCGAGCACCGAGGTCCTGCGCTTCAAGCACGCGCTCGCACAGCCGTTCGGCGAGGAGCAGCCCGCGAAGATGGGCATCGCCGAGCTCATCGCCGAGTGGGGCACGGCCGATCCGTCGCTGCTGCTGAAGTCGCTGTCGCTCGGGCTCGTGCGCCAGCTGCCCGACGGCCGCTTCGAGCTGCCGAGCCCGCGCCTGGCGACGGCGGGACGCGAGCTGCTCGCGCTCGGCGTCCCGCTGGAGCGCTCGCTGGAGATCCTCGCGAGCGTCCGCGACCAGGCCGACCGGATCGCCGAGATCTACGTCGACGTCTTCCTCGAGACCGTGTGGACGCCGTTCGAGGAGGCCGGCCGCCCCGCGCGAGGGCTGGCCTGACGTGCAGGACGGCCTCGAGCGGCTGCACCCGCTGGCGCTCGAGTCGCTCGTCGCGGTCTTCGGGATCGCGATGAAGGAGGCCGTCGACCGCGAGTCGGCGCGCGCGCTGAAGCGGATGGCCGGGCCGCCGTCCTCCTCGGAGGGCGAGGCCGGCGGCTGATGCTCCCGACGCTGGGCGACGGGCGGGTGACGCTGCGCCCGCTGCGCGACGACGACGCCGCGGCGCTGACGGCGATGGTCGAGCACGAGAGCGTGCGGCCGTGGTGGGGGAGCGTGCTCACGCCGGCCGCGCGGATCGAGGGCTTCTGCGAGGACGCGCGCGACGAGATCGCGTTCGCGATCGAGGTCGACGGCGAGCTGGCCGGCTGGCTCGGCTTTCACGAGGAGGACGAGCCCGACTACCGCCACGCCGGCATGGACATCCTGCTCGGGCCCGACTTCCAGGACGCGGGGCACGGCCGCGCGGCGCTGCGGCTCGCGGCGCGCTGGCTCATCGACGAGCGCGGCCACCACCGGCTGACGATCGACCCCGCGTCCGCGAACGCCCGCGCGATCCGCGCCTACGCGGCGATCGGCTTCCGGCCGGTCGGCACGATGCGCGGGTACGAGCGCGGCCCCGACGGCGAGTGGCACGACTCGCTGCTCATGGACATGCTCGCGGAGGAGCTGCGCTGAGCCGATGGCGCCGAAGCCGACGCTGACGCGGTCGCAGCTCAACCGCGCGACGCTCGCGCGCCAGCTGCTGCTCGAGCGCTCGGACCTCGGCGTGCCGGCGGCGGTCGAGGCGCTCGCGGGCATGCAGGCGCAGGAGCCCAAGCACCCGTACATCGGGCTGTGGACGCGGCTGCGCGACTTCGATGCGGGGGACCTGAGCCGGGCGTTACTCGCGCGCGAGGTCGTGCGCGCGACGCTCATGCGCTCGACGCTTCACCTCTTCACCGCGCGCGACTACGAGGCGCTGCGGATGGCGCTGCAGCCGCCGATGTCGGTCGCGCTGCGGGTGCTGGGCGCGCGGGCGGAGGGGCTCGATCCCGAGCGGGTGCTGCCCGCCGCGCGCGAGCTGCTGACGGGCTCGCCGATGACGTTCGACGAGATCCGCGCGGCGCTCGTGGAGCGCTTCCCGGACGTCAACGACCGCGCGCTCGGCTACGCGGTCCGCACGCTGCTGCCGCTCGTCATGGTGCCTGCGGAGGGCGCGCGCTGGGGCTTTGACCGCATCACGCCGTTCGCGCTCGCGGGCGAGTGGGCCGGGGAGCCCGCCGCCGCCGCGGACCGGGAGGGACTCGTGCGGCGCTACCTCGGCGCGTTCGGGCCGGCGAGCGCGGCGGACGCGCAGACGTGGTCGGCCGTCGCGGGGATGAGGAAGGTGCTCGACGGGATGCGCGACGAGCTGTCGGTGTTCGCCGACGAGCGGGGCCGCGAGCTCTTCGACCTGCCGGACGCGCCGCGGCCGGACGCGCGACGTCCCGGTGCCGGTGAGATATCTCCCTGAGTTCGACAACCTCGTGCTCGCCTACGACGACCGCTCGCGCGTCATCGCCGACGAGCACCGCCCGCTCGTGACGACGAAGAACCTGCGCGTGCGCGCGACGTTCCTCGTCGACGGCGTCGTGGCGGGGACGTGGACGATCGAGGTCAAGCGCAAGGTCGCGACGGTGCGGCTGGCGCCGTTCGGCTCGCTCCCGGCGCGCGCCGCGAAGGCGCTGACCGTCGAGGGCGAGGCGCTGGCCCGCTTCGCCGAGCCGGCGGCCGCCTCGCACGCGGTGGCGATCGACTCGTAGGCCTGGGTCGGTCGCTCGTGCCCGATGACCGGGCGGATGGCAGCTAGGCCGCGGCGGCGTTGCCGGCCACGAGCCGGCGCAGGCGGTCCTCGTCGGGCGCCGCGGGCTGCGTCGCGTCGACGAACTCGGTGATCGCGGTCGAGAAGCCGACCGGGTCGTCGTGGTGGGGGAAGTGCCCCGAGCCCTCGAAGATCTTCAGCCGGCTGCCGGGCATGAGCTCGTTCGCGCGGATGCCGTGCCCGACCGGGATGATCGGGTCGCGGTCGCCCCAGAGGATGAGCGTCGGGACCGCCTCGGCGAGGTAGAGCTTGTCGGTCGCGTTGACGCGCTGGCCGCCGGTGTCGATGACCGCGCGGGCGGTGTGGACGAACGCGCGCCGCGCCTCGATGTCCTGCAGCGACGCGAAGCCCGCCGCCATCGCGGCGATGTCGGCGCCGACGCCCAGGCCGATGGCGTCGATCCAGCCGCCGATCCTGCGCCCCGCGCCGACGAGCGGCCCGGACGCCAGCAGCGGCAGGACGAGCTCGGCGCCGGGCAGCGCGACGGCCCGCAGCACCGGCGTGACGGAGCGCCCGAGGCCGCCGCTGGAGACGAGCACGAGCCGGTCGACGCGCTCGGGGAACTGATAGGCGAACTGCATCGCGATGCCGCCGCCGAGCGAGTGGCCGGCGACGGTCGCGCGGTCGTGGCCGAGCGCGAGCAGCAGGTCGCGCAGCAGCGACGCGTTGGCGCCGAGCGAGTAGTCCCCGCGCGGCTTGGCGGAGTCGCCGTGGCCGAGCAGGTCGGGGGCGATGATCGTGAAGTGCTGGCCGAGCAGGCCGAGCACCGGCTCCCAGCTCGCCGACGAGTTCGTGATGCCGTGGACGAGGACGAGCAGCGGCCCGCGGCCACCGGTCCGGTAGCAGAGCCGGTGGCCGTGAAGCGTGATCTCCTCGGTGCGGATCACTACGGGATCTGGATGCCCGAGATCGCCCGGGCGATGACGAGCCGCTGGATCTCGGAGGTGCCCTCGAAGATCGTGTAGATCTTCGCGTCGCGGTGCCAGCGCTCGACGGGGAACTCGCGCGTGTAGCCGTTGCCGCCGAGGATCTGGATCGCGCGCTCGGTCGCCCAGACCGCGACCTCGCCGGCCTTGAGCTTGCTCATCGAGCCCTCGGCCGCCGTGAACTTCTGGCCGGTGCGGCCCATCCACGAGGCGCGCCAGACGAGCAGGCGGGCGGCGTCGATCTCCATCTTCATGTCCGCCAGGGCGAAGGCGATGCCCTGGTTCTCGATGATCGCGCGGCCGAACTGCTTGCGCTCCTTCGCGTACTCCAGCGAGTACTCGTACGCGGCGCGGGCGATGCCGATCGCCTGCGCGCCGACGGTCGGGCGGGTGACCTCGAAGGTCTGCATCGCGGCCTGCGAGTTCGAGCGGCCGCCCTCGCGCGCGCGGGCGAGCTTGGAGTCGAGCTTCTCCTTGCCGCCGAGCAGGCAGCTGCCCGGGATGCGGCAGTCGTCGAGGAAGACGTCGGCGGTGTGCGAGGCGCGCAGGCCGTGCTTGCGGACCTTCGTGCCCTGCACGAGGCCGGGCGTGTTCGGCGGGATGACGAACGCCGCCTGGCCGCGCGAGCCGAGCGTGCGGTCGACGGTCGCGACGATGACGTGGATGTTCGCGATGCCGCCGTTCGTCGCCCACGCCTTCTGGCCGTTGAGGACCCACTCGTCCTTGGCCTCGTCGTACTTCGCGGTCGTGCGCAGGGCGCTGACATCCGACCCGGCGTCGGGCTCGGAGACGCAGAAGGAGGCGACCTTCGGGTCGTCGACCGTGCCGAAGCACTGCGGGATCCACTCGCCCATCTGCTCGGGCGTGCCGGAGCCGAAGATGCTCGCGACGGCGAGCGACGTGCCCATGAGCGCCATGCCGATGCCGGCGTCGCCCCAGAAGAGCTCCTCGTTGGCGATCGCCATCGTCAGGCCGCTGGGGTCGGCGTGGAACTGGGCGAGACCCTCGAAGCCGTAGAGGCCGATCTTCGCGGCCTCCTGGATGATCGGCCAGGGGGTCTCCTCGCGCTCGTCCCACTCGGAGGCGGCCGGGCGGATGACGTCCTTCGCGAAGCCGTGGACCCAGTCGCGGATGTCGCGCTGGTCCTGGCTGAGCTCGAGCGAGAACGCCGCCTGGGCGCCCTCGGGCAGGTCGACGGTTGTTGACATGGTGTCAGGCTAGTGCCCGATGTAAACGCTTGTCAACCGTGCGTTTACTCACATACACTCGGGCGCATGGCTGTGTCCTCCGGCGCGCTGCGCGACGCCCGCCGCACGCGCGAGCGCGACATCGTGGCGGCGACGCGCGCGCTGTTCGACGAGCGCGGGCTGCAGGACGCGCCGATCGAGGAGATCGCGCGCGCGGTGGGGATCAACAAGGCGCTGATCTACCGCCATTTCGCGTCGAAGGACGAGCTCTTCGTGGCGACGGTGACGCTCTATCTCGACGAGCTCGCCGAGCGGTTGCGCGGGGTCGATCCCGAGCTCGACCACGTCGGGCGGCTGCGCGACGGCTGGGGCCGCTACGCCGACTTCTGCCTGCGCTACCCGGCGTTCTTGGACTGCGCGCTGTCGCTCATGCGCCGGCCCGCGAGCGAGCTGCGCGAGAGCGTGCCCGACGCGATCTGGCTGCGCCTCGGTCAGGCGATGGGCGCGTGCATCGGCCCGCTGGCGGCGATCCTCGCGGCGGGCGCGGCGGACGGCGTCATGGACGTCGACGACGCGGACTTCGTCGCCAACCGGCTCTACGCGCAGACGCTCGGGACGATGCACCTCGCGCGCGTCGGCGCGGGGGTGGTGGGCGCGGCGGACGCGCTGCCGGGGATGTTCGAGATCGACGCCGCGCGCGTTCGCGACGCGTGCGTCGCCGATGCGCTGGCCGCCGTCGGCGTGCGCTGAACTCAGCGCGGGCGCTTGAGGTTGCGCTTGAGGAACGCCCAGACGTCCGGCTTCGGCGGGCGGGCGTCCTCGATCGTCTTGAGGCACTCGGGGCAGAGGCAGCCGTCGTAGAAGCGGGCGAAGTCGGCGCGGACCTGGTCGTCGATCGTGACCTCGGCGCACCAGCAGCCGCCCTCGCGCACCTTGCACTCGAACCCCGCCGAGCACCGCGGACACAGGACGGTGTCGCTGGACGGGGCCGGTTCGGGCTGCGCCGATGCTCCCACTCACCTTCCATAGTAGAGCGTGCGGGCCTCCGGCTTTCGGAGCCCTCAGCCGGCGAGCTTTCCGGGGTTCATGATTCCCGCCGGATCCAGCCGGTTCTTCAGCGCGCGGATGGCGTCGACGCCGAGCGCGCCGATCTCGCTCTCGCAGCCACGGGGCGTGGTCGGTGCCCACCCCGTGGTGGTGGGTGAGGGTGGCGCCGGCGGCGCAGATCGCGTCGGTGGCGGCGGCTTTCGCCGCGCGCCACTGCTCGATCTCGGCTCCCCGCTCCTGGCGCGCGAGGAACGTGAAGTACAGCGACGCGCCGGTGGCGTAGAGGTGCGAGACGTGGCAGCCGACGAGCGGCGGCGTGCCGCGGCTCGTCAGCGCATCGCGCAGCGCCGCGCGAACCGCGCGGTGGACGTAGGGGAGGTTCGTCCACGTCGTCGCGGTCTCGAGCGTGTCGACGAGGACGCCGCGGCGCAGGAGCTCGTCGCGGATGTAGCCGCCGTGGAAGCGGCCCTTCGCCCATGCGGCCCCGGGCGCGCTGCCGAGCGCGACGGCGCCGTGGCGGCGCATGACGGCGCGAACGTGCGCGCGCCGGCGCGCGACCCGGGCCGGCTCGCCGTCGAAGCCGGCGATGGCGAGGCAGCCGTCGGCGCGGCGGCGGGCACCGAGGTAGGCGCGCAGCAGGCCGGACGCTGTCGGGTGGGAGGCGAGCTGGAGCGACAGGCGCGTCTCGTCTTCGTCCGACAGGCGCGCGAGGTCGGGCGCGGCGCCGTCCTGCTCGAGCTCGCGCAGTGCCTGCCGGCCGGCGCGGAAGTCGGGCAGCGCGTAGGCGTCGTAGCGCTGCTCGCGCGGTTGCGGGCGGACGCGCAGCGTGACGTCGGTGATGATCCCGAGGACGCCCTCGGATCCCAGCAGCAGCTCGCGCAGGCTCGGCCCGGCGGCGCTCGCGGGGGTGGTGGGGGTGACGAGCTCGCCGCTCGGCGTCTGCGCGCGCAGCGCGACGACGAGCTCGTCGATGCGGCCGTAGCCGGTCGAGGCCTGCCCCGCCGAGCGGGTCGCCGCCCAGCCGCCGACGGTCGAGAACTCGAAGCTCTGCGGCAGGTGTCCGAGCGTCAGCCCGCGGGTGCCGAGCGTGCTCTCGACGTCGGGCCCGAGCGTCCCGGCGGCGAAGGTCGCAAGCTGCGAGCTCGCGTCGACGTCCTGGAGGCCCGCGAGCCGCGCGAGGTCGACGGTCACCGCGGCGCTGCAACGGGCCGCGCAGCGCCTCGACGCCGCCGACGACGCTCGTCCCGCCGCCGAACGGGACGACCGCGACGCCCTCCCGCGCGCAGATCTCGAGCACCCGCGCGACCTCCTCGCGCGTGCCGGGCAGCACGACCGCGTCGGGCGCGTTGAGCCCGCGGCCGCTGCGCAGGCGGACGAGGTCCGGGTAGCTGCGGCCCGCGCTGTGCGTGACGCGCGCGAGCCGGTCGTCGCGGACGTGCTCGGCGCCGACGGCGCGCTCGAGCAGCGCCCGGGTCGGCGGGAGCAGCGCCGGGTCGGCGAGCTCGACGTCGTCGAGCGCCACCGGCCGCAGGTCCGTCGCCGGATCGACCCCGAGCTCGTCGCGCAGCAGCGCGAGGGCGGGCGCCGGGAGCGGGGCGTCGTGGCCGTCGACGCCCCAGCCCCACCAGCGCATCCGCGGCTCGTGCATGGCGACAGCACAGCACGAAGCGCGGGCGCTGGGCGCAGGGCGGGCGCGCGCGACACGCGGCCGGCACCGCCGGCGCACCGCCGGGTCAGGCGGTCTTGCGCGCCGCCTTCTTCTTCGTGGCCTCGTCCTGCAGGCGCTGGGCCTCGGCCTCGGCGGTCAGCGCCTCGGCCTTCTCCTCGAGGACGCCGGCCTCGTGCTCGAGCTGCTCGAGGCGGGCCTCGTCGGCCTGCTCCTCGATCTCCTGCTCGGCCTTCGACAGCGCCTTGTGGCTCGCGGCCTTGCGCTTGCGCTCGGCCCGGGCGGCCTCCTGCGTGCGCTCCTCGCGCAGGCGCGCGGCCTCCGCGCGCTGCCTGCGGGCCTGGGCGGCGGCCTGCTTGCGGCGCTCCTCGGCCGCCTCGCGGGTCTCGTGGAGCACCTCGTCGGCCTCGGCGGACCGGCGTGCGGCCGCCGTGCGCAGGCGCATCGCGCGCTCGCGCTCGTCGGCCGCGACGCGGCGGCGGGCGGCGTCCTCGCGCAGCACCTCGTCGCCGAGGGCGGCGCCGGCGAGGTCGCGCAGCTGGGCCTCGACGCGGTCGAGCGCGAGGCCGGCCGCCGGCTTCGGGCCGGAGCCGTTGCCGGGCAGCAGCGCGACGGCCATGTCGAGCGGCAGCCGCATGAGCTTGATCGACCCGCCGACGGCGGATCTGGGGATCGTCCTGATGGTCATCTAGCGCTCCTCTGGATCGATGGCCTCGGCGACGGCCTCGGCGTTGCGGGCCTCGCGCTGGAGGTCGGAGGCCTCACGCGCGGCGGCGGCGCGCTCCTGCTCGGCGCGGCGCTCGGCGGCGTCGGCCGCGGACTCCTGCGCGCGCCACTGGGCGTCGGCGGCGGCCTCCTTGTGCTCGGCCTCGGCCTCGGCCTGCTGCTCGGCGCGCCGGCGGTCGCGCTCGATCGCCTCCGCGCGCTCGCGCGCGGCGAGCTCCTCCGCGAGGCGCTCGCGCTCGATCTCGTTCTCGGTCCGGGCCGCCTGCACCTCGGCTTCGGCCTCGGCATGGCCGGCGCGCTGCGCCGCGACTTCGGCATCCGCCTCGGCCTCGACCTGGGCCTGCTGGAGCCGGCCCTCGCGGGCCAGGTCCTCGTTGCCCAGCACCGAGCCGGCGGCGACCTTGAAGCGGCCGGCAAGCTTGCCGGCCAGCCCGCCGCGCGTGCGTTCTGGGATCTCTGGGTTCGTCACGTCGTAGCTCCTGTGTCGTCAGGGACCGCTCGGCTGAGCGGTCCGACTCACGGGGCTACCCCCGGCGTGGTGCGGGATGTGTGCCGCCGGTCACACAACGCCAGACGCGGCGCGCCGGCGCGGTGGTTCGGTCAGCCGCCGGTGGCGATGACGGTCAGGTTCGCGCGGTCGGTCACCACGGTGGCGCTGTACGCGCGGCAGACGAGCGCGACGCTGTGCGTGCCCGGCGCCGGCTGTGGCCCGCTTGGTCAGCGCCTGCGAATGCCAGCTCTGCGCAGCGGTTGACGCGTCCTTGTACGCGCCGACCTGGGAGCCGTCGAGGGTGATGTGACAATGCAGCGCTGCGCCGGAGCGCTGGACATCGGAAACCAGTTGAGGTCCGCGGTGATGACGAGCGCTGCGGTGCCAGTCGGCGCGACGATGCCGGCGGAGAGCACCTCGTTGGTCGTACCGTCGGTCATCGACAGCGAGGTCGTCCGTTCGGCTGCGGCGGACGCGCTGGGGCCGACAGCGCCCGCGGGACCAGTGGCTCCATCTGCTCCCGTGTCGCCGGTGTCGCCCTTCGCGCCCGTGGCGCCGGCGTCGCCCTTGGCACCCGTGGCGCCGGTCTCGCCCTTGGTGCCGGTGCCGTTCTGCCCGGCCGGACCAGCTGGTCCCGGCGCGCCGGTGCTGCCGTTCTGCCCCGCTGGACCGGCTGGTCCTCGTGGTCCGGTCAGCGGTCCGGCGAAGTCGCTGCTGGTCAGCGACCGGTTGCGGATGTCCCGGCCTGTCAGCGATGAGTCCTTGACGTCCTTGCCGGTGATGGCGATGGCGGCGTAGCTCGTGCCGCCGAGCGCGATGAAGAGCGCCAGGCAGGCGACCACGTTGCCGAACGTCAGATGCGGGCGAAGGCGTGACAGCATGAAAGAACCTCGGGTCGGGAAGGCCGCTCGAGCGTGGCGGCCATCTACCGACGTAGTCGGCGCGCTGGACCGGCAGCATTAGCCCGATTCGCCAGCAGACGCGGCGCGCCGGCGCGGTGCAGCGGAGGGGGCGGGATTCGAACCCGCGGTCCGCTTGCACGGACTCCGGTTTTCAAGACCGGTGCATTAAGCCGCTCTGCCACCCCTCCGCGGGGCGATGCGCCACGAATCTAACGGCGTTGGACTCCGGGATCGGTCAGCGGATGCGCAGCGTGGCCGTGTCGCGGGCCGTGGCGCCGACCGGTGAAACGGCGCGCACGATGATCTTGTAGGCGCCTCGCGGAGCGAGCTTGCGCTTGATCCTGCCGTTCCAGGTGAGCGAGCCGCGACCGGACGTGCGGCGGGTGGTGCTCAGCTTGGCCACGACCTTCTTGCCGCGCAGCACGGTGAGCGTCACCTTGGCCGGGGCGCTCAGGACGAACCGCATCCGCACGCGCTTGCCGCGCGCCGCCCGGTAGCCGGCGACCGTCAATGCGAGGGTCAGGCGCGGCGTGGCCGCGATCGAGCCGGGGCCGCCGGTGGTTCCGGTGCCGCCGGTCGTCCGGTGCCGCCGGTCTGCCCGGTGCCGCCGGTCTGCCCGGTGCCGCCGGTCTCCCCCGTGCCGCCGGTCTGCCCGGTGCCGCCGGCCGGCCCGGGAGCGCCGGTGGCCGGTGCGGGATCGGAGGCGATCACGAGGGTCTGGCTCGCGCTCCCGACATTGCCGGCGGGATCCTGAGCCGAGGCGACGACCGGCCACGTGCCCTCACCGACCGTGGTCGGAGTCACGTTCCAGGAGCCGTTGGCCTGCAGGAGCGTCGTCATCGTCTGACCCGCGATCGACACGGTGATCGTCGAGCCGGGCGCGGCGTCGGAGGTCCCGACGATCGTCGGGCGGACGTCGTTCGTCGTCGCGTTCGCACCACCGGTGATCGCGATGACGCGGCGACACGGTGTCGACGGTCAGCCATCTGGCTGGCGCTCGCCGGCGTTCCCGGCCGCGTCGGAGACCGACATGACGACGCGATGCGGGCCGTCGGAGAGATGCGCCGCGGTCACGTTCCATGCTCCGCCGGCGTCGACCAGCGCGGTCAGCGTCTCGTCGGCGAGCGTCACCGTCACGGTCGCGCCGGGCGCGACGTCGGCCGTCCCGGAGATCGTCGGCGTCGCATCGTCGGTGAGCGCGTCGGCCCCACCGTCGATCGTCGCGGCGGGTGCGGCGGTGTCGACGGTCAGCTCCTGGCTGTCGGTGCCCTCGTTGCCGGCCGGGTCGTCGACGGAGGCGGTGACGGTGCGGGTGCCGTCGGTCAGCGCGGACGGGGTCACGTTCCAGGTTCCGCCCGGCTGCACGAGTGCGGTGCGCGTCTGCGAGTCGACGGTCACGCTGACGACCGTGCCGGGCGCGACGTCGCTGGTGCCGGCGATCGTCGGGGTCGGGTCGTTCGTCGTCACGGAGGCGCCGCCGTCGATCGTCACGACGGGCAGCACCGTGTCGATCGTCAGCTGCTGGGTGTCGCCACCCGGATTGCCCGCGGCGTCGCTGACGGACGCGACGACCGCGTAGGCGTCGTTCGGCAGGATCGCCGAGGTCACCGACCACGCGCCTTCGAAGGGGGTTGCCATGAGCGTCTGCCCGGCGATCGTGACGGTCACGATCCCCGGTGCCTCGACGTCGGTCGTGCCGCTGATCGTCGGGGTCGTATCGGTCGTGATGTCCGCGGGCCCCGCCGTCGATGCTGACGACCGGCGGCGCGCTGTAGAACTCGTTGGAGTCGAGCGAGACGGCGCCGGTGCGAGCCAGCGCGCGGCCGTTGAACTCCGTGCCGGCGCCGACCGCGAGCGCGTCGAGCGCCATGATCGTGCCCGCGACCTTGGCGTCCGCGCCGATGCCGGCGGCGCCGTTGACCTGCCAGAACACGCGGGATGCCTGGGCACCGCCGGTCAGCGTGACGCGTGCTCCCGCCGCCATCGTGAGTGCGCCGCCGACCTTGAAGACGAAGACGGCGTTCGGGTCGCCCCCGCCGTCGAGGGTCACCGTTCCGGTGTTCGCCACGGCGGCGACGTTCGAGTGCAGGCCGGGCGCGAGCGTCAGGGTCGCCAGATCGCCCGCGAGCGGGGTACCGCCCGCGCCGCCCGGCGACTTCGTTGTACGCCGTGACGAGGTCGGCGTGGGCCTGGTCGGCAGCTGCTGCCGACGCGGGTCGTGCCGGTGACCACGCCGGGCGGGAAGCCGGTGGGCTGGGCGTTCGCCTTGACGCCGAGGTCGCCGCGGAGCGTCGTGTGCGGCGCGCCGGGGGCGTTGACGGTGTTGCCGACGGACGCGCCGCTCAGCACCGCGTACGTCGACGCCTGACCGAGATCGACCATCGTGGTCGGCGCGGCGAGGGCGGAAGGGGCGGCGAGCCCGAACACCGCGACCAGCAGGCCGGCGGCGGTCGCTCCGAGACGTCGGGCATGGGTTCGCGCGGACGGCAGCGGCGGACAGGACATAGAAAAGCCCCCTCAAAGGGGGCTGGTCCGAGCCCGGCGGTTGACTTGTGGGTCACAGGGTCCTTCGGCATCCGGCGGCGCGGACTTGACCCGGGGCCTTCCGGCGTAGACGACAGCAGCGACGGCATCGCGGGACCGGCCACTACACTTCGACGTCCCAGCAGGGAGAGGTGGCCGAGTGGCTGAAGGCACTCGCCTGCTAAGCGAGTATGGGGCTCAACCCCCATCGCGGGTTCGAATCCCGCCCTCTCCGCTTACACTGCACGACCCAATGCGCCCGTAGCTCAGCTGGATAGAGCGTCGGTCTACGGAACCGAAGGTCAGAGGTTCGAATCCTCTCGGGCGCGCTTGTGATGTCTCGGGACATGTGTCTCATGATGAGTCGGGTCATAGGTCTCAGCTTCGTGGAGCTCGGCCATCGGCCGGGCTCTTTGTTTTGGTTGCGCCAGTAGGTCTTGGTCGGGCTCGATCTGGTGGAGGGAGAGGACTTCGCCGGTGGTGAGGTCGGCGACGGTGACGTGGTGGTCGTCGGCGAAGGCGAGGACGCGTTTGCGGGCGTGGGCGCGGCCGATGCCGAGGTGGTGCATGCGACCGGCGCGTCGGAGGGTCATTTTGCCGGCGGGGTCGAGGCGGTCGTAGCGCAGCCGGTAGTGGCTTGGGGCGTGTCCGTTGGTGGCGGGGGCAGCCTTGGGGGTGGCGTGATAGGCCTCTGCCGGGTGTGCGCCGGTGCAGCGCGCGGTGGGGGCGGCGTTCGTTGTAGTGCCCGCGGAACTCGTCGAGCTGACGTTGTAGCTCGGGGAGCGTTCGGGCGAGCGGTCTGGCTCTCAGCCAGCGCTGCAGAGTCTGGTGGAACCGCTCGGTCTTGCCTTGGGTTTGGGGGTGGCCGGGGGATCCGTTCTTCTGGCGGACACCGAGGATCGGGAGGAGGTATTCGAACGCGTTGCGACCACCGCCGAAGCGGGCGGTGTAGACGCGGCCGTTGTCGGTCAGCGTGCTGGCTGGAGTGCCGTGGTCGTCAATCACGGCAACGAACGTGGAGACGACGTCATCGCCTGTGACGGGCTGGTGGGCGGTGCAGGACAACAGGTAGCGGGAGTGGTCATCGAGCCAGTTGAGGATCTCGATGTCGGTCCCGTCCTGCCAGGCGCCAGTGGATGAAGTCCGACTGCCACATCTCGTTCGGTTGCGCCATCTCAAAGCGCGTGTAGGAGCTGCGGGGACGTTTGCGTGGCTGCGGGGTGATCAGCCCAGCGTGCTTGAGGATCCGGCTGATCGTCGCTGGCGCCGGCGCTCTCAGACCTTCTCGCTCAAGGTGCCAGGCGATCGTGACCGGCCCGGCGTCCAGCCCGTCGGCGGTCAGCTGTCGGCGCAGTTCGATCACCCGCTCACGAACCGCTTCAGGCGTCGCGATCGGTGTCGTCTTGGGACGCCGCGACCGGGGCTCCAGCGCGTCTAAGCCTCCGTCACGGTAGCGAGCCAGGAGGCGGTGGAGATGCCGGCGGGAGATCCCGTACTCGGCCGCAGCCGCGGTGACCGACAGCTGCTTGGACACGACCTGGAGAACAGCGACACGAGTTCGAGACATGCCCGCGACTGTTCGCCCACCCCCGGAGCTCCGCGTATCGCAGTGCTGTAGTGGAATTGCGAGCGGTGGCGAACGCCGCCGCGGGTCAATGCGATGACGCGTCACGCGCCGACGACGGTGAGCCCGAGGGCACGTGCCGCCTGGGCCTGGCGGACATCGAAGGTGAGAAACGGCACGGCGGGCCCGCCGATGCGTTGCGCCGCCGCGAGGTGCAGTGCGTCGAGGCTCCGCACGCCCGTGACTTCGGCGATCGCCGCCGCGGCCTCGCAGGTCGTCGCGTCGAGCTCGACGAGGGAGATCGCGTCGAGGTCGCGAGCGAAGGCAGCGCGAGCCCCGGCGAGCACGCGGCCGTCGAGCAGGCGTGCGAGGTTGCGACGCACCTCGACGATCGTGTGACGAGCGGTCAGGAGCGAGGCGTCGCTCTGCAGCAGCGCTTCGGCAGTGTCGGAGTCCGGCTCGTCGACGTAGCGCTTGAGCAGTGCGCTCGAGTCGACGTAGAGGCTCACTCGCCGCGGTCCTCGGCCAGGATGTCGAGAACCCGGGTGTTGGCCTTCACGCGCGCGACCGGGCCCAGGCGCTCCCCCGAACCGGGAGTGATCCAACCTGCGGCGACGCCGTCGTCGATGTTGGCCCGGCCGGGGAGCGGGCCCAGCAGCGCCTTCGGACGCCCGCGGTCGGTGACTCGGACGATCTCGCCCCGCTCGGCCCGGTCGAGGTACTCGGACAGGTGCTGCTTGAGCTCTCGGATGCCGACATCCGCCATGTAGACATCTTACCGCACTGATGTGTACACAGACGCGCCGCACGTGATCCCGTCAGCGCCCCGGCACCCGAGGCCGGAACCGAAGGTCAGGCACGCTACGTGTCCGCATTTGCGGGGACTTTGTCCCCGCCGCTGCTATGAGCCCGGCAGCTTGGCGGCCAGCACGTCGAGCTTCTCCAGCGTCGGCTGACCGTAGAGCTCGCCGGCGTTCTCCATGAGCGCCGCCGCGACCTTGCCGAGCGCGTTGACGGGGTTCGGTAGGCCCGTGACGGGACGTCTCAAGTCCCGGCGTTCGCGACAGCCAGACGCGGACCGTGCGCCCGGCGCCGGCTGGAGCTCCAGGCGCTGACTGCGGCGGGCGGCCCGCCTGCTCGGCCTGATCGCGCGGAGCGGCCGTCAGCCGGCGCCGAGGCGCGCCCGCAGCGCCGCGCGCTGGGACGCGTCCGCGAGGTCGGCGCGGGCGGCGTCGCCGATGGCGTCGAGGATCGCGGGGGAGGGGACGGGGCGCCCGCCGGCCCGTCCGCCGAAGCCCCACATCGCCTGGGGCGCGCCGTCGCGCCCCTCGAGCGGGACGGCGACCCACCAGGCCAGGCCGAGCCGTTCGCCGATGCCGCCCGGGGAGCGGCGCACCGCCGGATCGTGGACGACGAGGTGCGCGCCGCCCTCGCGCAAGGCCGCCCACGTCGCGGTTCCGGGCTTGGCGGGCGGGGTCGCGTCGCGCAGCCACGCGGTCAGGCCGGCGTCGCCGGCGACCTCGGCGGCCGCGCGGCGCAGGACGCCGCCGCGCATGACGTCCAGGCAGGAGGCGTCGGCCACCGTGTCGAGCGCCAGCCGGCACAGCGGTTCGAGGCCCGGCAACGCGGCCTCCGGGGCCGGCGGCGGGGCGAACGTCATCGTCACGGCGGTGCCGCGCCCGTCGCGGCCGGGCGCGACGTCCAGCGCCTCGGCGACCGCTCCCACCATCGAGAGCCCCCGGCCGAGCCCGGGCGAGTCGTCGCGGCGTGCGATCCCGACGCCGTCGTCGGCGACCTCGACGACGAGCCGGCCCTCCGCGACGCGGCAGCAGCGCACCCGCACCGCCCCCGGCTCGGGCGCGCCGGTGTAGGCGTGGACGATCGCGTTGGTGACGGTCTCGGAGACGGCCAGCGCGACGGCTTCCTGCAACTCCGGCGGTGCTCCCGCCGCCTCGGCGAACGCGGTGGCGCGGACGCGCAGCCGGCGCACCGAGTGCGGCACGGCGGGCATTGTCCAGAGGGCGTGTTCGTCGACCGCTGCAACCATTGCGGTCGATCAGCTTGGCACGCCGCGTGCGCTGACGCGGCGGTGACCGGCCGTCTCGATCAGGCACGAACCTGCGCCGTCGCCTCCGCGCGATGAGTTCCGGGCGGTTCGGCCGTCCTAGCCACATGAACGAACGAGATCCCGCACTTGAGCAGTTCGACGCGCTGATCGGCACCTGGGCGACCGAGGCGACGCACCCGCGGTTCGACGCCGTCGTGCGCGGCAGCATGACGTTCGAGTGGCTGGCCGGCGGCCACTTCCTCGTGCTGCGCTCCAGCAACGACCACGAGTCGTTCCCCGACGCGATCAGCGTCATCGGCGCCCCCGAGGCCGGCGCGGGGCTCGTGATGGAGTACTTCGACTCGCGCGGCGTGCGCCGGACCTACGGCGCCGCGATCGACGACGGCGTGCTGCGGTTCTGGCGCGACCACCCGGGGTTCGAGCAGCGCTTCTCCGCGACGCTCGGCGCGCGACGCCTTCGAGGGCCTGTGGCAGCTCGCCACGACGCCGGGCGACTGGCAGGACGACCTCAAGCTGACCTACCGCCGCTGTCCGTAGGCATGCCGCCGAAGCCGATCTCGTTGCCGTCGTCGTCGCGGTAGGTCGTCTTGCGGACGCCGTTGGAGTACGTCTCGCGCGTGACCGGCTCCAGTCCCCGCGAGCCGATCTCGGCGACGCGCGCGTCGAGGTCGTCGACGAAGACCGTGACCAGCGCGCTGCCCGCGCGGCCGGGATCCTCCTCGATGTAGACCGAGCGATCGTCGGCGAGGTCCCAGACGATCTCCCGGTCGTTGGGGAGGAACGTGGGCTCGCCGAGGAGCCGCTCGTACCACGGGCGCGCGACGGCGAGGTCGCGAACGCGGATCCCGGCCCCGATCGAACAGCGCGAGGGCCATCACCGAACCGTAGCCGCTGACCTCAGGTCCGACGCGAGCTGGCTGATCGAGAACGTCGCGCCGCATCGGTTCGGCGAGGATCGCCCTGCGGAAGCCCGGCGCATCGTGAGGCGCGACGACGATGTTGCCCCCGAGCTCGGACGCGAGCTGTGCCGTCGCGTCGGCATCGTCGACCCAGAAGTCGACGCCCCAGCGCGCGGGCCCGTCGCTCGTCGGGCACGAGCACGGCGACGACGTCGCGCGGCACCGGCTGTCCCGGCTCGCCGCCGACGTAGCCGGGGAGCCGCAGCAGCGTCAGCGGGCCGAACGCCTCGGGCTCCCACCCGAAGACCGCGCCGTAGAAGGCGATCGCCGCCGCCGGGTGCGGGGTCTGCAGCGCGCTCATCGCCCAGGCGCCCGGCTCGTTCACGAGCTCCGCGCCCTCGCGGCCCGTCGCCTCCCAGAGGCACAGCAGCGCGCCGCCGCGGTCGGCGACGACGGCGAGACGGCCGGCCGGCTCGGCGTCGAACGCGTCGCGGACACGGCGCCGCCGGCCGCCCGACACACGAGCCGCCGCCGCGGCGGCGTCGTCGACGCGGACGTGCGTGATCCACGACGCGGTGGGCCCGCCGGCTGCTCCGGCAGCGCCGCGATGCCGGCGACCTCGCGGCCGCGGAGTCGCGCGACGGCGTAGCCGTCGCAGCCGTCGAGTTGCCATCCGAACAGCTCGGAGTAGAAGTCCTCGGCCACGCTCGGGTCGGGCTGTAGCGCCTCGACCCAGCACGGCACGCCTGCGGGGTAGTTCGTGCGTTCGCTCATGCCGCGGACGCTACGTCGGGCGGCGCTCGGAGTGAAACACCGATCGCGCCGGGATATACACTCCAGGGGTGTGAATCTCGAGCTTCGTCAGCTGCGCTACTTCGTCGCCGTCGCCGAGGAGCTGCACTTCACACGCGCCGCGGAGCGCCTGCACATGGCCCAGCAACCGCTGAGCGCCGCGATCGCCCGGCTCGAGGACCAGCTCGGCATCCGCCTCTTCGATCGCACGACCCGGCACGTGGCGCTGACGGCGGCCGGGACGGCGATGCTCAGCCGGCGCGGGCGGCGCTGCGAGCGGCCGAGTCGGCCGAGTCGGCCGCGCGCGCGCGGCGAGCGGCGCGATCGGGGACCTCGCGATCGGCGTCTCGTCGGGCGCCTGGTACGGGCTCGGTGCGTTCTTCAGCGCGCTCGGCGAACGCCATCCGGGGCTGCGGCTGCACGTGCGTCAGCAGTCTTCGCGATCGATCGTCGACGACGTCCGCGCCGGGCGGCTCGATCTCGGCATCGGGCTCTGCGTCGCGGCCGCGGCCGACCTACGGGCGCAGCGCATCAAGGACGAGCCTGTCGTGCTCGTCGTGCCTGCCGACCATCCGCTCGCAGGCGGCGGCGCCGTGGAGCTGCGTCGGCTGGAGCGCGAGACGATCGCGCTCGACGACCCGCAGGACGGCCCCGACTACAACGCGGCCGTGCTCGCACTCTGCGCAGGGGCCGGGATCGCGCCGCCGACGCGCGCGCTCGCCTCCCACCACGACGCCTGGGAGGGCGCGATCGCGGCGGGCGAGTGCGTCGGGCTGACGACGAGCTGCTCCGTGCACGCGCGCACCCCGGCGTCCGCGTCGTCGACGTCGGCCCGCCGGCGACGTTCCCGCTCGACCTCCTCTGGCGCCCGGCGGTCGGTGACGACCCCGCGCCCACCGTCGATGTCGCGCTGCGGGTCGCCGCGACGTCGCCGAGCGCGAGGGCTGGATCGCTCAGCGGTAGCCGGTCGGATCGGGCGGCAGGCCGGCGTCCTGGACCTCGACCATGTAGCGCCAGCAGTCCGGCTGGGAGCCGTCGACGTCGGTGAAGCCGTAGTCGCGCGCGAGCTCGCCGGAGGAGAACGAGCCGCCGTTGCGGCGCGCGCGGTCGGGGTCGGCGGCGAGCGCGGCGACCGCGCGGCCGACGAACCGCGGCGACTCGGAGATCGCGATGAAGTGCGGGCTGCCGACTGTCGCCGTCGCGCCAGGTCTCCTCGGTGACGCCGTAGTTCTCGAGCATCATCTCCGAGCGCAGCCAGCCGGGGGTCAGCGCGACGGCGGTGCAGCCGTGCGGCGCGAGCTCGGCCGCCTGGGCGAACGCGAGCCGTGCGACCGAGGTCTTCGCGAGGTCGTAGAACGCCGACAGCCGGTAGCGGGTCGCGTTGTAGTCGAGCGTGCCGTCGGTCATCTCGACGACGAGGCCACCCGGCCGGCGAACCATGAGCGCGAGCGCGAAGTGGCTCGTGACGAGGTGCGTGTCGATCGCCAGGCGCAGCATCCGCAGGCCGCCCTCGAGGTCTGTGCTCCCAGATCGGGGTGTTCCACTCGGCGAGCTTCTCGCCGCCCCAGATGTCGTTGACGAGCACGTCGAGCCGCCCCTGCTCGGCGTCGATGCGCGCCACCAGGGCCTCGACCTGCGCGGCCTCGAGGTGGTCGACCTCGACGGCGATCCCGGCGCCGCCGGCGTCGCCGACGAGCTCCGCGGTCTCCTCGATCGTCTCGGGCCGGTCGTACTCCGAGCGCCGCTCGCGGGTGCTGCGGCCGGTGCAGTAGACCGTCGCCCCGGCCTCGCCGAGCGCGATCGCCGTACCCCGCCCGGCCCCGCGGGTCGCGCCCGCCACGAGCGCGACCTTGCCCTCCAGCGGACCTGACATCACGTCCCCCTCTCGACCGCCATCGCCGGACCGACCGCACCGCGCGGCCGCGGCCACCGCGCATGCAACACCATCACCCCGCCGAGCACGAGCGCGCCGCCCGCGAGCTGCACGGCGCCCAGCATCTCGCCGAAGACCGCCCACGCGAGCAGCACCGTCACGAGCGGTTCGACGGTCGCGAGGATCGACGCCGTCGTCGGCCCGACGCGCCGCAGCCCCGCGAAGAAGAGCGTCACCGCGAACACCGTCGACACGACGGCGACGCCGGCGAGCCAGCCCCAGCCGGCCGCCGACACCGCGCCGGGTCGCAGCTCGCCGAGCAGCGCCGAGCCGACCGTCAGCGAGACCGCCGCGCCGCTGCAGACGAGCGCCGAGAGCAGCACCGGGCGCACGCGCCCGGACACGCCTTCGCTGGACAGGACGTACGCGCTGTAGACGAACGCCGCGCCGAGCGCCAACCCGACCCCCAGCGCGTCGAGCGCGCCCGCTCCGGCCCCGCCGACGACGAGCGCCAGCCCGCACAGCGCGAGCACGAGCGCTGCCAGCCGGCGGCCGTTCGCGCGCTCGCGCCCCAGCGCGATCGCGGCGACCGCGACGATCGCGGGGAACGTGTAGAGCACGAGCGACAGCAGCGACGCGTCGATGCGCTCGAGCGCGGCGAAGTAGCAGCCGGCCTGGACCGCGTAGCAGCAGGCGCCGAGCGCGAGCGCGAGCGCGATGTCGCGGCGGCTCACCGCGGGCACCCCGCCGCCGCCGGCCGCCACGAGCGCCCACAGCAGCGCGGCCGCGAGCACGAAGCGGACCGACAGCAGCGTCCCGGCGGTCGCGCCGCCGGCGTAGGCGAGCTTGCCGAAGATCGCCATCGCGCCGAAGGCCGTGGCGGAGGCGAGGCAGAGGGCGGTTCCGGGCGATGAGGAGCGCACGGCGCGCATCGTGCCGCCCCGAGGCACCAGGAGCGATTCCTATTTCCACACGAAACGCAGTAGCGTTGCTTCACGATGCTCGAGCTCCGCCGCCTGCGCCTGCTCTGCGAGCTCCACGACCGCGGGACGATCGCGGCCGTCGCCGACGCGCTGCAGTTCACGCCGTCGGCCGTGTCACAGCAGCTCGCGATCCTCGAGCGCGAGGCCGGCGTCCGGCTGCTCGAGCGCGCCGGCCGCGGCGTGCGGCTCACCGATCCCGCGCTCGGGCTCGTCGCGCACGGAAAGGCGATGCTCGAGCGCGCCGCGCTCGCCGAGGCCGATCTCGCGGGCGCCGCCGGCGCCGTGACCGGCCGCGCCCGGATCGCCGGCTTCCAGTCCGTCGCGCTGCGCATCGCGATGCCGGCGATGCAAGAGCTCGCGCGCACCGCGCCGCAGCTGCGCTGCGAGCTCGTCGAGGCCGAGCCCGAGGACGCGCTGCCCGCGCTCGCCATCGGCGACGTCGACCTCGTGCTCGCCGACGAGTGGCAGCACCAGCCGCTGCGCCCGCCGGCGGGCCTGGACCGCCACGAGCTCTTCAGCGACCCGGTCCGAGTCGTGCTGCCGGCGAAGCACCCCGCCGCCCGCAGGCACAAGACGGCGGTGCCGCTGGCGCAGCTGCGACACGAGGCCTGGACGTCGGGCCACGCCGGCATGGGCTGGGAGGAGATGACCGAGCGCACCTGCCGCGAGCTCGCGGGCTTCGAGCCCGACATCCGCCACCGCACGAACGACGCCGATGTCAGCCTCGCGCTCGTCGCCCGCGGCCTCGCCGTCACGATGCTGCCCGAGCTCGTTCTCCGCGACCGCGGCAAGGGCCTCGCCGTGCGCGAGATCGCCGAGAACCCGATGCTGAGCCGCGCGATCCTCGCCGTCACCCGCGCGACCGACGCCGCCCGCCCGTCGACGCAGGCGCTGCTCGCCGCCATCAAGGCCGCAGCCGCAGCGCTGCCGTCCAGATGAACGCGGGCGTACCGGCGCACGCGCCACCGAGTGCGAGGATCGTGTGCACGTCATCGCCGTCGGAGGACCGGAGGGGTCCCGTTGATCACGCGCGCCGTACTCACGCTCATCGTGCTCGCACTCCTGCCGGCCGCGACCGCGGCCGCGCACGTCGAGCGCTCCGGCTACTGGCCGAACCCCGCGCCCGACACGTCGATCACGCCGGCCGCCGGCGGCGCCGTCCCGAAGATCCGCTCGCTGAGCTCGGCGCTGAACCGCAGGCTCGCGGGCACGACGCGCGTCGTCTGCCGCAGCGACTCGCTCAGCCGCCTGAAGCGCTCGATCGCCACGGCCCGCAAGGACGGCTACGAGATCCGGCCGACCGACCGCCGCAGGCTCACGGCCAAGCAGGGACGCGCGCTCATGCGCACGAATCGCCGGCTCAGGAAGCTCTGCCGCTACGACGAGATCCAGCCGGCCGTCACGGCGTCGCAGCAACAACGACCGCGTCGTCGTCATGCCCGGCCTCTACACCGAGCCGACCGCCCGCGCGCAGCCGACGAACGACCCGGCGTGCGCGAAGGACCTCACGACGAACGACGAGGGCGAGTTCGGCGCGCTCTCCTACGCCTACCAGTCGCACTGCCCGAACGACCAGAACCTCGTCGCCGTCATCGGGCGTGAGGTGGGCCGCGGCGCGGACCCGCAGCCTGCCCCCGCCGACCGCCGCGGGATCCCGAACCTCGGCCGCTGCATCCGCTGCAACCTCCAGCTCGAGGGCTCGGGCGTCAGCGCCGACGACGTCGTCGTCGAGGCCGGCGACGCCGCCGCCGGCAACGGCGGCCCGTCGGGCGCCGGCCACAAGAAGGACGTCGGCATCCGCGCCGATCGCGCCGACGGCTTCGTCCTGCGCAACGTCACCGTCCGCCACGCGACCGAGCACGGCATCTACGTCATCGAGTCCGACGGCTACATGCTCGACCGCTTCAAGGCGTACTACAACGGCGCCTACGGCACGCTGACCTTCGCCGAGGACCACGGCGTCCAGCAGCACTGCGAGGCCGTCGGTCACGGCGACTCCGGCCTGTATCCCGGCGCGCCCGCCGAGACCGGCGCGCAGCGCGCCGCGGGCACGGCGTTCCGTTACAACCAGGAGGTGCGCTTCTGCGACGCGCACCACAACTCCGCGGGCTACTCGGCGACGAACGGCAACGCCGTCTGGATCCACGACAACAACTTCTACGACAACTCGATCGGCAGCACGACCGATGTCGTCACCGCGCCCGGGCACCCCGGCTTCCCGGGCGACTCGCAGCTCTTCGCCGACAACAACTACTACGCGAACAACTTCAACGCGTATGCCCCCGGGTCCGACGTCAAGCCGATCTTCCCGTACCCGATCGGCACCGGCCTGTGGATCGCGGGCGGCAACGAGAACATCGTCCGCGGCAACCGCTTCTGGGACAACTGGCGCCGCGGCGTCATGCTCTTCTCGGCGCCCGACGTCCTCATCTGCGGGCCGATCATCGGCGTGCCGGTCGACGGCTGCAACCCCGGCGCGCTGTCGACCTCGCACGGCAACCACGTCCACGACAACGTCATGGGCGCCGACCGCAAGGGCGCGCCGGCGCCCAACGGCGTCGACTTCTGGTGGGACGCGTTCCCGGGCAGCCGCGGCAACTGCTGGTATCGCAACAGCGGCCCGGCGCCGATCACGAGCGCGCCGGCAGCGCTGCCCGCCTGCGCGAACGGCGCCGACCCGGGCCAGAGCCTCGGCCTCGGCGACGTCGTCAACGAGGCCGAGCTCATCATCTGCCTCGTCGCGTTCACGAGCAGGCGCTACGACCCGGCGACGTGCCCGTGGTTCAGCACGCCGCCGAAGCCGGGCTCGCGCGCCGCGCGCCAGGCGCGAGCGGCGGCCGCCTCCGAGGCGCAGGCGCGCGAGGTCCTCGCCGACTTCTGCCGCGCGCTGACGATCGCCAACCCGACCTGCAGCCCGTTCGCGGCCGGCCTCCTCGCGGCGGGCGTGCGGCTCGATCCGGCCGTCGCGGCGCTCCAGGCGGCCTCGCCGCGCTCGCGGACCCCGGCCGGCGGGCTCGTCTCGGCCGTCCCCGGATCGCGCAAGCTCCTGAGCCTCTTCACGTGCGCCGACTGGCGGCGCGCAGGCGGCGCGCTGCGGACGAGCGTCCTGCGCAGGCTCGCCGCGTTCACCGGCGGGCCGGTCGCGGTCGGCGGCGCGTTCGTCGGCCGCGGCAGCGTCCTGACCGACGAGCAGGCCACGGCGTTCTTCGACGGGCGCTGCGACTCGGGCCTGCCGGACAGCCTCGCGCTCTACAAGATGTACGGCTACGCGGCGGCTTTCGCGGGCAAGTAGGTTGGCGCCGATGCGTCGCGTGCTGCTCCTCGCCACGGTCTTCGCGGTGCTCGCGGTGGCGGTCCCGGCCGCGCACTCCGGCCCCGCGATCACGCGCGCGCCCGCGTGCGACGACAGCTACCTCTACTACGCGTCCGGCATCTCGCTCGCCGACTACCGCGCGTCGGTGCTGTGCCTCGTCAACGGCGCGCGCAAGGCGCAGGGCCTGCCCGCGCTCAGGCGCTCCGCGGCGCTCGAGGGCGTCGCCCAGACGCAGGCCGCGAAGTTCGCCGCGACCGGCCGCGCGAGCCACGGCGCGACGCTCGCCGCGATCGGCCGCCGCTTCGCGCTGCGCGGCTACCGGCCGGCGGCGCTACGACGAGGCGTTCGCGGCGCTGAGCCCGGGCGCCTCCCCGTACGCGTTCCTCAGCGAGATGCTGCGCCGCCGCGGCACCCCGTGCACGCAGATCCTCGATCCGCGCTTCCGCGACGCCGGCATCGGCGTCTCGGCGCGCCGGGGCGTCATGACGACGCTCGCCGTCGAGCTCGGCCTGCGCGCCGGCGCGCGCGCGCCGTCGAAGCGCACGAAGCCCGCGAGCAGCTGCCCGCACCGCGTGCCCGCGCCGGTCATCAGCGGGGCGGCGGTGACCGGCGAGGGCTCGCCGGTCGCGTCGGACACGGCGGTCACCGTCGTGCTGAGGTGCCTCGCGCGCGTCGCCTGCAGCGCCGCCGCGAAGCTCACGCTGCCGGCGGGCGCCGCGAGCTCGCCGTTTCAGGCGGTGACGATCCCCGCGAAGGCCACGACGCCGGTCGTCTTCGAGCTCGACCCGGCGGCGATCGCGACCGAGCTCGCCGCGCCGCGCCCGCAGGCCAGCCTCCTGCTCACGCTCTCCGAGCCGGCGCAGTACACCGACACGCTGTCGGCGCCGCTCACGCGCTGACCCATCCGGGGTTTGCCGCCGGAGGTCCGCGGTCAGCCTCTACCGCTCAGCTTTTCGGTGATAGCGCCGATAACTGGGAAGAGTTTTGTATCAACCGGTACAAGGAGCGCCAGCAATGCACGGCCATCACGACATACGGCCCGTGGAGCGCGATTGCATCTGCCTCGAGCGGGCGCACGACGGCTCGCACATCGCAGCCTGCAACACCGCCTTCCGCGAGAAGTTCTTCGGCGCCTGGCGCGGCGTGCGCGCCGCCTTTGCGGCCGAGCACACCGAGCGCCGCCTCATCGACGGCCTCGACCGCGCCGCGCTGAACTGACCGCGGCCTGACGGGACCTCTGCGCGCCCGCGGGCCGTATCCCGGGCATGTCCATCGCCCGCAGCACGCACGCTCGCGCCGGCGCCGCGGTCGCGGCCCTCGCGCTCCTCGGACCCGCCGCGCCGGCCGCCGCCGACGGCCTGCCGCTGCCCGTCGACGACAGCCCGAGCGGCGTCACGGCGCCCGACGGCGAGACCCGCTACCTCAGCGTCGCGCTCGGCGACCGGACCGCGATCCTCGGCCAGCGCACGAGCGACGGCGCGGTCGTCCGCCGCGCGAACCTCCGCGGGTTCTACGGGATCCCGCTCGTCGCCTACGACTCGAGCGCCGGCGGCATCTCCGCCGACGGCCGCACGCTCGTCCTCATCAACCCGCGCAAGGGCTTCCCCCGCAAGGAGACGACGTTCGCGCTCATGACGGCGGGCAGGCGGCTGAAGCTCGACCGGATCCTGCGCCTGCGCGGCGACTTCAGCTACGACGCGCTGTCGCCCGACGGCCGCTCGCTGTTTCTCATCAACTACATCGACCCGAAGGACCCGACGAAGTACCGCGTGCGCGTCTACGACCTCGAGCGCGACCGCCTGCTCCCGAAGGCGATCGTCGATCCGCGCGAGTCGCCCGACGAGATGAACGGCTTCCCCGTCACACGGGTCAACAGCCCCGACAACCGCTGGGCGTACACGCTCTACGACGGCGCCGGCAAGCACCCGTTCATCCACGCGCTCGACACGATCGACCACAAGGCCGTGTGCATCGATCTCGAGGGCCCGGCGTTCCAGACGAACTTCGCCTACGACCTGAAGCTCGCCGTCGCAGCGGGCGGCGCGCGCCTGGACGTCATCCGCCGCGGCACCCGGATCGCCTCGGTCGACACGGCGACGTTCCGGGCCGGGCCGCCGGCACCGCGCACCGCCGCGCCCGCCACCGCGTCCCAGCCGCGGGTCGATCCCCCGGGACCGGATCCGCTCTGGCCGGCGATCGCGGGCGCGCTGCTCGCGGCGGGCGTCGCGCTGCGCACGGTCAGGGCGCGCCGCCGCCGCCGCGCCTCAGGCCTCGAGGAGCTCCTTGAGCCGGCGCAGGTCCTTGCGGTTGGCGCGCCGCATCGCGGCGGCCATGACCGGCGCGGCGACCTTCGCGAAGCCGGCGGGCTCGCCCCGGTTGCGGAGCGTCATCCGGGTGGCGCCGTCACCGGCGTCGGCCCAGGTGTAGGTCGTCTCCATCGGGAAGGGCCCGTCGGCGGTGCTCATGACGAGCCGCTCGCCCGCGACGAGCTCGCGGATCTCGTAGGTGTACTCCAGGCGCCGGCCGAGGAACTCCGCGACGAACGCGATCCGTGAGCCGACGGCCGCCGGCGGCGCCGTGCGCCACTCGACGGCCTTGATGTTCCTCGTACCACGCGCGGACGTTGCCCGGATCGCCCGAAAGGCGGCGACGTCGGCGCGCGGGCGCGCGATCTCGATCTCGCTGACGACGTCGACCACGGACGATCAGCCCTTCGGCGGCAGCGAGCCCGCGCAGCGCAGGCCGCCCACCTCGCCCGCGAGCTGCTCGCGGACGCGATGGGCGAGATCCTCGTCGTAGGCCATCGGCCCAGGTTCCTACATCTCCATCGCTTCGTACACCTCGACCGCGCCCCCGTTGGAGAGGATCGGGCAGCCCTGCGCGAGCTCGGTCGCGGCGTCGAGGCTGTCGGCCTTCAGCACCGAGTAGCCCGTCAGCGAGGACGCGCCGCCCTCCGAGACGCCGCCGCCGTTGATCGACGCCGAGCCCGCGAACGGGGCGCCGCCGTCGACGACCGACTCGCCGAGCGACCCGAACCAGCCGCCCCACGCCGCCATCTGCGCCTGCTGCTCTTCCTCGCTCTCCGGACGCGATCCGCCCGTGTACGCCAGTAGGTAGTTGCCCATCGTGTGATTCCTCCTGTGGTGTCGTCCCGCCATTGCCATCAAGCCCTGCCGCCGAAGATCCGCTCGCCGAGGTTGTCCAGTGCCCCGGCCCAGCCGTGGTCGTGCCGCGCCCGCGACTCCTCCGATGCGAGGCCCGCGTGCTCGAGCACGACCGTCGTGCGCTCGCCGTCGGGCACGAACTCGACGGTCACGACGCTGACGTTGTCGGGGTGCAGCGCACCCTCGCCGAGCCACTGCCACGTGTAGACGAGCCGCTGCGGCCGCGTGACCTCGCGGTACTCGCCGGTGACCGCGTAGACCGGGCCCGCGGGATCCTGGATGCGCAGCACGTAGCTGCCGCCGACGCGCAGGTCGACGTCGCAGCCCGGCGACTCCCAGCGCGGGTCCGGCGCCCACCAGCGCTTCAGGACCTCCGGGCTCGTCCACGCGTCGAAGACCTCCTCGGGCGACGCCGCGAACGTGCGCTCCAGGCGCAGCGGCGGCGCGAGCTCGCTCGGCCTCATGTCGCCCTCGGGTCGCGCTTGGCGCGCTGCTCGCCGAGATACGCGTCGACGACGTCGAACTTGCGCTCCCAGAGCTCGCGCTGCTCGGTCATCCAGCCCATCGCGTCGGACATCGCCTCGTCGCTGAGGCGCAGCCGGTGCAGGCGCCCGTCGACGACGCGCACGATCGCCCCGGCCTCCTCGAGGACCCGCAGGTGGCGGCTGATCGCGGGCTTGGAGACGCCGAAGTCGCTCGTGGCCTCGCCGACCGTCATCTCGCGGACGGCGAGGCGCTCCACGATGCCGCGCCGGATCGGGTGCGCGTACGCGGTGAAGGCGAGATCGAGCGAGCGTTCCGTTAACCACGTGGTTAACTATAGACGAAAGCTACGAGCCGAGCACGACGCGGTTTCGTCCCGCGCGCTTGGCCTCGTACAGCGCGTCGTCCGCCCGGCGGACGAGCTCGTCGCCGCTCTCCCTGCCGTCCCAGATCGCGATGCCGATCGAGATCGTCTCGCCGTCGACGGTCGCCTCGCGCACGCGCTCGACGATCTCCACCGCGCTCTCGACGTCGCAGCCGGCGAGCAGGATCGCGAACTCCTCGCCGCCGTAGCGCGCGAGCACGTCGGCGGTCCGCAGCGCGCCGCGCCATGCGACGGCGGCGCGGCGCAGGAGGTCGTCGCCGGCGGGGTGGCCGTGGCGGTCGTTGAAGTCCTTGAAGTGGTCGAGGTCCAGGAGCGCGACATACATCGGCCGCCGGCGCTTGCGCAACGAGCCCGAGAGCGCCATGTCCCAGGCACGCCGGTTCAGCAGCCCCGTCAGCGGGTCGCGCTCGCAGAGCTCGCGGAGGTCCTCCTCGGTGCTGCGCCGCCGCTCGACCTCCTCGGTCAGCCGCTCGTTCTCCTCCGCCGAGCGCGTGAGCTGCTCGCCCATGCGGACGTGCTCGAGCGCGACCGCGGTGCTTGCCGCCAGGGCGCGGCCGAGCGCGATCTCGTACGGGCTCGGCGCGTGGCGGTCGGCCCAGTACATCCCGATCGCGCCGAGCGGCTCGCGCGCGACGATCGGGACCATGAGCAGGCTCGTGACGAACGTCGTCGCGGTAGGCGTCGACGCGCGATGCGGTCGTCGGCGTAGACGTCCTCGATCGCCGCCGCGCGGCCGTTGAGCATCGACCAGCCGCTGATGCATGCGCCCAGCGGGAAGCGCCGCCCCTTCCACAGCGGCTCGATCGCGTCCTCGTCGACGTAGAGGCAGTCGTCGCCGTCGCGCAGGACGAGCGTCGCGCCGTCGGCGCCGGTCAGCCGCCGCGCCGCCGTGCGCACGATCTGCTGGACGTCCTCGAGCGTCTCCGCGTGCGAGAGGTCCTGGGCGGTCTCGGCGAGGGCGTTGAGCGCGCCCGGGCCGACCTCGCCGGGCTCGGCATCGTCGGACGCCGTGGATTGCAGCCGAGCGGTGGGAGGACGGTACGGCACCCTCCTTGAAGGTACCCGCCGGACCGCGAAACCCCTCCAATACCCGCCGTCCGACGGTCCGCAACGCGATAACGCAACGGTTCGAAGTGGTGAAACGGAGCGCTCGGCGCAATCATCCTGCCATGCCGAGAAGACTCACCGCCATCCTCGTGGCGCTCGCGGCGACGCTCGTCTTCGCCTCCTCGACCGCCGGCGGCGCCGCCGGCGTGAGCGCGAAGCGCGAGGCGGCGGTCCAATGGGCGGTCGCCCAGGACGGCACGCGCGAGCGCGGCACGACGAACTGCTCGCCGAAGATCGACCGCTGGGAGCGCGACATGGGGCTGAAGGTCCCGCCCTGCCGCGTCTGGTGCGGGGCATTCGTCCACCAGGCGTTCCTGCAGGCGGGCGTGCGGCTGTCCAAGCGGCTCATCGATCCCGACCGTTCCTACGGCGACGCCGTCGCGGGCATCCGCGGCCTCAAGCGGATCGCGATTTCGCAGATCCGGCGCGGCGACATCGTCTTCTACAACTTCCGCGACAACACGCGCGCGTCGCACCTCGCGATCGCGCGGGGACGCCCGAGCGGCGGATCGCTGGACACCGTCGAGGGCAACACGAGCCACGCGGTGCGCCTCGAACGGCGCGGCGTGCAGTACGTCGTGCTCGCCGCGCGCGTCGTCGGCGCCGGGTAGAAGCGCTCAAAACATGTGCGCTTCGGTCCAGCAGTGGACATAGTTGCGCGCGTCGCTTGAGGCTCGCAGCGCCCGCGTCTAGCTTCGCGGCCACAGCCCACCGGAGGTAGGGGCGGAGGACCCGATGGCAGGAGGAGCCATCGATCGGGGCTGGTCCGGTCCGGGCTGGCGTGGGACGCGCCGGCTGGACTCGAGCACCACCCGCATGGGCCCTTACACCGCCAGCCACGCCTCGCTTGCCGGCTACGTCGGGCTCGTGACGTCGCACCTGCCGTCCGAGCTGGCATCCGCGCGGGACCTGGCGGCGATCCGCGCCGCGATCGGCGAGCTGCCCGCCGAGCTCGTCTCGGACTTCGGCTTCCGCCTGCGCCTGGACAGCGCCGAGCCGGCGACCGGGCTGCGCCTCCGCGCGGATGACGAGACCGGCGGGCTGCAGATGCTCAGCGGGCGCCATCAGCGCATCTCGCTGCCGCCGCCGCTCGCCGGCGCGGACGACTGGCAGGCGATCATCCGCTTCTGCGAGGAGCGCAAGCCGGGGTTCCTCCTGCACCGGTCGACCGACAGCGTGTGGATCGAGCTCTGCGCGGAGGCGGGCGCGACCCTCTGGTTCAACCTGCGCCCCACCGGCAGGGCCGAACCGGGACGGGCGCCGCAGGACGCGCTCGTGCGGGTGCTCGAGCTCGGGACCGTGGCGCTGCATGGCCAGCCGCGCGCGGGCTGGGCGCGGGCGACGCTGCGGACGTTCCTGCGGCGCCTGCCCGCGGGCGCCGAGGTCGTTCGCGGCGGCGGGACGAGCGACCACCGCGAGGAGGCGCGGCTGTGGATCGCGGGGCTGGCGGCCGCGGAGATCGTCGCGCTCGTGCGCGCCGGTCGCGACGAGCGCGAGGCGGCACGGCTCGCGGCCGTGCTCGAGGACATCGGCGCGGCGGGCAGCCTCGAGGTTCGCGTCGACGTCGGCGTCGCGCTCGGCCCGGCGATCGCCGTGAGCTGCAGCGTCGACCCCGCGGGCGACGAGGCGTCCGTCGCGGACCGCTGGGCGGCGGTGCTGCGCGCCCTCGGGGAGCGCGGCCTCTGCACGGCTGCCAAGCGCGACGCGCTGCTCGGCTGCCGCGGCACGCTGCGCGACAGCACGTCGGCGGGCTGGCCGCAGCACCTCCAGCGCCTCGCGCCGATCCTCGGCGAGGGGATGGAGAGCACGATCTCGTGGCGGCCGGAAAGCGTCGAGATCCTCTGCGACCGGGGCGAGCCGCTGACCGCGCACGCGTACGTCGGCGTCTCGCACGCCTGGTCGCCGCGGAGCTGAGCCTGGACGTTTCGGCATCTCGCCCGCAGCCGCTCACCCGGTTGCCCTCATCGTCCGATAGGTGGTCCATGAGCCACGAGGGTCAGCAGATCTCCGCGCCCGTGATCGGCGCCCACGACATCGAGCAGGTCCTTCTCGGCCTCGCCGACGGCAGCTACGTCCTCAGCACCCCCGAGGGCGCCGTGGCCGAGTGCGGCGCCGGCGTCGCGGCGCTGCTCGGCGTGGCTCCCGAGCGGCTCAGCGGCCGTCCGACAGCCGATGCGCTCGTCACGGGCGCCGACGCGGAGTCGCGCGCGGCGTTCGAGCGGCTGCTGCAGTCCGACGGCGACGCGTCGCGGGTCTTCCGCGCGACGACGCCCTCTGGCGTGAAGCGCGAGCTCCAGTTCGTCGTCGTCGCCGTCCCGCTGGCGCTCGGCTGGGAGTTCACGTCGCTGCTGAGCGAGCTCGGCCAGCGCGACGCCGGCACGTGGCATCCCGAGGCGCTGCGCCTGCGCCACGGGCGCGCGCTGGCGGCGATCGAAGGCGTCTGCGAGACCGGCTCACAGCCCGATCCCGGCGCCCGCCTCGCCGGCATCCTCATCGTCGTGCGCGACGTCGCCGCGCCACCGCTGACCCGCGAGGACGTCGGGCGCCGGATGGCCGAGCACCGCGAGGCCGCGCGCACCGCCGCCGCCGAGGCCGCCCGCCGCGCCGACGCCGCGACCGGTCGCGACGCGATCGGGGCGGACCCGAGCATCGAGTCCGCCGGCATGGAGGACGTCATCGAGGCCGCGCGGGTCCTGCGCGAGCGCGTCGCCGAGGCCGAGCGCGAGGCCGACGAGGCGCGCGCGGAGGTCGCCACGACGCAGTCCGCGCTCGAGGCGACCCGCGGCGAGCTCGAGCACGCGCGCGGCGAGAGCGCGCTCACCCGCGGCCAGGTCGTTGCGGTGCAGGCCGAGCTCGAGAGCGCGCGGGCCGCCATCGCGGCGGCGCAGCGCGAGCGCGAGCTCGCGCAGGGCGACGAGCTCGTCGCCGCGCACGCCGAGCGCGACGCGCTGCGTGCCGAGCTCACATCGGCGGGCGAGCAGCTCGACGCCCTGCGCTCCGAGCTCGCGTCGGCGCACGTCCAGCGCGATGCGCTGCGCGGCGAGCTGTCGTCGGCGCACGAACAGCGCGAGACCCTGCGCGGGGAGCTGGCGGTCGCCGGCCGGCAGCACGACGCGCTGCGTGCCGAGCTGGCATCCGCCCACGAGCATGTCGAGTCGATGCGCGGTCAGCTCGAGCAGGTCCGCGGGGAGCTCGCGAGCGCGCGCGGCGAGCTCGAGTCGATGCTCGCCGCCGCCCAGGATGCGCAGGCCGAGCGCGAGCAGGCACGGCTGCGCGCCGACGCGCTGGCCGAGAAGGCCGAGGTCGCGCGCGCGGCCGCGGAGGCGATCCGGGCGGAGTTCTCGATCGAGCTCCCGCAGGCCGCGGAGGCCGTCCCGGCGCCGGTCGGCACGGGGGCGCTCGAGGTGCCGCCCGCCGGACCCGGCCAGGCGATCGCGCTCATCGGCCTCGACGGGACCTTCAAGCGCCTCGACGAGGCGTTCTGCTCACTGCTCGGCTGCCGCGAGGAGGACCTGCGCAACGCGCGCTGGCCGTCGATCATCGATCGCGAGAACCTCGCCGCGCATCAGGAGATCGCTCGCGCGCTGCGCGCGGGGGAGATCCAGAGCGCACCGGTGGAGACCGTCTACATGCACGCCCAGGGCCTGCTCGTCCCGGTCGCCGGCACGGTCACGATGCACCGCGCCGGCGGGGCCGCCGAGCCGACGCACTTCCTCTTCCGCGCCGACGTCAGCCGGACGTCCGGCGCGCCCGTCTAGTTCTGGCTGCCCGCCCCGATCGGGCACGAGACGCCGGTGCCGCCGAGGCCGCAGTACCCGCCGGGGTTCTTCGCGAGGTACTGCTGGTGGTAGTCCTCGGCGTAGAAGAACTCGGGCGCCCGCAGGATCTCCGTCGTGATCTCGCCGCGCCCGGCCTTCGCGAGCGCCTCCTGGTAGCGGTCGCGGGACGCCTCGGCGGCCGCGAGCTGGGCGTCGCTCGTCGCGTAGATGCCGGAGCGGTACTGCGTGCCGACGTCGTTGCCCTGGCGCATGCCCTGCGTCGGGTCGTGGCCCTCCCAGAAGCGGGCGAGGAGGTCGTCGAGCGAGACCTCCTTGGGGCGGAAGACGACGAGCACGACCTCGTTGTGGCCGGTCCGCGCGCTGCAGACCTCCTCGTAGGTCGGGTTCGGGGTCATGCCGGCCGCGTAGCCGACGGCCGTCGTGAAGACGCCGGGGGTCTCCCAGAAGATGCGCTCCGCGCCCCAGAAGCAGCCGAGCCCGAGGACGATCTGCTCGGTGTCCGCCGGAAACGGCCCGCGCAGCGGCGCGTCGAGGACGAAGTGGCGCTCCGGGACGGGCATCGGCTTGTCGCGCCCGGGCAGCGCGTCGGCAGGGTCGGGCATCGCGGTCTTGTGCTTGCTGAGGAAGTTGAGCATCGGGGCTCCGTGAGGTTGCTGTCAGGCGCACCGTCCACGGTAGCGACCCGCCGTTACGTGGCCGTGTGCGTACGGGGCGCCGACTACCCTGCGCGCATGACGGCCGCGACGGACCGCAAGCCCGACGTCGGGATCCGCACGCTGCTCGCCGGCGACGGGATCCGCGGCGTCGGCATGCTGCTCGTCTTCTTCACGCACCTGTTCCTGCTCGCGGACCCCGATCCGAAGTCGAACATGGCCGCGTACGGCTGGGCGGCGCCGATCCTCGGCCACATCGACCTCGGGCTCGCGGCCTTCTTCGTGCTCTCGGGCTATCTCATCGCACGGCCGTTCGCGCGCGCGTACGTCGCCGGCACCCGCCGCCCGCCGCTGCGCGAGTACGTCCGCAACCGCGTGCTGCGCGTCGTGCCGGCGTTCTACCTCTTCACGGTGCTCATCCTCCTGTTCTTCGGTCTCGACGGCCAGCTCGGGACCGCCGCCGATCCCGAGCCGAGCAGCTGGGCGCAGGTGCTCGCGCAGTTCCTCTTCGTCCAGGGACAGGCCGGCGGGCACGCGGCGATCCCGATCGGCCCGGCGTGGTCGATCGGCGCCGAGGTCGGCTTCTACGTCCTCATCCCGCTGTCGGCGTTCGTCGCCTACCGCGTCGGCGCGCGGCTGGACAGCCCGGAGAAGCGGGCGCTGGGTCGCGATCGCCGCCATCGCGGTCGTGACGTTCGTCAGCATCGCGGCGCGCGCCTACGAGAAGTTCGACGTTCGACGTGGCTCACGAGCCCCCCGGCGATCATGTACGTCTTCATGCCGGGCGTCGCGGTGGCGATCCTCGAGCCGATCATCGCCGGGCGCGTGCGCGGGAAGGCGCGCCTCGCGACGAGCGTCGCGTGGGCGTCGTTCGCCGCCGCCGCCGTGGCGGCGGTGCTCTACGCGGCGACCGACTACGACGCGCGCGAGACGCCGATCCACCACGCGCTCGGCCAGCGCGCGCTGCTCGCGGCGATGTGCACCGGCGCGCTGATCTTCGGGCTCGTCGTCCTGCAGATCGGGACCGACCGCGCGCCGCGGCTCTTCGCGAACAAGGTCATGCTCTGGATGGGCGCGCGCTCGTACTCGTTCTACCTCGCCCACTTCGCGATCCTGCTCGCGATCGAGCGCGCGATCGGCACGACGGGGGAGAGCATCGGCGAGCGCGTCCTGATCATGACCGCGATCGGGCTGCCGGTGACGACGGCGATCGCGGCGCTGTCCTACCGCTACGTCGAGCGGCCGTTCCTCGAGCGCAAGCGCCGCCCGGTGACGCGCGAGACCGACGGCGGTCCGCCACCGCCGCCGATCGGCGCGGATCCTGTGCCCGCAGCCGCGTCATCTCGGTAGGCTGCCGCGCGATGACACGGGTTACGCGACGGATGGCGGCGACCGTCACGCCGCTCCTCGCGGCTCTCCTGCTGGCGGCGTGCGGCGACGACGGGACGGCGACGAAGGACAGAACGCGTATGCGGAGAAGGTCAACGAGGCGCAGACGACCTTCGCGACGACCGTGACCGACGTGGCCCAGGGCGCCGGAGCGAAGAGCTCGATCTCCCAGCAGCAGCGGACGCTGAAGCGCTTCGAGTCCGCGATCGACGGCGTCGTCTCCGATCTCGAGGCGATCGACGCGCCGACCGAGGTCACGAGCGAGCACGCGCGGCTCATCACGGTCCTGAGCAGGTTCGGCAGCGACATCTCGCAGGCCAACGACGCGATGAGCAACCCGACGCCGCGGACGATCGAGTCCGCCCAGCGCCGCGTCCAGGCCGCGACGCAGTCGGTCAACACGCGCGTCAACGCGGCGATCGCCGCGATCAACGCGAAGCTCCGCCCGGCGTAGATCCGCATGTCACCGACGTGGATCTGGACGCAGATCGCGATCGTCGTCTTCGTGCTCGCGGGGATCGTCATCGGGATCGTCAAGCTCGTCTGATGTTTCATTCCATCGTCGTCGGAACCGACGGGTCAGACACCGCCGCGGAGGCGGTCCGCCAGGCGACCGAGCTGGCGCGCTCGGTCGGTGCCCGGATCGAGCTCGTCAGCGCCTACGAGCCCGTCACCGACGAGCGCCTGCAGGCCGAGTCGATCCACGTTCCCGAGGATCTGCACTGGATGGTCAACCCGCTCGAGGACGTCGAGGCGATGCTCGCCGAGGCCGCGCGCGAGATCCGCGACGCCGGCGTCGAGGTCGAGGTCTTCGCGCGTCAGGGCGATCCGGCCGACGCGATCCTCGACGTCGCCGAGGAGCGCGGCAGCGATCTCATCGTCGTCGGCAACAAGGGGATGACCGGCGCCAAGCGCTTCCTCCTGGGCTCCGTGCCGAACAAGGTGAGCCACCACGCACCCTGCGCGGTGCTCATCATCCGGACGGTGTAGCGGCGGGACGCGGGGCTGTCGCGGCGGTCGCATCGATGATGCCCGAGCCGTAGAAGCGATCGCGGCCGGGAGCGCCGAGGTCGCGCGCCGTCGCCTCGATGTGGCGCTCGACCTCGCCGGGCGTCGGGTCCTTGCCGATGACGCCCGAGGCCATGATGAGCGCGGCGACGCCGCTGACGTGCGGCGCGGCCGTCGAGGTCCCGCGGAAGCGCGGCAGGATCTCGAAGTGGCGCGGCATGCCGGTCGGGAAGCTCACGCCCGAGATGTCGCGGCCGGGGGGCAGCGTGGGCTGGCAGTTGGGGTCGTCGGGCAGCTCGGCGTCCTCGCCGCCGCCGGGCGCGACGACGTCGACGCCGGGGCCGTGGTTGGAATAGCTGCCGAGGCACCCGTGCTCGGTCGTGCCGCCGACGTTCAGCGCGAGCGTGTCGTAGCGGCGGCCGGGGACCCGCGGGTCGAAGCTGTTGCCCGAGGCGGCGACGACGAGCACGCCGGCCTTGCGGGCCTCCGACAGCGCCTCGCGGACGCTGCGCGACGCGGTGACGCTGCGCGGGACCGGCGGCTGCGGCGGCGCGTCGTAGAGCTCGAGCGAGAGGTTGATGATGTCGGCGCCGTGGGTGACGGCGTAGCGGATCGCGCGGGCGATCGTGCTCGGGAACCCGCGCCCTTCGAAGTCCAGGACGCGGATCGGCATGATCCGCGCGCGGTAGGCGACGCCGACCGTCCCGTAGGCGTTGTTCGCGGTCGCCGCGATCGTGCTCGCGATGAACGTCCCGTGCCCGAACTCGTCGTTGGGATACGGGTCGTCGTCGACGAAGTCGTGGCCGCGGACGAAGCGCGCGTCGGCGAGATCGGGGGAGCGCCGGTAGAGCCCGCGGTTGGCGTAGGCGACGCCGCTGTCGAGGATCGCGACCGTCATGCCCGTTGCCGCCGCTGCCGCCGAGACGGCTGGCCTGCGACCACGCCAGCGGGGCGTTGATGCCGAACGGGCCGTTGAGCTCCCACTGCACCGCTGCCCAGCCTCCCGCGGGGCCGCCGGCGCTCGTCACGCCGGTGTCGTTGGGCACGTACGCCGCGCGCGCGAGCAGCCTGGCCTGGGCCGCCGGCGCGAGCGCGAGCGCGGCGACGCCTCCGGCGACGAGCGCCGTGACGAGGCGGAGGCGGGGCGGGGAAGGTATGAGGCGCACGTGGGAGCGGAGGCGGGATGCGGTCGGCGGGGGGACGTCGGCGGCGGGAGATCTCCACGTCACACCCTACGGAGCATTGCTGTCATGGGCGCAGTTCTGTCGCCGGTCGGGCGCGGCGCCGCGCACTGCGATAGTCCTGCTCAGCGCATGGCCGGCCCGTTTTTCCCTCGCGACGAATACTTCATGCGCCTCGCGATCCGCGAGGCGCAGCGGGCGCTCGACCACGACGACGTCCCGATCGGCGCGGTCGTCGTGCACGAGGGCGAGCTCATCGGCGTCGGCCACAACGAGCGCGAGCTGCGCCAGGACCCGACCGCCCACGCGGAGGTCATCGCGCTGCGCGAGGCGGCGCGCGCTCTGGGGTCGTGGCGGGTGCTGGACTCGGTGCTCTACGTGACGCTCGAGCCGTGCGCGATGTGCGCCGGCGCGATCGTCCTCGCGCGCGTGCCGCGCGTCGTCTACGGCACGACCGACCCGAAGGCGGGCGCGGCGGGCTCGGTGCTCGACGTGCTCGCGCAGCCGCGGCTCAACCACCGCCCGGCGGTCGCGGGTGGCCTGCTGGCGGCGGAGTGCGCCGAGCTGCTGACCGACTTCTTCGGGTCGCGGCGCTAGGTCGTCGGCGCCGGTCGCGCGCTCAGCTGTCGAGCGGCTGCATGATCGAGAACGTCGCGCCGAAGGGATCGACGAGGACGGCGATCGTGCCGGCGAGCGCGACCTCGACGGGCCCGGCGGCGACGGTGCCGCCGAGGTGCGCGGCGCGGCCGGCGGTCGCCGCGACGTCGCGGACGATGACGTAGGTCATCCAGTGCGCCGGGATGTCGGCGGGCCAGCGGTCGGTCATCGTCAGCAGCCCGGCGACCGGCCCGCTGTCGTCGTCGAACGTCTCGTAGTGGTCGCCGCCGCCGATCGGCGAGGGGCTCGCGTGCCAGCCGAAGACGCCGGCGTAGAACGGCTTGGCGGCCGCCGCGTCGCGGCAGGCCAGCTCGTTCCAGCCGATCGCGCCGGGCTCGCCGACGAGCTGCGCGCCCGCGTGGCGCCCCGCCTGCCAGACGCCGACGAACGCGCCGACGGGATCGACGAGGAACGCCATGCGGCCGGCGTCGAAGACGTCGAGCGGATCCATCGCGACCTGGCCGCCGTGCTCGCGCGCCCGCGTCGCGGCCTCGTCGGCGTCGTCGACGGCGATGTAGACCGTCCACGCGGCCGGGGCGCCGGGCTCCTGCAGCGGGCCGAGGCCGGCGACGAACCTGTCGCGCAGCGCGAACATCCCGTAGCCGCCGGTCGCCTCGGGGTCGGCGGGCGTCACGTGCTCCCAGTCGAAGAGCGCGCCGTAGAACGCGGCCGAGGCGACGATGTCCGGCGATGAGACGTCCGCCCATGAGGGGACGCCGTGGGGATAGCTGCTGCGCTCTGGCATCCTCGCCCTTCATTCCCAGATCGGGTGCCCGACGATCCTCCCACTCCGCGTGGCGCGGACTTTCGTCGCGCGATCTCCTATCCTCGACGGGCGCCGTCCAGCGCCTCGGAGGGGTGCGAGAGTGGTTGAATCGGGCGGTCTCGAAAACCGTTGTAGGGGCAACCCCCCTACCGAGGGTTCGAATCCCTCCCCCTCCGCTCGACGCTCCTGTTCCTCGTCCTCGAACCCTCGAGGCGCTAGGTTGTCGCCTTCAGCACATCTCGGAGGAAGCCGGTGAGATTCCGGCACGGTCGCGCCACTGTGACCGGGGGGCATCAGGCCACCTCGGAAGTCAGGCAACTAATCCGGTTTGTGACCATCCCCCGATCTCGGGACGCGATATCCCGAAGGAGGTTCCACAGTGGTCAAGCCCATCGCCAGTCCGTCTCCGGCGTCGCAGCCGGTGACCAGTGAATTCTGTGCGGTCGTGCTTCCCAGCGGAAGCCCGCCCCCGTTGTTGGTTCGCTAGGCCGCGGTCACCGTGGTCCGCGCCCGAGGGGCGCGGGGCGCGAACAGGAAGCTGAGCTCAGCCCGTCGGGCTGGGATCCACGCGTTCGCTGCTAGCGGCCCCCGCGCCGACGCTGCCGGGACAAACGAAGTCGATACGTGCGCCTGCTGTTGATCAGCCATGCCGCCATGGGCGGCGGGCGCGCCGGCGCGGCTGCCGAGGTCGGTCTGACCGAGGGCGCCCGTGCCCGCGCGGCGGAGATCGGACGCGTATTGCCGCGTCCTCGTGTCGCATTTACGAGTCCCGCGGCGGCTGCCGTCGAGACGGCCGACGCGCTCGGCCTGTCGGCGTCGGTGGCCACCGAGCTTCGAGACCACGATCCCGACAGCGAGTCGCTCGATGCCTTGATCGAGCGAGTCGGCGGCTGGCTCGGTGTGCGAAAGATCGACGGCGGGACGTCCGCGGCGATCACGCACGTCGCCGTCGTGCGCGCCGCGGTCGTGTTCGCCCTCGGTGCGCCGGCGCAACGGGCAGCGTCGATCGACGTCGCCTCCTGCTCGGTGACCGAGCTCAGCTTCCGCGAGGACCGCTGGCACGTCGCACACGTCAACTGGGAGCCCGCGTTGCTGCACATCCCGCAACGCCGGGGTCGCCGTCGCCCGAAGGGCCCGGCGTGACCGGCTCCCGACAGCCACCCACTCGATTCGGAGCACCATCAATGACGAGATACAGACTCATCGGGCTGATCGTCGGCCTGTCCATGATCCCAGCGGCCGATGCCGTGGCAGCGACGCCGGCATTCCCGGTCACCGTTCGTGCGGCGAACGGCGCCGTCGTCATCAAGCAGAAGCCGCGGCGCATCGTCGTGCTGTCGGCGAGCGCGACCGAGACGCTGTTCGCGATCGGCGCCGGGCGGCAGGTGGTCGCCGCCGACGACCAATCCAACCACCCGGCGCGCGCGCCCCGGACGAAGCTCTCGACCTTCAGGCCGAATGCGGAGGCGGTGGCGAAGTACAAGCCGGACCTCGTCATCACGTCGTCGGCGGCGAACAAGCTGCTGCCGGCGCTGCGCAGGCTCGGGATCCCGGTGCTGCTGGAACCGTCGGCGACGTCGATCGGCGGCGCGTATGCGCAGATGCGCCAGATCGGCGCGGCGACCGGTCACCGCGGAGCGGCGCGGCGACTGGTGGCACGCATGAAGCGCGACATCGCCGCGGCCGTGCGATCGGTTCCGAAGGCGCGCGGGCTCTCGGTCTTCCATGAGCTCTCCCCTGACTACTTCTCGGCGACGTCGAAGACGTTCATCGGCCGCGTCTATGCGCTGTTCGGATTTCGCAACATCGCTGACAAGGGGGGCGGCGCGGGTGACTTTCCGCAGCTGTCGGGCGAGTACATCCTGGCGGCCGATCCCGACATCGTCGTGCTGGCCGACACGAAGTGCTGCAAGCAGACGGCGGTGACCGTCCGCGAACGTCCGGGCTGGTCGTCGATCTCGGCGGTACGGCGCAACCGCGTGATCGCGGTCAGCGACGACATCGCCTCGCGGTGGGGGCCTCGGATCGTCGACTTCACGCGCATCGTGGCGCGGGTCGTCGCCCGGGCGCAGTCCTGACGAGGTGACCCGTCGCCGGATCATCGTCTCGACGGTCGCGGCCGCGGGCTTCGTGCTCGCGGCCGCCGTCGCCGGCATGCTCGTCGGAGCGGTGCCCATGGAGGCGACCGGGGTGCTGGGGGCGGCGCTGGGCCGGCTCCCGCTGATCGGCGGCGATGGCGGGCTCGACGCGACGGAGCAGACGATCGTGTTCGAACTGCGGTTGCCGCGCGTCGTGCTCGCGCTGGTCGTGGGGTCGATGCTGGCGCTGGCCGGCGGCGCCTATCAAGGGGTGTTTCGCAATCCGCTGGCCGATCCGTATCTGCTGGGGATCGCGGCCGGCGCCGGCCTCGCCGCCACGCTCGTGATCGGCTACGGCCCGCCGGAGGCATCCACGAGCCTGCTGCTCCCGGCCGCAGCGTTCGTCGGTGCGTCGTGCAGCGTCCTGGTCACCTACGTCGTGGGCCGAGCCGGTGGCCATGGCGCCGGCGGACTGATCCTGGCCGGCGTGACGGTCGCCGCGTTTCTCACCGCGATCCAGACGTTCGTCCAGCAACGCCGGTCGGAGTCGATCCGCGACGTCTACAGCTGGCTTCTCGGTCAGCTCGAGACATCGGGCTGGTCGGACGTCCTGATGGTGCTGCCCTACGCGATCGTGGCCGCGGCGCTGATGCTCGCCCACCGGCGGCTCCTCGACGTCCTGCGCGTGGGGGAGGAGGAGGCAGCGACGCTCGGTGTCAACGTCGCGCGACTGCGCCTGCTCGTCATCGGGGCGGCGACGATCGGCACGGCTGCCGCGGTCGCGGTGAGCGGTCTGATCGGGTTCGTCGGGATCATCGTCCCGCACGCGATCAGGCTCACGGTGGGGGGCTCCTATCGCGTCCTGCTGCCGCTCTGCCTGCTCATCGGCGGTGGGTTCCTCGTCGTGGCCGACGTGATCGCTCGCACCGCGCTCGCGCCGGCCGAGCTCCCGATCGGCGTGGTCACGGCGTTCTTCGGAGCGCCGTTCTTCGCCGTGGTACTGCGCACCAGCCGACTGGTCACGCCGTGACCCGGCTGTCGCTCGAGCGGGTGTCGGTGACGCTCGGCGGCACGCGCGTGCTGCGAGACGTGTCCTTCGAGGTGGCGGCGGGTGAGTGGTGCGCGCTGATCGGCCCCAACGGCGCCGGCAAGACGACGACGCTGCGCGCGATCGCCGGGCTCGTGACCTACGCGGGCACGGTGCGTCTCGGAGCCGACGACGCCGCGCGGCTGCGGCGCCGGGAGCGAGCGCGCCGCGTGGCGGTGGTACCCCAGATCCCGACGACGCCGGGCGACATGTCCGTCCACGACTACGTGCTGCTGGGCCGCACGCCGCACGCGAGCTACTTCGGTGGCACCGGCGCGTCCGACGACGCGGCGACCACCCGCGCGCTCGATCGCCTGGAGCTCGGTGGATTCGCGCAGCGGCGGATGGGGACGCTCAGCGGCGGCGAGCGCCAGCGCGCGGTCCTCGCCCGGGCGCTCGCCCAGGAGGCGGAGGTCATCCTGCTCGACGAGCCGACCAGCGCGCTCGACCTCGCCCGTCAGCAGCAGGTGCTCGAGCTCGTCGACTGCCTGCGCCGCCAGGACGACCTCGCCGTGGTCGCGGCGATGCACGACCTGACCGCCGTCTCGCTCTACGCGAGCCGCGCGCACCTGCTCGATCACGGCGGGCTCGTGGCCTCCGGCGAGCCTCGCACGCTGCTGAGCGCCGAGCTGCTGAGCGCGACCTACGGCACCCCGATCGACGTCTTCGAGCACGACGGCCGGCTCCTGGTCGCCCCGGGGCGCCAAGCGGTGCGTCGATGAGGCCGCTGATGGTTCAGGGCACGTCGAGCTGGTCCGGCAAGAGCCTCGTCTGCACGGCGCTGGCGCGGGCCATCGCCCGCCGGGGAGTCCGTGTCGCCCCGTTCAAGGCGCAGAACATGTCCAACAACGCCCGCGTGGTCGCCGGAGGCGAGATCGGCGTCGCGCAGTGGCTGCAGGCGCGCGCCGCTCGCGTCGAGCCCGACGTCCGCATGAACCCGGTGCTGGTCAAGCCGGAGGCCGATGACCGCAGCCAGGTCGTGGTCATGGGCAAGGTGGATCTCGAGCTCAGCCGCGAGCCGTGGCGAGATCGCCCCCAGCGGCTGTGGCCGGTGATCGAGGCGGCATTCAGCTCCCTGTCGGCGGAGTACGAGCTCGTGCTGATCGAGGGCGCGGGCAGCCCGGCTGAGATCAACCTGCGCGACACCGACCTGGCGAACATGCGGACCGCGCGACTCGCCGACGCGGCCGTCCTGCTCGTCGCCGACATCGATCGAGGCGGCGCGATCGCGCACCTCTACGGCACCTGGGCACTCCTCGAGCCCGCCGATCGTGCGCGCCTGTGCGGCTTCGTCCTGAACAAGTTCCGCGGCGACCCCGCGCTGCTCGAGCCGGCACCCCGGATCCTGCGCGAGCTCACCGGGGTCCCGGTCCGCGCGGTGATCCCGCGGATCGAGCACGGCCTGCCCGACGAGGACGGAGCGGCACGCCGCGGCCGTCGCGCGCCGGGCCGCGCGTCGCCATCGTGCGCTACCCGGCCGCCTCGAACCTCGACGAGTTCAAGGCTCTGGAGCAGGTCGCCCGCGTGCGATGGGCGACCTCGCCGGCCGACCTGCGCGGCGCCGACCTCGTCGTCCTGCCCGGATCCAAGCACGTCGCGGCGGACCTGGCCTGGCTGCGTGAGCGCGGCTTCCCCGCCACCCTGCGCGACGCCCCGCGAGTGATCGGGTTGTGCGGGGGACTGCAGATGCTCGGCGGCGCGATCGAGGACCCGGAGGGCGTGGAGGGAGCGGCTGACGGCCTTCGGATGCTCGACGTGCACACCGAGTTCGAGCGCGACAAGAGCACGCGTCATGCGAGCGCTCGGTTCGCCGAGCTCCCTGAGCCGTGGGCGGCCTTGACCGGTCTCGCGGTCTCCGGCTACGAGATCCGTCACGGCCGGACGCGTGCCGGCGACGGCACCGCCGCGGTGCTCGGCTCCGATCTCGGTTTCGCGAACGGTCGCGCGCTGGGTGTCTACCTGCACGGCCTCTTCGAAGACCCCGCCTTCGTGCGCGCACTGCTGGGCGTCGCTCCGCAGCGATCGCTCGACGAGGAGCTCGACCTGCTCGCCGACGCAGTGGCGGACCACCTCGACATCGAACGTCTGCTGGAGGAACTCACATGAGCGACACCAACGTCACGCGCCGGATCGCGCCCTCCCTGGTGCTCGTCAACACCGGCGACGGCAAGGGCAAGTCGACCGCCGCCTTCGGGGTGATGCTGCGGGCGCTCGCCCGCGACTGGCGTGTCGCGGTGATCCAGTTCATCAAGTCCGACAAATGGAAGGTGGGGGAGGAGAAGATCGCCCTCCGGTTGGGCGTCGACTGGCTCAAGGGGGGCGACGGGTTCACCTGGGAGTCCAAGGACCTCGACCAGTCGGCGGGCCGCGCCGTCGCCGCATGGCAGCTCGCCGCGGCGACCATCGCCGCCGGGGAGCACAAGCTCGTCGTGCTCGACGAGATCACCTACGCGATGAACTACGGCTGGATCGACATCGAGGACGTCGTCGCCGCCATCCGCGAGCGTCCGGCCCACGTCAGCATCGTCGCCACCGGCCGCCAGGCGCCGCAGGCCCTGATCGACGTCGCCGACACGGTGACCGAGATGGTCAAGGTCCGCCATGCCTACGACCACGGGATCCGCGCCCGCCGCGGGATCGACTACTGATGAGCGCCGGCGCGATCGCGCTCGCCTACGCCGCCGACCGGGCACTCGGCGACCCGCGGCGGTGGCATCCCGTGGCCGGCTTCGGGCGAGCGGCCGCGGCGCTCGAATCGCGGATGTGGCGACCGTCGCGGACGGCGGGCGCCTTGTACTGCGTCGCGCTCGTCGCGGCGGTCACGCTCCCGCTGCGCTGGATCGATCGCCGGCTGCAGGGGCGGCACGCCACGCGCTGCGGACGGCGATCGTGTTCAGCGCGCTCGGCGGGCGCTCGCTGGCCGGCGAGGCGACCGCGCTGGCCGACGCGGTCGCCGGCGGCGACATCGAGCGAGCTCGAGCCATCGCGCCGGCGCTCGTGGGCCGCGATCCGTCGGTCCTCGACGACGCCGGCCTCGTCCGCGCCGCCATCGAGTCGGTAGCCGAGAACACAAGCGATGCCGTCGTGGCGACGCTCATGTGGACGGCGCTGCTCGGGCCTGCCGGCGCCGCGGCCCACCGGCGTGAACACGCTCGATTCGATGGTCGGGCACCGTTGCGAGCGCTACGCCGAGTTTGGATGGGGCGCGGCGCGTGCCGACGACGCGCTGAACTGGCCGGCCGCCGGCCTGACCGTCGTGCTCACGGCGGCGTGCGCTCCCGTCGTCGGAGGCAGTCCGAGCGCGACGCTTCGCGCCGCAGCGGGCGCGAGGCCACATCCGAGCCCGAACGCGGGCCGCGTCGAGGGAGCATTCGCCGGCGCCCTCTCGGTCACGCTGGGGGGCGCGACCGTCTACCCCGACGGGCTGGACGACCGGCCGATCCTCGGCACCGGCGCGCCGCCGGCGGTCGCCGACGTCGAGCGGGCCGTCTCGCTCGCGCGGGCGGTCGGGACGTGCGCGGCGCTGGCGTGCACGCTGCTGGCCTGGAGGCGTCGGTGAGCACGCGGCTGCACGGCGACCGGATCGGATCGGGAGCTCCATACGACTTCGCCGTCAACGTCTGGCCGAGCGAGCGCACTCCGCGGCTGCGACGAGCGATGCAGGCCGCAGTGCTCGACGACCGCTACCCCGACCAATCGCCCGCCCGGCGAGCGGTCGCGCGACGCCACGGTCGGCGTCCGGACGAGGTCCTGCTCGCCAACGGTGCCTGCGAGGTCTTCTGGCTGCTCGCGCACGCCCTGCGTCCGCGGCGGGCGGCATGCGTGCATCCGTCCTTCACCGAGCCGCACGCGGCGCTGGAAGCGGTCGGCGCCTCCGTGGCCACCGTCCTGCGCGACGACCGGGCGCTGGCAGCTGGACCCCGCCACCGTGCCGCAGACGCGGAGATCGTCGTGGTCGGCAACCCCAACAACCCCACCGGGGCACTCGACGATCCAGCGGCGATCCTCGCGCTGTGTCAGCCGCAACGACTCGTGGTCGTCGACGAATCCTTCATGGACTTCGTCCCCGATGAGCGGACGTCGCTCGCGAGCTGCAGCCGCGAAGGACTCGCCGTGGTCCGCAGCCTCACGAAGATCTGGAGCCTCGCCGGTGTGCGCGCGGGCTACATGCTCGGTCCGTGCGAGCTCGTCGCGCGTCTGGAGGCGGCTCGCCAGCCGTGGCCGGTGAACTCGATCGCGCTCGCCGCGATCGAGGTCTGCGCACCTGACCGGCGGACGCCGGCTCGAGTCGCCTCGGAGTCGCCGCCGAGCGAGCGCTCCTGGTGCCTGCGCTCTCCGCGCTGGAAGGCGTCGAGGTCTGGGCGTCGGATGCGAACTTCCTGCTCCTGCGCGTGCGCGAGGCGCCCGCTGTCATCGAGCGCCTGCGCAGCCAGGTCACTAGCGGTCCGCCCGGCAGCGGACTTCCCCGGATTGGACGAGGACCACATCCGGATCGCGGTTCGCCGCCGGGCCGACAACGAGCGTCTCGTGGCGGCGCTCGCCACGGCGGTGGCGCGGTGCTGATCCTGCTCACCGGCGGTGCCCGAAGCGGCAAGTCGGCACTCGCCGTCGAGCTCGCCGCGGCATCCGGACGCGATGTCGTGTTCATCGCGACGGCGCGGAGGACCGACGGCGACATGGCGGCGCGGATCGACCGCCACCGCGACGAGCGTCCCGGCCACTGGCGCACGCTCGAGATTCCACTCGACCTCGCAGCGGCCCTCGCGGCGAGCGATCCCGCCGGCACCGTCGTCATCGATTGCCTCTCGGTGTGGACCGCCAACGCCATGGCCGCCGCCACCTCGGAGCGCGTCGAGCGGGAGGCGCACGAGACCGCGGTGCTCGCCGCGTCGCGCCCGGGCGTCACCATCGCCGTCACCAACGAGGTCGGGATGGGCGTGCACCCGAGCACCGAGATCGGCCGCGACTACCGCGACGTCCTGGGCAGGGTCAACGCCTCCTGGTCGAGGACGAGCGCGCACGCCTTCCTCATCGTCGCGGGCCGCGCCCTCGCCCTCGCCGACACGCATGTCGTCATCGACCTGGTCCGTGACTGACATCCAGCTCGACCTCATGCCGATGCGCCGGCTCGACGCGGCGGCGCAGTCCGCGGCGCGCGCTCGCCAGCAGCGATTGCTCAAGCCGCCGGGCAGTCTCGGGCGCCTCGAGGAGCTCGCCATCTGGATGGCAGCGGTCAGCGGCGATCCGCGCCCGGCAGCGGAGCCGCTGATCGTCATCGCCGCCGCCGACCACGGCGTCGCCGCCGAAGGGGTCAGCGCCTACCCGCAAGAGGTGACCGGCCAGATGCTCTCGGCGTTCCTCGGCGGCGGCTCCGCCATCGCGGCGCTCGCCGCACACGCCGGCGCGCGCGTGACCGTTGCCGACGCCGGCGTCGCTTCGCCGCCACGGCTCGCGCATCGTGACGTCATCGACGTCGGGCTCGGGCCTTCGGCCAACCTCGCCCGACAGCCGGCGCTCACCGAGGACGAGGTGAGGATCGCGATCGACGCAGGGCGCTCGATCGCCGCCGATGCCGGCGCATGCGGAGTCAACCTGCTCATCGGCGGTGACATGGGCATCGCCAACACCACCCCGGCGACCTGTCTCGCCGCATGGCTGACGGCCGCACCCGCCGCAGCGCTCTGCGGCCGCGGGACGGGCATCGATGACGAAACGCTGGCACGCAAGCGCGCGGTCGTCGCGGCGGCGCTCGCACTGCATGGCCCTCACGTGCATGGACCGCTCGACGCACTTCGGCGCTTTGGCGGCGGCGAGCTCGCGGTCATCTGCGGGCTCGCGCTGGGCGCCGGTGAGCACGGCCTGGGCTTCATCTGCGACGGGCTCATCGCCACGACCGCCGTCGCCGTCGCCATCGCCGTCGCCCCGGAACTCAGACCCCGGATCATCGCCGGGCATCGCTCGCCCGAACCCGCTCACGGCGCGTTGCTCGCGCACCTCGGTCTCGAGCCGATCCTCGACCTCGCCATGCGCCTCGGCGAGGCCAGCGGCGCCGCCACCGCGCTCACCGTCCTCCAAGCGGCGTGCGCCGTCCACAACGGCATGGCGACGTTCGACGAAGCCGGGGTGTCCGGCCCACAGCCGTGACGACGAACCTGCGCGTCGCGTTCGCCTTCCTCACGCGGCTGCCGCTCCCGAGCGCACCACTGACGGTGGAGACGATGTCGCGCGCGACGCCGTGGTTTCCCCTGGTCGGCCTCGCGGTCGGCGCGGCGATGGGCGCCGTCCACGCACTCGCGGGCATCGCCCTGGATCCGGCGCCCGCCACCGTGCTCGCGCTCCTCGGCGCCGTCCTGCTCACCGGAGGCCTTCACGAGGACGGTCTCGCCGACAGCGCCGACGCCGTAGGAGCCCACGCCGGCCGGGAGCGGCGCCGCGAGATCCTCCACGACCCGCGCGTCGGCACCTTCGGGGCGCTCGCGCTCGTGTTCGCGGTGACGTTCGCGGTGGTGTCACTCGCACCGCTGGACACCTCGCACTTCCTGCGAGCGGCACTCGCCGCTCAGCTGACCGGACGGCTCTCCATCGTCGTCATCGCGTGCTTCGCCGGCCCCGGTTCCCGATCCGGGTCCGCGGAGTCGCTCCAGCCAGGCCGCGCCGCCTCCGCCGTCTCGGTCATCTGTGCGGTTGCCGTGCTCGTCGCGATCGCCGGACCCGCCGCCGCCGCCGTCGCCCTGGCGGCGTCTGCGAGCGTGAGCGCCCTCGCGGTCGTGACCATCCTGCGCGCGATCGGCAGCCTGAACGGCGACGCTCTGGGCGCCGTCACGACCCTGGCCACGCTCGCGACCTACGGCGTCCTCGGCGCTCGCTGGTCGTGATGCGGCGCGCCGTCGTCTCAGACGTTCACGCCCGGGCGTCAGGCCTCGTCGGGCAGCGGGCCGACGAACTCGATGCCGTACTCGCGGGCTGCCTTTCCGATCTGCGATCCCTCGATCGACTCGGCCGGCGGTCCGCCTCCCGGCCCCGACGGGAGGGTGATCGCGCGGTAGAACTCGCCGTGGCGGGGCGTCGTGAGGATGAGGTAGCGCGCGGTCTCCGACTCGACCCGGAAGCCGTGGACGGCGCCGGCGGGAACGTGGACGAACGAGCCGGCGCCGGCGCGGACGCCCGGCGCGTCGCCGAGGAAGAACGAGACCTCGCCCGCGACGACGTAGAAGGACTCGACGTCGGCCGCGTGCCGGTGAAGCGGGACCCGGTCGCCGCGCTTGGCCCGCTCGTCGACGAGCGCGAACTCCCCGCCGGTGCGATCGCCGGTGGCGAGGAAGTACGTGGACGTGTCGCCCATCCACCGCAGCTCGGCTTCGCCCGGGCGGTAGACGTAGGCGTCGGCTGCTTGCGTCATGTGAGCCTTCCGTTGCAGGACCTATGAGGCTACGGCCGCGCGGGCGATCTGGCGCAGCCGCTGCGCCTCGTCGTCGTCGAGCCCCGCGTCGTAGTCGCTCGCCGCCGGATCGCGCTTCGTCAGCACGGCATAGAGGACGCACGCGGCGAGATACGAGCCCTCGTCGCTGAGCCGCCGGCCGTCGCCGGCCCAGAGGTCGATCTTCGGGCGCGCGGCCTGGCCCACGGCCCAGGCGCGGGCGACCGGCGCCTGCTCCGCGGAGAGCCTGGACGCTATCTGCGCAAGGCCGCTGCTGAGGCGCGCCTGCATGGCGGGATAGCTGTCGTCGGGGATCTCGGGATCGCCCTCCTCGTAGCCCGGCGCGACGTAGAACACGGTCCGCGCTCCGGCACGGGAGGCCAGCCGCTGCAGCGTGGCGGCCGCGGGCAGCGTGCGCTGCTCGCGCTCGGCCCTCCGCGCCGCGCGCTGGCTGTGCTCCTGGAGGACGACGGCGTCCCAGCGCTCCCCGTCGAGCAGCCCCTCGAGCTCGTCGTCCTTCAGGGCGTCGTCGAGGGTCGACGCGCGCTCGGCGTAGCGCACGGCGAAGATCGGCGCGGCCTCGCGGTCGCCCTCGCCGAGGCGGCGGACGGTCTCGGTCATGTCGTTGTCGGAGGTCAGCCGGTTGCCGATGAACAGCACGCGCAGGCCGGGCCGGTCGCTGCGCGCGGCCTCGAGATCGCCGCTGACGGGCCCGCGGGGCGGGAGGAGCGCGCCGAGGATGATGCTGACCACGACGAGGCCCAGCACTCCCGCGCCGATCCGGAGCGCCAGCCTGGATCGCGGGGCGCGTTCGCGCGGCGCGGCGTCGGGGGACTCGCGGCCGACGTGGCGCCTCGTCGGCGGCGCGAGCAGGAGGGCGAGCTGCACGACCGAGAGGACGACGAGCCACCACGCCGCCGCAGTCGCGATCGACAGCAGGACGTTGCCCGCATGCACGACGGTGAGGAGGATCCAGGCGATCCGGCTGCCGCGGTACAGGCCCACGACGCCGGCGACGATGATCGCGCAGCCGGCGAGCAGCAGCGGCTCCGCCCCCTGGCGGACGAGCGACGCGACGAGCACCGCCGACACGACCGCGACGTATGCGACGAGGGTCAGCGGCCGGCGCATGCCGGGGCGAGCCTACAGGCGCACGAGCGGGTCACCGCGGTACCGCGGTGACCCACCGCTGTCGTGCGTCCTTCGAGCTCGCTGCCGGACGTTCAGGTGACGTCGACCTCCGCGAGCAGGCCCTGCTCGAGGTGCGGCTTGAGCTTGTCGCGGTCGTTGATGAAGCAGACGAACGCGTAGCGGCCCTTGACGAGCGTGAGGCTCGTGACGAGCTCGCGCCCGCCCTCGAGGGCGGTCGTCTGGATTCCCTTCTCGAAGTCCAGCGGCGGAGGGCCGGCGGGCTCGCCCTCCTGGGTGAACGCCTTCTTGACGTCGGCGAGGGTCGCGCTCCCCTTGATCGGGAACGCGACGAGGTGGTGGATCCCCTCCTTGCTGTCGTTCTTGAACAGCACCTCGTTCGTGCCGGCCTTCAGGCCGGTGGTCTTCCAGCGGTAGCGGTCCTTGCCGTCGTCGCCGGCGGTGATCGTGCCCGCCGCAGCGGGAAGGTCGCCGGCCGTACCCTCGGTGACGGTGAGGTCGGCGATCGCGCCGCGCGTGGAGGGATTCGGGCCGTCGCCTTCGCCGGTGTCGCTGTCGGTGATGAGGTACCTGCCGGCCACCAGGTTCTGCGTCGCCGTCTTCGTCTCACCGGGCTTCACCCCGGCCACGCCGCCCTCCAGCCGCACCCACTCGGGGATCTTCTGCGGCCCGTTGTCGGCGATGAGCTTCAGGATCTCCCGCCGCGGGTGATCGCCCTCGATGCGGATGAGCTGCGCCTCGTGGGGCGCCTTGCTGGCATTCGTGAACCGGATCTCGACGAGGCCGCCCTCGATCGTCGCCGGGGCCTTCATCGAGAAGCCCTTGGGGGCGTCGCTCGTCGTGATCGCGAGCACCGTCGGCTTCGGCGCGGCGGCGGGCGTGGACGTCGCGTCCTCGTCGTCTCCGCACGCCGCGATCCCCAGCGCGGTGATCGCGAGCAGCCCGCCGAGTCCGGCGCGCAGGGCGAGTCGTGGGCGGGGGAAACGGAGTCCCCAGAGCGTGACGGTCCGGCGCGGCAGGACTCATCGAGCTGCGCTCCCACTCGCCCGTGAGACTCGAGTCGCGGTCGGCGCAGCGGTCGCGCACGGCCCTCAGCGTCAGGACGTCGCCCTCGACGCTCCAGTCGTACGACGCGTTCTGCGGGATCTGGGGGCCGCAGAAGCTGCCCGCCTCCGGGTTGATGTAGCCCTCGACCGAGAGCCGGCCGGCGGTCGCGGTGATGTTCTGCTCGATCACGAACGGCGGGTCGGATGCGAGGTCGGTGAACTTCATGACGTCGCCGGCGATCGCCATGCGCATCGCCCCCGGCGCCGGGGTCTCCTGGTTGGGGCCGGACTCGTCGCGGATGCTTCGCCGTCCGCTCGATGTCGCTGCGCGTCAGGCGGCGCTCGTAGGTCCCTGCGAGCGCGGCGGGCGCGGCGGCGGTGGTCGCGGCCGGCGGGGCGGCGGCCGTCGAGGCCGGCTCGCTCGTCGACTCGTCGTCGGAGCCGCAGCCCGCGGCGACGAGGCTCAGCGCGGCGGCGGCGGCGAGGCACATGCTCTTGGCTGACATCAGGCGTCCTTTCTGGAGGGTGAGCGTCATGTCGCCACGCTCGCCGCGACCGCTACGAGGCCGCTAACTTCCGGCTAACTTCGCGGTGTGAGCCGCGAGCTTGACTTCCGGGTTCTCGGCCCACTCGAGGTCTGCGACGGCGACGAGCGGCTGGCGCTCGGCGGCCGCAAGCAGCGCGCGCTGCTGGCGATCCTGCTCCTGCACGCGGGCGAGGTCGTCGCCGTCGATCGCCTCGTCGACCTGCTCTGGGGCGAGTCGCCGCCTGAAACCGCGGTCACCGCGCTGCACGGGTACGTCTCGCAGCTGCGCAAGGTGCTCGAGCCCGGCCGCGCGCCCGGCGCCATGCCGAGCGTGCTCGTCACCCAGGACCCCGGCTACGTCATGCGCGTCGCACCCGGGCAGCTCGACCTCGATCGCTTCGAGTCCCTCGTCGGCGTCTCGCGCGACGCGCTCGCGGCCGGCCGCCCGGACGAGGCCGCCGAGTCGCTGCGCGGCGCGCTCGCGCTGTGGCGCGGGTCGCCGCTGAGCGATCTCGCGAACGAGCCGTTCGCGCAAGCGGAGGTCGCGCGGCTGGCGCAGCTGCGCGCCGCCGCGACGGAGGAGCGCTTCGAGGCCGACCTCGCGCTCGGCCGCGAGCACGAGCTCATCGGCGAGCTCGAGGGGCACATCGCGCGCCATCCGCTGCGCGAGCGCCCGCGCCGCCAGCTCATGCTCGCGCTCTACCGCGCCGGCCGCCAGGCGGAGGCGCTGAACGCCTACCGCGACGCGCGCCGGACGCTCGTCGAGGAGGTCGGCATCGAACCGGGGCCCGATCTGCGAGCGCTCGAGCGCGCCATCCTCGAACAGGATCCGGCACTCGACGCGCCGGCGCCACCGGCAGCCGCCGCGCGCCGCGCCAGGACCGTCCCCTCCACAGCCCGGCGGCCCGCGCCGCCGCCGCGTCCTCGCCGCCGCGTGCGCGGTGGCGGCGCTCGCGGTGCTCGGCATCGTGCTGCTTGCCACCGGCGAGTCCAACGAGCCGGCCGAGGCGACCGTGCCCCCCGGCTCCGTCGCGGCGATCGACCTGGGCTCCGGGCGCGTGACGCACGCCGTCCGCGTCGGCGGGACGCCGACGAGCCTCTCGGTCGGGGAGGGCGCCGTCTGGGTCCTCGACGCCGACCGCCAGACGGTGTCGCGGATCGACCCGAAGACCCGGGCGCTGCGGACGTTCGGCACCGGCGGCGTGCCGACCGACCTCGCCGCCGGGGCCGGCGCGCTGTGGGTCGGCAACGGCGAGCGGACGCGCTCCCAGTTCGTCGGCCCGCTCACGACGACGGTCTCGAGCATCGACACCGACTCGAGCGCGATCCGCGCGACCGTCGAGCTGCCGCGCGAACGCGGCGCGACGTCGAACGCGAGCGGCAGCCACATCGCCGTGACGCCGAACGCCGTGTGGGTCGTCAATCCCGACTTCAGCGTCTCGCGGATCGACCCGCGCAACAGCGAGATCGTCGCGACCGACCGCTCGGTGTCGGCGGTCGCGGTGGCCGCGGGCGACGAGGGCGCCTGGGCGCTCGGCGACGACGACGTCCTGACGCGCATCGACGGCCGCGCGACGGCGACGCGGCGCGTGCGGCTCGCGACGAACGGGCTCAGCGCGATCGCGGTCGGCAGCGGGGCGGTCTGGGCCACGGCGCCCTACGACGGCATCCTCTGGCGCGTCGACCCCGAGCCGCGGCTCGTCGAGCGCACGATCCCGGTCGGGGTCGGCGCGAGCTTCGTGACCGTCGGCGGCGGCTCGGTGTGGGTCGTCAACGCGCTGCGCGGCACCGTGACGCGCGTGGATCCGAAGACGAACCGCGTCGTGGACACGATCGAGCTCGGCGGCACACCGCGAACCGCCGCGGTGGGCGAGGGACGGCTGTGGGTGACCGTCGCGGGCGGTGGCGCGGCTCCCGCCGCGGGTTCTGACGGCGGGTCCGGCGTGCGGGCGCTGGCGGCCGACACCTGCGGGCGCGTCCTCTACGGCGGGCCGGGCACGCCCGACCGGCTCGTCGTGTCCGACCTGCCGCTGCGCGGCGGTCCCGCGCTGCCGACGCGCCAGATGAGCCAGGCGATCGAGTTCGTCCTGCGCCAGCGCGGCTTCCGGGCCGGGCGCTTCAGCGTCGGCTACCAGTCCTGCGACGACTCGACGGCGCAGACCGGGATCTTCGACGAGGCGAAGTGTGCGGCCAACGCGAAGGCGTTCGTCGCCACGCCCGCGGTCGTGGGCGTCATCGGCCCGTACAACTCGGGCTGCGCGGTCGAGCAGATCCCGATCGCCGGTCGCGCGCGCGGCGGCGCCCTCGCGATGATCTCGCCGACGAACTCGTCGGTCGGCCTCACGCAGGCGGCGGCCGACGCGCCCGAGGGCGGCCTGCGCGCGCTGTATCCGACCGGCCGGCGCAACTACGCGCGCCTGTTCCCGACCGAGGCGGCGCAGGGCGCGGCCGACGCCCGGCTCGCGCGCAGCCTCGGCGCGCGGCGGGTCGCCGTGCTGAGCGACGGCGGCTACGGCGAGAGCATGGCGTTCTACTTCCGCCGCGCGGCGGCGAAGCTCGGGCTGCGGTTGGCCGCGACGCGGCGCTGGGACGCGAGGGCGCGCGGCTACGGCGAGCTCGCCGCGGCCGTCGCGCGGGCGGCGCCCGACGCGGTCTTCGTCAGCGGGCTGCTCGACTCCAACGGCGGCGCCGTCGTGCGGGCGCTGCGCGAGCGGATGCCCGGCGTGGAGCTCATCGCCACCGACGGCTTCCTGCCGATCTCCAAGCTCTTCGACGGCGCCGGCGCAGCCGCGCGCGGCGTCTACGTGAGCCTCGCGGGGCAGCCGCCGGAGCTGCTCGGCCCGGAGGGCCGCAACTTCGTCCGCGACTTCGCCGCGACGCAGGCGGGCGTGCCCTTCCACCGCCACAGCATCTACGCGGCGGCCGCCGCCGCGACGCTGCTCGACGCGATCGCCGCCTCCGACGGCACGCGCGCCGACGTCACGCGGCGGCTGCTCGCGACGCGCCAGCGGCGCGGCATCCTCGCGCCGCTGCGCCTCGATGCCAACGGCGACGTCGAGCCGGCGCCGATCACGATCGTGCGCGCTCGCCGCGGCGGCGGCAGCGACGTCGTGGAGTCGATCGACGGGGCGACCGTCGACCGGGTCATCAGTCCCTGAGTCGCGAGCCGCGTCGCGGGAGCCAACCGGTAACGTCCGCGCGCAATGAAACTGCGCGACATCTACGCCCAGGACGGGCTGACGTTCTCGATCGAGTTCTTTCCGCCGAAGACCGAGGAGGGCGTCGAGAAGCTCTTCAAGGAGATCGAGGTGCTCCAGCGCCTGGAGCCCGACTTCTGCTCGGTGACCTACGGCGCCGGCGGCTCGACGCAGGACGCGTCGCTGGGGATCGTCAAGCGCATCAAGCGCGAGTTCGGCATCGAGATCATGGTCCACCTCACGATCGTCGGCCAGCCCAAGAGCGCCGTCCTGAAGGTCATCGAGGACATGTGGGCCAGCGACCTGCACAACCTCATCGCGCTCGCCGGCGACCCTCCCGGCGGCCCGGCCGCCGAGTGGGAGCCCCACCTGCACGGCTTCAGCCGCTCCGAGCACCTCGTCCTCGCCGCGCGCAGGATGGACGTCGAGTGGTTCTCGGTCGCCGTCGCCGGCTTCCCCGAGACCCACCCGCGCGCGAAGGACCGCGCGTCCGACCTCGCCTACCTCAAGCAGAAGGTCGATGCCGGGGCCGACGTCATCATCACCCAGCTCTTCTTCGACAACGACGACTACCACCGCTACGTCGAGGACGTCCGCGCGATCGGCATCACGGTCCCGGTCGTGCCGGGGCTGCTGCCGATCCTGTCGGCCGGCCAGTGCCGGCGCTTCACGAGCGTCTGCGGCTCGAAGATCCCGCCGAGGCTCGACGCGCTGCTGACGAAGTACGAGGACGACGACGAGGCCGCGCTCGAGATGGGCATCGAGTACTGCACCGAGCAGTGCCAGGGCCTCATCGACGCCGGCGTCCCCGGGCTGCACTTCTTCGCGCTGAACCGGTCGCGGTCGGTCACCGCGATCCACGAGAACCTCAACCTCGGCGCGCTGACCGCCGCGGCGACGCGCTGAGCTGAACGCGGCGACGCTGCCGCGGTCCGATCAGACCGCGGCGGGGGAGTTCAGGTGCGGATAGAGCGGGAAGCGCTCGGCGAGCGTCCGCGTCCGCTCTGACAGCTCGGCCTTCTCGGCATCGCCGAACGGGCCGGTCAGCGCCTCGCCGATGATGCGCCCGATCTCGCGGAACTCGCCGACGTCCATGCCGCGCGTCGCGAGCGCGAGCGTGCCGATCCGCAGCCCGGACGTCACCATCGGCGGGCGCGGGTCGTCCGGGACGGCGTTGCGGTTGACGGTGATCCCGATGTCGGCGAGGCGGCCCTCGGCGTCGGGACCGGCGAGCTCGGAGTCGCGCAGGTCGGCGAGGACGAGGTGGACGTCGGTCCCGCCGGTGAGGACGTTGACGCCGGCGCCGAGCAGCTCCTCGGCGATGGCGGCGGCGCCGGTGCGGGTGCGCCGCTGGCGCTCGCGGAAGAGCTCGGTCTGCGCGATCTTCAGGGCGACGGCCTTGCCCGCGACGACGTGCATGAGCGGGCCGCCCTGCTGGCCGGGGAAGACCGCGCTGTTGATCTTCTTGGCGAACTCCTCCTTGCAGAGGATCATGCCGCCGCGCGCGCCGCCGAGCGTCTTGTGGATCGTCGTCGTGACGACGTGGGCATGGGGGACGGGGCTCGGGTGCTCGTCCGCGGCGACGAGCCCCGCGAAGTGCGCCATGTCGACCATGAGGTAGGCGCCGACGGAGTCCGCGATCTCCCGGAAGCGCGCCCAGTCGAGCTCGCGTGGATACGCCGACCAGCCGCCGAGCAGGAGCTTCGGGCGCGTCTCCTCGGCGATCTTCTGCAGCTCGTCCATGTCGACGCGCGAGTCCTTCGGGCTCACGCCGTAGGCGGCGATGTCGTAGAGCTTGCCGGAGAAGTTGAGCTTCATCCCGTGCGTCAGATGACCGCCGTGGTCCAGGCGCATCCCGAGGATGCGGTCGCCCGGATCGAGCAGCGCCATCATCGCGGCGGCGTTGGCCTGCGCTCCGGCGTGCGGCTGGACGTTGGCGTGCTCGGCCCCGAAGAGCTCCTTCGCGCGCTCGATCGCGAGCGTCTCGGCGACGTCGACGTGCTCGCAGCCGCCGTAGTAGCGCTTGCCCGGCAGGCCCTCGGCGTACTTGTTCGTCAGCGTCGAGCCCTGGCAGTCCATGACCGCCTGCGGGACGAAGTTCTCCGACGCGATCATCTCGAGCGTCGTCTCCTGCCGGCGGGCCTCGTCGCGGAGGACCTGTGCGATCTCCGGATCGACCTCGCTGACGGGCTTGGTGAAGTAGTCGGGGGCCAGATCGGTCATGGCCCTGACGGTAGCAACGCGAACGGCCGCGCGGGAGCGCGCGGCGCGGGCGACGTCAGCCCGCCGGGATGAGCAGCGCGCGGCCCGCGAAGCCGACGTTGCGGCCGAGCGCGACGAGGAACTGCTTGCGCAGGAAGGCGTTGCCGCCGACGGCGTCGAGCAGCTGCGCCTGCGTCCACGCGTTGTCGCGCGCGCGCCCGACGCTCCACGTCGCGAGCAGGTCGTCGGCGCGCCCGAACGCCTTGTCGACGTCCTTGATGACGCCGGTCGTGAAGCGGTCCTTGATCTCCTCCTGGACGCGCTCGAGGATCGCGTCGACGGCCGTGTAGTCGCGGTGCTGGGGGGTGTCGCGGTCCAGGTCGAAGCCGAGCTCCCGGCTCGTCGCGACGAGCGAGAGCGCGAGGTCGTGGTTGATGTGGGCGTTCATGCCCGCGATCGCGAACTGCAGCGGCGCGATCCCCTCCGTGTGCCGGCGCTCGAAGAGCGGCGCCCACGCGCGGGGAAGCTCGCGGCCCGCGAGCGAGTCGTCGATCGCGGCGAAGTACAGGTCGGCGAAGACGACGTCCAGGCGCGAGATGAAGCCCGGAGCCTCGAAGGAGTCCTCGCTCGTCTCGAGCATGACGGCGCGCGTCACGGCGAGGTAGAGCTCGTTGAAGCGTGCCACGCCGTCGGACTCCGGCAGCGGCGCCGCGATGGCCTCCATCCGCGCGGCCACGGCCTCGATCGGGTCGACGACGTCGCCCGGCGTTCCCCCCTCCATACGCGCGATGCTATCTGGAATGGGACTGCTGTCCGACCTCGTCGTCCGTCCCGCCGCGCGGGTCGGCGCGGCCGCGCAGAACGCGCTGGAGGTCGCGCGCTTCGGCGGCCTGGAGACCGGCGAGGAGGCCGCGCCCGTACGAGGTCGCGGTCCACGAGCGCAACTACCGCCTGCGCCGCTACTTCCCGCCGGCCGGCGGCGACGGCGCCGGCGCCGGTCCGCCGGTCCTGCTCGTCCCGCCGATGATGCTCGCCGCCGACGTCTACGACGTCACGCCGTCGTCGAGCGGCGTCGGCGTGCTGCACGAGCACGGCGCCGACCCGTGGGTCGTCGACTTCGGCGCGCCCGAGCACGAGGAGGGCGGCCTCGAGCGCACGCTCACCGACCACGTCGTCGCCGTCAGCGAGGCCGTCGACCACGTCCGCGCGATCACCGGCCGCGACGTCCACCTCGGCGGCTACTCGCAGGGCGGGATGTTCTGCTACCAGGCCGCCGCCTACCGCCGCGGCGAGGGCCTGGCGAGCCTCGTGACCTTCGGCTCCCCGGTCGACACGCTCGGCGCGCTGCCGTTCGGGATCCCCGAGGAGGTCGCCGTCCGCGGGGCCGGCTTCCTCGCCGACCACGTCCTGCGGCGGACGGCGCTGCCCGCCTGGGCGAGCCGCGCGGGCTTCCGGCTGCTGGACCCCGTCAAGACGCTGCGCCAGCAGCTCGAGTTCCTCCTGACGCTGCACGACCGCGAGGCGCTGCTGCCGCGCGAGCGCCAGCGCCAGTTCCTCGAGGGGCGCGGCTGGGTCGCCTGGCCCGGGCCGGCGCTCGCGGACTTCGTCGAGCAGTTCGTCGCCCACAACCGGATGCTGTCGGGAGGCTTCGTCATCGAGGACCGGCTCGTGACGCTCGCCGACATGACGCTGCCGGTGCTGACCGTCGTCGGCGAGGTCGACGAGATCGCGCCGCCGCGCGCGGTGCGGGCCGTGCGCCGCGCCGCCCCGCGCGCCGACGTCTACGAGCTCGCCCTCCCGGCCGGGCACTTCGGGCTCGTCGTCGGCTCGACCGCGTCGCGGCGGACCTGGCCCGTCGTGGCCGACTGGGCGCACTGGGCGGCCGGCGAGGGCGAGCTCCCCGAGCACCTCCGCGCCGTCGGCGACGACGATCCCGATCCGGCGGCGCCGGCCGCCACGCGGGTCGCCGTCGGCCTCGAGCTCGCGGCCGGCGTCGGGCTCGGGATCGCGCGCTCGGCGCTCGGCACGGCGTCGCGCGCGGCCTCGCTCACGCGCGTGCTCGGGCAGGACGCCACCGGCCGGCTTCCGCGGCTGGCGCGCCTGGAGCGCGTGCAGCCGGGGACGCGGATCTCGCTCGGGCTGCTGCTCGACGAGCAGGCCGCGAGCGCGCCCGAGGCCGTGTCGTTTCTCTTCGGCGACCGCGCGCACACGCAGGCCGCCGTGAAGGGCCGCATCGACAACGTCGTGCGCGGCCTGCTGTCGCTCGGCGTGCGCCAGGGCGAGCACGTCGGCGTCCTCATGCGCACGCGGCCGAGCGCGCTGACGCTCGTCGCCGCGCTGAACCGGCTCGGGGCCGTGGCGGTGCTGCTGCGACCCGACGGCGCCGTCGGGCGCGAGCTCGAGCTCGGGCAGTGCACGCGCGTCGTCGCCGATCCCGAGCTCGCGCGAGCGCGCGCGCGAGGCCGGGGCGCCGAGCGTCCTCGTCCTCGGCGGTGGCGGCGGGCCGCGCGAGCTCGGCGGCGGGCTCATCGACATGGAGCGCATCGACCCCGGCGAGGTGCGCCCGCCGGCGTGGTACCGGCCGAACTCCGGGACGCGCCGGCGAGCTGGCGTTCGTCCTCTTCACCGGCGAGGGCGAGCGCACGCGCGTCAACCGCGTCTCCAACGGGCGCTGGGCGCTCGCGGCGTTCGGCACGGCGTCGTCGGCGGACCTGTCGGCGGCCGACACGGTCTACGCCGTGACGCCGCTGTATCACCCGTCGGGGCTGCTCATGAGCATCGGCGGCGCGGTCGCCGGCGGCGCGCGCCTGGCGATCGCCACCGAGGGATTTCACCCGGAGTCGTTCTGGGACGAGGTCCGCCGCTACGGCGTGACGGTCGCCTCCTATACGTGGACGATGCTGCGCGAGCTCGTCGAGCGCCCGCCCGACCGCGGCGAGCGCCACCACCCGGTGCGCCTCTTCGTCGGCGCGGGCATGCCGCGCGGGCTCTGGCGGCGCGTCGAGGAGCGCTTCGCGCCCGCGCGCGTGCTCGAGTTCTACGGCTCGGCCGAGGGCGAGGCGGTGCTCGTGAACCTCTCCGGCGCCAAGCCCGGCTGCGAGGGGCGGCCGCTGCCGGGCAGCCCCGAGGTCCGCGTCGCGGCCTACGACGTCGCGGCCGGGCGGCTGCTCGAGGGTCCCGACGGGTTCGCGGTGCGGTCGCACCCGGGCGAGGCCGGGATGCTGCTCGCGCGCGAGCGGCGTGGCGTCGTGTCGACGTCCGAGAGCCCGCTGCGCGGCGTCTTCGAGCGCGGCGACGCCTGGCTGTCGACCGGCGACATCTTCCGCGCCGACGCCGACGGCGACCTCTGGCTCGTCGACGACGTCCGCGCGTTCGTGCGCACGGCGCGCGGTCCCGTGCCGGCGTTGCCGATCCAGGAGGCGCTCGGCGACCTCGACGCCGTCGACCTCGCCGTCGCGTTCGGGGTGCGATCGGCGCGCGCCGGCGAGGAGCTCGCCGTCTGCGCCGTGACGCTGCGCCCGGCGGCGAAGCTCGCGGCCGCCGGCATCGAGCGGGCGCTCGCCGCGTTCGCGGCCGACGAGCGTCCGGACGTCGTCGCGGTCGTGCGCGAGATCCCGCTGACGACGTGGTACCGGCCGATGGCCGCGCCGCTGCGGGCGCGCGGGCTGCCGCGCGCGGGCAAGCGGGCCTGGGTGCGCTCCGGCGAGCGCTACGTGCAGCTCACGAAGGAGCGCCGGGCGAACCTGTGACCGGGAGTCCACCGCGGGCGCCGGGTGCACTACCCTCCCGAGTCCGGCGGATCGCCTACTCGGCCGGAGCGCTTCGGCGCTCAGCCGGGCAACGCGCGGACCTCACGGTTCGCGGCCAGTCCCGGTGGTCGGGAGTGTCACGCCAACCCCGGTGACACAAAACTCCGGGGACGTAGTAGTTCAGCGGTGATCCATGACCGGGCGGTACCGGGCGAGCCTCTGGCTCGCCCGACCGCGTTCCGGGGCCGTCGCCGTGCCTACTCCGGCGTGACGCCGTGCTCGCGCAGGTACGCGACGTAGAACGGCCGCAGGAGGTCGGCGACCTCGCCCTGGCCGGAGTCCGTGATGTCGTCGATGTGGGCGCGCAGCGTCAGCGCGTCGGCCTCCGCCTCGTCGATCTGGCCGGCGGCCGCCTCGGCGACCGGCAGCGCCTGCATGAGCCGGACGAAGAACCCGACGTCGAGATGGCGCGCCGCGTACTGGACCGCGAGGTCGTGGAGCTCCTTGGAGGACAGGCGCTCCAGCGGATCGTCGTCCTCGTCGGCCACGGGCGGGACACTACCGGCGCCGGTGCGCGGCTCGGAGCGCCGAGTGTGATGTCATCCGCTGCGATGCGGCGCGGGCTCCGAGCATGCGCAGTGCTCCTGGCCGCCGGCGCGGTCGCGCTGCCGGCCGGCTGCGGCGGGTCCGACGACGACGCCGCGACGAGCACCACGGCGACCGCGGCGGTGGAGCTCGGCCCCCCGTTCGGCTCGATGCTGTCGCTGCCGGGCGTGCTCAACGGCCCGCCGCCGTGGCCGGCGAACAACGCGCAGCTCCAGCTGCGCCTGCGGGCGATCGGCCTGGATCCCCTCACCGAGGAGGGTCAGGTCGTGCACATCCACCAGCACCTCGACATCTTCGTCGAGGGCAAGCCGGTGACGGTCCCCGCGAACATCGGGATCGATCCGTCGGGCAGGTTCATCACGGCGCTGCACACCCACGACACCAACGGGATCCTCCACGTCGAGTCGCCGACCGCGAGCTCCTACAGCCTCGGCCAGTTCTTCGCCGTCTGGGGGCTGCGCCTGGACCGCAAGTGCATCGGCGGCCTCTGCGCGACCGGCGAGAAGCGCCTGGCGGCATGGGTCAACGGCAAGCCCCTCGACGCCGACCCGACGCGGATCGTCCTCGCCGAGCACCAGGTCATCGTGCTCGCCTACGGCACGCCGGCCCAGGACCCCGAGCCGGTGCCCGCGACGCACGACTTCGAGGCCGACGGGGTTCTAGATCACGACGTTCCAGGGCACGACGCGGTGCCCTGTGACGATCCCGCCCGAGACGTAGGGATCGCCCGCGACGAACTCGTCGATCTGCGCCGGGTCCTCGACGAGGAAGACGAACAGCGCCCCGTGCGGCGGGTTGCCGAGCGCGCCGGCCATGACGATGCGCCCGTCCTCCTTCCACTCGCTGCGCCCACGCGAGGTGGCCCGCCCGCAGCGGCGCGCGCCGCTCGAGGACGTCCTCGACGTAGTCGTAGAACAGCGCGTGGTGCAGGACGGGATCGCTCACGGCGCCGGCGGCACCCAGCCGCCGAGCGCGCGCTCGAGCTCGAGCGCGACGGCGACCGCCACGTGATCGCGGTCCGGACCGGCGGCCGCCTGGACCCCGAGCGGCAGCCCGCGGTTGTTGAGCCCGAGCGGGATCTGCGCGACCGGGACGCCGGCGAGGTTGAAGACCGCGGTCGTCGTCAGCAGCCACGGCTTGCCGACGGTCTTGCCGTGGCGCGGGGCGACGCGCGGATGGGTCGGGTGCAGCAGCACGCCGTCGCCGATCGCGTCGGTCATCTCCTGCTGGAACGCCTTGCGCGCCGCGACGGCCTTCTTCAGGCGGCCCTGCGGCATCTTGCCGGTCATCCACTCGCTCATGAGCAGCAGCCGCAGCGCGCGCGTGTGCGGGCCCTTGCGCTTCAGGCCGCCGCATGAGCGACAGCTTGTCGGACCCCTCGTCGACGATGAGCTGGGCGACGTTGACGCCGGCCTCGAGCTTCAGGACCGCGAGGTAGAGCTCCAGGGCGCGGCGGACCGACTTCAGCCGCACGGTCTCGACGCTCGCCCCCGCCGCCTCCAGCGCCTCCGCGGCGCGTTGCCGGGCGGCGCGCATCTCGCGGCTGACCTCGACGTACGAGGTGTCCGCGCTCAGCAGGACCTTCATGCCGGCGATCGGGACGTCGGCCGGGTCGGCGAGGTCCACCGTGCGCGTGTAGGGATCGACGCCGTCCGGCCCGGCGATGATCCGCAGCGCCGGCCAGAGGTCCTCGGCGCGGCGCGTGATCGGGCCGATCGTGAGCATGAACGCGCCGACCTCGGTCTCGGTGGCCGGGAACTGGCCGGTGCTCGGCACGATCCAGGGCGACGGCTTGAGCGCGAAGACGCCGTTGAAGAACGCCGGGAGGCGCAGCGAGCCGCCGATGTCCGCCCCGAGCCCGATCGGCGAGCCGCCGATCCCCACCGCGGCGCCCTCGCCGCCCGACGAGCCGCCGGCGGTGCGGGTCCGGTCGTAGGCGTTGTTCGTGCGCCCGTAGGTGCGGTTCTCGGTCTCGATCCAGAGGCAGAGCTCGGGCGTGTTCGTGACGCCGAGCGGGATGAGCCCGGCGTCGAGCAGGCGCTGGACCGTCGGCGCGTTGCCGGTGCTGCGCCAGTCGCGGCGCGAGACGAGGCCCGCGCAGTTGGGCATCCCCTGCATCGCGATCGACTCCTTGATCGTGCAGGGAACGCCGAGCAGCGGCGGCAGGGAGTCGGGATCGCCTGCCTCCGCGACGAGCGCGTCGGCGGTGTCGGCCTCCTCGCGGGCGCGGTCGTAGCGGTCGGCGACGACGGCGTTGATGCGGTCCTGCGTGCGCACGAGCTGCTCGATGTGCGCCTCGACGATCTCGCGGGAGCGCGTCTCGCCGGTGCGGATCGCCCTGGCGAGGTCGATCGCGGAGCGCTCGGTGAGTGACTGGCTGGGCGCGACGACGCTCATGCGGCGAGGAATCTACCGCGCTCGCCGCGCTCGTGTTTGTGCGTGAGAGCGCAAGGCCCGCTTGGGTACTCTGACGTTCAGATGAAAGCCGATCGCCTCCCCAGCCCTCCGCTGCTGACCGGCGAGGATGTTCCTGGCGCGGAGACGCTCGAACGCTACGCGGAGCTCGTCGTCCGTTTCGCGGCCAATGTCCAGCCCGGGCAGGTCGTCGCGATCGGCACCGAGCCCGGCAAGCTCGAGTTCACCCGTGCGGTCGCCGACAGCGCCTATCGCGCCGGGGCGAAGTTCGTCGACGTCGCCGTGTTCGACCTGCACGTCAAGCGCTCGCGCATCCTCCACGCGCCGGAGGACACGCTCGACTACGTCCCGCCGTGGTACGGCGAGCGGGTCCTCGCGCTCGGCGAGCTGCGGGGCGCGCGGATCGGCCTCACCGGACCGGCCGAGCCGGGGCTGCTCAACGACCTCGACCCGCAGCGCGCCGGCCGCGACCAGCTCCCGTTCCTGCGCGAGTCCAGCGAGGTCGTCAACGCCCGCACGACGAACTGGACCGCGGTGCCCTGCCCGACGCAGCAATGGGCCGAGCTCGTCTTCGGCAGACCTCGAGCCGCGCGACGCGCTCGAGCGCCTCTGGGAGCAGGTCATCTACATCTGCCGCCTCGACGCCGACGACCCGGTCGCTGCCTGGCGCGAGCGCCAGGACGTCCTCGTCGGGGTCGCCGAGCGCCTGACCGAGCACAACTTCGACGCGCTGCACTTCGAGGGCCCGGGCACGGATCTGCGCGTCGGCCTGCTGCCGACGTCGCGCTGGCTGTCGGCGCGCTTCGAGACGATCGACGGGATCGTCCACATGCCGAACCTGCCCTCCGAGGAGGTCTTCACGGCGCCCGACCCGGCGCGCGTCGAGGGCACCGTGACGTCGACGAAGCCGCTCGTCGTCGGCGGAACGATCATCCGCGGGTTGCGGGTGAGGTTCGAGGGCGGGCGAGCGGTCGAGATCGACGCCGACGAGGGCGGCGAGCTGCTCGCGCAGTACGCCCGGCGCGACGAGGGCGCAGACCGCCTCGGCGAGGTCGCGCTCGTCGACGGGGCCGGGCGCATCGGTCCCCTCGACACCGTCTTCTACGACACGCTCATCGACGAGAACGCCGCGTCGCACATCGCGATCGGATCCGCCTACGAGTTCACCGCGGGCGAGGCGGACCACGACAGGATCAACCGCTCGCAGATCCACATCGACTTCATGATCGGATCTCCCGAGGTCGATGTCACCGGGATCACGGCCGGCGGCGACCGCGTCCCGGTGCTGCGCGGAGGCGCCTGGCAGATCTGACCGTGCGCGGGCCGGGTAGATACCCTGGCTGCCACATTGGAGAGGTGCCGGAGCGGCTGAACGGGCACGACTGGAAATCGTGTGTGGGCTTTACGGTCCACCGAGGGTTCGAATCCCTCTCTCTCCGCTGAAAGTTTCCTGGCGCGCCGAGTGCGGGTTCTTGCGTTCTGGCGGGATTTACCGGCATCACTGAGGGAGTGAGTTCGGCTTGCCGCGGCTCGCGTGGGGGGTTTGGTCTGAACGAGACGTATGTGGTCCGATCTGGGCCAAACCCCCCGCCGCGGGGGGTTTGGCCGGAAACGACGGCATGTGCGACGTTCTGGGCCACACCCCCCGAATCGCTCGCGCCGAGCGCCCGACGCGCTCGCCGCGCGATCGCTCGCGCCGAGCACCCGATCGCCCGCGCTGAGCGCCCGCGCGCCCGCTCACCGTTTCCTCAATGATGCTGGTCGCCGGCGATCGCGCGCCGCCGGCCCACCGAGTCCGAAAAGCGCCTACGCGCCACCGGCCTGCAACCGCGCCACGAGCTCGTCGAGGCGCAGCTCCTCGAGCCCCGCCCGACCGCCGCGGATGTCAGCCCGCCGCGCGCCGGAGCTCCGCGCGCGCGGTCCGGTAGGCGCGCCGCGCCGCGCCGCAGGTGCGATCGGCCTCGCGCAGCGCGTCGCCGCTCGGGATCGGAATCCGCGGTGTCGAAGAACGTCGATCCCCAGGCGCGCGCAGCGCTCGAAGCCGACCAGCGCCTCGCCCGCCGAGGCGGTGGAGATCGACGCGCTGCCCGCGAGGCGCGCAAGCGTGCCGGAGTCCCTGACCGCCTGCCCGCGCAGCCGCTCGGCCGCCGCGGCGCGCTCCGCGGCGACCGTGCGCACGAACCCGGCGTCGGCGAGCCGCGCCCGGTCGCCGAAGAGCCGCGCGGCGCCGAGGTTCAGGAGCGCGCCACGGACCTCGACGAGACGAACGATCGCGGCGTCGGCGTCCGCGGTCTCGCCGACGATCTTCGAGACCGGGGTCGTCGAGCGCGGGCCGTCGTCACCCCCGCAGCCGGCAGCGAGCACGGCGAGCGCGAGCGCCACCGCGCTGCCGGCACGCGCCCGCGCGGCACGTCGCATCAGCCAGCGCCGCTACGCGGCGTAGCGCTGCGCCGCCCGGGCCCGGGCCTTGGCCGCCTCGACCTCGCGGTCCTTCGGCGGCGCCGTCGTGACGAGCTCGCGCAGCAGGCGCGCCGATGACGCGGCGACCTCCTCGACCGCGCGCTCGAAGGCGGCGGCGTTGGCGGCCGAGGGCTTGGAGGAGCCGCTGATCTTGCGGACGTACTGCAGGGCGGCCGAGCGGACCTCGTCGTCGCTGGCGGGAGGCTCGAAGTTGTGGAGCGTTCTGATGTTCCGGCACATGCCCGAAAGCCTAGATGGTGATCCCGCGACCACTATCGCCTTCGGGCGCCTCCGGGACCTCTTCGAGGCGCTTGTGCAGCCGCTCGCGCAGCTCGTCGGGGTCGTACTCGCGCTGCGGCCGGCGGCGGCGGGCGACGACGACGCCGGTCGCGGCCACCCCGGCCAGACCGGCGAGCCCGAGGATCTTCCAGGGGACGCGCATCGGTTGCGTAGGTTACGGGCGTGCCCGCGACGACGCCGCTCTCCCTCGACGACGCCGTCGCCGCGGCCGCGACCGGCGACATCTGGCTCTTTCGCGGCAGGTCGCTGGCCGACCGGGCGATCCAGACGGTGACCAACAGCCCCGTCAACCACGTCGGCATGGTCGTCGCGCTCGACGACCTGCCGCCGCTGCTGTGGCACGCCGAGCTCGGCCGCTCGCTGCCCGACGTCTGGACCGGCGAGCGCCATCGCGGCGTCCAGCTGCACCGGCTCGACGACGCCGTGAAGGCCTGGGGCGAGCGCTACGGCCAGCGCGCGTTCGTCCGCCATCTGGAGGGCGAGCTCGAGCGCCGGCACGAGGACCGCCTCATGGAGGTCATCGAGCGCTTCGACGGGCGCGCGTTCCCGACGACGCTCGGCCTCGCCCGCCAGTGGATCACCGGCCGCATCCGCCGCCGCGCGAAGCTCGAGACGATCTACTGCGCCGAGCTCGTCGCGACGACCTACCAGCACATGGGGCTGCTGCCGAGCCGGCGCCCGGCGAGCTGGTATGACCCCGGCCGCTTCTGGAGCGGCGACCGGATCGAGCTCGTGGCGCCGTTCTCGCTCGGCGGCGAGGTCGCGGTCCGCTGAAGCGGACGTCAGGCGGCGGGCGCCAGGGTCTCGATGTCGCCGAGCGAGACGGCGAAGACGACGTGCGCGCGGTTGACCGCGATGAACTCGTGCCTCGAGGCGGGGCGCGAGCCGTCGAGGTCGGCGACCGTCGCGTCGCTCAGCGCGATGAAGTCGCGCTCGGGCGCGTTGAGGAGGTCGGAGAGGCGGCTGCGGTACCCGTCGGCGGCGAGCGTCGCCGTGCCGATGATGTGGTGGCGCGCGGTGTGGATCGAGATGCGCTCGTGACGATGGTGCATCGTTCGCTCATCGGCACGTGGCCGCGCGGGCTGAAGGGCCTGCGCCCGATGTCGTCGCACGGGGCACACTGCGGGTCGTGACGGAGCCGATCTACGTCTACCGCCGCCGGCGCGCGGCCGCGGCCGTCGCGGTGGTCGCCGTCGCCGCCTGCTCGCCGTCGCGCTCGTGTCGCGCGGCGGCGACGGCGAGTCGCCGCGCGGCGAGGGCCAGGCGCCCGCCGCCGCCGCCGCCGTGCCGCCGCGGCCGGCCGAGCTCCCGCGCGGCGGGCGGCGGCTGTTTCCCGACCACCGCATCGTCGCGTTCTACGGCGCGCCGCAGAGCGCGCGCCTCGGCACGCTCGGCATCGGCACGCCGGCCGAGGCCGCGGCACGGCTGCAGCGACGTCGCGCGCGGATACGAGAAGCGCACCCGCCCGGTGCTGCCCGCCTTCGAGCTCATCGCGACGATCGCCGCCGAGCACGCCGGCGACGACGGCATGCATCGCATCCACCAGGACGACGAGGTCATCGAGCGCTACCTCGCGGCCGCGCGCGAGGCCAAGGCGCTGCTCGTGCTCGACATCCAGCCGGGCCGCGGCGACTTCCTCAGCGAGGCCGAGCGGCTCGAGCGCTGGCTGCGCGAGCCCGACGTCGGCCTCGCGCTCGATCCCGAGTGGCACGTCGGGCCGGACGAGATCCCGGGCCAGACGATCGGCTCGGTGACGGCGGCCGACGTCAACGACGTCGCGAACTACCTCGCGGGGATCGTCCAGCGCGGCGACCTGCCCGAGAAGCTGCTCGTCGTCCACCAGTTCACGAGCGACATGATCGAGGACAAGGCGCGCGTCCAGCGCCCACCGGGGATCGCGGTGACGATGAACGTCGACGGCTTCGGCGACCGCCCGAACAAGATCTCCAAGTACGACCAGTTCACCTCCGAGGAGGCCGACTTCCACGACGGCTTCAAGCTCTTCTACGAGGAGGACACGAACCTCATGGCGCCCGCCGACGTGCTCGCGCTCGGCCCGCCGCCGGACCTCGTCGTGTACGAATAGCCCGTGGTCCTCGGCCTCGCCGCCGCCGCGCTCTTCGCGCTTCCCGCCGCCGCCGCGCCGCCTCCGCCTCCGCCTGCGCAGGTCGTCGGGCAGTCCGTGCGCGGGCGGCCGATCGTCGCGCGGCGGGCCGGCGACCCGGCCGGCCGGCCGGTGCTCGTCGTCGGCGCGATCCACGGCGACGAGGGCGCCGGGCGCGCGGTCGTGCGCGAGCTCGCGGACGCCGCGCCGCGCGGGATCGACCTCTGGCTCGTGTCGACGCTCAACCCCGACGGCTCGCGCGCCGGCACGCGCACGAACGCGCGCGGCGTCGATCTCAACCGCAACTTCTCGCGCCGCTGGCGGCGCAACGCGCGCGGGCGCGCCGACCACTCCGGGCCGCGCCCCTTCTCCGAGCCGGAGACGCGGGCGATCCGCCGCCTCATCCTGCGCGTGCGCCCCCGGGTGACGATCTGGTTTCACCAGCCGTGGGGCCAGGTGCTCGCACCGTGCCGCGGCGCCGCGCTGCTCCAGCGCCGCTACGCGCGCGCGTCGGGGCTGGCGCTGCGGCGCTGCCGCGGCAGCGACCTGCCGGGCACCGCGACGCGCTGGCAGCGGCACGCGCTGCCCGCGACGACGGCGTTCGTCGTCGAGCTCGGACCGGGGCCGCTGCGGGCGGCGGCGGCGCGCCGTCACGCGCGCGCGGTCCTCGCGACGGTCAGCGCTCCAGCGACTTCTCCAGCCAGAGCGCGACGGGCTCCCCGGGCTCCGTGACGCGCTGCACCGTGCGATAGCCCTCCGCCTCGTAGAGCGCCATCGCCTCGCTGTGGACCGGCGTCGTCAGCAGCCGCACGCGGTCGTGCCCGCCCGCGACGGCGAGGCGCTCGAGCTCGCGCAGCAGCCGCCGCCCGACACCCGACGCGCCGCGCCGCCGGCCGCACGTACATGCGCTTGATCTCGCCGATGCCGGGCTCGAGCGTCCGCAGCCCGCCGCAGCCGACCGGCTCGCCGGCGTCGTCGTAGGCGACGAGCCACGCGCTGCCGGGCCCGGCGAAGACGTCCTCGGTGGCGAAGATGCGCTCGCTCGGGACGAAGCCGGGGATCCGCTCCAGCGTCAGCGCGATGTACTCCTCGTACAGCGCGCGCGACGCGGGGTCGTCCGGCGCGCCGGGGAGCAGCCGCACGCCCGCGCCAGTCGTCGGGCGCAGCGCGAGGATCGCGACGTCGTCCGAGAGCTGGCGCGCCCACGCCTCGGCCTCGGCGTGGGCGAGCTCGACGAGCGCCTGCGGGTCGAGGTCGGCCGCGTGCCGGGCGACGAGCGCCGCGACGCGCTCGTGCCCGAAGAGCTCGCCGCCGCGGCGCGCCTCCGGCAGGCCGTCGGTGCTGGCGAAGAGCAGCTGCTCGGGACCGAACTCGAGCTCGTGCTCGTCGAAGGCGACGTCGTCCTTGACGCCGAGCGGGATCCCCGTCGTCGGCAGCTCGCGCGGCGGGCCGTCGCGGCCGACGACGAGCGGCGGGATGTGGCCGGCGTTCGCGTAGCGCAGCATGCCGTCGCCGATGACCGCGAGGAACGCCGTCACGAACTGGACGCGGCCGGGCGTCCGCCGGCGCAGGATCGCGTTGGCCTGCGCGAGGACCTCGGCCGGGGACTCGGAGTCCCAGGTCCGCGCCTCGACGAAGAAGCGGATCATCGCGCTCACCGCCGCGACCTCCACGCCCTTGCCGCTGACGTCGCCGACGAGCAACGCGAGCGCGCCCGACGGCAGCCGCCACACGCCGAACACGTCGCCGCCGGAGACCTCGTGGCCCACCGGCTCGTAGACGAGCCCGAGCCGGAAGCCCTCGAGCTCGGGCGGCTCGCCGGGCACGAAGCCGCGCGTCAGCGCGCCCGCGACCTTGCGCTCGTGCTGGAACTCGAGCGCGTTGGCGATCGCGGCCGCCGCCGATCGCGACAGCGACTGCAGCAGCGCGAGCCGATCCTCGTCGAGCGCGCCCTCGCGCGGATCGGCGACGGTCAGCATCCCGAAGCGCCGCGGGCCGAGTCCCAGCGGGACGTGGGCGAACGAGCGCACGCCCTCGTCCTGCGACCCAGGGCAAGAAGCGCGCGCTGTCCTCGGCGCGGCTGACGTACGGCACGCCGCTGTCGAAGGCCGTCCCGATCATCCCCTCGCCGAGCTTGTAGCGATGGCTCGCCAGGCGCTCGGTGACGCCCCGGCTCGCGACGCCGCGCAGCGTCTGCGAGACGCTGTCCAGGCGCAGGAGCATGACCATCGGCGCGCCCGTCACGATCGTCGCCTGCTCGACGATCGCCTCGTAGACGCAGTCGAGATCCAGCGATGACGTCATCGCCTGCGCGGCGGCGTGCAGGAGCTCCTCGGCGCGCGCGCGGCGCTCCTCGCGCTCGAGCAGCTCCGAGCGCTCGAGCGCCAGCGCGGCGAGGCCGGCGAAGACCTCGGTGACGCGCAGCTGCTCCTCTCCGAGCGACGGCCGCGGCGGGCTCGACGAGAGCGCGAGGGCGCCGAGCACGCGGCCGCCCGCCGTCCGCACGGGGCAGGAGATGAACGACGAGGTGCGGTACCACTCCCAGGCCGACGCCGCGCTCTCCGGGTCCAGCTGCGAGCGCAGCCGCGCGCGCAGCGCCTCCGCGCCCGGCCATCGCTCGACGTCGGCGATGAGCAGCGGCCGCCCGCTCTCCATCGCCGCCTCCGTGACCCCGCCGCGGGCCGGGTCGTACGGCCGGTCGAGCACGGGCTGGAGCGTCGCGCGGATCGCCGGCGTCTCGAACCACGCGGCCGCCGGGTGGATGTGGCCGCGCTCGGCGTCGACGATCTGAAACGCGCAGCCGTCGATGTCGAGCAGGATGCGCAGCTGGCGCAGGATCTCCTCGAGCGTCTGGCGCAGCCAGGCCTGGGAGGACTCAGCGTGCTCGATCCGAGGTTCCGTCCCCGACGTGGGCATCCGCTGACGATAGCCTCAGCACCCGCGCCCGGTCGCAGAAACGGACTACGGGAACTCGTCACCTGAACGTCCGTCCGTTCGGTTTGATCGGGCGGACGGCGGGGAACCACAATGTCCTGATGATGGTCGTGGTCAACGGGCTGCTGTACGTCTTCGCATTGACGCTGGCGCTCGCTGTCATCAGCCCGCTCCCCGAGGGCGCGTCGCGCTCGATGCGCGTGTCGCGCGCGATCCTCGCGATCGGCGGCGGCCTGACGGTCGTCGTCTCGATCGTGCTCGCGATCCTCGGCATGTGGTTCGAGTCCGCGCTCGCCGGCACCGTCGCGATCGTCATCGTCGGCGTCTGCATGTGGTTCGGGCTCGCGCGCATGTCGTCCGATCCCGAGGACGGCGAGGAGGACGACGACGACGGCGGCAGCCACCGGCGGACCGATCCGCCGGAGCCGACGCAGCCGGTCGGCGGGCCGTCCGAGGACCTCTTGTCGGACTGGACGGAGTTCGACGCCGCGCGGGCCGGCTGGGAGCGCCACCGCGATCGCGACCCCGTCGCGAGCTGATCCGGCAAGCGCCGAGCGCGACGGAATTTGAGATGGTCTGCCGATGTCAGGTGCGCGTCCGTTGCAGCTCATCCTCGCTCGTAACCTCGTGTCGAGCCTGTCGACGCCCGCGTTCCTCGTGGACGCCGGCGGCGACCTCTTGTTCTTCAACGAGGCGGCCGGAGCGATCCTCGGCCGGCGCTATGAGGAGACCGGCCAGATGACGGCGGAGGAGTGGACGACGACGTTCGGCCCGTTCGACGAGGACGGCCGGCCGATCCCGTTCGAGGACGTGCCGCTGACCGCCGCGCTGCGCGGCAACAAGGCGTCGCACGGCGGTTTTCACATCCGCTCCGCCACCGGCGTCGATCACGCGATCGAGGCGAGCGCGCTGCCGCTCATCGGAGACGAGAGCATGCACGGGGCGATGGTCGTCTTCTGGCCGAAGGGTGACCCGGAGCCGCCCGCGTGAGGGTGAAGATCTGGGGCGCGCGCGGCTCGATCCCGACGCCCGGCCCGGAGACGATGCGCTACGGGGGCAACACCTCGTGCGTGCAGGTGACGCTCTCCGACGGCACCGTCATCGTGCTCGACGCCGGCACCGGGATCCGGACGATGGGGCTCGCGATGCCGCCGCCGTCACGGCAGGTGAACATCCTCCTCACCCACCTGCACCTCGACCACATCCAGGGGCTCATGTTCTTCGCCCCGTGCTTCGATCCCGCCAACGAGATCGTCATCACGGGACCCGCCGCGGTGGAGGCGCCGCTGCTCGAGCGGATCGCGCGCTACATCTCGGCGCCGCTGTCGCCCGTCGAGGTCCGCGAGCTGCCCAGCCGCGTCTCGTTTCGCGAGGCCGCGACGAGAGTGGCAGATCGGGCCGGCGACCGTGCGGGCGTGCCCCGTCAGCCACCGCGGGCCGACGCTCGGCTACCGCATCGAGGACGCCGGCACGACGCTGTGTTACATCCCCGACCACGAGCCGGCGCTCGGCACGCCGCTGCACGAGCTCGAGGACGAGTGGATCTCGGGGCTCGAGCTCGCCCGCGGCGCCGACATGCTCATCCACGACTCCCAGTACGCCGACGACGAGTACCTCGCCCACCTCGGCTGGGGGCACTCGGCGCTGTCGGACACGCTCGCGTTCGCCAGGCGCGCGGCGGTCTCGCGGCTCCTGCTCTTCCACCACGACCCGCTGCACTCCGACGACTTCCTCGACGCGTTCGCCGCCGAGGCGCGCGCGCGCTGGGTGGCCGCCGGCGGCGCGGCCGCCGCGATCGAGCTCGCCGCCGAGGGCGCCGAGCTCGCGGTCGATGCGGTCAGCCGCCCTCGACCCGTGACTTGAGCTCGAGCGGCAGGCTCGTGACGAGCCGCTCGCGCAGCTTCTCCTGGACGGCGCCGGTGACGAGCATGCCGAGCATCCCGCCGAGCCCGACGTCGAGCTCGTAGGTCGCGCGGGTGCGCCCGTCGCCGAGGTCCTCCAGGCGCCAGGCGCCGCGCAGCGACTTCAGGCTGCCCTGCTCCTGGGTGAACTCGAGCTGCGCCGGCGGCTCGTAGCGCAGGCGCTGGACCGTGCGGATCGTCTGGACCTTCGCGTCGAAGACGACCTCGCAGAGCGACGGCCGGCCCTCGGCGTCGCGCTCCTCGACGTCGAGCGCGCTGATCGTCGCCTGCCACTGCGGCCAGGCCTCGACGTCGGCCACGACGCCCCACACGCGCTCGACGGGCGCGTCGATCTCGGTGCTCGCCGTGGCGGAGAGATCGCCCATGCCGCGTCAGCCCGCCTCGACGCGGGCCTTGAGCTCCGCGGGCCTGCCGTCGATGAGCACGCCGCGGATCTTCTCCTCCAGCGCGCCCTTGAGGAAGCGCCCCATGAGGACGCCCGGATCGCCGTCGAGGCTGTACGTCGCGCGCGTGCGGCCGTCGCCGGCCTCCTCGAGCTGCCACGAGCCGTCCATCGAGCGCAGGTCGCCGCGCTCCTGCTTCCAGCGCAGCTCGCGCGGCGAGGCGTACTCGAAGCGCACGCGGGCGGAGAAGACCTTGAGCTTGGCGTCCGTCGTCATGTCGCACTGCACCGCGCGTCCCTGTTCGTCGCGCTCGAGCACCGTCATCGTGTCAAGTCCCTTCTGCCACTCGGGCGCCGTCTCGATGTCCTGGACGATCGCCCACACCTCGGCCAGCGGTGCGTCGATCTCGGTGCTCGCGCTGCCGCGCATCGCGCCCATGCGGTCACAGTAACGGACGCCGATCAGCCGTCGGTCGCCGGCGGCAGCCCGTCCGCGGCGAGGCTGCGGTTGGCGTACGCGGCGTCGCCGGTGAGCTCGCGCCCGAACCACGCCGGCGGCGTGAACGCGCGCGACGCCGCCTCGTCGGGGAACTCCACCTCGACGACGACGAGCCCCGCGAGGTCGCCCTCGTACTCGTCGACCTCGGCCTCGACGCCGTCGACGCGCAGCCGCCGGCGGGTCTTCTCGACGCGCCGTCCCTCGGTGAGCTTCCACAGCTCGGCGGCCTGCTTGCCGTCGACGTCGAGCTCGACCTCGGTTCGCACCTCTCCGCGGCCGGACTTGATCGTCAGCCGCGGCGCCTGCGAGCCCGTTCGCAGGCGAACCTCGGTGTCGCCGTCGAGCGCGAGGTAGCCCTGCTTGATCGTCTGGCGCCGGGCGAGCCGCAGCGTCGGAGGGAGCTCGCGCAGGAGGAACTTGCGCTCGATCTCGGTTGCCATGCGCGCATCTTCTCCGATCGGCGCCGTGCGGTTAGCGAGTCGTGCGGTGGGGGTAACGCTGGCAACGGAATTAACCCCCGAGGAGGAGGAGAGTCGAATGACGGACGCAGATGACACCCTGAAGGAGGCCGACGACATCAAGAGCGGCACCGAGGAAGGCAGTGGTCCCGTTCACAGTCCGACGATCCCCGAGGACGAGGGCAAGCCGGGCGACGGCACGGGCGAGGGCAACGCGGGCCCCGCCAGCGGCACGACGATGGCCGACGGCGACGAGGACGATCTCACCGGCTGACGCTGAACAGTCACATGTCAAAAGACCCTCCCGGCGCGAACGCCGGGAGGGTCTTTTTCTTGCCTGAAACTCGATCGGGGAGCCGTCGGCTCCCCGGCATCGATCAGTGCTGGCCCGCGCCAGCCGCGTCGCCGTCGGCGTCGCTCTGGCTGTCGGCCGTCGGCGAGGGGTGCACCGGGGTGCCGCCGCTCTTGGGGTCGGCGTTCTCGTCGGTGTCGGTCGAGTCCGTGGGGTTGGCGCCCACGCCCTGATCGGCGACGGCTGCGCCCGCGGGGGCGTCCGGCGTGTCCGCGTCCATCCGCTTGATGTCGTCGTCAGTGGCGGTCGGCGTTGCGTTGCCCTCGTGCTCGGTCATGTCTCTCTCCTCCGTCGGGGGTCACCTTTGGTGCTACCCCGTTCGCCATGAGGTGAAAAAGGGGAGTTGCGCGTCGCGTGCGCGAGGCGTTCGAGGCTTGCGATCCGCCGCGGAGGGTAGTCCGGACCGCCTGACCTCCACCACGGATGAGCACGGACGGCGGGCGTACGACGAGGCCTACCGCGAGGACGGCGCACCACGTCCCCAGTACGAGCGGATCCTCGCCGCGCTCGACGCGGCGGACCTCGCGGCGCTGCGCGAGACGGCCCGGGCGCACGTCGACGCCCTCGGGCTGAGCTTCGGGGCCGGACCCGTTCGTCATCGACCCCGTCCCGCGCGTCTTCACCGCCGGGGCCTGGGACGAGCTCGCCGCCGGCCTCGCGCAGCGCGTCCGGGCGCTCAACGCGTTCGTCCGCGACGTCTACGGCGCGCGGCGGATCGTCGCGGCGGGCGTCGTGCCCGCGTCGCTCGTCGACGAGGCCGAGGGCTACGAGCCCGACCTCCGGGGCCGGCTCCCGGCGACGGGCGCGCCGATCGCCGTCGCCGGCCTGGACGTCATCCGCGACGAGGACGGCAGCCTGCGCGTGCTCGAGGACAACTGCCGCACGCCGTCGGGCTACTGCTACGCGGGCGCGACGCGCCGCGCGGTACGCGAGACGCTGGGGCTCGACGCGCCCGTCCCGCGCGACATCGGCGACCCGCTGCGCGACCTGCTCGGGCGCGCGCTGCGCGACGCGGCGCCGCCCGGCGTCGAGGATCCGTTCGCCGTCGTGCTCAGCGAGGGGCCCGCAACCTCGACCGCGTGGGAGCACGAGCACATCGCCGAGCTCACCGGCGCGCGCTTGACGACCCTCGACGAGCTGCGCGTACGCGACGGCTACGTCGTCGTCCTCGAGCCCGGCGGCGGGGAGCACCGCGTGGACGTCGTCCATCGCCGCTGCGACGAGGACTCGCTGCGCGACGAGTCCGGCGAGCTCACCCCGATCGCGCGGGTCGTGCTCGAGCCCTGGCTCGCGGGCCGGGTCGGGCTCGTCAACGCGTTCGGGACCGGCGTGGCGGACGACAAGCTCGCGCATGCCTACGTGCCCGACATGGTGCGCTTCTATCTCGGCGAGGAGCCGCTGCTGGCGTCGGTGCCGTCGCTCGACCTCGGCCGGCCGGAGACCGCCGAGGAGGTCCTCGGCGACCTGCGCGCGTACGTCATCAAGCCGCGCGGCGGCTCGGGCGGGCGCGGCGTCGTCGTCTGCGCGCACGCCGACGAGCAGACGCTCGCCGCGGTCGCCGAGGATCTGCGCGCGGCGCCCGGGCGCTACGTCGCCCAGCACACGGTCTCGCTCTCGCAGCACCCGACGATCACCGAGGACGGCGTGCTCGAGCCGCGCCACATCGACCTGCGCCCGTTCATCTTCTCCGGCGACGGCTGGTCGGAGGCCCTGCCGGGCGGGCTGACCCGCGTCGCCCTCAAACGCGGCACGCTCGTCGTGAACTCGTCCCAGCACGGCGGGGGCAAGGACACCTGGGTCATGCCGTGACGTGACGTGCGGGCGTGCTCGCATGGGGCGATGATGTGCGTCGTGGGCATCGCTCCCGAGTCTCCGCGCCTGCTCGACGCCGCCCGTCCGCGCGCGTGGGGGGTGGTCGTGTCCGTGCTCGCCGTCGTGGCGACGACGCTCGTGATCTACCCGTTGCGCGAGATCGCGCCGGAGGTGTCGCCGGGGGTCGTCTACCTCCTCGCGGTGCTCCTCGTCGCCGTGTACTGGGGGCTCGCGTTCGGGCTGCTGACGAGCCTCGCGAGCGCCGCGGCGTTCAACTTCTTCCACATCCCGCCGACCGGCGGCCTGGGGATCGCCGACTCGGCGCACTGGGTGGCGCTGGCCGTGTTCCTCGTCGCGGCAGCGGTGGCCTCCGCGGTCGCCGATCTCGCGCGCACCCGCGCGGCGGAGGCCGACCGGCGGCGTGGCGAGGCCGACCTCGCGGCGGACACCGCCCGCGTCCTGCTCGGCGGCGCGACGCTCGCCGACGCGCTCCCCGAGGCGAGCCGCCTGATCGGTGCGGCGCTCGGCCGGCAGGACGCCCGGATCGTCCTGGATCCGGGGAGCGAGAGCGTGCGCCGGCGCGGCGTCGAGCTCGATCTCGGCGGCGGGCGCCACGCGCTGCTGGACCTCGGGGCCCGCGGCGACGACGAGGTGCTGCGCGCGCGCGTCCGCGAGCGGGTGGCGCCGGCGCTCGAGGCGCTCCTGCGCGCGGCGCTCGATCGCGACCGGTTGCAGGCCCAGGTCGTGGAGACGCGGGCGCTGCGCCGCTCGGACGTCATCAAGACGGCGCTGCTGCGGGCGGTGTCGCATGATCTGCGCACCCCGCTGACGGCGATCATCACCGCCGGGCATGCGGTGCGCTCGCCGGTGCTGGCGGACGGCGAGCGCGACGAGCTCGGCCTCGTCGTCGTCGAGGAGGCGCAGCGCCTGTCGGCGCTCGTCGACAAGCTGCTCGACCTGTCGCGGCTGCAGGCGGGCACCGCCGAGCCGCGGCGCGACTGGTGCTCGCTGGAGGAGGTCGTGCGCACGGCCGCGGCCGATGTCAGCACGGACGACAGCGCGCCGTTCGCGCTGTCGTTCGACCCCGACCTCCCGCTCGTGCAGGCCGATGCCGCCCAGCTCGAGCGCGTCTTCGTCAACCTGCTCGAGAACGCGCAGCGCTACAGCGGCGGCCATCCGGTGAAGGTCCGCGCGCGCGTCGTCGGCGGCAGGATGAGCATCCGCGTCATCGATCGCGGGCCGGGCATGAGCCCGACGCAGCTCGCCCGGGCGTTCGAGCCGTTCTACCGCGACGAGCACAGCGGCGGGCATCCCGGCTCCGGGCTGGGGCTGGCGATCGTGCGCGGGTTCGTCGAGGCCAACGGCGGCCGCGTGCAGGCGGAGTCGCCACCGGGGCAGGGCACGGTCTTCGCGATCGAGCTGCCGCTCGCCGAGCAGGCCGAGCCCGCGACGGCCGGCGAGGGATCGTGAGCTCGCCGCGGCTGCGGGTCCTCGTCTGCGACGACGAGCTGCAGATCATGCGGGGCCTGAAGATCGTCCTGCGCGACGCGGGCTTCGACGTCGTCGCCACGCAGAGCGCCAAGGAGGCGCTGGACGCCGCCGCGCTGCGCCCGCCGGCGGCGGCGATCATCGATCTCGTCCTGCCCGACGGCGACGGCGTGGACGTCTGCCGCCAGCTGCGCAGCTGGAGCCAGATGCCGATCGTCGTCCTGTCGGCGATCGGCGACGACGACGTGAAGATCGCCGCGCTCGACGCGGGCGCCGACGACTACGTCACGAAGCCGTTCAACCCCCGCGAGCTCGTCGCTCGCCTCAACGCGGTCCTGCGCCGGGTCGGGAGCACCGTCGACGAACCGACGATCCGCCTCGACGGCCTGGAGATCGATCTCGCCGCCCGGCGCGTGCGCCGCGACGGTCAGGACGTCCATCTCACGCCGATCGAGTACGACCTCCTGCGGATCCTCGCGCGCAACCGCGGACGGCTGCTGACGCACCGCATGCTGCTCAGCGAGGTGTGGGGCCCGCAGTCCGCCGACGACACGCAGGCGCTGCGCACGCACATCGCGAACCTCCGGCGCAAGCTCGAGCCCGGCGGCGAGCCGCGCTACATCCGCACGGACGCGCGCGTCGGCTACCGCTTCCTGGCCTGACCTTCACACGATCCACACAGGCCGGCGCGCGATCCGCACACGGCGCTGACGGTCGCGCGTGGATGCTGATGCTCGAATGGCCCAACGACGGCTCCAGGGCCTCCAGCGCGTGCTGGGGGTCAACGCGCTCTTCGCGACGGCCTACGGGAACGTCGGCTCGTCGATCTACTACGCGCTCGGGCTCGTCGCCGGGCTCGCGCTGGGCCTCACGCCGGTCGTCTTCGTCATCACGGGGATCTTCTTCTTCTGCACGGCGGCGACGTACGCCGAGGCGACCGCGATGTTCCCCGAGGCCGGCGGCTCGTCGAGCTTCGCGCGCCACGCCTTCAACGAGTTCGTCTCGTTCTTCGCGGCCTGGGCGCAGATGCTCAACTACGTCATCACGGTCGCGATCTCGGCGTTCTTCGTGCCGCACTACATCGGCGGCCTGTTCTGGGAGCCGCTGCGCTCGGCGCCCGGCGACATCATCTTCGCGGCCGGCGTCATCGTGCTGCTGTCGGTCATCAACGTCGTCGGCGTCAAGGAGTCGGCCGGCCTGAACATCGTCCTCGCGGTCGTCGACTTCTTCACGCAGGTGCTCATGGTCGTCGTCGGCGCGGTGCTCGTCTTCTCGCCGCAGACGCTCGTCGACAACATCAGCCTCGGCGTCGCGCCGACGTGGACGGAGTTCCTGCTCGCGATCCCGCTCGGGATGATCGCCTACACCGGCATCGAGACGATCTCGAACATGGCCGAGGAGGCCAAGGACGAGGCGGTGACGATCCCGAAGGCGATCGCGCGGGTGCGGACGGCCGTGTACGCGATCTACTTCACCCTGCCCGTCGTCGCGCTGTCGGCGCTGCCGGTGACGCGGGATCCCGCGACCGGCGAGTACCAGACGCTGCTCGGCCTGCCGGAGGAGGAGGGCGGCTACGCGGGCGACCCGATCCTCGGGGTCATCCAGCAGCTCGACCTCGGGTTCATGCAGGAGCCGGGGGAGCTCTACGTCGGCCTGCTCGCCGCGACGATCCTGCTCATCGCGACGAACGCCGGGATCATCGGCGTCTCGCGCCTCGTGTACTCGATGGGCATCCACCGCCAGGTGCCCGACGGCCTGCGCCGGCTGCACCCGAGGTTCGGGACGCCCTGGATCGGCATCCTCCTCTTCGGCGTCATCGCGTGCCTGACGCTGCTGCCGGGCCAGGCGGACTTCCTCGGCAACATGTACGCGTTCGGGGCGATGCTGTCGTTCACGATCGCCCATGCCGCCCTCATCCGGCTGCGGGTCTCGCAGCCCGGCCGGGAGCGCCCGTATCGCAGTCCGGGAACGCTGCGCGTCGGCGGCCGCGAGCTGCCGGGCTTCGCGATCTTCGGCGGCGTCGCGACGCTGCTGTCGTTCGTCGTCGTCACCGCGCTGAACCCGGACGTCGCGATCGCCGGCACGCTGTGGCTCGCGCTCGGCATCGCGATCTACGCGCTCTACCGGCGCCGCCACGGGCTGGACCTCACGACGACGGTGAAGATCGTCGTCCCGCAGCCCGTGACCGCGACCGAGGCGGAGTACAAGTCGGTGCTCGTCGCGCTGGAGGTCGACCATCTCACCCCGCGGATCCTTGCCACGGCAGCGAAGCTCGCGGCCCCCGGCGGCCGCGCGATCTACGTCATCGTCCTCATCACGGTGCCGCAGTCCTCGCCGATCGACGCGGCGCTGCCCGAGCGCGAGGCCGCCGCGGCGACGGTCATCGAGGAGGCCCGCCTGCTCGCCGGCCGGCGCGTGACGGGCCGCGTCGTGAAGGTCCGCGCCGGGCAGGCCGGCCGCGTCATCGTCGACGAGGCGATCGCGATCCGCTCGCAGGCGATCGTCCTCCCGCTGCCGCCGCGAACGGGCACGACGCTCTTCGGCAAGACCGTCGAGACCGTGCTCTCCGAGCGGCCGTGCCGGGTGATCATCGAGTCCGAGCCGTCGCGGGCGTGATCAGGAGCGGGCCGCCCGGACGGTGGCCCGCGCCTCGGTGCCGTCGCCGCGCAGGACGACCCGCAGCGTGGCCCGGCGCGCGGAGCGCGGCAGCGTGATGCGCACGGCGTTCGTGCCGCTCTTGCCCTTGACGGTCTTCGACGCGATCCGCTTGCCGGCGCGGTAGACCTGCGCCTTGACCTGCGCGGGCTTCGTCAGCCGGTAGCTGACCCGCAGCGTCGCGCTCTTGCGCTTGACGCTCGCGATGCGGACGCGCAGCGGCTTCGGCCCGACGGTGACCTCGCCCGTCATCCCCGGGTGCGTGCGGCAGAAGTACGCGAACGTGCCCTCCTTCGAGAAGACGTGGGTGTACGAGCCACCGGCGGGCGCGCCCTTGATACCGCTGATCTTCACCCCGGGGTGTGACTCGAAGGTCTCCGCGGAGCCCTCCTTGGAGGTCACGGAGTGGTCGACGTCCGCTCCGGTCCAGCGCCACGTGACGTCATCGCCGAGCGCGATCGAGAGCTTCGCGGGCGTGAAGGCGAAGTCGGCGATCTTCACGTCCCAGTGCTTGGCCTCGCGGGCGGGCGTGGCGGCCGGCGGTGCCGGCGGCGGTGGCGCCGGGTTCGCGGCCGGCGCCGGGTCGGCGGGCTGCTCGGCCGGCGCGCCGGAGCCGACGACCTTCACCATGCCGGTCATGTCGGGGTGCAGGCGGCAGAAGTAGCCGAAGTCGCCCGTCTGGCTGAAGGTCCTGCTGTAGCCGCCCGCGGGCGCGCCGACGATCGCGCTGAGGAGCTGGCCGAGATGGCTGTCGAAGGTCTCGAGCACGCCGGCCAGCGACGTGACGGAGTGGTTGAGGTCCGGGCCGATCCAGTCCCAGGCGACGGTGTCGCCGCTGTTGACGGTGATCGTCGCGGGCGAGTAGACGAAGTCGGCGATGGCGACGTGCCGCGTCAGGGGCCCGGCGCCGGGTGCGGGCGGCGGCGGAGGCGGGGGCGCGACGGGCAGCGCCGTGACGACCGAGCCGGCGGTGCTGACGTTGCCGGTCGTGTCGACGGCGGTGACGCGGTAGGAGTAGCTCGTGCCGTTGGCCACGGTCGTGTCGACGTGGCGGCTCTCGGTGGGCGAGGCGACGACCGTCCAGGAGCCGGCGCCGGCGGTCTGGCGCGACACGACGTAGTTCGCGAGATCGGGCGCCGTGCTGTCGGCCCAGTCGATCGTGACGCGGCCGTCGGCGGCGGTCGCGGCGGTGGCGGCGGGCGCGGCGGGCGCCGTCGTGTCCGGCGCCGGCGGCGGCTGTGCGACGACGACGACGCCGTTCATGCCCGAGTGCAGCGTGCAGCGGTAGGTGAACCGGCCGACGATGTTGAACGTCCGCGCCCATGTGCCACTGGACTTGTTGCCGCTGGCCCACGTGTCCGCCTGGCCGCTGTTGGCCGTGATGTTGTGGTCGTCGTTGGACGCCCAGGTCCACGTGACCGAGTCGCCGGGCTGGACGCTCACCGTCGCCGGCGAGAACCTGTCGCCGGATGTGAGGCTCACGCCGAAGTTGGCGGCATACGCGGCGGGGGCCCCGGCGGCCAGCGTGGCCGCGAGGACTCCGAGCAGCGTGAGGGAACGTCGGATGCGGACGAGGACGAGTGGGCTCATGAGCCCGTGTGTCGGCTCGTGGACGCCCGCCCGAGGACCCTGCGACCCCGCGCTGAGCGAATGTACTAGGGAGGGTCTGAGAAAAGACTGGGGATCAAGTTCTCAGTCCGCCCGCCGATCACCGGGTATTCGCGGCCGCCGTGACGACCGGCGCGTCGCTCAGGAGCCCCAGCCGCCCTGGCGGCGGGTGGCCTTGTTCCAGGCGTTGTCGGTTTCGGCGTGCGCGAGGCTCGTCGGATACGGCGGCCGCTTCCAGACGTGGAAGCCGATCGTCCCGTAATGGGCGCGCAGGTAGGCGACGAGGTCGCCGCGGTGCTCCGGGCAAGCATGCCGGACGGGCCCGTAGAGCCCGCGGCCGTGGAAGACGAGCCAGCGCCCGGGCAGCACGTCCTGGTAGGCGCCCCACGTGTTCTCGCGCATCGCCTTCACGAGGGCCAGCTGCGTCAGCGGATCAGGCCGCTCTTCACAGAATTGACACCTGAAGATGAAGTTGACGCTCATGCCGTTGCACCCGCACGTCAGCCTAGCCAACGTCGCGCCGTTCCACGGGCAGGACGGCGACGCCATCCAGCCGCTCAGGTCGCGGCGGTGAGTCCTGTCGTGCGGCGGGCGCGCACGAGCTTGAAGACGAGGACGGCGCCGGCCGCAGCCGCGAGGGCGAGGACGATCTTCCCGGCCGTCGCTCCGGCGGACTCGAACGAGTCGGCGAACGCGTAGCCGACGAGCGTGAAGGCCGTCGCCCAGACGAGCGTGCCGGCGACGCTGTAGGGCAGGACGCGGCGCAGCGCGATCCCCGACGTGCCGGCGACGAACGGCGTCAGCGCGCGCAGGACGCCGACGAACCGGCCGAGCAGGATCGCCCGGCCGCCGTGGCGCTCGAAGAAGCGCTCGGCGTGCGCGCGCCGCTCCGGGGTGATGTGGAGCTTCGCGCCGTGAGTCTCGAGGAACGGGCGCCCGAGCCGGCGGCCGAGGTGGAAGCTCACGAGGTCGCCCGCGAGCGCGCCCGCCCAGACGAGCCCGATGAGCAGCGGGAGCGAGAGGTGGCCGCCGGCGGCCGCGACGCCACCGACGACGACGGCCGTCTCGCCGGGGACGACGAGGCCGACGAACGCGCCCGTCTCGAGGAAGGCGAGCGCCGGGACGAGGAGGTAGGCCCATGCCCCGAGCGACTCCGACGCGTCCGACAGCGCGGCGCCGACGTTCGGCATGCCGACGGCGCCGGTCGCGACCGCGACGACGGCCAGCACGACGGTCGTCGCGAGCAGCCCGGCGACGATCGCGCGGCGCGCCGAGAGCGGCCGGCGGCTGTGGGGGAGGGCGACGGCCTGCATACGGACACTCTGCGCGATCGAGGGCGAAACGGATGTATGGGCTGCCCCGTGTCCGGGGTGCGGCCAACCGAACCCCCGAGCGTCAGATCTCACCGCCCGCCGGCGACCTCGAGGCATCACGGAACGCGAGGAGATCCGCATGGAGGTCAAGACCACGATCGACGTCGACGTCGTCGCCGTCGAGCAGGACGACGAGGTGTCGGTGATGATCGAGCTCGGTGCGCCCGCCGCCGCCGCCGACAGGCCGCGCCCGCCCGCCGCGGTGCAGGTGGTCCTCGACCGCAGCGGTTCGATGGAGGGCGACCGCCTCGGCGCCGCCAAGCAGGCGCTCGTCCGCCTCGTCGACCGCCTCGACCCCGGCGACCGCTTCGGCGTCGTCGCGTTCGACGACGAGGTCCGCGTCGTCGTCCCCGCCGGCGATCTCGCCGACAAGGCGGCGGTCCAGCACGCGATCGCCGGCGTCTACAGCGGCGGCGCGACGAACCTCTCCGGCGGCCTGCTGCGCGGCCTGCAGGAGGCGCGCCGCGTCGCCGGCGAGGGCGGCTGCACGCTGCTGCTCGTCTCCGACGGTCACGCCAACGCCGGCGTCACCGATGCGGGCAGGCTCGCCTCGGTCGCCGCCGGCGCGCGCGAGCACGGCGTGACGACGTCGACCATCGGCATCGGCCTCGGCTACGACGAGCGCCTGCTCGCCGAGCTCGCCCGCGGCGGCCAGGGCAACCACGTCTTCGCCGAGCACGGCGACGGCGCGGCGGCCGCGGTCGCGGGCGAGATCGAGGGGCTCCTGTCGAAGACCGTCCAGGCCGCGAGCCTGCTCATCCGCCCCGACGCGCCGGTGGAGGGCGTCACGGTCTGGAACGACCTCCCGGCGCAGGGTCTCGAGAACGCGATCATGGTCGAGCTCGGCGACCTGTGGGCGGGAGAGGAGCGCAAGCTCGTCCTGACGTTCGCCGTGCCCGCGAAGGCCGAGCTCGGCCTCGCGCGGATCGCCGAGCTCGAGCTGCGCTACGTCGAGCTGCCGTCCTTCGCCGAGCAGACGGTCACGATCGCCGTGCACGTCAACGTCGTGCCGGGCGACCAGGCCGCGGGCCGCGTGCCCGACCAGAAGGTCCGCACCGAGCTCGTCTACCAGCGCGTGCAGGACTCCAAGCGCCGGGCCGCCGACGCGCTGCGCGAGGGCGACCGCGCCGCCGCGAAGCGCGCCTACGACGCCGCCGGCTCCGAGCTCGACGAGCTCCTGCTGCACAGCCCCTCCCCGGAGCTCGCCGAGGAGCGCGACATCATCGCCGAGCTGCGCATGCGGACCGACGCCGACGAGCGCTGGGCCGCGAAGTACAGCCGGATGGACGCGTCGCGCAAGAGCCGCAAGCGGGGCCGCCCGCCGCCGGAGATGTGAGAACGTCAGATGGTGGCCGCGGCGCGCGACTCATCCCATGTGGCCCGACACGACGAGGAGAAGCTGCGCCGGTTCGTCGCCGCGCGCCGGGCGGGCGACGCCGGCGGCGCGCGCCGCTGGTGGGACGAGCTGCTCAGCGACAACTTCGACCGCGTGCGCGCCATGGTCTACCTCGAGAGCCGCGGCCGGCTCTCTCCCGACGAGCGGGAGGACGCGCTCCAGCGCGCCCTCGTCAGGCTCGCGGTGAAGATGATCGACACCTTCCACGGCGCGTCGATGGGCGAGTGGGTCGAGTCGACCCGCACGCTCGTGAAGTTCGCCTGCATCGACACGCAGCGCCGCGCGCAGACCGTCTCCAGGCGCGAGCGCGCGCTCGACCGGCCCGGCCGCGGCGACGACGACGCGGGCGGTCGCCGGGACGCCGAGGTCTACAAGGCGATCGAGGACCGGCGCCGCACGGCCGAGAGCCTCGAGCGCGACGCCGACGTCCTCGGCGAGCGCCAGGCGTTCCTGGACTGGGCGGTGCCGCGGCTGTCTGCGCAGCGGCGCGCCGTCGTCGAGCTCGACCGGGCCGGGTTGTCGGTCGAGGAGATCCAGGAGCGCCTCGGCGTCTCCCGCGACGTCGTCTACGCCTCGCGCAGCCGCGCGCTGCGCGATCTCGCCAAGCTTCGTCAGGAGTACGAGCGATGACCAGCATCCAGCAGATCCTCGGCGAGTTCGTCGACGCCTGGAACGCGGGCCGGCGGCCCGACATCGACGCCTACCTCCGGCGCGCGCCCGAGACCGAGCGCGACGAGCTCGCCGAGCGGCTCGCGACGTGGCTGCAGATCGCGCCGACGCCCGACTACGACGACGAGGCCCGCGCGGCGATCTGCGAGGAGCCCGCGCTGCTCGCCGCGCTCGAGGCGGCCGCCGACATCCGCTCCCCGCTGGCCGTCCGGCTGCCGCGCCTGCGCGCGCGGTCCGGCCTCGCGTCCGCGACGTCGCGCGGCGCCTCGTCGCGATCTTCGGCGTCGAGGACGAGCAGCGGGCCGCCCGCTACCTCGAGCAGATCGAGCGCGACGAGCTCGATCCCGGCCGCCTGTCGCGGCGGCTGCTCGACGCGCTCGCGGCGATCCTCGGCGCCGACCGCGACCAGCTCGCGCCCGGGCCGCCGGCGTTCGCGGCAGGGCAGGCGTTCTTCCGCGCCGACGACGACGCCGACCGCTGGATCGCCGAGGACATCGACGTGCTGTCGCGCGCCGCGCTCGCCCCGGCGCCGGCGGCGAGCCCGCTGGACGAGCTCGACCGGCTGTTCCTCGGCGGGCCCGAGGCATGAGCCGCCGCGGCGGCGCTCAGACCCCGATCGTCCCGGCGCTCACCGCGAGCCGGTCGGGGTCGCAGCCGGCCGCGGCGGCGGCGTCCGCGATCGAGGCGGCGCCATCCGCGAGCGCGGCGAGCGCGGAGTCCTCCAGCGCGGGCGACATCCGCGGCAGCCGCGACGGGTCGATGGCCGCGATCGCGTCGGCGTGCAGCGGCGGGCGCAGCCGCTCCCAGGCGTGCTCGTCGAGGCCGCCGTCGATCTCGCGCTTGAGCGTCGCGTAGCGCCGCGTGAGCCCGAGCGTGTTGAGCCGGTACAGCGCCGCGATCGCCGAGATGCCGAAGGCGGCGGCGATGCGCACGACGTCCTCGAGCGACGGCTCGGCGCCGATCGCCGCCCGCACGCCGTCGGCGGGTGCGAGCAGCTCCGCCGCGAACGCGTTGGCCTGCACCTCGCGCGCGTCGGTGCTCTTGCCGCCGATCGTCTCGTACGTCTCGACCGGCACGTCGTGGTCGTGCCCGCAGCGCACGTGGCCGGCCTCGTGGGCGAGCGTGAAGCGCTGTCGCACGGCGGCCTGCGTGCCGTTGACCCACAGCACGACGCGCGCCCCGTCGCGCCAGCAGCAGCCCGCGATGCCGGCCGGCAGCGCCGCGACGACGACCGGCAGCGCGAGCGCCTGCTCGACGAAGGTCAGGACGCACGGCAGCGGCGCGGCGGCGTCGAGGCCGAGCTCGGTCCGCGTGTCGCGGGCGCGCTTGGCGCCGATGTTCGTGTCCTTGCTGGGCATGCGTCCGGATGACCACCTTATGCCCGCGACGTAGAGTCGCCGCCAGCGCCGTGCTGCACATCCACCGAGCCGAACGAGCCGACGGCCTCATCGACGCGCTCGGCGAGCTGCTCGCCGATCCGCTGCCCGACCCCTTCGCCGCCGAGGTCGTGTCGGTCCCGACGCGCGGCATGGAGCGCTGGCTGACGCAGCGCCTGTCGGCGCAGCTCGGCGCGACGCCCGGCCGCGCCGACGGCGTGTGCGCGAACGTCGCCTTCCCGTCCCCGCGCGAGCTCGTGGGGGAGGCCGTGGCGGCCGCCTCGGGGATCGACCCGCGCGAGGACCCCTGGCTGCCCGGCCGCGCGGTCTGGCCGCTGCTCGAGGTCGTCGACGCGTGCCTCGGCGAGCCCTGGCTGCGACAGGCCTGGCCGCGCACCTCGGCGACGCGACCGACGCCGCCCGGCGCGGGCGGCGGCTGGCGACCGTCCGCCATCTCGCCGCCCTCTTCGACCGCTACGCCCTGCACCGGCCCGAGATGGTGACCGGCTGGGCCGCGGGCGACGACTCCGGCGGCTGGCAGGCCGAGCTCTGGCGGCGCCTGCGCGAGCGGATCGCGCAGCCCGGCCCCGCCGAGCGCCTGGAGGGCGCGTGCGCGCGCCTGCGCGACGACCCGGGGTTCGTCGACCTGCCGCGGCGCCTCTCGCTCTTCGGCCTGACGCGGCTGCCCGCCGGCCACCTCCACGTCCTGCGGGCGATGGCCGCGGGGCGCGACGTGCACCTCTTCCTCCTGCATCCCTCGCCGGTGCTGTGGGACCGGATCGCGGCCGAGGGCTCGCCGGTCATCCGGCGCCGCGACGACGACACCGCCGCGCTGACCGCCAACCGCCTGCTCGCCTCCTGGGGACAGGACGCCCGCGAGCTGCAGCTCGTCGTCGCGGCCGGCGGCGACGACGCCGACCACCACCACGACGTCGAGCACGCCGGCGGCACGCTGCTCGCGCGCATCCAGGCCGACGTCCGCGCCGATCGCCCGCCGCCCGGCCCGCCGCTCGCGCCGGAGGCCGACGCCCGCCCGCTGCTCGCGGCCGGCGACCGCAGCGTCCAGGTCCACTCCTGCCACGGCCGCGCCCGGCAGGTCGAGGTCGTCCACGACGCGATCCTCCACCTCCTCGAGGAGGACGAGTCGCTCGAGCCGCGCGACGTCATCGTCATGTGCCCCGACATCGAGACGTTCGCCCCGCTCATCCAGGCGACGTTCGGCGCCGGCGAGGTGGCCGGCGGGGAGGACGTGCAGGCGCTGCCCGAGGACATCCGCCCGCCCGACCTGCGCGTGCGCCTCGCCGACCGCTCGCTGCGCCAGACGAACCCCGTGCTCGGCGTCGTCGCCGAGCTCGTCGACCTCGCCGACGGGCGGCTGACCGCCTCGCAGGTCCTCGACCTCGCCGATCGCGAGCCGGTCCGCCGGCGCTTCCGCCTGGATGACGACGACCTGACCCGGATGCAGGACTGGATCGCCGAGAGCGGCGTGCGCTGGGGCCTGGACGCCGAGCACCGCGCGCCGTTCAAGCTCGCGAGGCTCGCGGCCGGCACGTGGCGCGCGGGCCTCGACCGGATCCTCGTCGGCGTCACGATGACCGAGGACGAGCAGCGGCTCTTCGGCGGCGTCCTGCCGCTCGACGACGTCGACAGCGGGGCGATCGGCCTCGCGGGCCGGGCGGCGGAGCTCGTCGATCGCCTCCAGGCGGCGATCGAGGCGCTGAGCGAGCCCAAGACGATCGACCGCTGGGCGGCCGAGATCGCGACGGCGGCCGACGCGCTGACCGCGACGAGCCCCCGCGACGCGTGGCAGCGCGCCGAGCTGCAGCGCCTGCTCGACGACGTCGTCGAGCAGTCGGCGGCCGCGACCGCGGAGGTCTCGCTGCCGGAGGTGCGCTCGCTGCTCGCCGAGCGCCTCCAGGGCCGGCCGACGCGCGCGAACTTCCGCACCGGCCATCTGACGATCTGCACGCTCGTGCCGATGCGCTCGGTGCCCCACCGGGTCGTCTGCCTGCTCGGCCTCGACGACGGCGTCTTCCCGCGCCGGGCCCCGCGCGACGGCGACGACCTCATGCTGCGCGACCCGCACGTCGGCGATCGCGACCCGCGCACCGAGGATCGCCAGATGCTGCTCGACGCGCTCATGGCGGCGACCGAGCGGCTCGTCGTGACGTACAGCGGCAACGACGAGCGCACGAACACCCCGCGCCCGCCGGCGGTGCCGGTCGGCGAGCTGCTCGACGTCGTCGACGCGACGGTCCGCGTCGAGGGCGGCGGGGACGCGCGCGAGCGGGTCGTCGTGCGCCACCCGCTGCAGCCGTTCGACCCGCGCAACTTCACGCGCGGGGCGCTCGTCCCGGAGCGCCCGTGGAGCTTCGACGCCGTGACGCTCGAGGGCGCCCGCGCGCTGACGCGCGACCGCGCCGAGCCCGGCCCGTTCCTCGCCGCCCGGCTGGCGCCCGAGGACACGGCGGTCGTCGAGGTCGAGGACCTCGTGCGCTTCGCCCGCCACCCGGTCCGCGCCTTCCTGCGCCGCCGGCTGCGCATGAGCGTCACGGACTTCTCCGAGGAGCTCGACGACAGCCTCAGCGTCGAGCTCGACGGCCTCGAGCGGTGGGGCGTCGGCCAGCGCCTGCTCGAGGCGCGGCTGGCCGGCGTCGAGGGGCGCCAGGCGATCCTCGCGGAGATCGCCCGCGGGACGCTGCCGCCGGGGGTGCTCGGGCAGCCGGTCATCGACGAGGTCTTCCCGATCGTCAAGGCGATCGCGACGGAGGCGGCGGCGCTCGTCGACGGCGCGGACGAGACGGGCTCGATCGACGTGCGCGTGCAGCTGCCCGACGGGCGGGCGCTCGGCGGGACGGTTCCGGGCGTCTGCGGCGACGTCCTGCGCACGGTCACGTACTCGCGCCTCGCGCCGAAGCACCGCATGACGTCCTGGGTGCGGCTGCTCGCGCTGACCGCCGCCCATCCGGAGCGGCCGTTCCGCGCGGTGACGGTCGGCCGCGCCGGCGGGTCGAGCGTGAGGATCGCGCGGATCGAGCCGCTCGGCGCCGACGCGGCGAGCCGGCGCGAGACGGCGCTGCGCCAGCTCGCGATGCTCGTCGATCTCCATGACCGCGGCATGCGCGAGCCGCTGCCCCTGTACTGCGCGACGTCGGCGGCGTACGCGCAGGCGCTGGCCGACGGCGACGACCCGGTCGCGACCGCCCGCGCGGCCTGGGCATCGACCTACGACCGCGCGAGGGAGGACGCCGAGCTCGAGCACCAGCTCGTGCTCGGCGGCGTGCGCGAGCTCGACGACCTGCTCGAGGAGCGGCCGCGCGCCGACGAGCAGGGCGCCGGCTGGGGGATGACCGAGTCGACGCGGCTGGGCCGCTGCGCCCGGCGCATGTGGGACGGGCTGCTCGCAGCCGAGGAGGTGACGAGCGCGTGAGCGAGCCGTTCGACGTCCGCGGGCCGCTGCCGACCGGCGTGACGGTCCTCGAGGCGAGCGCCGGGACCGGCAAGACCTACACGATCGCCGCGCTGGCGGCCCGCTACGTCGCCGACGGCGTGCCGCTGGAGCGGCTGCTGCTCGTGACGTTCACCCGCATGGCGACCGGCGAGCTGCGCGAGCGCGTGCGCGAGCGCCTCGTCGCGGTCGAGCGCGGCCTCGGTCGTGCGCTCGCCGGCGCCGATCCCGGCCGCGACGAGGTCGTGCTGCTGCTCGCGGAGGGCACGGGCGACGAGGTGCGGCTGCGCCGCCGCAGGCTCGCGCAGGCGCTCGCCGACTTCGACGCGGCGACGATCGCCACGACGCACGGGTTCTGCCAGGAGGTGCTCGGCAGCCTCGGGGTCGCGGGCGACGTCGATCCGGACACGGTCTTCGTCGAGGACGTCCGCGACCTCGTCGAGGAGGTCGTCGACGACCTCTACGTCCGCCGCTTCTCCACCGGCGACGCGCCGGCGTTCGGCCGGGCGCAGGCCGCCGAGATCGCCTGGGCCGCGGTCGCGAACCCCGCCGCGCCGATCGTGCCGGCCACCGGCGACGTGCCCGCGATGCGCCGCCGCCTCGCCGAGGCGGTGCGCCGCGAGTTCGAGCAGCGCAAGCGCCGGATGGCCGTCATGAGCTACGACGACCTGCTCACGCGCCTCGACGAGATCCTCGCCGGCGATGGCGGCGAGGCCGTCGCGGCGCGGCTGCGCGAGCGCTACAGCGTCGTGCTCGTCGACGAGTTCCAGGACACCGACCCGGTGCAGTGGGACATCGTCCGCCGCGCGTTCGGCGGCGGCGACGCGACGCTCGTGCTCATCGGCGACCCGAAGCAGGCGATCTACGCCTTCCGCGGCGCCGACGTCTACGCCTACCTCGCCGCCGCGCGGGCGGCCGGCGCGCAGCAGACGCTCGACGTCAACTGGCGCAGCGACCAGGGCCTCATCGACGCCTACGACGCGATGTTCGGCGGCGCGAAGCTCGGCCATGAGGGGATCGTCTACCGGCAGGTGCGCGCGGCGGGCGCCAACCAGGCGCCGCGCCTGCACGGCGCGCCGCGCGGCGAGCCGCTGCGCGTGCGCGTCGTGCGCCGCGACGAGCCCGGGATCGCGCTGACCGGCCAGGGCTACGCGCAGGTCGCGAGCGCCCGCGAGCACGTCGCGAAGGACGTCGCCGCCGACCTCGTCGAGCTGCTGTCCTCGGCGGCCGAGATCGAGCGCCGCGACGACGACGGCAGCGTCCTCGGCCGCGAGCGCGTGCGCCCCGGCCATGTCGCGGTGCTCGTGCACCGCAACCGCGCCGCCGCGCTCGTCCGCGACGCGCTCGCGGCGGCCGGGATCCCCGCGGTCATCAACGGCGCGGGCAGCGTCTTCGCAACCCCGACGGCGCGCGAGTGGCTGCGGCTGCTCGAGGCGATCGAGCGCCCCGCGTCGCTGACGCGCGCGCGATCGGCCGCGCTGACGTGCTTTCTCGGCTGGAGCACCGAGCAGGTCGCGGCGGCCGGCGAGGACGGGGGCGAGGAGATCCATCGCCGCCTGCACGACTGGGCGCGCGTCCTGCGGGTGAAGGGCGTCGCGTCGCTGACCGAGACGATGACGCTCGCCGAGCGGCTGCCCGATCGCATCCTCGCGACCGTCGACGGCGAGCGCCGGCTCACCGACCTGCGCCACATCGCCCAGCTGCTGCACGCCGCCGCGACGACCGAGCAGCTGGGCACGACGGCGCTGACGGCCTGGCTGCGGCGGCGCATCGCCGAAGCCGAGCAGGACACCGCCGACGAGGAGCGCAGCCGGCGCCTGGAGTCCGACGCCGAGGCCGTCCAGGTCCTGACGATCCACCGCAGCAAGGGCCTGGAGTTCCCCGTCGTCTACCTCCCGTTTCTCTGGGAGCCCGGCTACATCCCCAGCGGCGCGAAGCCGGTCTTCTTCCACGATCCCGACGCCGCCGACGCGCGGACGATCGACGTGAGCCTCCAGGGCCCGGACTTCGCGCGCCACCAGCGCCAGGCCGTCGTCGAGCAGCGCGGCGAGGACCTGCGCCTCGCGTACGTCGCGCTCACCCGCGCACGCCACCAGGCCGTCGTCTGGTGGGCGGCCTCGTGGGACAGCCGCAACTCGCCGCTCGGCCGCCTGCTCTTCGAGCGCGACGACGCGGGCAACGTCGCCTCGGCGGGCTCGTCGCCGCCCGAGGACGCGACGGCGATCGCGCGCTTCCAGGCGCTGGCCGCCGAGGCGCCGGCCGGGTGCATCGGCGTCGAGCGCTCGCGCCTGGGGATGCCGGTCACGTGGTCGGGCCCGCTGCCCGACGCGGCCGAGCTCGGCGCGGCGGCGTTCTCTCGCAGCCTCGACCGCCGCTGGCGGCGGACCTCCTACAGCGACATCACCGCGGGCGCCTACGAGCCGTGGGTCGCGAGCGAGCCGGAGGAGGCCGTCGTCGCCGACGAGCCGGCGGGGCCCGCGCCGCTCGCGCCTTCGGTCTGCCGAGGGAGGCCGATCCGGTGCTGACCGCGACGCCCGCGCTGCTCGGCGCGATGCCGGTCGGCGTGCGCATCGGGACGCTCGTGCACCGCGTGCTGGAGGCGACCGACTTCGCGGCGCCCGACCTCGACGCCGAGCTCACGTCGCGGATCGCCGCCGCGCAGGCGCGCCGCCACGTCGATGTCGGCGACGTCGCCGCGACCGTCGCGGGCCTGCGCGCGGCGATCGAGACGCCGCTCGGGCCGCTCGCCGGCGACCTGCGCCTGCGCGACATCACGCGCGCCGACCGCCTCGACGAGCTCGACTTCGAGCTGCCGCTCGCGGGCGGCGACGAGCCATCGGGCCGGCTCGCGCTCGCCGCGATCGGCGACGTGCTGCGCGACGCACCTGCCGCCGGGCGACCCGCTCGCCGGCTACGCCGAGCGCCTCGACGACCCCGCGCTGCGCGCGACGGTCCGCGGCTACCTCACCGGCAGCCTCGACGTCGTCGTCCGGCTCCCGGACGGGCGCTACGCCGTGGCCGACTACAAGACGAACTGGCTCGGGCCGCCGGACGCCCCGCTGACCGCCTGGCATCACCGCCCGTCGGCGCTGGCCGCCGAGATCCGCCGCGCGCACTACGGGCTGCAGGCGCTGCTCTACACCGCCGCGCTGCACCGCTACCTGCGCTGGCGGCTGCCCGGCTACGACCCCGGGCGCGATCTCGCCGGCGTCCTGTACCTCTTCCTGCGCGGGATGACCGGGCCCGGCACGCCGCGCGTCGGCGGCGAGCCCTGCGGCGTCTTCGCCTGGCGCCCGCCCGGCGCGCTCGTCGAGGCGCTCAGCGACGTGCTCGACGGGGCGGAGGAGGTCGCGGCGTGACGACGCTCGCTCCCGAGCCCGATCCGTTCGACATCCGCCGCGCGCGCCGGGCGCCGGGCCTGCTGCGCGCGTTCAACGACGCCGGCGTGCTGGCCGCGGCCGACGTCCACGTCGCGGTCGTGCTCGCGCGCCTCGCCGGCGAGCGCGACGACGCGGTCCTGCTCGCCGCGGCGCTCGCCGTCCGCGCGCCGCGGCTCGGGCACGTCGTCGTCGACCTCGCGACGATCCGCGACACCGCCGCCGTCGAGGCCGACGAGCCCGTCGACCTCTCGGCGCTGCCGTGGCCGGACGCGGAGGACTGGGTGCAGCGCGTCGCCGCGGCCGACGCGCTCGTCGCCGTCGGCGAGGACGCCGGCGCACCCGACCGCCCGCTGCGCCTCGCCGGCGCGGGGCTCTACCTCGATCGCTACTGGCGCGAGGAGCGCCGGGTCGCGGAGGACCTGTCGGCGTTCGCCGCGCGGCCGATCGCCACCGTCGACGCGGACGTGCTCGAAGCGGGGCTCGAGCGGCTGTTCGCCGGCGACCCCGGCAGCCGCCAGCGCGAGGCCGCCGCGTCGGCGGTCCGGCGCCGGCTCACGGTCGTCGCGGGCGGGCCCGGCACCGGCAAGACGACGACGGTCGCGCGGATCGTCGCGCTGCTCGCCGAGCAGGCGGCCGCCGCCGGCGCGCCGATGCCGCTCGTCGCGCTCGCCGCGCCGACCGGCAAGGCCGCGGCGCGCCTGGAGGAGGCCGTCCACGGCGAGGCGGCCGAGCTCGACGTCGACGACGCGATCCGCGCCGCGCTGCGCGAGCTGCGGGCCTCGACGCTGCACCGGCTGCTCGGCTGGCGGCCCGGCAGCCACAGCCGCTTCCGCCATCACCGCGGCCAGCGCCTGCCGCACGACGTCGTCATCGTCGACGAGACGTCGATGGTCTCGCTGTCGCTCATGGCGCGGCTCGCCGAGGCGGTGCGGCCCGACGCCCGGCTCGTGCTCGTCGGCGATCCCGGGCAGCTCGCGTCGATCGAGGCCGGCGCCGTGCTCGGCGACATCGTGGGACCCGCGCCGGCCCCGGCGGGGACGAGCGCGATCGGCGACGGCATCGTCGTGCTCGATCGCGTGCACCGCTACGGCGGGGGGATCGCGCGGCTCGCGGAGGCGATCCGGCGCGGCGACGCGGACGGCGTCATGGACGTGCTCGCCGACGGGCGCGAGGACGTGACGTGGATCGGCGTCGATGTCGCCGACCCGCTCGCCGGCGACGCGCTGGCGCCTGTCCGCGAGCGGGCGATCGCCGCCGCCCGAGCGGTCCGCGCCGCCGCCCTCGCCGGCCGTGCCCGCGAGGCGATCGACGCGCTGGCGTCGTTCCGGCTGCTCTGCGCGCATCGCCGCGGGCCCGAGGGCGTCGCCACCTGGACGGACCGGATGGAGGGCTGGCTGGCGAGCGAGATCGGCGACCTCGGCGCGGACGGGCGCTGGTACGTCGGCCGCCCGCTGCTCGTCGCCGAGAACGACTACGAGCTGCGCCTCTACAACGGCGACACCGGCGTCGTCGTGCAGGCCTCGCCCGAGCGCGTCGTCGCCGCCTTCGAGCGCGGAGGCGAGATCGCCGAGGTGAGCCTCGGCAGGCTCGGGTCGGTGGACACCGTCTACGCGATGACGATCCACAAGAGCCAGGGCTCGCAGTTTCGGACGGCGGCGGTGCTGCTGCCGGCGCCGACGTCGCGCATCCTCACGCGGGAGCTGCTCTACACCGCCGCGACGCGCGCGCAGGAGCAGCTCATCGTCGCCGGGACCGAGGCGACGATCCGCGCCGCGGTGGAGCGCCCGATCGCCCGCGCGTCGGGGCTGCGTGCGCGGTTGTGGGGCGACTCGGCCGGCGGCTGAGGGTGCCGGCGTGCGTGAACTGCATCATTGAGGAAGGAGTCGCGTTTGTGGCTCGGCCGGGTCGCACGTGGCGGTTCGGGCGAGGGGGTGTGGTCTGAAACGACGGCATACGCGACGTTCCAGACCAGACCCCCCGCGCCGGGGGTCTGGCATGAACCGGACGCATATGGTCCGGCTCAGACCAAACCCCCCTCGCACGCGCGCTGATCGCCGAAGCGCCCCGCTCACCAGTTCCTCAGAGACGCTGTTCGCAAGCGCTCGGCGGCCAGCGGCCGGCGAGTCACCTCGCGCGCAGCAGCCAGAGGTCCTGCTTGCCGTTGCCCGTCGCGCCCCGCGGCACGAACGAGCGCACCTCGAAGCCGCACTCGTCCGCCAGCGCGCGCATCGCCGCCTCCGGGTGGTAGGCGCCGCAGAGGTTCGAGCCCGGCACGCCCTCGAAGCGCGACACGAGCTCCCCGGACGCGAACGCCGCGAGCTCCTCGCGCGCGAGCGTGTCCGCGTACGCCTCCCCGTGCGTGCTGACGAGCAGCCGGCCGCCCGGCCGCAGCACGCGACGGAGCTCGCGCAGCCACGGCCCCTGGATCTCGGCCGGTAGGTGCGTCAGCACCGAGAACGCGTAGACGAGGTCCATGCTCGCGTCCGCGTACGGCAGCGGCGGGGTGACGTCGTTGCGCGCCGCGGACACGAACGGCAGGTTCCCGGCGACCCAGTCGACGAGCTCGCCGTTGACGTCGCACCCGTGCACCCGCGGCCCGGCGAGGTCGTGCCAGTACCGCGCCACGCGCCCGCAGCCGATGCCGAGGTCGAGGATGTCGCCGAGCTCCTCCAGCCGCGCGCCGTCGGCCTGCACCGACGAGCGCACGAGCGACGCCGACAGCTCGCCCTTGCGCAGGAACGCCTTGACCGTGATCTCGCCGCCGATGAGGACGAACAGCCGCTGCGGCGGGATCGGCAGGCCGTCCGGGGCCACCGCGGCCTCCGCCCGCCGCTGCCCCGAGCGCCACGTCTGCAGGCGCTGGTAGCCCGCGTACGCGGGCCCGGCGAGCCCGACCCGGTCGAGCGCCCGGGCACCGAGCTGTGCGAACGCGCTGGATCTCATGGCCGCGTCGAGCGTACCTGCCGGCGATGGAACCTTCCGCCCGCCCCGCGGCGTCTGAGCCGGCAGAGGACACCACCGATCGAGAGGCACCCATGCAGACCTCCATCACCCATATCGGCGCCGTGCTGTTGAGCATCGCCGCCTGTTCCGCGCTCGCCGCCTGCGCGAGCCCGATCGCCGGCAGCGGCGACTGGCGCAGCGCGTCGCGCTGCCAGCCACAGGAGAACCCGCGTCCCGGCGACCATCCCGGCGACGGGCCGGCGCTGTCGCCCGAGGAGATCCTGCCCGACCGCTCGACGTGCCCGGAGGCCTACGAGGGCAGCGACCGCCCGTCCGGCGCGCCCCCGATCGTGCAGCCGCGGCCCGACGCGCCGCACACCTACCCGCGCCCGAACATCGACCACGGCTGCGCCGACGGCGAGACGCTCAACGGCTTCCCCTGCAAGTCGGTCCCCGGCACGGGCGGCGTCATCTACCCGAACGCGCCGGAGCTCGACACCGACCCGCCGCAGATCCCGAACTACTGAGCGTCAGGTTCCATCGCAGCGGCCATATCCGATCGCGGAGGCGAGGTGGAACTTCAATCGGGACCGAATCCACCGCCGGAAATTTGGACACGCGTCCATACCTCGCGCCCGGCGGCGGCAAGAGACTGCGCGTGTCCAAAGCCGGGATGAACTGGAGAGGTGCCTATATGAAGCTGGTGGTCGCATACATCGAAGCCGCTGCGCTCGATCCGATTCGCGAGGAGCTGCTGAGCCTGGGCTTCCTCTCGATCTCGGCCTGGGAGGCCAGCGGGTCGGTCCCCGAGCCGACGGTGAAGGCCAAGTACCGCGGCGTGTCGATGGAACAGCACCTCCGACCGAAGGTCCGCATGGAGTGCATCGCCGGCACGGAGCACGTCGCGACGATCGTGGACACCGTGCTCAAGCACGCCACCGCGCGCCGCCTCGTCTTCGTCATGCCGGTCGACGAGATCCACGGGGCCGACACGGTCAAGGGCGACGACCCGGTGGAGGCGCTGGCCGACTGATCGCAGGCCCGCCCGGGAGCGGGTCTGGCCGACGGATCGGCCGGCGCGATCGCGGGCGCAACGAGTGTCCGCCGCCCGGGCGGCGGTGATGTGAGACCGATCGCGGTTACGATCGATCGATGACGCGAGCGGACGCGCCGGCAGGTGGGCCGCTCGTCTTCGTCTCCTACGCGCGCGAGGATCGCGAGCTCTGCCGGCGGCTCGTGCTCATGCTCGGGCTCGTGCTCAAGCCGCGCGGGTACGGCGTCTGGTGGGACCAGGTCATGGTCGCCGGCGCGTGGCGCAACCAGCTCGACGAGCACCTCGAGCGCGCCGCGGCGGGCGTGCTGCTGGTCAGCGAGCACGCGCTGGCGTCGCAGTTCATCCAGGAGGAGGAGCTGCCCAGGCTCCTGGCCAACGGTCCCGTCGCGCCGGTCTACGGCAGCCCGTGCCCGTGGGAGAGCGATGCGGTCATCGCCGCCCTGCAGTTCCTCGGGCCCACCGACAAGGCGCTCGCGGAGCTCGACGAGAGCCGCGGCGAGCTTGCCGCCGCGCTGGACGTCCTCGCCCGCGAGGCGCCCGACTTCCTCCGGCTGCCGCCGATCGTCGCGGAGACCGAGGAGGCGGGAGCCGCCCGCGAGGAGGACGGCGCGCCGCCCTTGGAGCCGGCGGACGCCATCGGCCGCGCCGAGCAGCCCGGGATGTTGCACGGGGTGCCCGAGCTGCCCGACGGCTACTTCGAGCGCGCGACCGACATCGAGGAGCTGCGCGGGCACCTGCTCGCCGGCGCCGGCTCGGTCTTCGGCGTCCACGGCGGGGGCGGAATCGGCAAGACCGTGCTGGCGAGCGCACTGGCCCGCGACCCCGAGGTGCGGCGAGCGTTCCCGGATGGCGTCTACTGGGCGGTCCTCGGCGAGCACCCCGACGTCGTCACGACGCAGGCCGAGCTGGCGCGGCGCGCCGGCCTCGACCCGATGTTCCGCACCGCGGAGGAGGGCCTGGCCGCATTGCGTGCGGCGTTCGACGGACGGCGCGTCCTCGTCGTCGTCGACGACGCGTGGTCGGCCGCGGACGTCGAGGCGCTGATGGTCACCGGTGCCGGCGGGCGGCTGCTGATCACGACGCGCCACCCGCTGGTGCTCGATCGCGTGCGGGCCGACGGCATCCCGGTCCAGCGCCTCAGCGGCCCCGAGGCCCGGCGCTTCCTCGCCCACGCGACCCGCCGCCGCGAGCCCCTGCCCCCCGAGGCCGATGCGCTGATCGAGGCCGTCGGCGGCGTCGTGCTCGCCCTGGCGCTCGTCGGCGCCACGATCCTGCACGGCACGTCGTGGGCGGATGCCCTGGCCGACGTCCGCGCCGCCGGCGACATCTACACGGCCGAGAGCTTCGCCAACCAGTTCAAGGCGATGGCGCTCGCGTGGGGCGCGCTCGACGCCGACGCGCGCGAGCGCTACGGCGAGCTGGCGGTCTTCGGCGAAGACGTCGCCGTGCCGATCGGCACGGTCGCGCGGCTGTGGCGTCGCAGCGCCGGCCTCGACGAGGCGGCGTCACGCGGACTCGTCGCGGAGCTCGCCGAGCGCAGCCTCTTCGGCTTCGAGGGCGCGATCCGGTTCCACGACCTTCAGCGGTCGTTCCTCGAGCTCCAGACGGCCGACTCGGCGCGCGCGCACCAGCGGCTGCTCGCTGCGCACGCCGACGTCCCGCTCGTCCCCGGCGCCTGGGGGACGCTGCCCGACGACGAGCCCTACCTCTGGGATCACCTCGTCGACCACCTCATCGGCGCCGGCGACGCGCGACCGCTCGAAGCCGTGCTCGTCGATCCGGTATGGCTCGTGCACCGCTATCACCTCCAGGGTCCCCACGCCCCCGAGGCCGACCTGCTGCGCGGCCTCGCCGCGCTGCCGGCCTACCGGCTCGGGGCGCAGGTCCTGCACCGCCTGCGCCAGATCAGCCACGTCGTCGGCGCGGTGACGACGCTGGCGGACCGGGCGCTCACGCTCGCGCACCATCTCAGCGATCTCGTCGACGTCGGCCCGCTGACCGAGCTGCTGCCGCCGGTCCGGGTCGGCCCGCGCAGCAGCCTCAGCGCCGGCAGCGACGCGCTCGAACGCGTCGTCACCGGTCACGCCGCCGGGGTCTGGTCGGCGGCGTGGTCACCGGACGGGCGGCAGATCGCCTCGGCGGGCCTCGACGGCACCGTGCGCGTCTTCGACACCGACGCGGCCGGGCAGACGGCGGCGACGCTGCGCGGGCACGGCGCGGTGCGCGCGGTCGCCTGGTCCTCCGACGGGCGCCAGCTCGCCTCCGCGGGCGACGACGGCAGCGTGCGCGTCGTCGCCGCGACCGACTGGGAGCGGCCGGCACTCGAGCTGCCCGGGCACGCCGGCGCCGTGTGGTCGGTGGCGTGGTCGCCGGCCGGCGAGCGGCTCGCGTCGGCCGGCAGCGACGGCACGATCCGGATCTGGGAGCCCGGCAGCGAGGACGTCGCGATCGCGGTCCTCACCGGCCACGCCGGCAGCGTCTGGTCGGTGGCGTGGTCGCCCGACGGGAGCCGGATCGTCTCCGGCGGCGGCGACGGGACCGTCCGAGCGTGGACGCTCGACGCCGCCGACGCCGCGCCGCAGCTGCTGGGCGAGCACGATGGCTGGGCATGGTCGGTGGCGTGGTCGCCCGACGGAAGCCGGATCGCCTCGGGCGGCGGCCGGACCGTCAGCGTGTGGGATCCCGGCGCTCCGGGCGCGATCGTCGGAGACCCGTTCGACCACGACGGCTCGGTGTGGTCGGTGGCCTGGTCACCCGACGGCCGCCGGCTCGCGTCCTCGAGCACCGATCGGACGGTGCGCCTCTGGGACCCGGCGGGCGCGGAGGATCCCGCTGTGCTCGCCGGGCACGACGATCACGTCTGGTCGGTCGCGTGGTCGCCCGACGGCCGTCGCCTCGTGTCCGCGGGCCACGACGAGACCGTGCGCATCTGGGACCCCGGCGCCGCCGCCCCGCTCGAGCGCGACGCCGAGTCGCCCGGGCGCTGGGTCTGGTCGGTCGCGTGGACGCGCGACGGCCGCCGGATCGTCAGCGGCGCGGAGGACGGCGCGCTGCGGGTGTGGAACGCCGGCTCGCCCGACGCGGGGCCCGCCGCCCTCGCGACGCTCGACGGTGGGATCTGGGCCGTCGCCTGCTCGCCCGACGGCGCCCGCCTCGCCGTCGGCGGGGCCGACCGCGTCATCCGGCTGTGGGACGCGCCGTTTCGCGGAGCGCCCTCGCTCACGCTGACCGGCCACAGCGGCCTGCTGCGGTCGCTCGCGTGGTCGCCCGACGGTGGCCGCCTGGCCTCCGCGGCCGACGACGGGACGCTCAGGATCTGGAGGCTGCTCGAGGCGGCGCAGCCGCCGGTCGTGCTCGCCGACCCCGACGCGATGCGCGCGCGCTCGGTGGCCTGGTCGCCCGACGGCGGCTGGCTCGCCTCGGGGCACGACGACGGCACCGTACGCATGCGCGCGGTCGACGTCGAGGACGAGCCGGCGATCGTCGCGAAGGGTCACGCCGGGCGCGTCGAGATGGTCGCGTGGTCGCCCGACGGCCAGCGGCTGGCGAGCGCCGGCCTCGACGGGACGGTGCGGCTGTGGGACGCCGCCGACGGGCTGTACTGCGCGGCCGTGCTCACCGGCCATGACGACCCGGTCGCCGCCGTCGCCTGGGCGCCCGGCGGCGAGTGGGTGATCTCCGGGGGTGAGGACGGCACCGTGCGCCTGTGGGACGGCGAGTCCGGCGCGCCGGTCTGCGCGCTCGGACTGGGCAGCATGGTGTGCTCGCTGGCGTGCAGCGGCGACCGCATCGCCGTCGGCACGACGGCGACGGTCACGGTGCTCGCCGTCGACGCGGCCGTGGGAGCGCGGGCGTGATGCGCTCGCCGCGCTTCAGCGCCGATCCCGTGCTCGAGCAGTGCAGCGCGGGCGCGACGACGCTTCGCGCGGGCTCACGCGCAGACGCCGTCGCCAAGCTCCAGCAGGCGCTGATGGACCTCGGCTACAGCCTGCGCGGCTACGGGCCCGACGGGGTCTTCGGCCGCGAGACCGCGACGGCCGTGGCCGCGTTCAACGCGACGCTCCCGGGCGGCGGCGACGGTCGCGTCGCCGGCAGCGCCACGCTGGCCGCGCTCGACGAGCTGTTCGCCGGCGAGGAAGCGCCGGCGGCGGACGATCGGCCGCACCGCGCCACCGGCGCCCGGCCGCCGGACCTGGCGCCCGCCGACGCGCGGCAGGCGGCGCGGCTGGCGCTCGCCGAGGCGACGGCCGGCGCGCACTTCCTCGCCGGCGCCGCGGGTGAGCTCCCGGCGCGGGCCACCGATCCGCCCGCCGGCGTGACGCTCGTTGCCGGCCGGACCGACCCGGCCGCGCCGGCGGTGTTCGCCGCCCGGTCCGCCGCGCCGCACCGGCTCCGCGTGTGCGCCGGCCGCTTCGACGCGCGCAACGGCGGCATGGCCGGCGGCCGCCCCGCGCAGAACACCGACACCGACCTCATCGTCTACCTCGCCGGCCTGTCCGCGCTCCCCGAGGAGCAGTGGAAGCCCTTCTTTCAGTTCTTCAGCCCGCGCTGCTGCCACGGTGCGGGGTTCGGCGAGCGCCTCGTCTGGGGCGAGGACTGCCGCGCCAAGCGCCACTTCGACGGCGCCGGCCTCGTCAACTGGTGCCTGGCGCAGGCCGCCGGGTCGGCCGACCCTTTCGCCCTCGACATGGCGCAGTGGGCCGGCGACGCCGGCGGCACGCAACCGGTGGCGCTCGACGACCCGCCCCGCACCGGCGACCTCGTCCTGCGCGCGATCGACGGCGAGTTCACCCAGATCGGCTGGCTCGCCGACGCGTCGGACGCCGGCAACGCCGCGGGCGACGCGGTCGTCGTGCTCGCCGAGCAGCCCTCGGTCGGCGTCGTCGTGCGCCGCTTCAGCCCGGCCGGTTGGACCGTGCGCCGGCGCCTCACGCGCGCTGATTGAACGAGCCCGACGACGACGGCCGGACGAAGATCTCGCTCTTGTGCGGGAAGACGGTCGTCATCGCGTTGTCGCTGAACGTCGGCGGGCCCGAGAGCGCCGCGCCCTCCCACGCCAGCAGCGAGCTCTGCGGGCCGGTCGCGACGAGCGTCGCCGAGCGCCCGACCGCCTCCTCGACGATGACCCGCGCCGCACCCGCCGCCGCGCCGAACGGGTTCAGCGCCCGCGCGACGACCGGCGCGAACTGCGGGCAGCCCTCGTGGCCGACGGGCTGGCAGGCGCGCACATACGTCAGCAGCAGCCCGCCCGGCACGACGCGGACGACTGACGGCGAGGCGGCTGCGATCGGCTGCTCGGTCACGCTCACCGTCCGCCGGCCGCCGAACGGGGCCCCGCCGGTGCCGAGGGGGAGGACATGGAGGAAGTTGCGACCCTCGCCGTCGTCGCCCGCGTACAGGACGAGCGTGTGGGCGCGCCCGCTGTGCGCCGCGAGCACCGGTGTCCCCGACGACGAGCCGGTGGCCGCGAGCGCGTGCACGGGCCCGCGGGGACGGCCGTTGCCGAGCACCCGGCGGGCGAAGAGGTTCTTCGCGGGGCGCCGCTGCGTGAAGGGGAGGCTCAGGAACTGGCGCCAGGCGACGAGCCAGCGCCGCGTCCGGGGCTGGAAGCCGAGCGCGAGCCGGCCGTCGATGCTCAGCGCGTCCTTCGGCGGGCGGAAGATCGCCCGCACGCGGCCGGCCGGCCGGCCGTTTGCGTCCACGCTGCGGGCGAAGACGCCGCCGCGCGCGCGCTGGGCGTCGAGAAACCAGGCGATGACGCCGCGTCCGCCGCGCGGGTCGAACGCGATGGCCGGCGACGCCACGCCGGCGCCGGCGAACGGCGCCGCGGCGGAGATCCCGCGCCGGCGGCCGGGGACGCCGTTGCGCGCCACGACCGCCGTCACGATCCGCGTCGCCCGTGCCGCGACCTCGACGCCGGCGGCGACGACCCAGCCGCCGGCGCGCGGACGCGCGGCGACCGTGACGGCCGTCGTCGTCGCGTCGAAGCCGGGCAGCGCGAACTGCGATCCCAGCGGGCGCCCGCGGGCGTCGAGCACCCGGCCGCGAACGCGGCGCGTGTCGCCGCCCCCGCGCACGTGCCAGAGCGCCAGGACGCGACGCGACACGGGGTCGTAGCCGAGCACGGGCGCCTCGGCGCCCGTGCCGAAGTCCAGCGGCGAGCCGGTGCTCGAGATCTGGCCCGGCGGCGTGAGGGGTGTCGGCACCTGCGCCGCCGCGCCCGCCGGCAACGAGAGCGCGAGGCCCCAGAGCAGCGCGGCGATCGTCCGTGGCCCCACACCTCGACGGACACCCGGCGCCACCGGCAGTTGCGCCGGGGCGCGGCCGGATACCTCGGCCGCTCCGGGCTTGACGTTGTGTAAACGTTTATTTAGTGTCCGACCCACGATGTTCGACTCCGTGCTGGTCGCCAATCGCGGGGAGATCGCCGTTCGCGTCATCAGGACCCTCAACGCGCTCGGCATCCGCTCGGTGGCGGTCTACTCCGACGCCGACGCCGATGCGCCCCACGTGCGCCTCGCCGACGAGGCGGTGCGCATCGGGCCGGCCGCGCCCGCGGAGTCCTACCTCTCGATCGAGCGCGTGATCGAGGCCGCCCGCAGCGCCGGCGCGCAGGCGATCCATCCGGGATACGGCTTCCTGTCGGAGAACCCCGCCTTCGCGCGTGCGTGCGCGAGCGCGGGAATCGTGTTCGTGGGCCCGCCGGCGGAGGCGATGGAGCTGCTCGGCAACAAGGTCAGCGCGAAGCTCGCCGCCGAGGAGGCGGGGGTGCCGGTCCTGCCAGGGCTCCAGCGTCCCGGGTTGACCGACGACGAGATCCTGAGGTTCGCCGAGGAGCCCAGTCACTTCCCGCTGATGGTCAAGGCGGCCGCCGGCGGCGGCGGCCGCGGGATGCGCATCGTCCGCACGTCGGGGGAGCTGCCCGCGGCGCTGGCCGCGGCGCGCCGCGAGGCGCTCGCCGGCTTCGGCGACGACGGGCTGCTCGTCGAGCGCTACGTCGAGCGCGCACGGCACATCGAGGTCCAGCTCATGGCCGATGCGCACGGCACCGTGCTGCACCTCGGCGAGCGCGAGTGCAGCCTCCAGCGCCGCCACCAGAAGGTGCTCGAGGAGAGCCCGTCGCCGGTGGTGTCGCCCGAGCTGCGCGAGCGGCTCGGAGCGGCGGCGGCCGCGCTCGCGCGCCACGCCGGCTACGTCGGCGCCGGGACCGCCGAGTTCCTCGTCCCCGCCGACGACCTGGAGGGGTTCGCCTTCCTCGAGGTCAACGCCCGCCTCCAGGTCGAGCACCCGGTCACCGAGGAGGTCACCGGCCTCGACCTCGTGGAGCTCCAGTTGCGCGTCGCGGCCGGCGAGCCGCTCGCGCTGCGCCAGGACGACGTCGCGCTGCGCGGGCACTCGATCGAGGTGCGCGTGTGTGCCGAGGACGCGGCGGTGGGCTTTCTCCCCGCGACCGGACGCATCGTCGCCTACCGCGAGCCGCGTGGCGCCGGCGTGCGCGTCGACAGCGGCGTGCGCCTGGGCTCCGAGGTCGGCGCGAGCTACGACTCGCTGCTGCTGAAGGTCATCGCCACGGGCCGCGATCGCGAGGAGGCGCTCGAGCGTCTCGCGCGCGCGCTCAGGGACCTGCGCATCCTCGGCGTCACGACGAACGTCGGGTTCCTCGCGCGCCTCGCCGCCGCCCCCGAGGTGCGTGCCGGCGACCTCGACACGGGGCTGCTCGAGCGCGGCATCGTCGATCCGCTGCCGGCGGCGCAGGAGGTGCGCGAGGCGGCGATCGCCGCCGCCGCCGTCGAGACGCTGGACCTCGTGCAGCCCGGGACGAGCAGCGACCCGTGGGACTCGCTGCCCGGCTTTCGCGTCACCGGCAACGAGGGCGTCGAGTGGCGCCTGGAGCCGGCGGGGAGCAAGGACGTCGTCGCCGTGCGGGTCTTCGGCGAGGCCGGCGACGCGCGCGTGCTGATCGGCGAGGACGAGCTGCGGATGTCGGCTGCGGACGCCGGCGACGGGCGCGTGCGCGTCGAGCTCGACGGCCGCGCGCGGATGTGGGACCACGCGGTCCTCGGCGCCGACCGCTGGGTCGCCGCCGGCCCCGACGCGTTCAGCCACCGGCTGGCCGAGCTCGTCGTGGAGGGCGCGGCCGCGGGAGCGGACGGCGCGCTCGAGGCGCCGATGCCCGGATCGGTGCTGCACGTGCGCGTCGTCGCGGGCGACGACGTCAGCGAGGGCGACGTCCTCGTGGTCGTGGAGTCGATGAAGATGGAGCTCACGCTCACCGCGCCGCGCGACGCGACGGTGCTCGAGGTGCGCGTCGCCGAAGGCGACCAGGTCAAGCAGGGACAGTCGCTCGTCGAGCTGGACACCGCGTCATGACGGCGCGTCGGCGCGTGCTCGTCGTCCCGCGAGATCGGCGCTCGCGATGAGCGTCGTCCTGCGCAGCCACGCCGATCCCGCGAGCGACGCGTTCGCAGGCCAACCAGCGCGCGCACGCGGCGCTGGCCGCCGACCTCGACCGGCAGTTCGCCCGCGTGCTCGCCGGCGGCGGCCCCGCGGCGGCCGCCAAGCACACGGCGCGCGGAAAGCTCCTGCCGCGCGACCGCGTCGCCAAGCTCCTGGACCGCGGCTCGCCGTTCCTGGAGCTCTCGACGCTCGCCGCGCACGGGATGTACGACGACCAGGCGCCGGGAGCGGGGATCATCACCGGCATCGGCCGCGTGTCGGGCCGTGAGGTGCTGATCGTCTGCAACGACGCCACGGTCAAGGGCGGCTCGTACTTCCCGATGACCGCGCGCAAGCACACGCGCGCGCAGGAGATCGCGCTGCAGAACCGGCTGCCGTGCGTGTACCTCGTGGACTCCGGCGGCGGCTACCTGCCCTTGCAGGACGAGCTGTTCCCCGACGTTCGCGGGTTCGGCCACAGCTTCTACAACCAGGCCAACCTCTCGGCCGAGGAGATCCCGCAGATCGCGGCCGTGCTCGGATCGTGCACCGCCGGCGGCGCGTACGTCCCGGCCATGTCCGACGAGGTCGTGATCGTCCGCGAGCAGGGCACGATCTTCCTCGGCGGGCCGCCGCTCGTGCAGGCGGCCACCGGCGAGGTCGTGACCGCGGAGGAGCTCGGCGGCGGCGATCTGCACACCCGCCGCTCGGGCGTCGCCGACCACCTGGCGGCCGACGACGAGGACGCGCTGGCGATCGTGCGCTCGATCGTCTCGACGCTGCCGGCACGCGGGTCGACGCCGTGGGGGACGCAGATGCCCGAGCCGCCGGCCGTGCCGATGGACTCGCTGACGGGCGCCGTGCCCGCCGATCTGCGCACGCCCTACGACCCGCGCGAGATCATCGCCCGGATCGCCGACGGCAGCCGCTTTCACGAGTTCAAGGCCAACTACGGCTCGACGCTCGTCTGCGGGTTCGCCCATCTGCACGGCCACCAGGTGGGGATCCTCGCCAACCAGGGCGTGATCTTCTCCGCCAGCGCGCTGAAGGGCGCGCACTTCGTCGAGCTCTGCGACCAGCGCGGGATCCCGCTCGTGTTCCTCCAGAACATCACCGGCTTCATGGTCGGCAAGGACGCCGAGGCCGGCGGGATCGCCAAGGACGGCGCGAAGATGATCGCGGCCGTGTCGGTGACCCGCGTGCCGAAGTTCACCGTCATCGTCGGCGGATCGTTCGGCGCCGGCAACTACGGCATGTGCGGCCGGCCGTTCTTCCCGCGCTTCCTCTGGATGTGGCCCAACGCCCGCATCTCGATCATGGGCGGCGAGCAGGCCGCCACCGTCCTCACGACGGTCGGGCGCGAGACGGACCCGGCCGCGATCGAGGCGCGCAAGGCCGAGATCCGCGAGCAGTACGAGACCCAGGGCCATCCCTACTACTCCAGCGCCCGCCTGTGGGACGACGGCGTCATCCATCCGGCGAGCACGCGCGACGTGCTCGGGCTCGCGCTGTCGGCGAGCGCGAACGCCCCCCTGCGCGCGCGGCGCAAGCCCGTCTTCCGGATGTAGCGTGCAGTCCCTGCCGCCGATGCTGCCCCGCCCTGCCGAGCCCCCGCGCGGCGCCGGTGCGACGGCCGAGCGGCTGCTGCAGGCGGCGCACGAGCTGCTCTACGAGCGCGAGGGCGGGGTCTTCTCGGTCAGCGAGATGTGCGGTCGCGCGGACGCCAACGTCGCGATGGTGAAGTACTGCTTCGGCAACAAGGAGGGGCTCCTGCTGGCCCTCGTCACGCGCATCACCGACAGCTTTCGCGCGGACTTCGAGGCGCTGGCCGCCCAGGACCTCGGCTGGCGCGAGAAGCTCGAGCGCCACGTGGCGGGGATCGTCCGCAGCTACGTGCGCTACCCGTACATCAACCGGCTGCTCGCCGACCAGCTGCGCCGTGCCGACGAACCCGGGACGCGAGCGCTCAGCGAGTCCTTCGCCGCTCCGATGGGCGCCTTCCATCGCGAGTTGCTGGCCGAGGGACGACGCGCGGGCGAGGTGCGCGACGCCGATCCGGTGCTGTTCTTCTTCTCGGTCGTCGGGATGTGCGAGTTCATCTTCTCCGCCCGCGGGTGGCTCAGGCACGGGTTCGGCCTGACGCTCGACGACGAGCTCGTGGAGCGCTACATCGACCACGTCGTGGCGCTCGTGCTCTCGGGCGTCGCGGGCCCGCAGTCCCCAGGACGGGGGGCAACATTCCTCCCTCAGGCGGACGTCTGAGCCACGGTGCGTCCGCCGTGTCATGACGCGGCGGCCCGCGCGACGCGCGGTTGGCGAGCCGCATGTTCGACGCTGCGTCTCGTCCTGGTCGGCGTCGCCGGCCGCCGCGGCAGGTGCTTAGGCGTTGAGCCGTGCGGCGAGCAGCCGCTTGCCCTGCTCGGCCCCCTTGCGGCGTGCTCATGGGCATCTCCTTGCGGTTGTGTGAGATCAACCATGGGCGAAGGGGCGGTATCGCTCGATTTCACCGGCCACTTGATCGACGTCGCCTCGATTGCTTAGGATTTAGATCGTCCGTGCGTCCGGCAGGTCGCACGGGTGCCTGAGTCGCTCACGGGACGCCTGTCTGCTCCGGTCCGGGGCAGGGGCAGGATCGATGAGAACCCCTGTGAGAAGCGCGATCCGTTCGCCGACCGACCAAACCTGGCCTCCACCCCGAGCGGAGCGTCCGTCGCGGTCGCGACCTCCGATCACGCCCGAGGTCGAGCACGTCTCAAAGCGTCACACGGGGACCGGGAGGTCCCCGAACGTGATGGCCCCCGCGACCCTCTCGGTGCCAAGCCGAGAGGGTCGCACCCCTTGGAGGGGATTGCCGCGATCCGCGACGGGCGCGCCGAGTGCGTCGCCACCGCGCACACGGGCGTTTCTGAGTCGCCGTCCGTGGGAACCCGCGGGACGCGTGAGCGATGTCGACGTGACGCTGCGGATCAACGGGGCCGCGCACGACCTGACGGTCGACGCGCGAACGACGCTGCTGGACGCGCTGCGCGACCGCCTTGGGCTGACCGGGACGAAGAAGGGCTGCGACCGGGGCCAGTGCGGCGCCTGCACGGTGCTCGTCGACGGCCGCCGGATCAACAGCTGCCTGGCGCTCGCGGTCGCACACCAGGGCGCCGAGATCGTGACGATCGAGGGCCTGACCGACGGGGACGACCTGCATCCGCTGCAGCGCGCGTTCGTCGAACACGACGCGCTGCAGTGCGGCTACTGCACGCCAGGCCAGATCTGCTCGGCGGTCGCGCTGCTCGATGAGGCCCGGCGCGGCTGGCCGAGCGCGGTGACGGACGACCTCGCCGCGACGGAGATCACGCTCGACGACGACGAGATCCGTGAGCGGATGAGCGGCAACCTCTGCCGCTGCGCCGCCTACGTGAACATCGTGGCGGCGGTCCGCGAGCAGGCGCGCGCGTGAGGCCGTTTCGCTACGAGCGCGCTGACGACGCCGCCGCGGCGGTCCGAGCTGCTGGCCGCCGAGCCGCGTGCCGCCTTCCTCGCCGGCGGCACGAACCTCGTCGACCTCATGAAGCTCGGCGTCGAGCGCCCGGAGCTGCTGATCGACGTGACGGGCGTCACGTCGGACGGCGTCGAGGCGCTGCCCGACGGCGGCGTGCGCATCGGCGCGGCGGTGCGCAACAGCGACCTGGCCGCCGACCCGGTGATCCGCGCGCGCTACCCCGCGCTGGCGCAGGCGCTCCTCGCCGGCGCCACCTACCAGCTGCGCAACCTCGCGACGACCGGCGGCAACCTCATGCAGCGCACGCGCTGCGTGTACTTCCAGGACGTCACGAAGCCGTGCAACAAGCGCGCGCCCGGCTCGGGCTGCGCGGCGCGGGAGGGCTATCACCGCGGCCTGGCGGTCCTCGGGCATTCGCAGTCGTGCGTGGCGACGAACCCCTCCGACATGGCCGTCGCGCTCGCGGCGTTCGACGCGGTCGTTCGGGTCCAGGGCCCGGCGGGCATGCGCGAGATCGCGTTGACCGAGTTTCATCGCCTGCCCGGCGACGAGCCGCAGCGCGACACCGTGCTCGAGCGCGGCGAGCTCATCGTCGCCGTCGACCTGCCGGCGCTGCCGATCGCCGCCCGCTCGCGCTATCGCAAGGTGCGCGACCGCGCCTCCTACGCGTTCGCGCTCGTGTCGGTCGCCGCCGCGATCGACGTCGAGGACGGGGTGGTGCGCGACGTGCGCATCGCCCTCGGCGGGGTGGCCCACAAGCCGTGGCGCGCGACGCTCGCCGAGGCGGAGCTGCGCGGCGCCCGCGCCGACGAGGAGTCCTTCGGCCGGGCGGCGGACGCCGAGCTCGCGGCGGCCGAGCCGCTGCCCGCGAACGCCTTCAAGGTGCCGCTCGCTCGCGCCACGATCGTCCGCACGCTGCTCGACCTCGTGGAGCAGCGGTGAGCACCGCGCCGCGCGTGCTCGGCGCGCCGATCGACCGCGTCGACGGTTCGCTGAAGGCGACGGGCGCGGCGCGGTATGCGTACGAGCATCGGGTCGACGGCGTCGCCTACGCGGTCGGCGTGCAGAGCACGATCGCCAGGGGCCGCATCGTGTCGGTCGACGCGACCGCGGCCGAGGCGCTGGACGGCGTCGTCGGGGTGCTGTGGCACGAGAACGCGCCGCGCCTGCAGACCGACGACGCCGAGCTCGCGGTGCTCCAGTCCGCTGCCGTCGCGTTCCGCGGCCAGTTCGTCGCGGTCGTCGTCGCCGGCACGCCGGAGGTGGCCCGGCACGCCGCGGCGCTCGTGGAGGTCCGCTACGAGGAGGAGCCCCACGACGTGCTGCTGAGCGCCGATCGCGACGACCTGCAGCCGCCGCCCGACGACAGCGCCGACGGCGACGACGGCGACGTGGAGGCCGGGCGCGCGCAGGCGAGCGTCGTCGTCGAGCGCACGTACACCACGCCGGCCGAGCACAACAACCCGATCGAGGCGCACGCGACGATCGCGATCTGGGAGGACGGCGACCGCCTGACGCTTTACGACGCAAACCAGGGATCGCACAAGATCCGCGACGACGTGGCCGACGCGTTCGGACTCCAGGGCGACCAGGTGCGGGTGATCTCGCCCTACGTCGGGGGAGCGTTCGGCTCCAAGCTCTTCACCCACGCGCACGTCGTCCTCACCGCGCTGGCCGCGAAGGCGCTGGGGCAGCCTGTGAAGCTCGAGTTGACGAGGGCGCAGATGTTCTCCGTCGTCGGCTACCGCACGCCGACGATCCAGCGCGTGTGCCTGGCGGCCGGCGACGACGGGCGGTTGACGGCCGTCGAGCACGACGTCGTGCTGCAGGTGTCGGCGATCAAGGATGAGACCGAGGACCTCGCGGCCAGGCCGACGCGGATGATGTACGCCTGCCCGAACCGGCGCACGACGCACCGCATGGCCCGCCTGCACCTGCCGCCGCCGACGATCATGCGCGCGCCCGGCGAGGCGCAGGGCTCGTTCGCGCTGGAGTCGGCGATGGACGAGCTGGCGATCGCGTGTGGCATCGACCCCGTGGAGCTGCGCATCCGCAACGAGCCCGAGAGCGACCCCGACAGCGGCCTGCCGTTCTCCAGCCGCGGGCTCGTGGAGTGCCTGCGCCGCGGGGCCGAGCGCTTCGGCTGGCAGCCGCGCGAGGGCGCGGCGCGGCGCGGGGGACGCGACGGGCGCTGGCTCGTCGGCACCGGCGTGGCGGCGTCGGCCTACCCCGCCGGCCGCGGCAAGGCGACGGCGACCATCCGCGCGCTCGACGGCGGGGGCTACCGCGTGCAGATCGCCGCGTCGGACATCGGCATCGGCGCGTGGACGGTCCTCACCCAGATCGCCGCCGACGCGCTCGAGGTCGCCATCGGCGACGTCATCCTCGAGATCGGCGACTCGAGGTTGCCGCGCGCGCGTCCGGCCGGCGGATCGCAGGGCACGGCCTCGTGGGGAACCGCGATCGTCCACGCGGCGCGGAAGCTGCGTGCGGACGGCACGCCGGAGGCGACCGCCGACGCCGGCGAGAACCCGTACGCCGAGCAGTACGCCATGTACGGCCACGGCGCGCAGTTCGCCGAGGTCCGCGTCGACGCCGACACCGGTGAGATCCGCGTCCCCCGGATGACCGGCGTCTTCGCCGTCGGCCGCGTCCTGAATGCCAAGACCGCCCGCTCGCAGCTGCTCGGCGCGATGGCCTGGGGCGTGTCGATGGCGCTGCTGGAGGAGAGCATCGTCGACCCCCGCTACGGCGACTTCGTGACCGCCGACCTCGCCGAGTACCACGTCGCCGTCAACGCCGACATCGGCGAGCTCGACGCGACCTGGATCGACGAGGACGACCCCTACGTCAACCCGATGGGCGCCAAGGGCGTCGGCGAGATCGGGATCGTGGGCGCCGCGGCTGCGGTGGTCAACGCGGTGTACGACGCGACCGGGGTGCGGGTGCGCGACCTGCCGGTGACGTTGGAGAAGGTGCTCGGCGTCAGCCGCTGACGCCCGGTGACTCCGCGACGGCCGTGACGTGACGCTCGATCATCGCGCGCAGCTGCGCGGGAGGGACGGCGCCGACGAGCCGGTCGGCCTCCTGGCCGTCCTTGATGAGGACGAGCTGCGGGATGCCCTGGATGGCGTAGCGCGCGGCGATCGCCGGTGCTTCGTCGATGTTGAGCTTGACGACCTTCAGGCGGCCGGCGTACTCGCGTCCGATCTGCTCGACGACGGGTGAGACCATGCGGCATGGGCCGCACCAGGGCGCCCAGAAGTCGACGAGCACGGGGACCGACGCGACGATCTCCTCCAGCTCGACGAGCTCGTGGACGCCTGGCGCGCGTTCGGCGACCGCGTTGCCGAGCGGGCGGTCATGCTCGGCGTCTCGCCCGACGGGCGCGTGGCCACGATCGCCGAGCACTCGCCGTTCGACGCGAGCGAGATCGCCGGGCCGCTCGAGGACGGGTTCGTGGTCGACTACCTCACCGGTGTGCTGGCGGAGGCGGTCGCGGCGGCGCGCAAGTCGATGGAGCAGAGCGGCGAGCTCGACGACGTCAGCAACGACCTGCTCATCGACGTGGTGAACACGCTCGAGGAGCAGCTCTGGATGGTCAGCGCCCAGCGCGTATGACATGCATGGCGGGTCGTGCTCGCGGAGGTTCGCGCGCACGTCCCGCCGCCCGGGCTCGTGGCGCGGTCGGCGGGGACGCCGCGCCGTATCACGCGCAGCGACGGGCCCGCTGCAGCCGCTCCTGCTGGTGCACGATCTCCCTGAGGCGGTCGATCGCACTGCGCAGGATGCGTGAGACCTGCATCTGGCTGATCCCGAGCGCGTCGCCGATCTCCGCCTGCGTCATGTCGGCCACGAAGCGCAGGCGTATGACCTCGCGGTCCCGTGCCGGCAGCAACGTCAGGAGGCGATCGAGCACCGCGCGCGACTCGGCGCGGTGGTAGCCGTCGTCCTCGCGGCCGCATTCGTCCTCGAGCGCCGGCCCCAGATCTGCGCCCCTCGGCGCGTGAAGCGACAACGCGCTGCGCCCGACGCGTGCGCGCTGGGCCTCGAGGATGTGCTCGACGTCGCGATCGAGCGCTTGCGCGATCTCCGCGACCGTCGGCTGGCGATCGAGCTGCTGCGTCAGCGATCTCGTCGCACGGTCGACCCGCAGCGACAGCTCCTGCAGGCTGCGCGGCGGGCGCACCGCCCAGCCCCGGTCGCGGAAATGGCGTTTGAGCTCGCCGACGATCGTCGGTACCGCGAAGCTCGTGAACGCGCAGCCACGGCTCGTGTCGAAGCGATCGACGGCATGGATGAGCGCGAGGAAAGCGACCTGGTTGAGGTCCTCCGTCGGCTCGCCGAGATTCTCGTAGCGGCGCGCGATCGAGCGGGCCAGCGGGAGGAAGCGCTCGACCAGGGCGCTGCGTGTCCACGCTTCGCCCAGCTCGGCATGGCGCTCCCACAGCGCCTGCTCGCTCATGGCGACGGCGTTCCCACCTGGGACCTCAGCAATGCCGCGATATGCCGGTGCGTTCATCTGTGCGCCCCTTGTCGGCTCTCGGTCACCCACGTTCGTAGGCCGTGCGACGGGGCGGTCAATGCGGCAGACCGCCGTGTCGGGGTTGGAGAGCCCCGGTGCGGGCCTACCGCGTAGGGCATGGTGCTCAAAGCGGCCGCGATCGTCGCCCTGCTCGCCGTCGCAGCCGCGCTCGTGATCGCGTCGCAGGTCGGCGGCGACGCCTTCTCCTACGACGATCCGTTCGAGCCGCTCCCGCCGCCTTCCGCGCAGCGCGTCGGAGTGGAGATCGAGGCGGCTCCGGATCTCGCGCAGGAGCTGGTGGCCTTCCTGCGGTTCCTGTCCAAGGACATCCAGTCCTTCTGGAGGGGCACGTTCGAGCGCAGCGGCCGGGAGTACGTGCCGGCGCAGATCGTGGTCTTCGACGAGCAGGTGTCGACCGGGTGCGGGACGGCCACGGACGCGACCGGTCCGTTCTACTGCACGCTCGATCGCCGGGTGTACCTGGATCTCGACTTCTTCCCTCAGCTCGAGCTGGAGTTCCGGGCGCGCGGCGATTTCGCCCACGCATACGTGATCGCCCACGAGATAGGCCACCACGTGCAGAACATCACCGGGACCACGACCCAGGTGCAGCGGGCGATGACGGAGCAAGTGGAGGAGCCGCAGGAGCTGTCGATCGCGATGGAGCTGCAGGCGGACTGCTACGCCGGCGTCTGGGGCCATTCGACGTACGAGCGCGGACTGCTCGAGCGCGGCGACCTCGAGGAGGGGCTGCGCGCGGCGGCCGCCGTCGGCGACGACCGGATCCAGGCGCGCACGAGCGGCCGGATCAATCCCGAGACGTGGACGCACGGGTCGTCCGAGCAGCGGCGCGAGTGGTTCGTGCGCGGCTTCGAGAGCGGCGACCCGAACGACTGCGACACGTTCTCGGCGTTGTTGTGATTCCGGCGACGGGCCTGGCCCGACCGGCGTGCTTCCACCGACACGCGTGCCGTTGCGCTGAGCCCGCGGGCAAAACATGTCCTGTCCGCGCGGTGACGCAGCGGCAGGAGCTGCCGCGACGCCCTCAGAGGTCGACGATGACCCGTTTGCGTGTTCCGGAGACGGATGTGACCTCAAGTGCCACGGGACGCTCGCTGAAGAACTCGACCGGGACGTTGAACAGCACGAGGGCGCCGTCGATCACGCGATCGGCGACCGAGCCGGGTTCGGGCAGGCAACGGTCCGTTGGCAACCGTCGTGGGTCGTATTCGAACGGGTTCGTGGGCGGAAGCTCGCTCGGAGCTATCCGCTGACCGAAGGCTCCGACGAGTGCCAGGCGTCGAGATGGCACGCGGACCCGATCGTCCTCGTTGCAGACGCGGATGAACGCGCCCAGCCACATCCGGTCGTCGCCTGCGCGACGGCCATCGACAAGCGCCTGGTCGGGCTTGATGTGGGGGTTGAGCTGCCGCGTGATCTGTGGCGTGTACGTCAACCCGTCGAGGTGGATCGACGCGCCGATGGGAGCCGCCTCGTCCTCATCCACGCCTGCGCCCGGCGGCGGGACTCCTGCGGTTCGAGAAGCGTCCGGGAAGTCGCGCTGGGCGCCGTCGTCGTCGCCGCACGCCGCGAGAAGGAACACGACGGCGAGCATTGCCAGCGAAGCGGTCGGGAGTCGCAACGGCACGCCGCCCGACTACCCCTCCTCACAGGCACCGGCCGGTGCGTTGTCGGTCAACGGACGAACAACGACGTCCTCCCGAGGGGGCGTGGGTCTGGGGCGTCGCGGCGGGCGCCGGCGCCTTCTTCCTCGGCGGCCTGGTCGCAGGTCTCTCCGCTGCCGTAGGCGGCGGGGGGCGCGGGCTGCTCAACGGCCTGGTGGTCGGAGCAGCCTCGATCACTCGACGCTTCCCGCCGCGGACTGTGACGACTGACGACGACGCGGGCCGCGATGTGTCAGCTGGCTGACACATCCCCGCGCTCATCGACGCGCCGCCGGAACTTCCGACCGCGCGGCCGTGTCGACCACAAGCACACGGCCGCGCCGTTCGGGCCGCCGCACCTCACGCTCGCAGGGGGAACGATGACGCCAGGACGACTACTGCTCGTGGCCGCGCTCATGATCGCGCCGCTCCTCGCGCCGACGTCCGCGAACGCGAGCCCGACGCAGATGTCGATCATGATGGACGACAACCTGCTGCTGTACCGCTCCGATCACGTCGCCGCCCGAGCGCTGACGAAGATGAAGGCGATGGGGGTCGACACCGTCCGCGTCACCGTTCTCTGGCGGACCGTCGCGGAGTTCGCCCACCCCCGGCTCCGGGACGTCGAGAAGCTCAAGGGCAACGCGAGAAAGCGCGCCCTGCGACAGCGCCGCGGCTTCGACGCTCAGAACCCGCGAACGTACCCGCGCGGCAACTGGGATCGCTACGACAATCTCGTCAAGGCAGCGACTCGACGTGGCCTGCGCGTCTACTTCAACGTCACCGGCCCGGGGCCGATCTGGGCTCAGCGCACGCCGCCCAAGCGCCTGCGCCGGCTGCTGGCGTCCTACAAGCCGAAGGCCGGTGCCTTCAAGCAGTTCGTCATGGCCGTGGGACGCCGCTTCGACGGCACGTATCGCGACGAGAACGGCGAGCGCGGGGTGCTGCCGCGCGTGAGCGTGTGGTCGTTGTGGAACGAACCCAACCAGGCGGGCTGGCTGTCACCGCAGTGGGAGAAGCGCAAAGGCCGGTGGGTTCCGGCGTCGCCGGCGATCTTCCGCGAGCTCGTGCAGCGCGGGTACGAGGGCCTCGTCGCCACGGGCCACCGTGCCGACAACGACACCGTCCTGCTCGGCGAGACTGCCCCGCTGGGGTCGCGGCGGCGCAGCGAGCGAGCGCCGATGTATCCGAAGCGGTTCCTGCGGGAGCTCATGTGCGTCAGATCGGACGGCCGCGCGTACAGCGGCACGTCGGCGCGCCTGCGCGACTGTGATGACTTCAGCAAGAAGGGCCCTTTGCGGGCCACTGGCTACGCGCACCATCCGTACACGAAGAAGCTGGCTCCGACGCAGCGCCATCGCGCGCCGGACGCGCTGACGATGGCCAACGTCTCAGAGCTCGGCGCCTTGCTCGACGAGCTGGCCGCCACCACCGGCAACCTGCCGGCGGGACTGCCGCTGTACATGACCGAGTTCGGCTACGAGACCTCGCCCCCCGACCGCTTCTCGGGGGTGCCGCCGCTCGCCCAAGCGCAGTTCAACACACTCGGCGAGTACCTCGCGTGGACGCAGCCGCGAGTCGCCGCGCAGTCGCAGTTCCTGCTCGCCGACGTCGCCCCCTTGAAGAAGCACCGCAGGGGCACGAAGTCGTATTGGTCGACGTACCAGTCGGGGCTCATCACACAGCGCGCCGAGGCGAAACCGGCGGCCTACGCGTACGCGATGCCGTTCATGGTGGCCAGGACGCCGACCGCTGCCGCCAGCCTGCCGGCGTTCAACGTCTGGGGCCAGCTGCGGTTCATGCCCAACGGCGTGGCGGACGTCGTCGCGATCCAGTGGCGACCGCGAGACGGCTCGGCGCCGTGGGCCACCGTCGGGGACGCTGTCGCGATCGACCCACTTGGCTACTACACCGCGACCCGCGTCGCGCCGTCGGCGGCACCCGGCGAGTGGCGGGCGCTGTGGACCGCGCCCGGCGCTGGGACTGAACTGGCCAGCATCGTCACGAACGGCGAGTGAGCTCGCCGGCGGTGCTGCCGGCGCGGGAGGCGTCAGAAGTGCGGGTCGGCCGGGCGCGGGCGGTGGATCAGCGCGATGACGCTCGTCCGCCACTGCGGGAAGCACAGTGCGATCTCGTCGACGGCGGCGGCGAGCGCTGCGCCGCGATCGAAGCGGTAGCTCGGATCGTCCTCCAAGATCAGTTCGACCAGCCCGAGCGCGACCATCCCCTTCAGCTGGTCCTCGACCCAAGGCTGAGGCGCCCTCACCTCGCGCGCGGCTGCGGCGACGCTCCACAGACGATCGGCGTTGCGATGCAACAGCAGGACGAGTTCGAGCTGCATGACAGAGTGGATGTCCTCCGTGAGGAACCGTTGCGTCGCGGCGGAGAGGCGTTCGGTTGCCATCATGCTCGGCGGTCAGCGCGAGCGAGCGTAGGAGCGCGTGGGGGAGCCCACCCAGACGCGAGCCGCCGCGTCTGTCCATTGCACGCGGTAGCGGCGGTCGTGGCGCCGCGGTGTCCTCGTCGTCCAGATGCCGTGCCGGTTCGTGCGGTCGTACTTCAGCGTTCGCCAGGCGTCGGTGTTGCCGTTGCGGTATTCGATCCTCACCCGCGTCACAGCTCCTGCCCCCCTGACGAAGCCCCACAGGGTCGTGTGCGGGCGCCCGTGCAGCGCCGCGAGCGGAAGGCGGAAGCCGCGCAGCGCGCGCTTGGGGTCGCCTGCGCTCGTACGTAGGCCGGTCTCGAAGCCCGGATGGCGCGTGGTGGCGGCGGTCGCACCGGCGACCGCGGCCGAGTCGCGCATGAGGTACTGCGAGAAGCTGACGACGCGGGGGTTGCGTCGCGCGAGCCGCTCCGACAGCGCGAGGAACTCGGCTTGCTTGGTCTCGGGCACGCCGACCTGCCGGTCGGGCAGCGACTGGATTCCGAACTCGGTCAGCCATAGCGGGAGCCCGTCGCGCACGGCGCCGGCGCGACCGGCGCGCGCCAAGGCCCGGTTCAGGCGCGACAGCGATCCGATCGTGACGTCGTCGCGGTTGGGCGGGCGGAAGAACGGGCCCGAACGCGTGGTGTAGGGATGGTGGGCGTAGCCGTCTGCGCGCAGTCGTCGGCATCCACGGCCCAGCCGGTACCGGCTGTTGAGACACATCGAGCGGCGCAGGAAGACGAGCGGATGCACGACGTGACCCGTTCCCCGCGGCGCCGTCTCGCCGAAGAGGACCGGCACGGAGCCGATCCCTGCGGCGGCCAGGCCGCGCTCACCGTGCTGAAACAGACGGCGGTAGATCACGGCGGATGTCGGAGTCCGATAGCCGGTCCACTGCGGGCGCAGGAACTTGGGGTGGTTGGGCTCGTTCCAGATCGCCCACGCGTCGACGATCGCGCCGTACCGGCGCCCGGCCGCCTCGGCGAACCGGCCGAAGCGTGTGGCGCTCGGACGCGTCACGTGATCGCGCCGGGCCTTCGTCGCCCACATCGGGACGGGGCCGCTCAGCGTCAGCAGCACCCGTAGCCCGCGCGCGTCCGCGCCCTTGATGATGGGGTCGTAGACCGACCAGTCGTAGCCACGTGGATCGCGCTCCTTGAACAGCGGGACGTCCTGCTGCTCGGGCGTCGGCGCGACGTCGCGCCAGTACAGGACGACGCGCAGCCAGCCGGCGTCGAGGTCGCGGATCTCGTCGAGTGTCATCGCGCGTAGCACCGCATCGCCGGAGCGCAGTTCGCGGGGCGCCTCGAAGATCGTGATCGCGTCGTCGCGCGCGCAGGCCGGCGCGGCCGAAGCACCGGCCACGGTGAGCATCATCGCCAGGCAAGGCAGGAAGCGCATCTCGCTATGAACCCCGGCCGGCCGCGGCGTGACACGCGGTTGTCAGCTGGATGACACCGGGGTCGCTCCACATGCTCTTGACGCTGTTGCCGCCCGCAGGTGCATCGTCGAGCGCGGGTGTTCGAGCGGCGTCCAGTCGAGGGCCCGCCGGCGGTAGATCCCGCAGGGCTCCACCGGCACGCGCGGAAGAACCCCTCCGAGCGTCGCGATCGGGGCCAGTTCTGTCGGCGCTCTGGCTCGCGCAGTCCGCGACCGCCCGTGGCAACGAGGCGGTCGCAGGCGCGATTGTGGTCGTTCTTGCCCTCCTCGGCGGCGGCGCGAGCGATCAGGCCCGGCGCATGCGCCCACGGCTCATTTCTCGACAGCGACCCCCGTCGCGCACCGGCTGCGCCGGCCGACGACGAGCTTGTCGATGAACACCGCCGAGTCGTAGATTCGATCGCCCTGATCGAAGATCGAGAGGTACAGATGGCGCGTGGCCCGGTTGACGCGGGTCGATGCCCGAAGGATCCTCGTCGCGCCGTCGTACGTCGTGCCCTTGGCGCGGAATGCGGTCATCGCGGTCGCGCCCGCGCGGTTGATGCGGATCGGCTGGCCGCCAGAGGTGACCGCAAAGTTGCGCGGTGCGTCGATGCTCGGGTCCTGCTTCGTAGCTGCGGTCCAGTTCGACGCATTGAGCTCGGCGATGAACGCATCGTTGAACTCGTCACCGACGAACTCCGGGTATTCTTCCGACAGGAAGCGAAACCGGAACGAGAGACAGTTGGCGTTGTTCGGGATGCGCAGATCGATGCGCATGATCGTGACGTCGCGAGCACCACGGATGGATGGTCCCCCGGCCGTGGAACCGGAGTCGCCAGTGGTGTTGGCGTCGTCGGCGCGGCGCGCGTTGCCGTTGGTGAGGATCGCGTAGGAGGCGCCGCTGAGGGGGCGCGGGAAGCCGGCCAGTCGCGTGGTGGAGACGGCGGCGGGCTTCGAGCCGGGCGGGACCGCCGAGAACACCGCGCGCCGTACCACGCTGGGATCCACCGCCATCGCACGGGCGACCGCGGTCGCCGAAGGGTCGGGCGGGTACTCCACGATGATGCCGTTGGCGGTGGGTGCGGTCAGCGCGGCCGCCGAAGCAGCCGCAGCAGCCATGCCGCACGCAACACCCGCCCTGCGCCAAGCGCGTCGTCGTTCTCTCATGATCTGCTCCTCCGCTCGGTTGACTGCGCGCCAACAGCGCTTCCCGGACCTGCCCGCCCGCCGAACGTCTGGCGATCGCCGGTGTCATTGCGCGGACAGCCGCCCCGGCTGAAGGGGTTGTCAGCCACATGACCGATCCACGATTCACGCTCGCCGGCTGGATCGGGCGGCGTTAGGGTGCGACCGGTCGACGGGAGACGCGCAGATGGCCAAGACCGACCACCGACTGCCACACAGCGACGCCCAACTCCGTGTCGATCTATACCCGGAGCGCGACTGCGTCCGGGTCGTACCGGTTGGCGAGCTTGACGTGGCGACCGTCGCCGAACTCGAGGACATACTGCACGATCTGCGGGGAGCGGGCTTTGCGCGGATCGTGATCGACCTGCGCGAGCTCGAGTTCCTCGGCTCTGCGGGCCTGCGACTGCTCGTCATGGAGCACGATGTCGCCGTCCGCGACGGGCACGAGTTCGCGCTGATCGACGGCCCTCCCGCCGTCCAGCGCGTCTTTGACCTGTGCGGGCTGCGCGAGCGGTTGGACTTCGCCGGGGAAGGCTACGCAGGCACGCTCACGGATCGACGAGCCCACGCCTGATCGCGTAGCGCGTCAGCGCGACGCGGTCCTTCAGGCCGAGCTTCTCGAGCACGTTCGAGCGATGGCGCTCCACGGTCTTGTCGCTGATGCTCAGCAGGGTCCCGATCTCGCGGCTCGTCAGGCCCTCCGCGATCAGCTTCACCACCTCGGATTCGCGCGGCGACAGTGGGTCGGGTTCGATGGATTCTCTGCCCTGCTCGAGATGCTCGCGCACGAGTGCCGCGACCCCGCGCGGGTAGAGGAACGGCTCGCCGCGCATCGTCGCGCGGCAGGCGGCGACGAGATCCTCGTGCGCCGACGATTTCAGCACGTAACCGGACGCTCCCGCGCGCAGCGCCTCGAAGAAGAACTGCTCGTTGTCGTGCATCGACAAGATGAGGACGCGCAGGTCCGGCCGGTGCTCGGCGAGCTGGCGGGTGACCTGGATGCCCGTCAGCCGCGGCATCGAGATGTCGAGGATCGCGAGGTCGATGTCGGCGAGCAGCGCCGCGTCGACCGCCGCGGCGCCGTCGCTGGCCTCGGCCACGACCTCGAAGTCCGGCTCCTCCTCGAGCGTCAGGCGCAGACCATGACGCACGACCGCGTGGTCGTCCGCGAGCAGGATCCGGACCGTCATGTCCTGCATGACAGCATGAGCCGCACCTCCGTCCCAGGACCGCCCGCGCGACGCTGCACGACGAGGCGCCCGCCGACCGACAGCGCCCGCTCGCGCATACCGCGAATCCCGCCATCGCTTCCGCCTCGGTGCTCGTCGATTCCGATGCCGTCGTCACAAACCGTCAGTTCGACAAGCTCCCCGTTCGCGCTGAGCTCGATTGCGATGCAGCTCGCCTCGGCATGCCGGATCGCGTTGGTGATGCTCTCCTGCGCGACGCGGTACAGGACGAGCTCCTGATCGTCGTCCAGCGCCGGCAGGTCGCGCTGCAACTCGCGGACGATACGGATCCCGGTTCGCTGCGTCAGACGCGTCGTGAGGCTCGTGAGCGCCGCCGGCAACCCGAGCGCGTCGAGCCCCTCGGGACGCAGTGTCCGCACGACCCCTCGCACGTCGTCGACGGCTGCCAGCACACTGTCGCGGAGATCGATGATCTCCCCGCGCAGTTCGTCCGGCGAGCGTTTGTGAAGCCGGTCGAGCTGCAGGGCGAGCGCGGTCAGGTTCTGGCCGATCTGGTCGTGCAGCTCATCGGCGACACGGCGACGTTCGGCCTCTCGCTCCGACAGGGCTCGGTGCAGGCTCTCGCGGCGCTCGGTCTCCAATCGATCGAGCATCTCGTTGAACGTCTGCGAGAGGACGCTGACCTCGGACTCGGCTCGGGGTGGCGGGATCCGCTCGCCCGGACGCAGCGGGTCCACGCGGCGCATGAGGTCCGTGAGCCGTTCGAGCGGCGTGACCGCCCGGCGCATGAGCACGAGATTGACCACCAGCATCATCACCAGCCCGCCGACGATCACCGGTACGCGTCCGTTTGCGGGCTGCAGGTGGAGCACGAACGCCGCAGCCGCGAGCACGGTGGCGTTTGGAATGAACAGACGCCAGAACAGCGGAACGTACCGCGCGTGCACGACTGAAGCGTACGGTCCGGCGCACACACACCGCGGTCCGCACGCTGACGGAGCGGGGGTGGTTGCCGGCGCGGTCGGGAACCGTGCTTGGAAGGACTTGCGATGGCGCCACACGACAGCAGAGACGAGGGGGCATGGCACGAGTTCCCGCGATAGCGCGCTACGCGGCGGCCTGCGTTGCGATCGGCGCGGTTGTCGCCGGACTCGTCGTCGCTGCCCTGGGCGGCGTCGACGCGGAGCGCACGCCGCTGCCACCGGTGCGCGAGATTCAGCTCGTGAAGGCCGTGCGAGCCAGCGGCTGCGAAGTGCGCCGGATGCGTGCCGGCGAGCAGCTCACGCCACCCGTCGACGGCCCTCGTGCGCCGCCCGCGCGGACACGGTTCTATGACGACGCGCCACCGGTCGAACGAACTGACGGCCGCGCTGCGCCGTGGGGTGATCGTGATCTCCTACCGCAAGGACACCGTCGACGCCGGCCGCCGCGCGCAGCTGCGCGCCCTCCAGACGGCGGTGCCGGACGGCACGATCGTCACGCCCGACGTGAGCGGCATGCGCTACGAAGTCGCCGTGGCCGCGTATCGCCGACTGCTGGGCTGCGGACGCTTCACCGACGCCACGATCGACGCGATACGCCTGTTCCGGGGTCGCTACCTCGGCACTGGGCCAGAACGCTGAATGGGGGAGCCATCGGCGGGTGAATGGTGGCTGGCCACCAGACTCCGCGCCCTGCGTTCGGGGGATCCAGAGAACACGTAGATCCCATCTGCAGGAGACGCCATGATTGCGGACAGCAGCACGCAGACGCACTGGCCGGCCGGTGCGGCTCGGCGCTTGCGGTCAAACGCCGTGCGGGTGTTCCAGTACGAGCCCGACCTGCTGGCAGGCATCGACGCCAGGACAGCAGAGCTGCTGCGACTGCGCGCCGTCGCGCGGCGCATGGACCTTCCATGCGGGCAGTGGTCGCCGCCGACCGGTGCCGGCGACTACGCCGGCGGACTCGGCCTGCTCGTCCTCGAAGGACTGCTGTGCCGGTCGATCTGCGTCCGCGGCAGGGACTGCCCCGAGCTGCTCGGCGCCGGCGACCTCCTGCGGCCCTGGCAGCCGGCTGGAGCCGGCGTGGTCGACGGTCAGAGCACGTGGCGCGTGCTGCAGCCAACCACGCTGGCGATCCTCGACGAGCGCCTGACCGCTCTGCTCAGCCGCTGGCCGAGCGTCATGGTGGCGTTCGTCGCGCGCAGCACACAGCGGTCACGGGCACTCGCCGTTCAGCTGGCGATCGTCCAAACCCGGCAGGCCGAGACGCGGCTGCTTTCGCTGTTCTGGCACCTTGCCGAGCGGTGGGGACGGATGACGCCGCGGGGAGTCGTTCTGCCGTTGCCGCTGACGCACGAACTGCTCGGGCAGCTCGCGTGCCTGCACCGGCCGACGACGTCGACCGCCCTGCAGCGGCTGGTCCGCGCCGGCGAGATCGCCCGCCGGCCGGATCGCGGGTGGATGCTGCTCGGCCAGCCGCCGCTGCACGAGCGCGAGGGCGCGGCGGAGTCGACCCTGGCGGCCTGACCGAGGGAGCTCGGTGCGGCATGGCCGCTGGGGGCGCATGGTCTGGCGGGACCTCTACAGCTGCTCGCGCGCGTGTGCCGGTCGTCAGCGGCGCCTGCGCCTATTCGTCCGGCGAGAGCGGCGATGCAGCACGAGCGCAGCGAGGGCGGCGCCGAGAGCGGCGCCCAGGGCGGTCGCGCCCGCAAGCAGACACGGTCGGACGGACCGCGAACCCGAGTCCGGCTCCGACGAGGCCGCGGTGGGCGGTCGAGAGGCGATTGCCGTGGCCGCGGTCGGTGTGACTGGCACCGGTGGCAGCGGTGCCGGTACTGCACCAGGTGAGAGTGGCGTCGGCGAGCTCGTGCGCCGGAGGCGCCGTCCTGGCCACTCGCTGCGATAGCCGGCGACGGATATCACGGCAGGTACGAGGACGGTTCGCACGAGGAACGCGTCGATCAGCAGGCCGGTGGCCATGACGAACGCCAGCTGCCTGAACGCCAGCAGCGGTACGAGTGCGAGCGCCGCGAACGAGAACGCCAGCACGATCCCGGCGGCCGAGATCGCACGCGCCGCCCCGACGCCCGCGGCGATCGTGGCCGCCCGCAGCGGACGACGCTGCGCCTCGTCCCAGACGCGCCCCACGAGCAGGATGTTGTAATCCGAGCCGAGCGCGACGAGCAGGACACCGGCCGTGACCGGGACGTAGTAGGCGATCTCCTCGCCGTCCAGGAGCAGCTCGAACAGCCCGACGCCCAGTCCGATCGCCGCGACGGGAGCGAGCGCCGCAGCGGCAACCAGGTACAACGGCGCCACCAAACCGCGCAGGAAGACGACGAGCACCAGCAAGACCGCAAGCAGGACCGCCGGAACCACACGCCAAAGGTCCGCGACCGTGTTCTGGATCGTCTCCTGAGACAGTGCCGTGTCGCCGGCGAAGCCGGCGGTTGCCTGCGGCACCCCCGCCTGCTCGAGGAGAATGTCGATCCGGTCGCGCAAGGCGTCCAGCCGCCTGATCGCGATGCTGCCGAGGGGATCGGCCGTGAACGCGATGACGTATCGCGCTGCGTCCCCGTTCTGGGCGAGCAGCGCCCCGAGCTCCCGGTCGGTCGGGTTCAATGGCGGCCCTAGATGTAGGCGCCAGCAGCGTTGTTCCGTTCGGCGAGGCGTTGGGCGGGTGGTTGTCCGCCGAGCGCCCGGTGCGGGCGGTGGAAGTTGTAGTAGGTCAGCCAGGCCTGTAGGCGCGCGCGTCGCCCAGCGTTCGTGGCGTCGACGCCGCCGTAGGCCCAGCCGTCGGTCAGGGTGCGGATGAAGCGCTCTGCTTTGCCGTTGGTGCGGGGCCGGTAGGGCGCGGTGAAGAGGTGTCTGAGCCCCAGCTGCCGGCACGCGGCGGCATGTGCGTGCGATCGGTAGGCGGCGCCGTTGTCGGTCATGACGCGCGCGACGATCACGCCGTGCTCTGCAAGCCACGCGACGGCGCGCTGCAAGAACGCGATGACCGAATCGCTGCGCTCGTCGTCGAGCACTTCGACGTAGGCCAGCCGGGTGCAGTCATCGACGCAGACGTGCACGAATTCCCAGCCGGCGCCGCGCGTGCGCCTTGCCTTGGCGCGTGAGCCGGTCACGCGGTGGCCGACGCCTCTGATGCGGCCGAGCTTCTTGACGTCGATGTGCACCAGCTCGCCGGGCATCGGGCGCTCGTAGCGATGCTCGGGCTCATCAGCGTCCAAGCGTGGTAGGCGGCCTTTGCCGTGACGCTTGAGGACGGCTGAGACCGTCGAATGCGCCATCCCGAGCACCTCGGCGATCTGCGCAGCCGTGAAGCGCAGCTCTCGCAACACCAGGATCGCTTCCTCACGCTCGGGCGGCGTCTTGGCCGGGATCGTCTTGGGCTGCGAGGACCGATCAGCGAGCTCGTGATCGCCCTGGCGGTAACGACGCACCCACTCCCAGCAGCGACGCTCGCTGACGCCGGCCGCCTCGGCGGCCGCCGCCAGCGACCACCCCTCCTCAAGCACCCTGCGAGCCATCAACACACGGCTAGCGGGACACGTCTTGGCGTTCTGATGCAGTGTCACTCCCGGGTCTCCTTCGGCAGGTTGCAGGCTTCGCAACTCGCAGCCTCCGAGGAGGCCCGGACAGAACAACGCTCCTGCGAACTACACCTAGAACCTGGGCGACGCCGGGCTGAGCGGCCAGCAGGCGCTGCAGGCGCGCGAGCGCCGCGCGCTCGTGCGTGATGCCGCCGGCTTCGACGAGCAGCACGGTCGGCGACAGGACGCCGGGCACGAAGCCGGCCGACGCCTGGGCGTACGCGCGACGCGGCTCGCTGTCGCTGGGCAGGCCGCGGATCAGCGGGTTGCCGAGGTCGATCGTGGCGATCGGTGCCGCCATGGCCGCCAGGGCGAGCAGCGACGCGGCGATCGCGGTCCGCGGCTTGAGCACCGCCCACCGCACCACGCGGCCCATGGCTCCCTCCGTGACCTCTGCCGGGGCGGGCCGGCTGCTCGGGCGGTGCGGCCAGAACAGTCGCCTGCCCAGCAGCGCCAGCGAGGCGGGCACGAACGTCATCGCGACCGCCATCGCGATCAGCACCGCGAGCGCGAGGCCGGGTCCGAACGCCTGCAGGAACCCGAGCTCTGCGACGACGAGCGCCGCGCAGGCCGCCGCCACCGCCAGGCCGCAGGTCAGGATGATCGGCGTGAGCTCGGCTGTCGTTGCCCGGGCCGCGGCATCCGGGTCGTCGCCGCTGTCCAAGCGGCGGCGAAACCGCGAGAGGAAAAACAACGAGTAGTCGGTCACCACGCCGAACAGCAGGGCGACGATGACCGGCTCGACCTCGCTCGGAACCGACACTCCGAGCGCCGCGCCGATCGTCGCGACGAGCCGGACGCACACGACGTACGCGATGGCGACGGCCGCGAGGTTGACGAGCGGAGCGAGCACCGCGCGGAAGTACAAGCCGACCGCCACCAGGACGAACAGCAGCGTCGCGCCCTCGAACAGCGGCAGATGCTCCTCGATGACCTCGGCCTGAGCGGCGCGGGCAGGGATCGCCCCAGTGACTCCGACGTATGCGTCCTCGCCGACCGCCGGCTGCACGTGTTGCTCGCCAAAGCGGACGGCCGCGCCGTTGCGTCCGTCGCGGCCGACACTCGGCGGGAACAGCAACGGCGTCAGCAGCGTCGTCGATCGCTCGCGTATGAGCGGAACGTCGCCGACGCCGTTGGACAGCGCGTAGCCGCGCGTCTCGCGTAGTGCGGGCAGCTCGCCGCGATCCAGTCGCGCCACCTCCACCGCCGCGCGCGCCTGATCGCCAAGCGTCAACCCATCCGCGTCCCGGGCCACGACGATCGTGCGGCTCAGGAACGGAAACAGGAACAGGTTCGCGGCGCGCTCCTCGGCTTCGATCGCCTCCGCGCCCGCCGGGACAAGGTCGCCGAGCGCGCCGACCTGCGCCTCTCGGATCGACGGCAGCGCCAGCGTCACGGCGACGGCGGCGACGATCCAGGCGACGACGATCGGGACCCGCGCGGCAACGACGACGCGAGCGAAGCGATCGGACATGCGGATCAGCGAGCGGTGTGCTCGAGGTTCAGCCGGCGCCGCTCGGCCGCGGCGAGCCGGGCATATCGTCCAGCGGCGAGGTCCGCCCACGGGCGCTCGCCGACGGCCTGCAGCCGCCGGTAGCTCATCGTCTGCAACGCACGATGCGCGAGCAGCCGGTCGAGCGACTCGTCGTCGCCGAAGCGCGCGAGGAGTCGACGCAGGGCGCGGCGCTCGCGCACGCGCGCGACACGCACCGGGAGGTACACGAACAAGATGGCACTCGACGGGATGAGTGCGACGGAGAGGCCGAGCAGCGTGCTCAAGTCGGCGATGCTGTCGCGAGCGGTCCGGCCGCTGACGCGCGTCTCGCGGCCGACGGCCGTGACCTCATCTGCGGTGCGGTCGATGCGATCGCCGACGAGCGGGATGTTCAGATCGCCGAGTGCCCGTCCCGTCTCCTCCACCGCGCCGCCGGCGCGCGAGATCGTCGTGCTGAGCTCGGTCAGGCCCTCGACCTCGTCGTGGACCCGCAGCCCCAGCAGCAGCCAGGCAACCACCCAGACGAGGACGAGAAGGTCGACGGCGCCGATCCACGCGCCGACGCGCGGCCGGCTCATGAGCCGCCGCGTTCGGGCGAACCCGTCGTTGACATCGGCCCGCGGGCGCGGCTGGCCGGCATTCGCTCCTCCTCGGATCACTCGACGCGGCGTGAGCTACCCGTCGCGTGACCGCGCCGCTTCGGCTACGTCAGCGCCATGACATCGACGCGCCGGTCGCTCCGCGCTGCCGGGGCTCCGATGTGTCAGGGCGCTGACCGGGCCGCCGCCGGCCGCGCTCCCGCGGGAAGTGACAGCCATATGAGACAACGCATACTTCCCTTGATTGCCGCCGCCGCGCTGTTGGGTGTCGCCGGCTGCGGATCCGACGACGACGACAACGAAGCTTCGACGAGCACCGCGCCCGCCGTCGGCCAGCCCACGACGACCACCGCCCCGCCCACCGAAACGACCGCGGACGCAAGCGACGTCGACGGCGACAGCGACAGCGAGCTGTCGGCGGAGGGCCGGGCCGTGCTCGCAGCGACGCAGGATCTTGCCGCAGACGTCAGCGAGACGGCCGAGGCATTCGCGAAAGGCGACATCGACGACGAGGAGGCGATGGCCCGGCTCGAGCTCGCCAACGAGCGCGCCACCGATCTACGGGACCGGGCGCAGAAGCTGCCCGTCACGGACCGTGCTCGCGCGCGCCTCGCGTCGCTGAACGAGGAGATCGGGCGCGCCGCCGGCGACGTGTCGAGGCTCGTCACGTCCGGGCGAACGGCGAGCCGCAACGAGATCGACGACCGGATCGATGCGCTGCGTGAGGAGGCCCGTTCCACGTTCGACGCGGTGCGCGAGCAGCTCGACGGGCGGGCGCAGGAGCGGTTCCGCGACGCGCTCGATCGCATCGGGGTGCAGGCGCCCGAGTGAGTGCGGTCGACGGTCGCGGTGTCGGCGTGCTGACACGTGGCGAGACAGCGCGCGCTGGCCGGACATACCACGGTCCGATCAGTTCTCCCACACAAGGAGCCTCACCTGATGCCACCGATAGAAGCCCCGCAGCGCCGGCGTGCCATTGCGAAGTCGCCGAGACGCGGTGCGCCGCGCGGCCGGTTCATCCTGGCCTTGTCGGCAGGGCTCGTCCTGCTCGTCACCCCGCTGGCACAGGGCGCGGGGGAGGGCGGCGCTCTCGAAGGCGGCGAGCGCAACCCGACCGCCAACGCCACCGCGGGCTACAACCGCGAAACGCAGATCATCGGCAACATCGCGCAGAACCAGGGCGGCTTCTCGGCCGGGACAGGCGGTTTCGTGACGCGACAGTCCAACAAGTCAGCCACGGGCGGCGGTGCGATCTATGGCTGCCGGGCCCGCGCCGGCACGGAGGCCTGCGTCGCCGCGAACAACCTCAGCAACGGCAGCGCCTTCCGTTTCCAGTCGTCGGCGGGCGCCGCGACCGTCGGCGTCCTTCGCTTCGGACTGAATCTCAACCAGCTCGTGGCCAAGCCCCCGTTCGCGACCAACGCGACCGGAATGGTCGCGAACCTCAATGCCGACAGGCTCGACGGCAGGTCCGCTGAGGACTTCGCCCTGAAGGCGAGTATCGACGACCTCGTCCCGAAGGGCAGCCTGCTCTTCGCAACCGTCGCCGCCGACGGCGCGATCACGTCCAGCCGCGGTGTCCCGGCGAATGCGCAGGCCACCGTGACCACAGCGGACGGCAACCAGGTCTTCACCGTGCCGTTCACGGGCGACCTGAGCAAGTGCGCCTACACCGCGTCACCGACCGACGTTCGCGCGTCCACGGTCGCCGTCGGGGCCGGCACCGAGAAGAGCACCGTCGTCGTCACCGAGGAGGGCGGGACCCGCTACGGGTTCCATCTACAGGTCACCTGCTGAGCACACCGTGGCAGAGCGTGCGCGCGGCGCTTGCGGCGCCCCGCGCAGCCCACTCCGCGCCGACCGCGTTCACCTCGCCGCGCGAGAAGCCGGATCCTCGGCCGGGGTCACCCCGCGGCGCGCGGCGCCGGTACGTCGATCTTCAGGCGCGTGATCATTCGGTCGATGCGGTGCGCGATCTCGGTCGGCTCGACGCCGAGCGTCGACGCGATGTCGCGCAGCGGCGTGTCCTCGATCGTCATCCCGAGGATCGGCAACTCCTCGGGGCTGAGCCGGTTGCCGGCGTCGTCGAGCAGCTCGCGCGAGATCGGCGGCAGCACGCGCTCGCCGCGCGCCACACGACGGATGGCGTCGTAGAGCTCGTGGGCCGGCGCAGACTTGCTCACCAGGCCGTCGGCGCCGGCCAGCCGCGCCGGGATCGCCAGGGCGGCCTCGGCGTAGGCGGAGTAGAGCAACACCGCGGGCGGCGGCACCTGGCGCTTTATGCGCCGGCAGAGCACGAGCCCGTCGTCGCCGGGCAGGTGGTAGTCGAGCACGACGACATCGGGCTTCGTGCGGTTCAGCGTGGGCCACAGGTCGTTCTCCGACGTGGCGGCGTCGAGCGGGACGAAGCCCGGCTCGGCGCGCAGCACTGCGGTCAGACCGGCGCGCATCGCTGGGTGGTCGTCGACGATGAGGATCCGGATCATGGCTTCGAGCTCCCTGGGTCGGGATCGGTCGACAAGGACAGTACGACGCTCGTCCCGCGGCCACCGTCGCCGGGCCCGAGCGACAGCGTCGCTCCGATCGTGTCGGCGCGGGCGCGCATCGAGCGCAGGCCGTTGGAGCCGGGGCGGCGGATCGTCGCCAGCCCGCGGCCATCGTCGCGCACCTCGATCGTCGCGGTCGAGCCGTTGCGGGCGAGGGCGACGTCGACATGCTGGGCTTCCCCGTGGCGCACCGCGTTGGTCAGGGCCTCGGCGCCTATGCGGTAGACGTGCGCCGCGATGTGCGCGGGCAGCTCGCCGAGCGTTCCCCGCACGGTGATCTGCGCCTCGCTGACAGGCGCCAGCTCGCCCGCGCGCTGCCTGAGCATCCGCTCCACCGAGCGGCCCTCCAGCGGCATGCGTAGCTCGGCGACGCTCGTGTCCATGTCGGCGCCGGCGGCACGCAGCTCGGCGAGCGCGTGGCCGACGAGCTGCGCCTGCGCGCCGTCGACCTGTCCCTGCAGCGCGCTGAGCACGAGGTGTGCGGCGTGGACGCGCTGCTTGGCGGAGTCGTGCAGCTCCCACGCGATCCGCTGGCGCTCGCTCTCCACCGCCAGCCGCTCGGAGCGCAGCCGCTCGCCGCGCAGGCGCTCGAGCACGTCGGCCGCGTACGCCAGCGCCAGGACGACGACGAGCGGGACCATGAGGTGCGTCGCGATCGTCTCCAGCCGGATCGTGCTCTCCAGGGTGTTCGCGTCGAGCTCGGTGTAGACGGCCACGCCGAGGTAGGCCAGCGCGAACGCCAGGCCCCAGCCGAGCGCGCGTCGAAACGACTGGCCGGTCGACGGGAGGATCAGCGCCGTGAGCATGAGGACGTAGAACGGGCTGCGCCAGTCCTCGGATGCCGCGACGAGCGCGAGCACGAGAACGCCGTCGGCGAGCCACGCCGCCGGGGCGACCTGCAGTCGCGGCACCGCCATGAGCACACCGAGCGAGCCGGCGGTGTAGGCGACGACGGCGACGATCAGCTCGGCATCGTGCGTCGTGACGCGGTGGACGAGCAACAGCAGGACGGCCACCGCCGCCGCGAGCAGCCGCGTCATCAGCAGCAGCGTCATCCAGCGTGAGGTCATGGCGGTGCGGCCAGGCGCTCCGCGCGCGCCCGGCTGAAGTCCTCGCGCGTGACACTGCCCGCGACACGCCCTCCGCACACGATCGGGATGATCAGCACTCGGTGGCGCAGGTCTCGCGGCGGATGGAGCTGGCGATCCTCTGCGGGCTCATGCACGTCCTCCTAGATCTAGAGATATCGCAACCCGACGTAACCGGTCGCCAGCAGCATCGAGACGAGCGTCGCCGGGACGCCGACCTTCAGGAAGGTGAGGAAGCTGATCGGCCGCCCGGCGCGATCGGCCATCCCCGCGGCAGCGACGTTGGCGGCCGCCGCGATCAGCGTGAAGTTGCCGCCGAAGCAGGCACCCAGCGACAGCGCCCACCAATAGGCGTCGTCGCCGCCAGCGCCGCCCTGTAGCTGCTCGACGACGGGGATCATCGTCGCGGTGAACGGGATGTTGTCGATGATGCCCGAGCCGATCGCCGACACCCACATGATCCCCAGCAGCTCGGCGGTCCGGTCGCCGTTGGTGATGGCGGCCATCCCGTCGGCGACCTCCGTGATCGCGCCTCGCTCCTCAAGCGCGCCGACCATCACGAACAACCCGACGAAGAAAAACAGCGTCGGCCACTCGATGCCGCGCAGCGCCTCTTCCACGGTCTGCCGGGTCAGCAGCAGCATGATCGTGGCGCCGGTCAGCGCGACCGTGGCCGGCTCGACGCCGATCGCGCCGTGGACGAAGAACGCGAGGATCGTGATGACGAGCACCGGTAGCGTGCGCTTGAGCTCGGACATGTCCTCGATCGAGCGGCGCGCGTCGAGTTCCATGATGCGCTCACGCGCCTCTGGTGCGATCTGCAGGCGCTTGCGGAAGAAGAGGTACAGCATGCCGATGACGACGACGAATGCGACCGCGGCGATCGGGGCCAGATTGACGGCGAAGTCCGCGAACGTCAGGTCGGTCGCGCCGGCGATGAGGATGTTCGGCGGGTCGCCGATCAGCGTCGCCGTGCCGCCGATGTTCGACGCGATGATCTCGATCAGCACGAGCGGGATCGGGTCGATGTCCAGCGCGTCGGCCAGCAGGAACGTGATCGGCACGATCAGCAGAACCGTCGTCAGGTTGTCCAGAAGCGCCGACAGCAGCGCCGTCGACAGCGCCAGCGACATCACCACCGCCAGCGGCCGGCCGCGCGCCAGCTGCCCCGCCCAGATCGCCAGGAACGTGTAGATCCCGGTCGGCTCGGTCACCTTGACGATGAGCATCATCCCGGCGAGCAGCCCGATCGTCTCCCAGTCGATCGCCTCGATCGCGTGCTCCTGGTCGATCGTCTGCGACAGCACGACGAGCATCGCGCCGACGAGCGCGACCTTCGTGCGGTCCACCCGCTCGGACGCGATCACGATCAGCGCAGCGGCGAAGATGACGACCGCGAACGTCACGGCCGCTCGGGCTCAGATGCATCGGGCGACTGGTCCGGTCTTGAGAGGCGAAACAAGCCGGCGAACGCGGTATGCACGGGCGAGACCCTCGATTTCGGGTAGGAGTCGACATGTCGCCGACCAGCCTTCCCGGCACACCGCCTCTGACTTTACCGCCCGCCGGCGATGCCGCGGCGGTGTTCAGCGCGAGTACGCGCCCAGTTTGCGCTTGAATGCGAAGAAGACCGGCCGGGGCGTGCCGTCGGGGTCCACGAGGCCCGCATCGAAGCGGCAGCCACTGCCGCAGGTCGTGCCGTTCTCGATGCCGAAGAAGTTGTAGGAGTAGACGCGCTGCACGCCGCGGGTGCGGTAGCGGCTGGCGTAGGTGAACATGTTCCTGATTCGCGACGCCTGGCGCGACTCTGAGTACGGGAACGACCGGCCGAAGCTGGCCAGCGCGCCCGTCTCGGTGAACCAGAACTTCGTGCGCCTGTTGTAGCGGCGGACGGTGTTGATGATTCTCGCGGTGCCCCGCGAGCGGTTGCGGTTGACGTCGGAGTAGTTGTGGATTCCGACGACCGTCAGCCGTTTGCGCCACGTCCGGCTCAGCCGCGCGTAGAAGGAGCGGATGTAGCGGTCGGCGCCCCTCTGGTCGAGGACGTCGAGGCCGACGAGCGCGCACGACCGGCAGCGCCGCTTGACTGCGCGGTACATGCTCTTGAAGTACGACGCCGCGTGGCCGACGCGGTTCCAGGTCTCCTGGGTCTTGTGGTTGACCTCGTTCCAGGCGCCGAAGTCGCGCACCCCGAGCTTGCGGAAGTACGCCACGATGCGCCCGACGTTGCGGCGATAGGTCGCCGTGGAGACGAGCCTGCCGCGCTTGGGGCGCAGGTCAGCCGTGGAGATGTGCAGCAGCGTCGAGACCTTCGCGCGACGCGCCGCCTGCACGAACGCCCGCGCCTTCAGGCGCTCGGCTTCGTCCTGCATGACGTCCGCCGGCACGAAGTAGCGCGTGCGCCTGATGTTCAGCTGCTGGAAGTACGGCGAGTCGAACATCGTCGGGCTCTGATCGGCCACCCCGACGCGGACTGAGCTGCGGGCATCCGCGGGTACGGCCGGTGCGAGGAAGAGCAGGGCGAGCAGGGCGATGAGGATCTTTGCGGGCATCAGGCTTCTAAACCGAGTCGCGCCCATGAACGTTTCGCGTCGGCGCGACTGGATGCGCCGGTCTGTCATCCGGATGACAGCGGTCCGGCGCAGCATGCGTCCGCGAACTCAGCCGCCTCACGGTTGACGAGCATTCGACCGAGGCCACGCCGACGCCATCGAGGGTCCTGCCGACGCGGCGTGTGGTCGTGCTCGGCGCGACGCGAGCCGAGCGGCAGCACGAACGGCTGCGCGGGCGCGCGCCGCTGCGCCTCAGGCACCGCTATCCGGTGACGCAGCGAAACGGCGCGGCTTCGCCGAGCCCGTTGGTGCTGATCGCGCCGGCGTCGCTGACGGTGACGTAGCCCTGGTCGACTCCCGACAGTCCGAGTGCGCCCACCGCGTCGGCCGAGATGTCGTTGGACATCTCGGCCCCGCCGAGGTTGACGCCCTCGAGCGTGCGCGCGTGCAGCAGCACGTCCGGCGGGGCAAGCCGGCGACCCGCCTGCCCACAGGCCGCCGCCGCGGCGGCGTAGGTCGCTGCGGCGCGAGGAGCGTTTTCGATGCAGGCACCGCCGGTCAGCTGCGTTCCCGCCGGGCATGAGCCGGCACTCCCGCCGCCTCCGCCGGCGGCGGCAGCAGCGGCAGCGGCCTGGGCGATGATGTCGGCCGCGTTCAGCCCGTCGACGCGATCGGCGTTCAGCCCGACCGCGACGCCCGTCGCGTTGGTGACGAACGGAGCGACCTCCGGCCTGGGCGTCGTCAGGCTCTGGCCCGCCTGCATGACGCCGATGAGGCGCCCGGTGTTCGTCTGCAGATCGAACGCCTTGCCGCCGCGCAGGTTGTTGACGCGAACGCACGGCGTGCTCTTCGCCGGATCGGCAATGGCGGTAGCGGAGCTCGCGTCAAGCGAGGAACGGCAGCCATAGATCGCGCCGCCACCGTCGCCGAGATTGGACTGGCGCGTACCGTAGGTGTCCTTGCCGGTGCGGGCGATGATCTGCGTTTCGTTGGAGGCGGCCCCGGCCCCGGATGGATTGCGCACCCCCTCGCGGATGTTGTCGCCCGTATCCGCGCTCGCGAACTGCGCAGTGAGCACGATGGCGGCGGCGAGCGTGAGGACGAGCGGCGTACGACGGGTCATATGCGGTTCCCTTGCGTCGAGAGCGATCGGCGCTATGCCCAACACACCGCGCGGCAACCCGATGCGGATCGCGCCGACGGCGTCGGGCGCGGTGTCAGGCAACGGACAATTGGCGCCTGACGGAGGAATACGGCACATCCCGGGCAAGACCAGCAGCGCGACGTTCATGACGAATTCATCCTGTGCAAGCGCGTCCCCGCCAGTGGGCGATGTCTCGACATCCCGCGTCGAGGAAGCGGTGCCGCGCCGGCTACCCACGCATCAAATGCCAGGCATCTCCGCATGTAGAAGCTGTTGCCCCCTGCGCTCATTGTCGGCGCCGGGTCCGTCGGCATGCGATACAGGTTCTGCAGGGAGCAGCTGGTTTGCGGCATGTTCGTCGGCATGGGCGCGGCGGGTTTCGAACCTGCGACCTCTCGCGTGTGAAGCGCGGACGAGGCAGCAAAATAGTGGCCGATTTGCAGGGAGAAACCAGATCTAGCCCAACGGGGCCTACGCGATTTCACCGGTAGTTGCGCGATATGCCGGGGTTTGCCCATCGGATGGCCTAAACCCTTTCGGACGCGACGCTCGCGTCTCCCCACGGGTCTTTCCGCCGGGCACCTGTGAGTGGGGTTGCCGCTCCCGGCCGGGTGGCGGACTGAACACGTCGCCGCCCTCGCCGTGCACCTATGACCAACGTTGACGTCACGGCTTCGACCTACGACATCGACGGTGGCCTGCCGTTCATTGTAAGGCCTAGGCCGGTAGCGCTGGTCGCACCCCGGGTCCGTGGCCTATCCAACATCACCCGAAGACCAGGGCCCTCCACCTGGCGCGACAGGCCAGCGGATAGGGAACCGTCGAGCGATGGGAAGACGGGTACTTCGACATCGACCGGTTGGTCATCGAGTCGCGGCGCGGGATCTCGCGTGACTTCGTGGCCCTGCCGTTCGAGCAGGTTCCATGCGACATCCACTGTGTCACCCGCTGGTCGAAGCTGGATACGAGCTTCGGCGGCGGGTCGCTGGACGTGTTGCTCGAGGAGATCGAGCCGCTGGGCGGCTACGCGATGATCCACTCGTAACCGTGACCGACACGCTCACCCCCAGCGTCAGCGATGAGCTCGAGCGCTGGCTCGCCGGCGATCAGCCCAAGAGCCTCGGCAACATGGTCGAGGTCTTCGGCCCTCGCAGCTTCGCGCTCGTCTTCGTGCTGTTCATGGCACTGCCCGCGCTGCCGCTCCCGACCGGCGGCGCGACTCACGTGCTCGAGGTGGTCACGATGCTCGTGGCGCTGGAGCTCATCGTCGGCCGCCGGTGTACCTGGCTGCCGGCCCGATCGCGAAGGCTTCGACCTCGCGGGTCCGTCCCGGCAAAAACTGCTGGTTGCGCTGCTGCGGCGCATCCGCTCGTTCGAGCGCTTCTCGCATGCGCGCGCGAGCTGGCTGTTCGCGCACCGCGCAAGCGACAGTGTCTTCGGAGCACTGGTGTTGGGACTCACGCTGACTGCATTTCTCGCGCCGCCGTTCTCGGGGCTCGACACGCTCCCCTCACTGGGTGTCGTCATGATCGGCCTCGGCGTGTTGCTGCGCGACGTCGCCCTCACCGCGGCCGGCGCGGTGATCGGAGCGATCGGCGTCGCGACGGTGCTGGCGCTGGGTAGCCTCGTCGTCCAGGCTCTCCAAAATGTCCTCTGAAGAGGCGTCGGTGTGTGTCAGCACCCGCGCGACCTGACGGCTGCACATTTCAGCTGGGAGGGACTGCAGGAGGAGCATGCCGCGATCATCTCGAGGCCGTCACGGGTGACTGGCCGTAGCCGGCTGCGACGCGTCGGAGGCCCGGAGGGCGGTCTGCAGCTCCTTGCGTGACCTGATGCCGAGCTTCGTGAACACCTTGCGCAGATGCCACTCGACCGTGCGGGGGCTGACGAAGTGCAACGCGGCGATCTCACGGTTCGATTTCCGTCAGCGGCCAGCCGCGCGATTTGCGTCTCCTGGGAGGTCAGGGCGTCACGGGTCTCGACGTTGCGCCTGCGCACCTTCTCGCCGGTGGCCGCGAGCTCCCGCCGCGCGCGCTCGGCGAAGCCTTCCATGCCCATGTCCGCGTAGCTGCGGTGCGCGGCGCGCAGCTGCTCGCGTGCCTCGATCCGCCGCCCCTGGCGCCGCAGCCACTCCCCGTACAGCAGCTGCGCGCGAGCCAGCGCGACCCGCACGCGCGTGCGCCCGAGCCGCTCGATCGCCTCGCGGTACAGGCGCTCGGCCTCCGTCGCCCTCGCTCACCAGCGCGCGTGAGCGCGCCGCTACCCCCAGCGTCCAGTCGGCGCCGCTCGCCCGGCTGATCTCCTCAAGGCGCCGGAGGGCGGCGGTGGCGCGCTCCGGCTCGCCCGCTCGCACGGCGGCCTCGATGAGCTCCGTGGGCACCCACGTCGAGACAGGATGAACGGGACGATGAGGCCCAGCAGCGGCGTCTGGCGTCCGACCATCGCGCCGAGGCCCGCAGTGTCGAGCCCGGTTACGTCCGACAACGTGACGACGGGAATCCCGAGCGCGCCGAACGGGACCGCGGCGGTGTTCCCGAGCAAGGCGAGGACGGCCGCCTTGGCGGGCTCGAAGCCAAGGGAGAGCATCATGATCGCGGTGATCGCGGCCGGCGCGCCGAAGCCGGCCAGCGCCTCCATCAGCGTGCCGAAGCAGAACGCGATGAGCACCGCCTGGATCCGCTGATCCGCGGAGATCGACGCGATCGACCGCCGCAGCACGGCGGCGTGCCCGGTCTCGATGGTCATGTTGTAGACCCAGATGGCCGCGACGACGATCCACATGATTGGGAAGAGCCCGAACGTCGCGCCTTCGCCGGCCGACAGGACGGCGCTGCCCACCGGCATGCCGTAGGCCCCGATCGCGATCCCCAGGGCCGCGGCAAGCGCGACCAGCGCAGCCCACTGAGCCCTCATCCGCATCGCCCCGAGCAGCACGGCCAGGATCACGATCGGCAGGAAGGCGACGGCGGCGCTCAACCCGAGCGAGTGTGCGACAGGATCGAAGTCCTGGATGTAGACAGGCCCCTCCTCGTCGCCTGCGGCCGGTGGGACTGTCCCACAGATGAAACGGCGTCGCCAGCGAAGACCAGGGCTCGGCCCAGTGCGTGACACGGGTGCGACACCGCGTCCGCAGCGCGATCCTGCATCGCCACGAGAACCTGCGAGGAGGTCGAGAGCCGTGTACGTACAGGACGTTTTCCGCCGGACCACCGGCTTGCGCACGCTGGGTGCGGGCGTTGCGCTCGCCGCGCTGCTGCCTTGCGCCGAGGCGGCGGCCGCGCCGTTCGGCGCCGCCGACCCTGTCGCAGGCCTGAGCGCCGCCGCAGCCTCGATCACGTTGTCGAGCGCGGCGGTTGGTACCGACGGGGGCGTGCTGATCGCCGCCACCCGCTCGTCCGTCGGGGGCCGGCAGGCGATCCTCGCCGTCGGGCGCGCCCGCCGGCCGATCCGAGCCCAGCCAGTGGGGCCGGCGGGCGCGATCACGTCCCAGCCGCGGGCGGTCCTCGACGACAACGGCCACGGGGGCGTGGTCTTCGCCGCCGGCAAGACGGTCTACCTGAGCGTCTGCCGCGCCGGTGCGTGCGCGGCGGCGCTCAAGGTCGGGACGTCCGCGCTGTCGCCCGATGCCGACCTCGCAGTGCAGCCCGGCAGCGGACGGATCACGGTGATCTGGCGCGGGCGCACCACGTCGGGGCGCAACCGCCTGCAATGGCGCATCGCGACGGGCCGCACCCTCGGCGCGGTTCATACGCTCGGCGAGTTCGGCAACGCGCCGCGGATCGGCACCGACGCCGCGGGCAGGTCCGTCGCGGTCTGGACGCGCTATGCGATCCACGCTTCGGATCCGAAGGGCCTGCGCACGGCGACTCGTCGTCGCGGCGAGTTCGCCCGGCCGACCACCGTCCAGTCCGGTGGCGTCTACTCGCCGCAGCTCGTCACGGGAGCCGACGGCGAGACGATCGTGGCGTGGCTGGCTTCGAGCGCCTTCGACGTGCAGTCCCCGAGCGCGCAGGCGCGTGTCGCGACGCGCACCGCGACCACGAGCTTCTCCGCACCGGCCGACGTCGGCGGCGCCGACAGCGGCACGATCGCGCTCGATCGGGCGCCCGGCGGCCAGGCCGTTCTCGCGCTCGACGGCCAGCTCGCCGACGGCACGGCCGTGGTGCAGGCCGCCGTCCGCGCGCCCGGCGGGACCTTCTCGGCTCCGCAGGCGCTCGCCGCGCCGGCCTTCGTCTCCACCGCCTTCGGCGCGCGTGCGGCGATCGACGATCATGGCGTCGCGACGGTCGCCTGGTCATCAGGTGCCGGAGCGCAGACCGGCGTCTTTGCGGCCCGATCGGCCCCCGACGGCGCGTTCGCGGCGCCCCAACCGCTCTTCGCGGGCGCAACCGGCGCGCCGCCGCAGGCACCGGTCGTCGGCGCGGCCGGCTCGCGCACGGTCATCGTGTGGACGGCACCGGACGGCGTGATGGTTGCGCAGGAAACCGGCGGCTGACAGGCAGCCGCGGGCAACGCGTCGGGTGGGTCCCAGTTCGTGGCCCACCCGTCGGGTCGCGGCCTCCCTCAGACGGGGACTCGCAGCGCTTGGCGCTCGCCGCGACGCGCGGGGTCGCGGGGCGACCCCCACGTCGTCGGTCGTGAGGTCCGGGACGCAGCCGCCAAGTCGCGATCGGGTGCGGCGGGGAGACCGCGCGAGCGCAGCGCGTCCTTGAGGTCCTTGCGCGACCTGACACCGAGCTTCATGAACACCTTGCGCAGGTGCCATTCGACCGTGCGAACGCTGAGGAAGAGCTCGGCGCCGATCTGCGCGTTGGAACGCCCATCACGCGCCAGGCGGGCGATATGCGCCTCCTGCGGAGTGAGGTCGGTTGCGCGTCGCCGCATTCCCATCGCGCTTGCAGACCTTCTCACCCGTGGCCAGCAGCTCCCTGCGTGCCCGTTCCTCGAATCCCTGCGGCTCCCATGGCCGCGAACATGTCGTGCGCCGCGGCGAGCTGCTCGCGGGCGTCGACGCGCCGGCGCTCACGACGAAGCCACTCGCCGTAGAGCAGATGGGCACGTGCGAGCTCGGTTCGCAACGGCGTGCGCCCGAGCCGCTGCACCGCTTCGACGTACCAGCGCTCGGCGTCGCCGTCCTGCGTCACCAACGCCCGGCAGCGCGCCTCGATGCCGAGTGCCCAGTCAGCGCCGGCGACCGTTTGCTGCGCAAGCCGCGCCATCGCATCGCTGCGCAACGGCCGGCTGCTGGTTTCGCACCGCAGCCTCGATGAGCTCGGCCAGCGCCCAGCCCGTCCCGTTGGAGATCTCCAGCTCGTGCGCCGCCAGCTCGGCGGCGGCCATCGCGTCCGCGTAGCGGCCGAGGCCGTTGCAGAGGATCGCCGTCGTCCAGCTCGCGTACTGAGCGCCGCGTCCCCAGACCGTGTCCGGCGCAGTCGCGCGGCGCTGGCGGACATGAGCGCCAACGCGTCCTCGGCCGCCCCTGGTAGGCGGCCTGCAGCAGGGCGCCGGCGCGAGAACCACCCGATGCCCGTCGCCTCGTTGACCGTGTCGAACTCCGCGACGAGCGCAGTCGCCGCCTCGAAGTCACCGCACCAGGCCGCGTAGGCGCCGCGTGCGTTCAGTGCGATCGACAAGCGGCGCCAGGGCTCCGCGGACGCGAGCCAGCTCGATGTGCCGGGCGCTCAAGACCCCCCAGCTCTTCCAATCCCACAGCATGGCAGGCAGCGTGCGTCGCGACGTGGCCCCAGCGAACGAGTCGCTGTCGGAGGTCTCCTCGGAGAGGAATGCGTCCACGCCCCCGCGCAGGCTGGCCGCGCCGGCGGCGCGCCCCTCGGTGACAACCGTCGCCAGCCCGTCGAGGAACAGATCGCAGCGGCGCGGCCGGCTCGCGAGCGGGAGGGGCCGAGCGTGCCGCTCTGGACACCTCCGGCAGCAGGCCCCCCGGGAGCGCGTGCGGCCCGGCCGCCGCATGACGCCATCCAGGCGTCTAGATACGTCTCGCGCGCGAGCGTGGAGTCGAGCGGCTCAAGCGTCTTGGCGGCCTGCATGCAGGAGGACCGGCGCTTCGGGTCCGGGGTCGCACGCGTACTGGATCTGTCCCTTGAGCCGCTCGATCCGGCCGCGCTGCACGTCGTCGATCGCGAGCGCGCGGGCCTCGGCGAGCAGGCCGAGAGCCGAATCGAACGCGCCGGCGTGCAGGTGAGCCTGCGCCGCGGCGAGGGCCCGCCCGACACGTCGCTGCGGCTCGGCGGTCAACCGCACCGAACGCTCGAGGAACGCAGCCGCGGCCGCCACCCCGGCGCGCGCCTGAGCCGCGGCCGCCGTCCGCTCGAGCTCCGCGGCGACGGCTTCGTCCGGTCCGCGTCGCCGCCGCGGCCCGGTGCCACACCCGACGCTCGCGATTCGGCGCGGGATCCGTCGCCTCGGCGAGCGCCAGATGCGCGGCGCAGCGATCCTCGGCCGTCCCGGCTGCGTACGCGGCCGACGCGCACGAGCGGATGGCGGAACCGCACCCGAGAGCCGATGTCGAGCAGCCGTTCCGATGTCCGCCGCGGCGGCCGCGCTCGCGGCACACGCCAGCGTCTGCGCCGCGCGCCACAGCAGCGTCGCGTCGCCGGTGGGGTCGGCCGCCGCCAGCAGAAACAGTCGCTGCGTCGGCTCCGGCAGCGCTCGTATGCGCCGCGTGAAGTACTCCTCGAGCTGCCCTGGAGCACGTGGTCGTGCGCGGCATGCCAAATCCACCCGCCAGCTCCGCCCGGCTCATCCTGCCGGCAGCTCGAGCAGCGTCAACGGGTTCCCACGGGTCTCCGCCACGATCCGGTCGCGCACCCGCTCGTCCAGCTGACCGGGCACGGCGGCCATGAGCAGCGCCTGGGCGTCCTCCTCCACGAGCCCTTTGATCGTCAGGGTCGGCAGGGCGGGGAACAGCTGTTCGTCGCCCGCCTCCCGTGACCGCGAACAGCGAGCAGGACCGACTCAGCCTGCAGGCGGCGGCCGACGAACCCCAGGACCTGGCGCGTAGGCTCGTCCAGCCACTGCGCGTCGTCGACGAGGCACACGAGCGGGCGTTCCGACGGCGACCTCGGCGAGCAGGCCGAGCACGGCGAGCCCCACCACGAACCGATCCGGCGTGGTGCCGGCCGCCATCCCGAACGCGACGCGCAGCGCCTGCTGCTGTGGCTCCGGCAGACGCATCGAGGTCCGCCGAGCATTGGCTCGCACAGCTGGTGCAACCCGCGAACGGCATCTCCAGCTCGGACTCGACCCCGGCGATCTGAGCGACGAGACAGCCGGCCGCCTGGCGGGCGCAGTAGCTGCATCAGCGCCGTCTTGCCGATCCCCTGCCTCGCCGCGCATGACCAGCACCGCGCTCTGGCCGTCGCGCACGCGTTCGAGCATCTCGTCGAGCGCTGCGCACTCACGGGCCCGGCCCCTGAACGCCGGCGCACGCCCTACGACCACGTTCATCACCCCGCTCCTCGGCCCGTTCAACTGGACACCCGAAGCATGAAGCCAACGGGGCCGCCCGGCCTCGGCGCCACCGCGAATGTCGACTGCGCGCCGGCGCGAAACTTCGTCTACGCGCCTGCGCGTAGTGGAGGGCCGATCCGAGCGCCAATTGCGTGCTAGCCCCCATGCGGCGGGCCGCGCAGGGGTGCGACGCTACGAGATCCAGTGCGGTGCATCATCGTCGACGACAGCGCGCGCTTCCTCGAAGCCGCGACCGCGCGGCTCGGGCAGGCCGGAGTCGACGTGGTCGCAACCGCGACGACGTCCCGCGAGGCCATCGACGCGGTCGAGCGCCTGCGGCCCGATGTCGTGCTCGTCGACATCAGCCTCGGCAGCGAGAGCGGCTTCGACCTCGCCGGCCAACTCGCCGAGCATCCCGACCCGCCGGTCATCGTGCTCATCTCGACGCGGGCGGAGGCGGACTATGCGTCGCTGATCGCCGCGAGCCCGGCCGTCGGCTTCATCCCCAAGGCGCGGCTGTCGGCGGAGGTGCTGCGAGCGCTCGTCGAGCGCTAGCCGGCCTTGAGGAACGTCACCACCGCGAGCACCCGCCGGTGGTCGTCGGTCGTCCCCCGCAATCCGCAGCTTGGCCAGGATGCTCTGTACGTGCTTCTCGACGGTTCGCTCGCTGACCCACAGCCGCCGTGCGATGCCCCACGTTGGACCGCCCCTCCGCCATCAGCGCCAGCACCTCGCGCTCGCGCTGGGAGAGCTCCTCGAGCGGATCGTGCACGCGGCGCGCGCCGACCAGCTCGCTGATCAGCGTCGGATCGACCACCGAGCCGCCCCGCACGAGGCGTTGCAGCGTGTCGATGAACTCGTCGACGTCCGTCACGCGGCGCTTGAGCAGATAGCCGCTGCGCGTGCCGCTGCGCAGGAGCTCCATCGCGTGGTTGATGTCGACGTAGGCCGACAGGACGAGGATGGCGACGTCGGGTAGCTCCGCACGGATCGTGCGCGCGGCATCGAGTCCTTCTGTCGAGTGCGTCGGCGGCATGCGGATGTCGACGATCGCCAGATCGGGCTTGTGCCGGCGCACGAGGCTGAGGAGGTCATCACCGTCACCAGCCTGGCCGACGACCTCGTAGCCGTTGCGGTGAAGCAGGCTCGCCACGCCTTCGCGCACCAGCAGATCGTCATCGGCGATGACGACGCGGACACCGCCCGTGCCCTCGTTCTCGTCGGGTCTCGCCGCAGTCACCACGGCCCCGTAGTATCTCGCACGAGCCTCACAGATCGCAGCGGCACGGACGTCAACGCTCCTGGGCACGACCATGACGAACGCAGATCCGCACGTGAGTGAGCGCCTCGCCGGTGAGCAGGCGGCGCTGCGGCGCGTCGCCACGCTCGTGGCGCGCGAATCGTCGCCGGACGCGGTTTTCGCAGCGGTGACCGAAGAGGCGGGCGCGGTCCTGGGTGCGGTGGCGATCGGGATGCTGCGCTTCGAGCCCGACGCCACCGCGACCCTCGTCGCGCAGTCGCACACACCGTGGGATCCGCCGCCGCTGGGTACGCGCTTCACCCTGGATGGTGCGAACGTCGTCACCCGGGTGTTCCGGACCGCAGAGGCGGCCCGCGTCGATGACTGGGCCGACGCCACCGGCGCGGTCGCCGCGATGGGGACCGTCCTCGGCGTCCGATCCTGCGTCGCCACCCCGATCGTCGTGGAGGGGCGCACGTGGGGCACGTTGATCGCCGCCACGAACGGGAGCGAGCCACTGCCGCCGGACACCGAGTCGCGCGTGTGCGAGTTCACCGAGTTCGTGGCGACCGCGATCGCCAACGCGGAGGCGCGCAGCCAGCTGTCACGCATGGCCAACGACCAGGCGGCGCTCCGGCGCGTGGCGACGCTCGTCGCCCGCGGCGCCACACCGGAGGGGGTGTTCCGGGCGGTGGCCGCCGAGGTCGACGTGCTCTTCGGCGGGGACGTCTCGGCCATCGTGCGGTTCGAGGCGGATGGCACGGCCACCGTGCTCGGCGACGTCGGAGGACCGCACCACGCCGGCAAGCGCGTCTCCCTCGACGCCGGCTACGTCATGCACACCGTGCGCGAGACGAGCCGCTCCGCGCGCTTTGACACGGACGACCCGACGTCGGCGAACACGTCGTCGCTGGTGCGGACGGCCGGCATCCGATCCGCGGTGGCGAGCCCGATCGTCGTCGAGGGCGAGCTGTGGGGAGCGATCACCGCGGCGTCCATGCACGGCCCGCTGGCGCCGGCGGCCGAGCAGCGCCTCACGGAGTTCACCGAGCTCGTCGCTACGGCGGTGGCGAACACGCAGGCGCGCGACGAGTTCACGACGCTCGCCGAGGAGCAGGCGGCGCTGCGGCGGGTGGCGACGCTGGTGGCGCAGGGGGTGCCGGCGGACGGAGATCTTCGCGCCGGCTGCGCGAGGAGGTCGCCCAGCTTCTTCCCGTTAGCACGACCGGCGCGATGGGTCGCTACGAGCCTGACGGCACGGTGACCTATCGTCGCCGCCGGAGCAGGACCGGCGAGCCGCTTCCGCGGTGGCGCACGGTTGGTGCTCGGGGGGACGCAATCTCGATCGCGCATCGTCGCGCAGACCGGCCGTCCGGCCCGGCCGACCGCATGCGGACATCCGGCCCGATCGGTGCGGCGGCCCCGCAAGTCTGGCGCGATCGCTCAGCGTCGTCGGGACGCCGATCATCGTCGAGGGCCGCCTCTGGGGCGTCATGATCGCCGCCGCGACCTCGGAGCAGCCGCTGCCCGGTCGACGCGCAGGCTCGCCTGGCGAACTTCACCGATCTTCTGGCGACGGCGATCGCGAACGCCGAGAGCCCGCGCCGAGCTGACCGCGTCGCGCGCGCGCATCGTCGCGGCCGCCGACGACACACGGCGCCGCATCGAGCGCGACCTGCACGACGGGGCGCAGCAGCGGCTCGTGTCGCTCGCCCTGGAGCTGCGCACCGCGCGGCGGCGTGCCGACGAGCTGCGCGAGCTGCAGGCACGAGCTGGGGCTCGTCGCCGAGCGGGCTCGTCGGCGTGATCGACGACCTGCGCGAGATGTCGCGCGGCATCCACCCGGCGATCCTGTCCGACGGCGGCCTCGGGCCGGCGCTGAAGATGCTCGCCCGCCGCTCGACCGTCCCGGTCGAGCTCGAGTCGCGCCGCCGACGCGCTTGCCGGAGCACGTCGAGGTGGCCGCGTACTACGTCGTCTCGGAGGCGCTCACGAACACGGCGAAGCACGCGCACGCGTCACGGGCGCATGTGCGCGTCGACGCGGTGGCGGCGTCGTCTGCGTGCTCCGATCGGCGACGACGGCGACGGCGGCGCTGAGATCAGCGGTGGCTCCGGACTGGCGGGCCTACGCGACCGGGTCGAGGCGCTTGGTGGAACGTTCACCCTGAGCAGCCCGCGCGGCCAGGGCACCGTCGTCGCCGTGGAGCTGCCGGTGACGGGCGACGGTGGCGTGACCCCGGCGTAGCTCCAGCGTCGGCGTGTGCAGGAGCCCTGCGACGAGCTGGGCGGTGATCGTCTCGACGAGCCGCTGCTGCTCCGGCGCGAGCTGCGCGAGGTCCGCCGCGTGGCGTCGCAGGACGCGCCGGCGGGTCGCTTCTGCGCCCTCGTGCAGCTCCGTGATCGCCGGCGCCGCCGCACGGGCGCGGCGCCATGCCTCCCAGCGGGCGGCCTCGCCACCGACGATCGCGTCCGCGCGCTCGAGATCCCGGCGCCGGGTTGACGCGCTCGCGCGCACCGCCTGGGTGAGATCGTCGAGGTCCACGACGCGCGTGCCGGACAGCGCGCGGAACGCCGGGTCGACGTCACGCGGGAGAGCGAGGTCGAAGACGAGCCGCGGCTTGACGTCCTGCGAGCACGCTTCGGCGTGGCGGTCGGTGAGGACGAATCCACGGCTCGCGGTGGCGCAGAAGATCACGTCGGCGGCGGCGAGCTCCTCGCCGAGTTCGTCGAGCCCGACCGCGCGACCGCCGACGCGGCGCGCCAGATCGCCGGCGGGATCGGCCGAGCGGTTTGCCACCACGATCTGCCGGCATCCGCGCGAGACCGCGCCCAGCGCGGCGACCGTCGCCACCGCGCCCGCGCCCACCACCAGCACGCGACGACGCTCGAGCGGACCGGCCAGACGAGCGGCGGCCGCCACGGCCGCTCCGGCGATCGTCGTCACGCCGGTCGACACCGTCGTCTGCGCGCGGACCCGCTTGGAGGCACCCGACGCGGCTTCGAACAGGCGGTCGAGGATCGGCCCCGTGGCGTCGCGCCGGCGCGCCGCCTGGTGCGCTTCGCGAACCTGCGCGATCACGTGGGTGTCGCCGAGCACGATCGACTCGAGGCCCGCCGCGACGCGGAACAGATGCCGGGCCGCCGGCTCGTCGGCGTGGACGTAGGCGCGCCGGAACAGGCGGCGGCCGACGCCGGCCTCGGCGAGCGCGAACCGTGCGTTGCGCAGCGCCTCGTCGGCGCCGGCTCCGGTGACGTACACCTCGGTCCGATTGCAGGTCGCCAGCACGAGCGCCTCGTGCCCGCGCGGCGAGGTCGCGGCTGAGCGCCGCGGCAGCCAGCGGCGCGAGGTGCACCCGTTCACGCAGGGGGGTCGGCGTCCGGTAGTGGGAGATGCCGGCCACGGCGACCGAATCCGTCATGGCGCTGCTCTCCTCACCGCAGATCACCGACCAGATCCGCGAGGTTCAGTTCCGCGTCGCGCGTCTGAAAGCCGCGCTGCATCGCGGCGCTGATCAACCGTTGGGTCTCGTCGCTGCTGACGCGGGCGGCGAACAGATCGGAGTCGCGGCGGAACTCCTCGGGCGGGGCCAGCGAGATCGCGTTGACCCGTTCCTTGACCGCCGCGTGCCCGCCGGCCGGGAAACGCGGCGACCCGATGGGCGAGCGCGCTGACGAAGTCGTTGAGCTCATCGGCGGGCAGCGCCCGGTTGATCCAGCCGTAGCGCTCCGCCAGATCGGCGTCGTAGTCCCCCGCGCTCAGCAGCACCTCGAGCGCCCGGCCGCGACCCATCAGCCGGGTCAGGTACTGGGTCGGCGCCGCCGCCGGGGACCTGACCGAACGCCGGCTCGAACTGACCGAAGATCGCCGGCTCGCGCGCGGCGAAGCGCATGTCGCACGCGAGGACGAACTCGCTGCCCGCCCCGCGGACGCGCCCTTCGATCTGGGCGATCGTGACGAGCGGGCTCGCGCTCAGGTGACGAAACAGGGACGCGATCGACGCCTCGCCGGTCAGCTCCGCCGCCTCGGCGCGGTACTCGCCCACCCGCGTCAGGTCCACGTGCGAGATGAAGTAGTCGGGATCGGCGCTCGTGAAGACGATGACCGTGACGGAGTCGTCGGCCTCGGCGCGCGGATGAGCGAGACGAGGTCGCGCACGAGCTCGGGGCCGAGCAGGTTCATCGGCGGTGCCGCGATCTCCGCGAACAGCACGCCCTGAGCGGTGCGCGTCCTGATCGTGTTCATGTCCGGTGGCCGGCGACCGACTCGAGGATGGTCGCGGCGTACTGCGCCGGCGCCTCCTCCCAGACGAAGTGGCCGGCGTCGAGCAGCACGACGCGGCTGTTCGGCAGCCGCGCGTCGAGGAACTCGGCGTTGGCGACCGGGACGACGTGGTCGTGGCGGCCGTTGATGATCGTGACCGGCGTGGCGATCTGGGGCAGCAGCTCGGCCAGCTCGGGCAGCTCCTCGGGGTAGCGCCGGACGTAGCGCATCGATTCGACGTAGCGGTCCCCGTCGTAGGAGGCGAGGTAGTCCGCGCGGATGTCGTCGGGCACCCCGCCGGCGATCGTGTCGATCGATGTGTTGACGTCACGCGGGGATCCATCGCGCGGTACGCGTCGAGATCCGGGTCGAGCACCCGTGACCTCAGCGGCTCGCCGAGCTGGAGCGGGATCGCGGCCCCGCCGCTGCCGACGACCACGCTGGCGAACAGCTCCGGGTGTGCCGCCGCCGCGAACAGGGCCGCCGACGTTCCGACGTCCGGGGCGACGATGTGCGGCCTGCCCAGGTCCGCCTCGGCGATGAGCCGGGCCAGGAACCCGCCCATCGCTCGCGGAGACAGGAGCTCGTTGCGGCGCTCGGATGCGCCGAACCCCGGCAGGTCGACGGCGAACAGGCGGGCGTGCTCCGACAACGTCGCCCACATCGGCGCGAACGCGTACAGGCTCTCCGGCCAGGGGCTGGTGAGCAGGATCGTCGGCTCCGGCGAGCCGCCGCTGTCGGCATAGCGGATTCGCAGGCCGTCGAGCGTGCGGAACTGCGGCTGGATCGATGTGGTGGCTCGACGTGCTCATGTCGGCAGCTCCGTGCCGGCGTGCTCGGCGACCATGTAGGCGGCGTACCAGTCGGGCCAGTTGGCGTCGTACGCGCCGCCCTGGCGCTGCTCGTGCTCACCGTGCGCGACGGAGGCGCGGCGCATCGCGTCCGCCAGGTCGGCCGTGGATGCGTACGCGGTCTGCGTCGCTTCGATGCGGCCGGGCAGCCGCTCGGTGACCTCCTGCACGAGCCACTCGTTGCCGTCGGGGTCGCTGAACGTCGCGAACGAGCCGTAGCTCCTCGGTCAGGCTCGGGCCCGGTGACGCGCTCGGCGCCGTCGGCGGCGAACTGTGCGCCGGGCGCGCCGGGATGAAACACGTCGCTGGTCTGGACGCCACGGCCGGCGAGCTCGTCGCGCGCGGCCCCGACGTCGGAGACGATCAGGTACAGACCGTGCGCGGAGCCGGGGGCGGACGTCGTGATCTTCGACCCGAACTGGATCGAGGCTCCGGAGCCGGGCGGCGTGAACTGCACGACGCGGAAGCCGTTGTCGAACGGGTAGTCGGCGTCCAGGCGCCACCCGAGGCCGCTCGTAGAACGCCTTCGCGCGGTCGGCATCGGCGACGGGGATCACGACGGCCTCGAGCTTCATGTCGAGCGTCGCGGCGCCCGCGTCGCGGGTGGCGGCCTCATCGGTGGGGGCGTTGGTGCTCATGGCTATCTCCTGTGCTGGTTTGAGACGCGGCGAGGGCCGAGAACGCCGCAGCGGTGGCCGTGCCGAAGACGAGGTGTGCGCTCAGGTCCTTGGCGAGCGTCTTGCGGTCGTACTTCCAGATCGGCTCGTAGACGCCGAGCAGTGGAAGGACGACGTATCCGGAGGCCCAGACCGCCGCGCCGAACGGGGGGCCGCACCACAGCTTCGGCTGCGCGAGCCGACGAGCAGCCCGTACCCGGCGCCCGTGGCCAGGCCGAACCCCCAGTGCGTGGCGTTGTTGAGGAGCCGCGCGTACCGCGGCGAGACCTCGCGCCCGAGCACGCTCTCGAGCAGCCGCTTGGCGACGAGCGCCGGCGCCGGCGCGTTCTCCCAGCTCTCGAGGCCTTCGGAGGACTCCCAGCGCGAGGAAGGCGGACTTGGCCGCCGCCGTGCCGGTAGCGGCGGTACAGCAGCGTGTCCATCGCGAGGGTGCCGAGCGCGCTCGCCGGACGCCGCGGATGATGTGACCAAGCGTGCCCATCACGACCGCGAGCCTGCTGTCGCGTAGTCGATGGCGTGAGTCGGAACGCAGACGAGCCTCGTCGTCGTCTTCGCTGCGAGGCGCGAGCTGGGCGCTCGGTGGCTCGGTCCGGGTTGAGTGGTCATCGTCATCGCGCCGGCGCCCCGGTGTTGCGGGCCTCGATCGCCTTGACGCTGTTGTCGAACGCCTTGACCAGGCGGCCTTGCCGACGCTGCCGAGGACGACGCCGAGGAACCTGCCCTTGAAGTTCTTGCCCTCGCGCACGATGACGTAGTCGATGTCCGTGGTGCCGTCGGCCCTGCGGGTGAAGGTGTAGGTGTGGCCCGACCGGCCGCCCCAGGTGTTCGAGTCGGTCGTCGGGCGACGACGTGGTTGGGGTCGGACCAGTCGTAGTGCAGGCGCTCCCAGACGCCACCGGAGCCTTCAGTGACGTCGGCATGTCCGGGTCCCTGTTCGTGCACCTTCAGGTAGCTGTCGGCGCTGTTGCCGAAGATCTTCGATCGCCCGGCGCCGAAGTCGGTGAGGCCGGCCATGTACTGCTCCGGCGTGGGGGTCGTGGTCCTGATCGCAAGTCGCTCCGTTACGTGGCCTTCCGGCCTGTGGGTGGGGCGGGGTCACTCTGGGTCACCGTCGCCCACAACCTTCGCCGGTCGCATCGTGTGACGGACGCGCTCACCCGGCGGCCCAGAACTCGCAGTGGTGCGTCGACTGCGAATTCGTCTCGACCTGTGGTTGTGGGGGCACGAGCGACATCAGCGTGCCGCGTGGCGGAAGGACGGCCAACGCACCGCCGGTGTCGACGGGTCCCGTCGCCGCGAACGCGCCCAGGCTGCACGCATGGTGGCGGCGAGCGCCTGTTGGTCCGGCTCAGCGGTGCCGGGAACGGGCGCGTTGGGCTGGTCGAACAGGTACTGGATCTCGGAGGAGTGGGTCGCACGGCGGGCAATGCGCCGGGGCGGCGAAGCGCGGCGGCGCGTTGTCGTCGTTGAACTCGTAGGCGTACGTCGGCACGCGCCGCGACGTCCAACGGTCCACCTGGAGCGCGGGGCAGGCGAAGTTGGCGTCGCGAGACGAGGCGTGCTGAACGCGACGCCGGCGCGGGGTACGCGCTGGGCGGGTACTCGGCGGCGATCGCCGCGGCTCGATGCGCCGGATACGCCCAGCGTCGCCGGGATCTGCCCTGGTAGTTGTCGTCGCTGACCTCGCTTGGGTCACATCGACGAAGGTCCCGCCGCTGACGGCCACGCCGAGGCCGAGGACGAAGATGAGTTCCTCGTCGTGGTTGATGCCGTTGAGGATCGGCACGCGGGCGAAGCGGCCGGCCG
>CAWHLF010000016.1:0-139361 GCA_963830085.1 uncultured Actinomycetes bacterium | reverse complement strand
TACACGGCGGTGCACGGCTGCATCGTTTCGCCGCCCCGCAGCATCAGCGCCGCGTTGAGGTCGGTGAGGATCGCATCGGGTCGTTTGCGGACCATCGCGGCGGCGCGCATCGTGTGGCGCACGAGCGAGGTGAGCGTCGAGGCGTCCGGTCCGTTGCCGCAGACGTCGCCGAGGAAGAAGCCCGATCGACCGCCCGCGAGCGGAAGGAGGTCGCAGAAGTCGCCGGCCTCGTCGAGCGCGAACTCGTAGTGCAGGGCGACGTCGAGGCCCGGGAGGCCGGGAGGCGGAAGGCAGCGCTGCAGCGCGCGCGTCTTCGCCTCGGCGCGGTGCTGGCGGTCCTGTGCCCTCGCGCGCAGTCGCTGCTCGGCGTGAAGCTCGGCGACGAGCGACTCACGGTCGCCGAGCGCCAGCTGGCGTTCGCGTGCCGCGTCTTCGCGATCGTGCCCTGCGGCCTCGCGGTCCAGCGCGGACCGCTCGCGATCCTCGGCGGCCCGCTCCCGGCGCTCGGCTGCGCGCCGGCGCTGACCGACGGCACGAATGACGGCCTCGGCGCCCGTGCACGATTGGGTGTCCGCGTCGTCCCTGGAGGCGGCTTCGAGCCCCGCCAGCGCGACGGTGCGTGCGTCGGCGGCCTCGTCTCTGCACCTGGCCAGGTCGTCGCGGACGTCGGCGACCTTGTCGCGCTCGGCAGCGGCCGTGAGACGCGCGAGAGCGGCGCGATCTCCGACCTCGGCGAGGGCGTGATCGTCAGCGGTCGTCCCTGGCGCTTTGCCAGCGCGCTCGTCCGGTCGATGGATCGCCCCGTTCGCGGAATCGGCGGGGCGACCGCCTGACGGTAGGTCGGCCACGGTGGGCCTCCAGATGGCTGGGCGACGAGTCTCGATGATCCCCGCGCCCATCCCAATTGACGCCACGAGCGTACAGCTCTTGGGTGACCCACGCCGGCGTCACGAGCCCGTTCGGCCACGACGAGTCCGGCGACGACGCTTGGGCGGCGCGCCGCATGGGAAGCTCTCGCCCGTGACCTACCTCGCCGACGAGCATCGCTACGACGCGATGCCCTACCGCCGCTGCGGTCGCAGCGGCCTGAAGCTCCCGCCGATCTCGCTGGGGTTGTGGCACAACTTCGGCGACGGTCAGCCCGTCGAGGGGCAGCGCGCGGTGCTGCGCCACGCCTTCGATCGCGGCATCACGCACTTCGATCTCGCCAACAACTACGGCCCGCCCTACGGCTCGGCGGAGACGAACTTCGGGCGGATCATGCGCGAGGACCTGCGCCCCTACCGCGACGAGCTCGTCATCTCGACGAAGGCCGGCTACGACATGTGGCCCGGCCCGTACGGCGAGTGGGGCTCGCGCAAGTACCTGCTGTCGAGCCTCGACCAGAGCCTCGCGCGGATGGGCCTGGACTACGTCGACATCTTCTACTCGCACCGCTTCGACCCCGAGACGCCGCTGGAGGAGACGATCGGCGCGCTGCACACGGCGGTGAGCCAGGGCAAGGCGCTCTACGCCGGCATCTCCTCCTACTCGGCCGCGCGCACGGAGGAGGCCGCGCTCATCTCGCGCGAGCTGGGCACGCCGGTGATCATCCACCAGCCGTCCTACTCGCTGATGAACCGCTGGATCGAGGAGGAACTGCTCGACGTCCTCGGCCAGGAGGGCATCGGCTGCATCGTCTTCTCGCCGCTCGCCCAGGGGCTGCTGACCGACAAGTACCTCGACGGCATCCCGGCGGACTCGCGCGCGGCCGAGGGGCGCTTCCTGACCTCCGAGATGCTCGACGCCAAGACGCTGACGCACGTGCGCGCGCTCGACGAGCTCGCCCGCAGCCGCGGCCAGACGCTCGCCCAGATGGCGATCGCCTGGACGCTGCGCGACCCGCGCGTGACGTCGTCGCTCGTCGGCGCGCGCAACGTCGCGCAGCTCGACGACACGCTCGGCGCGCTCGAGCGCCTCGAGTTCACCGACGACGAGCTGGCCGAGATCGACAGCCACGCGATCGACGCGGGCATCAACCTCTGGAAGGCCTCGAGCGACGGCTGAGCGTCAGTGGTCGGGCGGCCGCTCGGCGTCGTCGCGCGCGCGGGCGCGGTCCTCGCTCTGGCCGACCGCGAGGAATGCCGCGGAGATCAGCAGGACGAACGCCGTCCCGCCGAGCGCGATGGCGACCGCCGACGCTGCGCGCGACGAGGTCACGACGCCGAGAACGATCGCGACGACGACGCAGGCGGCCGCGGCCGCGAGCACGAGACGCATCAGGAATCGACCGGTGTGCAGCGCATGGGCGAGCCTATGATCGCGTCGTGGCGCCGGCACGCGTGCTCATCGTCGACGACGACCCCGACATCCGGATGCTCGTGGAGCTCCGGCTCACCGCCTCGGGCTACGAGGTCATCGGCGCCGGCGACGGGGAGGCGGGGCTCGCGGCGGCGCGCGAGCACGCGCCCGATCTCGTGCTCGCCGACTGGACGATGCCGGTGCTCACGGGGGTCGAGATGTGCGCCCGGATGCAGGCCGATCCGCAGCTCGCGCGGATCCCCGTCGTCCTGCTGACCGCCCGCACGACGGATGCCGACCGGCGCAGCGGCGTCGAGGCGGGCGCGATCGACTTCGTCGCCAAGCCGTTCAGCCCGCGCGACCTGGCCGCGCGCGTCGACGCCATCCTCGGCCGCGGTGGGTAGCGGCCGCGGGCCGCCGGGCGTACTCTCGCTGTCATGCAGGAGGGCGAGCATCGCGACCTCATGATGGCGGCGATCGCGGCGGAGGGCCGGGCGCACGCCGCGCTGCTCGCGGGCGACCACGATGTCGCGCGCCGGACGTACGCGGAGGCCGTCGCGGGCTACCGCGCCTCGTGGGCGCTCGCGCCGCCGAAGAGCTACGGGCGCCTCGTCGGCCTGTTGAAGGCCGCCGTGATCGGCGGGACCGGGCAGGCGGCCGCCGCCGAGGTGCGCGACGAGCTGCGCGACGATCCCGACGCCGATGGCTCGCCGGTCGCCGCCTACGTCCGCGCGGTCGCGGCCGTCATCCTCGGCGACGACGACGAGGTCCCGGCGCTGGCCGCGACGATGGAGCCGCGCGGCAACGCGTTCGAGCGCACGGCGACGGCGCTGCGGGCTCTGGCGGCGAGCGACGGCGAGGCCTACGCCGCGGCGCTGACCGCGATCGAGGCGGACTTCGCCGGCCGCGACGAGCACCTCACCGGCGTCGCGATCGCCGACACGGCGGTCATGCTCGAGCTGCTGGCCGCCGACCGCGGGCTGGCCGTGCGGCTCGACAGCCCGCTCCTGCCGGCCGCTTCCTAGCGCACTCGCTCCTCGCCGCTGTAGACGTTCACCCGGTCGCCGCGGGCGAAGCCCGCGAGCGTCATCCCGCGATCGGCCGCGAGCGCGACCGCCAGCGACGTCGGCGCGCCGACGCCGACGAGCACCGGCGCGCCCGCGACGGCGGCCTTCTGGACGAGCTCGAACGAGAGCCGCCCGCTGACGCAGAGGATCCGATCGTGCAGCGGGACGAGGCCGTCGAGCAGCGCGGCGCCGACGACCTTGTCCATCGCGTTGTGGCGCCCGACGTCCTCGCGGACGAGCAGCAGCTCGCCGCCGGCGGTGAAGAGGCCGGTCGCGTGCATCCCGCCCGTGCGCCCGAAGCCGGGCTGGTGCAGCCGCTGCGGCAGCGCCGCGAGCAGCGCCCGCCGCACCTGCGGCCCGGGTGGCAGCGGCGCCGCGTGGACGGCGACCTCCTCGAGCGAGCCCTTGCCGCAGACGCCGCAGGAGGACGTCGTGTAGAAGCGCCGCGCGCCGGGGTCGCGGAGGAGCGGCCCGCAGACGTCGACGACGTTCGCGGCGAGGTCGCCGGTCGGGCCCGCGTCGCGCGGGCCGTCGATGAGGCCCTCGCCGAAGAGGAACCCGAGCGCGAGCTCCTCGTCGTGGCCGGGCGTGCGCATCGTGACCGTCAGCGCCGCGCCGTCGACGCGGATCTCCAGCGGCTCCTCGACGGCGACCTCGTCCTGGCGGCCGTCGTGGCGCACCTTGGCCGTCATGCGGCCTGCGACTGGGACGTTGCGCGACATACTCGCTACACGATGGCCCCTGTCCGGCCAGGAGTCCACCTGCTCCTGATCGTCGCGATCGCGGCGGCGGCGATCGGCGCGTGCGGCGGCGACGAGCGGCCTCGGCCCGGTCGCGACGATGTGCTCGCGGCGCAGCGCGCCGCGGCGCACCCGCTCTACTGGGCGGGGAGCACGGTCGCGGGCCTGCCGCTGACCGGGATCGTTCGCAACAACGGGCCGGTGAGCTTCCTGTACGGCACCTGCAAGCCGTCGGGCGACAGCGGCTGCGGCGCGCCGGCGACGATCCAGACGACCTCCATCTGCGACCGCAACGCGCTGACGTTCGACGGGCCGCCGCCCCGCTCGAGCCGGCGCGTGCGCGGCGTCCTCGCGCGCTTCGACGCCGAAGGCACCGTCGAGATCGCGGCCGGAACCTCCGCCATCACGGTCTTCACGAACGGCGCTCGCATCGACCGGGTGCTGGCGGCGCTGCGTCCGGTGCGGGGCACGCCGCGCGGCGAGCGCCTGCCGCGGCCGCGCTACCCGCGCGAGTACGTGCTCGAGCTGCGGCGCGTCCGCGACGCCTTCCGCCGGACGGGCAGCGTCCGCGCCGTCCGCGACGAGCTCGGGATCTCGCAGCGAGCCGTCCGCTTCCGGCTGCGGCTGGCCCGCGAGCTCGGGTCCGCCCGCCTGCGCCGTCCGGCGGCCGGCTTCACCGGGAAGCCGTGCGCCGTCGAACCGGCGCGGTGAGGCGATTCCTCAGGCCGGCCCCGGCAGCAGCCAGAGGACCACGAGCGCGAACGCGAACAGAAACAGAACGGTGTAGATCGCGTAGACCCACGAGCTCGCGGGCTCGTCCTGTTCCAGGCCGGCGAGCGTCTTGAACGCGCGCACGGTCGCCTCCCCGATTCGCTGCATGTGCGCCCATACGTGCTCACCCGGCCGAGCGGTTCACGCGATCCGTACCGCCTCCGCGCCAGCTTCGACGATGTCGCCGCGGCGCAGCTGCCGGCCGCGGCGCGTCTCGACCTCGCCGTTGACGCGGACCGCGCCCTCCTGCACGAGCTCGCGCGCCTCCCCGCCGGTGTCGGCGAGGCCCGCGAGCTTCAGCAGCTGGCCGAGCCTGATCATCCCCCCGCGGATCGTGATGTCGCGCGGCTCCGGCATCAGCTGTGGGATGCCCGCAGCCGGGCGAGGCCCTCGACGATCTCGGCGGGCGGGTGCGTCGTGAAGGACAGCCGCAGCGTGCGGCGATCGGCGTCGACGGCGAAGAACGGCGCGCCGGGGACGAACGCGACGTCGTGGCGCAGGGCGCGCGTGAGCAGCTCGCCGGCGTCCCAGCCCTCGGGCAGGCGCGCCCAGACGAACATCCCGCCCTGCGGGCGGTTGAAGGCCGAGCCGGCGGGCAGCGCCGCGGCGAGGCCGTCGAGCAGGGCGTCGCGGCGGCGGCGGTACTCGTCGCAGAGGCGCCCGATGTGCTCGTCGATGTCGGCCGCTCGCAGCGACTCGCGGGCGGCGAGCTGATCGACGGTCGAGGTGTGCAGGTCCGCGGCCTGCTTGGCGATCGTCAGCGCGCCGAGGAGTGCCGTCCGGGCGCGCGCAGCCAGCCGATCCGCAGGCCGGGCGCGAGGACCTTCGAGAGCGACGAGACGGTGACCGTGCGGTCCTCGGCGCCGGGGTAGGCCGCGATCGGCAGCAGCGCCTCGCCGTCGTAGCGCAGCTCGCCGTAGGGGTCGTCCTCGACGATCCACAGCCCATGCTCGGCGGCGATCTGGGCGAGGCGCCGGCGCCGCTGCTCGGGCAGCGTGCGCCCGGTCGGGTTCTGGAACGTCGGGACGAGGTAGAGGAACTTCGGCGCGTGGCGGTTGATGAGCTGCGGCAGCGCCTCGGGGTCGAGGCCCTCGTCGTCGCACGTGACGGGGACCAGGCGCGCCCCGGCGAACGAGAAGGACTGCAGCGCGGCGAGGTAGGACGGGTTCTCGACGAGGACGCTGTCGCCGGCGTCGAGCAGGACGCTCGCGACGAGCCCGAGCGCCTGCTGGGAGCCGGTCGTGACGAGGATCTCGCCGGGCTCGGCGCTCGTGAGGCCGCGGAGCTTCAGGCGCTCGGCGAGCAGCGCGCGCAGCCCGGGGTCGCCCTCGGTGGAGGAGTACTGCAGCGCGCGGGCGGCGGCAGTCGGCGCGAGGGCGGAGGCGAACGCGCCGGCGATGAGCTCGGCCGGGAAGAGCTCGGGAGCGGGGAGGCCGCCGGCGAAGGAGATGACCTCGTCGCGCTGCGTGAGCTCGAGGATGTCGCGCACCGGTGAGGAGCGCACATCGGCGAGCTGGGCGGCGAGCGAGGGCAGCGGGCGCGGCATCGGACGGCGAATCATCCCTGCTACCAGGTGGTTACGCCGATGCAGGCGGCCATGTCGATGCTGCTACCGTCTACGGCATGGGCAGCGCCGCTGCCCGCGAGGTTCTTGTCTCTGAGTGCGCTCACGCGGTTCGGGTCGTTGAATCTCCCGAATCGCTTTGCGGCCGCATCAGGTGGCCGCTGCTAGGAGCAACTCTTCATGTCAGTGCAGTCCTTCGCCGATCTCGGCGTGTCCCCCGTGGTGGTCGATGCGCTCGCTGCGCGCGGCATCACGGACCCGTTCGCGGTCCAGACGCTCGTCGTCCCCGACGTGCTCGCCGGCCACGACGTCCTCGCCAAATCCCCAACCGGCTCCGGCAAGACCCTCGCCTTCGCCGTCCCGATGGTCGAGCGCCTCCAGGCGACCGACCGCCGTCCCAGCGCGCTGATCCTCGCCCCGACGCGCGAGCTCGCCCTGCAGATCGTCGACGACATGTTCGACATCGCGCATGCCCGCGCGCTGTCGGTCGCGGCCGTCTACGGCGGCGCCGGCATCCAGCGCCAGATCCAGCAGGCCCGCAGGGCCCACATCCTCGTCGCCACGCCCGGCCGCCTGGAGGATCTCCTCCAGCGCCGCGCCGTCTCGCTCGAGCACATCCGCATCCTCGTCCTCGACGAGGCCGACCGGATGCTCGACATGGGCTTCCGTCCCGCCGTCGACCGGATCGTCGCGCGCACGCCGCGCAGCCGGCAGACGCTGTTCTTCTCCGCGACGCTCGAGGGCGCGGCCGGCACGATCGCCGCCGCCTACACGAACGGCGCCCGCCGCCACGAGCACGCGCCCGCGGTCGACCACAAGGCCGAGACGATCCACCGCTTCGTCAAGGTCGCCCACGAGGCGAAGGTCGACACGCTCATCCGCGAGCTCAAGGACCCCGACCGCGGCCTGACGATCGTCTTCGTGCGCACGAAGCGCGGCGCCGACCGGCTCGTCAAGCGCCTGAAGGACAACTACGTCACCGCCGTCGCGATGCACGGCGACAAGTCGCAGTCCCAGCGCGAGAAGGCGCTGGCGCGCTTCGAGCGCGGCGAGATCGACACGCTCGTGGCGACCGACGTCGCCGCCCGCGGGATCGACGTCCGCGACGTCACCCACGTCATCAACTACGACATGCCCGAGGACCGCGACGGCTACGTCCACCGCACCGGCCGCACCGGCCGCGCGGGGCGCTCGGGCATCAGCGTGACCTTCGTCCTCGGCGACCAGGCCAAGGACATGAGCCGGATCGCCGACGACCTCGGCCTGCACGCCGAGTTCTCGCTCAGCGGGCTGCCGACGTCGACCGGCGGCGGGCGTTCGCACGGTGGCGGTGGCGGTGGCAACCGCCAGAGCCCGGGCGGCGGAGGCACCACCGGTCGCCGGGTGGCCTCGGGCCGCCCGCAGGGGCGTCCCGGGCGCCGCGAGCGCGCGGCTGCCGCCGCCCGGCGCGGCCTCGGCTGACACGCTGGTTAGGGTTGCGCCGGTGCATCCGGCGCAACCATCAGCGCTGTTCTCTCCCTCTGGGTCGGGATTCGTCGCCGACGACGTGACCCGCGGGCCGTGGGACGCCGCGATGATGCACGGCGGCGCGCCGTCGGCGCTGCTGGCGCGGGCGGTGGAGACGCTCGAGCCCGGGTCCGACCTCGTCGTGACGCGGCTGACGATCGAGTTGCTCAGCGGCGTTGCCGGTCGGACCGGTGTCGGTGAACGCGTCGCTCGCGAAGCCGGGCAAGCGCTTTCAGATCGTCGACGCGACGCTCGACGCCGGCCCGGACGGGCGCCGCGCATGCCTCGCGCGGGCGGTGCGGCTGCGGCGGGCCGACCTGCCGGGCGCGGCGGCCTCGGGTGCGGCTGCCGTCGATCCGCTGCCCCCGCCCGAGTGCGGCGACCCGACGTCGCCGTGGAACCGGCAGGAGACCCTGATGTTCCATCCGCACGCCGCGGAGATCGTCACGGTCGCGGGCAAGCCCGGCTCGGGTCACCTCGCCGGCGTGGATCCGCCTGCGGGGCGACCTGCTCCCCGGCGAGGCGCCGTCCCCGCTCGCCCGCACCGCGGCCGCCGCGGACTTCGCCAACGGCCTGAGCTGGATCCTGCCGTTCGAGGACTGGCTCTTCGTCAACACCGATCTGACGATCCACCTGCATCGTCATCCCGAGGGCGAATGGATCGGGCTCGACGCGCGGACGGTCTCCGAGCCGACCGGGATCGGGCTCTCGACGGGCGTGCTGCACGACCTGCGCGGGCCGTTCGGGATCTGCGCGCAGTCGCTCTTCGTCGCGCCGCGCTAGCACTGGGTCCCGCGATGTAGGAGAGTCGGCCATGGCCCTGATGGTGCTCTGCGGTGTGCTGCTCCTCGCGGGGCTCGTGTTCGTCGTCCGGTGGGGTGGTCGGACGGCGGGTTCGCCGCCGGACACGGGGGAGGCGGGGGCCGGCGGTTCGTTCTCGCTGTCCGCCCGGCGGTACGCCTGGTATCTCGCGGTGGCGGTCGTGGGCGGCATCGGCGCGGGCCTGCTCGTCGCGGGTCCCGGCGGCCGGCTCGTCATGCGCCTGCTCGCCGTGACCGCCGACGATTCGGCGCAGGGAGCCGAGACCGAGGCCGAGCAGATCGTCGGCGAGATCACGACGAGCGGCACGATCGACCTCGTCCTCTTCAACGGGATCTTCTTCGGGCTGGCGTCGGGGCTCGCGTACGTGCTCATCCGGCGCTGGCTTCCGGCCGGGCGGCTCGGAGGCCTGGCGTTCGGGGCGCTCCTGCTCGTGCTCGCGGCGACGGCGATCGATCCGCTGCGAGCGGACAACCCGGACTTCGACATCGTCGGGCCCGGCTGGCTGGCGGCGGCGACGTTCGGCGCGCTCGTGCTCCTGCACGGGATGGCCGTGGCCGCGATCGCCGCGCGCTACAGCCAGGCGTTGCCGTTGCTGTCCAAGCAGCGGCGGCCGATCGTCGCGCACGCGCCGCTGCTCGTCCTCGCGCCCGCGTTCCCCTTCGCCATCATGCTGGTGCTGCTCGGCGTCGCGGGGTACGGGGTGAGCCGCATCCGCGGCGTGGTGGCGGCGCTCGGATCGCACCGTGCGCTGGTCGCCGGCCGCGCGGTGCTTGTCGTCGCCGGCCTCGTCGCGCTGCCGTTCGCGGCCATCGACATCGCGGACATCGCGGGGCGCACGCCGTAGTCCGGAACGCGAACGGCCCCGCGGGAGCGAGGCCGTTCGGCTCATGCGGATGAGAGGACTCGAACCTCCACGAGCTTGCACTCACGGCGACCTGAACGCCGCGCGTCTACCAATTCCGCCACATCCGCAGGCGCGTCAACCTTAGCGTTCCTCGACGGATCAACGGGCCGAAGGCCCGCGCTTCGCTACCCTTGAGCGGCTCTACGCGCCGCTATCGTCTAGGGGACTAGGACGCCGCCCTCTCACGGCGGAAACCGGGGTTCGAATCCCCGTAGCGGTACTCAGAAAGCGCCCGTGTTCCGGGCGCTCTCGTGGTACGCGACGCCCGACCCGGCGCGGCGGGCGCGTCCGTCAGTCCTTGAGGCCCTTGAGGCTCTTGCGCGCCCGATTGGCGGCCTTGACGAAGTCCTTCCACGACGGCGGATTGTCGTCGTCGTACTTCGGTGCGCCCTCCTCGTCGCCCGCCTCGGCGGCGGGCTGGTACCGCGGCGGCGCCGGCTTCACTTTGCTGGGGTCGTATGGCATGACCTACGCGTACCACACCCTCGCGCCGGTGACAACCTCGTCGTGCCATTCGAACGCCCCCTGAACACGGGGCGTTTCGCAATGTCGGGCGACTACGTGCCGCCCGGCCGCGGATGGCGTCCGCGTCGCACGCGAACATCGGCCGGTGAGTCACCGCGTGGAGCCCATCGTCGTCGTGCATGGCGGCGCCTCGGAGTGGTACGCCGGGACGAGCCCGGGCCGCGACGCCTGCCGGCGCGCCGCGCAGGCCGGCTGGGAGGCCTTGGCGGCCGGCGGCACCGCGCTGGACGCGGTCATCGCCGCGGTGCGGGTCGTCGAGGACGACCCGGCGTGCAATGCGGGCACCGGTGCCGTGCTCACGAGCCGTGGCACCTTGGAGCTCGACGCCTGCGTCATGGACGGCACGTCGCTCGCGTCCGGTGCCGTGGCGGTGCTGCCGCCGTTTCGCCATCCGGTCGACATCGCGCGCGCCGTGCTCGAGGACGGTCGCTATCACCTGCTCGCCGGAGACGGGGCTGCGGCGTTCGCCCGTTCGCGGGGCTTCGCGCCATGCGATCCGGAGCTCATGATCACCCCGGACCGGCGCGCTGAGTTCGAGGGCCGGGGGAGCTTCGACCGCGGCAACACCGTCGGCGCGGTGGCGCGGGACGCCAACGGCCACCTCGCGGCGGCGACGAGCACCGGCGGGATCGCCGGGACCGACCCCGGGCGCGTCGGCGACGCGCCGCTCATCGGCGGCGGGACGTACGCCGACGAGCACGCTGCCTGCTCGTGCACGGGCGACGGAGAGGCGTTCGCGCGGGCGTGCGCGGCGTTCTGGACGGTCGAGAACGTCGCCGCGGGCGCGCAGGCGGCGGCCGAGCGTTCCGTGGCACGCGTGCTGGAGCGCTTCGGCGGCTACGGCGGCCTCATCCTCGTGGACGACAACGGCGAGGTCGGCATCGCGAGATCGGCGTCGGCGATGCCGCATGCGATCGCTCGGGCAGACGGGTCCGTGATCGACGGCGAGTAGCCGGCCCTGCCGGGCGGCCTCCGGTCTGGCGCCCGCATAGCCCGCGCGAGCGTGGGCGCATAGTGCCAGTCAGTCCAGTTTCGCGTGCGACTTTTCCCCGGCTCGTCCCTGGTCGATCGAGCCTCCGGCGGCGACGCTGGCACCGCACGCTGCGCATCACGCCGCACAGGAGGCACCCACATGACCGAGCACGTCGTTGGTCACCCGCCGTTCGAGGATCTCGACAGCAACGCCGCCGCGACGATCTCGACCGCGCCCCGGCAGCGCACGTCGGTGTTCGGCCCGGGGGCGATCCTCACCGCGCGGCTGCCGCTCTCCGACACGGGCGCGAACACCGCCGATCCGCACCTCTGCGACGCCTACACCGGCCCGATCATGGCGATCGCCGACGAGACGCCGGTGATCTGCAGCGCGGGCGTGGCGAGCCCCTGCGGGCTGGACCTGCTCGGCGCCGCCGGCCTCCCCGTGAGCCGCGAGATCCGCTCCTACCGGACGGCGGAGGAGTTCCGCCGCCTCGTCGGCGACGTCATCGGCAACGGCGAGCGGCTGCTGTGCCAGCACGTCCACGACGAGGACGAGGTGCCGGCGGAGGCCTGCCTCGTGGCGCCGGATCTGCTCCGGTACCTCAACAACAAGGCCAATCTCCCGGCGATCGTGGGCGCCGACGGCGCGCCGCGGCGCTCGTCGATCGACCCCGGGGACGTCGCGGCGCTCGGCGTCGACGAGTCGTGGGTCCTCAAGGTCTGCTCCGACGGCTCCTCCGGCGGCGGATTCGGGGTCTACGTCCACCGGGCGGGGAGCGCGATCGCGCAGCCGGGCTTCGTCCAGCCGGGCGCCGAGCTCATCGTCGAGGAGTACCTCGACCTCGTCGAGAACTGGTGCGTGCACTTCTGCGTCGAGGCGATCGGCGCGCCGCGGCTGCTCGGGGCGACGGAGCAGCTGATCTCCGCCACCGGCGCCTACGGCGGCAGCCGCGTCGGCGGCACCGTCCTGCCGCCGGCCGCGGCCGAGCTCTCCCAAGCCGCGGTCGAGCGCGCGCGCGAGCTCGGGTTCATCGGCTACTGCGGCGTCGACACCGGGATGACCTCGTCCGGCGAGTTCAAGGTGTTCGATCTGAACTTCCGGATCAACGCGAGCACCCCGCCGCTGCTGGTCCTCAGCGCGATCGCCGCGAGCCGCGGCCCCGCGTGGACGGGCCGGGGGCGCTGGCAGACGTACCGCCACGACGGTTCGCTGCCCGCGCTGGTCACGCGCCTGGAGGCCGTCTACCCGGATCGCGTCCTCGTCCCGATCGCGAGCTACGACCCGGCCTTCACCGCCAACGGCCCGGGACCATCGCTGCTGTCGGCGCTGCTGCTCGGCGACGACGAGGAGGACCTCCGGCGGCTGACCGAGCTGCCGCTCCCGGCCGACGTCGTCTGCTCGGCCGCGAACGCTCGAGAGCTGACGCCGCAGCTACCAGGTCGCGGCGAGCCTGCGGACCTTGCGCAGCAGGTAGGGCCCGAGCGTCCGCATGTACGTCACCGAGACGTGGCCGAAGATGTCGGTGTTCGTCAGCGCTCCGCCGACGACCGGATAGCAGTCCCGGCGATCGCAGAAGAACTCGGTCATGTCGATGGTGGCGTAGCGCTGGAGCGCAGCGAGCGCGCCGCCTGCGCCGCGCGGTCGGGCTTGAGCACGACCGACCGCCGCACCGGGCAGGCCGTCCCCGCCTGCTGCGTCGCCTCGGCGATGACGCGCAGCACGCAGTTGACGGTGTCCTGCGTGGACTGCGGGTTGTCGCGCAGCACGACGATGTGCTTGACGGTCCGCGGCAGCCGCCGCCACGCCCGGCGGAAGCCCGCGACCTTCACGGCGTACTCGCTCTCGCCCGGCCGGAGGTCGAGCACCGTGTCGGAGTTCTGCGCGACGAACATCGTGCTGACCTCGGGGTGGTCGCGGAACCACGCCTGCACCGCCTCGTACGTCGCCTCGCACGGCGCGCGCGGGCCCTCGAACATCCTGCGCACCGCCTCGGAGAAGATGCAGCCGCCGATGACGATCGAGTTCGCCCGCCACCGGTAGGCATCGGCGACGACGTTCAGCGCGGCGCGCCAGTGGTAGCTGTGGCTGTCGCCGACGAGCGCGATGTGGCCCATGACAGGACCCCTCACGACGCCGAACGCGCAGTTGTCGATCGGCGGCGCGCTCGTTGAGCGCCCGGCAGGACGAGCCGGGGTCGAGGTCGACCCCGCCCGGCAGCGGCGTGACCGACAGCGTCGGGTTCGAGCAGGGGTTCTTGAAGTCCCGCGCCGCGGCGCCGAAGCACGCCGGCCCGGCCGCGGCCGCCGTGCCCGAGCAGCAGACCGCGACGAGGGCGGCCGTCACCGCGACGAGGATCGCCGCGGAGCGCGCCACTACGGCGTGTTCTGCTGGTAGGTCCCCTGCACCCGCCGGCTGCCCCACCTGCACGTGAAGGTCGCGTAGAACGTCGTCGGGATGCTCGACGTCCGGCGCCCGCTGCAGCGCCAGTGCGTCAGCACCTTCCGGCCGCACGAGACGCTCAGCCGTGGGCGGCACGCGTGGAACGCCCGCAGGACCTTCTTCGCCGTGGCGCAGCGCGTGATCATCGCGTTCAGGCCGATGTTGTAGGTCGGTGCGCCGCTGCGCGGCCGCGCGTCGTTGCCGGTGAGCGTGCACGGCTGGTAGGACGCCGACTGCGCGACTCGGCGCGCCGGCCGCGAGCGCGGCGAACGCCGCGGTGACGAGGAGGAGGCTGCGAGTCATGCGCACGATGAGGCGCATCGTGCCAGACGGTCCCGACCCGCTGGGCCACTACGCTGCCCGAGTGCTCGCACGCCTGGCGATCGCTCGCCGTCGCCGCTCTCGCCGCCGTCGTGGCGTTCGCCTCGCCCGCCTCGCCGGCGTTCCCCGGCGCGAACGGCCGCGTCTCGTTCTCCAGTCAGGGCGACCTGTGGACGATGAAGGCCGACGGCTCGGGCGTCACGCGGCTGACCGAGACGGCCGAGGAGGAGGCGCAGTCGGTCTTCTCGCCCGACGGCACGAAGATCGCCTTCCGCGGCCGGCCGGTGGAGAACGGGCCGTTTCAGGTCTACGTCATGAACGCCGACGGCTCCGGCCGGCGGCGGCTGAGCGACAGCACCGTCAACGAGACGCAGCCCGCGTGGTCGCCGGACGGGCGCCGGATCGTCTACCGGCGCTCGATCGTCGGCGATCCGAACGCCGACATCTGGGCGATGGACGCGGACGGAAGCGATCCGCGCGCGCTCGTGACGAGCCCCGGCGCCGACGAGCGCTACCCGGTGTTCTCACCCGACGGCGACCGGCTCGCGTTCTCGAGCAGCCGCGACGGCCAGTTCGAGATCTACGTGACGACGGCCGGCGGCGCGGAGCCGCGGCGGCTGACGAACGACCCCGGCTACGACTCGGCGCCGTCCTGGTCTCCGGACTCGGGGCGGATCGCGTTCGAGCGCGGCGCCGCGCTGGACGCCGACCCGACGAAGGACATCTGGATCATGAGCGCCGCCGGCGAGGGGCAGCGGGTGCTCGCCGCGAGCCCGGACGTCGACGAGGGCCCCGCCTTCTCGCCCGACGGACTGCAGATCGCGTTCACGAGCGCGCGCGACGGCAACTACGAGATCTACCGCATGCGCGACGACGGCTCCGGCCAGCGGCGCCTGACGACGCTGCCGACCAAGGAGGAGTCGGCCGACTGGCAGCCGGTGCCCGACCGCGACGGCGACGGGCTGTCCAGCGCGCGCGAGCGCACGTTGAAGACGAGCGACCTCGACCGCGACACCGACGACGACGGGCTCTCCGACGGGCGCGAGGCCCAGCGCGGCGGGACGTCGCCGACCCGCCGCGACACCGATCGCGACGGCCTCACCGACGGCGTCGAGTCGGGGGTCCGCCGCCCGATCTCGGACCCCGCCGGTCCCGTCCGGGGCACGAACCGCGACCACTTCCGCGCGGACGCCGACCCGCCCTCGCGCACGAACCCGAGGCGGCGCGACACCGACGGCGACGGCAGGAGCGACGGCGAGGAGGACCGCAACCGCAACGGCCGCCTCGATCGCGGCGAGGGCAACCCGCGCAGCAAGCGCCGCTAGTGGTCTTCGCAGCACATACCTGCGGTGGCGACCACTAGGCTGTCTCGGTGCTCGTCCGCGTGGCAATCTGTGCCACCGCTGCCACGATGGCCTTCGCAGCACTGGCTTCGGCAGCCCAGGCCGCGTTCCCCGGCGCCAACGGCCGCGTGTCGTTCTCGAGCCAAGGCGACCTCTGGTCGATGGCTCCCGACGGCTCCGGGCATCACGCAGCAGACCCAGACGCCGGACGACGAGGCGCAGGCGGTCTACTCGCCCGACGGCAGCCGCATCGCCTACCGGCGCCGCCCCGCGGACGGTCGAGCCCTACCAGGTCTACGTCATGAACGCCGACGGCTCCGACCAGCGGCGCGTGAGCAACAGCGCGGTCAACGACACGCAGCCGGCCTGGTCTCCGGACGCGAGCCAGATCCTCTACAGGCGCTCGATCGTCGGCGATCCCAACGCCGACGTCTGGGTCATGAACGCCGACGGCAGCGGCGCCCACGCGCTCATCGACAGCCCCGGTGCCGACGAGCGCTATCCGGTGTTCTCACCCGACGGGACCCGCCTGGCGTTCACGAGCAGTCGCGACGGCCAGTACGAGATCTACGTCGCGAGCGCCACCGGCACGCTGCCTCGTGCGCGCTGACGAGCGACCCGGGCTACGACTCCGCGCCGGCGTGGTCGCCCGACTCCGCGCGGATCGCGTTCGAGCGCGGCGCGGTGCTCGACGACGACCCCACGAAGGACATCTGGATCATGGGCTCCACCGGTCTCGGGCAGACGCAGATCGCCGCGAGCCCCGTCGTCGACGAGGGTCCCGCGTTTTCGCCCGACGGCACGCAGATCGCGTTCACGAGCGCGCGCGACGGCAACTACGAGATCTACCGGATGGGCGCCGACGGTTCCGGCCCGACCCGCCTCACGAACCTCGCGACGACAGAGCAATCCCCGGATTGGCAGGCGCTGCCCGGCGCGTGACGCCCGCCGTGCCCCCCGGCGCCCCCGACGACGCCGCCGCCGCACGCCGCCGAACCCGGTCGCGACGCGACCCGGCCGACCGCGACGGCGACGGCCTGACGGCGCGCCGGGAGCGCGAGTTGAAGACCAGCGACCTCGACCGCGACAGCGACGACGACGGGCTCTCCGACGGCCGCGAGGCGCCGCGCGGCGGGACCTCGCCGTCGCGCCGCGACACCGACCGCGACGGCCTCACCGACGGCGTCGAGTCCGGCGTCCGCCGCGCGCATCGCCGACCCCGCCGGTCCCGTTCGCGGCACGAGCCGCGACCGCTTCCGCGCCGACGCCGACCCACGCACGCGCACGAACGCCGACCCGCCGCGACACCGATCGCGACGGCACCACGGACGGCAGGGAGGACCGCAACCACAACGGCCGCGTCGATCGGGGCGAGAGCGACCCGCGCCGCCGGTAGCGCCTGTGCGCAGCGTCGCGTCAGCCCGCGAGCGCGGTCTCGGGCACGACGTAGTACTTCTTGCCGACGGGCTTGGGCACGGACGTCACGCCGCGGCGGGTGGCGACGACCGGCAACGTCCGGTCGAGCTCGCCGCCGTTGGCCTCGACCCAGGCGAGCACCTCGTCGTGGTCGCCGCCGGCCTCCTCGACGTCGGTCACCATGATCACGAGGTGACCCTTCGGCACCCAGATGAACGGGGTCGGCTTGACGCCTGCGAGCAGCTTGCGGATCTCGTCGTCGGTCATGCGGCGCGAGGATAGCGACGGGCGCTCAGAACTGCGTGAGCGACAGCGTGTTGCCGTCGGGGTCCTTGAACCACGCGACGCGGGCGCCGCCGGGCGAGCGCCAGACGCCGAGCTCGTCCTGCTCGACGCCGTCGATGCGCTCGAACTCGACGCCGCGGGCGGCGAGCTCGCGGATCGACGCGTCGATGTCGGCGACGTTCCAGCCGAGCGACGTGTAGGGCGCGACGTCGATCTTCTCGACGGCGATGACCCGCAGCGTCGTGCCGTTGGCGTTGTACGTGCAGGCGATCGGGCTCTCGCCGGCGATCGGCAGCCGCAGCCCCTTCTCGTAGAACACCCGGGCCCGCGCGAGGTCGGTCGTCGGCATGAACGCGATGAGCTCGGAGGTCGGCAGCGTCGCCGGCGCGGGCGGCGGCCCGCCCTCGAGCGCCTTCCCGGGAAGGACGTAGAACAGCGCGTCGCGCTCGGTCGCCTCCGGCGGCAGGAACTGCGCCGGCATCCGCCGCGCCCAGCCGCCCTGCGACTTGACCCAGGCCTCGAGCTCCTCGGCGTCGGCGCCGGCATCGAGCGCCGGCGCCACCGGCAGGGCCCGGAATCCGGGCGGGACGGGGATCGAGTCCGACGGCTCGATGCCCGCGAGCAGGCCTCTGATCTCGTCGTGATCCATCGCCGTCAGCCCTGGGAGCGCCCCGGCTCCCAGAGGGGCTCCTCGCCGGCGTTCGCGCCCCGGCTGAGGATGAACAGGAGGTCCGAGAGGCGGTTGAGGTAGCGCACGACCTCCGGATTGGAGTCCTCGACGAGCAGCGCGCGGCGCTCCGCGCGCCGGCACACGGTGCGGCAGACGTGCAGCTGCGCGGCGGCCGGCGTGCCGCCCGGCAGGATGAAGGACTTCAGCGGCTGCAGCGTCGCGTTGACCTCGTCGCAGGCGCCCTCGAGCCACGTCACCTGATCGGCCGTCACGCGCAGGCGCTCGCGGTCGCCTCCGTGGGGGACCGCGAGGTCGGCGCCGACGTCGAAGAGGTCGTTCTGGACGCGCCGCAGCCACGTCGCCATCTGCGTCGAGAGCTCCGGCAGCGCGAGCGCAACGCCGATGTGCGCGTTGAGCTCGTCGACGTCGCCGTAGGCCTCGATGCGCGGATGCGTCTTGGGCACGCGGCTCATGTCGCCGAGATGCGTCTCGCCGCCGTCGCCGAGCTTCGTGTAGATGCGCGTCAGGTTCACCGTCATGAAGTGCCAACGCTACACTGGCGCGGTTCATTGGTCGGTGGTGAAGGGAAGCCGGTTGAAATCCGGCGCGGACCCGCCACTGTGACCGGGGAAGCCGTCCGCAGCTCTCGCGCGATCGGGAGCAGCCACTGGAGCTCGCAGAGTTCCGGGAAGGCGCGGTGAGGTAGGCCCGGAAGCCAGGAGACCTGCCTCCGACCTCCACGCTCATACGCCCTCGTGGAAGGGGTGGCTCATGTCTCGTCGTCTCCTTGCTGTCCTCATCGGAGGACTGCTCCTGCTTCCCGCCGGTACCGCGCTCGCGGCTCCCGCGAACGTCACGCTGCGCGCGGAGGGCACGGCCGACACGATCGTGCCGCGCACGGCGCTGCGGACCGACAACCGCGTCGTGAACAAGAGCGGCGTCGCCGGCCAGGACTGCACCGGGACGAGCGTCGCGGGCGCGCTGGAGATCGCCACCGGCGGCGACTGGACCGGGTCGTTCTTCGCCGGGCTCGGATACACGGTCGAGCGCATCCTCGGGGAGTCCCATGCGTTCCCCGACCCGAACTTCTTCGAGCTCTGGGTCAACAACCGCTCGCAGGCGGTCGGGGTCTGCGGCCTCGAGCTCCAGGAGGGCGACGACGTCCTCTTCTTCGTCGCCCGCTGCGACGTCGGGCCGCCGCCGGACTTCGCCTGCCTCAACCCGCCCGTGCTCCCGCTCGGGCTCACGTCGCCGGGCACGGTTGCGCCGGGCGCGCCGTTCGACGTGTCGGTCGTCCAGTTCGCGCCGGACGGCAGCACGTCGCCGGTCGCCGGTGCGACGATCGAGGGCGCGGACGCGCCGGTCACGACGAACGCGTCCGGCGTCGCGGCGGTGTCGATCGGGAGCGGGCCCGCGACGCTGCGGGCGAGCAGGCCCGGCAACGCGCGGTCGGCGCGGGTGAGCGTCTGCGCGACCACGGGCTCGGACGGCTTCTGCGGCTCGGCGGTGCCCGGCCCGGTGACGGCCGCGGTCGCCGGGCAGGCGGCCGCCGCCTGCGAGACGAGCGGCAGCGACGGGCGCTGCGGCACGCGCGACCGCACGCCGCCGGCGATCGCGATCGAGGGCATTCGCGAGGGCCAGCGCTTCGCCCGCGGCAAGGGCCCGCGCGAGCTGCGCGCGAAGGTCGCCCCCGATCCGTCCGGGCTGCTCGTCGTGAAGTTCCGGCTCACGCGCACGAACGGCCCGCGCTGTGAGTACTTCAGCGGCAAGCTCGAGCGCTTCCGCACGAACCGCAGCCGCTGCGGGGCGTCCAACGGCCTGTGGTTCGGCGTCGGCGACCGCGAGCAGACGAGCTACCTCCTGCCGCGCGCGCTGCCGCGCGGGCGCTACGTCCTCGACGCCAACGTCGTCGACAAGGCGCTCAACCGCGACGACGCTCGCCGCCGGGGCGGCAACCGCGTCGTGTTCCATGTCGGCTAGGACCGCCTCGAGACTCCTCGGCGTCCTCTGCGCCGCGGCCGCCCTCGGCGGCTGCGGCGTGGGACCGGGCGACAGCCCGGAGGGCGGGGTGGTCCTCACGGCGACCCGCGACTTCGGCAACCGCTCGCTCGTCGACCGCCCCCAGGCCGAGGTCCGGGGCGCCGACACCGTCATGCGCGTCCTCGATCGCAACGCGAAGGTCACGAAGCGCTTCGGCGGCGACTTCGTGCAGTCGATCGACGGCGTCGAGGGCGGGCGCGAGGCCGGACGGCCCGTCGACTGGTTCATCTACGTCAACGGGATCCAGGCCGAGAAGGGCGCGAGCGCGATCGAGGTCCGCGGCGGCGACCGCCTCTGGTGGGACCACCACGACTGGGGCGTGACGCCCGACATCCCGGCCGTCGTCGGCTCGTTCCCCGAGCCGTTCCTGCACGGCACCGACGGCAAGCGCCTGCCGGTCCGCGTCGAGTGCGAGAACCCGCGCGCCGGCGCCTGCGACGTCGTCGCGAAGAAGCTCATCTCGCTCGGCGTGCCGGCGGGGCGCAGCACCCTGAGCAACAGCGCCGCGGACGACAGCCTGCGCGTCCTCGTCGGCGAGTGGAAGCGGCTGCGCGGCGGCGACCCCGAGTCCGACGCGATCGACACCGGCCCGCGCGCCAGCGGCGTCTTCGCCCGCTTCGACGAGGCCGGAACGTCGCTCACCGTGCTCGACCCGCGCGGGCGCGCCGCGCGGACCCTCGGGGCCGGGACCGGGCTCGTCGCGGCCACGCAGGAGACCGATCGCAAGCCGGTGTGGTTCGTCACCGGCACCGACGTGGCGGGCGTCGACAGCGCCGCGCGGGCGTTCGACGAGTCGATCCTGCACGACCGCTTCGCGCTGGCGATCGCCGGCGACCTGCCGGTGAGCGTCCCGCTCCTCCCGGAGGCCGGCGGGTGAGCGGGCCGGCGAGCCCGCTGCGGGCCGCGCGCGCGCCGGTCGCGGCGGGCTACGCCTGCGCGCTCGTCACCGCGGTCCTCGCCTTCGAGCACCCGCTGGCGCTGCTCGCGCTCGGCATCGCGATCGTCGGCGCGGGCGTGCTCGCCGGCTGCGGCCGCTCGCTCGCGCGCGGCGCGCTCTTCGGCATCCCGTTCGCGATCGTCATCGCGCTCGTCAACCCGCTCGTCACGCGCGAGGGGCTGAACGTCGTGCTGCGCCTCGGCGAGATCGGGCCCTTCGGTCAGTTCGACGTCACGCGCGAGAGCCTCGTCTTCGGCGCGATCCTCGGCCTGCGCGCGCTGCTCGTCGTCCTCGCCGGCGGCGCGCTGCTGGCGGCGTCGGTCGACTTCGACCAGCTCCTGCAGCGCTTCCGGCGGATCTCCGTGCGCTCGGCGCTGACCGCGGCGCTCGCCGTGCGGCTCGTGCCGGTGCTCGGCCGCGACGCGCGGCGCCTGGCCGACGCGCGCCGCTGCCGGCCGGACGCCGGGCCGCGCCCGAACGCCGCCGAGCGGCTGCAGATCGTCCGCGCGGTCGCGGTCGGCGCGATGGACCGCGCGCTCGACGTCGCCGCGACGCTCGAGGTCCGCGGCTACGCGACCCCGGCGGCGGCCGGCGGGCCGCGGCGGCTGCCCGAGCCGTGGTCGCGCCACGACGTCGCCTTCGCGACGTCGGCGGTCGCGCTGCTCGTCCTCGCCGCCGGCGCGCGGCTGTCGGGCGTCGCCGACTTCCAGGCCTATCCGACGACCGAGCTCGCATGGGGTGCGCAGCAGTGGCTGCTGGCGGCGGCGCTCGTCGTCGTCGCGCTGCTGCCCTTCGCAGATCGCCGGGGGATCGCGTGACGATCCTGAGCTTCGAGCACGTGACGTACAGCTATCCGCACGCGGCGCAGCCCGCGCTGCGCGACGTGACGCTCGAGATCGCCGAGGGCGAGTTCGTCGTCGCGGCGGGGCTCTCGGCGTCGGGCAAGTCGACGTTCCTGCGCGCCGCCTGCGGGCTCGTGCCGCACTTCCACGGCGGCGAGTTCGGCGGGCGCGTGGTCACCGGCGGCCTCGACACCCGCGAGCACGGCCCGGCCGCGATCGCGGCGGTCGCCGGGACGCTCTTCCAGGACCCCGAGACGCAGGTCGTCCTGTCGACCGTCCGGGCCGAGCTCGCGCTGCCGCTGGAGAACCGCGGGCACGGCGCGGCGGCGGTCGCGCGCGGGGTGGAGGAGGCGGCGCTCGCGCTCGGCATCGGCGACCTGCTGGACCGCCCGACGCACGAGCTCTCCGGCGGCGAGCTGCAGCGCGTCGCGCTCGGCGCGGCGCTCGCCGGCCGCCCGAAGCTCGTCCTGCTCGACGAGCCGACGTCGCAGCTCGACCCGGTCGCCGGCGACGAGCTCGTCTGGCTGCTGCGGCGCCTCAACGAGGAGTGGGGGACGGCGATCGTGCTCGTCGAGCACCGCCTCGAGCGCTGCCTCGCCGCCGCCGACCGGGTGCTGGCCTTCGAGGGCGGGGCGGTCGCCTGCGACGACGGGCCGCGCGGCTTCCTCGACTGGGCGGCCGAGCGCGCGCCCGCGCTGGCGACGCCCGGCGCGCGGCTCTTCGCGCGGGCGGGGCTGCGTCCCGCTCCGAGCGGCGTCAAGGACGCGCGCGCGACGCTGCGCGCGCACGGCCTGCTCGACGGCCCCGCGCCGGCCCCGCCCGCCGCCGCCGCCGAGCGGCCGCGCCGCCGCGGGCTGCGCCGCCGCGCGCCGGCCGGGCCGCCGCCGGCGCTCGACGTCCGCGGCGTCTGGCACGAGCGCTCCGGCGGCCGCGCCGTCCTGCGCGGGATCGACCTCGCGCTGGCGCCCGGCGAGCGCGTCGCGCTCATGGGCCGCAACGGCGCCGGCAAGTCGACGCTCCTGCGCCATGCCAACGGCCTCATGTCGCCGACGCGCGGCCGCGTCGAGTCCGCCGGCCGGGTCGCGCTGCTGCTGCAGAACCCCAACGACTACTTCCTCTCCGAGCGCGTCGGCGACGAGCTCGATGCCGCCGCGCTCGAGGCGGCGGGCCTCGGCCAGCTCGCCGACCGCCACCCGCGCGACCTCTCCGGCGGCGAGCGCCAGCGCCTGGCGCTCGCGATCGTCTCCGGCGGTGACACGCCGCCCGCCGTCCTCTGCCTCGACGAGCCGACGCGCGGCATGGACCGCGCCGCGAAGGGCGATCTCGCCGCCGAGCTGCGGGCCGCGGCGCAGTCCGGGATCGCGGTCCTCGTCGCGACGCACGACCCCGAGTTCGCGGCGCTGACCGCCGACCGCGTCGTCCTGCTCGCCGACGGGCGGGTCATCGCCGACGGGCCGGTCGCCGAGCTGCTCAGCGGCGGCTGGTACTTCTCGACCGAGACCGCGCGGATCGTCGACGGCGCGCTGCTGCCCGAGGACGGCGCCGAGCTGCTGCGCGCCCGGATGACGATGGTGGGGCGGCCGTGAGCTGGCAGCTCGCCTCGTTCGCCGTGCTCGCGCTCGCCCTCGCGGCGGGCTTCGCCTGGTACGAGCGCGCCCGGCCGTCGGCGAAGGTCCTCGCGCTCGTCGCGACGCTCGCCGCGCTCGCGGCCCTCGGGCGGATCGCCTTCGCGCCGATCCCGAGCGTCAAGCCGACGACCGACATCGTGCTCATCGCCGGCTACGTCCTCGGCGGCGCGCCCGGCTTCGTCGTCGGCGCCGTCGGCGCGCTGGCATCCAACGTCTTCTTCGGCCAGGGCCCGTTCACGCCGTGGCAGATGGCCGGCTGGGGCGCGGTCGGGCTCTTCGGCGCGGGGCTCGCGCGGGTCTTCGGGCGCGACCTCGGCCGCTGGCCGCTCGCGCTGGCCTGCGCGCTGGCCGGCTTCGCCTACGGCGCGTTCCTCGACCTCCATCTCTGGGTCCTCTACGCCGGGCAGCACACGTGGGCGGAGTACCTCGTCCTCGGCGGCCGCGGGCTGCCGTTCAACGTCGCCCACGCCGCGGGCAACCTCGTCTTCTGCCTCGCGTTCGGGCCGCTGCTCGTCCGCGCGCTGCAGCGCTATCGCGACCGGCTGGACGTCGTCTGGCGGCCGCTGCCGGCCGGCGGGACGGCGGCGGCGGTCGTGGTCGCGCTCGCGGTCGTCCTCGGCGGGCCGGCGCGCGCGGCGGCGGCGGCGACGCCCGCGCCGCCGCGTCCTCCGATCCGGTCCAGGCGCGCGCCGTGACGTTCCTCCTGCGCGCGCAGAACGCCGACGGCGGCTTCGGCGCCGACCGCGGCCGCGCCTCCGACCAGCTCAACACGAGCTGGGCGGTCCTCGGGCCTGAAGGCCGCCGGCCGCGACCCGGCGCGCGTGCGCCGCAACGGCCGCTCGCCCGTGGACTTCATCGTGCGCGGGATCGGCCGGATCCGCGGCATCGGCGACGTCGAGCGCACGATCCTCGCGCTCAGCGCCGCCGGGCGGTCGCCGCGCTCTGTCGGCGGCCGCGACCTCGTCCGCGAGCTCGTGCGAAAGCGCCGGCGCAACGGCTCGTTCGCCGGGCTCGTCAACCAGACGGCGTTCGCGATCCTCGCGCTGCGGGCGGCCGGGCGCCCGGCGCAGCGACCGCACCGTCCGGGCGGCCGCCGGCTGGCTGGCCTCCCAGCACAACGCCGACGGCGGCTTCAACTTCGCCGGCCGCGGCGGGCGCAGCGGCATCGACGACACCGCCGCCGCGCTCCAGGGGCTCGTCGCCGCCGGCAAGCGGGGCACGACGGACCGTCGAGGCGGGCGGACGCGTTCCTCGCCGCGCGCCAGAACGCCGACGGCGGGCTGCCGCTGACGCCGGGCGCGGACTCCAACGCGCAGTCGACCGCGTGGGCGATCCAGGGCTTCGTCTCGGCCGGCCGCGACCCGGCCCGGGTGCGGCGCGGCGGATCGGTCTCGCCGGTCGCCTACCTGCGCTCGCTGCAGGGCTCGTCGGGCGCCGTCCGCTACTCGCGCACCGCGACGCAGAGCCCGGTCTGGGTCACGTCGCAGGCGCTGACCGCGCTGGCGCGGCGGCCATTCCCGATCCGGTAAGGGCTCAATGGGCGCTGCGTGCACGTTGGCCGGGATGAGGATCGGATAGGTTGCGCCCCGCATGAAGGTCGGAGTTCCAAAGGAGACGGTCGACGGGGAACGGCGCGTCGCGCTCGTGCCCGAGGTCGTGCGCAAACTCGTGGCGAAGGACTTCGAGGTCGTCGTCGAGCCCGGCGCCGGCGACGAGGCGATGCTGACCGACGAGGCCTTCGAGGAGGCCGGCGCGACGATCTCCGACGACGTCTGGGATGCCGACGCGCTCGTGAAGGTCGCCGCCCCGACCGACGAGGAGATCGCCAAGCTCGGCGCCGACACGATCCTCATCGGCTTCCTCGGGCCGCTCTCCAACCCGGAGACGACGCGCGCGCTGGCCGACGCCGACGTCACGTCCTTCGCGATGGAGGCGATCCCGCGGATCTCGCGCGCGCAGTCGATGGACGCGCTGTCCTCGCAGTCCAACGTCGCCGGCTACAAGTCCGTCCTCGTCGCGACCGAGCACCTCGGGCGCTTCCTGCCGATGATGATGACCGCCGCGGGCACCGTCCCGCCGGCGAAGGTCCTCGTCCTCGGCGCCGGCGTCGCCGGGCTGCAGGCGATCGCGACCGCGCGCCGGCTCGGCGCCCAGGTCACCGGCTACGACGTCCGCGCGGCCGTCGCCGAGCAGGTCCGCTCGCTCGGCGCGCAGTTCCTCGAGCTCGAGGCCGGCAAGGGCGCCGAGGGCGAGGGCGGCTACGCCCGCGAGCTCACCGACGAGGAGAAGCAGGCCCAGCAGCAGGAGCTCGCCGAGAAGATCTCGACGTTCGACGTCATCGTCACGACCGCGCTCGTCCCCGGCCGGCGGGCGCCGATCCTCGTGACCGCCGAGAGCGTCGAGAACATGAAGCCCGGCAGCGTCATCGTCGACCTCGCGGGGGAGACGGGCGGCAACTGCGAGCTCACCGAGCCCGGCCAGACGATCGTCAAGCACCACGTCACGATCGTCTCGCCGCTGAACCTCCCGTCCTCGATGCCCGAGCACTCGTCGGCGCTCTACGCGCGCAACGTCCAGTCGCTGCTCGAGCTGCTCGTCGACGACGAGGGCGAGCTGAACCTGAACTTCGACGACGAGATCATCGCCGGCGCCTGCATCACGCGCGGCGGCGAGATCGTGCACGAGGCGGCGCGCAAGACCGTCGACGCCGCCGCCGAGAAGACCGGCTAGGAGCCCCGCCACATGGACCTGCTGACAGAGCTCGCGATCCTCGTCCTGGCCGCCTTCGTCGGCTTCCAGGTCATCTCGAAGGTGCCCAACACGCTGCACACGCCGCTGATGTCGGGCACGAACGCGATCCACGGCATCGTCCTGCTCGGCGGCCTCATCGCGATCGCGCACGCCGACGGCTTCCTGAACAGGTTCATCATCGTCATCGCGATCGCGTTCGGCACGATCAACGTCGTCGGCGGCTTCCTCGTCACCGACCGGATGCTGAGCATGTTCAAGCGCAAGCCCGAGCCGCCGGCCGAGCCCGAGGCGAAGGCCGATCCGGCGCCCGCGCCCGCCGCCCGGCTCCGCAGAGACGGGCACGGCGTGACCGCGACCGCCTTCTTCCAGGACGCGGACTTCATCACCGCGTCCTACATCGTCGCGTTCTCGCTGTTCATCACCGGCCTCGCGAAGCTCACGAGCCCGACGACGGCCGTCCAGGGCAACAAGATCGCCGCCTTCGGCATGCTCATCGCCGTCGTCGCGACGCTCCTGAACCCCGGCCTCGACGGCAGCGACTTCCTGCTCATCGCGGTCGGCCTCGCGATCGGCACCGCGGTCGGCATCCCCGCGGCGCGCAACGTGAAGATGACCGCGATGCCGCAGATGGTGGCGCTCTTCAACGGCGTCGGCGGCGGCGCGGTCGCGCTCATCGCCTGGGCCGAGTTCCGCTCGCTCGGCGGCGACCTGTCGAGCGATCTCGACGTCGGCATCCCGCTCGTCTTCGCGGCGATCATCGGCTCGATCTCCTTCTGGGGCTCGAACATCGCCTTCGGCAAGCTCCAGGGGCTCATCTCCGGCAGCCCGGTGAAGATCCCGGCGGGCCTGTTCGTGAACATCGCGCTGCTGGGGACCGCGATCGCGGCCGGCGTCGCGATCCTCCTCGGCGCCGAGAACGAGGGCCTGTTCATCCTCATCCTCGTCGCGGCGGCGGTGCTCGGGAACCTCGCGGTGCTGCCGATCGGCGGCGCGGACATGCCGGTCGTCATCTCGACGCTCAACGCGTTCACGGGCTTGAGCGCGGCGGCCGCCGGCATCGCCCTGGACAACACCGCGCTCATCGTCGCGGGCATGATCGTCGGCGCCTCGGGCACGATCCTCACCGACCAGATGGCGAAGGCCATGAACCGCTCGATCGGCTCGGTCCTCATGGGCGGCTTCGGCGGCGAGGCGCCCGCCGTCGAGGGCGGGGGTGGCGAGACCGGCGGGACGGTGCGCTCGACGAGCGCCGCCGACGTCGCGATCCTGCTCGCCTACGCGCGCCAGGTCGTCGTCGTGCCCGGCTACGGCATGGCGGTCGCGCAGGCCCAGCACGCCGTCCGCGAGCTGTCCAAGGCGCTGGAGAAGAAGGGCATCGAGGTGAAGTTCGCGATCCACCCGGTCGCCGGGCGGATGCCGGGCCACATGAACGTCCTGCTGGCCGAGGCCGACGTGCCCTACGACCAGCTCAAGGAGATGGACGACATCAACCCGGAGTTCGGCCGCACCGACGTCTCGCTCGTCATCGGGGCCAACGACGTCACGAACCCGGACGCCCGCATGAAGCCCGACTCGCCGATCTACGGCATGCCGATCCTCAACGTCGACGAGTCCAAGCAGGTCATCGTCCTGAAGCGCTCGATGGCCTCGGGCTTCGCGGGCATCGAGAACCCGCTGTTCTACAACGACACGACCCAGATGCTCTTCGGCGACGCGAAGTCCAGCGTCGCCGAGATCACGTCGGAGCTCGGCGCGCTGTAGCGACTACGCGCTTGATCTTCAGCTTGACGTTCTCGGAGTCCTGGTTGCGGAAGACGTCGGAGGCGACCGTGCCGACCGACATCCGCGCGTCCTTGGACTTCCCGAGAGCGCGCTGCGCGGCGCGCGAGAGCTTGACGGTGACGACGAGCTTGCCGGCCTTGCGGTAGCCGAGCGTGATCGACGGGACCTTGACGACCTTGCGCGAGTGCTTGTAGCCGGCGGGGGTCTTCTTGACCTTGACGCCGGGCCGCACGCTGCCGCCGACGGCGACGATGCCGGGCTCGTTCGTGCGGATCTCCATCCGCATCTTGCCGTCCTTGCCGATCTTCTTGAGCGTCGAGAGGACCTTGACCGTCGGCCGCGGCGCGCTGGCGTCGAGGACGATGCCGCCCGGGGTGACCGAGCCGCCCGCGAGGACGATCGGGCCGCCCGAGGTGCCGGTGCCGGGGGTTCCGGGAGCGGCGCTGCTGTTGGCCAGAAGCGTTCCGAGAAGGTTGTCGAGGACGTCGGTCGGCAGGAGGCCGCCGGCGCCGCCGTCGAGCACGCCGCCGAGCGTGTTGTCGACGATGCCCGTCACCGTGTCCTGCACGCCGCCCACGACGCCGCCGACCGTGCCCGTCACGCCCGTGACGATGCCGCCCGTGCCGGGCAGCACGCTGTTGAGCGTGTTGCCGAGCGCCGTACCGGTGCCGGTGACGATCGTTCCGAGGTTGGGCAGGAGGCCGCCGAGGAGCTGGGCCTGGGCGGGCGCGGCCACGGCGCCTGCTCCGGCGCCGAGCGCGATGACGGTCGTGAAGGCCGCAAGGCGGCGAGAGCGAAGTGGATGCATGAGGGGCCATCGGCCGCTGCCGGGGGCCACTTGAGCGCCTGCCAGACTGGCGGACCATGATCGCCCGCGCCGACGCCCTCCAGGCCCTCGCGACCGAGCAGTTCGACCTCGTCGTCGTCGGCGGCGGCATCACCGGAGCCGGCGTCGCCTTCGACGCGTCCACGCGCGGCTACAGCGTCGCGCTCGTCGAGCGGGCCGACTTCGCCGCCGGCACCTCGAGCCGCTCGTCCAAGCTCGTCCACGGCGGCCTGCGCTACCTCCAGAACTTCGACCTCGGGCTCGTCCGCGAGGCCCTGCTCGAGCGCCAGCTCATGGTCGCGCTCGCCCCGCACCTCGTCCATCCGCTGCCGCTCGTCGTCGCGGCCTTCGACGGCGCCCGCCCGGACCGCCTCACCGGCGTCGGCCTCAACCTCTACGACGTCCTGACCGTCGAGCGCCTCCGCGGCCGGCCGCGGCCACCGCGCCAGCGCCTGCGCGGCCGCCAGCAGACCGCCGTCGCCGACGTGTCGGAGTGGAGCCCCGAGCGCCACCGCGTCATCTCGGGCGCCGAGGTGCTCGAGCTCGTCCCGGCGCTCGCGGCGCGCGAGCCGACCTCCGGCTACCTGTTCTACGACTGCCAGACCGACGACGTCCGCCTCGTGCTGACGGTCCTCGGCGAGGCCGAGCGCTTCGGAGCCGTCTGCGCCAACGGCGTCGACGTCGCCGAGCTCGTCGTCGAGTCCGGGCGCGCGGCGGGCGTCCGCGCGCGCGACACCGCGACCGGCGACGAGTTCGTCGTGCGCGCGACGAACGTCGTCAACGCGACCGGCGTGTGGGCCGACCGGCTGCGTCCCGAGGAGCTGCACGACGAGGCCGAGGTCCCGCGCATCCGCCCGAGCCGCGGCACCCACATCACGGTGCGCCACGAGGACCTGCCGCTCGCGGCGGGCGGCGCGATCGTCCCGGCCGGCGGCGGGCGCTCGATCTTCGCCCTGCCGTGGCTCGGGCGCACGCTGCTGGGGACGACCGACAACGACTTCGAGGGCACGCTCGACGGCGTCCACGTCCCGCCGGCGGCTTCGGACATCGAGTACCTGCTCGACGCCTGCAACGAGTACTTCGGCACCTCGCTGACCGATGCCGACCTCACGGGCGCCTACGCGGGCGTGCGGCCGCTCATCTCGACCGGCGACCCGAAGAAGTCCGTCGACATCTCCCGCAAGGCCGAGCTCTACGAGACCTCGAGCGGGATGGTCACGATCACCGGCGGCAAGCTCACGACCTGGCGGCGGATGGCGAAGATGACCGTCGACCGCCTCGTCGACCGCGAGGCCCGCGACGCCCCGTGCCGGACGCAGGCGATCCCGCTCGGGGCGCCGGTCGAGGTCGCCGACCTGCCGCGCGTCGACGGCGTCCACGAGCCCGCCTACGCCGCGCTCGCCGGCCGCTACGGCCACGCCGCCCACGACGTCCTGACGGTCGCGCGCGAGCGCGCGGAGCTCGCCGAGCCGATCGTCGTCGAGCTCCCCGACCTCCTGGCCGAGGTCGCCTTCGCCGCCCGCCGCGAGCAGGCCCGGTCGCTCGGCGACGTGCTGCTGCGGCGCACCCGCCTCGGCCTCCTGGCGGCCCGCGAGCTCGGCGCCGACGGCCCGGTCGTCGAGCGGGTCGCGGGGGTCCTGGCGCGCGAGCTGGGATGGGACGCCGCCGAGGTCGCGGACCAGCGCGAGGCCTGGCGGGCCGAGGCGCGCGCCGAAGGCGTCACCGGCAGCGCGTAACTTTGCCCCCGCTCGCCGGTTCAAACAGCGCTGAGGCGGGCACAGCCCGCCCGTTCGCCCACGTCCTGTCGAAGGAGTGCCCCGCGCCCCGATGCGCCGCCTGCTGATCCTCACCGCCGTCCTGCTCGCCGTCCCCGCGGCCGCCGCCGAGGCGGCGCTCTTCCCCGGCGACCCGATCGACGGCCCGACGGCCGACATCCAGCGCCTCGGCGACCTCGACCTCGCGCGTGACGGAACCGGCGGGCTGACCTACGTCAAGCGCGTCGACGGCGCCGACCAGATCTTCGTCGCGCGGTTCGTCAACGGCGCCTTCGGCCCGGGCGAGCGCGTCGACACCGACCTGGCCGGCCCGAGCTCGCAGCCCGTCCTCGCCGCGGCCGACGCCGAGCGGCTCGTCGTCGTCTTCGTCAACAACGGGATCGTCTACGGCGTCGCGCGCCCGGCGGGGCAGGGCTATGCGGCGCCGGTGCCGCTCGCCATGGGCAGCGATCCGGCGGTCGACCTCTCGATCAACGGCACGGCGTACGTGAGCTTCACCGTCGGGCGGCGGCGACGTGCGGATCGCCCGCCTCGACCGCCGCACGAACACCTGGGGACTGCTCGATCAGATCGTCGACGTCGACCCCTCGCGCACCGCCGGCGTCGGGACCGGGCGCTCGCGCGTCGCGATCGCCGCCGACGGCGTCGGCGTCGTGACCTGGGGCGAGGGCGGCCACGTCTACGCGCGCAAGATGTTCGGCGCGGCGCTGTCCAACGCGCCGCAGGACCTCACGCCGCCGGACTTCGAGGGCCGCGCCGCGACGACCTCCGACGCCCCCGACGTCGATGCCGAGGACGACTCGAGCTACGCCTGGGTCGTCTTCCGCCAGCGGTTCGCCGACGGCGCGACGCGGATCCTCGCCCGCCGCCAGCGGGGCACGATCTTCGAGCCGCCGGTGTCCGTCGAGGCGCCCGACGGCGAGCCGGTCCTCGAGCCCGACATCGACATCAACGGGCGCGGCGTCGGCCTCGCGACGACCACCGGGGCCCAGTCCGGGCAGCCGATGGTCTCCGGCGTCTTCGAGCGCGACGCGTTCGCGCCCGCCGCGCGGATCTTCGGCCTCAGCGCGATCCCGGCGCTCGTCGCGCCCGCGATGTCCGAGAACAACGACGGGCTCGTCGCGAGCGTCCTCGCGAACGCGGGCGAGCCGCCGTTCGTGCGCGTCCTGACCTACGACGACCGCAAGGCGGCGAAGGAGACGACGATCTCGCGGCCGGAGCTCGGGCCGGTCGACCCGGCGCGCGGCTTCGAGGCCGTCGTCGACCGCGCGAGCGGGGGCATCATCGCCTGGGTGCAGGGGCTCGGCGACGAGCGCCGCCTCGTCGCCGGCTACCTCGATCGCGAGCCCGGGTTCTTCGCCGGCTTCACGTCGCAGAAGTGCTGCCAGCCGGCGCTCGCGCGGCTGAGCTGGCAGCCGTCGTTCGGGCTCTGGGGCCCGCAGCGCTACGAGGTCCGCATCGACGGGCAGCTCGTGGCCGAGACGCGGGACACGAAGGTCGTGCTCGCGACCCCGCTGAGCGGCGCGACGCACCGCTGGCAGGTCACGGCGATCGACGCGCGCGGGCAGACGCGGCGCTCGCGATCGCGCCTCCTGCGCATCGACGACCTGCCGCCGATCGTGTCGGTCGGCTACAAGCGCACGAAGCGCGTCGTGACCGTCTCGGTCCGCGGCCGCGACCAGGGCGGCGCGGGCCGCCGCTCGTCGGGCATCGCGAGCGTCGTCATCTCGTGGGGCGACCGGACGGCCGGCGTGCGCGGGATCGCGCGCGTGAAGTCGCGTCATCGCTACCCCGGCGCCGGGACCTATCCGCTCGTCGTCACGGCGACCGACGAGGCCGGGAACGTCGCGACGTACAGCCGTCCCGTCCGCGTCGGGTAGCGTCGGCGGTCCCGTGCGCCGTCATGCCGTCGCCGCCGCGGGCCGCACGCTCGCGCTCGGCGAGCGGCCGTGGCTCATGGGCATCGTCAACGCCTCGCCGGACTCGTTCTCGGACGCGGGCGCCTACCCCGACCTCGAGTCGCGCGTCGAGCGCGCGCGCGAGCTGCTGGCGGCGGGCGCGGACATCATCGACGTCGGCGGCGAGTCGGGGATCACGCTGCGCCCGCCGGTGGCCGTCGCCGAGGAGATCGAGCGTGTCGTGCCGCTCGTCGCGCGGATCGCGGGCGAGCTGGGCGGGCTCGTCTCGGTCGACACCTACAAGCCCGCGGTCGCGGAGGCGGCGATCGCCGCGGGCGCGGCGATCGTCAACGACGTCAGCGGGCTGCGCGACCCCGAGCTCGCCGCGGTCTGCGCGCGGACCGGCGCGGCCCTCGTGCTCATGCACACGCGCGCGGCGCCGAAGCAGCGCCTGCAGGACCCGGAGCTCTACGACGACGTCGTCGCGGACGTCGTGTCGTTCCTCGGCGAGCGGATCGAGGTCGCGGTCGCCGCCGGGGTTCGCGAGGAGCAGCTCATCCTCGATCCGGGGCCCGACTTCGCCAAGACGCCCGCCCAGACGATCGCGCTGCTGCGCCGGCTCGAGGAGCTGCACGAGCTCGGCCGGCCGCTGCTGCTGGCGGCATCGCGCAAGGACTTCGTCGGCGCGCTGACCGGCCGCGCGCCGCGCGACCGGCTCGCCGGGACGCTCGCGGCCCTGGCCCACGGCGTCGACGCCGGCGCGCACGTGCTGCGCGTCCACGACGTCGCGGCCGCCGCGGATTTCCTCGCCGTGCGGGCGGCGCTGCGCGGCGAGGCCGAGATCGACGACGCGCTCGCGCTCGACGACGCGATCCGGCACGCCCGGTAGTGTTCTTGTGACAAGTCGCCGGTCGCTGCGCAACGCGGCCGGGGCCCACCGACGATCCACCCCAGGAGGACCACATGCCCGTCATCTCCCGCTCCGCATTGGAGTCCAGCTCATTGGCCGATCTCCACGAGATCGCGTCCGAGCTCGGCCTCGACGGCTACCGGCGCCTGCGCAAGGCCGACCTTGTCGCCGCGATCATCGAGCGCCAGGGCGGCGAGGCCGAGCCCGAGGCCGACGCCGAGCCCGCCGACGACACGGTCGTCGCGGCCGCCGCCGACGGTGACGCCGACGCCGACGCAGACGCCGACAAGCCCGCGCGCCGCTCCCGCCGTGGCGGGCGTGGCCGCAGCCGGGCGCGCGACCGCGATCCGGGCGACGCCGACGACGAGGCGAGCGACGACTCCGAGCCGACGCCCGCGCCGCGGCGCTCGGCGCGCGCAGCTCGCGGCGGTCGGTCGTCGGACAACGGCGAGCGCGACCGCGATCGCGAGCGGGACCGCGACCGGGCGACCGCGACCGGGACCGGGACCGTGGGCCGGCCGAGGAGAAGGTCGCCGGCGGGGTCGTCGAGCTGCTGCCGAACGGGTCGGGCTTCCTGCGCGTCGCGCCGCCGGAGCCGTCCGACGACGACGTCTACATCTCCGCCGCGCAGGTGCGCCGCTGCGAGCTCGTCGCCGGCGACGAGGTCAGCGGGCCGGTGCGCGCGCCGCGCCGCTCGGAGCGCTACCCGTCGCTCATCCGCGTCGACACGATCAACGGCCGCTCGGCCGACGAGGTCGCCGAGGGTACGAAGTACGACGACCTGCCGTGCACGTACGCGACGGAGCGCATCGCGCTGGACTCCGAGGACGCGACGGTCAAGGCGATCGAGTGGCTGACGCCGTTCGGCCGCGGCTCGCGGGTCCTCATCGTCGGCGCGCCGCGCGCGGGCAAGACCGAGGCGCTGCGCCGCCTGTCGCGCGCGCTGACCGGCCGCGAGGACCTCGAGCTCAGCGTCGTCCTCGCCGGCGTGCGCCCGGAGGAGATCTCAGGCTGGAAGAGCGAGGCGCTGCCGCCGATCGCGGAGCTCGGCCTGTCCGCGCCCGCCGACGCCCAGGGTCAGGCGATCGAGCGCGCGATCGAGACCGGCCGCCGCGTCGCGGCGCGCGGCGGGCACGCCGTGCTGCTCATCGACACCCTCGAGTACGTCCCGGAGCCGCTGGCGCGCCGCGCGCTCGCGGCCGCCCGCAACATCGTCGACGGCGGCTCGCTGACGATCGTCGCGACCGCCCGCGCGCCGCTGGGCGGCGAGACGACGGTCATCGCGCTGGACGCCGCGCTGGCGGCCAGCGGGCGCATCCCGGCGCTCGACCTCCCGGCCAGCGGGACGATCAAGCCGGAGCTGCTCGTGGGGGCGAAGGGCGCCGAGGCGATCGCCGAGGCGCGCGCGGCCGCGATGGCGTAGCTCGGCACGCACGGGTTTCGCGCCTCAGCGCGGCATGTACGCGACCCGGCCCCAGGAGGGCTCGGGGGACAGCTCGATCGCCTCGCCGGCGCGGTCGGGCTGGACGTAGCCGAACGTGTGCGTCGCGGCGTCGAAGGCGATGTCGAGCTCGCCCTCCTTCACGCGCTGGTCCAGCCACGCGGAGCGGAAGACGAGGCGGCGCAGCCAGTGCACGAGCGAGCGGTCGGAGGGCCCGCAGAGCTCGGGCCAGCAGTCGTTGACGTGCTCGCCGAGCGGCGACGCCGGCGCCTGGATCTCGCCGTTGACGGCGAGGTTGACGAGATCGTCGAGCTCCGTCTCGCTGAGACGGCCGTTGACGAAGCCGAGCTTCAACGCGGCCTGCTCGCAACGCTCGCTGAAATCGCGCTCGTTGAAGGTGAAGCGCAGCTCCCCGTACTCGAGAACGAAGTCCTCCCCCGAGTCGTAGTTGCCGCGTCGCTGTGTCTCGTCCATGACGCGTCGGCATCGTAGGCGCGAGTCCTTCCCATCACCCGTGGTGCACGTGAAGTTGCATGCCGTCCGGCGCATCGGTCAGCGCTCGCGCACCTTCGCGAGGTTCTCCGGCGTCGCGGGCAGGCGCTCGATCGTGTCGACGACCTGGATGAACCGCACCGTGCTCTCGCGGCCCGCAACCGGCCTGCCGTCCTCGACGGCCTCCAGCTCGTGGAGCGTCGAGCTGAAGATCGAGCCGAGCGGCTCGCCGCTGCTGCGGTCGACGAAGTACTCCTCCTTCGAGGCGCCGGCGAGGCCGGGGCGGCCGGGGACGCTGACCCCGCGGTGCCTGACGACGTACCGGCGCGCGGGCCGGCCCTCGAAGGTCGTGTCGCCCGCCTCGTCGAGGACGCCGCGCTCGTAGCGCGCGCGGAAGTCGGCGACGAAGTCCTGCCGGCTGCGGGCGATGATCTCGCGCGCCTTGGCCCCTTCGCGCGGGCGCACGGTCTGCAGCTCGCCGTCGGCGAGCAGGTTGCGGATGACGCCGTCGCTCCCGAGCAGCTGGTCGGACGTAAACGTCCTGCCGTCCTGGACGCTCTCGAGGATCGTGTGCGCCTCGTCGCCGTGGACCCAGCTCTCGAGCGTGCCGGTCGTGTCCTGCGGCGGCGAGACCTCGAAGTCGGTGCGGTTGTGCAGGACGACGTGCAGCACGCCGTTCCCGGCGTCGGTCTGCGCGTAGGCGCGGGCGGCGAGGTCGGGCGAGCCGCCGTCGCGGGCGACGGACGCGCCGGCGATGAGCGCGGCGGCAGCGACGACGCCGATCGCGACGCGCGGGCCGCGGCCGCCGCTGAGCGGGCGCCGCCGCGCCGGGTCCGGGCGGGGCTCGGCGAGCAGGCGGGCGAGCAGGTCGTCGGGCGCGGCCGGATCGAGGCCCGCGGCGGGGTCGTGGCGACGCAGGCGGTCGAGGACGTCTGGGGTCATGAGGGCTCCAGGTTCGTGTGGGGGGAGTGGAGGGCCGCGTCGGGCTCCTCGAGGGCCGCCGCCAGCCGGCGGCGGGCGCGCGAGACGCGCATCGCGAAGGCGACGCGCGTCGTGCCGGCGACGCGGGCGGCGCAGGCGAGGTCGAGGCCGTCCCAGGCGACGAGCGCGAGCGCCTCGCGGTCGGAGTCGCTCAGGCCGGCGAAGGAGCGCACGACGCCGTCGCGCGCCGCGAGCGCGTCGGCCCGGTCGCGGGCGCTCGGCGCCACGACGGTCGCCGCATGCTCGCGCTCCTTGTCCCGCGTGCGCGCGGCGCTGCGATGGGGGTTGGCGAGCGTGTTGCGGGCCGTGACGAGCAGCCACGGCAGCCGCTCGCCGCGGGGGTTCGCGCTCGAGCCGACGCCATGCGGTCGCGAACGTTCTCGGCCGCGACCTCCTCGCCCGCGGCGGCGCCCGCGCGGCGCGCGGCATAGCGGACGACCGCGCCGTAGCGCGCCCGCTCACCGTCCTCGAAGCGCTCGCGATCGCCGTCGGCGGGGCGGCTCACACTCCGTCTGTGTCGCGAGCCCGCCATCGTGACAGCCACTCGCGCTCAGCCCCGCGCAGCGCCTCGGTCGGGCTCAGCCGCGCCGCCCGCGTCGCCGGGTACAGGCCGGCGATCCCGCCGATCGCCAGCGCCGCCGTCGCCCCGCCGAGGACCGCGAGCGCCGGGACCGTCACCGTCCAGCCCTGGCTCGTCGCGTAGCCCGCCGTCACGAGCGCCCCGAGCGCGACCCCGGCCGCGCCGCCGAGCGCGGCGAGCAGCAGCGCCTCGGTGAGGAACTGCGCGCTGATGTGCCGGCGCGTCGCTCCCAGCGCGCGGCGCAGCCCGATCTCCGAGCGGCGCTCGAGGACGCTGATGACCATGACGTTCGCGATCCCGACCCCGCCGACGAGCAGCGCGACCGCGCCGAGGCCGAGCAGCAGCGCCGTGAACGTGCCCTTGGCCGCCGCCCGCGCGGCGAGGGCATCCGACGGGCGGCTGACCTGCACCTCCTCGGGCGCCTCGGGGTTCGCGGTCGCCGGCAGCAGCTCGCGCGCGGACGACGACCTGCTCCGGATCGGTGCGCACGTAGAGCTTCTCGGGGTTGGGCTCGGTGCCGAAGAGGCTCGCCGCAGCCGGGTAGCCGATGAGCGCGGCGCGGTCGAGGTCGGGCGCGAGCGGCAGCGGGTCGAGGATCCCGACGACGGTGAGCCAGCGCCCGCCGACGTAGACCTGCAGCCCGCGCCGGGCGTCGGTGATGCCGAGGCGCGCGGCCGCGACCGAGCCGAGGACGACGGTCGGGAAGCGCTCGGTCGCGGCGTCGAGGAAGCGCCCGGAGCGCAGCGTTCCCTGGAGCGTCGCGAGCAGGCCCCGGTCGGCGGCCTTCACCGAGATCCCGCCGGTCTCCTCCTCGGAGATGCGGTCGGTGCGCCGGACCGTCGCCTCGACGCCGGTCACCGCCGCCGCGCGCTGGACGGACGGCATGCCCGACGCCGCCCGCACCGCCGTCGCCGGCATCGTCGCGTCCTCGCCGAAGAACGACTGGCCCGGCCCCGCGGTCAGGAGGTTCGTGCCGAGCTCGTCGAGCTGCGCGAGCAGGTCGGCCTTGCTGGACTGCGAGATCCCGAGCACCGCGACCATCGAGGCGATGCCGATCGCGATCCCGACCGCGCTGAGCGCCGCGCGCATCCGCCGCGTGCGCAGGCCGACGGCGCCGACGCGCACGACGTCGCGGGCCAGCAGCCGCGATCTCATGCCAGCCGCCCGTCGCGCAGCTCGACGCGCCGCGGCAGCGCGGCGGCGACCTCGCGCTCATGCGTGATGACCGCGATCGTCGTGCCCTGCTCGTGCAGGCCGTGCAGCAGCGCGACGATCTCGGCGCTCGTCGCGCTGTCGAGGTTGCCGGTGGGCTCGTCGGCGAGCACGATCGAGGGCCCGCCGACGATCGCCCGCGCGATCGCCACGCGCTGGCGCTCGCCGCCGGAGAGCTTCGCGGGGGAGTGCGAGAGCCGGTGCTCGAGGCCGACGCGCGCCAGCGCCTCGCGCGCCCGCTCGCGGCGGTCGTGGGCCGGCGTCGCCGTGTAGATCAGCCCCTCGGCGACGTTGTCGAGCGCCGTCATGCCCTCGAGCAGGAAGAACTGCTGGAAGACGAACCCGATGTGGCGCCCGCGCAGCGCCGCCAGGCGCCAGTCCGAGGCCGAGCCGACGTCGTGCCCGGCGACGCTCACCGTGCCCGACGTCGGCCGGTCGAGCGTCCCCATGATGTGCAGGAGCGTCGACTTGCCCGACCCCGACGGCCCGACGATCGCCAGCAGCTCGCCCGGCTCGACGCTCAGCGACACGCCGCGCAGCGCCTCGATGCCGCCCGGATAGGCCTTGCGGACGTCCTCGAGGACGAGGACCGGCTCGGAGGCGATCATGCCGACGGCACCGTGACGCGCGCCCCTTCGCGCAGGCCGCCGCCGCTGACCTCGACCCAGCCGTCGGCGAAGACGCCGGTCTCGACGGACACGAGCCCGCCGCCCGCGAGCTCGACCGCGTAGGCCCCGCCGCGCTGGGCCAGCAGCGCGGTGACGGGCACCGCGAGGACGTTGCGGCGCGCCTCGCGGGTGAGCTCCACGGACACCGGAGCGCGATCGAGGCCGCGGCGCTTGCCGGTGAGCGTGATCGTCACGGTGATCGTCGGGTCGCGCGGACTCCGCGCCCTCGCCGGAGGCGGCCGTGGCGACCGTTCCGACCCGGGTCACCCGCCCGCGGACGCGGGATGCGTCGGGCAGCTCGACGTCGACGCTCTGCCCCGCGTGGGCGACCGTCGCGGCTGCGGCGGCGAGCTCGAGCGTCACGACCTGCCGCGTCGAGGTCGTCGTCATGACCGGCCCGCCGCCGCCGGCGTCGCCGACCTGGCCGGTGAGCTCCGTCACGCGCCGCGTCCCCGGCAGGAAGACGATGCGCCCGAGCTCGACCGCCGAGCCGGCAGGCAGCCCGCGCGCCGCGCGCCAGCGCCGCACCGCGGCCGCCGTCGCCGCGTCGAACGTGCGATCGACGGTGATCGCGCCGTATGGGTCGTGGCCGAGCGCGACGAGGTTGCGCTCGAGCTGGCGGACGTCCTCGCCGCCGTTCATGCCCAGCGCCATCGGCCGGTGGGCCGGCCGGCGGCCCTCCATGAGGATCACCGGCTTCTCGTCGACCTCCAGCAGCCGCTCGCCGCGGCTGATCCGCGCGCCGCTGGACGGCAGCCACGTGATCGTCCCCTGGAGGCGGTTGGCGATCTTGCGCGAGTCCGCGTAGCCCAGCGAGCCGTCCGCGCGCTCGCGCTCGGCGAGCGTGCGGCGCTCGACCGTCGCGGTCGCACCGCGGGTGGTCGCGGCGGGCGCGGCGTCATCGCCGCCGCCCGCGGCCAGGAGCACTCCGGCGCCCGCGATGGCGACGGCGCCGGCCGAGAATCCGGCGATGCGGCGGCGGCGCATCATCAGTTCGCCGGCTCGGCCGCGACCGACCCGCCGCCGCCGCCACCGCTGGATCTGCCGACGGCGGGGCCGCCTCCCGCCGGCGCTGGGGCCGCAGGTCCTCGCACGCCTTCTCGGCGCGCTGGAAGGCGGCGCTGCCGGGGTCCGGGCCGCCGCCGCCCGCACCCGGCCGCCGCCGGATGATCCCGCCGCCGGCGCCGACCTGCGGATCGGGGATGTCGATCCCCTCGGCGCGCATGCAGCGAGCGAACTTCAGCGCCGCGTCACGGAACTCCGCCTGCTCCTCCTCGCTCAGCGGCTGCGGGCCGCCGCCGGTCTTCTTGCGGCAGGTCTCGGTCGCCGTCCGCAGCTTCTCCGGGGACGTGCCCCTGCGGATCTCGATCCTCCGCTCCCCGGAGCCCGCGGCGCCCGGATCGGGGAAGTCGAAGCCCTCCTCGCGCATGCAGCGCGCGAAGGCCAGCTCGGCCTCGTCGTCGGGCTGGCCTGCGGCCGTTGCGTCCGGGGCGGCGCTGTCGCCGCAGGCGGCGAGCGCCAGCGCGGCGACGAACGGGATGAAGAGCGGCACGAGCTTCATGGAATCTCCTTCTGCGGGGTCGCAGGCCATGAAGCCAGGCGCGGATAATCGTTTGCTGAGAGCCGGCTAGGAAGTCGGTGAACGTTCCGCGAGCGCGAGCTCGAGCAGCGCGCCGCCGTCGGGCGCGTTGCTCGCCGTCACCCGCCCGCCGTGCGCCTCCGCGGCCTGGCGGACGATCGCGAGGCCGAGGCCGGAGCCCGGCAGCCCGCGGGAGTCGGGGGCGCGGTAGAAGCGCTCGAAGACGTGCGGCAGGTCGTCGTCGGAGAAGCCCGGCCCGCGATCGCGCACCATGACGCGCCCATCGCGGACCGTGACGTCGATCGCGCCGCCCTCCGGGCTCCACTTCACCGCGTTGTCGAGGAGGTTGCCGACGGCCCGGTGCAGCCGCGCCGGCGAGCCGTGGACGAGCGTCTCGTCCGCATAGACGCGGAACTCGCGGCCGGGCGCGTGCGTGCGCGCGCGCTCGACGGCCTCGGCGACGAGCAGGTCCAGGCGGACGTCCTCGCGCTCGATCTCGGGCACGTCGCCGCGCGCGAGGTCGACGAGGTCGCCGACGAGGACCGTGAGCTCCTCGAGCTGGCCGCCCGCCGACGCGACGATCGCGGCGCGCTCCTCCTCGGCGAGGTCCGGCGCCATGCCGAGCGTCTCGATGTTCGCGCGCACGCTCGTCAGCGGCGTGCGCAGCTCGTGGGAGGCATCGGCGACGAGCTGTCGCTGCGCCTCGCGGGAGCGCTCGAGGGCGCCGAGCATCGTGTTGAACGCCCCGCCGAGCCGGTCGAGCTCGTCGCCGTTCTCGTTGACCTCGAGGCGGCGGCTGAGGTCCTGCGTGTCGGCGACGTGCTCGGCGGTGGCGGTCAGGCGCTTGACGGGCGCGAGCGTCCCGCGGGCGACGAGCAGCCCGAGGCCGGCCGCCAGCCCGATGCCCCCGAGGCTGACCGCGACGAGCACGAGCACGAGCCGGCCGAGCGTGTCGTCGACCTCGGTCAGCGGCCGGGCGACCTGGAGCGCGTCGCCCGCGAGCCCCGGCGCCGTGAAGACGCGGACGTGCGTCCCGTTCACCGTCGCGTCGCGGAAGAACCCGCCGCGCTCCCCGCGGGCGACCTCGAACACCCGCTCGTCGACGGGCAGCGGCACGGCGGCTCCCGCGGGGCCGAGGACCTGGCCGGACGACGTGACGGCCTGGGCGACGCCGGTCGGGCCGCCGAGCGGATCGTCGGGCACCGCGATCGCGCTGGTCCCGGCCAGCCGCGGCAGCACGCGCCGCAGGAACCGGCCGCCGCCGCCGGCCTCCAGCGCCGCGTTGCGGCCGACGACGTCGGGGACGAGCGCGCGCAGGGCGCCGTCGACCTGGCCGCGCAGCTCGGCGCGCACGACGGTGTAGACGACGACCGACGCGAGCAGGACGGCCACCGCGACGGCCGCCGCCGACAGCAGGACGACGCGGCGGCGGACGGTCACGGGCCGCTGCGCAGCACGTAGCCGACGCCGCGCACGGTGTGCAGCAGGCGCGGCTCGCCGCCGGCCTCGGTCTTGCGCCGCAGGTAGCCGACGTAGACCTCGAGCGAGTTCGACGACGGGCCGAAGTCATAGCCCCAGACGCGGTCGAAGATCACCGAGCGCGTGAGGACCTGGCGCGGGTGGTGGAGGAAGAGCTCGAGCAGGAGGAACTCGGTGCGCGTCAGCTCGATGAGCCGGTCGCCGCGGCGGACCTCGTAGGCGATCGGGTCCAGCGAGAGGTCGTCGAACGCCAGGGTCTGGCGCTCGCCCTCCCAGCCGGTGCGGCGCAGCAGCGCCCGCAGCCGGGCGAGCAGCTCCTCGAGCGCGAACGGCTTGACGAGGTAGTCGTCGGCCCCGGCCTCGAGGCCCGCGACGCGGTCGCTGACGGTGTCGCGCGCGGTGAGCATGAGCACCGGCGTGCGGTCGCCGATGTCGCGCAGGCGGCGGCAGACCTCGAGGCCGTCGAGGCGGGGCATGAGGACGTCGAGCACGACCGCGTCGGGCGCGCCGGCGGCGATGTCGCGGACGGCCTGCACGCCGTCGCCGGCGAGCGCGACCTCGAACCCGTCGAGGCGCAGGACGCGCTCGAGCGCTTCGCGCACGGACGGCTCGTCGTCGACCACCAGGATGCGCATCGCCCGGGCGATGTTCCCGGGCGAACCTGAGAGTTTCCGATGAAATTCAGCGGTGCGCGGGCGTGAGGCGCCCGCGGCGTCGCAGCCGCAGGCCGAGCGCCGCGACGAGCGCGAGCGCGCCGGCGCCGAGCAGCCACCACGCCGTGGCGCCGGAGGCCTCCTCCGATCCGGCGGTCGCCGGTGCGGGGTCCTCGGGCGGCAGGACGACCTCCGGCGGCCGGCTCTCCGGCGGCGGCGCGAGCTTCGCCGCGGCCGCGGCGAAGCCGCTTGCCGGAAGCGCCCGGCGGCCGGCGAGCGCGCGGTCGAGCTTCGCGGCCGTCCCCTCGGCGACGAGGCTCCAGCCGCCGTCGCTGCCGAGCGTCCGCGAGCTCGGGACGTACATGACCCGCGACGTGCCGAACGTCCGCTTGCCCTCGCCGATGTGCATGACGAGCCGGAAGTAGGCGGCGGGCTTCGGGGAGCCGGCGATCGCCGCGCCGCCGGCGTCGTGCATCGACTGGCCGGCGGCCTTGCCGACGCCCATGCAGCCGTCGGCGCCGCAGGCCGTCAGCCCGGTGATCTGCTTGGCCCTCGGCGGCGGGGGCCGCCGCGGCGAGCGTGGCGAGCAGCACGACGGGCAGGGCGTGGCGGCGGCGCATCGGGTCCTCCTCGACGGTCGGATGCTGCTCTACACCCGCCGCGCGCGATCGGTTCCGGGAACCGGTCGCCGCCGGATGGTGTAGGGCTCGCAGTGGTGAGCCGGCCACTCGACGACGACGCGCAGCTCGTCGCGCGTGCCACGCGCGGGGATGTCGACGCCTTCCAGCAGCTCGTCCACCGCCATGCCCAGATCGCGTTTCGCACCGCCTACCTCATCACCCGCAGCGCCGCCGACGCCGACGAGGCCGCCCAGGACGGCTTCCTCAAGGCCTACCGCGCGCTGCACCGCTTCCGCTCGGGCGCGCCGTTCCGGCCATGGCTGCTGCGCATCGTCGCCAACGAGGCCCGCAACCAGCGGCGGGCCGCGGGACGGCGGACGGCGCTCGAGCTTCGAGCCGGCGAGGAGCGCCTTCGCGCGGACGCGGCTCCGTCCCCCGAATCGGCGCTCCTCGCCGCGAGCGAGCGGGAGGCACTGCTGGCGGCGATCGAGCGGTTGCCCGAGCGCGACCGGCTCGTGATCGCCTGCCGCCATCTGCTCGAGCTGTCCGAGGCCGAGACGGCGGCCGCGCTGGACTGCCGTCCGGGCACCGTGAAGTCGCGCCTGTCGCGGGCGCTGGAGCGGCTGCGCGAGGAGGTGGGCGGCGATGTCTGAGCGCCTGGCCGAGCTCGCGAAGCACGTCGAGTACCCGCCGACGCCCTCGGACCTCGCAGCGTCGGTGCGCGCGCGCATCGAGGCCGAGAGCGCCGGGCCGTCGCCGCCGGGCCCCGAGGTGGTCGCGGCGGACGCTCGTGCTCGCGCTCGTGGCGACGCTGCTCGGGGCGGGAGCCGCGACGGCCGCGGTGCCCGGCCTGCGCGACGCGGTCGGCGACCTGCTCGGGCTGGATGGCGCGTCGGTGCAGCGCGTGCCGCGGACGCCGCCCGCGCCCGCGACCGCCGGCCGCGACATCGGCCCGCAGGTGACGCTCGCCGCGGCCCGCCGCGCGGCGAGCTTCCCGCTCGTGACCGCGCACGACGCGCGGCTCGGCGACCCGGACGCGGTCCATCTCGCGCGCACGCTCGGCGACGAGGCGCGCGTGACGCTCGTCTACGACGGCGGCAAGGTGACGCTCACGCAGCTGCGCGGCAGCACCGTCACCGACCTCGTCCGCAAGCTCACGCCGCCGCAGACACGGCGATCCGCAACGAGCTCATCGGCGAACGAGCCGGCGCTCTACATCGCCGGGCCGCACGTCGTCCTCTACCGCGACTCGAAGGGCCGGATCGTCCAGGACCGCGCCCGCAGCGCCGGCCGGACGCTGCTGTGGCGGCGCGGGCCGCTCCTGCTGCGCATCGAGGGCGCAGGCGTGCAGCGGGCGCTGCAGATCGCGCGCACCGTGCGCTGAGCGGGGGCGAGTTCTCGCCGCTCCGAGCCTCATGGAGGCATGACCGACGCCGACGCCTCCACGATCCTCGTCGTCGAAGACGACGACGCCACGCGCATGTTCCTCGCCGACAACCTCGCCGCCGACGGCTACGACCTGCTCGTCGCCGATTGCGCCGCGGACGGGCTGCGCCTCCTCGAGCGCAAGTTCCCCGACCTCGCCCTCGTCGACCTCGGCCTCCCGGACGCCAGCGGCTACGAGCTGCTGCGCCGCGTGCGGACGGCCGACGGCGTCGCGAGCCGCATGGACCCCGACACGCCGCTCATGGTCATCAGCGGCCGCGCGACGGAGCTCGACCGCGTCCGCGGCTTCGACCGCGGGGCCGACGACTACGTCTGCAAGCCCTTCAGCTACCCCGAGCTGCGCGGCCGCGTCGCCGCGCTCCTGCGCCGCGCCGACCGCGCGCCCACCCGCGTCCGCCTGCGCGCCGGCCCGCTGGAGGTCGACCCGCCGTCGCGCGAGGTGCGCCTGCACGGCGAGCGCGTCGAGCTCTCCCAGAAGGAGTTCGCGCTCCTGCGAACGCTCGTCGGCGACCCGACGCGGGTGTTCACGAAGGAGGAGCTCCTGCGCTCGATCTGGGGCTTCCGCGCGATGGGCTCGACCCGCACGCTGGACTCCCACGCCTGCCGCCTGCGCCACAAGCTCGCAGCCCACGGCGAGCGCTACATCGTCAACGTCTGGGGGGTCGGCTACCGGCTCGTCGACGCGCCCTTGCAGCCCGCGCAAGAGCCCAAACTCGGACGAACGACGGCGCGCTGAGCGTCGTCGGACCGTGGGCGCTGACCGTTCGAGCAGCGGCTCGCGTACGCGATATCGGCTGATATCATCTCGTTCGTGCCTGACGTGTTGATTCGTGATGTGCCCGCTGAGGATCTCGCGCGCATCGATGCGCATGCGGCGCGGTCGGGGTTGTCGCGCACGGAATACCTGCGACGCCGGCTGCATCGAGACGCCGCTCGTCCGGCGGCGCCGGTGACCGTCGAGGACCTCCAGGCGTTCAGCGCCCGCTCGGCGATCTCGACGACCCGGACGTCATGCGCCGGGCCTGGTCGTGAGCGACCCCAACCCGGGGACGGAGTGGCTCATCGACAAGTCGGCGCTCGCGCGACTGGGCGCGAGCGCGGACGCCGCAGCCTGGGCGCAGCGCATCCAGCGCGGCCTCGTGCGCGTCGCAACCGTCACGTTGCTCGAGGTCGGCTACTCCGCCCGCGACGCAACCGACCTCGACGCCGGGCTACGCGATCCGCCGATCAGCTCGATGCCGATCGAGTACCTCACGCCGATCGCCGAGGATCGCGCCGTGAGCGTGCTGACCCTGCTGGCCGGCCGCGGACAGCACCGCGCCCCGTCGGTGCCAGACCTGATCGTCGCGGCAATCGCCGAGGTCGCGGGGCTCATCGTTCTCCACGACGACAAGGACTTCGAACTCATCGCCGGCATCACCGGACAACGGGTGGAGCGCCTGAACGCCTGAGACCTGCAGTGCTTCACCCAAACGCTGGGCCAGCCGGTAGTCCAGTCGGCGGCGGTCGTCGCGACCGGTAGTTGTCTCAAACCCGTGTCAGACGAAGGTCGCGCCGCAGCTGGTCTCCATCGCCAGACCGTAACCCGCCTTGCCCCAAGCGCAGCAATCGGCGTGACGGAACCGAAGCCAGGCGCCCGGAAGGCGCGGGCGACGGAGGTCGGTTTGTGTCGCTCGCGCTCTGAGTTCTACACTCGCGCCGACGATGACCGAAGTCGACGTCGCGCCCGAGAACCTGGAGGCGACCGAGGCCTGGAATGGGCCCCTGTTCGACATCTGGCAGGACTTCCAGGCCGTCGTCGTCTCCAACGCGAAGGCGCACGGCGACGCAGCGCTCGTCGATCACCACCCCGACCGCGGCGACCGCGTGCTTGACATCGGCTGCGGGCTTGGCGACTCGACCTTCCAGCTTGCTGAGCTGGTCGGTCGCGAGGGCCACGCGCACGGCGTCGACGTCGCGGAGCGGATGATCGCCGGAGCGCGGAAGAACGCAGCGCGAGCGACCGTGGAGAACGTGAGTTTCGAGGTCGCCGACGTCCAGGTCGCGCAGATCGCCGACACCTACGACTATGCGTTCGCGCGGTTCGGGACGATGTTCTTCGCCAGCCCTGTGGCGGCGCTTCGCAACGTGCGCCGCGCCTTACGGCCTGGCGGGCGCCTGAACATCGTCGTCTGGCGGCGCAAGCTCGACAACGCCTGGGTGCACCGCGCCGAGACGCTCGTCGAGCAGTTCCTCGACCGCCCGGAGGAGTACGACGAGCCCACTTGCGGCCCCGGCCCCTTCTCGATGGCGAACGCCGACACCGTCACGGATGTGCTCAAGCATGCGGGCTTCGAGGACATCCAGCTCAAGCGCCAAGACGCTCTGATCAAGACCGGCGACAGCCTTGAGCATGCCGTCGAACTGGTCATGTCGATAGGCCCGGCCGGCGAGGTCCTGCGGCTGTGGGGCGATCGAGTCGAGGAGATCCGCCCCAAGGTTCGCGCGGCGCTGCTCGCGGGCATGGCCGACATGGTCGGCGATAACGGCGTCTACGCCGACTCGTCCACCTGGGCCATACGCGCGACCGCCCCGCGATAGCGACCGATCTCCCCCGCGGTCTCCGGCCCAGAGCGCTGGTCGTCGCGCAGAGCCGATCACGGCTGCCGGAGGGGTGTGATCGCAAGAGCGCGACCGAGGCCGACGTCGACCTGAGCCATGAGCCAGTCGGGCAGCGCGCCCATGCGGTCCTCGAGAGCACCGCGATCCACGGTCGCGATCTGCGTGACGTTGACCACGAGTCTGCCTCCACCGCGTGGATGTCGGCGGGCACCGAGACGTTTCCGGGTAGCGCCGCGAGTTGCGTGTTCGTCGTGAGCACCGCCACTGTGACGGTGCGAAGCTCGGAACGGTTGTAGGAGTCGGCGCTGATGATCACCACGGGACGCCGCAGTGCCGGAGCGCAGCGGGGAAGGCCGAGATCGGCCCACCAGACTTCGCCGCGCTTCACTCGCGCGGATCGCCGGACGCCAACGCCGCAGCGGCGGCGTCGCTGAACTGGTGATCGGGCTCGAGGCGGGCGATCGCGCGGTTGATCGCATCTGTGGTCCCATCGTCATCCAGGCTCTCAAGCCAGCGTTCGGCCGCGCGAGCGAAGAACTCGCTGCGCGAAACGCCCAGCCGTTTGGCCGCGACGTCGACGCGGCGGAAGGTGTCGTCTGGAAGCGAGATGGCGGTCTTCATGCCGCCAAGTATGACCGGGTCATACCTCGATCGCAACCGGTAGCGCCCCGACGGCACTCCCGCGCCCGCGCGCGCGTTCACCGTTAATCGCGTCACCTAAACGCGCGCGCCCACGCGGCCTCGATCTCCGATCCACGGCGTCACCATCGCCGGCCTCCAGCCGCACGATCGGAGAGTCCTCCGTCGGCCTCGACGCGCCACAGGCCGAGCTCGCCGGCGTCGATCCAGGACCACTTCTCGGCGCTGCGGGTCCCCGTGCGATCGCGGCTCGTGATCGTCACCGAGCCCGACGAGCGGCGCGCGTAGAGGATGTCGGCGGCGCCGCCCGGGACGCAGTCGGGCGGCTCGTCGCCCGCCTCGAACGCGGCGATCGTCAGCGTCATCATCCGCTGCGTCAGCTCGACTCCTCGGACGCCGGAGCGGCGCGGCGCCGAAAGCGCAGCTCGCGGCGCAGCAGCTCGCGGCGACGTCGCGGCCGTGCGCCGTCATGCGCTGGATCGCCATGCCCGCGCGCGCGCCTGCTCGACGACGACCTCGCCGTGGGCGAAGAGCGAGACCGCCCGCGCCGCGCCAGGCGCTCGTCGCGCACGGTCGCGATGGACTCGGCGCCGAGGTACGCGCCGAGGAGCGTCGCGTGCGGTTCGAGGAACGTCATCCGCGGCCGCGCCGCGCGAGCCGCCGAGCATGATCGCCCGCCGCGCGACGAGCCCGCGCAGCGCCGTCTGGTTCTGCGCGCGGCGGATCGGGTCGTGGGCGTCACCGGCGCGCTCGCGGCGGGCGATGTCGCGCGCGCGTGAACGCCTCGGCGATCGCATCGAGCTCGTCGTCGGAGTAGTCGATGCTGATCGAGCGGGCGAACGGCTCGGCGGCACGTCAGGCGGCCATCCGGATGAAGACGACGTTGCCGCCGCTGCCGAGGTTGCGGTCCATCCGCGTCACGGCGTCCCCGGAGTTGCCCTCGACGGTCGTGAAGCTGCCCGCCGCTCGACCCTCGACTCGAGAAAGCCGATGTGGCCGTCGGCGCCGAAGTCGCCGCCGCCGCCCCAGTCGTAGGCGACGATGTCGCCGGGGCGCGCCGACGCCGCATCGACGATCTCAGGCCGTGCTGCCCGGCCTCGGCGGCGTCGACCCAGGTCGAGACCGCCGCCCAGCCGCCGCCCGGCATCTCGTGGCCCGCCTCGTCCAGCGACCACGTCACGAAGCCCGCGCACCACGGGTTGCCCGGACGCGACGTCGGCGCTCGCGAGGAAGCGGTTGACCTGCGGCCCGGCGTTCGTCGCCGACCTCGTGGACGCCGAGCTGGCCCTGCGCCATCGCCAGCGGCCCGCCCGCGGGGCGCCGCCGCCGTCGTGCTCCATGCGGCAGTTGCCGACGAGCTCGTCCGCGGCGGCGTGGGCCTCGGCGAACTGCGCGGGTCGATGTGCGGCACGGCCTCCGAGGCCCAGCGCCCGAGCGCCTCGGGGTCGTCGAGCCCGCGTCGCGGGTGCCGCCGCCGGCGCTGCCGAGCCGCGCGACGACATGGTCGAGCTGGGCCCCGGGATGGTCGGCCCACCACTCGCCCGGCTGGGTGGGCGCCCCGCGGCGCCCCGGCCCCGGCGGGCGTACGCCGCCCCGGATCGATGCCGAAGAACCCGACGTCGCTCTCGCCGCCGGGCATGTTGCGCATGCCGCTGCGGCGAGCGCCATCATCACGGGGAGCGCCGGCGGCAGCCCCTCGTGCGCGGCGGCCGAGGCCATCCAGCACGCCCAGTCCTGGCGGTCGGTCTCCGCCGGCGCCGGGGCGTCGGCGGGCGCCTGGCCGACGTGCTCGGCGCGGTGCTCGCCGGCGGGCATGTCGCCCGGATCGATCGCCGCGCGTGCTTGGCGCTCTCGGGGCCGGCGGACGTGCTCACCGGCGCGGCGGCGGCCTGCTGCAGCGCCGCCGCGGGCGCGCCGCCGACGACCTCGCCCGCCGCGACCGCTCGGCTCGCGGCCGGGTGGTCCTGCGCGGTCGCGTGCGGATCGGGCGGCGCCGCGGCGGCCGCGGCGGCGCGGGTCGCGCGCGGCGCTCGACGACGCGGAGACCAGCCGGCGGGCGGCGGCGGCGGCGCGGGCCTCGCCGGGGGCGTCGGCGAGCTCGGCGGCGGCGGCGCGGACCTGAAGCTCCTCGCCGTCACGCCGTACGCGATCCCCAGCGCCGCAAGCCGGACGCGACGGCCGACAGCGCGCTCTGGTGCCGTGCGGCCATCGCGGCCGGCATCGCGGGCAGCGCGCGGACCCCCCGCAGGAGGCCGTGGGCGCGGAGGTCGTCGCCACCGGTGACCGCCGCGAGGCCCGCGGGCCGCACCTGCCGGGGTGGATGCGGATCGCGGTCACGCCGGCGGCTCCTCGTCGACGGGCGCGATCACTGCCCCGGAGCACGCAGCAGCGGCAGCCGCCTCGGCCTTGCGGCGCTCGACCTCCGCAGCTCGCCGTGCAGCGCCGCCGCACATCGCGCAGCTCGCCCGCGACTGCCGGCCACGCGCGTTCGCGCGCCGCTGCCGCCGCGCGCAGGCGGTCGGCGGCGGGGCCCTCGAAGTCGGCGCCGTCGAGAGCGCCGGCAACGCCGGCGGGGATCGCGCGACGAGGTCCGCGCGGGCGAGGATCTCCTTCGCGAGCGCGCGCATCCCCTCGGGGTCGCCGAAGACCGCGGCCGGCGTCATCGGCTCGGCAGATCGACGCTCGACGGCACGACGATCGGGTCCGCGCCGGCGGGCTGCTCGACGGACTTCACCGGCACGGTCGCCGGGACGCCGGGGTCGTCGCCGCCCTTGCCGTAGACGTAGCCGCCGGCGGCGAGCGCCATGCCGCGACGAGCGTCACGAGGGACCGACCATGACGGGCGGCGGATCCTACACGCCGAAGGTAGCCGGCCTCCCGGGCATCGTCCACGTCATCGCTGCACCGGATACCCCGCGCGCCCGAAGGCCGCGAGCGCCTGGCGCAGCTTGCGGCGCCCCGCCCGGCGAGTCGCGCGCGGCGTCGAACGCGACGTCGGACTCGCGATCGATCGCGCCGCCGAGCTCCTCGAGCGCGCCCGCCTCTCGGTCAGCGCCGCGCGCAGCCGCTCGAGCTCGCCCGCCGTGCCGCGGTCGACGCCCTTGATCTGCAGGCCCGACGCCGCCTCGCGCAGCGCGCTCGCGAGCCTTCGGGCGGCGCCGGCCTGCGCCGGCGCGTCGCCCTGAATTCCGCCGACGCGATGCCGGTCGCCTGCTCGATCGCCTTCATCGCCTCGCGCAGCCCGGCTCACGGCTCGCCCGCGGGGACCGGCAGCGCGCGGCCCGGCCCGTCGCGTTGACGACGAGCGACGCGCAGCGCCCGGGGGTCTGGAGCCGGTGCACATCGCGACGATCGTGCCCCGGCTCGTCGGCCGGGCGACGACGATCGTTCCCGGCGCCCGTAGGTCACGAGCTGGATGCCGGCGCTGCTCGCCGGCGGGGGCTTCGCCGGCGTCCGGCAGCCGCTCGGCGGGCACGGATCGCCGGGCAGGCGCGCGCGGCGACGACGCCGACGGTCGCGGTCTCGCCCGGACGCCCCGTGAGGCGCGCGCCGACGAACTTCGCGGGGGCCGCCGGTGCCGACCGCGACCCATGTGTCGCCGGTGTCGACCGCGAACGCGCCGCTCTGGATCGGCGCCGCGGGCCCGGCGCCCGGCGCGTCCGACGAGCAGACCGCCGAGGCCGACCGTGACCGCGACCATCGCGCAGGCGGCGTACGTGCCCCACGGCGCCGGCTCGGCGTCGTCGCGGGCGCGGGCGGCACCGGGCGCCGGTGCTCGGCCCGCGTCGGCGCGCTCGGCTGCGGGTCCCGTCTGCGGCGGCGGGCTCGGCGAGCCGGGAGCGCGGCGGGCGGCGGCGGGCCGGGGGCGCCTCCCCGCCTCCGAGGCCATCAGCGGGCTCCCGGCCTCGCGCGCGGGCGCGGGCAGTCCCGCGACGGCCTCCGGAGCGCCGCCGCGAACCGCGCGGCCCGGCCGCTCCGCGGGCTCGAGCGCCATCGCCGCCGCGAGCACCGCGTTGATCTCGGCCGCGGGGCCGCCGTCGGCGAGGTGCAGGACGGGCGGCGCGGCCGAGGCGCGGAACAGGACGTACTCGGCGGCCGGGCGGTCGCGATAGGGCGGGGCGCCGGTCAGACACCACACGGCGACCGCGGCGAGGCCGTAGACGTCGGTTGCGGGTGTCGCGGCCCGCCCCAGGACGAGCTCGGGCGCGGTGAAGCGCAGCGAGTCGAGGATCTCCGCCCGCGTCAGCAGCCCCGTGCGCCCGCTCGTGCGCGTGACCCCGAAGTCGCGCACGACGCCGTGGCCCCAGCGGTCGACCGTGATCGACTCCGGGCGCACGTCGCGATGGACGACGCCCTGCTCGTGGGCGGCTCGAGCGCCGCCGCGACGTCGAGCAGCACCCGCGCCGTGTCGCCGGCGTGATCGCCCGCGCGGCGCCGAGCTCGGCGAGCGTGCGGCCCTTCGGCAGCGCGCTCGCGACGTACAGCCCGCCCTCGTGCAAGCCGGCCGCGAAGACCGGCGCGATGCCCGGGTGCTCGAGGCGCGCGACGCGCGTCGCATCGGCGCGCGCGGCCTCGATCGCCTCGTCTCGCCCGCGAACACGACCGGGTGGACGAACTTCAACGCGACCTCGCGGGCGAGCGTCCGGCTCGTCGCGCGGAACGTCGTGCTCGAGCCGCCGGTCGCCAGATCTCGTCGATCTTGAAGTCGTCGATGACGTCGCCGGGGGAGATGCGGCTGGGTCGAAGCCGCGCACGGGGCGTCAATGATGGCGTGGCGCCGCACGGCGGGCGCATCCCCGCTCCCGGGGCGCATTTGGCACCGTTCACCACGCGCCTCTACAGTTTCACCGCTTCCCGCAATCCAGAGAACGAGAGGTTCTAGATGTGAGGACGCATCGGCGGCACCGTCGAGCAGATGCAGACGATGGGCGCGAAGTTCAAGAGCGAGGTCGGTGAGCTCGAGAGCCTCGTCTCACGGATCTCGGCGCAGCTCGCCTCGACGGACTGGGAGGGCGGCGCCGCGCAGCGCTTCCGCGCGCAGTGGGACGGCGAGTTCAAGTCGACGTTCGCCCAGGTCGCGCAGGGCCTGCGCGAGTGCGCGACCGAGGTCAGCAACCGCGCGAAGGCGCTCGCAGGCCGAGGCGGGCGAGCTCAGCGGTCCGCGCGACCTGCGCGAGCACGACGCGGCCGTCGATGACGACGTAGCCGCGGCCGGGCGGGAAGACGGCGTTGCTGCGCCGCGGCAGGCGCACGCCGAGCAGCTCGCCGTCGAGGTCGAGGTTCGGGTCCAGCAGCACGCCGCGGCCGTCCTTGCGGATCTCGCGGACCCAGGCCGCGTAGTGGCGCGCCTGGCCGGCCTCGAGCGACGCGAGGACCCGCACGTGGCTGTCGCGGCCGCGCTTGATGAGCATCTCCAGCGAGCTCGCCGCGTGCGACTCGGCGAGCTCGCCGGCGTCGTCGAGGACGACGAGCACCGGCGCCTGGCCGGGCGTCGGGCGCCGCCGACGGCGTCGTCGAGCAGCGCCGTGACCTTCGCCTCGCACTCGTCGACGCCGCGGGCGACGGAGTCCCACTCGCGCCCTCGACGAGCCACGACCGGCGCGGCGCCAGCAGGTGCGTCGTCAGGCCCGGCGTCGATGCGCGCAGGCCGGCGGCGATCGTGTCGAGCGCCGTCGAGCGCCCGCTGCGATACGGGCCGATGACGACGAAGTGCGAGTCGTCGAGCGACACGCTGACCGGCGCGAGGTCGAGGTCGTCGATGGCGAACGCCGCGCTCAGCGGCCGCGCCGCGGCCGGCAGCTCGGACGCCGGCACGTCGAGCGGCAGCGGCGTCGACGCCGCGCGCGCGCTCGGGGCCGTCGCTCGCGAGCGTCCCGGCGAGCGCGGCGAGCGCCTCGGCTCCGCCGGGCGTCCGTCGTGCCGGCGACGGTCGCGACCTGGACCTCGCGGCCGTCGGGCAGGAAGCCGCGCCCGGGCGGCAGGACCGCGCCCTTGAACGTCTTGCGATCGCAGGCCGAGCATCTGGTACTCGTCCTCGTTGGCCATCCGCAGGATGATGCGCGCGGCGATGAGCGAGGCGACCGACGCGGGCACCGCCGCCGCGCCGGTCGGCCGTGATGACGAGGTGCACGCCGGCGGCGCGGCCGTCGGCGACGAGCCGCGGCAGCGCGTCGACGAGCGCGCCGAGGTCGACGCGCTCGTAGGTCTCGACGAAGCCCGCGTAGGAGTCCAGCAGCACGACGATCCGCGCCAGCGGCTCGTCGGGATGCGGCGCTGGTGACTCCGCGAGGCTCGCGACGCGGCGGTCGGCGAACAGCCGCGAGCGCGCGTCGATCGTGCGCCGCAGCAGGTTGAGCAGCCGCGTGACGCGCTCCTCGTCCTCGCCCGGGATGACCGAGCCGCAGTGCGGCAGCGCCTCGAGCGCCTGCAGGCCGCGCCCCGCGAAGTCCAGGCCGTAGATGTGCAGGTCGCGCGGGCTGTGCGTCGCCGCGAGCGCGGCCGCGATCGTGCGCAGCGCCGTCGTCTTGCCCGAGCCGCTCGCGCCGTAGACCAGCAGGCTGCCGTCGGTCGCGAGGTCGATCGGCGAAGCGGCACCTGGCGCTGGCGCTGGGGCTCGTCGACGAGGCCGATCGCCGCGCGGCCGGGCGCCCAGACCGGCTCGAGGTCGTCGAGCGCGACCGCGGGCGCCAGCGCCGCGCAGCCACGGCTCGGCGGCGGCGCGATCCCCAGCTCGGCCGTCGCGCGGCCGATCGCCTCGACGAGCAGCTCGAGGTCGGTGATCTCGTCGCCGGCGCGTCGCGCCGCGCGGGCGGCCGGCTCGCCGCCGGGCGCGAGGTCGCGGACCTCGATCGGCGCGCGCTCTCGCCGCTGCTCGTGCGGCCGCCGACGTAGCCGGCCTGAAACAGCTGCAGCTCGGTCGGGCCGGTCCGCGCCAGCGCGCGGCCCGGGACCGACCGCGGCAGCCGCGCCGCGTCCGGCGCGCCGATGACGTCGTCGCTCTCCGCCGGCCCCGCGACCCGCAGCGCGACGCGCAGGTTCGTGTTCGCCCGGATGTTCTCGGTCACCGCGTTGCCCGGCCGCTGCGTCGCGAGCACGAGGTGCACGCCGAGGCTGCGGCCGCGCTGGGCGACGTCGACGACGCCGTCGACGAACTCCGGCACCTCCTTCGCCAGCGTCGCGAACTCGTCGATGACGATGACGAGGCTCGGCGGCGCGCCACGCGGGTCGCGGCGCTCGAGCTCGACGCAGGTCCTTCGCGCCGGTGTCGCGAGCACGTGCTCGCGGCGCTGCAGCTCGGCGTTCAGCGAGACCAGCGCGCGGTGGACCTGGTGCTCGTCGAGGTCGGTGACCATCCCGACGGTGTGCGGCAGCCGCACGCAGTCCTTGAACGCCGCGCCGCCCTTGTAGTCGACGAGCAGGAACGCGATCCGGTCGGGCGGGTGCGACGCCGCGAGCGCGGCGATGAGCGTCTGCAGCAGCTCGCTCTTGCCCGCGCCGGTCGTGCCGGCGACGAGCGCGTGCGGGCCGTCGGCGCGCAGGTCGAGCGCGAACGGGCCGTCCGCCGCCGGCGCCGACGACGGCGTCGAGCGTGTCGGCGCGCGCGCGCGCCAGCGCTCGGCGATCCGCGCCGGCGTCGGATCGACGAGGTCGAGCAGCTCGACGAGCGCGACCGACCGCGGGACGCTCGCCGCGGCGCCGCCGGCGGTCGTGTCGTCGACCGGCGCGAGCGAGCGCGCGATCGCCTCGGCGACTCGCGGCGCGAGGCCGTCGACCGACGCCTCGCGCGACCTTCCGGCCCGGTCGCCGTCCACGTGACGTTCGCGACCGCGCGCTCGGAGGAGACCTCGACGATGACGCCGCAGCCGCCGGGCAGGTGGCGCTGCTCGCGCGCGAGCCAGACGGCGGCGATCGTCGACGTCGGCGCAGTTCGTCGAGCAGCTCGTCGACGACGACGCGCCTCGGGCGCGACGTCCTCGTCGACGAGCACGACGACGGTCGTGCGGCGGCGGCGCGCGCTTGCGGCCGTCGCTCGTCCTGCGCGGCGCTCGGCCGCGAGCGCGGCGACGCGCCGCAGCGAGGTCGCGCGCCGGCTGCTCGCCGACCGCGACGTGCTCGCCCTCCAGCGGCGACGCCGCGTGGCCGACGTGCGGCAGCCACGACAGCCAGCTCCAGGCGCGCGCGCGCGCTCGTGTGACAGCGCGGCGCAGACGACGACGTCGCGCGGGCTCTGGAGCGTCGCGAACTGGACGACGATCCAGCGCGCGAGCGGATCGACGGCCGACGGCGCCGCCGACGAGCCCGATCGCGCCGACGTCCGTCATCGCGGACGTGCACCGGGACGACCGGCACGCTCGCGTGGGCGTCGATCGTGTCCTCGACCCCGGTCGCGCAGCGCTCGCGTCGCCGCCGGTCGCGAACGACACCGCGACGATCGAGCGGCTGGTCGGCGACGCCGAGGCGGACGTCGAGGAAGTCGCGGTCGGTCGGGCGGCGCTCCCAGAGGTCGGGCAGGTGGTGGATCGCGCGCGCCGCGAGCTCGGCGGCGTGCGGCGTCGGCCGCGCGCCGCTCGGCCTGCTCCTGCGCGCGCATCTCGGCGAGCTGGCCCTCGAGCTGCTGGACCGAGGCGTTGAAGCGCTTGAGGTGCTCGGTGTGCTCGCGCCTGCCCGCGCGCTTCTCGCTCACCGACGAGCCGATCATCATCAGCGGGCTGAACGCGGCCATCATGAGCATGATCGGCGACTTCGTCAGCAGGTACAGCGCGACGCCCATGAACACCGGGACGATCGCGACGACGATCGGGATCCGGATCGCGCGCGCGGCGCCGGCGGCGGGTCGACGCGCAGCGTCGGCGGCTCGTAGCCGCGCGACACGCGCGGCGGCCGGTTGAACGAGATCCGCGCGCCGATCGTGCGCGTCGCCGAGCCGTCGAGCGGGCCGCGCGGCTCGCAGGCGAACGTCGAGCGCCCGGCCTCGACGGCCTGCCCGGGCGTGAGCCAGTGCTCGCGTGCCGGGGGCGAGCCCGACGCCCTCGATCGCCGTGCCGTTGCTCGACCCGCGTCGCCGAGCCGGCAGCCGCCGCCGCGCGTCGATCTCGACCTCGAAGTGCCTGCCCGACAGCGACGCGTCGGCGATCTGGACGTCGGCGCCGGCGTCGCGCCCGACGACGTAGCGGCCGGCGGCCAGGCCGACGCGCAGGCCCGCCGCGGGCCCGCCCGTCGCCACGAGCGTCGCGACCGGCGCGCCCGCGCCGAGCGTCGGCGGCGTGCGGCCCGCGACCGGGCCGGTGAGCGACACGACGTCGCCGGTGAGCAGGCCGCAGACGCCGCGAGCTCGTCGTCCGGTCGCAGGCGGCCCGAGGCGGTCGGCGAAGAGGACGCCCGGCGGCCGCGACGCCCGGCGTGCCGGCCGAGCGCGGCCGCGAGGTCGGACGACGGTCGCGCGGGCGTCGGCGTCGACGACGACGTCGCGATCGCGCGTCGCGTCGCGGAGCGTCAGCCGCAGCTCGACCCGGGTCGCCGCGCCTCCGCGATCCGATCGCGCTCACGATAGTCCGGCCGGTCAGCTCGCGTCATAGCCGATCGACGCCAGCCGCCGGACCGCGGCCCGCACGCGCCCTCCTGGCGCGTGATCGCGCGCCGCGCGCGTGTCGTAGCGGCCGAACTGGCGGCGCGCCGCGGCGCTGCGCGAGGCGCTCGAGGTTGCTGCGACTGGCCGCGCAGCTCGCGCGCGAGGCCGCTCGACGAGCGGGCGCTCCTGGGGGCGCAGGTCGAGCGCCGGCCAGCGTCGCCGCGGCGCGCTCGTGCGCGGCCGCGAGCCGCTGCGCGGCGCTCGCGCGCGTCGTCGCCGACCGCACCCGCAGCCGCGGCCGCGCCGCGCCGCGCGCGCGGTTGAGGTCGGTGAGCGCCGCGCTGATCTCCGTCGCGACCTGCTCGACGGGCCCGAGCGCGACGGCGGCGCGCGTCCGCGGACCTGCGAGGCTCGACGCGACGGCGGGGCAGGCGCCGGCTCGGTCGGCGCCGGGGCCCTCGCACGCGATCGCGACCCAGCCCTTGGAGTCGGGGGCGAGCGCGAGCCAGAGCGCGCCCGCCGCGTGCGCAGCGCGACGGCGTAGCGGCGGGCCGGGCCGGGCTGCCGAGGCGGATCGTCGCCTGGCTCGTGCGACCCGAGAAGCGCTCGCGCAGGGCGGGCGGGATCGGGCTCGAACCCCGGCGGGAAGCTCTCCAGCCGCCCGGCGGTGAGCCTCACGCCGTCGCGATGGCGCAGCGCGATCGGCTGCGCGAGGTCGAGGCCCGGCGATCGCGCGCGCTCGTCGCCGACCACGAGCCGTCGTGCTCGAGCGTCACCGTGCCGGCGCGGACGGTCGCCGGGTCCGCCGGCGCGGGTCGTCGCGGCCGAGCATGAAGCCCGCCAGCGGCGCGCCGACGAGCACGAGCACGGCGGCGAGCGCGAGCAGACCTCGCGGGGGATGCCGAGCCGCCGTCGACCTGCTCCGCGGCGGGCGCGGCGACGCGCTTGACGTCGGCGGCCGTGGTCGCGCGGCGCGGGGATCTCGGGGTCGAAGACCGCGGGCTCCACGGTGCGACGCGGGCGGCGGCGAGGCGGCGGCAGGCGAGCGCGGGCGGCGGCGGCGAGGCGGGCGGCGGGGTCCACGCGGCGAGCGGGTCGGGTTGCGTCGCGGGCGCGCGGCTCGGGCGGCGGCGGCGGCGCGGCGCCCGCGCCGGCGACCGGGAACGCCGGGATCGCGTCGAGCACGCGCCGGATCGGCGTGGGCGAGCGCCGCCCGGCAGGCGTCGACGAGCGCCGGTCGCGGTCTCGTACCGCTCGGCCGGCTGCTTGGCCATCCCCCGCGGAAGACCTCGTCGAGCTGCGGCGGGGCCACGATGCCGTGCTCGGCGAGCGTCGGCGGCGGCGCCATGAGGTGCGCGTGCATGAGCGCCGCGTCGGTGTCGCGCTCGTAGGGAGGCAGGCCGGAGAGACAGTGGAAGAGCACCGCCGTGAGCGAGTAGATGTCGCTGGCCCCGGTGACGCCGCTGCCGTCGATCTGCTCGGGCGCGACGTAGTTCAGGCTGCCGACGAAGTCGCCGCTGTGCGTCAGCGCCGCGTGGTCGGTGCCCTTCGTGATCCCGAAGTCGGCGAGGTAGGGGTGGCCGGTCCGCGTGAGCAGGATGTTCTGCGGCTTGATGTCGCGGTGGACGAGCCCCGCCTCGTGGGCGGCGTCGAGCGCCGACGCGATCGCGGCGACGACCCGCACCGCCTCGCGTCCCTGCATCGAGTTGCTGAGGATGAGGTCGGCGAGGCTCGGCCCGTCGACGAGGCGCATCGCGATGAACATCAGCCCGTCGGACTCGCCGGCCTCGTACACCGGGATGATGTTCGGGTGGTCGAGCGCGGCCGCGTGGCGCCCCTCGCGCCGGAAGCGCTCGCGGAAGCTCTGGTTGCTCTCGAGCGTGCTCGAGAGCACCTTCAGCGCGACCGGGCGGTCGAGGGACATCTGCGTGGCGCGGTAGACGACGCCCATCCCGCCGACGCCGGCCACGCCCTCGATGCGGTAGCCCGCAAGGGTGTCGCCGGACTGCAGCACCGCTATCGGCCCGTGGCCGCGCGAATCGTCCGTCGCCGCCGGCTCAGCACAGCGCTCCCAGGCACGAGGACGGCGGGGGCGGTGGCGGCGGGGGCGGCGTGGCGGGCGGCCTGACGACCGCCGGCGGGCGGACGACGGCCGCGGGCGGCGGCGGGGGCGACGTCGTGCGGCGCGTGCGGGTCGTGCGCGGGCGCGCGAGCGCGGGGACGCTCCCGATCGAGCGCAGCCCGACCACGAGCTGCGGCGTCGGCGCCTGAACGCGGACCTCGCCGGCCGGCGCGTCCGGCTGCTGCGACGCGCCTCCGCCGGCGGCGAAGAACGCGATCGCAAACAGGGCGACGCAGACGGCCGCCCCAAGGGCGAGAAGGCGCGCGTCCGGGAGGGCCATCAGCTCCCGGGAGGAGGCAAGCGCGCGACCGTCGTGCAGCGCGCGACGCGTACCTTCGTGAGCGACGAGAACCCGCGGTCGAAGCGGTAGCGCACGCATGCGCGTGTTCGCCCCGCGAGCCGTCACGCCGAGCTCGATCGTCGCGTTCGAGAAGCGCCGCGGCAGCGAGAGGCGGACCGTGCGCTGCGAGTCGAGCGCCACCGCCGTCCGCGTGATGACCGCCCTCGTCGGCGGGGTGGACGGCTTGCACTTGCGCACGCAGGCAATGACGATCGACGACTGCGAGGCGATCGACGAGATGATCATCCGCTGTCGCGCGGGCACGACCCTGAGGCGAGGGGTGGCCGTGACGGGCGGGAGGGCGCGGGTCTCGCAGTCTGCGGCCACGGTGTCCCGGCTGTCGATCTCCGCGGTGTCGTCGCCGGCGCCGCATTCGACGGTGTCGCGCCCGCCGTCGCGCGAGTCGAGGAGGTCGTCGCCGTCGCCGCCGACGAGCGCGTCCGCCCCGGGGCCGCCGGTGACGCGGTCGTCGCCGCCACGGCCGTCGAGCGTCCCGGACGCGGAGTTGCCGACGATCTTGTCGGGCCCGTCCGTGCCGACGACGCTCTCGATGTCGCCACTGACGTTGTCGTTCTCACCGGCCGCACCGTCGTTGGCGGCGCCGTCGAGGCTGACCTCCACGCCCGCATCGCCGGAGTAGGCGAGCGTGTCGCTGCCGGGACCGCCGTCGAACACGTCGGCTCCAGGGCCCCCGACGAGCGTGTCGTTGCCGTCGGCACCTCTCAGGATGTCGTCTCCGCCGAGCGCGAAGATCGCCTCGTTGGCGTCGGTGCCGATCAGCACGTCGTTGCCTTCGGTGCCCGTGATGACCAGGTCCTGGGCGAACGCGGTCGCGGCCGCGGTTCCCAGAACGATCAGGCTCAACGCCAGCACCCGCCGTGGTGCGCATCGCATTGCCCGCAGTATCGCGTATCGGGTGAAGCGATTTCGACATCCTCGACTTCCGCGGGGGGGCGAACTTCTCACCCCCTGGGCCTATGTGCTGTGGGAGACCGCGCTGGACCGGTTCCCGCCACGCCGATGACGACCCTCACGACAACCTGGATCCTCGCCGGCATCGGCTTCGCGGCCGCGCTCGTCGCGTGCTGGGAGCTGCGCCGGCGCCGCGAGCTCGTCGCGCGCGCGTGTCACGAGCTGCGCGGCCCGCTCACCGCGCTGCGGCTGAGCCTCGCGACGATGGAGCGCCGCGGCGAGGCGCCCCCGGAGCGCCTGGCGTCGCTCGAGCTCGAGCTGCGCCGCGCGGGCCTCGCGCTCGACGACTTCGCCGCGGCCCGCAGCGGGCGCCGCGCCATCGACCGCGACGAGCCCGTCGAGGTCGACGAGCTGCTCGAGGAGCAGTTCGAGAGCTGGCAGGCCGTCGCGGGCGCCTTCGGCAGCACGCTGCTGCTCGGCAGCCTGCAGCCGGGGGCGTTCGTCCACGGCGATCGCCTGCGCCTGGCGCAGGCGATCTCGAACCTCGTCGCCAACGCGCTCGAGCACGGGTCGGGCGGCCGCGTCGAGATCGCCGCGCGGTTCGTCGGCCAGCGCCACGTCCGCATCGAGGTCATCGACGAGGGACCCGGGCTGCCGTCCCCGATCTCGGCCCTGACGCGACGCGCCCGCGCCGGGCGCGGCAGCCGCGGGCGCGGCCTCGCGATCGCCGCCGAGATCGCCGGCCGCCACGGCGGGCGGATCGTCGCCGCGCCGGCGCGGTACGGCGCGCGGGTCGGCCTCGAGCTGCCGATCTCGCGGCGGGCCGCGTGAGCCGCCGCCGGCGGGCGCTGCTGCTCGGTGGCCTCGCGCTCGTCCTCGGCGGGCTGGCGGCATCCAACGTCGCCGGCCGCGAGGCGGCGCTCGCGCGGCAGGTCGGCGGCCTCGTCGACGTCGTCGTCGCGCGCGAGCCGATCGCCGCCGGGGAGCGCGTGAGCGACCGGGCGCTCGCCGTCCGGCGCGTGCCGGCGCGCTTCGCTCCGGAGGGCCGCATCGCGTCGCCCCGCGCCCTGCGCGGGCTGCGGGCCGCGGTCGACATCGCCGCCGGCAGCGACCTCGTCGCGGCGATGATCGGCGACGGGCGCGGCGCCGCGCCGCCGGGCGCCCCGATCCGCCGCGGGGAGCGCGTCGCGCAGGTCGTGGCGCTCGCCGCCCCCGAGCTCGTGACCGCCGGCAGCCGCGTCGACGTCCTCGTGACGCCCGAGCCGGGATCCGGCGCAGTCCGGCGAGGCGGTGCTCGCGCTCGAGGACGTCGAGGTGCTCGACGCCGCGCCCGCGGCCGGTGGCGAGCAGGGCCGTGGCGCGGCGCCCGGCGCGCGCGTCGCCGCCGCCCTGCGGGTCACGCTGCGCCAGGCCGTCTACCTCGCGGCGGCGCAGGACTTCGCGCGCGAGCTGCGGCTGCTGCCGCGCGCGGACGGCGATCGCGAGCGCGGTCGCGCGGGGCTGCGGGCGGGCGCGCAGCTGCCCTGAGACGCGGCTCGCGCGCCTAATAGACCTCGGGCACGAAGGTCTGGTCGGTCAGCGGCGGTCGCACGTAGTGCGCGTCGGACTGGCGCTTGGGGAGCTTCAGCGGCGGCGGGATGACGTCCTCGTAGGGGATCATCGACAGCAGGTGCGAGATGCAGTTCAGCCGCGCGCGGCGCTTGTCGTCGGCGTCGACGACGTACCACGGCGCCTGCTTGATGTCGGTCGCGGCGAACATCGTGTCCTTCGCCCGCGAGTACTCGACCCACTTCTCGCGTGACTTCAGGTCCATCGGGCTGAGCTTCCAGCGCCGCATCGGGTCGTTGACGCGGGCCTTGAAGCGGCGCTCCTGCTCGGCGTCGGAGACCGAGAACCAGTACTTGATGAGGATGATCCCGGAGCGCACGAGCATCCGCTCGAACTCCGGGCAGGAGCGCATGAACTCCTGGTACTCCTCCTCGGTGCAGAAGCCCATGACGCGCTCGACGCCGGCGCGGTTGTACCAGGAGCGGTCGAAGAGGACCATCTCGCCGGCGGCGGGGAGGTGGGCGACGTAGCGCTGGAAGTACCACTGCGTGCGCTCGCGCTCGGTCGGCGTGGCGAGCGCCGCGATGCGCCAGGCGCGCGGGCTCGTGCGCTCGGTGATGCGCTTGATGACGCCGCCCTTGCCGGCGGCGTCGCGGCCCTCGAAGACGACGACGACCTTCAGGCCCTCCTTCTTCATGTACTCCTGCAGCAGCACGAGCTCGCGCTGCAGGCGCTCGAGCTCGGTGTCGAACGTCTTGCGGTCGAGCTTCGGCTTCTTCGCCGGATCGGTGGTGGTCATGGCGCGAGTCTCGTCCGGTGCGGGCGCGCCCGCAAGGTCAACTCGGGCCAAGCCCGACCGCCCGTCAGGCCGGATGGGGGGCGAATCTCGGCGGCCCGGCGGCTGTGCAGGGCATGGACCGCGACGAGGCGCTCGACGAGCTGGCCGGCTCGCTGCGCGAGCGGCTGCTCGCCGAGGCCGCGACCGGCGGCGATGTCCACGACCGCATCCGCGCGCTCGTCGACCGCGAGGCCGGGCTGCTCGACAGCACGGCGCGCGAGCGGCTCGCCGCGCGCATCGCGGAGCGCTCGTTCGGCCTCGGCCCGCTCGAGGCGCTGCTCGCCGACGAGACCGTCGACGAGATCATGGTCAACGGTCCCGGGCAGGTGTGGGTCGAGCGCGGCGGCCGCATCGAGCCGACCGCGGCCCGCTTCTCCGACGACGCCGACCTGCGCCACGCGATCGAGCGCATCCTCGCCCCGCTCGGGCGCCGCGTCGACGAGGCCGAGCCGCTCGTCGATGCCCGCCTGCCCGACGGCTCGCGCGTCAACGTCGTCGTCGCGCCGCTCGCGCTCGACGGGCCGGTCCTCACGATCCGCCGCTTCCGCCGGCGCGGCTTCGGCCCCGACGAGCTCGTCGCCAACGGGACCTGGGCCGCGCCGCTGCGCGACCTGCTGGCGAGCGCCGTGCGGGCGCGCTGCAACGTCCTCATCAGCGGCGGCACCGGCTCGGGCAAGACGACGACGCTCAACGCGCTGACGGAGTTCATCGGCGACGGCGAGCGGATCGTCACCGTCGAGGACGCCGCCGAGCTGCGCCTGCGCCACGCCCACGTCGTGCGGCTGGAGGCGCGGCCCGCGTCGCTGGAGGGCCGCGGCGAGGTGACGGTCCGCCGCCTCGTGCGCAACGCCCTGCGGATGCGGCCCGACCGGATCGTCGTCGGCGAGGTCCGCGGCGCCGAGGCGCTGGACATGCTCAGCGCGATGTCCAGCGGGCACGACGGATCGCTGTCGACGGTCCACGCCGGCTCGCCCGAGGAGGCGCTGCGGCGCGTCGAGACGCTCGCGCTCATGGCCGGGCTCGGGCTGCCGCACGAGGCGATCCGCGAGCAGGTCGCGGGCGCCCTGGACCTCGTCGTCCACCAGGCGCGCTGCGGCGACGGCGCGCGGCGGGTCGTCGCGGTCAGCGAGGTCGTGCGCGTCGCCGGCGGCGCGGCGACGCGCGAGCTCTACGCGCTGCGCGACGGGCGCCCGACCTGGCGCGCGCCGCTCGGCGACCGCCTCGCGGCGCGGCTCGCGCCGGCCGCGTAGTGCCGGCGAGCGCGCTCGCGGCGCTGGCCGGCATCTGTGCGGTGCTCGCCGCCTGGGAGGCGGTCGCCGCGGCCGAGGACGAGCGGCTCGTGCGGTCGGCGGCCCGCTGGCTGGCGCCCGGGCTGCGGGCGCTGCGCGCCGGTCACGAGCCGACGAGCGCCGAGCGCCGCCGGCTCGTGCTCGTCGCCGTCCCGGCGCTGGCGGCCGCGGGCTGGCTCGCCGGCAGCCTGCCGCTCGGGCTCGCACTCGCGGCCGCGGCGCCGTGGGGCGCGCGGGCCGTGCTGCGGGTGCGCCGCCGGCGGCGCCGGCGCGCGATCGGCGCCGCCGCCCCGGCGATCGCGCGGGCGCTCGCCGACGCGCTCTCCGGCGGGCACTCGGTCCGCGGCGCGCTGGCCGCCGTCGCGGGCGCGGGCGGCGTGGCCGGTCCCGCGGGCGAGGAGCTGCGCCACGTCGCCGCGCAGCTCGAGCTCGGCGAGCGCACGGACGACGTGCTCGTCGCGCTCGCGCGCCGCAGCGCGCCGGGCCCGCTCGACACGCTCGTCGCCGCCATCCTGCTCCAGCGCGACGCCGGCGGCGATCTCGCCGGCCTGCTGCGCTCGCTCGCGCGCGCGCTCGAGGAGCGGGTGCGCACGCTCGCCGACGCCCGCTCTGCGACCGCCCAGGCGCGCTTCACCGCGCTGCTCGTCTGCGCCATGCCGCTGGCCGCGATCGCGCTCGGCGAGCTCGCGCAGCCGGGGCTCGTCGTCTCGCTCGTGACCGCGCCGCTGCCGGCGCTGCTGACCGGCATGGCGCTCGTGCTGCAGGTCGTGGCCTTTGCCTGCGTGCACCGGATCGCGCGGGCGGGGGAGCCGCGATGACCGCCGCCGTCGCGCTCGCCGTCGCCGCCGGCGCGTGCGCCGCCGCGGCGATCGTCGAGCTCGCCGGCGTCCCGCGCGGCAAGCCGGCCGCCCGCCGTGTCCGGCTCGGTGGGATGGCCGTCGCGCTCGCGCGGATCTCGGGCCGCCGCTCGGGCCTCCGGCCGCCCGCGCCGGGCGACCTGCAGGCGCGCCTGGACGCCGCCGGCGCGCCGCTCGGCCTGCAGCCGGCCGACGTCGTCGCGCTCCAGCGCGCCGCCGCGCTCGCCGGCCTGCTCCTCGCGCTCGCCGTCGGGACGGGTCTGCCCGCCCGCTTCGCCGTCGTGCTCGTGCTCTGCGCGTCGGCGGGCGGCTATCTCGCGCCGCAGCTCGTTCTCGCGCGCCGCGCCCGCGCGCGCGAGGAGCGCGTCGGCGAGGAGCTCGCGGACGGGCTCGACCTCCTGCGGGTCGCGGTCGAGGCCGGCCTGCCCGTCGGCCGCGCACTCGCCGAGGTCGGGCGGCGCTGCCCCGGCCTGCTCGCGAGCGAGCTCGGGGCGGCGGCGATGCGGATGCAGCTCGGCGCGACCCGCGCCGCGGCCCTCGACGCCCTGCTGCGCCGCTGCCCGTCCGCGGGAGTCGGGGCGCTCTGCGCGGCGATTGCCCGCGCCGACCGCCACGGCGCGCCGCTCGCGCCCGCGCTCGCAGCGCTCGCGGCGGACGCGCGCGCCACCCGCGACCGCCGCGTCCGCGACGACGCGGCTCGCGCGGCGCCGAAGATCCAGCTCGTCGTCGCGCTCGTGCTCGTGCCCGCGGTCATGCTGATCTTCGCCGCCGTGCTCGTGCGGATGCTGGCGCCGGGAGGCTGAGCATCTGCGAGGTCCCGCGACCGGCTCGATGCGCGTCGTCCCGGGCCGATCTGCAGAAAACCGCACGTTTCACGGCCTGTCGCGCAAGTTCTCCCCGACGAATGTCCCATAGACCGCTGCACCTGGTACGTTCGCGACGCCCAACGGATGGGCATGGGTAGCCGTACGGAGACGTCAAGGAGAAGCGATGAAGCTCAGGGTTTGCATCGCAGACGACCACATGCTCATGTTGTACGGGGTGCGGGACGTCCTGCAACAGGCGGGGGATATCGACATCGTCGGTCTCGCGCACACGGGGCAGGACGCCCTGAAGCTCGTCGAGGAGCATGAACCCGATCTCGTCCTGCTCGATCACCGGATGCCGGGCATGGACGGCATCGCGTGCCTCACCGAGATCAAGCGGCGCTGGCCGCACATCCAGGTCGTGATGCTCTCCGCGTCCGAGGACTCCGAGAGCATCTCGGCCGCCCTGAAGGCCGGGGCGAGCGCGTTCATCGGCAAGCGCATCAACCCCGTCGATCTCGCCTCAGCGCTGCGACAGGTCGTCGCGGGCGTGATCTACCACCGTTCCGCCGTCGGCGACGACGCGCGTGTGCAGGCGGCCGAGGCGGCCACGAGCCCCGGCCACGACCTCACCGCGCGCGAGCGCACGATGCTCGAGGCCGTGTCACGCGGCCTGAGCACGAAGGCGATCAGCCGCGAGCTGTGGATCAGCGAGAAGACCGTGAAGTTCCACCTGACGAACATCTATCGCAAGCTCGGCGTGCACAACCGCACGAGCGCGATGCGATACGCGTTCGAGCATGACCTCGTGCCCTCGCAGCCGGCTGTCTCCGGGCCGGACTCGCTCACCGGCTGAACGGCGAGAGCAGCTCGAGCGGCGAGAGGAGCCGCTTGCGCGGCGAGATCTGCTTGAGCGGCGCGAGCGGCTCGAAGCCCACGTGGATGTGATCGGCGTGGTCGGCCATGGCCATGGCGTTGGCCACGCCCTCGAAGCTCATGAGGCTGATGATCTGGTGAGGCGCCATCGCGCCGCGGAGCGTCAGCAGCTCGCGGATGACCGACTCCGTGACCGATCCGGGGCCCTGATTGCCGAAGATCGGGATGTTGTTGATGGCCACGATGTCGACGGCGCTGCCACTCGCGTGCTCGGAGATGTTGCCCGACGCCGTGAGCACGCTGTGGCCGCACTGCAGGCTCGTGACCGTCGGGTGCAGGCCCGACCAGGCGAGGAAGCGCAGCGCGATGAGCACGCGCCGGTCGATCTTGTGCTCCTCGATGTCCTGGCGCCCGCACTCGTACAGCGTGATGCGCGGGTCGGAGAGCACCTGGCGCTCGAGCCGGCGCGCGCCGGCGTCGAACAGCTTCTCGAGGCGCTGGTTGCGCTCGCCCTGGTGGGCGGCGATGCGCTCGGCGCGCAGGAGGATCGAGTCGACGTACCAGCCGGCGTGGTTGTAGGCGAAGATCGCGCGGCGCATGTTGTGCTTCGCGCCGCTGGCCTTGAGGTAGCGGGCGGCGGCGAAGATCGCGTCGTGCGGGTTGTCGGGATCCTTGACGCCGTTCTTGTCGGCATCGACGCCGTAGGCGCGCCACGTCGCCGGCATGAACTGCATCCATCCGGTGGCGCCGGCCGACGACACGGCGACGTTGCGCCCGAAGTCGGTCTCGATCTCGTTGATCGCGGCGAGGATCGGCCACGGGATCTTGTACTCGCGCCCGGCCTGCTTGTAGAGCTTGATGAGGAACTGGGGGATGACGGGCTCGTCGGTGACGAAGAACGCCGCGGGCAGGGTGCCCCCGGGCAGCAGACCGGGGAGGAGGGCGGGCACGGAAGCCGGAGCCTGGCGGGTGCGGGCGGCCCGCCGGTGCTTCGTGCGGGCCTTGCGCCGCTCCGGGCGGGCGCTCGCGGGCTGCTGGCGTGTCGCCGCGGGCCGGCTCGCGGGTGTGCTCGCGAGCGCCGGTGTCTTCTGTGAGGCCGGGACGCCGGCTGCGGGCTGTGGCACGACCGGGGCGGGCGACTCGGCGACGGCCTCCGCAGCGGCCGGGGCGCGCTCGGGCGCGGGCTCCGGGTCGGCGGCCTCCGGCGCTGACGCCGGCGCGACGACGGGCGGCGGATCGGCCTCCGGCTCCGGGGCCGGCGGCGGCTGCTGCGCCGGCGGGCCGGCGCCCGGGTCGGGCTCGGGCGTGGGCTCGGGCGCCGGCTCCTCGACGGGCTTGACGCACACGCTGCCGTCCTCGAGCAGACCGCTCGGGGTGCCGTCGTCGAGGACGTCGGTGATCTCACAGGTCTCGGTGACGATCGGAGCGGGCACGCCCGTGTCGTCGGCGAGCGAGACGGCCGGCACGAGCGTCATGCCCGACATCGCGGCGACGGTCAGGCCGAGGCGCAGCCGGCGGCGCGCGGCGGCGCGCCGCAGAGCCTCCGCTTCGGTGACGTCGGGGTGCAGCAGCAGCGCGCACAGCGTCTCGTCGTCGAACGGCGACTGCGGCGTCCGGCCGCTCATGAGCCGCTCGTGAACAGGACGACGAGCGTGCCGAACGCGAGGAACGGGCCGAACGGCAGCGTGGCGCCGCGGATCGTGCCGTCGCGGCGCAGCATCCACAGCGCGACGGGGAGCATCGACAGGCAGCCGATGACGATCGCGCCGAAGACGCGCCCAGCCGGTCGCGGCGCCGAGCAGGACGGCGAGCTTGATGTCGCCCATGCCCATCGCGTCGCGCCGGACGACGAGCGGGAGGGCGAGGAACGCCGCGGCGCCGAGGCCCGCGAGCAGCCACTCGAGCGCGCGGTCGGGGAAGAACGCGAGCTGCAGCGACGAGCACGACGGCGATCGCGGGACCGAGGATCCGGTTGGGAAGGAGGCGGTACTCGAGGTCGATGGCCGCGAGGGCGACGAGGGCGACGGATGCGAACGGCCGCGACGAGCGCCTGCCCCTCCAGCCCGTAGCGCGCCACCGCCAGCAGCGGTAGCCCGGCGAGCAGGACGAAGACGACCGGGTGACGCGGGAGCTCGGGCCGGACGGGCTCGGTCTCGGGCGCGGGCGTCTCGGCGGCGGCGTCCGTGCCGGCGGTGGTGTCGACGTCGGGTGCTGCGGTCGCGGCGTCGGCTTCGGCTTCGGCGTCGGCCGGCGGATCGGTGGCCGGCAGGCTGCTATCGAGCATCGGCCGTCTGCTCCCGGATCGGATTGCCATGGAGAGACGCCTGCTGGACCGCGCTCGACAGCTCAGACGCCCAGCCCCACTTCCCGATGGTGTGCGGGACGCGGGTGCGGTCGGCATCGCGCGCCACGAGTACGACGCCGACCCTCGGCAAGACCGTGAGCAGCTCGCAGATCACCCGCGCGACGGCGTTCTCGCAGCCGGTCACGTCGAGGACCACGACGTCGGCGCGCTCGCGATGGACGAGCGCGAGGACCTCGTCGGTCGCGTCCGGGGCGAGGATCGCGTAGGCGACGTCGCCGAGATCGCCGAGAACGGTCGCGGCGCGCTGGCGGAACGCGAGGTCGCGGGCGATGACGAGCGTGCGGATCGGGCGCAGCCGGACGACCTTTGCGCCGACCGCGAGCTCGGGCGTGCTCATGACCGGCCCCGCGACCGGCCGCTCGCCGGCGCATCGCCGGCGCCGGCCTCGCGTGCGGGATTGCAGATGACGGCGTTCGGAGCCATGAGCGCGAGTCTGCCTGTGGCCGCGCTCGGTGTCGCCGTCAAAAGGTCCGGGTCGCGAACTGGACCTAGATCCCGTACCCGTCCGCCCGCGCCTCAGGCAGTCTGGCCGGGCAGCACCAATCGGCTTCGCACAACGCCTCGGACGCGGGCACCGACAAGCGCGAGGGGAGGTGAATTTGCATGCTGAACAATCTGATTGCTTACCTCACGGTCGTCTTCACGGATGTCAAGGAGCGTGAGGAGGGGCAGGGTCTCGTCGAGTACGCCCTCATCCTCGTGTTCGTGTCGGTTGTCTCGATCGCGGCCCTTACGGCCCTCGGCATCGGCGTCAACGGCGTCTTCGAGGAGATCAACACGCTGGCCGGCTTCTAAGCCGCCTTCGATGTCTTGACAGAGCTGCTCCGGGGCCACGAACGGCCCCGGAGTCGGCTGTCGCTTCACCACAAATACTTGAACGGAAAACCCTTCGATGCGAGGCGCGCTAAAAGAGAACGGAGCGGTGATGGTCGAGTTCGCACTCGTCCTGCTTCCGCTCACGCTCATCGTGCTCGGCATCGTCCAGCTCGGCTTCGTCGTCCACGCGAAGATCGACGAGACGCACCTCGCCGCCTCCGCCGCGCGCTTCGCGGCGGTCAACCAGAACCCGGGCGGCGACGCAGGAGCTCGTCGACTTCATCATGGGCAAAGCCGACCGGCAGGACCTCCGCGACAACGCCGACGTCTGCGTCGAGTTTCCCGAGAACGACGACACGGGCACCTCCGGCGAGCCCGGCGACCCGGTGACGCGTCACGGTCGAGCTACGACTTCGACCTCGTGCCCGGCGTCGGCGGCCTGATGGACCCCGGGCTCGCGACGATCAACATCGGCGGCTCGGCGACGATGCGCCTCGAGACCTTCCCGACGAACATCCCGGAGGGGTGCTCGGCATGAGCCGGCTGCGCGGCCTGCGGCAGTCGGCGCGCGCCGAGAGCGGCGTCGTCCTCGTCATCGTCGCCGTCTCGCTGCCGGCGCTTCATCGGCGTCCTCGGCCTCGCGCTCGACGTCGGCAACTGGTACGCGCACAAGCGCCATCTGCAGACGCAGGCCGACGCCGGCGCGCTCGCCGGCGCCGGCAAGTTCCGCTTCCCCTGCTCCAACGACCCGATCGAGGAGGAGGTCGCGAAGTACTCGAGCGTCGGCTCCGGCGACGCGAGCTACAACCCCCAGATCGGCGACACGCCGCCCGCCGAGCTGCACCGCGAGATGAACAGCGAGACCTGGCACGCCCAGGACGAGCCGATCGACGACACGGTCCGCACCGGCCTGCCGTGCGCGGCGATGATGATCGACGTCAAGCTCACCGAGACGAACCTGCCCTGGTGGCTGCGGGCCGCTGCAGGTCCCGTTCATCAACACCCAGGCGCGCGTCGAGATCCTGCAGCAGACGAGCGCCAAGGGCGCGCTGCCGATCGGCGTCCCGGACAACGGGCCGAAGAAGGTCAAGGCGCTGTTCGTCAACGAGGCGGCCGGCACCGTCGCTCGCGTCGGCCGACGCTCATCCCGACGGGGGTGACGGCGGGTGGACTCACCACCTGGAGCAACATCTCGGCGCCCGTGGCCGTGAACGTCAACACCGCCAAGGTCGGCGTGCGGATCGTCGTGAGCGCGACGGACTCCACGACCTGCGGAGACCCGCTCGTCCTCTGCTACGGCGCCGGGACGAGCGCGGCGATCGTCGCCAACAGCCCCGGCCTCTCGCTCATCCGCGGCTACCTCGTCGACCCCGGTCGGGACGGCCACCGCACCGAGGGTCCACGACGCGGTGCTGACGTCCAACGGCGGCTCGAACGCCTGCACGGAGGACACGTACTTCACCGCGACGGTCAGCGCCGGAACATGCAGCGTCGGCATCCGCGCCCATATCACCGGTCCGGCTGCGGGCGCCAGGGTGTGGGCGAAGCCGACGAGCGGCAACAACGGCACGCAGGTCACCCTGACCCACCAGGGCGGCGGGATCTGGAGCGCGCCCACCGGCCTGAACATCGCGACCGGCACCGGCGCGGTCCCGATGGACATCGGCTTCGGCAACGGCAACGGCACGGTCATCGAGGCGCAGGCGGTCCGCGCCTACGCCGGCAACGAGAACCTCACCGCCTCGGGGCCGATCAAGATGGTGCGGGTCTTCGAGAACTCGGTCGCCGGGGCGAACTCCTTCCTGCGCGGGACGTCGCACAACCTCGCCGGTCACGGTCGGGCTGAAGCCGAACCTCGAGAACGCGCAGAGCGTCAACGACACCCCGGTCGTGCTGAAGGTCGCCGCGACCGGTGGCAGCGCGAGCCAGAACCAGGCGCTGGACTGCACCGAGACCCTCTCGAACCTCGAGGACGAGCTGACCCAGGGCTGCGACGCCCACTACATCCGCAACACCGGCCAGGCCTGCCCCACCGGCAACTGGCGCCCGAACACCGAGCAGCCGTGGAACTGCGTCGTCATCAACACCGGCGTCTCCGGCGGACAGGTCACGCACGGCCTGAACATGCGCTTCCTCGGCGACCGGACCAACCCGTCCTGCACGAACCCGAACCACTGGGCCGACTTCCCGGACTTCGACCCCGGCGACCCGCGGATCATCCAGGTCTTCCTGACGCCGTTCGGCGCCTTCACCGGCACCGGCGGCGCCACCGTGCCCGTCACCGGCTTCGCGACGTTCTACGTCACGGGCTGGGACGCCGGCGGCTGCCAGGGCCAGGGCGACGACACCGCCGGCAACGGCGAGATCGTCGGCCATTTCATCAAGTACATCGACACCATCGACCCAGGCACGGGGGAGGGGGTCTGCGACGCGGACGCCTTCGGTGCCTGCGTCGCCGTATTCACCCGTTAGGAAGGACACGATGCAGACCCTGAAACCCCCGAAGTTGACGACGAAGGACGGCAAGTCGCCGTTGTCGTCCAAGAACGGCTCGGTGCTCGCCGCAGCGGTGACGGCCATCCTCGCGGGGCTGATCATCATGGTGTTCCTCAACCAGTACCGGGACAACATCAACAAGGACGGCGTCCCCACGCCGGTCCTCGTCGCCAGCCAGCTCATCGAGCAGGGCTCGGCGGGCGACACGATCGGCGCGCAGTTCAAGACCGACGACGTTCCGCGCGACCAGCTCAAGGAGGGCGCGGTGACCGACGCGGCCGCGCTGCGCGGCAAGATCGCCGCCGAGGACATCCTGCCCGGTCAGCAGCTGACCGCCGCCGACTTCAAGCCTGCCGGCAAGACGTCCGTGACGAAGCTCGGCCCCGACGACCGCGCGATGAAGATCTCGCTGGACGCCGCGCACGGGCTCATCGGCGAGATCCGCAAGGGCGACCACGTCGATGTCCTGTCCGGCTTCCTCGTCGACACCGGCACCGGCCGCCAGCGGCCGGTCCTGCGCCGCCTCATGCAGAACCTGCTCGTCCTCGGCACGCCCGAAGTGGTCAAGTCCCGCGGCGTCGGCGGCGGCTCCAACCGGCCCAAGGAGGTCACGCTCCGCGTGACGTACAAGCAGGCGCCGAAGCTCGCCTTCGCGTCCGACAACGGCAAGGTCTGGCTCGTCCTGCGCCCGCAGAACGGCAAGGACGTCGAGGCGACGTCGCTCGTGACGCTCGAGTCGCTGCTCCTCGACGGCCGCGCGGTTCAGGGGAGCGGACGATGAAGGGCCCGATCAAGACGCTCATCGTCCACACGGGCGATGTCGACGAGCGCGTCATCCGCGCGCTCGTGTCGGCTGACGACGAGCTCGAGCTCGTCGGCTTCTACGACGGCTTCGGACACCACATGCCGGCGGCGGACGTCGTCGTCGTCGCCTGTGGCTCCTACAGCCAGCAGGCCGCGACCCTCATCCGCGAGAGCGTCGAGGAGCGCGCCGAGCGACCGATCGTGCTCGTCACGCAGGGCGCGCCCAACGGCTACGTCGACCACGCCTACGAGGCGGGGGCGACCGACCTCGTCGTCCTGCCGCAGCCGTGCGACGTGAGCCTCGCGCAGGCGATGTCGCACCAGGTCCTGTTCACGATCCGCAAGGCCGTGCTCAAGCGCTCCGGCCCGGCGAGCGGCGAGGGCAAGATGATCGTCCTCGTCGGGCCCAAGGGCGGCAGCGGCAAGACGCTGCTCGCCGCGAACCTCGCGGCGGCGCTCGCCGACGGCGGGCGACGCGTCGTCGTCGTCGACCTCGACCTCCAGTTCGGAGACGTCGGGCTGGCGCTCGGCCTCGCGCCGGACAAGACGGTCTACGACCTGCTGACCTCGGGCGGCTCGATGGACGCCGAGAAGGTCGACGCGTTCCTCGCCAAGCACGAGTCCGGCGCGCATGCGCTGCTGGCGCCGCGCCGGCCCGATCAGGCGGGGCTCATCACCGTCGACTTCCTGCGCGACGTCTACGCCGTGCTGCGCTCGTCGCACGACGTCGTCATCGTCGACACGCCGCCGCAGTTCAGCCCGGAGGTCATCGCGGCCGTCGATGCGTCGACCGACGTCCTCGTCGTCGCGATGCTCGACGCGCTGTCGCTGAAGAACCTCCGGCTGGGGCTGGAGACGCTCGAGCTCATGGGCTACCCGGAGAGCGCGATCCGCTTCGTGCTCAACCGGGCCGACAGCCAGGTCGGCATCGGCCTCGACGACGTGCGCGCGATCCTCGGCCGCTCCCCGGACATCTCCGTCCCGAGCGACCGGGCGATCGTGCGGTCGGTCAACGAGGGGACGCCGATCGCGCTGAAGGCCCGGGGCTCGGAGGCCGGCAAGGCGTTCCACGACCTCGCCGGGCTCTACATGGACATCCCGCAGACGACCGACCGCCGGCGTCGCCGGCTCGGCTTCTCCCGGACCGGCTAGGGGATCGATCATGGAGCTCCACGAGCGTCTGTCTCTCCGGCCAGTCCGATGCGTCCCTCGGGCGCGTGGACCCGTTCGCCGAGGTCAAGAACCGCATCCACCTCGCGGTCATCGAGGATCTGGGCCGCCAGATCTTCGGCACCGACGTGGACCGCGCCGTCCTGAAGCGCAGGGTGACGGCCGAGATCGCCACCCGCCTCGCCCAGGAGTCCGGCATCGCCCGGGAGGACCGGGCCGTGCTCGCCGAGGACATCACCGATGACATCCTCGGCCACGGGCCGCTCGAGAAGCTCCTCGCCGACGACACCGTCACGGAGATCATGGTCAACGGCCCCGACGACGTCTGGATCGAGCGCAAGGGCAAGCTCGTCGCCGACCTCGGTGCGCTTCTCCGACACGTCGCACCTGCGCCGGATCATCAACAAGATGGTGGCCGAGGTCGGCCGCCGGATCGACGAGTCGATGCCGATGGTCGACGCCCGCCTGCCCGACGGAAGCCGCGTCAACGCCGTCATCCCGCCGCTGTCGCTCAGCGGCCCGCTCGTGACGATCCGCAAGTTCAGCAAGGAGCGCTGGGATCTCGACGACCTCGTCCGGATGGAGTCGCTGAGCGTCGAGACCGTCGACTTCCTCAAGCGCTGCGTCCAGGCCGAGCTCAACATCCTCGTCTCCGGCGGCACCGGCACCGGCAAGACGACGCTGCTCAACGCGCTCTCGACGGCGATCCCCGACGGCGACCGCATCATCACGATCGAGGACTCCGCCGAGCTGCGCCTCAACCAGCGCCACGTGCTGCGCCTGGAGTGCCGCCCGAGCAACGTCGAGGGCGAGGGCGAGGTCGAGATCCGCGATCTCGTGCGCAACGCCCTGCGCATGCGCCCCGACCGGATCGTCGTCGGCGAGGTCCGCGGCGCCGAAGCGCTGGACATGCTCCAGGCGATGAACACCGGCCACGACGGGTCGCTCTGCACGGCGCACGCCAACAGCCCCCGCGACGCGCTCGCGCGGATCGAGACGATGGTCCTCATGGCCGGCTACGACCTCCCGCTGCGCGCCGTGCGCCAGCAGGTCTGCGCCGCCCTCGACCTCATCGTCCACCTCGAGCGGATCATGGACGGCAGCCGCCGCGTCACGGCGATCACCGAGGTCCAGCGCATGGAGTCCGAGGTCATCGGCCTGCAGCCGCTGTTCGAGTTCAAGATCGACTCGGTGAACGATCGCCGCAAGGTCGTCGGCTCGCTGCGTGCGACGGGGTTGCGCCCGACGTTCCTCGACAAGTTCGAGAAGCGCGACATCAAGCTCCCGACGCACCTCTTCCAGACGAGCGCCGGCGCGCACGCGCCCGCGCCGCTGAGCCCGCTCCAGGCGAGGACCGGCACCCGATGAGAACCTCCGCGCTGCGCGCCGCGATCGCCGGCCTGTTGCTGGGCTGCGTCTGCGCCGCGCCGGCGCAGGCCGCCGAGCAGCCGATCCTCTCGCCCGCGGGGACGACGAAGTTCCCGGATCGCGCGTTCCGCCTGACGGTGCCCGAGAAGCTCGCGCTGACCGCGCAGCAGATCACCGTGACCGAGAACGGCGAGCCGGTGAAGACCATCGATCTCGCGTCGCGTGAGACGAGCACGACGGACTTCGGCACGGTGCTCGTCATCGACGCGAGCAAGAGCATGCAGGGCGCCGCGATCGAGCGTGCGACCGGCGCCGCGCGCGAGCTCGCGCGCCAGCGCCGCGCAAATCAGCAGCTCGGGGTCATCGCCTTCAACAACGCGCCGCGGGTGCTCGTGGCGCCGACGACCGACGGCGGGGCGATCGACCAGGCGCTCGCGGCTCCCCCGAAGCTCGCTCCGCAGACGCGGATCTTCGACGCCGTCGACATGGCGCTCGACCTTCTCGAGGCGGCGAAGATCACCGCGGGCTCGATCGTCGTGCTCTCCGACGGCGCCGACACCGGCAGCGTCGCACCGCGAAGCGACGTCAGCCGGCGCGCCCGCCGGTCGAACGTCCGGATCTACACGGTCGGGCTGAAGTCGCGCTCGTTCGACCGCAGCGAGCTGGCCGATCTCGCGGCCGCCGGACGGGGCCGCTATGTCTCCGCCGCCACGACCGACCTCGCCGGCATCTTCCGGCGTCTCGGCGCCGAGCTCGCGTCGGAGTACCTCGTCCGCTACCGCTCGTCGACACCTCCCGGCCGCTCGGTGACCGTGGCGGTGCGCGTCGACGGCGTCGAGGGCGTCGCGGTGACGACGTACGTCGTGCCCGGCGGCACCTCGTTCGTGCTCGTCGAGGACAACTTCTGGACGTCGACCGCGGGGATCATCGTCACGACGCTGCTGTGCGTGCTGCTGCTGGCCGTCGCGATGGCGCTGCTGCTCGTCCGCCGCCACCGGCGCCCGGGGGTCCGCGAGCGCGTCAGCGGGTTCGTCTCCTCGGCTGCGAGCAGGCCGACGCGATCGGCGAGATCGTCGTCGTGGGGCAGGTCGCGCGCAGCGCCGCCGAGCGCTCGCTCGAGCGCACCCGCTGGTGGCAGGGCTTCAAGGAGGACGTCGAGATCGCGCGGATCGACATGGACCCGGTCCGGATCGTCGTCCTGACGGCCGTCGGGACGATCTTCGCCTGGTATGTGGTCGCCCGGCTCACCGATCCGTTCATCGGCCTGGTCGTGCTCGTGATCCCGCTGGCCGTACGCGCGTTCGTGCAGGTCAAGCTCCGGCGCCAGCGGCGCGAGTTCGCCGACCAGCTCGCCGACATCCTCCAGGGCTGCGCCTCCGGGATCCGTGCCGGCCACGGCCTCACCGCCTCGCTGACGATGGTCGTCGAGGAGGCCGACGAGCCGAGCCGGTCGGAGTTCGGGCGGGTCGTGGCCGACGAGCGCCTCGGCGTCCCGCTCGACGACGCCCTACGTGTCGTGCAGCGGCGGATGGACAGCCGCGACGTCCAGCAGATCGCGCTCGTCTCGCAGCTGCAGCGCGACACCGGCGGCAACATGGCGGAGGTCCTCGACCGCGTCACGGAGTCGCTGCGCCGGCGCGACGAGCTGCGGCGCATGGTGCTCGGCCTCACCGCCCAGGGACGCCTGTCGCGCTGGGTCGTGACCGCGCTGCCGATCTTCCTGCTGCTCGTCATCACGGTCGTCAACCCGACCTACGTCGACCCGCTCTACAACACCCCGCTCGGGCGACTCATGCTCGGCGTGGGCGCGGTCCTGATGATCGTGGGATCGCTCGTGATCAAGAAAATCGTCGACTTCAAGGTCTGAGGCAGAACCATGATCCTGACATTGCTCGCAGGCCTGCTGGTGCTGGGACTCGCGGCGGCGCTCGTCGCCCGCGCACTGATGTTCACCCGCGTCGAGGCCAGCCACCGGTTGCGCTCGATCGAGATGTACGGCTTCGCGCGGCCCGATGCCGCGGCGGTCGGCCTCCAGCGCCCGCGCCTGGACGTCAGCAACCTCGCCGAGCGGATCGGCGGCTATGCGATCGCGCGGATGAAGGGGGTCGACGAGGCGCAGATGCGGCGCGATCTCTCCGGCGCCGGGTTCTACACGGTCTCGCCCGAGCAGTACCTCGGCTACCGCCTCATCGTGACCGCGGGGCTCGGCTCGTTCCTCCTCCTGCTCGCGATCAGCGCCCCGAGCCTCATCATGATCTTCGGCCTCTCGATCGCCGCGATCCTCGGCTGGCGGCTACCGCCGATCGTCCTCCAGCGGCGCGCGCGCGCCCGCGGGGACGAGATCGACCGCGAGCTTCCCGAGCTCATCGACCTGCTCGTCGTCAGCATCGAGGCCGGTGTCGGTCTCGCCGGCGCGCTGCAGATGCTCGCGGAGCGGATGCACGGCCCGCTCGGAGTCGAGCTGCGCCTCATGCAGCAGGAGCAGAGCATGGGCCTCTCGGGCGATCAGGCGCTCTCCAAGCTCCTCGAGCGCTGCGACACGCCGTCGATCCGCTCGTTCGTGCGCTCGCTGCAGCAGGGCGAGCGGCTCGGCGTCTCGATCGGCCAGATCCTGCGCAACCTCGCCATCGAGATGCGGACGCGGCGCCGTCAGAAGGCCGAGGAGCGCGCACAGAAGGCGCCGGTGAAGATCCTCTTCCCGCTCATCTTCCTGATCTTCCCGTCGATGTTCATCGTCCTCCTGGGCCCGGCGCTGATCACGCTGAGGGACACCTTCCTCTGAGTCGTGGTCCTGCGGCGTCGTCTCAGCCTGCGGACCGCCAGCCTGCTGCTCCTGGCGCTCCCCGTCCTCGGGTGCGGCACCGAGGACGTGCGCGTGACGCTGTCGTCACCGCGTGACGGTCAGAGCGTCCGGTCGGCGTCCCTGCTCGTCAGCGGCGGGGTCGATCCGCCGGGCGCGGTGGTGCGCGTCAACGAGCGGCCGGTCGCCCTGCGCGCCGGGACGTTCGCCGTCACCGTGCCGCTGCACCTCGGGCGCAACCGGATCAACGTCGCCGCGACGGCGAGCGGCCGCACGTCCCATATCCAGGACCTCGTCGTCAGGCGCGACCGCACGGCCTCCGAGCGGGCGGCGCTCGCGCGCCGCAAGCGGTCGGCCGCGCGCAAGGCCGCGACGGCGCCACCGGTGCGCCGGCCGGCGCGCTACCCGCAGATCGTCCGCGAGTCGTTCCTCACCAACTGCGTGCGCTTCTGGTCACCCTCGGGCTGCCGCTGCATCCTGCGCTATCTCGAGTCCAACGTGTCGATGCGCCAGCTGCGCGACGCCGAGCTGCGGCTCTCGCTGGCCGGCGAGCAGCCGCAGTTCATGAACCGCGCGTTGAAGAGCTGCGGCGTCCCGCGGCCCTCCTGACGCTCGCGCCCAAGCACATCGAGCGGCGGAATCCTGCCCGCCGCGCAAGAACGCGCCCAGCGCGCGTGAGCTGCATGCCCGCGTGCAGCCAAAGGCCGATCGAGGGCTCTCGCCTCCCACCCCGAAAACCCCTGCTCACGCTGAGATTTTGCTCGAACATCCGTCCGTTGGGCCGGGAAGGTGGGAGAAACGATGCATGATGGGTTGCGTTGTGGGAAATAGTGGGATAGCTTCCTCGCAGCGAGCCGGGGTGGAGGGGCTCCTCCCACCCCTCCACCTCGGCTCGGTTCTTTTCCTCGCGCGTGCATCACATGGTCTTTCGCGGCACCTTCGACTATTCCCTCGACGCAAAGAACCGCCTGACGGTGCCGGCCCGCTTTCGCGCCGCGCTGTCGGAGGGCGTCGTGCTCGCGAAGGGCCTCGAGAGCTGCGTCGCGCTGTGGACGCCGAAGGGCTACGACGACTACACGCGCGCGTCGCTGGAGGGCTTCCACCCGCTCTCCCGGGACGCCCAGAAGCTCAAGCGCTTCTTCGCCGCCAACTCGCTGGACACCGACCTCGACGGGGCCGGCCGCGTCGGCATCCCGCCGTTCCTGCTCGAGCACGCCGGCCTCTCCAAGGAGGTCGTCGTGACGGGCGCCGGCGACGCCCTGGAGATCTGGGACCGCGCGACGTGGTCGGACTACAACGCCGCACTCGCATCCGATGTCGACGAGATCACCGCATCCCTTGGCCACACTGCTTGACATGACCCTCCCACACGTGCCGGTGCTCGCCGGCGAGGCGATCGATCTGCTCGATCCGCAGCCCGGCCAGACGGTCGTGGACTGCACGTTCGGCGCGGGCGGGCACGCCCGCCTGCTCGCCGAGCGCACCGGCGCGACCGGCACGCTCATCGCGATCGACCGCGACCCGATCGCCGCCGAGCGCTTCGCCGAGCTCGCTGGAGAGCTGCCCTGCGCGTCGCGCTTCATCCGGGCGTCGTTCGTCGACGGGCTGGCGCAGCTGCACGACGAGGGGCTGCGTCCGGACATCGTGCTCATGGACCTCGGCATGTCGTCGATGCAGATCGACACCTGGCAGCGCGGCTTCTCCTACGCCTACGACGCGCCGCTGGACATGCGGATGGATCCGGGCCTGCAGCGCACCGCGCACGACCTCGTCATGGAGGCCGAGCCGCGCCACCTCGAGACGATCTTCCGCGACCTCGGCGAGGAGCGCTACGCCCGTCCGATCGCCCGCGCGATCGTCCGCGCCCGCGCGCGCGCAGACATCGAGACGACGAACGCGCTCGTCGAGGTCATCTCGTCGGCGATCCCGGCCCCGGCGCGCTTCGCCGCCGGGCACCCCGCCAAGCGCGTCTTCCAGGCCCTGCGGATCGCGGTCAACGACGAGCTCGGCCAGCTCGACGCCGCGCTGCCGCTGGCCTGGTCGCTGCTGGCGCTCGAAGGGCGATTCGCCGCGATCTCGTTTCACTCGCTCGAGGACCGGCGCGTCAAGCGCTTCCTCGCCGCGCGGGCGCAGGGCTGCATCTGCCCGCCGGACCTGCCGATCTGCGCGTGCGGCCGCGAGCCCGAGGCCGAGCTCGTCAGCCGCCGCGCGATCGCGCCGACACCCGGCGAGGTCGCCGCCAACCCGCGGGCGCGCTCGGCGCGCCTGCGAGTCGCCTCGAAGCTCAGGGAGGAGCAGGGATGACCGCGCGCCATCGCTCGGCCGTCGCCGGATCCGCATCGACAGGGAGGTCCTCGCGATGAGCCGCTCAGCCGCCGCCACCGCCGCCGGACGTCAGCGCCCGCCGGCGCCGCGTCACCCGCGACGGGTCTCCGGACCGGCGCGCCCGGCGCGGCAGGCGTCCGTCGCCGCGACGGCCGTCGCCTACCCGCGGGCGCAGCGGGCCCCGTCGCGGCCGCCGGTGCGCGTCGTCGCCGGCGGCGCGGGGATCGCGATCCGCGTCGCCGACGTCGCCGTCAACGTGTCGCACAGCCGCGCGATGGACCGCCTCGTCCGCAGCCGGGCGTGGATCGTCATCGTCGGCGTCGGGCTCGTCGGCATCGTCGCGATGCAGGTCTCGATGCTGAAGCTCAACGCCGGCATCGGCCGCGCCGTCGAGACCGTCAACACGCTCGAGCGGACGAACGCGTCGCTGCGCGGTGAGGTCTCGCGGCTCAGCGACGGCGGCCGCATCCAGTCGATGGCGGGCGTGAAGGGCTTCGTCATGCCCGCGCCGGCCGACGTCACGTACCTGCGCAGCCGCGGCAACCTCCGCACCGACGGCGCGCGCGCCGCACGGCGCATGACGGCGCCCGATCCGACGAAGGTCGGGCTCGCCGGCTCGGTGCCCGCGACCGCGGTCCCGGCGCTCGGCCCCGACGGGCTCCCGATCGCCACGGACGCCGCCGCGACCGCGCAGGCGCCGGCGCGCCGGCCGGCCAGGCGCCGGCCGCGACGGCGGCACCCGCCGCGCCGGCCGGCACCGCCGCCGCCGGGGCGCCCGCGACCGACCGCCGCGCCGGCCGCCACGACCGCGCCGGCGCCCGCGTCGCGCCGGCCGCTCCGGTCGCCGCGACCACCGCTTCGCCCGCGGGGGGCGTCGCCCCGCCATCGGCGGTGGGGGCGGCCACGGCCTCGGACGGGCCGTAGCCGATGGGCATCACCGAGCGGCGCATCGGGCTGCTCTTCGCGATCTTCCTCGTCCTCCTGCTCGTCGCCGGCGCCCGCGTGACCTGGCTCGGCGGCGTGCAGGCCAGCTCGCTGCAGCGCGTCGCGAGCACGCAGCAGGTCGTCGAGGTCGAGGTCCCGGCGCGGCGCGGCGCGATCTCCGACCGCCACGGCGTCGAGCTCGCGGTCTCGCAGCCGGCCAACGACGTCGCCGCGACGCCGTACCTCGTGAAATCCAAGCTCAAGGTCGCCCGGCGGATCGCGCCGCTGCTCGGCCAGCGCCAGTCCGACGTCCTGCGCAAGCTCAGCGCCGACGGCGGCTTCGTCTACCTCGCGCGCAACCTCCCCGCGACGAAGGCCGAGCGCATCCGCAAGCTCGACATCGCCGGCCTGCAGTTCATCCCGAGCTCGCGGCGCGACTACCCGCGGCGCTGGCTGGCCTCGCAGGTCCTGGGCGTCGTCGGCATCGACGGCGAGGGCCGCACGGGCCTGGAGTTCGCCCGCGACGACGTCCTGCGCGGGCAGGACGGCAAGCGCCGGATCGTCAAGGACGCGCTCGGCGAGCCGATCGTGCTCCAGGAGACCGAGCGCGCCCGGCCGGGCAAGGACGTGCAGCTCACGCTCGACGCCCAGCTCCAGGGCAAGGTCGAGGACGTCCTGGCGCACGTCGGGCTGGCCTGGCGCCCGAAGGGCGCGACCGCGCTCGTCATGGACCCGCACTCGGGCAAGATCCTCGCGCTCGCCAACTGGCCGCGCGTCGACGCCAACGACCTCGGCGGCGCGCCGGCCTACGCCGGGCAGAACCGGGCCGTCGGCTTCAACCACGAGCCCGGCTCGACGTTCAAGGCCTTCACCGTCGCCGGCGCGCTCGAGGACGGCGTCGTCGATCCGGGCGAGTTCTTCCACCTGCCGCCGTCGATCACCGTCGCCGACCGCGAGATCAAGGAGGCCCACGAACGCGGCACCGTCGACCTCACGACCGCGCAGATCCTGAAGACCTCGAGCAACGTCGGGACCGTGAAGATCGGCCTGCGGCTCACCGCCACGCGCTTCGATCACTGGGTGCGCGCGTTCGGCTTCGGCAGGCCGACGGGCGTCGAGCTCGCCGGCGAGGAGTCCGGCCAGGTCCTGCGCCTGGACAAGTACTCCGGATCCTCGATGGGCAACCTGCCGATCGGCCAGGGCGAGTCGGTGACGCCGCTGCAGCTCGCGACGGCCTACGCGGCGATCGCCAACGGCGGGATCATGCGCCGCCCGCGGCTCATCGACCGGATCGGCGGCGAGCGCGTATCCGCCCCCGCAGGCCGCCGTGTGATCTCCGAGGAGACCTCCGCGCAGGTCCGCAAGATGCTCGAGGGCGTCGTCGAGGCCGGCGGCACCGGCCAGTCGGCGGCGATCGCCGGCTACGCGCTCGCGGGCAAGACCGGCACCGCGCAGAAGGTCGACCCGAGCACCGGCGAGTACTCCAAGTCCCGCTACATCGCCTCGTTCGTCGGCTTCGCGCCGGCGCGCAACCCGAAGCTCCTCGTGACCGTCATGGTCGACGAGCCGAAGGGCGAGATCCTCGCATCCCAGGTCGCCGCCCCGGCCTTCCAGGACATCATGCGCTTCGCCCTGCCGTACCTCGGGATCGCCTCGGGCTGACGCCTGCGAGGTCGTCGGGCGCGACGACTGGACCTTGGTCCAGTACCAACCTCGCCCCGATCCGACCTACCCTGCGCGCGACCCTGATGTGGCGCGCGATTGCGCTGCAGACCAAGGATGGTGTGCAGGTCGTATGAGGTTGAGAGCGCGCACGGAACGAAGGTCTGGAGCGTCGCGGCGATCGCGCGTGCTCGCGCGGTCTGACTGTCGGAGTGGCCTCGGCGCATGCCGCGCTGCGGGCGCCCGCACCTACAGGCAGCCGGCCGCCTCGGCCACCGTCGAGTCGATGCCGACGTTCACCTGGAGCGCCGTGAAGGGCGCGGCGGAGTACGAGTTTCAGCTCTCCGACGACCGCGAAGTTCAACTCGACTCGTCCTCGGTCGCGGCAAGGGCAAGGGCTCTGCAGCGGACGCGGAACACCGCCGCGACGCTCGACAAGAGCGTCCCCGACGGCAACTACTTCTGGCGCGTCCGGGCGATCACGCGCGAAGAGCCGCGTCGGCAGGTGGTCGCGCGTCCGCGGGCTGACGAAGGCGTGGAAGACGGCGCCGACGCTGCTCGGCCCGTCCGACGAGTTCAGCGTCCAGTGGCCCTCGCTGCCGCTGCTGCTGCGCTGGTCGCCGGTCCCGCACGCGACGAAGTACCTCGTCACGATCGCGACCGACCCGACGCTCGCGCAGATCGTCGGCACGCCGTCGAACAAGCCGGTCGAGGTGCCCGGCACGGCGTTCGCGCTCCAGGGCACGCTGCCCGCCGGGCGCTACTACTGGGCGATCACGCCGATCGACGCGGGCGGGCTGCGCGGCACGCGCTCGCGGGTCGGCACGTTCACCTGGACCTGGCCGACGACGACGACGACGAACGTCGTCGACCTCAACGCCGACCGATCAGGTCTTCGACCCGCAGCTGAACTGGGACGCTCGTCCCGGGCGCGGCGCGCTACGAGGTCGAGATCAACCCCGACGACGGCTTCGCGGCCGGCTCGCGCGTCTGCTGCAAGGACCCGATCATCGGCACGTCGCTCTCGCCGCTGCGGATCGCTGCCCGAACAACAACGACCTCGGCGCGAGCGGCGGCTACCACTGGCGCGTCCGCGCGTTCGACGTCGACGGCAACCCCGGTCAGTGGAACCGCGGCCCGTCCTTCGAGAAGGCCTACGACAACGTCACGCCGACGATCCCCGGGCTGCACCTCCGCGACTCAGACGGCGGCCTCTCGCCGAGCGCGGGCACCGTCACCGGCGCGCCGTCATCGCCTGGGATCCGGTCCCCGGCGCGGCCCAGTACCACGTCCAGTGGACGACCGTACGACGGCGCGAACTGCGGCTGGAGCAACGCCAGCTCGCCGATCAAGACCGCCTCGACTGGCGTGGACGCCGCTGTCGCCGACGAACGAGACCGGCGTCCCCGGCGGCGTCGGCATCACCTCGAGCCTCGATCCGAACGGCGTCACCGCGCGGTCGGGCCAGCCGTTCATCCGCGAGGCCGCGTTCCCCGGCGTCTACGGCTTCGGCGACGGCGTCACGTACTGCGTGCGGGTCCGCGCGCTGAGCGACGACTCGTTCCGCGAGAACGACAACGCAGTCCAGCCAGGTCATCAGCCAGTGGACGCAGGTCGGCGGCGACAACCAGCCGGCGTTCACCTACGAGGCGCCGCCGCCGACGAACACCGACCCGCCCAGCCCGGTGCCGCAGCTCGGCGCGCCGACGTACCTCGACCCGTCGGGACAGGCCGTCACGCGCACGCCGCTGCTGCGCTGGAACCCGGTCGCCGGAGCGCGCCGCTACTTCGTCATCATCGCCCGCGACTCGAACTTCACGAACGTCATCGACGCGGCGTTCACGGCGATGCCGGCCTACGCGCCCAACTGGGTGCTCGAGGACGAGGCCACGTCGTACTTCTGGGTCGTCATTCCGACCGCGACGTCCACCGGCAGCCGGGATCAGCGGCGGGCCGCAAGCAGTTACAACCCGCAGACGTTCAACAAGCTCTCGTCGCCGCCGATCCCGCTCGAGCCGGTCGGCGGGGTCGACGTCACGTTGCAGCCGACGTTCCGCTGGACGCCCGCCGAGGCCGCGCAGAAGTACCGCCTCCAGGTGTCGGCGGACCCGCAGTTCGGCGACCTGCTCGACGACGTCGTCACGTCCTCGACCGCGTACACGAGCAGCACGCCGTACCCGGCCGACACCGTGCTCTACTGGCGCGTGCGGGCCGAGCAGTTGCAGGTGCTGCAGGAACCCGAGCCGCGTCGAGCTGCGCTGGTCGGAGCGTCGGCAGCTTCCGCCGCCGGCTGCCGTCGCCGACGCTCTCGGCCGACATCCCGCTCAGCGGCGAGCTGCCGCCGCCGCTGACGTGGACGGCGGTCCCGGGCGCGATCTCCTACGACCTGCTCATCGACGAGGCCGACGGCGACGCGAACGACCTTCAACGTCAAGTCGCCGCCGGCACGTTCACGAAGTTCTTCGGGATCGGGACGTTCAAGTTCCGGGTGCGGGCGAACTTCGCCGCCCGCAGCGGCGCCGTCGCGAGCGCGTACTCGCCGCAGCGAGACTTCACGCGGCTCATCAGCCCGCCGTCGAAGCCGAAGTCGACGCTGCGCGGCAAGTCGCGGCTGTTCTTCAGCTGGAGCCCGGCCGCGGCGGCGACGAGCTACCGCGTCGAGGTCTCCGACGACGGAGAGCTTCTCGAAGATCATCGAGTCGGTTCGCACGAACAACACGTCGTGGGCGCCGTCGATGGCCTCGCCGATCTACCGCGGCAGCGACCCGCTGTACTGGCGCGTCGCGACCGTCGACGACGGCAACAACATCGGGGCCTTCGTCGGCGGCCGCGCTCGCGCCGGCAAGCAGCTCACCGTCCGGGTGCGCGGCGGGCTGGGCGCAACCGCACGTCGAGTCTCAGGGTGACGGTGCGCGGCTCGGGCAAGGCGCTGCGCGCCGCGACCGTCAAGGCGACGGGCGCCGGCGTGCGGACGCACGACCAAGCGCACGAACGCGCCGCGGGTCGGCGACCGTGCGGGTGCGGCCGACGCAGAAGGGGTCGGTCACGATCCTCGTCACGCGCTCGGGCTACGAGGAGAAGACGGTCACGGTCCGCGTCCGGTAGGTCCGTCGGTGCGGGAACTATCCTGACCGCGTGACCCTGCGCGAGCTCTTCGGCGACGCAGCGCCCGACGCTCCGCCGGTGCAGGTCACGGCGCTCGCCTACGACAACCGGCAGGTGCGCCCCGGCACGGTGTTCTTCTGCGTCCGCGGGTTCACCCGCGACGGCCACGACTTCGCGGCCGACGCGGTGGAGCGCGGCGCGGCCGCGCTCGTCGTCGACCACCCGCTGGGGCTCGGCGTGCCGGAGATCGTCGTCGGCGACGTGCGCGCCGCGATGGCGCCCGCCGCCGCGCGGCTGCACGGCGATCCGACGGCGTCGCTGCGGACGATCGGCGTCACCGGCACGAACGGCAAGACGACGACCGCCTACCTCGTCCGCGCGCTGCTGGAGGCGGCCGGCCATCCGACCGGGATGCTCGGCACCGTGACGTCGATCGTCGGCGGCGAGGAGCACGAGGTCGCGCGGACGACGCCCGAGGCGATCGACCTCCAGGCGACGTTCGCCGCGATGCGCGCCGCGGGCGACACGCACTGCGTCATGGAGGTCTCCAGCCACGCCCTCGCGCTCGGCCGCGCCGACGCGATCCACTGGGCGGGGGCGATCTTCACGAACCTCACCCAGGACCACCTCGACTTCCACCCGACGATGGAGGACTACTTCGCGGCCAAGCGGCTGCTCTTCGAGGCGGCGCCGGGCGTCGCGGTGATCAACGTCGACGACGAGTACGGCGCGCGGCTGGCCCGCGAGGTCGACCTGCCGAACCTCGTCACCGTCGGCATCGAGTCGCCCGCCGCCGACCTGCGCGCGACCGGCCTGCACAGCGACATGAGCGGCTCGACGTTCCGCGCGGGCGACCTCGCGCTGCGCTCGCCGCTGCCCGGCCGCTTCAACGTCCTCAACGTCCTCGGCGCCGTCGCGCTGGTCCGGGCGCTCGGCGTCGACGACGAGACGATCGCCGCCGCGCTGCCGGAGGCCGGGCGGGTCCCGGGCCGCTTCGAGCCCGTCGACGAGGGCCAGGACTTCGCCGTGCTCGTCGACTACGCCCACACGCCGGACTCGCTGGAGAACGTCCTGCGCGCCGCGCGCCCGCTGACCGCGCGGCGGCTGCTGTGCGTCTTCGGCTGCGGCGGCGACCGCGACCGCGGCAAGCGCCCGCTCATGGGGGAGATCGCCGCGCGGCTCGCCGACCACACGATCGTGACGTCCGACAACCCGCGCTCCGAGGACCCGGAGGCGATCGTCGCCGAGATCCTCGCGGGCATCGACGACGGCGCGACGACCGACGCGATCGTCGACCGCCACGCCGCGATCGAGCGCGCGGTCGGGATGGCCGGGGCCGGGGACGTCGTCGTCATCGCGGGCAAGGGCCACGAGCAGGGCCAGGAGTTCGAGGGCGGGCGCAAGATCCCGTTCGACGACGTCACCGTCGCGCGGGAGGCGCTGCGGGCGCGAACGCCGATCGACGCCCGGCGCAGTCCCGTGTAATGGGTCGCGTCGCGCATGCTAAGGATTGCACGGTGCATGTCCAAGGTCATCCAGGTTCCATCGACATCCCTGATGACGTGCATCGGGCGCCGAAAATGCGTGCCGCGGAGCAGGACCGAACGCTCTCGGACCTTGTGCGCGCCGAGCTGGTCGAGGTCGCGAGGCGACCGACGCTTCCGCGATGCTCGAGCGCTCGGCGAGCGGGAGCCGGCGTCTGTCGGCGAGGCCTCTGCCGCAGCCGTCAGGTCCGGGCGCGCGGAGCGGTGATCGTCCTCGACGCGTCGGCGCTGATCGATCTGCTGCTGCTCCGGCCGCGGAGCGGCCAGGACTGTCCGGCGGCGATCGGTGACCGCCGCGACCGACCCCTTCACGCCCCCCGACCTCGCTCGACACCGAGGTGCCGCGTGCCTTCGGACGTTCTGCGCCGCTGGGCCCTGCCGCGCCGCGCGTGGCTCCCGCTCCAGCGTGCCGAGGCTGCGCTGAGCGACCTCGACGATCTTCCGCTCGTCCATCACGAGCACCAGCCCCTGCGGGCGCGCATCTGGGGCCTCGCGCGCCGGATGGAGCGCCTACGACGCCACGTACGTGTCCCTCGCTGAAGCGCTCGACGCGCCGCTTGTCACCGCCGACCGCCGGCCTTCCGTCTCCGCGCGGCCGATGTGACTCGTCGGCCACGGTTGATGTCTCATCGCCCGTGACGGCGCTGCGTGCGCGACTGGTCGCCTGAGCTCGTCGCGGCCGCGGCCGGCGCGCGGCTCGCCGATCCGCCGCCGGCGGTGCTCGCCGACCCGCCCGGCCCGCTGCGGGTGACGATCGACTCGCGCGACGCCGGCCCCGGCGACCTCTTCGTCGGGCTGCCCGGGACGCGCGTCGACGGCGGTCGCTTCGCGGCCGCCGCGCTGGAGGCCGGCGCCTGGGGCGTCCTCGTCGCGCCGCGAGCACGTGCCCGGGCCGCCCGGCGTCCGCATCGCGGCCGAGGACCCGCTCGCGGCGCTCCAGGCGCTCGCGCGCAGCTGGCGGCGCGCGCTGGCGGCGCCGGTCGTCGGGATCACCGGCTCGACCGGCAAGACGTCGACGAAGGACCTGCTGGCGGCGATGCTCGCCCAGGACCGTGCCGTCGTCGCGACGACGCAGAACCTCAACACCGAGATCGGGCTGCCGCTGACGATCCTCGGGGCCCCCGCCGGCACGGAGGCGCTCGTGCTCGAGATGGCGATGCGCGGCCCCGGCCAGATCGCCGAGCTCGCGGCGATCGCCGAGCCCGACGTCGGCGTCATCGTCAACATCGGGCCGGTGCACCTCGAGCTGCTCGGGTCCCTGGAGGCGATCGCGGCCGCGAAGGCGGAGCTGCTCGCCGACCTGCGGCCGGGCGCCGTCGCGGTGCTGCCCGCCGACGAGCCGCTGCTGGACGCCCACCTGCGCGACGACCTGCGGGTCGTGACCTTCGGCCCGGGGGGCGACGTCGCGGAGCTCGGCGACGTCGAGCTGCCGTTCGAATCGGCCCACATGCGGGCGAATGCGCTCGCCGCGCTGGCCGCGGCGCAGGCGCTCGGCGCCCGGCCGCACGGCCCGCTGGCGGTGACGCTCAGCGCCATGCGCGGGCAGCGGATCGAGCTGCCGGGGCCGGTCGTCGTCGTGGACGACTGCTACAACGCCAACCCGATGTCGATGCGCGCCGCCCTCGACGATCTCGCCGCGACCGCCCCCGGCCGCCGCGTCGCCGTGCTCGGCGACATGCTCGAGCTCGGGCCCGAGGAGCACGGCTTCCACGCGGAGATCGGGGCCTACGCGCGGGAGTGCGGCGTCGACGTCCTCGTGACGGTCGGGCCGCTGGCGGCGACGATGGGCGACGGGTTCGGCGGCGGCGAGCTGCACGGCGTGCCCGACGCGGCCGCCGCGGCGGCGCTCGTGCCCGAGCTCGTGCGCCCCGGCGACACGGTGCTCGTCAAGGGCTCGCGCGGCGTCGGCCTCGAGGTCGTCGCCCAGAGCCTGCAAGCGGCGGCAGGCGGGTAGCGCGGCATGGGCGAAGTCCTCATCGCCGGCACGGCGGCGCTGCTCATCTGCATCTTCCTGTCGCCGAAGTTCATCGAGTTCCTGCGCGACCGCGAGTTCGGCCAGTTCATCCGCGCCGAGGGGCCGGAGGGCCATCACGTCAAGGCGGGCACGCCGACGATGGGCGGGATCATCATCTTCACGGCGATCTCGATCCCGTTCCTCATCCTGTCGGAGTACGACTGGCGGGCGGTCGGGGTCTACGGCGCGGCGATGGGCTGCGCGCTCATCGGCTTCACCGACGACTACATCAAGATCGTGCGCCGGCGCTCGCTGGGGTTGAGCGCGCGGATGAAGCTCGGCCTGACGATCCTCATCTCGATCGGGCTGTGGTGGATCGCGACCGAGCAGGCCGGGCTGCCGCAGACGCTGCGGCTGCGGGTCGTCGACTACCAGGTCGACCTGAGCTTCCTCGCCGGGATCCCGTTCCTCGTGATGATCTACATCGTCGTCGCCGGCACGACGAGCGCGGTGAACCTCACCGACGGGCTCGACGGCCTCGCCGCGGGGTGCGCGGCGATCGTCCTGCTGACCTACATCGGCATCACGTTCATCACGACCGGCCAGCACGACCTCGCGCTCCTGTCGGCCTGCCTCGTCGGCGCGTGCGTCGGCTTTCTGTGGTTCAACGCCTTCCCCGCGACGATCTTCATGGGGGACACCGGCTCGCTCGGGTTGGGCGGTGCGATCGCCGGGCTCGCCGTCATGACGAAGACCGAGACGCTGCTCATCCTCATCGGCGGGATCTTCGTCGTCGAGGCCCTGAGCGTCCTGATCCAGGTCTTCTCGTTTCAGACGTTCCGCAAGCGGGTCTTCCTCATGGCGCCGATCCACCACCACTTCGAGCTCATGGCGTGGTCGGAGACGAAGATCATCCTGCGCTTCTGGATCGTCGCCGCGATCTGCAGCGCGATCGGCTTCACGCTGTACCAGCAGTCCGTTGTCTGAGCGCTTTCGCCCGGCGCTGCCCGCGGGCCCGTGGCTCGTCGTCGGCCTCGCGCGGTCGGGGATCGCGGCGGCGCGGGCGCTGCTCGCGCGCGGGGAGGAGGTCGTGGCCGTCGACTCGGGCTCGCCGGCCGTGCCCGACGGGATCGAGGCGCACCTGCGGACCGACGGCCTGGCGTTCCTCCCGCATGCGCGGGCGGTCTGCAAGTCGCCGGGGGTTCCGCGCGAGGCGGCCGTCATCGCGGCAGCGCGCGAGCGCGGGATCCCGGTGCTCGGCGAGCTCGAGCTCGGCTGGCGGCTGCTGGGAAACGAGTTCATCGCCGTCACGGGGACGAACGGCAAGACGACGACGGCCGAGCTGCTCGGGCACATCCACCGCGAGGCCGGGCTGGCGGTGGCGGTCGCGGGCAACGTCGGCGATGCCGTGTCCGGGCTCGTCGGCGGGCCGCTGGACCGCGATGCCGTCGTCGTCTGCGAGACGAGCTCGTTCCAGCTCGAGGACACGCTGGACTTCGCGCCCGAGGGCGCGGTGCTGCTGAACGTCGAGGCCGACCACCTCGACCGCCACGGGACGATGGAGGACTACGTCGGCGCGAAGCTGCGGATCTTCCGCTTCCAGGGCAACGACGACGTGGCGGTCGCGCCGTTCGGCCTCGGGATCGAGGATCTCGGCGGCTGCGCGCGGCGCGTGCCGTTCGGCCCCGGCGGCGAGCTCGACGACCGCGCCGGCTTCCTCTGGTGGGACGACGAGCCGCTCATCGCGCATGACGAGATCCGGCTGCGCGGCGCGCACAACCGCGCGAACGCGGCGGCGGCGTCGGCGATCGCGCTGGCGCGCGGGATCGACCGCGACGCGGTGCGCGCGGCGCTGCGGACGTTCGCGGGGGTCGAGCACCGGCTCGAGGAGGTCGCGGTGATCGACGGCGTGACGTACGTCAACGACTCGAAGGCGACGAACGTCGCGTCGACGATCGTGGCGCTCGAGAGCTTCGGGGACGCGCCGGTGCACGTCATCCTCGGCGGGCGCGGCAAGGGGGAGAGCTTCGCGCCGCTGCGCGGGCGCGCTGCTGGTGCGTACCTCATCGGCGAGGTGGCGTCGCAGCTGGCCTCCGAGGTCGGCGGCGTCGTGTGCGGCGACCTCGAGACGGCGGTCGCGCGGGCGCGCGCGGCCGCCGTCTCAGGTGACGTCGTGCTGCTGTCGCCGGCGTGCGCGAGCTTCGATCAGTTCGCGGATTACGAGGCGCGGGGCCGGGCGTTCAAGGCGCTCGTCGCCGGCGGTTAGCTCTCCGGCGCCTCGTCGGCGGCCTCCTCGGCCTCCTCGCCGAGCTCGACGATGTCGCCCTCGGTGAACAGGACCTCCTTCATCGCGGCCTGCCACTTCGGCGTGCGGCGCAGCAGGAACTCGAGGTCCATCGCGAAGTGCTTGAACTCCTCCTGCTGGGCGTTCTGCATGATCGCCTTGGCCTGCTTGTCGGGCTCGAGGGAGATGCGCTGGTCGTACCAGCCGATGGCCTCGGCCTCCTCCTGGAGGGAGACGATCATCCGCGCGAACGTCCGTGCCTCCGCGCTGAGCTCCTCGGGCGGCTCGTGGTACTGGTCGAACCCCATCGTGTGTCCCCTCTCGACTCGCCCTGCGGATGAGCAAACGCCTGTACCCCGTGGTCGCGCGCGTCACCCGCTCTCGCCGGCAAGCCCGGCCGCGACGCCACGAACTCCCTGCAAATCCGCCACGAACGCATGCGCGCCCGCCAGCTCGGCGGCCGAGTGCGACGTCAGCACCGCGATCACGCGCATCCCGGCCGCCAGCCCCGCCGCCACGCCCGCCGGCGCGTCCTCGAGCACGACGCACTCACCGACCGCGGCGCCCAACCGCGCCGCCGCCAGCAGGTAGCCCTCCGGGTCCGGCTTGCCGCGCGCGACGTGCTCGGTCGTCACGAGCACGCCCGGCGCGGGCAGCCCCGCCGCGGCGAACCGCGCCGCCGCCAGCGCCGGCGAGCACGACGTCACGACCGCCAGCTCCCCCGCGGGCGTCTCCTCCAGCAGCGCCCGCGCGCCCGGCACCGCGACCACGCCCTCCTGGTCGGCGACGTGCGCCGCCTCGATCGCCTCGCTCTCGGCGAGCGCATCGACCTCCGGCAGCAGTTCCGCCACGACCTGCAGCGACGGCGTCCCCTGCGCCGTCTTGACGACGAGGTCGCCGTCGAGCCCGCGCGCGGCCGCCCACTCCCGGTACACCCGCGCGATCGCCGCCGTCGAGTCGACGAGCACGCCGTCGAGGTCGCAGAGCAGCTTCACGCGCCCGGATGCAGCGCCGGGTACAGCGCGCGGAAGCGCTCCCGTGCCTCGCGGTAGGGCTCGATCCACGCCTCCACCGGCTCGATGATCTCACCCGGCCGAACGCATGCCGCGACCGCCTCGCCGACGTCGGCGAACACGCCCGCGGCCACGCCGCCCAGCAGCGCCGCGCCGAACGACGCGCCCTCGTCGACGGCCGTCCGCTGCAGCGGCAGCTCCAGCACCGACGCGAGGATCTGCAGCCACAGCCGGCTGCGCGCGCCGCCGCCCGACACGCGCCCGACCTCCGGTCGCCCCGCGATCTCGACGACGAGATCGAAGCCGTCGCGCAGGCCGAACGCCACGCCCTCGAGCACCGCGCGCACGAGCGCGCCGCGGTCGTGGCGCAGCGACAGCCCCGTGAACGCTCCCCGCGCGTCCGGGTCGGCGTGCGGCGTGCGCTCGCCCGCGAGGTAGGGCGCGAACAGCAGTCCCTCGACGCCCGGCTCCCAGCGCTCGGCCTCCGCCACGAGCTCGCCGACGTCGCCGCCGGGCGCGACCGCGTCGCGCAGCCACCGCAGCGACCCGGCCGCCGACAGCATGACGCCCATCGCGTGCCACGCCCCCGGCCGCGCGTGGCAGAAGGCGTGCACGCGCGCGCGAGGATCGGCCGCGAACGCGTCGGCGGCGGCGAAGACGACGCCCGACGTGCCGAGCACGACCGACATCGGCCCGCCCGCGCGGTCGACGCCGACGCCCAGCGCGCCCGCCGCCTGGTCGCCGGCGCCCGCGGCGACCGGCACGCCGTCCTCGGCGAACCCGCTGACGTCGGGCGACTCGAGCGCCCGCGGCAGCCACGCGCGATCGACGCCGAGCGCCTCGACGACCTCGGTGCTCCAGCGCCGCCCGGCGACGTCGAACAGCAGGGTCCCCGACGCATCGGCGACGTCCGTCGCGTGCTCGCCGCAGAGCCGCAGCCGCACGTAGTCCTTCGGCAGCAGCACGTGCTCGATGCGCGCGTAGACCTCCGGCTCGTGGCGCGCGAGCCACAGGAGCTTCGGCGCCGTGAACCCCGGCAGCGCGCGGTTGCCGGTCAGCGCGATGAGCTCGTCGAGGCCGACCCGCGCCTCGATCTCCGCGCACTCGGCGCCGGTCCGCCCGTCGTTCCACAGCATCGCCGGGCGCAGCACGCGCCCCGCGCCGTCGAGCGCGACGAGGCCGTGCATCTGCCCGGTCAGCCCGATCCCCGCGATCGGGCCGGCGCGACCGAGCTCCTCCAGGACCGCCTGCGCGCCGGCCCACCAGTCCTCGGGATCCTGCTCGGCCCAGCCGGGCCGCGGCGTCGACAGCGCGTGGCCGGCCTCGGCGCGCGCCACGACCTCGCCATCGGGGCCGACGAGCAGCCCCTTGACGGAGGACGTGCCGACGTCGAGGCCGGCGAGCAGCGTCACGCGGCGGCGCCGAGCGCGGCGTAGACGAGCTCGTAGGCGCGGATCGCGTCCTTGTTCTGCTGGGCCTCGCGCAGCGCGGCGTCGTCGATCCGCGACGCGGCGGCGTCGATGAAGCGCCACTGCTCGACGCTGCGCCGGACGATCCCGACGGCGTCCTCGGTGTAGGGATAGAGGTCGAAGCCGAGGCGCTCGCCGTTGGAGCCGTAGTCCGCGCGCCGCAGCTCCACCGCGAGCTCGAGCGTCTCCATGAACGCCGTCGCGCCGACCATGTTGTCGTCGTCGAACGTGCCCCAGCCGGAGTTCGCGTGCTGGTGGCCGAGCAGCCCCTCGGCGGCCAGCAGCGCCGCGTACTCGGCGAGGTTCTCGCCGTTCATGATGAGGTGCTGCCAGTCCATGTTGACCTTGACGTTGTCGATCCCGCGGGCGCGCAGCGTGTGGATGACGTGCAGCGTCATGCCGACGTTGCCCATGTGGATCTTCATCGCCGGCTCGGAGTTCTTGTGCTCGAGCAGGACGATGCCGCCGTGCTCGGCCATCCGCTTGGCGGCCTCGCCGATGCCGTCGATGAGCCCCGCCCAGCTCTTCGCGTACGGCGTCTGGAAGGGGTAGTTGTAGCCCTCGATCCCGGGCCAGACGATGAAGCTCGCGCCGAGGCTGCCGGCGAAGTCGGCGGCGTCGAGCGTCGTCGCGACCGCCGCGGCCCGGGTCGAGTCGTCCGGCGACGACAGCCCGCCGCGGGCGAAGCGCGGGTCGAGGTGCAGGCCGCTGGCGATCGCGTAGATCCCGTGGCCGTCGAGCGCGTCGCGGACCTCGTCGAGGTTTGCCGGCGAGAGCTCCGCCGGGTAGTGGAACTCGTAGTCGTCGACGAGGTCGCCGAGGCCGCGGACGGCGGTGTCGACGTACTCGGCGGTGCTGCGACCGGCCAGGTCGGGCTTGTAGCCGCCCGGGTTGAAGCGGGTGACCATCGGGCCCATCGCCCAGATGCCCAGGCTCGTCTTCATGTGTCAGCTCCTGCTGTCTGGATGACGGTTCCGTCCTCGGCGCTGCGTCGCGCGACGTCGAGGATCCGCAGCGCCGCGACGCTGTCGCGCGGGTCGACGGGCATGTCGCCCTCGCCGCGCAGCGCGTCGCGGACGGCCGCGTAGTAGTGCTCGTAGGCGCCGGGCGCGATCTCCACCCGGCGCGAAGATCCGTCGCGAGCGACGAGGCGCGCCGGCTCGCCGGCGCCCCAGCCGGGATCGCCCGGGCGCAGGCCGGCGACGAGCTGGTCCTCCTGCGGATCCAGGCCCGGCGTCTCGATCCCGCCGCCCGTCCCGCTCGCCCGCAGCGACCGGCCGCCGACCGGCGCGAGCACGCTCATCCACAGATGCGAGCGCACGCCGCCCGCGTGCTCGAGCGCGACGAAGACGTCGTCGTCGACCCGCGCGCCCGGGCGCCGCCGGTCGATCTCCGCGTAGACCCGGCTCACCGGGCCGAAGAGCGTCAGCGCCTGGTCGACGAGATGCGCGCCGAGGTCGAGCAGCAGCCCGCCGCCCTCCGCCGGCTCGGGCAGCTCGCGCCACGCGTCCTCGCGCACCTCCGGCCGGAAGCGCTCGTAGCGCGACTCGAAGCGCGTGATCTCACCGAGGACGCCGGACTCGACCGTCCGCCGCACGGTGAGGAAGTCGCCGTCCCAGCGGCGGTTCTGGAAGACCGAGAGCGGCACGCCGGCGGCGGCGAAGTCCTCGACGAGCGCCCCGGCGTCGGCCGCGCTCGCCGCCAGCGGCTTGTCGACGACGACCGGCAGGCCGCGGTGCAGCGCCGCCCGCGCGATCGGGACGTGCAGGCGGTTCGGCGTCGCGACGACGAGCGCGTCGATGCGGTCGGCGTCGGCGAGCAGCGTGTCGGCGTCGGGGACGACCTCGACGCCCGGATACTGCGCCGCGCGCGCGCGCCGCCCGCACCGGGTTGCTCGTCGCGATCGCCGCGACCGTCGAGCCCGGCGGTGGCCGTCGACGAGCGGCGCGTGGAAGACCTCGCCGGCGAGCCCGAAGCCGGCGATCGCGATCCGCAGGTCGCTCACGAGAGGTCCACCGCGCGGCCCTCGCCGGCCGAGCGCTCGAGCGCGGCGATGGCGCGGGCCTGCGCGAGCGCATCGTCGCGCCCGAGCAGCGGGGCGCCGTCGCCGCGGATCGCCCGCGAGAGGTCCTCGACCTCGAGGCGGTAGCTGTCGGCGGCGTCGATCTCGACGAACGACGACTCGCCGTCGCGTTCGAGCACGATCCCCGGCCGGCGGCAGTGAAACGGGTCGGCGAGCACCATCCGCCCGCGCGAGCCGACGATCTCCAGCTCATGGCGCGGCGCGACGTCGATCCCGCAGTCGAACGTCGCGAGGACGTCGCCGTCGAAGCGCAGCATTCCCGCGAAGCGCACGTCGACGCCGCTCGCGCCCGTCACGCGCTGGCCCATGACGCTCGCGGGCTCGCCGCCCGCGACGAGCCGCGCGGCGCTGACGCAGTAGCAGCCGACGTCCATGAGCGCGCCGCCGTCGAGGGCCGCGTCCAGCCGGACGTTCTCCACGCCGTCGGGCAGCCCGAAGGAGAAGCACGCCCGCACGAGGCGCACCTCGCCGACCGCGCCCTCGTCGAGCAGCTCGCGAAGGCGCCGCGTCTGCGGGTGGTGGCGCCACATGAACGCCTCGCTGAGCAGCAGGCCCTCGCGCTCGGCGACGTCGAAGGCCCGCTGCACCTGCGCCGGCCGGCGGTCCATCGGCTTCTCGCAGAGCACGTGCTTGCCGGCCTCCAGCGCGCGGATCGTCCAGTCGACGTGCATGCCGTTGGGCAGCGAGACGTAGACCGCCTCGACCTCGGGGTCGGCGAGCAGCGCCTCGTAGGAGCCGTACGAGCGGGAGATGTCGAACGCCGAGGCGTAGGACCGGGCTCGCTCGTCGTCGCGGCTTGCGACCGCGACGACGTCGGCGAGCTCGGAGTCCCTGGCTGCGGCGATGAGGGCACCGTTGATCCGGGCTGTCGAGAGCAGCCCCCAACCGACGGCGCCCATCAGGCTCTGCCCGACTGCTCCCGACCTCGGCGGGAGATCGAGTCGACTGCGACGGCGAGCAGGAGCACGCACCCGGTGACGACGAACTTCGTCCCCGAGCTCAGGCCGAGGAGGCCGAGCCCGTTGTCGATGCTCGCGATGACGAGCGCGCCCGAGCAGCGCCGCCTTGATGTGGCCGCGTCCGCCGAAGAGGCTCGTGCCGCCGATGACCGCCGCGGCGATCGAGTACAGGAGGATCGCGCCGCCGCCGGCGTTCGTGTCGACCGAGCGCAGGCGCGAGGCCAGCACGATCCCGCCGACCGCCGCCATGAGCGAGCAGATGGCGAAGCAGGCGATGCGGATGCGGTCGACGTTGATGCCCGCCCGCCGCGCCGCCTCGGCGTTGCCGCCGACGGCGTAGACGTGGCGGCCGAAGCGCGTGCGCCGCAGGATGTACGTCCAGAAGACGAGCAGCGCGCCGACGAGCAGCGCGACGTACGGCAGCCCGCGGTCCTGGTTGACGATGTAGACGACCGCCGCGAGCGCCACGAAGAGCCCGACGATGCGCAGCCCCACGATGATCAGGGGGTCGTTCTCGAGGCCGGCCGCGGCTCGCTTGCGCAGGCCCATGAGCTGCACCGCGGCGTAGCCGCCGACGGCGAGGACCACGAGCAGCCATGCGGTGGCGGCGGGGACGAAGTCGTTCGCGAAGCCGATGACGAAGTCGTCCTGCAGGACGACGGTGCCGCGGCTGCCGATGAGCAGCAGGACGACGCCGTTCCAGGCCAGCAGGCCGGCGAGCGTCACGACGAACGACGGGATGCCGATCTTCGTGATGACGAGGCCGTGCAGCGTCCCGATGAGGACGCCCGACCCGAGCGCGGCGACGATCGCCACGGACGTCGGGACCGTCGAGCCGTCGGGCAGCAGCAGCAGCGCGGTCAGCACTCCCGCCACGCCGCTGACGTAGCCGACCGAGAGATCGATCTCGCCGAGCAGCAGGACGAAGACGATGCCCATCGCGACGAGCGCGAACGCCGCGCCCTGCACCATGAGGTTGACGAAGTTGCCGGCCGTCAGGAAGCGGTCGTTCTGGACCTGGAAGACGACGGCGATGATGAGCAGGCCGATGATGATCGGCAGGCTGCCGAGCTCGCCGCCCTTGACGTTGTCGGCCCAGCGCTTGGCGTAGGCGCCGAGCGTCGCGGTCGGCGCCGCGGCGGGCGTCGGAAGTGGGGGGGTGATGGCGCTCACGCGGGAACCTCCTCCTGGCCCGGGACCGTGCTGAGCGTGCCGGCCGTGATCGCCTCGACGACCTCGCGCTGGGTCGTGTCGCTCGTCTTGAAGCGCGCGACGTCCTGGCCGAGGCGCAGCACCGTGATGTCGTCGGCGACCTCGAAGACGTCGTGGAGGTTGTGCGACACGATCACGACGGCGAGGCCCTGCTCGCCGAGCCGGCGCACGAGGTCGAGCACCTGCCGCGTCTGGGCGACGCCGAGCGCCGCGGTCGGCTCGTCGAGGATCACGACCTTCGAGTTCCACATGACGGCCTTGGCGACGGCGACGGACTGGCGCTGGCCACCCGACAGGCCGGCGACCGTCTGGCGCACCGAGCGGATCGTCGTCACCGACAGCGACGTCAGCGTCTCGCTCGCCCGGCGCTCCATCTTCGTCTCGTCGAGCGCGCGCAGGCCGGTCGTCTCCTCGCGCCCGAGATACATGTTCTGCACGACGTCGAGGTTGTCCGCCAGCGCGAGGTCCTGATAGACGACCTCGATGCCGAGATCTCCGGCGTCCTTCGGCCCGTGGATGCTGACCGCCTTGCCGTCGAAGGAGATCTGGCCGTCGTCGATCGGGTAGATGCCCGCGACGCATTTGATGAGCGTCGACTTGCCGGCGCCGTTGTCGCCGACGAGCGCCATGACCTGCCCGGCGCGAACCGAGAAGTCGACCTCGTGCAGTGCCCGCACCGCCCCGAAGCGCTTCGACACGCCCCGCAGCTCGAGCAGGGGCCCCGCCTCGGGGGGCCGCGCCTGCGGCCCCCCGACGTCAGCGGTGGCGGTCATGACAGACCGATCTCCTTGCACGGCGCCGCGAGCTTGCCCGCGCAGATCTCCGTCTGCTTCGGGAAGTCGGGCTCGCCGAGGTAATCCTTGATGGACTCCTTCGTCACCGCGACCGGCTTGAGCAGCACCGACGGGACGTCCTTGGTCTCGTTGTTGACGGTGGCGGTCACGCCGGTCGGGTTCTCACCCTTGGCGAGCGAGATCGCCAGCGCCGCTGCCGCGTCGGCCTCCTTCTTGATCGCCTTGTAGACGGTCATGCACTGATCGCCCGCGACGATGTTCTGGATGCCCTGCAGCGTCGCGTCCTGGCCCGTGACCGGGATCTGGTCGAGCTTGCGCTGCTTGATCGCCGAGATGGCCGCGTTGCCGAGGCCGTCGTTGGCGGCGAGGACGCCGTCGACGTTGTTGGACGACTTCTGCAGCATCTGCTCGAAGATCGTCAGCGCCTTCTGGTTGTCCCAGTCGGGGACGGACTGATCGGCGACCTCGGTCCACTCACCCGACTTGAACTTCGGGTTGATGACGGAGTCGTAGCCGTTCTTGAACAGCGTCGCGTTGTTGTCCGTCGGCGAGCCGTTGAGCACCGCGACCGCGGGCTTCGTGGCGTTCGCGAGGCAGTCGACGAGGCCCTGGCCCTGGAGGCGCCCGACCTCTTCGTTGTCGAAGGAGACGTAGTAGTCGGAGTCGCCCTTCAGCGTCAGGCGGTCGTAGTCGATGACCTTGACGCCCTGCGACTTGGCGTTCGCCGCGATCGCCGCGCCGCTACCGCTGTCGAGGTTCACGAGCAGCAGGACCTTGGCCCCGTTCGTGATCGCCTGCTCGGCCTGCTGCTGCTGGGCGGACTTGTCGCCCTCGGCGTTCTGGATCGTCGCCTCGACGCCCGCCTTGTCGAAGGCGGCCTTCAGGAACGGACGGTCGACGGTCTCCCAGCGCACCGACGACTTCGAGTCGGGCAGCAGGACGGCGACCTTGCCCGCCTCGCTCGAACCACCGCCGCCGCCGGTGCTGGTCGAGTCGTCGTCGTCGCCGCAGCCCGCGGCGACGAGCGCCAGGGCCGCAACGCCGGCGGCAAGGGTCAGCGGCAAGCGCCGCCGGGAGATATGTCGTGGTGCCCTCATGGGCCTTTCCTCCTCTGTCTGGTCATATGACCGGGTTTGACGCCGCCGGAAGTGGGACGTCGGACTGGCGCGCGGCGAGCTCGAGCGCGCCGAGTACCTCGGCTCGATCGCCCAGGACTCCGCCCGTGATACGGACGTCCTGTGCCGCGGATGGGATCGCGTAGCGGTTGACCGCTTCGCGAAGGGGATCGAGCAGGACGTCGCCGGCGGCTCCCAGGGAGCCGCCCACCACGATGAGCTCGGGATTGAACGCGTTGACGATGACGGAGAGCGACCGGCCGACGACTCGGCCCGCGTCCCCGATGGCGCGGCGCGCGCCGGAGTCGCCGGCCTCGGCGAGCGCGATGACGCCGTCGAGCGTGAGGTCGTCGCCGTGGCCGGGCCGCAGCAGGGCGAGGATCGCGGGGCCTCCGGCGAACGTCTCCAGGCAGCCGCGGTTGCCGCAGCGGCAGATCGGGCCGCTCTCGTCGACGAGCACGTGGCCGAGCTCGCCGGCCGTGCCGCCGGCGCCGCGATAGACCTCGCCGTTGATGATGAGGCCGGCGCCGATGCCGCCGGAGACCATGAGGTAGACGGCGTCGCGCGCGCCGATCCCGGCGCCGAGCGTGACCTCCGCGAGCGCGCCGAGATTCGCGTCGTTGTCAAGGAAGACGGGGAGATCCAGCCGCTCGGACAGCTCGGTGACGGGACGGATCCCGTCCCAGCCCGGGAGGATCTTGCCGGGGTGGACGGTGCCGGCGTCGCGATCGATCGGGCCCGACACGCCGACGCCCGCGCAGAGCATGCGGTCGGCGTCGAGGCCGGCCTCGGCGACCGCCTCGTTCGTCAGCTCGACCGCGGCGTCGAGCGCCTCGCGGGCGGCGTTGTCGACGTCGAGCGCGAGCACGCGCTCGGCGAGGATCGTCCGCGAGAGGTCGGCGATCGCGACGTGGACCTGCTCGTGGCCGAAGTCGATGCCGAGGACGAGGCCGGCCGATTGGTCGAGCGTCAGGAGGGTGGGCGGGCGGCCCTGCTGCGGCGGCCGGCCGTCGGATTCGCGCTCGACGACGAGGCCCCTCGTCTGCAGATCGGTGACGAGCGTCGAGACGGTCGAGCGGGAGAGACCGGTGAGGCGGGCGAGGTCCGCGCGGCTGGCGCTCCCGCGCCGGCGCAACGTGTCGAGCAGTTGGCGCCGGTTGCGCTCTCGCAGCGAGCCAAGTGAGCCGGCGCCGGACGATTCCACGGGCCGACTGTGACAAAGGTCACATTAGTTTGTCAAGACTTCGGCAGAAAGATTGCGGAAACCGTGCGAGTTCGTGCGAAGCTCGGTGCTTCGTGGCGGGCGCGCCGTCAGCGCGTGCCGCGGGAGTAATCCCTCCGGTCGACGTCGCGGCCGATCGTGCTCGGGATGCCGGCGCCGGGCGCGTCGCCGTCGCCGTTGTACGGGTGCTGGTTGATGGCGCTGCCGCTGCGCGAGTAGTAGCCGTGGGAGACGGCGAAGAACAGCACGACGACGAACCCGAGGAAGACCCAGGTCCCGCCGGCGACGATGAGTGCGGGGGTGGTCATGACGGTCGAGCATCGCGCATGCGCGAGCGCCCGCAGTGTGACATGGGGCACAGCGCGCCGGGCCCCACAGCCGCCGCGTGCCGCGGCCGTGGGGCTGAAACGGCGGCTACTTGAGTTCGAACACGGCCGGGTTGGTCGCCGGCGATCCGCCGATGACCGCCTCGACCCGGTACTCGCCGGGTCCGGACAGTGAGCTCGTCGCGAGGTTGTACATGTACTTGCAGTCCACGACGCGGAAGACGCTGTTGTCGTCGCCCGGCTGGATCGTCAGCTGAGTCGTTGATCGCGCCGCTCGCGGCACCCGAGAGCTTCGTGACCTTGATCGTCGCCGGCGGCAGGTCGCAGGTGGGCGCCGCGGCGGTGGCCGGCGGCGGCACGAACGTGTCCTCGTTGACGGTCGCGCTCGTCAGCGTCAGGCGCTGATCACCGCCCCATCCCGAGTCGAGCACCAGCGACGCGCGCTGGACCGTGTTCGCGCCGACGAGCGCCAGAGCATTCTCGTAGGTGTCGTAGAACATGCCCGCCCGTGAGCTGCGGTCGTGTCGTAGCGCACGTCGGGCAGCCCGATCATGTTCAACCCGGACTGGTTGTCGCCCCCGGAGCAGCCACCGAAGCCGCCGGCGCCGAAGTTCGGCGGGTTGCCGTAGTAGATGAACACGCTTGCCGGAGCCCACTCGGACCTGCCAGCGCAGCGACCCGCCGTGGCAGTCGCCGATGGGTGAACAGATAGTTCGACGCGAGCCTCGCGACGCTCGCGAACGTCGGCGGCGCCGTCGGCGTGAAGGTCAGGAACGCGCAGTTGGCATCGGAACGCAGTAGGACTCGGCCGCCCGCCGTCGAACGCCGGAGCCGATGGATATTGCCGCCCGGCGCTCGCGCCACGCAGTTCGCCGCCCCGAGACCCAGGCGGGACCCGAAGCCGGTCGAGTACAACATCCTCCTCACCGCGACCCTGTGCCTGCTCGCCGCGGGCGCGGTCATGGTCTACAGCGCGTCGTCGGCGCGGACGCTGCTCGAGGGACAGGGCGACGGGACGCTCTACCTCATGAAGTACCTCGCCTACGGCGCGCTCGGCCTCGTCGTCCTGCAGGTCCTCGCGCGCGGCGGCCTCGAGCTCCTGCCACGCCTGATGCCCGCGCTGCTCGTCGTCTCGTTCGTCCTGCTCGTCGCCGTGAAGGTCCCCGGCATCGGCGTCGAGATCAACGGCGCGCGCCGCTGGATCGGCGCCGGGCCGCTGCAGTTCCAGCCCTCGGAGCTCATGAAGCTCGCGCTCGTCCTCTACGCGGCCGGGCTGCTGGCGACGACGCCGTCGCGGCTGCGCTCGATGAAGGACGGCGCCGCGGGGCCGGTGGTGCTCGTCACCGGCGCGGCGATCGCCCTCGTCGCCTCCCAGCCGGATCTCGGGACCGCGCTCGTCATCGCGTTCGCGATCGGCGCGCTGCTGCTCGTCGCCGGCGTGCCGCTCGGGCTGCTCGGCAGGATCGCCGCGGTCGGGATCCTCGCCGTCGCCGTCTTCATCCTCGTCGAGCCCTACCGCGCCGCCCGCATCACGGCGTTCCTCAACCCGTGGGCGCACGCCGACTCCTCGGGCTTCCAATCCGTCCAGGGGCAGATCGCGCTCGGCTCCGGCGGGCTCTTCGGCGTCGGCCTCGGCGAGTCGGTGCAGAAGGTCTTCTACCTGCCCGAGGCGCACACCGACTTCATCCTCGCCGTCATCGGCGAGGAGCTCGGCGTCGCGGGCGTCTGCGGGCTGCTGTTCCTCTACGGGCTCATCGGCTACGCCGGGCTGCGGACCGCGAAGGCCGCGCGCACGCGCTACACGCAGCTGCTCGCCGCCGGGCTGACGGCGCTCATCCTCTGCCAGGCGCTGCTGAACGTCTTCGCGGTGCTCGGCCTGGCCCCGCTCACCGGCGTGCCCCTGCCGTTCATCTCGTCGGGGTCGAGCAGCCTGCTCGTCCTGCTGGCGACGATGGGCCTGCTGCTGAACGTCGCGTCGCGCAGCACGAGCCACCTCGCGTCGCTGCCCGCCCCGGATGCCCGGGCCGGCGGCGATGCGCGAGGATCCCGCGATGCCCAGAGTGCTCATCGCAGCCGGCGGGACAGCCGGGCACGTGGTGCCCGCGCTGGCGGTCGCCGAGCGGCTGAGGGCGGCGGGCGCTGACGTCGTCTTCGTCGGCGGCGAGCGGGCGGAGGCCGAGCTCGTGCCCGCCGCCGGCTACGAGCTGCGCACGATCCGCGTCGAGGGCCTGAGCCGGACGAACCCGCTGCGCGCCGCGCGCGCGGTCCTGCGCGCGGCCGGCGCCGTCGGGGCGGCGCACCGGATCCTCGGCGAGCTGCGGCCGGACGTCGTCCTGGGCGGCGGCGGGTACGTCGCGGGCCCGGTCGGGCTGGCGGCGCTCGCGCGGCGGATCGCGCTCGTGCTGACCGAGGCCGACAGCCATCTCGGGATCACGAACCGCCTGCTCGCCCGCGGCGCCCGGCGCGTCTGCCTGGCGTTCCCGATCGAGGGCCGTGCCGGCCCGCGGTACCTCGTGACGGGGCGGCCGGTGCCGCCGCCCGCGAGCGACCCGAACGCCGCGCGGGCGCGCTTCGGGCTCTCGCCGCGCGATCAGTGCGTGCTCGTGTTCGGCGGCTCGCTGGGCGCCCGGTCGATCAACGAGGCGGCGGTCGAGGCCTTCCGCGCCGCGCCGTTTCGCGTCCTGCACGCGGCCGGGACCCGCGACCATGCGGCGCTGGCCGCGCGCATCGAGGGGCCGCATTACGACCTGCGCCCGTACATCGAGGACTTCGGCGACGCGCTCGCGGCCTGCGACCTCTGCGTCGCGCGCGCGGGCGGCTCGATCTTCGAGATCGCCGCGGCGGGCAAGCCGGCGATCCTCGTCCCGTACCCGCACGCGAGCGCCGACCACCAGACGTCCAACGCGCGCTGGATGCAGGAGGCGGGCGCGGCCGTCGTCGTGCCCGACGCCGAGCTCACCGCGGCGCGGCTGGGCCAGGAGGTCGGGACGCTGCTCGGCGATCGCTCGCGGCTCGCGGCGATGGCGTCGGCGTCCGCGGCGCTCGCCCGGCCGGACGCCGCGCAGGCGGTCGCCGACGAGGTCCTGGCGGCGGCGGCGGAGGGCTCGTGACCGCGGACTGGGACGGGCGGCGGCTGCACTTCGTCGGGCTCGGCGGGGCCGGGATGAGCGGTCTCGCGCTCGTCGCCGCCGCTCTGGGCGCCGAGGTCACCGGCTCCGACCGCGCGGACTCCCCGTATCTCGAGCGCGTCCGCGCGGCGGGGATCGCGCCGGTCGTCGGCCACGACGCCGCCAACGTGCCGGACGGCGATGACGTCGAGCTCGTCGTCTCGACCGCGATCCCGGCATCGAACCCCGAGCGCGCGGTCGCGGCCGCGCGGGGATTGCGGGAGATCCACCGCGGCGCGCTGCTCGGCGAGCTGAGCCGGCTGCGGCGGACGATCTCGATCGGCGGGACCCACGGCAAGACGACGACGGCGTCGATGGCGGCGCACGCGCTGCTGGCGCTCGGCTGGGATCCGTCGTACGTCATCGGCGGCGAGCTGACGACGACCGGCACGAACGCGGCGGCCGGCACGGGGGAGTGGCTCGTCGTCGAGGCCGACGAGTCCGACCGCTCGTTCCTCGAGCTGAGCTCGGAGGTCGCCGTCGTGACGAACATCGAGCTCGACCACCACGCGACCTACGGCTCCGTCGAGGAGCTCGAGCGCGCGTTCTGCGGGTTTCTCCGCAACGGGCTGCGGCGCGTCGTCGCCGACACGATCGAGGGCGAGGCGTTCCTCGACCGGGTCGGGATCGTCGAGGCCGGCGTTCTTCGGGGCATCCGAGGTCGAGCTGCACGAGGGCGGCTCGCGCTTTGTCTGGGCGGGTGTCGAGGTCGCGCTGGCGGTGCCCGGGGCGCACAACGTCGCGAACGCCGCCGCCGCGCTGACGGCCTGCGTCATCGCGGGGGCGCGGCCGAGGGAGCTCGCCGCGACGCTCGCGGACTTCCGCGGGGCGGGGCGGCGCTTCGAGCGCGTCGGGCAGTCCGCGGGCGGGGCGCTCGTCGTCGACGACTACGCCCATCACCCGACCGAGCTGCGCGCGACGATCGCCGCGGCGCGGACGCTCGGGTACGCGCGGGTCGTCGCCGCGTTCCAGCCGCACCTGTTCTCGCGGACGCGTCTACTGGGGCGGGAGTTCGGGGCGGCGCTGGCGACCGCTGACGCCGCGTGCGTGCTCGACGTCTATCCGGCGCGCGAGCGTGCCGCGGATTTTGCCGGCGTCAGCGGCCTGCTCGTGGCCGAGGCCGCCGCGGACGCCGCGGGCGGGCGCCCGGTGGCCTGGACGCCGGGGTTCGACGACGCCGAGCGCGTGCTGGCGTCGTGGCTGCGCGCCGGGGACCTGTGTCTCGTCATGGGCGCCGGGGACGTGGACACGCTGGCGCGGCGGTTGGCGCCGCGCGGTCACCACGAGTGACCGGCGAACACCGGCTCCGGCACGAGCTCGACGCCGAACGCCTCGTGCACGCCGGCAGCGATCTCGCGCGCGAGCGCGACGAGCTCCGCGGTCGTCCCGCCGCCGCGGTTCGTCAGGGCCAGCGTGTGCTTCGACGAGATCGCGATCCCGTCCGCGCGCCCGTAGCCGCGCTCGAAGCCCGCCCGCTCGATGAGCCACGCCGCCGACGTCTTCACCCGCCGCTCGCCCGGCCGGCCACGCCGGCGGCTCGACGCCGACGCGATCGACCACGCGCGCGGCGAACGCCTCCGCATCCCGCGCGCGGAGCAGGGGGTTCGTGAAGAACGACCCCGCGCTCACGGTGTCCGGGTCGGAGGCGTCGAGCACCATGCCCTTGCCGCGGCGCAGCGCGAGCACCGCCTCGCGGACCTCGCCGAGCGGCGCCCGCGCGCCGAGCTCGACGTCGAGCCTGCGGGCGAGCTCCGCGTAGCGCACCGGCTCCGACAGCTCCGAGCGCTCGAGCGCGAACGTCACGCGCAGGACGACCCAGCGGCCGGGGTCGCGCTTGAAGGCGCTCGAGCGGTAGTCGAAGAGGCAGGTCTCGGGATCGAGCGTGTGCAGCTCCCCCGTGAGGCGGTCCAGCGCGCGCACCCCGACGACGACGTCGGCGACCTCCTGCCCGTAGGCCCCGACGTTCTGGATCGGCGTGGCGCCGACCGATCCCGGGATCCCGGAGAGCGCCTCGACGCCGGCCAGGCCCTCCGCGACGCAGGCGGCGACGAGCGCGTCCCAGTCCTCGCCCGCGGCGACGTCGAGCCAGACGCGGCCGTCGCTGCGCCGGGGGCGCTCGATCCCGCGCGTGCCGACGAGCGCGACCGCCCCGTCGAAGCCCTCGTCGGCGGCGACGACGTTGCTGCCGCCGGCGAGCAGCAGCAGCGGCTCGCCCGCGGCGTCGGCCTCGCGCACGACGTCGAGCAGGTCGCCGTCGCGCTCCACGCGCACGAGCCGCCGCGGCGGCCCGCCGAGGCGCAGCGTCGTCAGCTCGCTCAGCGGCGGCGCATCGGGCACGCGCCCACCCTAGATGCCCACCCGTCCAGGCGGCAGGGTCCGCGCGGCCCGCGGCGAACTCCGACCGGATGGCCTCGTTCGCCCGCCGCCGCCTGCGCGTGGTCCTCGGTATCGCCCTCGCGCTGGCGGTTCTGGCCGCGCTCGGGTTGTGGCTTCGCCAAAGCTCGCTCGTCGCCGTCGAGCAGGTCACGGTGACCGGCATCGACGGCCGCCAGGCGACGGCGATCCGCGCCGCGCTCGAGCAGGCCGCCCTCGACATGACCGTCCTCGACGTCCGGCCGGAGGCGCTGCACACCGCCGTCGAGCCCTTCCCGGTCGTGCGCAGCCTGCGAACCGAGACCGACTTCCCGCACGGCCTGACGATCACCGTCAACGCCTACGAGCCGGTGGCCGCCGTGCAGTCCGGCGCGCGCCTCACGGCGGTCGCCTTCGACGGGACCCTGCTGCGCGGAACGGCCACCCGCGGCCTCCCCGTCGTGCGCATCCGCACGACGCCCGGCGGCGACCGGATCGAGGACCGCGGCGCGCTCGGCGCGGTCGGCGTCCTGGCCGCCGCGCCGCCCGCCCTTCGCGCGCGCGTCGCACGCGTGTACCGCGGGCCGCACGGTCTGTCGGCCACGGTGCAGGACGGACCGAAGCTCTACTTCGGCGGCGCCGCGCGGCTCGGCTCGAAGTGGGCAGCCGCTTCTCAGGTGCTGGCCCACCGCACCTCCCGGGGCGCGAGCTACGTCGATCTGCGCATCCCGGAACGGCCGGTTGCAGGGGGTCTCCGACCGCGCGGGGAAGAGTCTCAACCTCAACTATAGGTTGACTGCACCCGAAGGACGTTTCTCCTGCAGAGGTCGAGAGTCTCGCGTTTTGCAATCATTCTTGCGGCGGTAGACTTCGCGTTGACATCCGTTCAAGCCCGTGCTTACTGTGGTTTCCGCAGCACCGGGCCGGAGAGCCAAATCTCTCAACGCTAACTCAAGGGTCGGACGCTTCCTCATGGAATCCAGCAGCAGCTATCTCGCCGTCATCAAGGTCGTCGGAGTCGGCGGCGGCGGCACGAACGCGGTCAACCGCATGGTGGACGCGGGGCTGCGGGGCGTGGAGTTCATCTCGGCCAACACGGACGCCCAGGCGCTGCAGATGACGGACGCCGACATCAAGCTCAACATCGGCCACGACCTCACGAAGGGTCTCGGCGCCGGCGCCAACCCGGAGGTCGGCTTCGGCGCGGCCGCCGAGTCGCGCGACGACATCAAGGAGGCGCTGAAGGGCGCCGACATGGTCTTCGTCACCGCGGGCGAGGGTGGCGGCACCGGCACCGGCGCCGCTCCCGTCATCGCCGAGATCGCCAAGAACGAGATCGGCGCGCTGACCGTCGGCGTCGTCACGAAGCCGTTCGAGTTCGAGGGCAGCCAGCGCACCCGCCAGGCGGAGGAGGGCATCGACCGCCTCCGCGAGGTCGTCGACACGCTCATCGTCATCCCGAACGAGAAGCTGCTGTCGGTCATCGAGCGCCGCACGACGATGCTCGACGCCTTCCGCGAGGCCGACAACGTCCTGCGCCAGGGCGTCCAGGGGATCACCGACCTCATCACGATCCCCGGCCTCATCAACCTCGACTTCGCCGACGTCCGCACGATCATGCAGGACGCCGGCTCCGCGCTCATGGGCATCGGCACGTCCAACGGCGAGAACCGCGCCGCCGAGGCCGCCCGCATCGCGATCTCCAGCCCGCTCATCGAGGAGAACGTCGAGGGCGCGACCGGGATCCTGCTGAACATCACCGGCGGTCGCGACCTCGGGCTCTTCGAGGTCAACGAGGCCGCCGAGATCGTGCGCGAGGCCGCCGCCGGGAACGCGAACATCATCTTCGGCGCCGTCATCGACGAGGGCCAGGGCGACGAGGTCCGCGTGACCGTCATCGCCACCGGCTTCGACCACGGTCGCGCGCGCCCGCGCAGCGCCGCGCAGGAGACCCGCTCGAGCGCCCGCGAGCGCGACCGCGGCCCGCGCTACGACGATCGCCAGCGCTCGTCGCTGGAGATCCCCGACGACGAGATCGAGATCCCGCCCTTCCTGCGCTGACCGGCACCGGGGCAGACCCGGGTGCTTCGCTAGCCTGCGGCGGGTGACCTCGCCGCCCACGCTGAAGCGCACGCCGCTGTTCGACGCGCACGTGCGCGCGGGCGCGAAGCTCGTCCCGTTCGGCGGCTGGGAGATGCCGGTGCAGTACGGCGACGGCATCCGCGCCGAGCACCTCGCCGTTCGCAACGCGACCGGCATCTTCGACGTCTCGCACATGGGCGAGGTCGCGATCAGCGGCCCCGACGCCGAGGCGTTCCTCCAGCGCGTCTACAGCAACGACGTCGCGAAGATCGCCGTCGGCGGCGCCCAGTACGCGCTGCTGTGCAACGAGGACGGCGGCGTCCTCGACGACCTCTTCACGTACCGCCTGGACGCCGACCGCTACCTGACCGTCACGAACGCCGCCAACCACGAGGCCGACTTCGCGTGGTTGCAGGCGCACACCGACGGCTTCGACGTCGAGGTCGCCGACGTCGCCGACCAGTACGCGATGCTCGCCGTCCAGGGCCCGATCGCGCGCGAGATCGTCCAGGCGATCGCCGACAGCCCGCTGCCGCCCCGCATGCAGGCCGCCCAGCGGATCGTCTGCGGCCGCCAGGCGCTCGCCTGCGGCACCGGCTACACCGGCGAGGACGGCGTCGAGCTGCTCCTCGATCCGGCCGATGCCGAGGCGGTCTGGGACGCGATCGTCGAGCGCGGCGCGGTGCCGTGCGGCCTCGCCGCGCGCGACACGCTGCGCCTCGAGGTCTGCTTCCACCTCTACGGCAACGACCTCTGCACCGACCGCAACCCGATCGAGGCGGGCCTCGGCTGGGCCTGCGCCGAGGACACCGGCTTCATCGGCTCCGACGCGGTGCGCGAGGCGCGCGAGAGCGGCACCGCGGAGAAGCTCGCCGCCTTCAGGCTCACCGGCTCCGGGATCCCGCGCCAGGGCAACCCGGTCGTCGGCGGCGGGACGGTGACGAGCGGCACGATGTCGCCGTCGCTCGGCGTCGGGATCGGCATGGCGTACGTCCCGGCCGAGTCCGCGAGCCCCGGCACCGAGCTGGAGATCGACGTGCGCGGCAAGATCCGCCCCGCGGTCGTCGCGCGCAAGCCCCTGTACCGACCCCCGAGCGAGGAGACCGATGGCTGAGGCCAGCTACCCGGACGACCGGCTGTACCACCCCGACCACGACTGGGCCCTCGTCGAGGACGGCGTCGGGACGTTCGGCATCACGTGGTTCGCGCAGGACGCGCTCGGCGAGGTCGTCTTCTTCGACCCGCCCGAGGTCGGCACGACGGTGACCGCGAACGAGTTCTACGCCGAGGTCGAGTCCGTCAAGGCGGTGTCCGACGTCATCGCGCCGCTGTCGGGCGAGATCATCGAGGTCAACACCGGCCTGGCCGACACCCCCGAGGCGATCAACGAGGATCCCTACGGCGACGGCTGGATGGTCAAGGTCAAGCTCTCGGACGCGGCCGAGGCCGACTCGCTGCTCAAGGCCGACACGTACGCGGAGAGCCTCTCGTAGTGGCCGGCTATACGGGCGTCACCCCCGAGGACCTCGAGATCATGCTCGGCGCGATCGGCGTCGAGTCGATCGAGGAGCTCTTCGACTCGATCCCGGCCGGCGTGCGCCTGCGCCGCCCGATCGACCTGCCGGCGGGCGAGCCCGAGCAGGCGGTCTACGCCGAGCTGCGCCGGCTCGCGGAGCGCAACGTCTCGGCGGAGGACGAGGTGACGTTCCTCGGCGCCGGGATGTACGACCACTACGTCCCCGCGATCATCGACATGCTCATGTCGCGGTCGGAGTTCTTGACCCCGTACACGCCCTACCAGCCGGAGATCAGCCAGGGCGGCCTGCAGGTCATGTTCGAGTACCAGACCGCGATCTCCGAGCTCACCGGCCTGCCGGTCTCCAACGCCTCCGTCTACGAGGGCCCGAGCGCCGTCGGCGCCGCCGCCTACCTCGCGAAGCTCGCGACGAAGCGCCCGCGCATCCTCGTCAGCCGCGGCGTGCACCCCGACAGCCGGGCGACGCTCGAGACGCTCGCGGTCGGCTACGGCTCGCAGGTCGACGAGATCGCGCTCGACGACGGCGTCACCGATCTCGACGCGCTGCGCGGGATGCTGTCGGACGACGTCGGCGCGGTCATCGTCCAGCAGCCGAACTTCCTCGGCGCCGTCGAGGACGTCGCCGCGATCTCCGAGGCCGCCCACGAGCACGGCGCGCTGGCGATCTGCGCCGCCGACCCGCTGACGCTCGGCGTGCTCGAGGCGCCCGGCAACCAGGGCGTCGACGTCTGCGTCGGCGAGGGCCAGACGCTCGGCAACCGCCTGGACTTCGGCGGGCCCTCGTTCGGCTTCTTCGCCGCCACCGAGGCGCACCTGCGCCGGATGCCCGGCCGGATCGCGGGGGAGACGACCGACGTCGACGGCCGCCGCGGCTTCGTCCTGACGCTCCAGACGCGCGAGCAGCACATCCGCCGCGAGAAGGCGACCTCGAACATCTGCACGTCGCAGGCGCTCAACGCGCTCGGCGGCGTCGTCTACCTCAGCTGGCTCGGGCGCAAGGGCATCGTCGACCTCGCCGAGCTCATGCTCCAGCGCACGCACTACGCGCGCGAGACGCTGTCGGCGATCGACGGCGTGAGCAAGCTCCACGACCGGCCGGTCGTGCGCGAGTTCGCGCTGCGGCTCGACGTGCGCGCGGGTCGATTTCGCGGTGCTCGACCGCTGCGCCGCGAAGGGCATCAACGCGGGCTACGCGCTCGGGCGCGCCTATGACGAGTACGGCGACGGGCTGCTCGTCGCGATCACCGAGCAGCGCTCGCGGGCGCAGATCGACCGGTTCGCGGGGGTGCTCGGCGAGGCGATCGCCGCCGAGCGCGTCGCGGCCGAGGTGCGCAGATGAGCGCCGCCGTCGCAGCAGGACGGCGCCACGCCGCTGCAGCGCGAGCGCGCGACGACGATCTTCGAGAAGGGCGCGCCGGGGCGCCGCGCGTTCGCCGCGCCGGAGCTCGACGTGCCGGCGGTCGAGGGGCTGCTGCCGGAGGGCATGCGCCGCGCCGAGCCGCCGCGGCTGCCGGAGGCCACCGAGCCGGAGATCGTCCGCCACTACGTCAACCTCTCCAAGCGCAACTTCGACCTCGACTCGGGCTTCTATCCGCTCGGCTCGTGCACGATGAAGCACAACCCGCGGCTGCACGAGCGGGTCGCGGCGCTGCCGGGCCACGCGCGGCTGCACCCGCTGCAGGACCCGCGCCGCGCGCAGGGCGCGCTCGAGCTCATGTACGAGCTCCAGGAGGCGCTGGCGGAGATCGCGGGGCTGCCGCACGTCTCGCTGCAGCCGTCGGCCGGGTCGCACGGCGAGCTCGCCGGCGTCCTGCTGACGCGCGCCTACCACGCCGATCGCGGGGAGGAGCGCACGAAGGTCCTGACGCCCGACAGCGCCCACGGCACGAACCCGGCGACCGTGACGATGGCCGGCTACGAGGTCGTGAAGGTCGGCCTCGACGCGGCCGGCGGCGTCGACGTCGACGACCTGCGCGCGAAGACCGACGAGTCCGTCGCCTGCCTCATGCTCACGAACCCGAGCACGCTGGGGATCTTCGACCCGAACATCGAGGAGATCGCCTCGATCGTCCACGGGGCCGGCGCGACGCTCTACTACGACGGCGCGAACCTCAACGCGATCATGGGCTACTCGCGGCCCGGCGACATGGGCTTCGACATCGTCCACTTCAACCTCCACAAGACGTTCACGCAGCCGCACGGCGGCGGCGGGCCGGGCGCCGGGCCGATCGCCGTCAGCGATCGCATCGAGCCGTTCCTGCCGCGCCCGCAGGTCGTGCGCCGCGAACCGTCCAATGGCGGGCGGCCGACGTTCGACCTCGACCACGACCGGGCCGAAATCGATCGGCAAGCTCCGCGGCTTCCAGGGCAATTACGGCGTCTTCGTGCGGACGTACGCCTACATCCGCTCGCTCGGCGGCGAGGGCCTGCAGGACGTCAGCGAGGTCGCCGTGCTCAACGCGAACTACCTGCTCGCACGGCTGCGCGAGAAGGTCGGCGACAAGCTGCCGCTGGCGTTCGGCGAGCGCTGCATGCACGAGTTCGTCCTCAGCGGCGCGCCGATGAAGAAGGAGCTCGGCATCCGCACGCTCGACCTCGCCAAGCGCCTGCTCGACCACGGCATGCACCCGCCGACGGTCTACTTCCCGCTCGTCGTCGACGAGGCGCTGCTCGTCGAGCCGACCGAGACCGAGACCCGCGAGACGCTCGACGCCTTCGCCGACGCGATCGCCGAGATCCTCGACGAGGCGGCCGAGGACCCGGAGATCGCCCGCAACGCGCCGTACACGACGCCGGTCCGCCGGCTCGACGAGGCCGGCGCGGCGAAGCGGCCGAAGGTGCGCGAGACGCTCGGGTAGCGCTCACGCCAGCAGCGCCAGCAGCTCCTCCCGCGACGGGCCCATCGGCGGCAGCGGCTCCGCCGCCGCCGCGAGCTCGAGCACCCGCTCTGCCAGCGCGTCGTCGTCGACGACCGCTGTCGGCGACCCGATGCAGCAGCCGCAGCGCGAGCATGACGCGGAAGAGGTCCGGGTCCTGGACGGCCGCGAGCGGCAGCGACGCGAGGACCTGCCCCGCCCGGTCGGAGGGCGCCGGCGGCTCCCGGCCCGCGCGCAGCGCGTCGATCTCGCGCCCTGCGGGCGCGATCCTCGCGCAGCGTCTCGCGGTACCACGGGACGAGCTCGGCCTCCGTCGCGGCGTCCCACGCCGCGGCGAGCGCGAGCGGGTCGCCGTCCAGCTGCTCGCGGACGACGTCGCGCAGGCTCCGCGCGTGGGCGACGCCGAGCGCGATGCCGCGCCCGACGGACGGGTTCGTCGAGGCGCAGGCGTCGGCGAGCAGCACGAGGCCGGTCGCGACCGGACGCTCGCCGACCATCATGCGGCGATAGCGGTCGACGATCCCGCCCATCGCGACGACGCCGGTGAACGGCTCGCCCTCCAGCCACGGCGCCGCCAGCGGGCACGCCTCGACGACCGCCGTCCAGCGCTCCTCCTCGCGCACGCGCTTCAGCGGCCGGTCGCCGCCGTAGGAGAAGATCGTGACCGACCACGTGCCGCGGTCGCCCGGCAGCGTCAGGATCGAGAACGACCCGAGGTGCATGATCAGCGGGCCGCGGGGTTGCGGCAGCGCCTCGCCGCGGAAGTAGCGCGTGTAGTAGACGAAGCCGAGGTCGTCTGACTCCTCGTGCGGCGGCTCGGCGCCCGCCTCCGTGAGCCAGCGACTCGTCGGCGAGCGCCGCCCGAGCGCGTCGACGACGAGATCGGCCGCGAGCTCCTCGCCATCCTCGGTTCGGACGCCGGTCACGTGGGGGACGGCGTCGCCGTCCGGCGCGGTCAGCAGCGCCTCCGACGCCGACGCCGCGGCGGACCTCGACGCCCTGCTCGGCCTGCGGCCGTGATCGCGACCGCCAACTCGAGCGTCGGGCGCCGGCCGGTGATCGTCGGGAATCGCGGGTCGCCCTCGCGCGGGGCGCGGTCGGTCATCCACGGCGGCATGAGCAGCAGCGGGTTGAAGATGACGGCGCCGGCGGCGAGCATCGCGTCGCAGACGTCGGGCAGCTCGGCTTCGAGCACCGCGCGGCCGGCGGGATGGAGGTAGTGCGGCTGGCGGAACTGCGCTGACGCCATCGCGCTCCCAGTCCTCCCACGCCGCCTCCGGGGACGTGGGCAGCGGCGCCGGATCGCGCTCGAGCACCGTCACGTCGTGGCCGTCGCGCGCGAGCATCATCGCGCCCGCGAGGCCGCAGATCCCGGCGCCCATGACGACGATCCGCGCCATCGGGCCGGCGCCTCAGCCCGGCTCGGCGGGCGTCATCGGCCCGAAGAAGCCGACGACGAGGCGGATGCGCCCGTCGCCGCCGAGCTCGACGAAGTCCATCCCGTCGAGGACGGTCTCGCCGGCCGGGCCGAGCATCCGCCAGCCGAACCGCACGCGCTCGTGGTGCTCGTCGATGCTCGGTCGTCAGGACGATCCGGTGACCCGGCATCCGCTCCGCGAAACCGCCGAGGTGCGCGACGAGCGCCTCGCGCCCCTCGACGACCGCGGTCGGGTCGCAGTACACGCCGTCGTCGGCCCAGACGCGCTCGAGCAGCTCGCGGCGCGCGCTCTCGTCACGCTCGTTCCAGGCCGCGCCGTAGTCCGCGATCGCATCCCCGGGTGTCAACGCTGCGGACACCGCAGCGACGATACGCGCGTCGTGGCACCGCGCGCAACCGCTCAGGCGCGCGCCGTGTCGCCGCGGTCGCGCTCCATCGCCCGCGCGACCTCGACGCGCGAGGACGCGGAGAGCTTCGCGAAGATGTTGCGCAGGTGCGACTCGACGGTCTTGCTGCTGAGAAACAGCGTCTCGGCGATCTCGCGGTTCGTGCGGCGGTCGCGGACGAGCTCGGCGATCTCGATCTCGCGCCGCGTCAGCGAGCTCAGGCCCGTCTCGCCCGCCGTCGACGGACCGCGCGGCTCGGCGCGGGCGCCGAGCCTGCGCAGGGCGCGGCGGGCCTCGTCGCGGGGGCGCGCCGCGCCGCAGGCGTCGAGCGCTCCCTCGGCGCTGCGCAGCAGGCGGACCGCCGCCGTGCGATCGCCGGCCGCCGCCGTCGCCTCGCCCGCGAGCGTCCGTGAGCGAGCCGCCTCCAGCCGCGCGCCGGCGCCGTCGAGCGCGCTCGCCGACGCGCCGGCGAGCTTTGCGGCGGCGCCCGCCTCGCCGCCTGCGAGCAGCACGCGGGCCCGCGCCCGCTGGGCGAGCGCGGTCGCCACCGGCAGCCCGAGCTCGGCCGCGGCCGCCTCCGCGCGTCGCGCGGCCTCGCCGCCGCGGTCGACGTCGCCGGCCGCGATCTCCAGCCGCGTCAGCGCGTCGTGGTGCGGAATGCTCCAGATCGCCGGCAGCGAGGCCAGCGCCCATCCGCCGGCCGGCTCGACGAGCCGCTCGGCGTCGGCGGCCGGCCGCCCCGCCTCGCGCATCGTCAGCGCCGCCTGTGCGCGGGCGATCGTGGCGATGTGGCCGCTGGCCTCCGGCCCCATGAGCGTCAGGCTCTCCTCGCCGGCGCGCAGTGCCTCGTCGACGTCGCCCCGCATCAGGGCGATCCGCGCCGTCGTGCTCATGAGCGAGCACGTCGTCAGGTCGTTGCCCGCGAAGCGGGCGGCCTCGACGGCGCCGTTCTGCGCCTCGGCGGCGTCGTCGAGGCGCCCGAGCATGTAGGCGCTCGTCGCCAGCGCGCCGAGCAGCACCGGGACGCACTCGGCCTGGCCGGTGTTGCGGGCGACGCGCATCGCCCGCCCGGCCTGCCGCACGGCGTCCTCGTAGCGCTCGAGGTGCAGCGACGCGCGCGAGAGGCGGTGCATCGCGTCCAGGCGGCCGGCGAGCTGCTCGTCGTCGAGGCCCTCGAGGAGCGCGGACGCCTCGGCGTGGGCAGCGGCGGCCGTCGCCATGTCCGCGCGGCTCGTGCTGATGTGCGCGAGCGTCGCGGCCGCCTCGCCCGCGAGCCCCGGATCGTCGAGGCGCCGCGCCGCGGCGAGCGCGCGGCGCGCATCGCGCGTGGCGTCGTCGCCGTCCTGCGCGAGCCATGAGTGCATCGCCTGCGAGAGCAGCATCACGACGGCCTCCGGCGACCCGTCGTCGCCGAGCGCCGCCGCTGCCGCATGCAGGCGCCTGCGCGCCTCCTCGTGGCGGCCGAGAAACAGCTCGGATGCAGCGCATTTCGCGACGAGGCCGACCCGCTGCTCGACCTGCTCGGGCCCGGTCAGCTCGATCGCGGCGACCAGCGCCTCGCAGCAGCCGGCGTGGTCGCCGATCGAGCGGCGCGCCGACGCCAGGCCGGCGAGCGCCGCCAGTCGCCCCTGCCGGTCGCCGTCGGGCAGCAGCCGCAGCGCGGCCGAGTACCAGCGGGCGGTGCCGGCGGGCGAGCGCGCGGCGCTGTCCTGCGCCGCCTGGAGCAGGAGCGCGACCGCGGCTGCGTCGCCCTGCGAGGCCGACTGCTCGACGTGGTGGGCGCGGGCGACCGGCGACGCCCCGCGCGCGGCGAGCGCCTCCGCGGCCCGCGCGTGGGCGGCGAGCCGCCAGCCGCCCTTCGCCGCCTCGTAGACGCCGCGTCGCACGAGCGGATGGCGGAACGCGAAGCGCGCGGGGACGTCGGTGGGGCGCAGCAGCGTCGCGTCCAGCAGCTCGTCGAGGCCGCTCACGCCCGCGTCGGCGTCGAGCCCCGCGATCTCGTACGCGAGGTCGGGCTCGAACGGGTCGCCCGCCACCGCGGCGGCCGACAGCAGCGTCTGCGCGCCGGCGGAGAGCTCCTGCAGCTCGGCCATGAGCGCCGCCGCGATGACGCGCGGGACGCCGGCCCGCTCGGCCATCGCGTCGCCCGCGTTGCTGCGCTCGGGCACGACCGCTGCCCGCGCGAGCTCGAGCGTGTAGAAGGGGTTGCCGCCGCTCTCCTGGTAGATCGCCGCGACCTCGCGGGGCGGCGCGCCGGGCCGCGTGAGCTCGGCGCACTGCTGCTCGCTGAGCGGGCCGAGCTCGAGCACGCGGACGTCGGGCTGGGCGAGCGCGGGCGCGAGCCGCTCGGGAACCTGGCCGGCGCGGTAGGCGAGCGCGAGGAGGACCGGCGCATCGGGCCCGCGGCGCAGGAGCGAGCCGATGAGCTGGATCGACGCGCCGTCGGCCCAGTGCAGGTCGTCGAGCACGAGCACGACCGGCGTGTCGCGCGCGACGAGCTCCAGGAGCGAGCGCATCGCGCGATGGGCGCGATAGGGCTCGGCGGCGCCCTCGGGCGAGTCGCCGCCGCGGCCGCGCTGCAGCGACGGCAGGACCGCGGCGAGGTCCGCGCCCCAGCCGCCGGTCTCGCCGTCGAGGTCCTGCGAGGCGAGGTAGGCGTCGAGCGCGTCGATCCAGACCGCGAACGGCATGTCGCGCTCGAACTCCGCGGCGGATCCCGCGAGGACGAGCTGGCCGCGCTCGTTGCCGCGCCGGCGCAATTCCTGCAGCAGCCTCGTCTTGCCCATCCCCGGCTCGCCCGCGACGGCGAGGCGCACCGGCGAGGCCGCGGCGACCGCGTCGAGCGCGGCGTCGATCTCCTCGAGCTCGCGCTCGCGGCCGACGATCGCGGTGGGGGAGACGGCCATGTCACGGCGAGCCTACGCGGGCTTCGCCGATGATTGGGGATCTGTCCGCTCCCACCACCTCACCCGCGGGCTCGCGGCGGCTGCTGGCGTTCATCTCGATCGCGATGGTCGTCGACACGGCGGCCTACGCGACGATCACGCCGCTGCTGCCGCAGATCACCGAGGAGCACGACCTCTCGAAGTCGGTCGCGGGCCTGCTCACCGCCGCGTACGCGATCGGGACGTTCGCGCTGTCGCTGCCGGCGGCCTGGCTCGCCGCGCGGATCGGCCCGAAGCGCACGGTCCTCGGCGCGCTCGGGCTGCTGGCGGTCGCGAGCGTCGCGTTCGGCCTGGCCTCGACGCCCGAGTCGCTCATCGCGGCCCGCCTGCTGCAGGGCGTCGGCGCCGCCGCGATCTGGGCGGGCGCGCTGGCATGGGTCGTCGCGGTGACCCCGCGCGAGCGGCGGGCGGAGGCGATCGGCACCGCGGTGGGGGCGGCCATCGCGGGCGCGCTCGGCGGGCCGGCGCTCGGCGCCGCCGCGGCGTCGATCGGCACCGGCATCGTCTTCGGCGCGTTCGTCGCGCTGCCGGTCGCGCTCATCGTCGCGGGCTGGCGGATCCCCGGCCCGCAGCCGCAGCCGTCGGGCACGCTGCAGGCGATCCGCGCCGCCGTCGCCGAGCCGCGGATGCGACAGGGCATCTGGCTCATGGCGCTGCCGTCGGCCGCGTTCGGCGCCCTGAACCTCATCGCGACGCTGCGACTCGACGAGCTCGGGGCGGGCGCGATCGCGATCGGCGCGGTCTTCCTCGGCGCGGTGGCGCTCGAGGCGGTCGCGTCGCCGGTCGCGGGCCGGCTCGCCGACCGCCGCGGCGCGCTCTGGCCGGCGCGGGCCGGGCTCGCCGCGGGCGGGCTCGCGATCGTCCTGCTGCCGCTGCCGCAGAGCGCCGTCGTGCTCGCGGCCGTCGTCGTCGTCGCGGCGCCGGCGGTGGGCACCCTGTGGACGCCGGCGATGGCGATCCTCGCCGATGGCGCGGAGGCGCGCGGGATCGATTCGGCGTTCGCGTTCGGCCTCGCGAACATGGCGTGGGGCGCGGGCGCGGCGCTCGGCGCGGGCGGCGGGGGCGCGCTCGCCGACGCGACGAGCGACTGGGTCCCGCTCCTGCTGCTCGCCGTGACGATGCTCGTAGCGGCTGGACGGTTGGGTGTTGCGACGATCCGGACTCCTGCGTAACGTCCCGCGCCGGTGAACGGCGGCGTGCGGATGAGGAAGGTTCTGGGGGTCGCGGCCCTCGTGCCGGCGTTCGCGCTCGGCGTGGCGCCCGCGGCATCGGCGGCGCCGGCTCGCTACGACAAGGACACGCTCATCGTGAAGTACGCCGAGCGCGCGCCCGCGGCGCAGCGCTCGCTGGCCGCGCGGACCGCCGGCGTGCTCGAGACGCTCGGGCGCGTGACCGGCCTCGGCGCGCAGGTCGTGCGCGTGACGGGCGATCCCGCGACGGTCGCCGCGCGGCTGAACCGCTCGCGGTCGGTCGCCTACGCCGAGCCGAACTACATCTACCGCGCGAAGGCCGTCCCGAACGACGCGCTCTTCGCGCGCCAGCACGGCCTCACCGCCATCGCGGCCCCCGCCGGCTGGGACGCCGCCGGGCTCGGCGCGTTCCCCGGCGACGGCGGCGCGAAGATCGGGATCGTCGACACCGGCGTCAACGCCACGCACGAGGACCTCGCCGGCAAGATCGTCGCCTGCGCGGGCGTGCGGTCGTTCGGCCTGAACATCCTGAACCTCGTGACGCTGCCGATCTTCCTCGACCCGACGATCGTCCCCGGGCGCTGCGTCGACGACAACGGCCACGGGACGCACGTCGCCGGGATCGCGGCCGCGCGGGCGGGCAACGGGCGCGGGATCGCGGGCGTCGCGTTCAACTCGCCGCTGGCGATCTGCAAGGCGCTGGACGCCAGGGGCAACGGCTCGCTCGCGGGGATCGCGAACTGCGTCATGTACCTCAGCGGGCAGGGCGCGAAGGTCATCTCGATGTCGCTCAGCAGCGCGACGAACGCGCGGACGCTCGCCGACGCCGTCAACGCCGCGACGAACAACGGGTCGCTCATCGTCGCCGCGGCGGGCAACACCGGTGGCACCGCGCTCGCCTATCCGGCCGCCTACCCGCAGGTCGTCTCGGTCGCCGCGCTCGACGCGAACAGCGCGAACGCCGGGTTCTCGACCGCGAACTCGGACGTCGAGATCGCCGCGCCGGGCGTCGGCATCCTCTCGACGTGGCTCGACGGCGGCTACCGCTCGCTGAACGGGACCTCGATGGCGACCCCGCACGCGGCCGGCGCGGCGGCGCTCATCGCCTTCCGCAACCCCGGCGAGGGGCCGGCGTCCTGGCGCTCGCGGCTCACGAGCACGGCCGACGACCTCGGCCCGCCCGGCCGCGACCCGGTCTTCGGCTTCGGCCGCGTGAACCTCGCCAGGGCGCTCGCGCCGTAGCCCGGCCCGCCACGGCAGTACGCTCCGCCGCCGTGGCACCGAGTCATCTTCTCCGGCATCCAGCCGACCGGCCGCAAGCACCTCGGCAACTACATCGGCGCCATCACGCAGTGCGTCGCCGGGCAGGAGCGCGGCGACCCCGCGATCTACTGCATCGTCGACCTCCACGCGACGACGCTGCCCTACGAGCCGGCCGAGCTGCGCGAGCGCGTCCACGACACGACGGCGATCCTCATCGCCGCCGGCCTGGATCCCGAGCGCTGCATCCTCTTTCGCCAGGGCGACGTCCAGGAGCACAGCGAGCTGACCTGGCTGCTGAGCTCGGTGACGCCGCTCGGCGAGCTCAACCGGATGCACCAGTTCCGCGACAAGTCCGCCGCGCAGCGCGAGCTCGTCTCGGCCGGCCTGCTGTTCTATCCGGTGCTGCAGGCCGCCGACGTGCTCGCCTACCGCGCGCACGAGGTCCCCGTCGGGGAGGACCAGCGCGAGCACCTCGAGCTCATGCGCCGCACGGCCGAGCGCTTCAACGCCCGGTTCGGGGAGACGCTCGTCGTGCCCGAGCACCGCATCCCGGAGGTCGGGGCGCGCGTCCGCGACCTCCAGGAGCCCGAGCGCAAGATGTCGACGACCGGCGGCACCGCCCAGGGGACGGTCTACGTCCTCGACGAGCCCGACGTCGTCCTGAAGAAGTTCAAGCGGGCGGTGACGGACTCCGGCACCGAGATCGTGCGCGGCGACGGCAAGCCCGGCGTGACGAACCTCATCGAGATCCTCGCCGCCGTGCGCGGCTGCAGCCCCGAGAGCGTCGAGGAGGAGATGCGCGGCGCCCGCGGCTACGGCGACCTCAAGGTCGCGGTCGCCGAAGCCGTCTCGGCCGAGCTCGCGCCCGTCCAGGAGCGCTACCGCGAGATCCGCGAGGACACGGGGGCGCTCGAGGAGATCCTCGCGGCGGGCGCCGACAAGGCCCGCACGATCGCCCGGGCGACGCTCGCGGACGTCCGCGACGTCATGGGCGTCGGCCCGCCGCGGTCGCGGTAGCGGGAGCCTGCTGCTCGTACTCGTCGTGCAGGCGCCACCAGGCGTAGGGCGGCGTCTGCGGCCGGCCCTCGGGCGAGTCCTCCCACTGCTCCTGGCGGCCGAGCGGCGTGAGGTCGAGGAGGTTGAAGTCCGGGCGCAGGCGGTCGACGCCGCGGCCGTCGGTGAAGTACGTGCGGAACACGTCGTCGCCGTCGCGCAGGAAGACGCTGAGCCCGAAGCCGTCGCCGCGGCCGAGGTCGTCGTTGAAGCTCGTGCCGTACGACGAGTACCAGGGCATCGTCCAGCCCATCCGCTCCCGGAGCGGCGCGATCTCGGACTGCGGCGCGCGCGAGACGAGCGCGAAGGTCGTGTCGCGGGCGTGCAGGTGCTCGAGGCGGCCGATGTTGTCGGTGAAGGACGCGCAGCCGGTGCACGGGCTGCCGCCCGGAGCGAGCATGAAGTGGTAGACGACGAGCTGGCGGCGGCCGTCGAAGAGGTCGACGAGTCGCACGCTCGCGCCGCCGGCGTCCTCGAAGGCGTAGTCCTCGTCGACGGCGACCATCGGCAGGCGCCGGCGCTCGGCCGCCAGGGCGTCCAGCGCGCGGGTCGCGGCCTTCTCCTTGGCGAGCAGGTCGTCGCGGGCGATCTGCCAGTCGGTGGCTGAGACGATCTCGGGAAGCTCCATCGTGTCCCTCCTCGGGGTGGTTAGTTCCTTGGAGGAACTGACGCTATCAGAATACGTTCCCTGAGGGAACTAGCTTCGCTACGATGCCCGCATGCAGCGCACGGACTTCGCCGCCATGCAGTGCTCGATCGCCCGGACGCTCGCGGTCGCGGGCGAGCCGTGGACGCCGCTCGTCATCCGCGACGTGTGGGTCGGCGTCACGCGCTTCGACGACATCCAGCGCGATCTGGGCATCTCGCGCAAGGTGCTCGCCGAGCGCCTGAAGTGGCTCGTGGAGCAGGGCGTGCTCGAGCGGCGCGCGTACTCCGAGCGCCCGCCGCGCGACGAGTACGCGCTGACCGGGAAGGGCCTCGAGCTCGTCGAGGTGCTCATGGCGATCACGGCCTGGGGCGACCGCTGGACCGCGGGTGAGGCAGGCCCGCCTGCGCTGCTGCGCCATCGCGCGTGCGGCGCGGTCACGCATGCCGAGGTGCGCTGCGCAAACTGCGGCGAGCGGCTGCGCGCGGGCGACGTCGACGTCGAGCCCGGACCCGGTCTCAGGGTCGCATAAGACGTTCGCGTCGGCGTGCACGAAAAATCACCGCGCCGCAAGGATCTTGTGGATATGGTCGCCCGGTGTCTCTGCGCAACGAAACGGGCGCCATCAGCGGATTCGACCTACTGCTGGGTCTGTTGATGATCGTCCTCCTGTTCGGCATCTCGCTTCTCATCGCCCTGTAGTCCCGCAAACTGCGGACTCCAGACGATGTGATGTCGCCCGTCGGCTTTAGCCTGCGCGGATGACCGTTGCCTCGCTCGAACTCGATCTCGAGGTCTTCTCCGGCCCGTTCGACCTCCTGCTGACGCTCGTCCTGCGCGAGGAGATCGACCTGCTCGAGGTCTCGCTCGCCGACGTCGTGCTGACGTACCTCGACCATCTCGAGTCCCGCGGCGAGCTCGACCTCGACGTCGCGACCGAGTTCCTCGTGCTCATCGCCGCGCTCCTGGAGCTCAAGTCGCGGCTCATGCTCCCCCGCGACGACGACGAGCTGCAGGACTTCGAGCCCGGCGAGGCCGCCGAGGAGCTGCTGGCGCGGATGCTCGAGGCGCGCCGCTACCGGCGCGCGGCCGACCACCTCGCCACCCGCCTGGCGGCGGAGGAGGGGATCCGCTACCGCGCGGCGCCGCTGCCGCCCGGCCTGCGGCGCGCGAACCTCGCCGACGCCGGGGCGGTCTACAACCCGCGCCGGCTCGGCTCCGCGCTCGGCGGCCTGCTGCGCGTGCCGCCGAAGCTCAGCCTCGCGCACCTCACGATCGCGCGCGTCACGATCGCCGAGCGCCTGACGCACCTGCGCGACCTCCTGCGCCGCGGCGCGACGACGTTCGACGAGGCGGTGCGCGGGGCCGACCGCGTGACCGTCGCGGTGACGCTCTTCGCGCTGCTGGAGCTCTACAAGCAGGGCGAGGCGACGTGGACGCAGGAGGAGTCGTTCGGCGCGATCACGATCGCGCCGGTGGCCCGCGAGCCGCGCGACGGGCTGGCCGTCGGATGAGCGAGCTTGCCCGGATCGTCGAGGCGCTGCTGTTCCTCGCATCCGATCCCGTCTCGGTCGCCGACCTCGCCGAGGCCGCCGCCTGCGGCGAGGACGAGATCGCGGCGGCGCTCGCCGAGCTCGACCGCGAGTACATCCCGGGCGCCCGCGGGCTGCAGCTCAAGCGCGTCGCCGGCGGCGTCGCGCTCGCGACCGACCCCGTCGCCGAGGAGGCCGCCCGGCGCCTGCTCGCCAAGCCGCGCACGCCGCCGCTGACGCCCGCGCAGGCCGAGACGCTCGCGATCGTCGCCTACCTGCAGCCGGTGTCGCGCCCGGAGATCACGCGCATCCGCGGCGTCGCGGCGGAGTCGGCGACCGCGACGCTCGAGGAGCGCGGCTTCATCGAGGAGGCCGGCCGCTCGCAGTTCGGCGCCGTCCTGTACCGCACGAGCGATCTGTTCCTCAAGCTCTTCGGGATGGACTCGCTGCAGGCGCTGCCGAGCGTCGCCGAGTGGGACCCGACCCCCGAGGAGGAGGCCGACCTGCGCGACCGCCTGCTGCGCGCCGGCGAGCAGCGCGCGGGCGATCCGACGACGACGGCGTAGCGCCGACCTCGGGGCGGCTGCTGGCCGCTAGGCGGTCGTCGCCGCGAGCTGCCCGCAGGCCGCGGCGATGTCGCGCCCGCGCGTGAGGCGCACGGTGACCCGCAGCCCGTGCTCCTCGAGCACCGCCCGGAACGCCTCGATCGCGTCCGGTCCCGAGCCGTCGTAGGAGCCGGTCGGGTTGTACGGGATGAGGTTGACCTTGAAGACCTTCGGGTCGAGCACCCGCGCGAGCGCGACCGCCTGCTCGTAGCGGTCGTTGACGCCGGCGAGCATGACGTACTCGACGAAGACCAGGCGCTTCTTGGCGGCGTGGAAGCGCCGGCACGCGTCGAGGACGTCCGCGAGCGGATAGCGGTCGTTGACGGGCATGATCTCGCTGCGCAGCGCGTCGTCGGCCGCGTGCAGCGAGAGCGCGAGGCGGATCGGCATGTCGGTCTCCGTGAGGCGGTCGATGCCGGGGATCCAGCCGACCGTCGAGATCGCCGTGCGGCGGTGGGTCACGCCGACGTCGGGCAGCCGCCGGCAGGCCTCGAGGACGCTGTCGAGGTTCATCATCGGCTCGCCCATCCCCATGAACACGACGTGGTCGATCGTCCTCGATGCGCCGGAAATGCAGCGCCTGGTCGAGGATCTCCGAGGCCGTGAGGTTGCGGCCGAACTTCATCGCGCCGGTCGCGCAGAACGTGCACGTCAGCGGGCAGCCCGACTGCGAGGAGAGGCACAGCGAGCGGCGGCCATCCCTGTAGCGCATGAGCACGGCCTCGACCGGGCGGCCGTCGTGCGTGTGCATGAGCGCCTTGACCGTCCCGTCGCGGGCGTGCGCCTCGTCGACGAGCTCGAGCGACGAGAACGGCACCGCCTCGGCGAGCTGCGCGCGCAGCGCCGCGGGCAGGTCGGTCATCGCCTCGTAGCCGCTCGCAGCCGCGCGCGGCCCACGCCCACACCTGGCGGGCGCGGAAGGCCGGCTGCCCGGCCTCGTCCAGCGTCGTCTGCAGGAGCTCGAGGTCCACCGGCCCATCGTAGGGCCGTCCCGGACCGAGCCTCAGCCCGCGCCGTCGCCGAACTCGAAGATCGCGTTGCCGGCCGAGGAGAGCATCGGGACGCCGGCGGCCGCGAGCTCGCGCGCGCCTTCGGTGTGGCAGTGCTCGGAGATGAACTTGCGCCCGCCGCGCTCGGGATCGATCGCCCAGGCGCCGTGCGGAGGTTCGGAAGCTCGCCGCGGACGAGCCCGACCCACCAGCGCAGCGCCTCCTCGTCGCCCATCCGCGAGGTCAGGGCCGTCGCGCGCAGCCCGTCCTCGGTCAGCGGCTCGAGCACCATGACGAAGGACTCCGGGTTGCGAAACAGGTGCTGCATCTGGTTGACGGCGGTGACGTCGAAGACCCCCTTGCGCAGGCAGATCCGCCGCACCGGCTCGAACGCGGCGACCGCCGTCGCGAGGTCGGCGCCGAGGGGGACGGCCGCGGCGCCGTAGACCGGGTACCAGCGCTCGATCGCGACGTAGAGCTCGTGCTCGTGCGCCCACCGCGAGGCCAGCTCGACGAGCTCCTCGCGGGTCGCGTGCAGCGGCAGCGCGAAGTGCATCATCTCCGGATAGAAGGGGTTGGAGACCACCTGCGACCATCGTAGGCGTGCGCCTCGCCAAGTTTCTCGCCCACGCCGGCGTCGCCTCCCGTCGTGGCGCGGAGGAGATCATCCGCGACGGGCGCGTCCAGGTCGCGGGCCAGGTCATCACCGACCCGGCGCGCGACGTCGACGCCGACAGCGGCGTCGCCGTCGACGGCAAGTTCCTCGAGGGCCCGGAGGAGCGGATGGTCTTCGTCGTCAACAAGCCACCGGGCGTGCTGTCGACCGCGCGCGACACCCATGGCCGCAGGACGGTCATCGACCTCGTCCCGGCGCGCGGCGCGCGGCTGTACCCCGTCGGCCGGCTCGACGTCGACAGCACCGGGATCATCCTCGTCACGAACGACGGCGACCTCGCCCAGCGCATGACGCACCCGTCCTTCGAGGTCCCGCGCGTCTACCGCGCGACGGTCAACCCGGCGCCGGTCCCCGAGCACGCGCTGCGGACGCTGCGCGAGGGCGTCGACCTCGACGACGGCCGCACCGCGCCCGCGAAGGTCCGTCAGATCAAGTCCGGGGTGCTCGAGATCACGATCCACGAGGGCCGCAACCATCAGGTCAAGCGGATGTGCGAGGCCGTCGGCCACCGCGTCCGGACGCTGCAGCGCGTGCGCTTCGGCCCGCTGCGGATCGACGACCTCCCCGAGGGCGCCCACCGGCGCCTGAAGGTCGCCGAGGTCGAGGGCCTGCGCCGATGGCCCAGTTGACCGGGCCCAGTTGACCGGGGGTAGTGCTGAACGCCCGCATGAACGTTCTGAACGGTCGCATTCACTGAGCGGCGTTACGCACCGCGCGATGAAGGGTCTGCTCTACCGCGCGCGCACCGCCCTGACGTAGCTTCGGTTCCAAAGTTCGACTGCTCGGGTGCAGCGTCGGGGCGACGCGATTCTTGCCTGCCCATCCAGCCGTAGAGCGTCGGAAAACGGATAATCCGAAAGGGCAGTCATGAAACGCAGATCAGTTGGGGTCCTGCTTGCGAGCGTGCTGATGCTCGTCGCGCTACCGGTCTTCGCCTCGCAGGCGTCGGCCGCCTACGACGTGACCTCGCCGCCGACGTTCGCCTTCTCTCCCGACGAGAGCACGCCGCAGGTCGACGACGTCCCGGGCCAGAAGGACCTCAACGCCCACGCCGTCGCCACCGTTCCCGGGACACCGGTCCAGCTCTGGACCGCCGTCAAGTGGGACGACCTCGACTTCTCGGGCGGCAACACCGGCGACTCCTGCGCGCTGTTCGACACCGACCTCGACAACAATGCCAACTACGTGGTCTGCCTCGTCATCGCGGGCAAGCCCGCGGCGCAGGTGACCGCCGACAGCCCCAAGACGTACAGCTGCTCGGACAAGTCGGGGACGAAGTGCACGAGCAAGAGCGCGGTCATCGCGCAACGGCGAGACCGCCTGCGACGTCAAGTCCACCGCTGAGACGTTCCCGGCCCAGCACGGGACGGGCGACACCGACACGCTCGGCTACTGCCGCATCGACACCAGCGTGATGACGTCGGCGGCAGCCCGCCGAACCTCATCAACACGTGCTCCTATCCGTCGAGCTCGCCGACGTCCGACCCGTCGGACTGCGTGCTCATCCCGCGCGACGCGTTCATCAGGATCGTCAAGACCGCCAGCCCGAACATCGGCAGCTTCCCGTTCAAGCTCGCGCTGACGCTCGACGCGTTCCCGACGGCCGCGACCTTCACCGCGCCACGGCCCCGAGCGCCATGACCAGCGCGTTCATCCCGATCCGCTCGGACGGCACGAGCACCTACAAGCTCAAGGAGGACGTGCCCGCCAACTGGGCGATCTCCGGTACTCCCTCGTGCACCGGCGCGACCGGCACCGGCAGCTCCAACGGCACGTTCAGCGGCGACACGATCAGCGGCATCAATGCCAGCCCTGACAACCAGATCACCTGCACGTTCAACGACGTCCAGCAGACCGGAGCGATCCGGATCCTCAAGCAGCGCCTCGACGCGACTCCGGCCGTGCCGCTGACCGGCGCGCACTTCGCGATCAGCTCCGGCGGCACCGTCGTCAGCGGCGCGAGCGATCTCGTCACGGCCGGCACGACGGGCAGCGTCTGCAAGGACGGCCTGCCGCTCGGCTCCTACTCCGTCAACGAGACCCAGGCGCCCAACGGCCACCGCATCGACACGACGAACCCGCGGACGGTCTCCGTCACCAGCGCCGGAACCTGTACATCGGGGGCCACGGACGTCACGTTCGACAACGCTCTCGTGCTCGGCACGATCAACATCACGAAGACCTCCGGCGGCGCCGCGCTGGCGGGAGCGGTCTTCACGCTCTACACGAACAACGACCCGTTCACCAGTCCGCGTGGCCCCGACACGGCGGCGGGTGACCCTGTCACCACGTACACCTGCACGTCGACCGCCACGTTGACCGCGACCGGCAACTGCACGATCGCCAACATCCCGCTGGGCCGCTACTGGCTCGTCGAGACGCCGCCGAGCGGCTACATCGGCGCGGTGGACAGCGAGGTGACCATCGCGGTCGGAACGTCGCCCGGCACGGGCACGGTCCTGAACATCCCGATCACCAACCAGGCGGCCGCGGGCAGCATCACGATCAGCAAGACGGGCTACGGCGGAGCTGCTCTGGCGGGCGCCGTGTTCCGCCTCTACCACAGGACAACCGAGGCCTTCCTGGGGAGCCTTCCCGACGTCCCACGACCCGTGCACGACGACCGCGGCCGGCACGTGCACCATCGCCGACGTGGCGCCGGGTGACTACTGGGTCGTCGAGACGTCGGCGCCCCCCGGGTACACGGTCGCGGCTCCGGTGGCGGCGACCGTCCCGCTCGGCAGCGGGGCCGGCGTCGGCGCGGACATCACGGTCGGGCCGATCTCCGACCCGGTCGTGCCCGGGACGGTCACGATCCACAAGACGGGGATCGACGACAGCCTCCAGGGTGCGACGTTCACGCTGTACACGAACAACGCCCCGCTCACCGGGCCTCGTGGCAACAGCGGCGCGGACCCGATCACCACGCACACGTGCACGACCAACGCGGCCGGCGACTGCAGCATGACGGCCGTGCCCCTGGGCCACTACTGGGTCGTCGAGACCGTGACGCCGAACGGCTACGACACCGCGCCTGAGCAGACGGTGAACGTCGGCGTCGGCGCCGTCACCGAAGGCGTGGGCGACGTCGACTCGCTGACGTTCGCCGATCCCGTCGTCCCGGGCACGGTCGTCATCACGAAGCGCGACGACGCGCAGAACCTGCTCGACGGCGCGGTGTTCAAGCTCTACACGAACAACGCTCCGACTGGCGAGCCCGCGCGGCGACAGCGCCGCGGACCCGGCGACGACCAAGACGTGCACGACCGGCGCGACGAGCGCCGGCAAGTGCACCATCACGGGCGTGGCGCTGGGCGACTACTGGATCGTCGAGGAGAGCGCGCCCAACAGCCACTACGTCCTCGCGGCCGATCGGGCGATCACGGTCGGCCTCGGCACGGTCGCCGCGCACGTCGGCGACGTCGTCGATGGCGCCGATTTCATCGACGAGCGCAAGCACCGGGTCGTCGTCCTCGTCTGTCACGAGGGGACCGACACGCTGTTCCAGCGCAACGTCACCCTCGGCGGCGGGGCGCCGAAGCTGTCGCTCGGCGCGGGGTCGCTGTCGGAGGCCCAGCAGAAGGCGCTGTGCGACACGGGCGGTGCCAGCTTCGGCGATATCGCCGGGCATGGCGACGTGTCGCCGGTCGTCCACCTGGATGCGCCGGCCGCTCCCTAGCCGGGCCACGCCACAGCACGCATGAGAGGGGGGCCGGCGGCGACGCCGGCCCCTCGCTCGTTCGGTGACGCTCAGGCGACGCCGAAGCTCACGAGCGCGGTCGCGGGCCGGCCGGCGGCGTCGACCGCATCGGCCTGCAGCCTGTACGTGCCCTTCGCGACGCGCCGGCCCGCGCCGTCCTTGCGATCCCAGACGACGCTCACCGGTCCGGCGGGCTTGGACGCCGCGGCGAGCAGGCTGCGCACGAGCGCGCCCTGCGCCGTGAGGACGCGCACCGTCACCGTCGCCGGCGCCGACAGCGAGAGCGATGCGCTGCCGGTCGTCCGCACGGGGTCCGGGCTCATCGCGAGCGCGGTGATCTGCGGCGGCGCGGGAAGCGCCGGGGGGCGGGGGCGGCGGAGGCGGCGGGGGCGGCGGGGGCGGCGGAGGCGGCGGCGGAGGCGGAGGCGGCGGAGGAGGCGGCGATGCCGGCGGCGTCGTGAACGTCGTGGTGAGGAAGTCGGCGAGGCCGGGCACCTCGCTCGCCGCCGGGATCTCGTTGTTGATCTGACCGCCGGTCCGGGCGTTGGCCGAGCCGAAGAGCCGGCGGTAGTCCTCGGCGATCATCTCGCCGGCCTGCCAGGCGTAGGAGGAGTTGACCCGCGGATCGCCGGCGAGCCCGCGCGCCTGCAGGTACGACGCGAGCGACGGATCCTGCTGGACGACGAACGCGTTGTACATGCTCCAGGCGTGCCCGTACTCATGCGTGAGGGTCCGGTCTCCGGTGTCCAGCCAGGAGAGGTAGCTGACGTAGCACGTGGCGGTGTAGGACTGATAGGGACCGCCGTTGGTCTGCACCGCCGACGACGACGTCATGCTCCCGGCGTAGAGATCGAAGCGGATCTCGGTGGTGGCGGCCTCGGCGCCGAGCAGCCCGGTCGCCAGCGCGTCGTGCAGCTCGCGGGCGGGCACGACGTCGTCGTAGCTTGAGACCCGCAGCCCGCTCGGGCCGGTGAAGCTCGAGATCGGCGCGTTGCCATCCGTCGAGCGGACGATCGGCCGCCAGCCGAAGTCCGCGGTGGTCGTCGCGCTGACGGACACCGACCGCGACGGCTTCAGCGACGGCGCGGTCGTCGGCACCCAGTCCTGACGCAGCGCCCACCAGGACGCCGGGCTGTAGTCGACGCGGTAGTCGCCGTCGGCGAGATCGGAGAACGTGTAGCGGCCGAACGTATCGGTCACCGACCGGGCGAGATACGGGCCGCTTGCGGCGAACAGGTGGATCTCCTGATCGGCGAGGAGCGGCTCGGACGTCTGCCAGAGGCCGTCTCGGTCGAAGTCCTTGAAGGCCACGCCGGTGAGGCTTGCGGCCTGCGCCGCCGGGGCCGCCGCGACGGCGCCGAGCAGCGCTGCCAGGATGACGAGTGCAACGACGGTGGCGCGCGACCTCGCGGATCTCAGCAGCATCGGTGGTGCATCGACCGATGGCGCGTGGTGGCAGCCGGGGTCCGCCCAGAGCGGACGGATGGCTAAGCTCGCGGCCCTATGCGGCTCTACGCCCTGCGCGGGGCCTCGTCGGTGGACCGCGCGAGGTCCCCGTCCCGGGGTCGATGCCGCGGATCATCCGGGTCCTCATGCACTACCACGCGCCCGACGCTCACGGGCCGCGCCACGTGTACCTCGGGGAGGCGCGGGCGTTGCGCCAGGACCTCGAGCTCACGATCCACGAGGGCCGCAACCACCAGGTCAAGCGGATGTGCGAGGCCGTCGGCCACCGCGTCCGCACCCTGCAGCGCGTGCGCTTCGGCCCGCTGCGCATCGACGACCTTCCCGAGGGCGCGCACCGGCGCCTGAAGGCGGCCGAGGTCGAGGGCCTGCGCGCGATGTAGGGGAGCTGCTGGGACTCAGTCAGGTTTTCTGTTTTTGACGGGACTCGGACTTACCGTTAGCGTGCTGTCCGGTGAGGTGGGAGAGGGCCGATTTACCCGGCAAGTCGACGCCCGTCAGGTGAACCGCTGACCCACCCGTCGCCGCCGCATCCCGCTGAGCATCCCGTCCCTCACCTGCCGGAGCCCGCGCGCGACGTGCCTGCAACTCCGCCGCCCCGGGAGCCCGTCCCCGCATGATCGCGCCGGTTCCCCTGTTCATACAGCCCGTGATCGGTTTTCGTGTGTGGAGGCTCGGAGCTGACGGCATACTGCTGCCGCGTGCCGTCTCAGCGCTCGATCGCTCGGAGCCGAACCGTGGCGACCCGGACGCAACGACGCGTACTGCATGTACCCTGGCAGCCGCTCGCGCGGGCCTCATTCAGCGCCGGACGCCCGCTGTGACTGCGGGCTGTATGCCTACCACGACATCGCGCGAATGGCACGCGCGGCGGCGCAGAGGGCTGTGTCGGCGGCGCCGTCGCGGCCTGGGGCGACCTCGAGGTCCACCGTACGGGATTCCGCGCGCAGCACGCTCAAATCGTCGCGCTGGCAGTTGCCGACCATGACGCGATGGCCTCCTCCGCGAGGCTGGCCGCTGCACGCTACGGCGTGCCGCTCGTGAGGTACGACGCGCTGGACGCCTGCGCCGCCGCGGCCGGCAGACCGCTGCCGGAGTCGGCGCGTCCGGCGCGCGTCGGCCCTCGAAGCTCCGAAGGCGGTCGTCGGCCGCGCGAGCTCGCCGCTCGGAACATCGCACGCATCGCATCCGAGCCTCACCATCGCGATGGGACCTATGACGTACACCTCCTCCCGCGGCGAGCGCGTGGTCCGCGGCGATGCTGCTGGCCCTCGCTGGTTTGGCCTGGCGCTGTCGTCAAGTGCTGGCGTCGCGCCACGCATCTCCGCGAGCGCGGCGACGCTGCGCCGACCGTCCACGACGAGTTGCGGCGTGCCCTGATCGCCGCTGGTCAGCGGCCGGCGACCCGTGGCGCACCGGCGTGCAGATCCCGCGCGACGCACGCGCCGTATCGCGCTGCCGACCGGCTCCGGCAGCCACTGACCCTCGGCCTACCGGCGACGTGCCGGCGAGCAGATCGGCGCGACGATGCTGTACGACGGCCGCGGCCCCGATACCGGTCGCCGCGCAGCCGGCGGCCTCAGCGCACGCGTACTCGTCTGGTGGCCGGCGTGGCCGCACCGAGGCGCTACCGCTTTCCCGTGCGCGGCGCTATCACCCTCGCCACCTTCCCGGCGCGAGTCGCCGTGCTTGGCGCCGCTGGTCAGGAGTTGGCGCCATCGCGGCCCCGTGGCGCGCGACGCCGCCGGCCCGCCGTCGCGACCAGCTACGGATCGACGAACGACGCTCGTCAGTCGTTGCCCACGACCAACGTGGCGTGACGTATCCGTGTCGCCGACCCCAGCGTATGGACGATCCTCAAGTGCACAGTTCGATCATTGCCGCGATGTGAGCGTCGCGTCCCGGCGCAAAACTTCTCCAGCTCACGAAGTTCGTGAAGGCGTCGGCGGCGTGCGGAGGCCGCGAAGCTGCTGCTCGGCGACCACCAAGCCGAGAAGCTCAAGCGATCAGAAGGCCGTGGCGAAGTCTGCCACCGCCGTTGTCGCGCGCTGATCGGCGTGCCCGGAATCCGCGACAATTGCTTCTGAGCGAACGCCGCGCACGCGCCCCGCTGCGTTCGTCAGCCGTGACCGCGCTCTACCTCATCATCCTGTGTCTCGCCCTCGTGACGACGCTCGCGTCTCGCGCGTGGCTGTACGACGCGTCCCGCGTGCGCGCCCCACACGCGAGCAGCCGTCAGTGACGACGCGCGCTGGACCGCGTGCTCGTGATGTTCTCTGCCGCGCGCTGCTGCTCGCTCCTCTCGCGCGAAGTCGACCTTCGCCTATACCAGCGATGCTGATCGCCTCACCGCGAGCGCCTCCCCCCCAGCCCCACCTCCCCCTCCCCTCCCCTCCGAACCCCACCCCGCGCGCCATTAGCATCGCCCCGCTATGCGGCTCTTCGCACTGCGCGGGGCCTCGTCGGTGGACCGCAACGACGCCCAGGCGATCCTCGGCGCGACGGAGTGGCTGCTGCGCGAGATCCTCAAGCGCAACGACCTGCACCCCAGCGACGTCGTCAGCTGCATCTTCACGCTGACCGACGACCTCGACGCCGAGTTCCCGGCCGTCGCCGCGCGCAACATGGGCTTCTCGCAGGTGCCGCTGCTGTGCGCGCGCGAGGTCCCCGTCCCGGGGTCGATGCCGCGGATCATCCGGGTCCTCATGCACTACCACGCGCCCGACGCGCACGGGCCGCGCCACGTGTACCTCGGGGAGGCGCGGGCGTTGCGCCAGGACCTCGAGGGCGCCCAGTAGCGTTCTCGGCATGGCGATCGAGTTCTCCTCGCGGATCCGGCGCATCCCCGTCTATCCCGTCGCCGACGGCTACTCGCTCGGCGACGACGTCGCGATGCTCGCCTCCAACGAGTCGCCCGACCCGCCGCTGCCGCAGGTCGTGCAGGCCGCTCAGCGCGCGCTGCACGGCGCCAACCGCTACCCGGACCCCTCCAACGCGGCGCTGAAGCAGGCGCTGAGCAACCGCTACGGCGTGCCGACGGGGCGGATCGCGATCGGCAACGGGTCCTGCGACATCCTCCTCGCGGCCGGCGATGCGCTGCTCGAGCCCGGCGCCGAGCTCGTCTACGCGTGGCCGTCGTTCAGCGTCTACCCGCACCTCGCCGCCGCCTCCGGCGCACGGGCGATCACGGTCCCGCTGCGCGACGACCACTTCCACGACCTCGACGCGATGGCGACCGAGATCACCGCGGCGACGCGCCTCGTCATCGTCTGCAACCCGAACAACCCGACGTCGACCGCGCTGCCCTTCGAGGAGATCGCCGCGTTCGTCGCAGCGGTCCCGCGCCACGTCGCGTGCATCGTCGACGAGGCCTACTGCGAGTTCAACATGCTCGACGACCCCGACCGGACGCTCGACCTCCTCGGCAAGCACGCGAACCTCGTCCTCCTGCGGACGTTCTCGAAGGTCTACGGCCTCTGCGGCCTGCGCGTCGGCTTCGCGCTCTGCGGCAGCGAGGACTTCCCGCGCGCGGTCGACCAGGTCCGCCAGCCGTTCTTCTGCAACGCGGCGGCGCAGGCGGCGGCGATCGAGGCGCTGAAGCACCAGGACGCGGTCGCCGAGCGCGTCGAGCGGGCGATCGTCGCGCGCGTCGATCTCGAGTCGGGCCTCGACGACCTCGGGATCGAGCCCGCGCCGTCGCAGACGAACTTCTGCTGGTTCGACCTGCCCGAGGACAGCGACGAGGCGGCGGTCGTCCGCGGGCTGGCCGAGCGCGGCGTGCTCGTGCGCGCGGGCGGGGCGCTCGGGCGGCCGGGCGCGCTGCGGGTGACGTACGGGACGCCTGGACAGAACGCCAGGTTCCTCGACGCGCTCGGCGAAGTGCTCTAAGCTCGCCGGAGATGAGCCGAATCGACGACAGCGCCCGCAGCTTCGACTTCTTCGCGCGTCGTTATTTCGCCTGGCGATTTATCTAGGCGCTCGGCTCACCGCCCCCTTCCGCACCCTTTCGCCGAGCGCCACGCAGGACCCCTCCGTCTCCAGGCGTGTTTCTTCGAAAGGATCTTTGAGAGCAATGTTGATCGTCATGAAAGCGACGGCCTCCCGCGAGGAGATAGACGCCGTCATCGAGCGAGTGGAATCGGTCGGCGCCCGCGCCCACCGCGTGCACGGTGAGGAGGTCGACATCATCGGCGCGATCGGCGACCGCGAGCACGTCATGCGCCTCGGCCTCGAGGGCGCCCCGGGCGTCGACCGCGTCGTCCCGATCCTCAAGCCCTACAAGCTCGCCTCGCGCGAGCTGCGCCAGACGACCCGCAGCGTGCTGGACATCGGCGGGCGCAAGATCGGCGGCGAGCACTTCGCGCTCATCGCCGGGCCCTGCACCGTCGAGTCGCGCGACCAGACGCTGCAGACCGCGCGCGTCGTCCGCGACGGCGGCGCCGCGATGCTCCGCGGCGGCGCCTACAAGCCGCGCACGAGCCCGTACTCGTTCCAGGGCCTGGGCGAGGCCGGCCTGCGGATCCTCGCCGAGGCGAAGGCCGAGACGGGCCTGCCGATCGTCACCGAGCTCATGGACGTCCGCGACCTCGAGCCGATCCTCGAGGTCGCCGACCTCATCCAGATCGGCGCGCGCAACATGCAGAACTACACGCTGCTGACCGAGGTCGGCCGCTGCGGCCTGCCGGTCATGATCAAGCGCGGGCTGTCGAGCACGCTCGAGGAGCTGCTCATGGCCGCCGAGTACGTCCTGAAGGAGGGCAACGAGAACGTCGTCCTCTGCGAGCGCGGCATCCGGACGTTCGAGACCGCGTACCGCTTCACGCTCGATCTCACCGCCATCCCGGTGCTCAAGGAGCTCAGCCACCTGCCCGTCGTCGTCGACCCCAGCCACGCCGCCGGGCGCCGCGATCTCGTCGAGCCGCTGTCGCTTGCCGCCGCCGCGGCGGGCGCGGATGGCATCATCGTCGAGGTGCACCCCGATCCCGACGAGGCGATCTGCGACGGCCCGCAGGCGCTGCGCTGCGAGGACTTCGCCGCATTCGCGGCGAAAGTCGAGCAGGTGGCGACGATCGCGGGCAAGCGGACGGGCGCGGTCGTCTGAGTGTCGCCACGCGCGAAGAGCTCGTCGCAGGCGTCCGTGACCGCCGCATCGCGCGGGTCTCGCCGCTGACGACCCCCGCCGACCTGCTCGACCGCCTGCCGCTCGAGCCCGAGCTCGCGGACGTCGTGCTCGACGGGCGCGCCGACGTCCACGCGATCCTCGACGCGCGCGACGACCGCCTGCTCGTCGTCGTCGGCCCGTGCAGCGTCCACGACGCCGACGCGGCGCTGGAGTACGCGCGGCGGCTCGTCGAGCAGGCGCGCCGCCACGAGGACGACCTCTGCATCGCGATGCGGGTGTACTTCGAGAAGCCGCGCACGACGACCGGCTGGAAGGGCCTCATCAACGACCCGCACCTCGACGGCTCCGGCGACGTCGACACCGGCCTGCGGACCGCGCGCGAGCTCCTGCTCGAGGTCCTGCGCCTCGGGCTGCCCGTCGGCTGCGAGTTCCTCGACCCGATCACCCCGCAGTACATCTCCGACACCGTCTCGTGGGCGGCGATCGGCGCGCGCACGACCGAGAGCCAGATCCACCGCCAGCTCGGCTCGGGCCTCTCGATGGCGGTCGGCTTCAAGAACCGCACCGACGGCAACGTCCAGGTCGCCGTCGACGCCGTCCGCGCCGCCGCCGCGACGCACGCGTTCGCGGGCGTCGACATCACCGGCACCCCGGCGATCCTCCACACGACCGGCAATCCCGACGGCCACGTCATCCTGCGCGGCGGCCGCGGCGAGCCGAACCATGTCGCCGCCGGCGTCGCCGCCGCGATCGCCAAGCTCCAGGCGGCCGGCCTCGCCCGGCGGGTCGTCATCGACGCGTCGCATGACAACAGCGGCAAGGACCACGAGCGCCAGCCCGGCGTCGCCGCCGAGATCGCCGACCAGGTCGCCGCCGGCGACCGCACGATCATCGGCGTCATGCTCGAGTCCTTCCTCGTCGCCGGCCGCCAGGAGCCCGACGAGCTCGACGCGCTGACCTACGGGCAGTCGATCACCGACGCCTGCATGGACTGGGAGCACACCGTCGGGGTGCTCGACGGGCTCGCCGCGTCCGTGCGCGCCCGCCGCGCCCACGGGTGACGGCCGCGCGATGAGGGTCGCCCTCGTCGGCGTCGGGCTCATCGGCGGCTCGATCGGCCTCGCGGCCCGCCAGCGCTGCGGCGCCCACGTCGTCGGCTGGAACCGCAGCCCGGCGGCGCTGGAGACGGCCCTGGAGATGGGCGCGATCGACGAGGCGGTGTCGAGCATCGCCGACATCGGCACCGCCGACGTCGCGGTGGCGGGCGTCGCGGTCGACGCGCTGCCGCGGATCGTCGCCGAGCTCTGCGACGCGCTGCCCGGACGCGGTCGTCACCGACGTCGGCTCGACGAAGGCCGGGCTCGTGCGCGCCGCGCGGCGCATCCGAACTTCATCGGCGGCCACCCGCTCGCGGGCGCCGAGACGACCGGCGTCGCCCACGCGCGCGCGGACCTCTTCGAGGGCGCCACGTGGTACCTCACGCCGCGCGACGAGTCGCCGGGAGTGCTCTACGAGCGCCTCGCGCGGTTCGTCGCCGGGCTCGGCGCGGTCCCGACGGCGATCGCGCCCGGCGACCACGACCGCCTCATGGCGGCGGTCTCGCACCTGCCGCACGTCGTCGCCAACCTCCTCGTCGCCCAGGCGGCCGAGGCCCTCGACGGCGAGACGCTGCCCGCCACGGGCCCGAGCTTCCGCGACGCGACGCGCGTGGCCGGCGCCAACCCGGCGCTGTGGGCGCAGATCTACGCCGCCAACCGCGAGGCGCTCGGCGGCCAGATCGACGATCTCGTCCGGCGCCTGGGGGAGGTGCGGGCGCTGCTGGACGGCGAGGGCGCGCAGCTCGCCGCCTGGCAGGAGGCCGCGCGCCGGCAGCGCCGGGCGCTGCTGGAGGTCGGTCTCGCGGGCAGCCGCGGCGCGATGCGCGAGATCCGCGCGTCGGTGCCGAACAAGCCGGGGGTCGTCG
>CAWHLF010000015.1:0-3253 GCA_963830085.1 uncultured Actinomycetes bacterium | reverse complement strand
CGCGCCCGCGCGCTGGCGGCCGTCACCTCCGACGAGATCGAGAACATCTCCACGGCCGTCGCCGGGCTGTCGGTGCGCGAGGACCTGCCGACGGTCCTGCGCGCCGGCAGCGGCGACGTCATGGACGAGACGCGCGCGCTGTTTCGCATCGGCGTCGTGCGCGACGTCTACCTCATCGGCGGCACGCTGCTGGCCGCCGCGGCGCTCGGCTCGGAGGCCACGGAGGCGTTTCGCGTACGGCGAGGAGATCTACATCATGCGCGGCGACGGCGACGGTCGAGCCCTTCGCGGCCCACGTGCGGGCCGCGCGCGTCAGCTGACCGCGACGACGCTGTGCACGGTCGGCAGGCACGACGCCACCTCCGACCAGCTCGCGCCGGCGTCGCCGGTGCCGAAGACCTGGCCCGAGGTCGTGCCGAAGTACAGCTCGAGCGCCGGGCCCTCCCCGGTGCTCCCGAGCGCGTGGCGCAGGACCGTCAGGTAGGCGTTCTCCTGGGGCAGTCCCTCGCCGTAGCGCAGACCAGCTCGCGCCGGCGTCGCGCGTCGCGAAGACCCGCGCCCGCCCGTCGACGGTGACGCGATCCTCCGAACCCGTCAGCGGGATGACGAACGCGCTGTCCGGATCGGCGGGATCGACCGCCAGGGGAAACGCGAAGTCCGACGGCAGCCCGTTGGCGATGTCCGTCCAGCTCTCGCCCCCGTCGTCGGAGCGGTAGACGCCGCCGTGAAACTGCATGAACAGCCGCTCGGGACGCTTCGGCGCGCGCTTGATCGCGTGGATGCACAGGTCGTTGGTCTGCGCCCGCGCCTCCTCGGGGACGTAGCCCGCCACGATCCCCTGGTTGCCGCGCCGCCACGACGCGCCGCCGTCCTCGGTGAGCCAGACGCCGGCCGCCGAGATGCCGAGCGCGAGCCGGTCCGGGTCGCCGGGCCAGGGCACGATCGAGTGGATGCACAGCCCGCCGCCGCCGGGCGTCCAGTCCGGCCGGCTGGGCTCGTTCCAGAGGCCCTCGTTGATCGTCCACGACTCGCCGCCGTCGCGGCTCTCGAAGAGGACGCCGGGGTCGGCGCCGGCGTAGAGCGTGCCGTCCTCGCCCGCGACGATCGTCCACACCCGCACGAGCGCGGCGTCCTCGCCCTTCGGGCAGCGCGACGCCCTCGGCCTGCGTCCACTCGCCGCCGGGATCGTCGGCGAAGTAGATCTTCGGGCCGTAGAACGGCGACGTGACCGACGCGAGCAGCGCGGCCGCTGTGCGGATCGCGCATCGCGTAGTCGACGGGGTCGCCGGCGAACGCCCGGGCCGCCTGGGTGAACTCGCCGCCGGGCTCGCCCTCGTAGGCGAACAGGCCCTTCTTCGTTCCAACGAGCAGCTCGGTCATCGCGCGCGCATCCTCCTCAGCATCGGATCATCCGCCATTGAGACGCGTCCGGGGCGAACAAACTCATCGGTCCGCCCGGTCGTCGAGCTCGCGCGGCGTGATCGTCAGGCCGCCGCTCCTCGCCGCTCGCGCACGACGGTCAGCTCGACCGGGCGGCCGATCCGGTCCTCGGTCATGAGCCGGTGCAGGTCCTCGACGCCGCGCAGCGCGACGCCCGCCGCCTCGACGATGAGGTCCTCGGGCCGCAGGCCGGCCGCGGCGGCCGGCGAGCCGGGCAGGATCTCGACGACCTCGATCGCCCGGTCGCGGCCGAGCCGGGCGACGAGCCGCGGCGGCAGCGGGCGCGCGCCGCCGGCGATGCCGAGGTGCGCGCGGCGCACGCGGCCGTCGGCCATCAGCGCCGAGATGATGCGCCGCGTCGTGGCGTCGATCGGGACGGCGAGGCCGAGCCCGACGCCGGCCACCGCGGTGTTGACGCCGACGACGCGGCCGCGGCCGTCGACGAGCGCGCCGCCCGAGTTGCCGGGGTTCAGCGCGGCGTCGGTCTGGATGACGTTGTCGACGACGCGCTGCGCGCTGCCCGAGCGGACCGGCAGCGAGCGGCCGAGCGCCGAGACGACGCCGGCCGTCACCGAGCCCGCGAAGCCGTAGGGGTTGCCGATCGCCACGACGAGCTGGCCGACGCGCAGCGTCGCGGCGTCGCCGAGCGCGGCGGGCACGAGGTCGCGGGCGTCGGCGCGCAGCAGCGCGAGGTCCGACAGCGCGTCGGCGCCGACGACCTCGAAGCGCAGCTCGCGGCCGTCGACGAAGGAGGCGACGCCGTCGGGCGCCGAGCCCTCGACGACGTGCGCCGAGGTGATGAGGTAGCCGTCGGGCGCGAGCACGAAGGCCGAGCCGCCGCCGGCGACGCGGCGCCCGCCGCGCACGCGGCGATACACGCGCAGGTTGGCGACGGACGGCGCGAGGTCGCGCGCCACCGTGGTGATGACCGTCGAGTACGCGTCGAGCGCCTCGGCGTCGGACGGGCGGTCCGGCGGAGCCGGCGGCGGTCTCCCCCGCCGGACCGTCGACCAGGAGAACGTTGCTCATGCAACGAAATGTAGCGGGCGCGGCAGGCGGGCCGCTTCGATACGATCGCCCGCCGTTCAGGCGACGACAAGGAGCGCAGGCATGACGCATGGATGCCGGAACGCACTGGCTGTGGCCGACCCCGATCGGGCTGCACCGCTACGCCGACGCCGCCACGCTCAACCCCCTGCTCGTCGCGGCGTTCGCGCAGGGCCGCGCGGCGCAGGAGCGCAAGCGCGGCGTCGAGCCCGGGCCGTTCTTCGCCAGCGACGACGATCTGCTGCACCGCGTGAAGATCCCCGAGTGGCAGGACTTCGTCCGCTGGATCGTGGCCAGCCTCGGCGAGACCGTCAAGCAGGCCAACGCCGTCGCCTGGGGCGGGCAGGAGATGGAGCTGAAGGTCGGCATCGAGGGCATGTGGTTTCAGTGCAGCCGCGGCGGCGCGTTTCACGACGTGCACACGCACGGCAACTGCTCGTGGTCCTCGGCCTACATCGTCCAGATCGACGAGCCCGAGCAGCGGGTGGCGCATCCGGTCTACGGCGCGGCCAACGGCGTGACCCGGCTCTACGGCCCGCCCGCGACCGCGCTGGGCGGCGCCTTCGTCGACGCCGGCAACGCCTACCTGCTGCCGCCGCACCAGGACATCGAGCCGATTGCCCGGGCCAGCTCGTGCTGTTTCCGTCCTGGCTCGCGCATCAGGCGCTGCCCTACGACGGCGAGAAGGAGCGGGTCATCATCTCGTTCAACGCCAGCATCCACGCGGCGCAGGGCGATCAGCTGCACGACTACAGCGCGACCTGAC
>CAWHLF010000014.1:0-27275 GCA_963830085.1 uncultured Actinomycetes bacterium | reverse complement strand
CGCGCGCGCAGGCGCACCGAGAAGTTGCCGTCACGGGCCTCGGTCAGGACGCGCAGGAGCTCCTCGAGCGCGGGATCCTCGGGCGGGCCTTCGCCGTCTGCCGACGACGTCTGCGCCGTCGCGGCACCTGCGGCCCGCCTGCGCGCGGGCTTCTTGGCGTCAGTCGCCATGGTGGAGTACCCCCCAGCTCGATCGGAACGACCCGCCGGAAGGGGTATCAGGTTTGGCGCAGCCGCGTGTGCAGGGCAGGGTGATCGCGTGCAGATCGCCAAGCCGGCGCGCAAGGGCGCGCGTCCTCCCGGTCCGCGCGCGCTCGCCGAGCAGGTGCTCGCCCACGTCGGTCGCGGGCCCGAGATGCGACCGCTCGGCGCGTTCGGTTTCCGCGGGCGCGCCTACCGCCGCCGCGGGCCCGACGCGCGGCCGTTTCACGTCCGCGTGCTCGAGGACCTGCGCCGCGGCCCGCGCCGCGCGACCGACCGCCACGCGCGGCGCGCCGGCGTGCGGGTCGCCGCGGCCGCCGCGGTCCCGGCGGCCGTCGCGCTGGCGACGTTTCGCGAGCGGCTGCGCCTCCCGCCGGCCGCGACCGTCGCGATCGCGGCCGCCGCGCCGCTCGCCGCGGTCGCCGCGACGTCGCCCCGCAGCCGCTCGCGCTACGTCGCCGCCGGCGCCGCCTACATGTGGTTCTTCAAGATCAGCTGGGAGCTGCCGTTCGACGACTCCGAGAAGCTGCGCGCCCGCCTGCACGTCGACTACCCGATCAAGATCGACCGCCTGCTCGGCTTCGGCGTCACGCCGACGCAGCGCCTGCAGCGCGCGCTGCGCACGTCCGGCGAGGTCTCCCTGCTCGACAAGGTCGTCGTGCTCGTCTACGGCTCGTGGTTCCTCCCGCACCTGCTGCTCGGCTACGTGCTCATCGCGCGATCACCGCTACGTCCCGCGGGCGGCCGGCCGGCTGTCGGCGGCCTACCACCTCACGACGCCGTTCTACTGGATCGTCCCGACCGCGCCGCCGTGGTGGGCGTCCGAGCACGGAGATCGGATGGACGGCGAGATCGACCGCGTCGTGAAGGCCGTCGTCTGCGACGTCCTCGGCATCGAGCCGCCCGAGGACAGCGAGGGGCCGGGCAACCCGTGGGGCTCGATGCCCTCCGACCACATCTCGTCGGCGGCGATCACCGCGATGGGCCTCGCCGAGGTCGGGCCGCTGCTCGGCGTGATCGGCTGGAGCTACGTCGCGGCGGCCGGATTCGCCGTCGTCTACTGCGGCGAGCACTACCTCGTCGACGTCCTCGTCGGCCTCGCGGTCGCCGAGATCGTGCGCGTCGGCGAGCCCTACGCGGCGCCGATGGTGCGGGCGATCGCCCACGGGCTCGAGTAGCGGCTGATCCCGACCGCGTGAGGAACGAGATCCTGCCGGTCGTCTCGAGGATCGCGAGGTGCACGTCGGCGAGCGACGCGATCTGCTCCTCGCGAGCGGCGGCGCGCAGCTCGTCGAGGGTGATGCGCTCGCGGCGCAGATTGCGGTCGATCGGCAGCCCGTCCTCGAGCAGCACGAGCGGCTCGCCCTCGAGCACCGGCCGCAGGCGGGGGAAGCGGAAGCTCGCGTAGCTCGTCGCGACCGTCAGCAGGGCGAGCGTCGCGACGACGACGATCGCGCCGGTCAGCGAGTAGTCGCTCTGCGTCACGCCCTGCTGGACGAGATCGCCGATGACGATGAGCAGGATGATGTCGAACGGCTCCATCGAGTTGAGCTCGCGGCGGCCGACGGCGCGCGTCACGACGAGGAGCACGAAGAAGACGATGACGGCCCGGACGACGATGTCCATGACTGGCTCCTCCTACGGGAACACGGTGATCGTGTGGTCGACGCGCGCGAGCGGCTCGCGCTCGTCGTCGAGGGCGACCGTCGCGTCCTGGCGGCCGGTCGTGGTCGGGTCCACCTGGAACTGGAGGTAGACGACGAGCTCGTCGCCGGGGCGCAGCTCGTCGTAGGAGAGGACGAGTCGCGGGCCGCGCGAGGACTCGCTCGCCGGCGCCGGCTCGATCGTGTTGATCTGCATCCCGTCGGCGTAGCCGGGACCGAGGACGAGCCGGGGGAACTCGATCGTCTCCCGCGCGCGCACGGAGATCCGCGCGCGCCACATGAGCCCGCCGCGCAGCGCGCTCGGCGCGTCGAGGGTCAGCAGCGCGGGTGGGCCGGCGGCCGAGCGGGTGACGGTCTTCTGGCCGAACGCGCCGCCGAGGGCGACGAGGACGACGAGGGCGAAGAGCGTGAGGACGAAGCGGCGGATCCAGGGGTGGGCCTCGCGGCCCGCGAGGTCGCGGTGACGCGCGGGATCGAGGCCCTCGGCTGTCACCGGGGCCCGGGCGAGGTGCTCACGCTCGCACGCTCCGCTTGATCTCCTCGATGTCCTCCTGCACGGTCTCGACCGTCTGCTCGGGCACCGGCGGCGCGGCCTCGGCGATCTGCTTCTTGCCGCCGAGGCCCATGACGGCGGCGACCGCGAGCAGAGCGACCGCGACGATGAGCGCGGCGAGCCAGGCGGCCATCGCGGTCGCGAGGACGAGCACGAGTGCGGCGACGAGCGTCGCGACGCCGAAGAGCGCGGCGAATGCGGCGCCGCCGAAGAGGCCGGCCGCCATCCCTGCGTGCTTGAGCTTGTCGCGGATCTCCAGCCGCGCGAGGGCGATCTCCTGGCGCACGAGCCGCTGCGTGTTCTCCGAGACCTGCTTGATGAGGTCGGCGGCCGAGCGATCGTCGTTGGCGGGGGCTCGTCCGGCATTTGAGATCGTGTCTGTGGGGCGCTCGATCATCGGTTCTCCTGGGTCGGTTTCAGACGCGTTTCTCTGCTGCGCTGTACGCGAGCTGGGCGGCGTCGGCGAGCGCGTGCGCGGTCCACATCGACGTCAGCAGCCGGGTGAGCCGCGGCGCGGTGACGTGCCCGACGGTGAAGGCGCCCGCGATCCACTGGGCGACGCAGTAGGGGCAGATGAGCAGCTCGCCGGTCGCCCGGCGCAGCCCGTCACCGCGCGCCTCCTCGGCGATCTCGCCGTAGCCGGTCGGCTCCTGGTAGCGCGTGAACGGCGCCCGCAGGAAGCTCGTCGACTTCTCCTTCGTGAGCAGCCGCGCGAGCTTCTGGGTCGCGAAGCCGGTCAGCAGGACGTCCTTGGTGCTGATCTCGCAGGGCAGGCGCCTGCCGGCGCGGTGGGCGGCGAGCAGGCCGCCGGCGAACGCCGTGCCGAAGATCGCCGACAGCACCGAGTAGCCCATGAGCGGGCGGTGCTCGTGATCGGGCGCGTAGCCGTCCAGCGGCGATCGCAGGGGGTGGCCGGCGGTCTGCACTGCGCATCGGGGTGCCCGCGACCGCTGGCGCTCAATCAGCGAATGCGGGCCTCAAGCTCCGATCCCGCGAGCCGATGACCGCGGCGTCGCGATGAGCATCGACGTCCCCGACAGCCAGCAGCTGACGGCGCCCAAGCGGCGCTCGCGGCTCGGCGGGCGCCAGAAGGCGGCCGTGCTGCTCGTCAGCCTCGGCCCCGCGCGCGCCGCGGAGATCTTCGGGCACCTCAAGGAGGACGAGATCGAGGCCCTGTCGCTCGACATGGCAAAGCTCAGCCAGGTGCCCTCCGACGTCAGCTCGGAGGTCATCAACGAGCTCGTCGAGACGTGCCTCGCCCAGGCCTACATGGCCGAGGGCGGCGTCGAGTACGCCCGCGAGGTGCTCGAGCGCGCGGTCGGTCCCGATCGCGCGCGGCAGATCGTCGGGCGCCTGTCGGCGGCGATCGAGCGCCGGCCGTTCGAGTTCCTGCGCCGCACGCCGCCCGAGCAGATCCACGCCTTCATCCGCAACGAGGCGCCGCAGACGATCGCGCTCGTCATCGCCAACCTCCACCTCGACCTCGCCGCCCAGGTGCTCGCCCTGCTCGAGGCCGAGGAGCAGGCCGAGGTCGCGATGCGCATCGGCATGATGCGCGAGACGAGCCCCGAGGTCATCGAGGCCGTCGAGAACGTCCTGCGCCAGCGCCTGTCGAACGTCATCTCGCAGGACTACGCGGTCGCCGGCGGCGTCCAGTCGCTCGCCGAGATCCTCAACCACACCGACCGGGGCACGGAGCGCAACGTCCTGGACTCGCTGTCGGCGGTCAACGCCGAGCTCGCCGAGGAGGTGCGGATGCTGCTCTTCACGTTCGAGGACATCATCAAGCTCGACGACCGCGTCGATCCAGCTCGTCCTCAAGGAGGTCGAGTCCAAGGACCTCGCCGTCGCCCTGCGCGGCGTCGGCAAGGACGTCCAGGAGCGGATCTTCGCGAACATGTCCGAGCGCGGCGGCGAGATGCTCGCCGAGGAGATGGAGTACATGCCCGCCCAGAAGCGCGTCGTCGTCGAGGAGGCGCAGGGCCGGATCGTGGCCGTCGTCCGGCGCCTGGAGGAGGCGGGCGGCATCGTCATCGGCAGGGGCGGCGATGACGAGCTGCTCTGAGACCGAGGCCAGGCCGGTGGCGCTCGGCGAGCTCGAGCAGCTCGCGCCGCCACCGTCGCTGGACCCCGTCGTCGCCGCGCAGGCGATCATCGAGGCCGCCCGCGCGGAGGCCGACGAGCTGCGCGCGCGGGCCGTCGCCGACGGCCGCGCGGAGGGCATGCGCATCGGCCGCGAGGAGGTCGCCGCCGAGCTTGCGCCCGCCGCCGCCGCGCTCGAGCAGGCGGCTGCCGAGGCCGTCGCCGTCCGCGACGCCGTCGCCGAGGGCGCCGAGGTCCGCGCCGCGCAGCTTGCGATCGCGATCGCCGAGAAGGTCGTCGCGGGGGCGCTGGAGATCGAGCCCGAGCGCGTCGTCGACGTCGTGCGCGGCGCGCTGCGCGGGCTGCTCGACGGCGACCGCATCATCGTCTGCGTCCACCCCGACGACGTCGAGCTCGTCCGCGCCGCGGGCGTCGGATCGCCGGAGGCGCACGTCGAGATCCACGGCGAGCGGCGCGTGTCGCGCGGCGGGGCGCTCGTGCGCACGTCGGTCGGCGAGATCGACGCCCGGATCGAGTGCAAGCTCGACGCCGTCCGCGCCCTCATCTCCGCCGAGCTCGTCGGCGCATGACCAGCGACCTGCTGGCGCGCTGCGCCGAGCGCGTCTCCGACGCCGACCTGCACGAGCGCCGCGGCCGCGTCGACGACCTCATCGGGCTCATCGTCGAGGCGACCGGCCTCGAGGCCGAGGTCGGCGAGGTCTGCATGGTCGGTGCCGGGCGCCGGCGGCCCGACGTCCCCGCCGAGGTCGTCGGCTTCCGCGCCGGGCGCACGCTGCTCATGCCGCTCGGCGACATGCACGGCATCGGCCCCGGGCACGCCGTGACCGCGACCGGGCAACCGGTGCGCGTGCCGGTCGGCGACGAGCTGCTGGGCCGCGTCATCGACGGCCTCGGCCGGCCGATCGACGGCCTCGACCGCGAGCTGCCCGCGACCGCGCGCTCGACGCAGGCCTCGCCGCCGGCCGCGCTCGCCCGGCCGCGCATCGAGCAGCGGCTGTCGCTCGGCGTCCGCGCGCTCGACGCGCTCGTCCCGTGCGGCCTCGGCCAGCGGCTCGGGATCTTCGCCGGCTCCGGCGTGGGCAAGTCCTCGCTGCTGGGGATGATCGCCCGCTCGGGGACCGCGGACGTCAACGTCATCGCGCTCGTCGGCGAGCGCGGCCGCGAGGTGCGCGAGTTCATCGAGCGCGACCTCGGCGACGCGATCGCGCGCAGCGTCGTCGTCGTCGCGACCTCCGACGAGCCCGCGCTGCTGCGCATCAAGGCCGCCTTCACGGCGACGACCGTCGCCGAGCACTTCCGCGCGCAGGGCCTGAACGTCACGCTCATGATGGACTCGGTCACGCGCGTCGCGATGGCCCAGCGCGAGGTCGGCCTCGCGATCGGCGAGCCGCCCGCCACGCGCGGCTACACGCCGTCGGTGTTCGCGCTGCTGCCGCGCCTGCTCGAGCGCACCGGCACGTCGCCGGAGGGGACGATCACCGGCCTCTACACCGTGCTCGTCGACGGCGACGACTTCAACGAGCCGATCGCCGACGCCGTGCGCTCGATCCTCGACGGCCACGTCGTCCTCGACCGCGCGCTCGCGCACGCCGGCCACTACCCCGCGATCGACGTCCTCGGGAGCGTGTCGCGCCTCGAGGGCGAGGTGACGTCGCGGCACGTGCGCGAGGCCGGCCGCCGCGTCCGCGCGCTGCTCGCCGCCCACCGCGACAAGGCCGACCTCATCGCGATCGGCGCCTACCAGCCGGGCACCGACCCGCTCGTCGACGAGGCGCTCGTCAAGCGCGTCGCGATCGACGACTTCCTGCGCCAGCGAGCCGACGAGCCGAGCACGGCCGAGCAGGCCGACGAGGCCCTCTGCGTGCTCGCGGGCACGGGCGCGCTCGTCGACGAGATCGTCTCCGGGCAGGCGGTCGAGATCACGCCGCCGCCCGCCCGCGCGGGCGCGAGCGCGCTGCCGCCGCTGCACCTCAGCATCTGATTGCCGTAGCGCGAGCGCGCCAGACCGGACTGTCGCGGGGATGTCGCGCGGCGGCGTCGGGTAGCGCCGAATGCAAGCTCGGGACGAAGTAACCGCCCATACTCAGGGAGATCCACCTATGGCAGACGAACGTCTGAGGGTCGAGTCCGGCCCGCCGCAGCACATGATCGACGACGACGGCGGCCAGGGACAGGTCCACGAGACCGCAGGCCAGGCGAAGGAGACAGGCCGGCCGAGGTCGCCGGCCAGGCCAAGGAGAAGGCCGGCGAGGTCGCCGGCCAGGCCAAGGAGCACGCTCGGGCCGCCGCCGAGCACGCCAGGCAGCAGGCGGCCGCGCAGGCCGACGTGCGCTCGACGCAGGTCGGGGAGCAGCTCGGCTCGCAGGCCGCGACGCTCGGCAGCGTCGCCGAGAAGCTGCGCAGCGAGGGCAAGGACGGCCCCGCCGACATCGTCGAGAAGGCCGGCGAGAAGGTCCAGGGCGTCGCGAGCTACCTCGAGAACGCCGACGGCGAGAAGCTCGTCGACGCGGCATCGAACATCGCCCGCGAGAACCCCGCCGCGGCCGCCGCCGCGGGTGCCGCCGCCGGCTTCGTCGCCGGTCGCGTCATCAAGGCCTCGACGGGCGACGAGCCGGCCGAGGGGGCTTCCGAGACGCCCGGCGGGGCCGCCTGATGGCGCCGCCCGCCAGCGCCCTGAACTGGGAGGGGCAGACGATGCTCGACCGGTCGGGCGACAAGATCGGCACGATCGAGGAGATCTTCCTCGTCGAGGAGACGGGCCGCCCGGAGTGGGCGCTCGTCAAGATCGGGCGCATCAAGAGCCACACGACGCTCGTGCCGCTCACGAGCGCGCAGCCCGTCTCCGACGGCGTCAGGATCGGCTTCGGCAAGGACGTCGTCAGCGAGGCCCCGAAGATCGAGCCCGGCGAGGAGCCGTCCCTGCGTCAGGTCGAGGAGGTCTACGGCCACTACGGCATGAAGACGTCCGACAGCAACGGCTCCTCCTCGCCGCAGCAGTACGCGCCGGCGCCGGCGCCGGCCTACGGCGCGTCCAATGGTCACGGCGACCTCCGCGACGAGCCGGTCGGCGACCTCGTCAAGCAGGTCACCGACGAGGCCAAGACGCTCGCGGGCCAGGAGTTCGCACTCGCGAAGGCCGAGATGACCGAGAAGGCCAAGGACGTCGGCATCGGCGCCGGCATGTTCGGCGGTGCCGGCTACGTCATGCACCTCGCGGTGCTCGGGTTGATGCTGACCGTCATCTTCGCGCTGGCCACGGCGATGGAGGCCTGGCTCGCGGCGCTCATCGTGACGGTCGTCTTCATGGCGATCGCCGGCGTGCTCGCCCTGACGGGCAAGAAGAAGATCCAGAACGCGGGGCCTCCCGTCCCGGAACAGACGATCGAATCGGTCAAGCAGACGATCGAGACCGTGAAGGAGGAGGCCAAATGGGGTCTGGGCCAGACCAGGTAGACGAGCTGCGCCGGCAGATCGACGAGACGCGCGAGAACCTCGGTGAGGCGGTCGGTGCCCTCGCCTACAAGGCCGACGTGAAGAACCGCGGCAAAGAGGTGCTCCAAGACAAGAAGGAGGAGCTCATGGAGAAGGTTGACACGCTGAAGGACAAGCTGCCCGACACCGCCGCGCTGAAGGACAAGCTGCCCGACGGCGCGCCCTCCACCGGGGACGTCAAGGAGAAGGCGCAGGCCGCCGCCTCGGCCGCGGGCGACCATCCGATCGCCGTGGCCGCCGGTGCGGCCGCGGTCGGGCTTGCCGCGGGCCTCGCGCTCCCGGAGACCGAGCTCGAGCGCCAGAAGCTCGCGCCGCACGCGCAGCAGGCCCGCCGGCAGGCGACGGAGAAGGTGCAGGCGACGGTCGCAGCAGGTCAAGAGCGCGGCGCAGGACGCCGCCGGCAGCACCGTCGACGCCATGCGCCAGCAGGGTCAGCAGCAGGGCGGCAAGCTCGGCGAGATCGCGGAGAAGGCGGCCGACAAGGCCGACGAGAAGGTCCGCTGACCTCCGAGTCGTGACACCCGGCCCGGGGCGCAGATCGCGTCCCGGGCTCGGCGCTTCAGATCGGCGGGCGCCCGCCGACTACGGTCCTCGTGAGCGCCCGTCCCTTCAAGTTCCGCCTCGAGCGCGTCCGCGATCTGCGCGAGCGCGCCGAGCAGCGCGCGTCCGAGGAGCTCGCCGCGAGCGTCGCCCATCAGCGGCGCGGCGAGGAGCAGCTGCGCGCCGCCGCCGAGCGCGTCGCCGAGGCCCGCGAGGGCCGCCGCGCGACGGCCGAGGCCACCGGCGCCGACCTCCTCGCGATGCAGGCCTACCTCGAGCGCACGCAGCGCGCCCAGCAGGCCGCGGCGCTGGATCTCGGCCGCCGCGAGGCGGAGGTCGATGCCCGGCGCGACGCGCTCGTGCACGCCGCCCGCGAGCACCGCGCCCTGACCCGCCTGGAGCAGCGCCGCCGCGCCGAGCACGCCCAGCAGTCCGCTCGCATCGAGGGGGCGTTCCTCGACGAGGTGGCGCTCGGCGTCCACCGCCGGAGCGTGAGCGCGTGAGCTTCGACGCGACGATCGCCCGCGTCGGCGAGCTGCACACGCTGCTGCGCCCGCCGGCGGCGACCGTCCCCGCCTCCGCGGCACCATCGACCTTCCCGGCGCAGTTCGCCGCTGCGCTGAACCCGGCGGCGGCGGCGACCCCGGCCACCACCGGTGCGTCGCCGTTCGCCGCCGACATCCAGGCCGCCGCCGCCCGCCATGGCATCGACCCGGCGCTCCTGACCGGGCTCATCCGCGCCGAGTCGAACTTCGACCCCAACGCGACGAGCCCCGCCGGCGCGCAGGGGCTGACCCAGCTCATGCCCGCGACGGCCGCCGGCCTCGGCGTCACGAACCCGCTCGATCCCGCCCAGGCGATCGAGGGCGGCGCGAAGTACCTGCGCCAGCAGCTCGACCGCTTCGGCGGCGACGCCTCGAAGGCGCTCGCCGCGTACAACGCCGGCCCGGGCGCCGTCGAGCGCTTCGGCGGCATCCCGCCCTACGAGGAGACGCAGAACTACGTGCGCCGCGTCCTCGGCTACGCATCGGGGACGACCTCGATGAGCCGGCCCGCTCCCCGTCGCGCCCCCGACCGGCCCAGCCGCGCCGGCCGGCCCCGCCCACGGCAACCGTCCGTCGCCGCGGGCGACCGAGGCGTTCGGATCCCATCTCGACCGCGAGCTCGCTCCGCGCCCCCCGCACGGCCCGCGCGGTCGTGGTCACGGTCACGCGCCTGAAGGCTTTCCCCCGAATAGCGGGGGAAAGCCTTCAATCACGACCTCTGCGGACGCCCGCGACGCGTCGCGCCCGAGCCCACGACGCCGGTCATCGCGCCCTTCGTCCCGCCGGTCGCCGAGACCCGCGGCACGCCCGGTCGCCGCGCCGGGTTGCGGCGAGCACGCGGCCGCGCCGGCGATCCCGGCCGTGCCGGCCACGCCCGGAGGTGAGCGCGGGCACGCCGCGACCCCTGCCGCGCCTGCTGTCCCGCCCGCCGACGGCGAGCAGGGCGCGACGCCGGCGGTTCCCGCCGTCCCGCACGAGAACGCCGACCACGGGCACGCCGCCACGCCGGCCACGCCCGCCGTCCCGCAGGGCGGCGCGGACGGTGAGCACGCCGCGACGCCGGCCACGCCCGCCACCCCCGCGCATGCCGCGACGCCGGCCACGCCCGCCACCGCCCGCGACGCCGGCCACGCCGCGCGCGACGCCCGCCAGCACGCCGCGACGCCGGCCACGCCCGCCACCCCCGCGCACGTCGCGGCGTCCACGACGTCACCCGCGGCTTCGCCGGCCGTCCCGGCCGCACCGCCGGCCCCCGCCCAGACTCCGGCGGCCACCGCGCCGCCGCCCGGCGACCAGCCCGCGCTCGCGCCCGCCGCCATCTCGCAGCAGACCGCGTCCGGCCAGCAGCAGCAGTCCGGCGAGCCGGCGTCTCCCGCGCCCGCCGCCCCGGCGTCTGCGCGCCGCCGGCCACCGCCTCCCAGACCCCGCCGGCCACCGCCGTCCCCGCGCCCGTCGCGCCGCCGCCGGCCGAGCACGCCGACCGCCCGCGCGGCATCCGCCTCGCCCAGGCCGCCGAGACCGTGCAGCTCACGATCTCCTCGGCCTCGGCCGCCGGCGTCAGCCGCGCGCGCATCGCCCTGCGCCCGGAGGCGCTCGGCGGCATCGAGATCCTGCTCAGCCACGGGCCGGCCGGGCTCAGCGCCGTCGTCACGGCGGACTCGCCCGCCGCGGCCCAGGCGCTCCAGCGCGCCGCCGACGACCTCCAGCGCTCGCTCGCCGAGCAGGGCCTGAGCCTCGTCAGCCTCGACATCGACGTCGCCGGCGACCGCGCGGCCAAGGGCCAGCGCGGCGACGACCACGACCGCGGGCTGCACCGCGGCCACGACAACGGCCGCCGCAACGGCCACGACGAGGACGACGGCACCCCGGCCATCGAGCGCACGCTCGAGCTGCCCAACGGCGTGCTCGTCGACGTCCTCGCCTGAGCTTCGAGAAAGCGAGCCTCCCAGATGCCGACAGTCCCCACGACGACCCAGACGCCCGCCGCCGCCGGCGCCGCCACGAGCGCGGTGAACACGACGCTCGGCAAGGACGACTTCCTCAAGCTCCTCGTCGGCCAGCTGAAGAACCAGGACCCGCTGAACCCGACGAGCGACACCGACTTCATCGGGCAGATGGCCCAGTTCTCCCAGCTCGAGCAGACCTCGAACATGGCGACCGCCAACGCCGAGCTCGTCGCGCAGCAGGCCGGCGCCCGCGCCGTGGCGCTGCTCGGACGCACCGTGACCTACCCGGATGCCGCGACCGGCGTCTCGACCACCGCTGTGGTCGAGCGCGTCGAGTGGAACGCCGGAACCCCCTCGCTCACCGTCGGCGGCGTCGCCGGCATCGACCCGCGGTCCGTGACCGCGGTCCAGTGACCCGCCCCAAGGAGGCAGACCGATGCTGAGAAGCATGTTTTCCGCGATCAGCGGCCTGAAGTCCCACCAGACGATGCTCGACGTCACCGCGAACGACATCGCCAACGTCAACACGATCGGCTTCAAGGCCGGCCGCACGACCTTCAAGGACTCGCTCGCGCAGCTGCAGTCCGGCGGTGCCGCCCCGAGCGACACGCAGGGCGGCGCCAACGCCAAGCAGGTCGGCCTCGGCGTCTCGCTGGGCTCGATCGACAACCTCATGCAGGGCGGCGCCCTGCAGTCGACGGGCAACGTCCTCGACGTCGCCATCCAGGGCGAGGGCTGGTTCCGCGTCGGCAGCGGCGCTCCGCCGACCGTCCCGAGCGCGTTCCAGTACACCCGCGCAGGCAACTTCACCCGCAACCAGACCGGCTACCTCGTCACGCAGGACGGCTCCTACGTCATGGGCCGTACCGCGCCCGGCGCCGGCGGCACCGACACCTACCTCCAGATCCCCGACGGCTCGACGAACGTCTCGATCGGCCAGGACGGCGGCGTGAGCTACGACCCGGTCGGCGGCGGCGCGCGCGTCACGGCGGGCTACATCTCGCTCGCGAAGTTCGCCAACGAGGCCGGCCTCGAGCGCGGCTCCGCCAACCGCTGGAACGGGAGCGCGAGCAGCGGCCTCGAGCAGGTCGGCACTCCCGGCGGCGGCTACGGCCTGACGGCCTCCGGCGCGGTCGAGATGTCCAACGTCGACCTCGCCTCCGAATTCACGAACATGATCACCGCACAGCGCGGGTTCCAGGCGAACTCCCGCGTCATCAGCACGGCTGACGAGATCCTCCAGGACCTCGTGAACCTCAAGCGGTGAACCAAGCGTCGGCGCGGCGGAGCGGCATCGAGGGAGCCGCTCCGCCCGCGCCGTCGAATCTCCCTCCCGAGGTCCACCATGATCGTCCTGCACCGGCTCGCCCACGAGGCCGAGCCCTTTCACCTCAACCCCGATCTCATCGTGACGATCGAGGCCTGCCCCGACACCGTCGTGACCCTCGCCACCGGCGCGCGGATCCTCGTCTCCGAGGACCCGCGCACGGTCGTCCGGGCGATCCTGCGCTGGCGCGCCGACATCCGCCGCGCGTCGCTGCGCGTCCTGCACACTGAAGATCTCGCGGTCGCGACCGATCACACGGGGCCATGAAGGCCTCATCTGCAATCGGCTGGGCCGTCGCGATCGGCGGTCTGCTCCTCGGCGCCATGATGGAAGGCGCCCCGGTCATGGCCGTGCTCAACCCGTCCGCGATGATGATCGTGCTCGGCGGGACGCTCGGCGTCACGATCGTCGGCACGAGCTTCGACCGGATCAAGGCGATCCCGCAGCTCTACATGAAGGTCTTCAAGGCCGAAGCCCATGACCTGCGCGGGCGCGTCGGCGAGCTCGTCGGCTTCGCCGAGAAGGCGCGCCGCGACGGCCTGCTGGCCCTCGACGACGAGCTCACGACCGTCGACGACGAGTTCATGCGCCGCGGCCTGCAGCTCGTCGTGGACGGCACCGACCCCGACATGGTCGCCGAGGTGCTCGACTCCGAGGTCGAGGCGATGGGCCGCCGCCATTCGGCGGGCGCCCAGCCGTTCGAGAAGGCCGGCGGCTTCGCGCCGACGATGGGCATCATCGGGACGGTCTTCGGGCTCGTGCACGTGCTCGAGAACCTCGACTCGCCCGAGACGCTCGGCCCGGCGATCTCGGCCGCCTTCATCGCGACGCTGCTCGGCGTCGGCATCGCGAACGTCGTCTTCCTCCCGACGGCCAACCGCCTCAAGCAGCTCTCGTCGGCCGAGCGCGAGTTCCGCATGCTCACGATCGAGGGGATCCTCGGCATCCAGGCCGGCGACAACCCGCGCGTGCTGTCGGACAAGCTCATGACCTTCGTCCCGCCCGACCAGCGCGTGGCCAGGGAGGCGCCGGCCGCCAAGCCGTCCGGCGGCGGCGCACCCGCGGAGGCGGCCGCCGCGCGCGCGGCCGCGTAGTCCGATGTCCAGCCGCCGCGGTGGGCGCCGCCGGTCCTCGCACCACGAGGGCGAGCACGAGAACGAGGAGCGCTGGCTGCTGACCTACGCCGACATGATCACGCTGCTCATGACGCTGTTCATGGTGCTGTTCGCGATCTCCTCGGTGAACACGTCGAAGTTCGAGGCGCTGCAGAAGTCCCTGGCCGAGGCGATCTCGGGCAAGATCGTCACCGGCGGCGAGAGCTTCCAGGAGAGCGGCGCGACCGAGAAGACCGAGGAGTCGACGCCGGAGCCGCCGATCCCGGCGATCCAGCCGTCATCCAGACGGAGTCCATGACGAGCGAGCGCGGGAGGACGAAGGCCGCGCCGCAGAAGTCGAGCGCGGCCGAGCGCGAGGACGAGGACTTCAAGGAGCTCAAGCGCAAGATCGACCAGTACGCGAAGGAGCACGGGCTGCAGGACAAGCTCCAGACGACGATCGCGCGCCGCGGCCTCGTCATCCGCCTGCTCACCGACCGCGTCCTGTTCGCGAGCGGCAGCGCCCACCTCGAGCCCGCGTCGTCGCAGCTGCTGACGGTCCTCTCGCGGCTGCTCGTCGCCGAGGTCCGCCACCCGATCGTCGTCGAGGGCCACACCGACAGCCGCCCGATCAACAGCGCCCAGTTCCCGACGAACTGGGAGCTCTCGACCTCGCGCGCGACGCAGGTCGTGCGCTTCTTCATCCGCCACGACGTCGCGGCGAAGCGCCTCCAGGCGGCCGGCGTCGCGGCGCAGCGGCCGATCTCCTCCAATTCGAGCGACTTCGGCCGATCACGGAACCGGCGGGTCGAGATCGTCCTGGTCCGCCTCAACTCCTGAGTCGTCTCCCTCGAAGGAACCCATGCGCTCCAAGCTCAAGATCGTCGTGCCGGTGGTGTTGCTCGTCGTGCTGGGCGGCGTCTACAAGTTCGTGCTCTCCAAGCCCGCGGCGACCGCGAAGACGAAGGTCCACGGCGTCGTGTACGTCCTGCCGAAGGAGTTCCTGCTGAACCTCTCCGACGGGCGCTTCGCGAAGCTCGGCGTCGGCCTCGTGATCTCCCACGCCGACACGAGCATCGCCGACGCCGCCGCCGACAAGCACGCGGCCAAGCCGCCGGACGGCTTCGGCCCGCTGCCGCAGGAGGCGCTCGTCCGCGACATCGTCACCGACACGCTGACCGACCGCGCCGACAAGGACCTCATCGATCGCGAGGGCCGCGAGCGGCTCAAGAAGCGCATCCTCGAGGCGATCACCAAGCGCACGGACGTCCATGTCGAGGACGTCCTGTTCACCGACGTCGCAGTGCAATAGGAGCCCCGATGCAAGACGACCTTCAGCGCCTGCACGACGTGCCCGTCGAACTCGCCGTCGAGATCGGCCGGACGCGCATGACGATCGGCGAGACCCTCGCGTTGGGACCCGGCTCGATCGTGTCGCTCAACCGCCTCGCGGGCGAGCCCGTCGACCTGCTCGTCAACGGCCGCCCGATCGCGCGCGGCGAGGTCGTCGTCGTCGACGAGGAGTTCGGGCTGCGCGTGACCGAGATCGTCGCGGCGCCGGCGATCGCGCCGCTGCGCGACGCGTCGTAGCTCTTTCGTCCGGGTCCGCGGGCAGTAGAGGTTTGCCTGTGCCCGCTGCGGGCACGCCTGGTGTATGGACCCTTCAAACGAGCTTCGCAACACCGCCGCTGCCCTCGTCGCCGAGGGTAAGGGGATCCTCGCCGCCGACGAGAGCAACGGAACGATGGACAAGCGCCTGAAGGCCGTCGACGTCGAGCCCGGAGAGCAGCAGCGCCGCGCGCTGCGCGAGCTGCTGTTCACGACCGACGGCGTCGCGGACCACATCAGCGGCGTCATCCTCTACGACGAGACGTTCCGCCAGAGCACGGACGACGGAGTCCCGTTCCCGCAGCTGCTCGGCGACCAGGGGATCGTGCCGGGCATCAAGGTCGACACCGGCGCCAAGCCGCTGGCCGGCGCCGACGGCGAGAAGGTCACCGAGGGCCTCGACGGCCTGCGCGAGCGCCTCGCCGAGTACTACGACGGGGGCGCCCGGTTCGCGAAATGGCGCGCCGTCATCGAGCTCGACGACGAGCGCCCGAGCTCCTACTGCATCCATGTCAACGCCCACGCGCTCGCCCGCTACGCCGCGCTCTGCCAGGAGGCGAGCATCGTGCCGATCGTCGAGCCCGAGGTGCTCATGGACGGCGATCACACGATCGACCGCTCCGAGGAGGTCACCTCGGCCGTCCTCGCAGCCGTGTTCGAGGAGCTCGACCGCCAGCGCGTGCTGCTCGAAGGCATCCTGCTGAAGCCGAACATGGTGCTCGCGGGATACGAATGCTCGTCGCAGCCGGACGACGAGGAGGTCGCCGAGCGCACGCTGCGCACGCTGCGCGACCACGTGCCCGGCGCCGTGCCGGGGATCGTCTTCCTCTCCGGCGGGCAGAGCGACGAGGACGCGACCGCACGCCTGAACCTCATGAACCAGATGGACGCCCAGCCGTGGGAGGTCAGCTTCTCCTACGGCCGCGGCCTGCAGGCGGCGGCGCTCGAGACCTGGCGCGGCCGGCCCGACCACGTCGCGGCCGCGCAGGAGCAGTACCGCCACCGCGCCCGCTGCACGGGCGCCGCCCGGCGCGGCGAGTACTCGCCGCAGATGGAGCGTGAGCTGTCCGCAGCGACCTGAGCGCGCGGCGCGCGTGGGAGTCGGCGCCCGGCGACGCGAGAATGACGGTCGATGCCTCGTCTGATCCTCGGTCCCGCCCTGCGCTACGTGTCCGACACCGAGGCCACGGTCTGGGTGGAGACCGACGCGCCGTGTGAGGTGAGCGTGCTCGGGCGGGTCGCGTCGACCTTCGCGGTCGCCGGCCATCACTACGCGCTCGTCATCCTCGACGGCCTGCAACCGGGCAGCACGCTGCCCTACGAGGTCCACCTCGACGGCGTCTCGTCGTGGCCGCTGCCCGACGACCCGTATCCCCAGTGCGTCATCCGCACGCACGCCCATGACGAGTCGCTGCGATTGGACTTCGGCTCCTGCCGGGTCTCGGTGCCGCACGTCCGCCCGTACGTGCTCAGCAAGGACGACGATCCACGCGGGCGCGAGGTCGACGCGCTGCTCGCGCTCGTCGAGCGGATGCGCCACGAGCCCACCACCGAGCTGCCCGACGCGTTCCTGCTGCTCGGCGACCAGGTGTACGCCGACGAGGTGTCCCCCGAGACGAAGGAGCTCATCGCCTCCCGCCGCGGCCGCGACGGCCCTCCGCCGGACGAGGTCGGCGACTTCGAGGAGTACACCGCGCTCTATCGCGAGAGCTGGAGCGACCCGCCGCTGCGCTGGCTGCTGTCGACGGTCTCCAGCGCGATGATCTTCGACGACCACGACGTCCACGACGACTGGAACATCTCCGAGACCTGGATCGCCGAGATGCGCGCCGAGCCATGGTGGGAGGAGCGCATCAGCGGGGCGTACATGTCGTACTGGATCTACCAGCACCTCGGCAACCTCTCACCCGCCCGGCTGTACGACGACCCGATCTTCTGCGCGGTCACGGAGGCAGCGGGGGATTGCGAGGAGATCGTGCGCGACTTCGCCGTCACCTGCGCGCGCGAGATCGCGGGCGTCAGGTGGAGCTACGCGCGCGACTTCGGGCGCACCCGGCTCGTCGTCCTCGACTCGCGCGCCGGCCGGGTGCTGACCGAGGGCGGGCGCCAGATGCTCTCCGAGACCGAGTGGGCGTGGGTCGAGGACCAGTGCGCCGGCGACTTCGACCACCTGCTCATCGGCACGTCCCTGCCGGTGATGCTGGCGGCGGGGATGCACCACGTCGAGGCGTGGAACGAGGCGGTCTGCGACGGCGCGTGGGGCGGGCTGGCCGCGCGGATCGGCGAGAAGCTGCGCCAGGGCTTCGATCTCGAGCACTGGGCCGCCTTCCAGGGCTGCTTCAACCGGCTCGCCGTGCTGCTCGAGGACGTCGCGGCGGGGCGCCGTGGACCGGCTCCCGCCACCATCGTGCTGCTCTCGGGCGACGTGCACCACGCCTACGTCGCCGAGGCATGGTTTCCCGGCCGCGAGGTGGAGAGTCGTGTCCTGCAGGCGACGTGCTCGCCGATCCGCAACCCGCTCGACAAGCGCGAGCGCCGGTTGCTGCGGTCGGCGTTCACCCGGCCGGTGATCGCCCTGGCGCGCCGGCTCGCGCGAGCCGCGGGCGTCGCGCCCGTGCCGATGCGCTGGGCCTTCGCGCAGGACCCGACCTTCGACAACCAGATCGCCCGGCTCGACCTGCGAGGGCGGGACGCGTACCTCCAAATCGAGAAGACCGTTCCCGAGGACTGGGAGGCGCCCCGTCTGCACACGAGCCTTTCGCTGGGGATCGCGCCGAAGACCGTCGCGGCACGCTGACGCCGTCGGGCGCTACGGCGCGGGCCGAGCGGTGCTCGCGAGGCGGGCGCCGAAGGTGACGAGCGCGAGGCCGGTGACGGCGTCGAGCGCGCGGCGGACCCGCGGGCGGCGCAGCAGGTCGCCGGCGCGCGCGACCGCGACGGCGTAGGCGCAGAGCCAGAGCGAGCGTCAGCGCGCAGAAGAGCAGCCCGTGGGCGATGAGGGCGGCGAACGAGTCGCCGAACTGGGGCAGCAGGCTCGTGAAGAACACCGCCATCTTCGGGTTGGCGAGGTTGCTCAGCAGGCCCTGGCGCAGCTCGGTCCCGCGCGCGGCGGGCGCGTCATGCGCCGTGCCGGCGCCACCGCGGGCGGCGGCGAGCAGCGCCCGGCCCCCGAGGTAGACGAGATACGCGGCGCCCGCGAGCTTCAGCGCGACGAACGCCGGCTCGGAGGCGACGACGAGCGCGGCGACGCCGGCGCTCGCCGCCAGCACCCACACGACCTGCCCGCACACGACGCCGGCGGCCGTCCGGACACCGGCCCGGCGCCCGCCGACAAGGGTGTTGCGGACCGTCAGCGCCGTGTCCTGACCGGGCGTGACGATGACGACGACGGCGACGGCGACGAACGCGAGGAGCTCGGCCATGACGATCGCACGCTACAGCGGTGTGTCGAGGATCACACGTATCAGGAGCTGTCTGCGGTTGTCTCTTTCACTGAAAGCGAATGTCAGTGCGAGTCGCACTTGACACCGACCGGTAGCGTGGCTGGAAGGGGAGTGGTCATGACCAGAGATCGATCTGCGGCGCCTGCCGATCACCGCACGAGGCCACAGCTCTCCGCGCTGCTCGTCGCGATCGCCCTGGTCATCCTTCCGGCCGCGTTCGTGTCCGCCGGCTGCGGCGCCGGCGCCGACACTTCGGGTTCCGGCGGCCCCTCCGCTGCGGACAGCCCGCCGAATGGCGGCAGCGACACGGGTGGCGGCGGGGCCGGCGCGTCCAGCGTCGAGCACGAGCCAGAGGACGGCCCGCCGGGCGACTCGCCCGGGGGCGCAGCGAGTGCGTCTCCCGGTGAAGAGCCGCCCAGCGATAGCGACTTCGAAGACGGTGGCGACGAGGAGCCGGGCGACGACGAGTTGGGCGAGGAGGACCCCGAGGAAGACATGCCGGGCGACGATCCCGCCCCGGCCCGCCGCCTGAATCCGGCGGCAGCCAGGGTTTCGCCGGCGGACCGCCCAGGGACGGCCCGGGGCTCACCGGCAAGTGGGACCCGAAGCAGGACGAGAACGCAGCCCCCGTCGATCCTGGCTCGACCGCGGTCGCCCCCGACGCGGCCGAGGCCGGCCAGTAGCGTGGTCCGACATCGAAGCTCAGCGGCCGGCGATCAACGGCCCGGACGCCCGGCGCTCTCCGTGCTGCTCGTCGCGCTCGTCCTGGTCATCCTTCCGGCGGCGTTCGTGACGGCAGGCTGCGGAGCCGCCGCGGAGTCGGGCTCGGGCGGAGGTGCAGCCGGGGACAGCCCGCCCAACGGCGGCAGCGACACCGGCGGCGACGCGGCCAAGTACCCTGGCGGCGCCTCGAGCGTCGAGGACGACGACCGCGCCCGCCTGACGACGGCCCGACCAACAGACCGCCGGGCGACGACTCCGGCGCAAGCCCGCCCAGCAAGATCGTCCAAGGCGACATCGAGGACCCTGACGACGATCCGCCCCCCGAGCCACATGGCGACGAAGAGCCCGAACCGCAGACCGGGGGCACCGACGGGCCCGACGATGACCCCAGGCCCCGACCGACCCGACCCGGCGTTCGACGAAGACGCGGCGGCACCCGCCGAAGAGCTCGCCGGAGGCGGCGCCGCGGGCGGCGACTAGGGTCAGGAGCAGCTACGGCCGTAGTCGATGTCCGGCGCAGCTCGCTCCCACTCGGCGCGGCTCAGCTCGCCGCCCATGAGCGCGCAGACCGTGCGCTGGATCGCGGCGAAGTCGCTCCAGACGACGTCGGACAGCAAGCGGATCTCGGTGCCGCGGCCCGCGACCGCCAGCGTGCCGTCGGGAGCGAAGTCGACCGCATCGATCGTCCGGCCGTTGCCGGCGAGCGAGCCGATCTGGCGCCGGGTCGCGAGGTCCCACACGCGCGTCGTGTCGTCCTCGCTCGCCGAGACGAGGTAGCCACCGTCGGGGCTGAAGGCGACGCTGTAGACGGGGCCGGTGTGGCCGCGGAGGGCTCCGATCGGGCGGCGCGTGCGGACGTCCCACAACCGGACCGTGTTGTCGTAGGCGCCCGATGCGAGCGTCCGCCCGTCCCGGGTGAGCGCGAGGCTGTAGACCCAGTCGGTGTGGCCGGTGAGCGGGCTGCCGTCCGGCCGGCCCGTCGCGGCGTCCCAGAAGCGGATCCTCTTGTCGCGGCCGCCGGACACGACGGTTCCGCCCGGGCCGAACGCCACGGCATAGACCTTGTCGCGATGGCCCCGGAGCACGCGCGGCCGGCTGCCGTCCGCGGGCCACAGCCGCACGGTGGCGTCCTCGCCGGCCGAGGCCACGGTCTCTCCGTCGCGGCTCACCGCGACCCCGAAGACGTCGCCGTCGTGCCCCTCGAACGTCCGCAGCGGCCGCCGGGTGCTCGCATCCCACAGCCGGACCCTGCTGTCGGCGCCGCCGGTCGCGACGAGGCGCCCGTCGCCGCTGAACGCGGTCGAGAAGACCGAGTCCCTGCTGCCCGTGAGCGTCCCGAGTCGGCGGTGCGTCCGCGCGTCCCAGAGCATCGCCCTCCGGTCGGTGCTGCCGGAGACGAGCGACCGCCCGTCGCGGCTGAAGGCGACGCTGCGGACAGGCTTCCGGTGGCCGGTGAGCGGGCCGGGCGCCGTCGCGTCGGCGACCCGCACCGTCGCGTCGTTGGAGCCCGACGCCAGCCGCCGCCCGTCAGCGCTGAAGGCGAGCGTGAAGATCGTTCCGACGTGGCCGGTGATCGCCCCGGCCGGCCGCCCGCTGGCGACGTTCCAGCGACGGATCGTGCGGTCCGAGCTCGCCGAGGCGAGCGTCTTCCCGTCCGGGCTGAACGCCACGGAGTAGACGGCGTTGGAGTGGCCCGCGAGCCGCGCGAGCGGCCGCCGCGTGCGCGCGTCCCAGAGCCGGACGGTGTCGTCGAAGCTCGCCGACGCGAGCCTGCGCCCGTCGGGGCTGAAGGCGACATCGACGACCTCGCCTGTGTGTCCGGCGAGCGGCTCGCCGACGAGCTCGCCGGTGCGCGCATCCCATAGCCGGACCTTGCCGTCCCTGCACGCCGACGCGATCGTCGCGCCGTCGGGGCTCACGGCCGCCATCTGCACAGAGTCCGGATGACGCAGCGGGCCGGCGAGCCGGCGGCCGTCGCGGGCATCCCAGACGAGGACCGACCGGTCCTGGCTCGCGCTCACGAGCGTGCGGCCGTCGCGGCTGAAGACCGCGCTGAAGACCAGCCCGGTGTGGCCTTCGAGCCGCGCGACCTCGCGACGGCCGGCGACGTCCCACAGCCGGACCGTGTGGTCGGCGCCCGACGTCGCCAGCCGCCGTCCGTCGGGGCTGAACGCGACGCCGTAGACCGTCCCGTCGTGCCCGGTCAGCGGGTCGCCGAGCTGCTTGTTCGTGCGCGTGTCCCAGAGCCGGACCGTGCCGTCGTCGCTGCCCGACGCAAGCGTCCTGCCGTCGGGGCTGAACGCGACGCTGAAGATCGGCGCGGAGTGGCCGTGCAGGATGCCGAGGACGCCCGAGCCGCGGGCGCCCTGCAGCGCCGAGATGAGGCCGCTGCGCGTCGCCGGGCGCTGGACGCGCCGGTAGCCGTCGAGGGCGAGCAGCAGCGCCGCGTCGGGCTGGCTCTGCAGCTGCGACGCCGACGTCGCCGCCAGCGCGAGCGCCGCCGAGACCTTCGCCTCGCGCCGCGCGTCGCTGCGCTGGCCGAGCGCCCAGACCGCGATCGCGGCGAGGATCGCCCCGGCGGCGACGAAGACGGCCGCCCGCCGGCGCTCGCGCCGGCGGTCCTGCTGGCGGCGCGCCTCGATCCGGCGCTGGCTGATCCACGGCACGAGGAACTCGCTCGTGATCTCGTAGAGGTCGATGTCGCGGCGGCGCTCCCGGCGGACGAGCTTGGACTCGCTCTCCAGCCGCTCGAGCGCCTGCTCGAGCCGGCGCTCGGGGATGTCCTCCTCCTCGCGCACGCGGTGCAGCAGGTCGTCGGCGGAGATGACGTTGCGCGTCCCGGACGACGTCACCATCTGCGCGAGCAGCGAGACCGCGGCGATCCGCTGTTCGGGCGGGAACGCGTCGAGCTCCTCGCCGAGGTAGTCCTCGAGAATCCCCTGCACGCCGCGGGTCTCCAGCAGCGTCCGCGGATCGCCCGACTGCCAGAGCCGCAGGCACACGGTCTGGACCTCGGAGAGGCTGAGCTCGCCAGCGCTGAAGCGGTCGGCGAGCACCGCCCGCAGGCGCTCGGCGAGCGCCGGCTCGAGCTCGTGGTCGAAGTGGCCCGGGTAGCGCTCGAAGGGGCCGCGGATGATCGTCGGCAGCGCCTCCTCCGAGGGCGGCCCGAGCCGCAGCGCCTGGTCGACGAGCTCCGGCGCGGCCGCGAGCAGCTGCTTCACCCGGCCGAGATGGTCCTCGCGGAAGGACAGCACGACCTTGATCGGCAGCGGGTCGTGCAGGAGCCGGACGATGCAGGTCGACGACGCGCTGCTGCAGCGCGAGCGCGGCGGGATCCTCGAAGAGCGTGAGGAGCTCCTCGAACTGGTCGAAGACGACGATCGGCCGGTGGTCGGCGCAGCCCGCCCGCAGGCGCTCCTCGAGCGCCTCCGTCGAGAGCACGACCTGCGGCGACGCGTCGTCGGGAGCCGCCAGGAGCGAGGGCAGGTAGTCGCCGCCGTCGCGGTCCTCGTCGGTCGCGATGCGCTCGACGACGATCTCCTCGCCCGCCCGCGGCTGCACGCGCACGCGCTCGAACGAGAACCCGAGCCCGAGCCCGACGACCTCCGGCAGCAGGCCGGCGTTGATGAGCGACGACTTGCCGTTGCCGGAGTCGCCGTAGAGCATGACGCCGCGGTAGACGGCGACGAGGCTGGCGAGGCGGTGGGTCTCCTCCTCGCGGGCGAAGAAGATCGCGTGGTCGACGTAGCGAAACGGCCGGATCCCGCGGTAGGGGACGGCGGGGACCGCGATGTCGCGGGGGCCCGTGACCGCTATGGCGCGAGCTCCTCGCCGGTGACGTTCTCGTAGAGCTCCGGGACGAACGACCAGACGTCCTGGGCGATGAACTTCACGTAGCGGCGCTGGCTCTGCCAGACGTCGAGGATCAGCGGGTCGGGCCGGTGGTCGACGGAGTACATGTCGGGGACGTTGGCGCTGTCGATCTTCCAGCGCAGCGTCTTGAACAGCAGGCGCAGGTTGTAGTCGAGCAGGCTGTAGCCGACGAACAGCGTGGTCCAGCCGGTCAGGTAGAACTTCAGCGTCAGCGGGACCGGGTCATAGGGGTCCTTGTTGCTCATCCGCAGGACGAACTGGATGTAGTCCTCGTCGGTGACCACGAGCGTCTCCGGGCGCGCGATGTCGCCGTGGATCTTGAAGACGATCGGGCTCTGCGGGGTTGGGTCGCGGTAGTCGGTCGTGGCCTCGAGTTCGGGGTGTAGACGGCGACGCGCGGCTGCTTGCCGGCGGCTGCCAGCGCCTGCTCGAAGAGCTGGTCGTAGTTCGTCGTGATGACGAGCGGGAAGTCGAGCGCGGCGAGCGCATGCAGCATCGGCGACGGCTGTCTGCCGACCTGCACCGCGCTGCGCACGGCATCGACGAGCTGATGGCGGGAGCGCTCGATCTCGTAGAAGAGCGCGACGCGCTGGAGGTTCGAGAGGTCCTCCTGCGGATAGCGCTCGGCGAGCGCGCTGACGCGGGCGAGCTCGCGGCTGAGGTCCGCGCCGATCGGCGGGCGCTCCTCGGCCGGGTAGTGAAACGGCGACTCGTCAGGAGGCGGGGCGTGGACACCGGCGCCGAGAAAGAGGATGCACTGCTGCTTGCGGACCCCATCGGCGACGAGATCCACGACATGGCTGAGATCGGTCCCCTTCCCCACAGCCTCTACGAACCTATACCTGCGGCGGGTCGGACCGGGTGACCTGCATCACATGCCGCCCGCGCCCGCGCGGCTCGCGGGCAGCGCGAGCGTCGCACGAGCGCAGGCCGCTGGCGACCATCGCGATCGCGTCGGCGTCGGTGCCGCCTCCGAGCTGGAGGAATTGCCAGTAGTCGCTGGCGGCGATCGCGCGGTTGCGGGGCGAGTCGAGCTCGCCCGCCTCGACGAGCGCCCGCGGATAGAGGCGTCCTCGAGGTGGGCTCTGTCGGCGTCGCCGAGCACGAACCGCATTGTCGCGCGGGGCGCGACTCAGCGCTTCGGCTTGACCGGGTGCGCCGTGCCGGCGCTGAGCTGGGAGACCTTGGGGTGAGCATGGGACGATCCTGCTCCTCGCCGCCGCGCCGGACATCGGGTGGCATCCCTGATCCGATCCCTGAGATCCGCGGCGCTCACCCTGGTCCGAGTGTGGACGTCGAGTCTCCGTCAGCGACCAGGGTGATCGCAGCGGATCGTGAGACCTGCTCGCCTTCGGGCGCCGGTCGCCTCATAGTGGATGTTGCACTTCTGGAGGCCGATCGCAGCGCATCAGCCGGGGCGGAGCCTCCATGTCGCCCGCCCCCACGCCGACCTTTCGGAGACGCTCCTTCATGCCGACCAAGTTCATCCTGCCCGGACTGACGCTGCTCGCGCTGGCCCTCTCGCCCGCGGCGATGGCCGCCAAGCCCGCCAAGCCCCCGAAGCCGCCGACCGGCACCACGGCGATCACGATCGCCGCCAAGCCGTCGATCATCGTCTTCTCGGGCGCCACGACGCTGAACGGCCGCCTCAGCGGTAACGCTTCCGGCGTCGCCGTCCGGCTCGAGCAGGACGACAGCCGTCCCTACGGCGACAGCTACAAGCCCACCGCCGCGACGACGACGACCGCGAACAACGGCGCCTACGCGTTCACCGTCAAGCCGCTGCTGAACACGCAGTACCGCGTCGTCGCCCAGACGTCGCCGCCGGTCACGAGCCCCGCTTCGCTCGTGCGGGTCCGGCATCCGCGTCGGCTTCAACCTCTCCGACACCACCCCCGCTCGCGGCAGCCTCGTGCGCTTCTCGGGATCGGTCTTCCCCGCCCACGACGGGCGCACGGTGTCGATCCAGAAGCGCTCGGCCAGCGGCGGCTTCATCACCGTCTCACGGACGACGTTGCGCGACGCCGGCACCGCCAAGTCGACCTACAGTCGCCGCGTCCGCGTGTCGCGTGACGGCGTCTACCGCGTGAAGGTCGCCGGCGACGGCGATCACATCAGCGGGTACAGCCGCCTGCGGACGCTCACCGTTCACGGCTGAACGGCGAGGCAGCGCCGGCCCAGCGCCTCGGCTTGACCGGGTGCGCCGTGCCGGCGCTGAGCCGTGAGACCTCGACGACCCACTAGGGTCCGCCCGTGCCCGCCGCCGGCGACATCGACGCCATCCTGCGCCCGTGGTTCGAAGCCCTCATGGACGAGGCCGGCAGGCCCGCGCTCTTCGACGCCCACACGCACTTCGGCCAGAACGACCCGGACACGTTCCGCCAGACGCCCGAGGAGTTGCTCGCCGCCCTCGAGATCGTCGGCGCCCGCGCGCTCGTCTTCCCGATGCACGAGCCCGGCGGCTACACGGCGGCCAACGACGCCGTGCTCGAGCAGGCCGCGGCGTCCGGCGGCAGGCTCGTCGCGCTGACGCGGGTCGATCCGCACGAGCCCGGAGCGGTCGCCGAGGCGCGCCGCTGCATGGATCGCGGCTCGGCCGGGATCAAGCTGCACCCGCGCGCCGAGGGGTTCGGGATGGGCGAGCCGGCGGTGCGCGAGCTCGTCGCGCTGGCGCACGAGCGCAAGGGCATCGTGCTCGTGCATGCCGGGCGCGGCATCCCCGCGCTCGGGACGAACACCGTGAAGTACTCGCGTGAGCTCCCCGACGCCCGCCTGATCCTCGCGCATTGCGCGATCTCCGATCTCGCCTGGCTCGTGCGCGAGCTGCCCGAGCACCCGAACGTCTTCATCGACACGTCCTGGTGGCACCCGTCGGACATCCTCTCGCTCTGCTGTCTCGTGCCTCCCGGCCAGGTCCTCTGGGCGAGCGACTCGCCGTACGGGCGGCCGCTGGAGAGCGCGATCAACGTCCTGCGCTGCGCGCTCGAAGCAGGCCTCGCGCCGCGAGCAGATCGCCGGGGTCTTCGGCGGTCAGATCGAGCGGCTCGTCAGCGGGCAGGACCCGCTCGACCTCGGTCCGCCGCCGGGTCCGCCACCGCCGCTCGACCTCCTGCTCGAGCGCGTCGTCGCGCACCTCACGACCGCGTTCGGGCGGGTGTTCGCCGGCGGCGATCCCGCCGAGTCGCTCGCCCTCGCCCGGCTCGCCGCGGGCACCGGCGACGAGCACCCGCAGGCCGATGTCTTCGCGTCGATCCTCTGGCTGCTCGACCTCCTCGACGAGCACATGGCCCCGCCGCCGCCGGGCCGCGCCTTCCCGCTCGCGGGGTACTTCCTCGTCTGCGCGCTCGTGCTCGCCCGGACCCCGCGCGCCGTGCTGCCGCCCGGCGTCACGGCGCGCGACGCGAGCCACGAGCACGCCGAGCGCGGCACCGCGCCGTAGGCGAAGCTCAGCGCGCGGGCGCGCGCCGTACCACGTCGGTCACGGCGCGGAGCTGGCGGAGATAGCACTCGGCGAAGCGCGCGGCCGCGGCGGCGTCGAGCAGGTCGTGTGGGTAGCGGAACGTCAGGTGCAGGCGCCCGGCGATCGTCACCGCTCCGACGCAGAGCATCGACGCTGACCGCGCGGGTGCAGAGAACCACAGCTCGACGACCTGCCTGCCTGCGGCCGAACGCACGGGGGCCACGGAACCCAGATTGCAGAGCGCAGAGCTGTCGACGTGGTCGTTGGTGGTGAGCGGCGCGAGGACGATCGTCGACTGCTTGGCCCAGAGCGACAGAAGGCCTGCCCGCTCGAGCGCGGCCACGAGCGCGATGCCCGTCCGCGCGCTCCTGTTGCGGGCGGCCTGGGCGGAATCGCCCGCATGGCCCGCTCAGGCGTGACCCGATCACGACGCGGGTCGACATCCGGGCGGTCACCGAGAAGTTGCCGATCGTGTCCTCGCGCCAGGCGGGCGGCCGCAGGTCGGTGTGCGACAGCACGCTGACGCGCCGGCTTGGCGCGTCGTGCTGGGCGTTCCAGTCGCCGACGGCGAGATGCAGCGCGGCGATAAGGACATCGCTGCGGCTCTGCGGCAGCGCCCCTCGAGGCGCTCGCTCTTCAGCGGCCGGCACGCGGACCCGGTGCCATCCCTGCCCCTCGCGCCCTGCGCGACGATCGGGCGCGAT